>OY770023.1:6270000-7596606 GCA_963669335.1 Rhodospirillales bacterium
GACACAGCCGGAGAGCGAGGCCGATGACGGCTATCTGCTGATTGCCGAGGATCTTGAGCGCGAAGAGGCGCGTTTTAGCAAGCACGTTAGCGCCTCGGGCGGTGACCTTGACCTCCCCCTAGAGCTGATGGACCCGGCGCAAGCCTTGCCGGCGGTCTTCAGTCAAGTAAGCGGAGACATGGAAAGCCACATCCCCGCACGGCACTTCAGCCTCTCCGCCGGCGCCGCAGAGGAGGGCCTGGATGCAGAATCACAGCCCATCTTCTCGGCCTGGGAAGGCAAGGTGCGCAAGGGCGAGAGCCTAGTTAGCCTGCTGCTGGCCAAGGGCGTCTCCGAGGAGGAGGCGAGTGCCGCTGCCAAGGCGCTGGGCAAGGTCTTCGACAGCCGCAAACTTCAGGCGGGACACAGCATAGAGCTCTCTCTGGTTCCGAGCCTGGAAGGCGCCCTGGGTCAATCGCAGCACAAGCTGGTCTCCATGACCTTGAGCCCCTCGGCCATGGCTGACCACATCGTGACCCGCAGCGACAAGGGCTTTAGCGCGTCCAGCATCGAGCGTCCGGTGACCCGCCAACTGGTCTATCGCCAAGGCGTGATCAACGGCAGCTTCTTCGGTGCAGGCAAGCGGGCCGGCGTGCCGCATAAACATCTAGCCCGCCTGGTCAAGGGTTTCAGCTATGACGTCGACTTTCAGCGCGACCTGAAAGCCGGCGACCGCTTCGAGCTGGCCTTTGAGGCTTTCGTTAATGACGAGGGCGAGATCGCCTACACCGGCGAGGTGGTCTATGGCGCCCTGGTGCTGCGCGGCAAGCGCAAGGAGATCTATCGCTTCACACCGAAGAGCGGCCGCGCCGACTTCTTCAACAGCAAGGGCGAATCGGTGCGCAAAGCATTGCTGCGCACACCGGTCGACGGTGCGCGCATCTCGTCGCGCTACGGTATGCGCCGCCATCCGATCCTGGGCTACTCAAAGATGCATAAGGGCATCGACTTTGCGGCCCCGCGCGGCACACCAATCTACGCTGCCGGTGACGGCACGGTTCAGGTGGCCAAGTGGAACGGCGGCTATGGTCGCTACATCCGCATCAAGCACGGCCGCGGCTATTCCACCGCCTATGCCCACATGACCCGCTTTGCCAAGGGCATGCGCTCCGGCAAGAAGGTCCGTCAGGGACAGGTCATCGGCTATGTTGGCACCACCGGCCGTTCGACCGGCCCGCACCTGCACTACGAAGTCTTGAAGAGCGGACGCCAGGTCAACCCGCTGAGCGTCAAGCTGCTACCCGGCGAGAAGCTGAAGGGCCGCGATCTCAGCGGCTTCCAGTCGGTCAAGGCCCAGGTCGACGAATCCCGTCGGAACGGCGGTCAGATCTTCATCGCCAAGCGCAACGAGGATTAGCGCTGGTCGCGATCGGGCGAAGCCACCCGATCGCGATTCTCTCTAGGACGACGCAGCAAAGGCTCGTTCTCAATCGAGCGTTACGCTGCTTCCAGAGCCTCGACCTGGTCTACCATCGGTGTGTGCTGGTAGAAGAGTTGCCGCCATTCGCCCTCTTCGCGCCGCCAGATCATGGTCACCGCGATCCGCGAGGGGAGCGCTTGTCCGCGATACTGCCCCTCGATCCTGGCCTCGAAGCGCTGCAGCACCAATCCCGGCGCCAGTTCTTCGACCGCGTTGTAGGATACGATATCGCTTCTGAAGTTCTCCAGCGAACTCTCGGCGATGCGTTTCCACACCGGCTTACGCGACTCCTCGAACTCGGTCACGTCGAAGTGGTCGGGCGAGACGAGGCGCCTGATGGTCTCCGTATCGCCACTCTGAAAGGCCAGCCGGAGCGCTTCCTGCGCTGCCAGGATCTCAACCCGCAGGGCGGCCTTACCCTCACGATCGGCAGCCGCCACACGGTCCTCACTGGTCTGACGTTCTCTCCCACTCATCCTTCTCATCCCCATCTTGTTGAGCTTCAATCGTAAAATGGGAACAAAGCTGGCCGGGAATGTTTGGAAGACATGGTTCTTTGAAGACAGAATCTGGAGGTTACGTGGATGGCTGAGAGAGAATCTCAGCAAACAGGGTGATGCACTCAAAAACAGTTGCAAGACGCGGGCGTTTTTCTGCGTTACCCTTATGATCGGAAGGTTGTTATGACGCAGACCGCGTTGGTCGACATTTCGCAGGACGTGATTCAATCCTTGCATCTGAGCAATGTGTTCTGGATGGGTTCGAGCGCCAGCCCTACCTACTGCAGATGACGGATGTCATTGTGGAAGACCCACGTCGCGTGCAGCTGCTT
The DNA here is from genome assembly GCA_963669335.1 of Rhodospirillales bacterium. Classification (GTDB taxonomy): domain Bacteria; phylum Pseudomonadota; class Alphaproteobacteria; order Kiloniellales; family JACOMY01; genus JACOMY01. The sequence goes on from OY770023.1 coordinate 6,272,292, forward strand.
TGAACGGAGTAGACGATGGAAGGCCGTGCGATAGTTGTTGGGGGGAGCATCGGGGGGCTCTTCGCTGCTGCGCTTCTCCATAGAAGAGGCTGGGATGTCGAGATCTATGAGCGGGCAGAAACCGCCCTTACGGGCCGGGGCGCTGGGATTGTTACCCACCAGCCGCTGGTCAATGCGCTGGAGGCTGCAGGCGCAAGCACCGAAAACATCGGTGTTGGTATCGAGAAGCGCGTTGCCTTTGACCGGGCCGGCAAGGTCACACATGCAGTTGATTTCCCACAAGTCGTAACCTCTTGGGACAGGTTACAGAATCTCACCAGAGCGACCATCCAGGATGGACGATATCACCTTGGCCATTGGCTCGATCGGTTCGAGATGACGGCAGACGGTGTTCGCGCCTTCTTCAAGAATGGTCTCACGGTCGAAGCAGATCTGCTTGTCGGCGCCGACGGGTTCCGGTCATGCGTCCGCAATCAGATCTTTCCGGAGGTGCAACCAAGCTACGCGGGTTACGTTATCTGGCGCGGTATGGCGAGCGAAGCCGACCTATCGCAAGACCTGATCGACTCCGCTTTCAACCACTTCGGCTTTTGTCTGCCCCCCGGGGGCGGCGAGGCTCTGGGCTACCCAATCGCCGGCACCAATGATGACTTAAGGGTGGGTCATCGGCGCTACAACTGGGTCTGGTATCGCGTGGTCGATCCCACACGCCTCTCAAGCATGCTGACCGATGAGAGCGGCCATACCCATGATCTCTCGATTCCGCCACCGCTGGTCCGCCGCGACTTGATACAGCAGCTTCGAGACGATGTGCGCAGCACACTCGCCCCACAGTTTGCGGACCTTCTCGATCACGTGAAGGCGCCCTTTTTTACACCAATCTATGATCTTGCCTCGCCATCTATGGTGTCTGATCGGGTCGCCTTGCTCGGAGACGCGCCCTTCACAGCGCGCCCTCACATCGGCGCCGGGGTTACCAAAGCAGCAGAGGATGCGGTCTCACTCGCAAACTGTCTTTCGGTTGCGCGTAACCTGGATGAAGGCTTAGCCGCCTACAACGCGGAGCGTTTGCAGGCCAATAAGATCGCTTATGATCGGGCCCGCTATCTTGGCGAGTACCTGATGCCAAACCATACAAGCGATGCTGAAAAAGCCGATTGGGCTCGCCTCCACAACGTCGAGACGATAATGCGCGACACCGCTGTGTTGAACTTCTACTGATTCACACACCATACAAAAAAAGTATGGCTCGCGTCGCCGCCATGCTCCACCGGGCTCCGTCAGTCAGTGGCTTTAGCCTAGGGAGTCCATGATCTAAGATTCCAGCTCGCTGTCCCAGTAGAGGTAGTCGCCCCAGGACTTGTGCAGGTAGTTTGGAGGAAAAGCCCGGCCGTTCTCCTGCAGCTCGTAGGTCGAGGGCTGACGCGCCGGCCGCAGCGGCAGCATCCCGCTTTCTCTAGGGGTGCGATTGCCCTTTTCCAGATTGCAGCCCTGGCAGGCCGTGATGACGTTGTCCCAGGTCGTTCGGCCACCGCGCGAGCGTGGCATGACATGGTCGAAAGTCAGATGCTCGGCCGGCAGATCGTCACCGCAGTACTGGCACTGGAAGCTGTCACGCAGGAAGACATTGAAGCGCGTGAAGGCTGGCCGCCGGTCCAGATGCACATATTCCTTAAGCGCAATGACCGAGGGCAAGCGCATCTCGTAAGAGGGCGAGCGCACCACGCGGTCATATTCGTTCAGGATGTTGACGCGATCCAGGAAAACGGCCTTCACGCTGTCCTGCCAAGCCCAGAGCGACAGCGGAAAGTAGCTGAGCGGACGATAGTCCGCATTGAGCACCAAGGATGGATAGGCGCCTGCGGTCATGCCCAAGGAAGCCGTCTCCTTCTCGCATCTCCGTTGACGATCATCGCCTTCGGATGGGTGATGACATAGCGCAGGCTGTCGCTTCGGGACAAGTCACCCGGCTGCGCCGTCCGACAATCTTCATCGACCTGTCACCTTCCCAAAAACGACGCACCATGAAGATCTTGGCCCTTCCCGCATACGCTTATCCCAGCCTAACCGGTGCTGCGGGCCAGCACCTGAGAGATCTCGCTCAAGGAGCGTCCGCTCTCTTCCGACCAGCGGTTGAAGGCAGCCTGAACCTTGGCCAGCGCGCTCTTCGAGGTTGCAGCCTTATCGATCACACCTTCACGAATGAGGGCCGCCGTCACGTCCTTGGAAAGGACGAAGGCTGGTTTGCCGAGAAAGCGCAGGGTGATTTGCGCCGTGCCCCCGCCAAGCCGGCTACCGCGCCGCTTCAGGAGATCCAGCAGACCGACAAAGTCGCTGTCCGGCCAATCGGCAAAAACCTGCCCCGCGGGCCGTCCCTCTTCCTTGGCCAGGCTCGTCAGGAAGACTGCGTTGTCGAAGACGGAGCGAATCTTGGTGGCGTGACGCACGATCCGCGTGTCTTGCAGCAGGCGATCCAGATCCTCGTCCGAGGCCAAAGCCCAGCGGCTCGGCTGAAAGCCCTCAAAGGCCGCTTCGAAGCCCGGCCACTTCTTTTCGATCACCGACCAGTTGAAGCCAGCCTGGAACACCCGCTTGGAGAACTCCGCCAGCCAGCGATCATCCCCCAGCGTTCGCAGCGCGGCCGGGTCGGCCGGTCGCGTAATCAGCGCCTCCAACGCGGCCTCGCCACCTTTGTGCTCGGCCGCCAAGGCATAGATATCCGCAAAGGCTCGCATCTTCGGCTCCTCTTAACCCATTGAGGCACGGCAGGCTGCGACAAGCCCGGTGCAGCTGGCAAGGAGAAGCTCTCACCGCCCGTCGTCAAAGCCTTGTGAGAAGAGATCGGATTTCTTCTTCACAGGAAAATTTCTTTCTTCTGCTTGCCAATCTGCTGCGCCTGCGTTACCTCTCGACGGCAAGGAGTGAAACGGAGGACCAAAGGCATGTGCGGAATTGTCGGGCTCTATGCCAAGCGACCGGCCTTTCGAGAGAGCCTGGGCGCACATCTGGCGACCATGCTGGTCGAGATGAGTGATCGCGGCCCTGATTCGGCCGGTGTGGCGCTCTATCGGCCAACGACTACGGCCGGTACGGTGAAGCTGGTGGTCTATGGCGCAACGGACTTTGACTGGCCGGCGCTCAAGACGGCTCTCGCCGGAGCGGTCGATCCCGAGGTCGGCCTGGAGCAGCGCGGCAATCATGCCGTCATCACGGCTAGGGCCTCGCTGGAGGCGCTGCGGGCTTGGATCGCCGCGCAGCACCCGGAGCTGCGGGTGGTTTCGGCCGGAGAGATCATCGAAATCTTTAAGGAGAAGGGCCATCCGCGCGATGTGGTGCAGCACTTTGGCCTAGAGGGGCTGAGCGGCAGCCACGGCCTTGGGCACACCCGCATGGCGACCGAGAGCGCGGTGACCACAGAGCACTCCCATCCCTTCTCCACGGGTCGTGATCTCTGCCTGGTGCACAACGGATCGCTCTCCAACCACAATCGCCTGCGTGCGCGCTTGAAGAAGGCGGGGGTCGACATCCAGACCGACAACGACAGCGAGGTGGCTGCGGGCTATCTGGCCTGGCGTTTGGCCGAGGGAGATTCCTTAGAAGAGGCCTTGGAGCGTGGCATCGGCGAGTTGGATGGTTTCTACACCTTTGCCATCGGCACCAAAGAGGGCTTTGCCGTGCTGCGCGATCCCATCGCCTGCAAGCATGCCGTCCTGGCCGAGACCGACGACTGGGTCGCCATGGCCACCGAATATCGCGCCATCGCCCCGCTGCCGGGTGCCGAGCAAGCGGAGATCTGGGAACCACAGCCGGGCCGTATCTATGCCTGGGGCGCCTGAGGAGAGAGCCAGCATGATCGAGATCGACCTCAGCCAGAACGCGCTCAGAGAGGCCAATCAGCGCCTGCAGGCGGTCGCAGCGGACGACAATGCCCGCCGCTTCCTCTTGCGCAATCCACGCGGTGCGCATGCCGTGGCGGCCGGCCTGAAGGCCCCCATCGAGGTCACCATCGAGGGGCACGTCGGTTTCTACTGTGCCGGCATGAACCAAGAGGCCGATGTCATCCTGCGCGGTCATGCCGGCGTCGGACTGGCCGAGAACATGATGAGCGGGACCGTCAGGGTCACCGGCAATGCCTCGGAATCGGCCGGGGCCACCGGTCACGGCGGGCTGCTGGTGATCGAGGGCGATACCTCGTCACGCTGCGGCATCTCGATGAAAGGCATCGACATCGTGGTCGGCGGCTCGGTCGGGCACATGAGCGCCTTCATGGGCCAAGCCGGCGCTTTGGCTGTGCTGGGCGACGCCGGCCCCAGCCTGGGCGATTCCCTCTATGAGGCGCGGCTCTATGTCCGCGGCCGGGTCGAGAGCCTGGGTGCGGACTGCAAGGAGAAAGAGATGACGGCCCACCATCTGGACAAGCTTGGCCGCCTCTTGGAGCGGGCCAAGGTCTCGGCCAATCCACGCGATTTCCGTCGCTACGGCTCTGCCCGCAATCTCTACAACTTCAAGATCGACAATCTGGGGACCTATTGATCCGATGAGCCAGCGCCCCAAGACCCCACGCACCCATCCGCGCGCCTCCTCCATCTTCGACGCCTATGCCTTGTCTGAGATCAGACGGGCGGCGGCCACCGGCGTCTATGACATCCGTGGCGGCGGGGCCAAGCGGCCCATGCCGCACTTCGACGACCTGCTGTTCCTCGGCGCCTCCATGTCGCGCTATCCCCTGGAAGGCTATCGCGAGGCCTGCAACACGGCCGTCACCCTGGGCGATCGCTTCGCCCAGAAACCGATCGAACTAAAGATCCCGATCACCATTGCCGGCATGTCCTTCGGCTCGCTCTCGGGCCAGGCCAAGGAGGCACTGGGCCGCGGCGCCTCGACCATGGGCACCTCCACCACCACCGGCGACGGCGGCATGACGCCGGAAGAGCGGGGGCATTCGACCCAGCTGGTCTATCAGTACCTGCCCTCGCGCTACGGCATGAACCCCGACGATCTGCGCAAGGCCGACGCCATCGAGGTGGTGGTCGGCCAGGGCGCCAAGCCCGGCGGCGGCGGCATGCTTCTGGGTCAGAAGATCAATGAGCGGGTGGCCGAGATGCGCACTTTGCCGGAAGGCGTGGATCAACGCTCCGCCTGTCGTCATCCGGACTGGACCGGCCCCGACGACCTGGAGATCAAGATCCACGAGCTACGCGAGATCACCGGTTGGCAGGTGCCGATCTACTGCAAGATCGGTGCCTCCCGGCCTTACTTCGACACCGCCCTCTCGATCAAGGCCGGGGCCGACGTGGTGGTGCTGGACGGCATGCAGGGCGGCACGGCCGCGACCCAAGAGGTCTTCATCGAGCATGTCGGGATCCCGACCCTGGCAGCAATCCGCCCGGCCGTTCAGGCCCTGATCGACGCCGACATGCACAGGAAGGTGCAACTCATCGTCTCGGGCGGAATTCGCAATGGAGCGGACGTTGCCAAGTGCCTGGCGCTGGGTGCGGACGCGGTTTCCATCGGCACCGCCGCCTTGGTGGCACTGGGTGACAACGACCCACGCTGGGAGGAGGACTATCAGGCGCTGGGCTCCACCGCTGGCTGCTATGACGACTGGCACGAGGGGATGGACCCCGCTGGGATCACCACGCAGGAGCCGGAGCTGGCGCAGCGCCTGGACCCGGTCGCAGCCGGGCGGCGGCTGGCCAATCTGCTTGCCGTCATGACCTTAGAATGCCAGACAATAGCCAGAGCCAACGGCAAGAGCGACGTGCGCAACCTGGAGCCCGAAGACCTGGTGGCGCTGACCGTCGAGGCAGCCGCCATGGCACGCGTTCCTCTGGCCGGCACGGACTGGGTTCCGGGGCAAGGCACCTTCTAAAGACAAGCGAAACGGGAGAGAACTGGGATGACGATTGATCTGGCGAGCGTGGCGCAAGAGCGGGGAATCAAGTACTTCCTGATCTCCTTCGTCGATCTCTTCGGCGCATTGCGCGCCAAGCTGGTGCCTGCAGCGGCGATCGGCGCGATGCAGGAAACCGGGGCCGGATTTGCCGGCTTCGCGACCTGGTTGGACATGACCCCGGCCGACCCGGACATGTTCGGCAAGCCCGATCCCGAGAGCTTGATTCAGCTGCCTTGGAAGCCCGAGGTCGGCTGGCTGGCCGCCGATCTCTGGATGGATGGCCAAGAGGTCGAAGCCAGCCCGCGCGTCGCTCTCAAGCGACAGATCGCCCTTGCTGCAGAGCAGGGCATGCGCATGAAGACCGGAGTCGAGTGCGAGTTTTTCCTGACCAATCTGGAAGGAACCGCGCTTTCCGATGTGCGCGATACGCAGACCAAGCCCTGCTATGACCAGTCGGCGCTGATGCGGCGCTATGACGTGATCACCGCGATTTGCGATGCCATGCTGGAGCTGGGCTGGCGGCCTTACCAGAACGATCACGAGGACGCGAATGGCCAGTTCGAAATGAACTGGGAGTACGATGACTGCCTGAAGACGGCCGATCGTCACGTCTTCTTCAAGTACATGGTGAAGGCACTCGCCGAAGAGCACGAGATGCGCGCGACCTTCATGCCAAAACCCTTTGGCCATCTAACCGGGAACGGCTGCCATGCCCATGTTTCGGTCTGGGACAGCGAGGGGACGACCAATCTCTTCGATGATCCGGACGGCGAGTTGGGTCTCTCGAACCTGGCCTATATGTTTCTTGGCGGCATCATTCATTCCGCCCCGGCGCTGGCCGCGATCTTTAATCCCACGGTCAATTCCTATAAGCGCATCAACGCGCCACGCACCCAGTCAGGCGCCAGCTGGGCACCGAACGCGGTCTCTTACGGCGGCAACAATCGCACGCACATGGTGCGGATTCCGGAAGCCGGCCGCTTCGAGCTGCGCCTGATGGACGGCGCCTCCAATCCCTATCTGATGCAAGCCGCTGTCCTGGCGGCCGGCCTCGACGGTGTCGCCAATCAGCGCGATCCGGGCCAGCGCCTGGACATCAACATGTATGGCAAAGGCCGCAAAGTGAAGGGTTTGAAGAGGCTGCCCTTGAACCTCTCGGACGCAATCCAAACCTTCGCGCGCAGCAAAGTCATGCGGCAGTCCTTGGGCGGGCCGCTGTGCCAGGCCTACGCAAAACTGAAGCGGCAAGAGTGGGATGACTACTCCAGCTCCATCACTATGTGGGAGCGCAAGAACACCTTGGATTGTTAGACCAGGGGATTGTTAGACCAGGGGATTGTTAGATGAGAGCGTGGGCGGGAGGCGCCTCCTGCCCATGCGACTCTTTCCTTCTAGCGATTGCCTAGCGGCGCTCGCCTTCGCCGGAGCCTTCCTGCCCCTTACTGGCAAAATCCCGCTTTAGGATGATCTCGTCGTCGCTGGGATTGGGCTCGACCAGATAGAGCCCGATCAGAATGAAGACGACTGCGGCCCAGGCGACGGCAGAGAGCTGCTCGTTCAAGAGCAGCATGCCCCAGACAATGCCGGCAATGGTCATGGCATAGGCGCTTTGGCTGGCAAAGACGGCACCGGAGGTGTTGATGAGGTGGAAGCACAGCAAGATCGACGAGGCGCCGCCGATCCCCATCAAAAGCACCAGGATCTCCAGTCGCGTGATGCCAGGCCCCAAGGGAAGCAGATCGCCGGTATAGATCGCCATGGGGGCCAAGAGGAATGCCGACAAGAGCATCATGATGCCGACGGAGGCGAAAAGATCGACATGCTCCGGCCGCTGCGAGGCCAGCAAGATACCCTCGACAGCAAAGAAGAAGGGCAGCAGCAACGCGATGAAGAGCCAGAGATCATCGGAACGGCCATCGACCTCAAAGCGCGTGTAGAGCACAGCGGCAACGCCGATCAAGCCAACCAAGAGGCCGAGCAATCGTCTGGGTGTCGCCTTTTCCAGCTTCATCATCGCAGCGAAGGCAAAGACCATGAAGCCTTGCAGCGTGACGATGAGCGACAAGACGGCCGCCTCCACATGCTCCGTCACCCAGAAAGTCGTCAAACGCTGAAACACACCGGCGATGACGGCCCAAGCCAGAAAGAAACGCAGATCCTTCCAACCCAGCTTGGGCAGGCGGCCGCGATAGGCGGCGATGGCCAAGCAGATTACGGCAGCGATACCATTGACCCAAAGCGCCAAGCCCAAGGGGTTGGAGCCAAGACCGGAGGCCATACGTGACAGGGCGGGAGTGAGACCCCAGACCACACCGACAGCGATAACAAGCAGACTGCCCTGCAACATCTGCACGGCGCGGCGGAGGCGGAGCTCCCGGTCGTAGATTTCTTCCGCCATGCCGCGAAAGACGGCAGCCAGGCGCCCGAGCGCATCGTCCCTGCGTGCGAGCTGGTCCAGCTCCAGGTTCTCAGGAGAGAAGCGGCCGGACTCGACCACTTCGGCGGCTTCGGTCAGCTGCTCGACCCGCCGAAAGTACTCCCGTTCCTGATCACGGTAGCGCTTCTTTGTGAGAGAGGCACCCAGCCGTGCATTGAGCAGAACCGGGTCGAAGTCCTTGGGCAGAAAGTCTTCCGCGCCCAGCTCGATCGCCTTGACGACGCTCTCTGTCTCATCATCCAGCGCCGAGATCACGATCACCGGAATGTCGCGCAGCGAGGAGTCCGCCTTCAGTTCGCGTAAGACATCGAAACCATCAAGGCCGGGCATCAAGATATCGAGAAGGACCGCGTCGAAAGGCTTGGTCCGCAGGGCCTCCAGCGCCGCGATCCCGTCCTTGGCAACCTCGGCCTTGTGGCCGAGATTGCGCACGGCCATGCGCATCTTCAAGCGATTGGTGGAGTTGTCATCGACCACCAGGACGGAGGCCCCCTCCGTCATCGAGATCTCAGAAGCCTCTGGATTACTCGAGTCCAAGGTCTTCGACCTTCACCTGGCTCAAGGCTTCGCGAGCAAGCGCTTCCTCTGTTGCGATCGTTGCAATCGCTGAACCGGGCTCTGAGACCGAACCCTCTTTGCACTGTTGCTCCAGAGACGCGCAAAGCTCTGAGAGATGGATGGCACCGAGGTCTTGTGCGTTGGATTTCAAGCTATGCGCGGCAATCCGCAAAGCGCCGAGGTCTCCATTCTCGTCGGCCGCCTGCATTTGGGCCACCAAGGTCGGCGCATTGGCGGCGTAGTCCTCTATCAGCTCTTCCAGGTCCTCTAGGTCTCCGCCAATCACCTCCAAGAGCCGCCTCAATGCAGAGAGATCAATGCCAGCCATACTCATGAATCACGCGCTGCGCCCTTGTTGTTTTTAGAACCGCTGTGGGAGGCCTCAGGTTGACGAGAACGGAAGCCCGCAGCTGCCCGTAAGCTCTCGGACAGGGCATCAACATCGATCGGCTTGCTCAAATAGTCGTCCATTCCGGCCTCCAAATAGCGCTCTCGCTCTGAGGCCATCGCGTTGGCGGTGAGCGCGACGATGTAAGGCCATTCACCACGATCGATCTTCTCGTGGATGAGGCCCGCCGCCGTTATTCCGTCCATCTCAGGCATCTCTATGTCCATCAGCACCACGTCATAGTCGGCCGAGAGACAAGAATCGATTGCTTCGGCACCACTGCTTACAACGTCGCAATTGTATCCCAGACGCTTCAGGATCTTCTTCGCGACCTTCTGATTGATGATGTTATCGTCAACCAAGAGGATCGATAGGCTGTCGACGTCGGTTGCTTTAACAATACCGACATCCTGTTCGCTGGAGACCGCCGTTTCGCTGCCCAAAGCGCTCGCCAGAGCGTTCAAGAGGTGACCGGACTTGGCAGGCTTGGTCAGGACGGCAGAGAATCCGATCTCCTCCACGCCATCGCGGAACTCAGGATCGACCGACGAAATCGATGAAAAGAGAATGAGCGGCGGCGTCCTACTCGGGCGCAGCTGTCTGATCCGGCGTGCCAACTCAAAGCCAGACATGTCTGGCATCTTGTAATCAATGATGCAGATATCGAAGGTGTCGTCACCGCCAAGCCACTCCAGAGCCTCGCGGGGCTCTCCAGTCGCGCGAGGCTGAAGCTCCCAACTTCTGAGCTTTTCGTTCAGGATCAGACGATTGGTTCGATTGTCATCGACGACCAGAACGTGGCGCCCCTTGATCGCTGCGATTTGCTTCTGTCGGGCGGCCCGATCGGGCAAGGTCGCCACCTCGCCCGGTAGGGTGAAGGTGAAGGTCGTGCCACGCCCGACCTCACTCGTGACCGAGATCTCTCCACCCATCAACTCGACCAGGCGTTTGGTAATCACCAGGCCCAGACCGGTCCCGCCGTAGCGACGTGTGGTGGAGGCATCGACCTGGCTGAATGACTTGAACAGCCGGTTCATACGATCGGCGGGAATACCGATCCCTGAGTCTTGGACCGAAACGGTCAGAAGTGTCGATTCCCCAGGCTTTAAGGTTTCAGCCTCGACCATGCTGGACACGGTCAAGAGGACCTCGCCCTTGTCGGTAAATTTGACTGCGTTGTTCAGCAAATTCAGAAGAATCTGTTTGAGCCGAGTGGGATCACCAAGGATGCCGGCCGGCACCTCTGGATCGATCCGGCAAGCCAACTCTATTCCCTTCTCGGTCGCTTTTGATGCCACCAGCTCGATGGAGGCCTCAAAGGCTTCGGCCAGATCGATCGGCATGCGCTCCAGCTCCAGCGCGCCGGCTTCGACCTTTGAGAAGTCGAGAATGTCGTTGATGATCGTCAACAGCGTATCGGCAGCCGTCGCAATGGTCGTAGCAAACTCCCTCTGCTCGGCATCGAGATCGGTACCGGTGAGCAACATGGACATGCCGATGATGCCGTTCAGCGGTGTCCGGATCTCGTGGCTCATGGTGGCCAGGAAGGCGCTCTTGGCCTCGTTTGCCGCCTCGGCCGCATCCTTGGCGCGCTTCAGCTCATCGGAGATTCGCTTGATCTCGGTAATGTCAGAGTGGACGGCAACGGTACCACCCTGGTCGGTACGCCGATTGCTAATCTGTTGCCAGTGATTGCCGGTGATTTCCTGGATGAAGGGATCTGCGGCGCGGCGATGGCGCACGATCTGCCGCTCGATCCAATCCTCAACCTTGCCCTTGGAATTCGGAAAGCGCCCCGTGGCGGCAGCGCGCTCGACCAAGGTGGAAAAGGGCGTCCCAACGCCAAGTTCAGCAGAGCCATTGCCCAGCATGATTTCGCGATAGCGCCGGTTCGCGACCACCAGGTGGTCTTCCTTGTCGAAGAGGGCAAAGCCTTCAGAAATGCTCTCGATGGCATCCGTCAGAAGACCGCGCGCCCTTTGCGCCTTGGCCTCAGCCGCGGCCAGTTCCGAGGTCCGCTCTTCGACGCGAACCTCCAACTCGTCACGCGAGGCGCGGAGCCTGGTTTCGTAGGCGTCCTGGCGCTCTTGCATCTCGTTGAAGGCCTTGACCACACGGCCAATCTCGTCGTCGCTTTCCCAGTCCACCGCTTGGCGCGGCCCCGAAGACTGAGCGCGATTGATCGAATCCAGCAGAAGAGCCAAGGGGCGGCCGATGGTCTGCCTGTTCGCCACCAGTGCAGCGCCGATAACAGCGATCAGCAGAATCGTGGCGAGCACAACGGCAAGCGCCAATCGATCGCCGGCAAGCGCCGCCAGCCGCGCATCCGTCAGCGCAATCGACAAGCGCCCGATGATCAGCTCTTCCCCCTCGGCGCTGTAGATGATCTCGGTCTCGGCGAAGTAGGGTTGCTGATCAAGCGTCTCGATATCGCCCGCTGAGGCGACCAGAAGATCGCGTTCGTCGTAGACGGCAGCGCCAACGACATCCTCGTCGGTAAGAAGTGCTGCCAAGGTCAGCTTGATCTGTTCATCAGCCACGTTCCAAAGCGAATCGGCAACGACGGCGCTTTGGATGTCGACCAGCTTCTCAAGCTTGGTCTGCAGTTGGTTCTCGGCATTGCGCCGCGCATTCAGCTCAAAAAAGCCGAACACCACCACAGTGGAGAGCAGAACCAGAGGCACGACATAGGCCAGGAACTTGCCCTGAACCGATTTGAACTGAAGCCAGCCTTTCCGGCGCCGGGTCGAGCCAGCTTCTACCGAGGATTCCTGCACCTCGGCCTCGCTTGATCGGCGGGACATCAGAACTGGTTTTCGAAGTAGTCCGTTAGAACCTTTTCGACGTCGACATTCTTCAAGGCCTGATTGAAGGTGTCGCGCAGGGTCATGCCCTCATCTGTCTTGGTAAAGCAGAGATAGAGGGTCTTCACGTCCAAGGGATGCTCATCAAAGCGGATCTTGTCGGTCTGGTCCTTGAGCGCCGGCTCGGTTGCCAAGAGATAAGACAGCACCAGCTTGTCGATCACCGCGGCATCAATTCTCTGCCGTAACAACTTCTTGAGATTTGTCAGATCATCGTTGGCAGGAATAGCACGGATCCAGCCGGTTCCAGCCTTCTCGTCAAACTCGTCGGTGTTGGCATAGCCCAGGACGGTGCCGATTTTCAGCTTCTGCTCACCCAGATCATCGACATTCTCCCACTGAATGGGATTGTCAACATGCTCTGCGAAGCCCAGCGGACCAGTACCGATCGGCTCGGACGCAACAAAGCCTTCGACATGGCGGCAGTGATATCCGGGAAAATAGGCCACCGCTGCGTCGTCGTTCTTGGCCATGGCAATGGCCCGCTTCCAGGGCAGGATCTCGACATCGACCTCCATACCGGCTTCCTGAAAGACGCGTCGCACAACCTCGGTCGTCGCGCCATCCAGCGGCAGAGATGCACCGGTATAGGGAGGCCAATCCAACGTCGTGACGACGACCCGATCGCTTGCCTGCACAGAGCCGCTGCACATCAAGCCAAAGGCTGCTGCACCGACGAGACCTAGCCATGCACGTTTCATTCTACATCCCCGACAAAGCCGCGAGCCTATCTGCTCGTCCCCTGACAAAATCCTACCCTCCAAGAGGCACAGAGGCAACGCCGAAGGCAGGATTGTTCCAGATACCAACCGGTTAAATGACCGCGCGCGATACTATCCCTTTCGATTCGCTGGTCCTTTCGCAACGACCAAACCTTGCACAAGAATCACTCATACTTCCGCTGGTCATCAATCACCTTGCCATCATTCGCCAGGGTACCGGGCGGCAGCAGATTGACGCCGCCCTTCAACTTGGTCACCTGAACGAGTGAGTCTGCCACCGCTGCTGCCAAGTCCTGATCCTGGCTTTCCGACTCACAGCGCAGCGTCATAGCATCCTGCTCGCCGACGCGGGTCACCTCCAGGCGGCCCTTTGCAATCTCCGGATGGCGTTCCAGCACGGCGGCGATCTGCTCGGGCCGCACGAACATGCCCTTGATCTTGGTGGTCTGGTCGGCGCGGCCCATCCAGCCCTTGATGCGCTGATTGGTACGACCGCAAGGACTGGGCTCGCTCATCAGCGCGGAGAGGTCGCCGGTGGCCATCCTGATCATGGGATAGGCGCTGTTGAAAGAGGTGATGACCACCTCGCCGACCTCGCCCTCCGGCACAGGATCGCCGGTCCCGGGGCGCACGATCTCCAGGATCAGGGCCTCATCCAGCACCATGCCGGGATTGGCGCCACCGTCGAGCGCCGCCGTCTCGTAGGCAATGAGCCCCACCTCTGCCACGGCATAGCATTGGAAGCAGGAGACGCCGCGCTCGTGATACTCCTCCCGCAAGGAGGGGAAGAGGGCACCGCCGGAGACCATGGCATGGCGAATGGAGGAGAGGTCGTGGCCACTCTCGCTCGCTTTGTCCAAGAGGATCTTCAAGAAGTCCGGCGTACCGGCGAAGGCCGCGGGCTTCAGATGCTGAATGGCCGCCAGCTGTTGTTCGGTGTTCCCGATGCCGGCCGGGATCACGCCGCAGCCCAGAGTGCGCGCGCCCCAATCCAGCATCCAGCCCCCCGGAGTCAGGTGATAGGCGAAGGTATTGTGGACCAGCATGCCAGCGCGGAAACCGGCAGCGAAGAGTGCACGGGCGAAGCGGGTATAGTCGCTCTCGCGATCGTCCAGCTCATAGATCGGCCCGGGAGACGAGAAGATCCGCCCAACCGCTCCCGGTGCCTTGGTCGAGAGGCCGCCGAAGGGCGGCTGGGCACTCTGCAGCGCCAGAATCTCGCTCTTGTGCAGCAGCGGCAGCTTGGCCAGGGCCGCACGATCGGTCACCTTGGCCGGATCGACCGCGGCCAGACGTTCGGCAAAGGCCGGGGCGTGTGCCTTGGCATAGGCGATCTGGGTCGGCAGGGCCGCGAAAAGCGCAGCTTCGCGCGCGGCCTGGTCGCGGGTCTCCAAGCTGTCGAAGTGGTCCGTCATCCCTGGAGCCTCCCGCTGCACATTCCCACCGACTGTCTCTAAGCCAACCAGCGCTTCCGGCGCTTATAGTGTTTGACGTCGCGATAGCTCTTGCGGCCCGAAGCCGAGAGCCCGAGGTAGAACTCCTTGACGTCCTCATTGGACGAAAGCGCGCTGGCCTCGCCATCCATCACCACGCGGCCATTCTCCAGAATATAGCCGTAGTTGGCATACTTCAGCGCCACCGAGGTGTTCTGCTCGGCCAGCAGGAAGGTCACCTCTTCCTGCTCGTTCAGGCGCTTCACGGTCTCGAAAATCACCTCGACCAGCTGCGGCGCCAGCCCCATGGAGGGCTCGTCCAGCAAGATCATCGAGGGCTTGCTCATCAGCGCACGGCCGATCGCGCACATCTGCTGCTCACCGCCGGAGGTATAGCCGGCGAGGCTGGATTTGCGCTCCTTCAGCCGCGGGAAATAGTGATAGACCATCTCCAGGTCCTTGTTGACCGCGGACTGGCCGTCGCGCCTGGTGTAGGCACCCGTCAAGAGGTTCTCTTCGACGGTCAAGTGTTCGAAACAGTGCCGCCCCTCCATCACCTGGATCACGCCCCGGCGCACCAGATCGTGCGGCGTCATCTGGTCGATGCGCTCTCCGGCGAACTGGATAAATCCCTTGGTGACCTCGCCACGCTCAGCGCGCAGCAGGTTGGAGATGGCTTTCAGGGTGGTGGTCTTGCCGGCACCATTGGCACCCAGTAAGGCCACGATGCCCTTCCTCGGAACGTTGAGAGAGACACCCTTCAGAACCAGGATGACGTGATCATAGATCACCTCGATGTTCTGCACGCTCAAGAGCGCATCCTGCCCGTTCAGCGCCTCAGCTGCCTCAGCCATCGCCGTTCTCATTTCTCTTTGGAAGTAGGGAGGCGAGGGAGGATCAGCCCTCCCTCGCCATTAACGCGCTTTACTGGTTCTGATCGCAGTTCAGCGGAGTGATGCCCTTCTCCTTGGCATACTGGTCCGCAGAGGCCTCGTACTCCGGCCAGAGCAGATCGCGGTTCGGATCGATAAAGCCGGTGATGGCAACCCACTGCTCGCCATCCCACTGTTGCACCAGGGCGGCACCGCCACCCTCATGGTTGGCGCAGCTGAGAGAGACCGGGCTCATCAGGCCTTCCATACCAGCTTCCTTGATGCGATCGGCGGTGATGGTCAGGTGGTCAAAGCCCCACTGAACCTCTTCGCCCTTCAAGGGCCGCTGCCCGAACTTCTCCTGTGCGGTCCGCACTGCCTCGGTGATGAGGAAGCCGTTCACCACTGCACGATTGTAGAGCACAGAGCCGATGTTGGCCTTATCGCCAATGCCTTCGCCTTCCTCATGCATCTTCATCATGTCTTGGATGATCGGGAAGTCAGTGCCGACGCCGGTGATGTTCAAGGACTTGTAGCCCTTGGCCGCGTCCTTGGCCGGGATCACGTCAGCCTCAGCACCGGACCACCAGATGCCGATGAACTTGTCCATCGGGAAACCAACAGAGGCGGCCTCCTTGACAGCGGTCGAGTTCATCACGCCCCAGCCCCACATGAAGACATAGTCGGGCTTGATTTGACGCCCGATACGCAGCCAGGTGGCCTTCTGTTCCAGACCCGGATGGGCGACCGGGAAGAGCTCCAGCTTATAGCCTTCCGCCTCGGCCAGACGCTCAAGGGTCGAGATCGGCTCTTTACCGTAGGCACTGTCGTGATAGACCAGCGCGATGGTCTTGCCTTCCAGGCTGCCGCCCTCTTGCTCTTTGGCGTACTGCACCATCACGTCGGCGCCGGCCCAGTAGGTGATGGGCGCAGTGTAGACGTAGGGGAAGACCGAGCCGTCAGAGGCATCGGCACGTCCGTAACCCATCGAGAGCACCGGGATCTTGTCCTCGGTCGCGCGGCCGATCAGGGCATAGGTGATGCCGGTGGAATAGGGGTTGAAGACGGTGGCCCCAGAGGCGCCCTTGTTCTTCAAGCGCTCATAGCACTCGACGCCGCGGTCGTTGTTGTACTGCGTCTCGCACTCTTCCCAAGAGAGCGGCACGCCGCCGACACCGCCGTCCTTCCAGTTGACGTACTTGAAGTAGTCGACGAAGCCATCGGCCAAGGGAATGCCGTTCGGGGCATAGGGACCGGTGCGATAG
Organism: Rhodospirillales bacterium; assembly: GCA_963669335.1. Taxonomy (GTDB): domain Bacteria; phylum Pseudomonadota; class Alphaproteobacteria; order Kiloniellales; family JACOMY01; genus JACOMY01. The sequence continues at coordinate 6,288,727 of OY770023.1, forward strand.
ATCAACAGCGGAATGAACTGATCACCCTCGGCCTCGGCCGTGGTCATCGGGGTCGCCGTGGCGGCGACGGAAAGCGCGAGGGCGGCAGCCGCCAAGCGCAGGGACTTAAGACCCATCGGTGTTTATCCTCCCATGGTCGGGAACAGCCCCCTGTTTATGACTGTCCCGTCACGACGCCGAAGGCACTTGCTTGGCATGAGGTCTCGGCGTCCTTTGACCCCTGCATGCGTTGAGGCCCTACCTTAGTAGGGGAAGGGCCAAAGTCGAAGCTTCTCTTTGCCGATCTGCCAGAGCCGCGCCAGGCCGGCCGGCTCGACGATCAGAAAGAAGATGATGAGCCCGCCGAAAATGATGAGCCTAAGGTGCGCCACCATCTCGACAGACAGCGGTATGCCCAGCAGCGGCGGCAGGTTGTCCAAGAGGATCGGCAGCAGCACGATGAAGGCAGCACCCAGGAAGGATCCCAGGACCGAACCCAGCCCGCCGATGATGATCATGAAGAGCACCTCGAAGGAGCGGTTGATCTCAAAGGCCAGAGCCTCGACCGAGCCGGAGTAGGTGAAGGCCCAGAGCGCACCGGAGATGCCGATGAAGAAGGAGCTGACGGCAAAGGCCGAAAGCTTGGCCAGCATCGGACGGATGCCGATGATTTCGGCGGCAATGTCCATATCGCGGATCGCCATCCAAGACCGCCCGATGCGGCTGCGCACCATGTTCTTGGCGACCAGCGCCAAGAGCGACACCAGGATCAAAAGAAAGAGGTACTTGTATTCCGGCGGCGCGGAGGGACCGGTGACGGTAACATTGCCGAAGATCTCGCGCGGCGGGGCCGAGATCACGCCAGAGGGGCTGTGATTGGTCCACCAACCGAACTTGTTGAACATCCAGATCAGGAAGAACTGTGCGGCCAGGGTGGCGACCGCCAGGTAGAATCCCTTAATGCGCAGCGACGGCAGACCGAAGAGCACGCCCACCATGGCGGTCCCGAGACCGGCCAGCAGGAAGACGATCAGGATGTTCACGTCGGGAAAGGCCGTCGTCAGCTTGTAGCTGAAGAAGGCCCCGCAGGCCATGAAACCGCCGGTGCCGAGGCTGAGCTGCCCGCAATAGCCGGTCAGGATATTGAGCCCCAGGGCCGCCAGCGAGAAGATCAGGAAGGGGATCAGGATCGAATTCAGCCAGTAGATCGGCGCGATGAAGGGGATCACGAAAACCGCAAAGGCCAGCATCAGCAGGATGCCGAGCTTGTCCTGGCGGATCGGATAGATGGCCTGATCGGCGGCGTAGCTGGCCTTGAACTGCCCGGCCTCGCGATAGAACATGACGCGTCAAACCCTCTCGATGATCTTTTCGCCGAAGAGACCCTGCGGCCGGAACAGCAGGAACACCATGGCCAGCATGTAGGCGAACCAGTCTTGGATGGCGCCGCCGACCAGGGGACCGAGGAAGACCTCGCCCACCTGCTCGCCCGCCCCCACGATCAGGCCGCCGATGATGGCGCCGGGGATCGAGGTGAAGCCGCCCAGGATCAGCACCGGCAGCGCCTTGAGGGCGATCAGCGAAAGCGAGAACTGCACGCCCAGGCTGGACCCCCACATGACGCCCGCGACCAGGGCGACGATGCCGGCCACCGACCAGACGATGGCCCAGATGGTCTTCAGCGGAATACCGACCGAAAGCGCTGCCTGGTGATCGTCGGCCACCGCGCGCAGCGCGCGTCCAACCTTGGTGTATTGGAACAGCACCGCCAGCAGGGCCACCATGAGCGCGCCGACCACGGCCGCGACGATCTCGGTCGGATCCAGGTACATGCCGTTCGGCAGAAGTGTGCCCTGGAAGGCGATGATCGGCTGGCGTGAGATGCCGATGTCCAGAGCCTTAACGTTAGAGCCCCAGATCGTCTGCCCGACCCCGTCCAGCACAAAGAAGATGCCGATGGTCGCCATGAACAGAATGATGTGCGGCTGATTCACCATCGGCCGCAGCACCACCCGTTCGATCAGGAAGGCCACCAGCACCATGACACCGCCGGCCAAGACGAAGGCCAGGATCCAGTGGACCCCCCATTCCATGAAGCCGACCATGGCCAGCGCCGCAAAGAGCACCATGGCCCCCTGCGCGAAGTTGAAGATGGAAGAGGCCTTGAAGATCAAGACGAAACCCAGGGCGACCAGGGCATACATCACACCCTGCAGCAGACCCTTCACCACCACCTCGGCATAAAAGTCCCAGGCGAAGAAGATCGACGAATCGATCTTGGACAAGCCCTGCAGGAAGAAGCCGACGATGGGAATTGCGGCCAGGCCGGAGACCACACCGATGGTAATTTTACGTGTGTTCATCGCTGCACCCCCTAGTGCGCCACGCCAAGATAGGCGTCGATGACGCCCTGATCGCTGCGCACCTCATCCGGCGTGCCATCCGCCAGCTTGCGCCCATAGTCCAGCACCACCACCCGGTCGGAGATGTCCATGACCACGCCCATGTCGTGCTCGATCAGTGCAATGGTGGTACCGAACTCGTCATTCACGTCGAGGACGAAGCGGGACATGTCCTCCTTCTCCTCCACGTTCATGCCGGCCATGGGTTCGTCCAGCAGCAGCAATTCCGGCTCCATCGCCAGCGCGCGCGCCAGCTCCACGCGCTTCTGCAGCCCATAGGGCAGACGCCCCACCGGTGTCTTGCGGATGTCCTGGATCTCAAGGAAGTCGATGATCTCTTCGCAATAGCTGCGCTGACGGATCTCTTCCTTCTCGTTCGGTCCCCAATAGAGGCACTGGGTCACGAAGTCCAAGGCGCCGGCACCCCAGGAGAGGACATGATCCAGTCCCCAGACCCCGGTCTCCGGCGCCCGCACGTTGTGCATCTTCAGAAGCCGCCCGGTCATGATGTTGTCCAGCGTCGACATGCCTTTGAAGAGCGCGACGTTCTGGAAGGTTCGCGCGATGCCTTGCGCTGCCGCCATGTGCGGGCGCATGGCGCTGCGCACATTGCCCTTGTAGGTGATCGTGCCTTCCTGCGGGTGATAGAAGCCGTTGATGACGTTCAGCATCGAGGTCTTGCCGGCGCCGTTCGGCCCGATGATGGCGCGGATCTCATGCTCGAGGATGTTGAAGGAGATATTGGTTAGCGCCTTCACGCCGCCGAAAGAGAGCGAGATGTTATCGACCGTCAGAAGTGGGTCTCCGAAGACTCGCTCCGGCTGCGCCATGCCATTCTGATCCGCCATCTGCGGCGGCGCATTCTCGTTCATGCAGCGATTCCCTGCTCTCTCATCACCCTCACGCCGCCTGCTTGCGGCCCTCGTCGAGCGAGAGCTCGACGATATCCAGATCGGCCTTCATTGCACCCTCGCGCCCATCCTCGAAGGTGACCTGCGTTTCGATGTGCGCCTGCTTTGAGCCGTCGTAGAGCGCCGCAATCAGGGGCTCGTAGCGCTCGGCAATGGTGCTGCGCCTGACCTTTCTGGTGCGGGTCAGCTCCCCATCGTCGGCATCCAGTTCCTTGTGCAGGATGAGGAAGCGACGGATCTGGGCAGAAGCCAGCTGCGGGTCCTTCGCCAGATCGGCGTTCACCTCGCGGATGTGGCCCGCGATGATCTCCTGCACCTTGGGATTGGTCGCCAGTTCCTGATAGCTGGCGTAGGCCACTTCATTGCGCTCCGCCCAGCTGCCCATCGCCTCTTGGTCGATGTTGATGAAGGCGGTGACGTAGTCGCGCTCATGACCGAAGGCCACGGCCTCTTTGATGTTGGGATAGAACTTCAGCTTGTTTTCCAGGAACTTGGGCGCGAAGAGGCTGCCATTGTTCAGCTTGCCGACGTCCTTAGCCCGGTCGATGATGCGCAGATGCCCCTCCGGCGTCATCATCCCAGCATCGCCGGTGTGGACCCAGCCGTCCGCGGTCTTGGTGTCGGCCGTCGCCTCCGGGTTCTTGAAGTACTCCTTAAAGACACCCGGGCTGCGGAACAGCACCTCGCCGTCGTCGGCCAACTTCAACTCAACACCGGGGATGGCCTTGCCGACCGTGTCCGGGCGGATCTCGCCATCCGGCTGAATGGTGATGAAGACGCTGGCCTCGGTCGAGCCGTAGAGCTGCTTCAGGTTGATCCCCAGCGAGCGATAGAACTGAAAGATCTCAGGCCCGATAGCCTCACCGGCGGTGTAGGCCAGGCGGATGCGGCTGAATCCCAGCACGTTCTTCAAGGGTCCGTAGACGAAGAACTCGCCCAAGCGGTACTTGAAGCGATCGCTGGAGGAGACCGGCTCGCCATCAAGGATCTTCTCGCCGACCTGCTTGGCATGGTCCAGGAAGTACTTGAACCAGCGCTGTTTGAACTTGCTGGCATCCTGCATGCGGATCATGACGCTGGTCAGCAGATTCTCGAAGATCCGCGGCGGTGCAAAGAAATAGCTGGGCCCCAGCTCGCGCAGGTCGTGCATGACCGTGGCACCACTTTCCGGACAGGAAACGCAAAAGCCCGCGATATAGGACTGTCCGAACGAGAAGACGTGATCTCCGACCCAGGCCATGGGCAGATAGGCCAAGACCTCTTCCTTGTCGGTCAGCTTCTCGAACTCGACCCCGGCCTTGGCCATGGAGATCACATTGTCAAAGGTCAGCACCACGCCCTTGGGCTTACCCGTCGTGCCCGAGGTATAGAGCATGATGGATTCGTCGCTGCCCTTGCCTGCATCGACCTCCCGGTCGTAGCGGCCGGCGTCTTCCTTGATCAGCGCTCGTCCCTGATCAAGGACCTTGGCATAGTCCTTCAGGAAGTCTTGCGTGTAGTTCCTGAGCCCGCGATTGTCCTGATAGACGATGGTTTCCAGGCCGGGCACCTCGGCGCGGATCTCCATCAGCTTGTCGACCTGCTCCTGATCCTCGACCACCGCCACCTTGGCGCCGGCGTGATCGACCACATAGGCCATCTCGCGCGCCACGGAATCCTGATAGACCGGAACGGGAATGGCGCCGATCGCTTGCGCCGTACACATGGTCCAGTAGAGGCGGGGGCGATTGTCGCCGACGATCAGCACCTTGTCGCCGCGTTCGACGCCCAGTGCGACCAAGCCCATAGCGAAGGCCTTCACCTCGTCCTGCGCCTGGCTCCAGGTCCAGGTCTGCCAGATGCCGAGCGCCTTCTCGCGCATCGCCGGGCGGTCACCGCGCACCTGGGCGTTGTGCCGCATCAACTTGGGAAAGGTATCCAGCGCGCCTGCATCTGCCATGCCAAGCCGATCTCCCGTTCGCCTCTCAAAGCATTGCGACATGGGGGAGGCTTGGGCGCCTTGCGCATAACCATCGTGCCGCGCCCCGGATTCGACCCCGGTGACGGGCAGCAACAACAGTCTGCATAGGCGCGGCACGAGCCTCCCTGACAACTCTTTTGTTCTTTGCCGCAACGCCTAAGCTAGCTTGCTAGCGGCAAAGAACCAGGTGGTCAAGCGGGCCCGCGGACCTGCGCTCAATTGGTCAAGTGATCAATCAATAGGTCGAGGCTCTCTATCAGAGCGTTGTTTCTGTTGATAAAGCTACGCCTTTCGACATTCAGAGGGGAGAAGAGGGCGCCGGTCGATTGGATCGCCGGCGCCCGCAACGAGACTGCTAACGCAGAGTTTACGACAGGAGGCGGCTGCGATAGCGCGCGGCCAGGATCTCCTGCACCTCGCTGATGTCGCCGCGCATGTAGGTCAGCTCTTGCAAGGTTCGCTCATCCAATTGCGACAAGCTTCTGAGCCTGGCCGAGCGCAGCCTTGCGTCATGCCATTTGCGGGCAAGCCCAGCGATCCAGACCCCCAGGCGTCGGACAAGGCTCGGGCCATGCCGTTCGGCCTTCTGCCGATTTGCATAGAGCGGGGCCCCGTGACAGGTGGAATAGAGCGCATTCGAGCTTTGCATGCCGTCATAGAGCGTGGTCATCCTTCGGGTCTCCTTCCTTGGCTTCGGCACCGGATCAACCGGCGTCGTCATGCAGGAAAGTTGCGTTCGGAAACCCGAAAAGGCTAACGAAAGGCTCACAAGCCTACTTGAACAGCTTTCAAGTCACTCTTGCGGGTGGACTTCCAGCGGTCGCTCGGCCAAGCGTCGCAGCCAGCGGGCAACCGCGCGCGCCGCGGCCGTCAGCTCCAATCCGCTCGCATGGCAGAGGTAATATCCCGCATTACTGATGTTCGGCAGACCCAGGGGCGCGACCAGGGCACCGCGCTTTAGCCGATCGTCGACCATAGGGCGCCAACCGATCGCGATACCAAGGCCGCGCTCGGCCACTTCAAGCACCTGTTCCACACCTTCCAAGGTCAGTGCCCTGGAGATGTCCGGCGGCGTCAGTCCGCGCGCGGCGGCCCACTCAGCCCACTCGTCCTTGTTGAAGCGATTGACGATCAATCGTGATTTGGCCAGCAGTTCCTCTGGAGCTAAACCCTCACAACTCTTCATGAAATCGGGACTGGCCACCGGCATTGCGGTCTCGCTCAACAGGAAGCTCGCCTCCACGTCAGGCCAGGACCCGGCGCCATGACGGATCGCCAGATCGATCTGCTCGCGCCTCAAGTTGCTGAGCCTGGCCGTGGTCACGAGCTGCAGGTCGACGCCGGGACAGGCCTCCTCCAGATCGGCCAGATTGGGGATCAGCCAGAGGATGGCCAAGGAGGGCGGCAGGGTGAGCGCGACGCGCTTGCGACCGGCGGTACCAACCAAGGCATCCGTCGCTTCCTCGATACGACGCAGCGCCGGATCGATCTCTTCGAAATAGTGTCGCCCCTCCGGCGTCAGGGTGAGTCCACCCCCCTTGCGTTCGAAGAGCGCCAGATGAAGGAAATCCTCCAGGCGTCTGACCTGGTGCGAGATCGCGGATTCGGTCACGCCCAAGCTCTCGGCCGCATCGCGGAAGCGATCATGACTTGCTGCAGCGTGGAATGCCCGCAGCGCTGGGAAGGGTGGAAAGGCCATGACTCACCTTTCAGTCTTGACTTGAGCGTTGTTCAAGTTCTCTTGCCATGAATTCAATAGTAGAAGCCGATCGACATGTCAATGTGAACGCCAGGCGGAAATGACCCGCAATGATCAGACGAGGAGAGGAGCCTCAGATGAGCAACATCCAGTCTTGGAGCGACGCCTACGGCACCAAGCAGCCCTTCTATGGTCAGGGCGGCAACACCTTGGGCCAGGTCGGCTATCTCGCACACAGCAGTGAGCGGCCCGTGAGCCTCTTGCCCCCCGAAGAAACCGGCGAACAGCGTGAGCGCCTGGCCGAGTATCGCAACCACACCATCTCGGTCGAAAACCTAAGACCCTTCGCTGAACAGCTGACCCTCGACGCAGATGGTGTGATCCTGCGCCGGCAGCCGAGCCTGGTCACGGATCTCTACGACGAGGCCGCGGTCACCGAGACCTACTATCGCGAGACCGAGGCGCTGTTGAAGGCGGAGACCGGTGCCAAACGGGTCCTGGTCTTCGACCACACCCGTCGCGTCGAAGGCCGCCAGGATCTGGAAGCGACCTGGAGCAGGCGCCCGGTCCGCACGGTCCACAACGACTATACCGATCGATCGGGCCCGCAGCGCGTCCGTGATCTCTTGGGCGACGAGGCCGAGGAGCTGCTGATGGGCCGCTTTGCCGTGATCAACACCTGGCGCCCGATCCGTGGCCCGGTCTTGCGCGCGCCCTTGGGTTTCATTCATCCCGACAGCATGGCGCCGGAAGATCTGGTGGCCGCTGATCTGGTCTATCGCGATCGCGTCGGAGAGATCTATGAGGTGACGCACAACCCCAGCCACCGCTGGCTCTATGTGCCGGAGATGACGCGGGAGGAGATCCTGGTCTTCAAGTGCTTTGACTCGGCAAAGGACGGGCGCGCGCGCTTCCTGCCACACACCGGCTTCGACGACTTCGCCACGCCGGAGGCCGCCAGGACCCGTGAGAGCATCGAGACCCGCAGCCTGGTCTTCTTTTAGACTGAGCCTCAAGCTGCCTGCCTTGATGGCGTCGGTTCCCAAAGGACCGACGCCATCATGCGTTCTAGCCGGCCATCGGGTCTGCTCTCTCCATATTCGTACGGATCTACACACGACCTAAACATTTGCCTTTAGAGAAGCACGCCATATCCCAATCGCCTGCAACCTCGATTCCCACTCCTACTAAGAGCGAAGAATTGTCTTATAGGAGAGCGGTTTATGATGCAGGTCGATCAAGCGCAAGCTTTCCGCCGGGCGGTCGTTACGGGTGGTCTTCACCTGCCACAGGACAATGCCTATGCGCCTGACAGGTTCGTCCAGTTGGATGCGGACGATACGGACGCTCTCGCAGCCCACCTGCAGCGTCTCGGAAAGCAAGGCCGCTTCTTTCGCTTTCACAACGCCGTCAACGATGAGCAGATCCAGGCGCATTGTGCCGGCATCGATTGGGACTGGAGCTCCGTCACCGGATGGTTCGACGAAACCGAGGCCCTGCGCGGTTGCTGCTTTGTCGCTGCTGGCCCAGGTTCTTCGGTCGGAGAGTTTGGGCTGACCGTCGAGCAACCCTACCGCCGCCTTGGTATTGGCATGGGACTCCTTGAGCGCGGGATTGAAGTAGCCCCTGGGCTCGGCATTACCCGCCTCTTCGGCATCATCCACCCAAGCAATGTATCGATGCTGAACTTGGCGGATCGTCTGGGGTTTCGTTTCAACTTCGAGATCGACGCGCACGAACTCATCCTCCGTCGCCAGGCAGAGGAAACCTATTCAGCAGCGGCCTGACGACGTCCCGCTCAAGCAAACATTGCGAGCACAGACTGCCAGCAGCGCCGCAAGCGCGACGCCTGCTTGAGCGCGCGCTGGGACTTGGTTTCTATCCAACCCCGAACGCCGCTGTCATGTTTCTTCTCCTCTAAGACCCTGCCACAGAGCCGTTCCGCGCAGGATGACGCAGGACCGGCAACCCAAGACGTTTGGGCACTATCGCGGGTCCCTCAGTTCCTGCATGGTCCCTGCCAGATGCAAGGAATCGGCGACCGCTCGCCGTTCGGGGTAGGAGACAAGAAACTGGCACAGCAAGCTAGCGCCCACGCACCCCTCGATCCGGTGCCGCAATGGGGAATCGAAGGAGACGACCTAGACCAGGTTCAGGAGCTCCTCTGGCAGGCCTTTCATTCGGTCGCCAAGCGACGGAACCCTAAGGTCTTGCGCCTTCTGGAACAGAAGGACCCGCCGCAGGGCACACCTGGCAACAGCGAGTTGCAAGCCATCGGTATCTGGTTCCAGCTCTTGGCCATCGCCGAAGAGAATGCGGCCATGCGGGCGCGCCGCCGGCTGGAACGCGAGGGCGGCCCAGACGCGCTGGTCGGCAGCTTCGCCAATGTGATGAAGGATGTCGCGGCGATGGGTGGCGAGGCGGAAACGGTCTCCGCCACTCTGGCCTCTGCTTTGGTGATGCCGACCCTGACCGCGCACCCGACCGAGGCCAAGCGGGTCACGGTGCTGAAGATCCATCGCCGCATCTATCGCCTCTTGACCGAGCTGGAACAGGACCGCTGGACCCCACGCGAGCGCAGCCTTTTGGTCCAATCCCTCCGCCGCGAGATCGACCTGCTCTGGCTCACGGGCGAGCTGCGGCTAGAACGCCCTGGTGTCGAGCAGGAGGTCGCCTGGGGTCTTCATTTCTTCTCTGAAGTGCTCTTTGAGGCCACACCCCAGCTCTTGGAGCGCTGCGAGGCGGCCTTGGCCCGGCATTACCCAGAGCGGCCACCGCGCCAGACCATGCTGCTGCGCTTTGGCTCCTGGATCGGCGGCGACCGCGACGGCAATCCCAATGTCACGGTCGAGATCACCCGGCTTGCCCTGACCGCAGCGCGAGACCTGGCGCTCAGCCATCTGCTGCAAGAGTTGGAACAGTTGGCTGACCTGCTGTCTCTCTCCACCGCAGTGGTTCAACCGCCCCGCGCCTTTCAGGAACGCCTCGACCGGCTGCTGATCCAAAGCGGCAAGCAGAAGGAGATCAGGGCGCGCAATCCGAACGAGGCCTTTCGCCAGTTCTTCACCGCCTGTGCCTATCGGCTGCGGCCGCTCTTGCAGCGCGGACTGGGCGACATACCGCCGGCCAGCTATCGCAGTCCGCGGGAGCTGGCTGAGGACCTGGCCTTGGCCGAACGCAGCCTGCACGACCTGGGAGCGCACGATCTGGCCAGCAGCCTGGTACGCCCGCTGCGCTGGCAGGTGGAGACCTTCGGTTTTCGCACGGTCAGCCTGGACCTCAGGCAGAACACCACGGTCATCAACCGTAGCCTGGCAGAAATCTGGAAGCGTCTTGGCGTCACCGAGGTAGAGGTCGGCAGCCAGGACTGGTCGCGCACCCTACGCGAGGTTCTGCGCCAAGCCCCGCCGGAGATGCCGGAGCGGGCTGCCCTTTCGGCAGAAACGGCCGAAACCCTCCAGCTCTTTCGCCTGATCGCCGAGATCTATGCCGGGCCCGACCCGGACGCCATCGGCGCCTTTGTGCTGTCGATGACCCACAGCGCCGATGATGTCCTGGCAGCCCTGGTCCTGGCGCACTATGCCGGGCTCTCGCCGGGGCACGAGGGGCCGCAGGCCATCCCATTGCCGATCGTGCCTCTCTTCGAGACCATCGATGACCTGCGCGCTGCCCCGAAGATCCTGCGTGAGCTGGTCGAGGTGCCGACCGCCAAGCACAGCCTCTACAGCCGCGGCAATCGTCTGGAGGTCATGCTGGGATACTCTGACTCGAACAAGGACGGCGGCTTTCTCTGCGCCCAGTGGGAGGTCGCAAAGGCCCAGAAGTCGCTCCTCGTTGCCGGCAAGGCGGCCGGACTGACGATCCGCTTCTTCCATGGTCGCGGCGGATCGGTCAGTCGCGGTGGGGCGCCGACAGGAAGGGCGATTGCCGCACAACCCGCGGGCACGGTCGCCGGCCAGCTGCGCATCACCGAGCAGGGCGAGGTGGTCTCGGCCAAGTTCGCCAACAGAGGCACTGCGCTCTACAATCTGGAACTGCTGACGGCCAGTGTGCTCGCGCACAGCCTGAAATCGGAACGCGAAGCGGCCGATCCGCCAGAGTTCGCCGAGGCCTTGGAGGCCCTCTCCGGCGTCTCCCAAGCACGTTTTCGCACCTTGGTGGAGCTACCGGGGATGCTGGGCTACTTCACCGAGGCCAGCCCGGTGGAGGAGCTGGCGCGTCTCAAGATGGGATCGCGGCCGACCCGGCGTTTCGGCGCCGCCAGCCTGAGCGATCTGCGCGCCATTCCCTGGGTCTTCGCCTGGAGCCAGAACCGCCACCTGATCACCGGTTGGTACGGCGTCGGCACGGCGCTGGACAATTTTCTGCGTGTGCGCGGTGGCGAAGGGCGTCAGCTGCTGCAGCAGATGTTCGAGACCTCACGGCTTTTCCGCCTGATCCTGGACGAGGCGGAGAAGACCCTCTGTCTCGCCAACATGGAGATCGCCGAGACCTATGCCGAGTTGGTCACCGAACGGGCCGAGGCCGAAGAGATCCTGGGCCGCATCCGCCTGGAGCACGACCTCAGCCGCCGCCTGCTGGCTGACTTGACCGGAGACAGCGTCGTCGGGACACGATTCCCCGCCTACCTGCGACGCCTGGAAGCGCGACTGCCGCTGATCGATCAGGCCAATCGCTGGCAGGTCTCGCTGCTGAAGGATTGGCGCCGCCGCGACCCCGATGCCGGAGAAGACCAGCGCATACTGGAACCGATGATGCTGTCGATGAACTGCATTGCCGGCGGGCTAGGCTGGGTTGGTTAGTCAACTTGCCGTGCGCAGCACCCCTGACCGATAAAGAGTCATTTGCCGTCACCTGAGAAACTGGTGATACTGGCACCTGGTTCGAGGAAAGATTGGGGGGAAGCAGCATGCCAGCGAAGGGCGTGGCGCTTGGCCGTGAGGCCAGCGAATGACAGCGATCGAAGACAGCAATGGGGCAGCCAGGGTTCTGCCGTTCTCACGTCGAGCCCTATTGGTCATCATTGCGCTGGCAATCACGACCCTTCTCTGGGGGCTCGGACGCATCGCGCTCACCTTGCCGCCAGCCTATTGGCCCTGGCTCGCCCTTTCGCAGATTACCATGCTCTGGTCCTTCACCTGCGCCGCCATCGCCTTGCCGGCAGTGGTGCGCGCGCAGGCGCTGGAGCCACTTTTCGGCGGGCTGGACCGGGCTGTTCGTCTGCATCGACGCCTGGGCCTCGCGGCCTTCATCCTGCTGGTCGTCCATGTCATCTGCCTGGCGCTCCATGCCTGGCAGACCGACGGCTCTATCGGGGCGGTGCTGGTGCCCTTCTGGTCGGAGGAGACCCGGACCATCGACATCCTGGTCTTCTATGTGCTGATCGCGCTGGGACTGTTGGCCTATGACAAGCGCCTGCGTCACGAACGCTGGCTGTCGCTGCACCGAATCATCGGTTTGCTGTTCATGCTGGGCACGGCGCACGCCTCGATCGAGCCGGGCACGATCAACTCCTATGAGCCACTACGCACCTGGACAATCCTGCTGCTGATCGTCGGCTCGGTCGCCTGGTTCTATCGCATCTTCCTCTTTTCCTCCTTCGGTCCGCGCTATCGCTATGAGGTGAAGCAGGCCAAGCCGCAGGGCAAAGAGGTCGTGGATCTTTCGCTGAAACCCCACGACCGGCGCATGATGTACGAGCCCGGCACCTTCGTCTTCCTGCGTATCCCCAGCTTTACCGAGCAGGCGAAGGAGCTACACCCCTTCTCGCTCTCCAGCAGCCCGGTCGAGCGCGATCTTCGGATCTCCGCCCGTCAGGTCGGCGACTTCACCAAGCGCCTCTCCAGCCTGGAGCCCGGAACGGCGGTCGATGTCTTCGGCCCCTTTGGCAGCTTCACGCCGCAACGCTTCCACCCCTATCGCCGCATGGTCTGGATCGGCGCCGGCATCGGCATCACGCCCTTTTTAGGCATGCTGAGTTTCGAGCTCTCCAACAACGACTTTCGCCGCATCTGGTTCTACTACATTGCCCGAAAGGAAGAGGATGCGGTCTATGACGCCGAGATCCGCGACCGCTTTCTACGTGCCGATTCCTTCATCGACTACCACCTCTGGCTCACCAGCGAGCAGGGGCGGCTGACGGCCAAGCAGATCGCCGAAGAGGTAGCGCCGCTCGACAACTACGCCGTCATGATCTGCGGCACCTCTCGCTTCTCGAACGACCTGGCACACCAGTTCCGCAAACTGGGCCTGCCGCGCGAGAAGATCATCGTCGAGGAGCTGCAGTTCCGCTAGGCAACGATGATCGCACTCTAAGCCGCAAGAAAGGCCTCCGTTTGCCGGAAGACCTCCGGCGCCTGGCGCTCGGCCATCGCAAAGTGCGAGGCCCGCGGCACGATACGGTAGGCCTTCTCTTCGGCACCCAGAGCTTCAAAGAGGCAGCAAGCGTCGCTGTCGGTGCTGGTGGGATCGTCGGCACCGCGCAGCAGCAAAGTCGGTACCCGGATCTCCGCCGGATCGTAGAGCGCTTGACCCGTAAAGACCGCGTGCAGATCGACGAAGGTACCATTCGGCACCCGAAAGGCTGGCGGGGTTCGGCTCTGCCAGAGCGGATCAGCCTCAAGCGCGCTCAGAAAGAGAGCCTGGAAGACCGCCTCATCACGATAGTGGCTCTTGTCCGCACTCGGAATCTCGCCGTCCCAACGCTGCCGGATGGTCTCTTCTTCGACCCAGCGATAGGCACCCAGGTCGGGGTTGAGGCGCCCGGGATCGCCCGGAGCACCGCAGATGCCAAGCCAGAGATCATTCCACTCGGCAAAGAGCGGTGCGTAGAGCACCATGCGTCGAATTTTCTTGGCTGCCGGCCCAGAGGCATAGAGACCGCAGGTGACGGAACCCCAGGAGCCTCCTACTAGATCGACGGTCTCAGCCCCCGTCTGCTCCCGGACAGCCTCGACGGCCCGATCGATATCAGCCAGCACCTCCCGCGCTCTGGCGTAGGGCGGTGCCTCCGCGGCCGGGCGATCGAAGCTCTCCGGACGTTCTGACAAGGCGTAGCCGCGCAGATCGACGGCAAAGGCCTCACGCCCCGCCTCGGCAGCCGCCGCCATCCAGGAGTAACCCGGCACCGGCACATCATAGAGCTCCGAAGCGAAGGTCGCGCCGTGCACGAAAAGAAGCACGCCGCGGCGTGGCCCAACCGCCGCCCGATGCCTGAGCGCGAGGCGTGGGCCCGCGCCTTCCAGATAGTGGATGTGGCTCTCTTTCACCGACCTTCCCCTTCTCAGAACTGACCAGGCAGCCAGGTCACCAGCCCCGGCCAGAGCGCCAGGATCAGCAATCCCAGCACAAAGAGGGCGATGACCGGTAGCCCTGCCCGAAAGACCTGACCTGTACCCAACTGCGGTGCAGCACCCGCAAGCGCGAAGAGCGTGTATCCAAAGGGCGGTGTGACGCTGCCCAAGGTCAAATTGATCAAGAAGAGCGTCCAGAACCAGATGGGATCGAAGCCAAGGGCGGCGACCAGCGGTCCATAGAGTGGCACGGCCATCAGCAGAAAGGCGACCTGGTCGACAAACATGCAGATCACGAAGGGCACCAGCATCATCAGAGCAAACATGACCATGGGATCGAGATCCAACCCGGCCGACCAAGCCACCAGGGCCCGCGTAGCACCAGTGAAGGCCAGGAGCTGGCTGAAGAGGCGGGAGGCCGCCACGATGATCAGGATCATGGCAGAGATCTTGGCTGCCGAAGCCAGGGCGTCGCGCAGCATGGGCCATGAGAGCCGGCGATAGATCGCAGCAACCAGGATCGCACCGACGACGCCGGTTGCCGCCGACTCGCTGGGCGTGGCGATACCGAGGACGATCAGTCCCATGACGGAGAAGATAATGAGCAGGAAGGGCGTCATCCGCAGCAGTGCCAGAGCTTTGCCGCCCTCTCTGGCTGTCTTCCCGTTATCTTCTTGCGGTGCCAAACCCGGATTTCGCCAGATCGAGACCCCAACCCAAACCACCATCAGGACCGCTAGCAGCAGCCCCGGCAGGATTCCGGCGATCAAGAGCCCGGCGATCGAGACTTCGGCCAGCGAGCCGACGATGATCGCCAGCAAGGAGGGCGGAATGATTGGGGCAAGGGAGGCGCCAGCCAGGATCACCCCCGACGACAGCCCCGGCGCATAGCCACGCGCGGTCATGGTCGGCAGTACCGAGCGCCCCAAGAGCGCCGCCACCGCAACCGCTGACCCCGAAAGCGCGCCGAAGACGGTCGAGAGGGCGACGACCACAAGGTAGAGGCGGCCGCGAAGGCCGCCGATCAGCCGATCAACGCTGTCGAAGAGCACTTCCACAGAGCCGGAGCGAAAGAGGATCTCACCCATCAGCAGGAACAAGGGGATGGCGGCGAAGGCAGAGGTGGTGATGCTATCCACCACGGAATTGGCAAAGAGGCCGAAGCCGCGCGGTCCGATCAACAGCACCAGGCCCCCCAGGTTCACCACCAAGAAGGCGATGAAGACCGGCAGCCCGAACAGCATCAAGGCAAAGAGTGCTGCGAAGAAGCCGACAAGAGCCAAGACCCACTCCATGGCGCGCTAGCCGGAACCCTTGCTTGGCTTCCACATTTGGGTAAGGAAGACCAGTCCTGAGAGGCCGATGCCCAGCGCCGCCGCGCCGGTGATCCAGGCCTTCGGGATAGGCGCTGCCCCTTGCGTCAGAACGAGACGTGCGGCCTGTCTTGCGGTTTCCTCGCCAATAATCCAGGCGGTGGCCAAGGAGACCAAAGCTGCGACGAGTGCCAAGACGGGTGCCAGGTTTGGCATGCGCTCCGCTAGAAAGGAGATTGCAACGTGTCCGCGCTGGCGGGTGACCTCCGGTAGGGCCAGCATGATGCTGGCAGCCAGCAGATATCCGACCGAGTCGGCGGCCCAATGGGTCGGCGCATCGAAGAGATAGCGCAACAGAACCTCGAAGCAGGTCACGGCGACGATCGCCGCCAGTGCGACCATAGCAAGCCAGAAGAGGGCCCGCGCCAGCCAGTCGGTGAGGCGGGCCAGCGCAGTCACTGTGTCAGACCAGCCGCCTGAGCCTTGGCCCTCAGCGTTTCGGCATCAGCACCGGCCTTGTCGATCGAGACGGCCCAGACGCCATCCGACCAGAGACGATCCAATTGAGCCGCCTCGGCATCTGAAAAGGCCGTTTCTTGCATGCCCAGCTCCTTGAGTGCCGCGAACTCCTCTTCGGAAAGCTGATTAAAGCGCGCGACGCTTTCCAGTTCCAGCGCTTCACCGACCTTGGTGAGGGCTGCCTGCGTCTCCGGGTCCAGTGCATTCCAGGCATCGAGGTTCATGAAGATCATCAGCCCGACCTGACCGAAGACTGGCCTGGTCATGTAGTCGGCGACCTCATACCACTTGAAGTCCTTGACGCCCGTCAGCCCCCAGGCCGCGCCGTCGATAACCCCGGTCTGCAAGGCAGTATAGACCTCGCCTCCGCTCAGAACGACGGGGGAACCGCCAAGGGCCTCGATCATGGGGTGATAGGAGACGGTGCCGCGGATCTTACGACCCCCGAAGGCAGGCTCGGCAGAGATCGGCTCCTTCAGGACGTAATGGAAGCCATCCGATCCGGTAGGGGGCGCGGAGATCAGCTTCAGTCCCAGTGCCTGATAATGCTCGTCCAGCATTGCGATGATCCCGGCCTCCCGTCGTACCGTCGGGTCCGCATCGACCGCATCAATGGCAAGGCCGAGGGCCGTAGCACCCGCATGGTAGGCCGGATGGGTGAAGAGCAGATCGAAGACCCCAGCCTGTACCGGCTCAAACTGCTCGAAACCCGGCACCACCTCGGGACCTGAGAGGGTCACCGTCACCTGGCCATCGGTCGCGGCAGAGACCTTCTCCATAAAGGGCAACGCAATCTCCCGCGTAAAGATGAAGTTCTCCGGGAAGCCGGAGACCATGCTGAGTTCCTCTGCTGAGGTCGTGTTCGATCCCGTAATCAAGACTGTCGCTGCTATCGCAGCCTGCAAGGTCCGACGCATGCTCGCTTCCTCCGCCTGTTTCATGGTTCGTAAACCATTAAGCAAATTAGTACCATTTGGAACTGTTCTGTCAAGTTCCATTTGGAACGATCTGTGCTATGAAGATGCCATGAAGAGCCCCCTAGCCCAGGTTGATGAAGCGGAGAGAGACGAGCTGCGCAGCCTCATGCTGGCCCGGTCGCCCGTGTTGACGGCCTTTCGCCTGAACTATGTCGCCAACAGCTTCGTCGCACGGCTCTACGGCCGCATGGAGGCAGAGGTCGGTATCACCCGCGCCCAGTTCATCGTCATGCTCTGCCTCTCGGTCCGGGACGGTACGACAGCGCAGGAGATTGCCGATGCCACTCAGCGGCCAAAGAACAGCCTGTCGCGGGCCGTGCGCGCTCTGGAACAGAAGGACCTCATCGAGCGGCGTTTGGATCCGGTTGATCACCGCCGCCAGCCCATGGGCCTCAGCAACGCCGGGCGCACGCTTTTCCGGCGGCTGGAGCCGATGGCGGCCGAACAGGAAGCCGCAATGCTGGCGCCCCTGAACGCCGAAGACCGCAAGCGCCTCTCGGAGCTATTGATGAAGATGGCCGCAACCTTCTGAGTCCCAGCTGCCAGGCCTGAAAGCGGTCACGAAGACACTGCGCAGCAACAGCACGACCCAGACCCCGTAGGCCGCAACGTAGTAGGTCTCCGGAACCGACTGCCGGCAGCCTATGAAGGCGGCCGGATCGGCGTGGCCACTGCACGTGGATACGCTGATCAAGCACCCTGTCTTGGCCTCAAGCTCGCTTTCAGCAAGCAGGGCGAAGAGATAGATCGGGATGGCTGCAAGCAGGACCGTGAGGGGGCCGAAGACCCTTGGCCGACCGCCCATCGTGAGAAGACCAACTCGCGGAACAGTGCGGCGTCTGATCAGGAGCAAGGCCGCATTCAGCCCGGCGCCCAGAATTGCGGCGATCACCACCACGCCAAACAGTGGCTTGGCAGCCGAGTCACAAACCGAGTTGGGAGCGTAGAGCTTCAGGTTTCGCCCCAGATCCAGAGCGACGATCCAAACCAACAGAACCAAGAGAAGGTTTGTGTGAAGAAACACCCAGATGTAGCGCTTCGGCGTTCGCATGCTTGCCCCTCTCCAATCGAGGGGAGAAGCCTGGCAAAGCTTTCAGGCGAGACTCGGACCCAAAGGTGGCCCTATTAGCAGCCGGCGACGCAGGTGCCGTCCTTGTCGAAGCTCATGGTCGCACCGCTGAGCGGCAAGTGGACCGGTACCCCGACCGTCTCCATGAAGGTCTGTGTACGCGTGCCCGGCAGCACCTTGCCGTCATGCGTGGCCTCTTCATTGGCATGGCTTGGAATCACGGACTTGGGCCGCACGTAGGCATCGATGACATAGGCCGCCTCCTTCGGTCCGGTGGTGAAGGTGTCACCGATGTTAATCACTACCAGCTCTGCACGATAATAGTCATGCACCACCGTCTTCTGCTCGCCGGTCAGGCCGGTGTCGCCGGAAAGATAGACGACCAGCCCATTGGAGAATTCCAGCACATAGCCGGTCGCCGGGCCGACATAACCGGTGATCCCTGCCGCCTTCATCTGCTCACCCAGACCGCCGCCGATCAGGCCCGCCGACAGCCCATTGGAATGGGTCGCCGGCACGGTGGTGATGCGCACGCCGCCGATTTCGACCATGGCGCCAAAGCGCACCAGGACCGAGTCCTTGGGATCGCCGCCGCCGGCGGCCAGCTTGTTGGCGAAAAAGCGTGGCATCTCGCTGCCGGTCACGATCTTCGCGCCCTTTGCCAGTGCGATCTTGACCGAGTTTGACAGTGGCAAGGCGTTGACCGAGATCTCCGGTTTACCGCAGGTCCCGGCCTCGGGCGCCGGAATATGCCGGTCACCGACATGATCGCCGTGCACATGGCTCACCAGGACAACGTCGATATTGCCAAGCCGCGGATCATCAGGCCCTGCCACCGTGCGTCCCGCATCATAGAGCAGCCGCGTACCGCTGGGGTCTTCCAGCACCAAAGCGCGATCGAGGCGGCAGAACTCTCCAGCCTTACTGCCGAGCGCTGTGATCTTCACTACCTCTTGGGCGGCCGCCATGTTCGACAGCAGCATCGCCGCAAGGAATATCAAGCACCCGTGGAGTCCGCGCATGCCTCTTTCCTTTCACGCAATCGTCCAAGCGGACGATTGATCTTCCTCCAAGAAGAGAACTTAGACGTCGAGGTTGGCGACACTCAAGGCATTCTGTTGAATGAATTCCCGACGCGGCTCCACCACATCGCCCATCAGGGTCGAGAAGAGCGTCTCGGTCTCGTCGGCATGGGCGATGCGGACCTGCAGCAGGGTGCGGGCCTCCTTATCCAGAGTGGTCTCCCACAGCTGCTCGGGGTTCATCTCGCCTAGGCCCTTGTAGCGCTGGATCGTGATGCCCTTGCGGCCTGCCTGGAAGACGGCATCGGCCAGGTCGATCGGACCGTGAATGATCCGCTCCCAATCCTTGCCATTGAGGGTAGCCGGCCCCTCGTAGATGGCCTTCAGGTCATCGGCACGATCCGTCAGCCGCCGTGCCTCGGTTGAGGTCAGGACAGCGGAATCGACCTCTCGCCGCTCGGTCACGCCACGCAGCACGCGTTCCACCAGATAGCCGCCGCGCTGCTGGTTGGCACGGCCACGCCAGCCACGCTCATGCTCCTCGGCCACACGGTCCAGACGCGTCGCGACAAGCTCAGCCGCCGTGCCGGCCAGACCGGTGTTGCGCACCAGGTCGACCGAGAGGGCACCGGCGATCGCCGCCTGCTCCACGACCTGCGGATTGACAACCCTAAGCGCCAAGGTCTGCAGCAGGTTGCGGAAGAGGGCTGCCTGGCGCACCAGGTCGGCCAGATCGTCGCCCGCATGCTGTGCGCCGGAGCTCAAGGTCAGCACGGCGTCCTGCAGGCCACTGCCAATCAGGAAATCTTCCAAGGTCCGCTCGTCCTTCAGATAGGTCAAGCGATCGCCCTTCTTGGCGCGGAACAGCGGCGGTTGGGCGATGAAGAGGTGCCCGCGCTCGATGATCTCCGGCATCTGACGATAAAAGAAGGTCAAAAGCAGGGTGCGGATGTGGCTGCCGTCCACATCTGCGTCGGTCATGATGATTACCTTGTGATAGCGCAGCTTTTCGACGTTGAACTCATCCCGGCCGATCCCGGTGCCCAGGGCGGTCACCAGGGTGCCGATTTCCTTCGAGCCCAGCATACGGTCGAAGCGGGCACGCTCCACATTCAGGATCTTGCCGCGCAGGGGCAGGATCGCCTGGAACTTACGCTCACGGCCCTGCTTGGCCGAGCCGCCGGCGGAATCGCCCTCGACCAAGAAGAGTTCAGAGAGAGCAGGATCCTTCTCCTGACAGTCGGCCAGCTTGCCCGGCAGCGAGGCGACATCCAGAGCGCCCTTGCGCCGGGTCAGCTCTCGCGCCTTGCGTGCCGCCTCTCGGGCCAGGGCCGCCTCGACCACCTTAGAGACCACGCGCTTGGCCTCGTTCGGGTGCTCTTCAAAGAAGGTCGCAAGGCCGTCGCTCACCACCTGCTCGACCACCGGCCGGACCTCGGAGGAGACCAGCTTTTCCTTGGTTTGGCTGGAGAACTTGGGGTCCGGCACCTTGACCGAGAGCACGCTGGTCAGACCTTCACGGGAATCGTCGCCCGAGAGCGAGACCTTCTCTTTCTTCAAGAGGCCGGAGGACTGCGCATAGGAGTTAACCTGGCGGGTCAGCGCCCCGCGGAATCCGGCCAGGTGGGTGCCGCCATCACGCTGCGGGATGTTGTTGGTAAAGCAGAGCGTGTTCTCGTGGTAGGAATCGTTCCACTGCAGCGCACAGTCGACGACGATGCCGTCCCGCTCGGCGCGGATGATCACCGGCTCCGGCAGCAGGGCCTGCTTGGCCTTGTCTAGCCAAGCGACGAAGGCGGCTACACCGCCTTCGTAGTGGAGATCGACCCGCTTCGATTCGGCGTGGCGCTCGTCCGCCAACAGCAGATGAACGCCGCTGTTGAGGAACGCCAGCTCGCGCAGGCGATGCTCCAGGGTCGCAAAGTCGAAATCGATGACATTGTGAAAGACGTCCTGCGAGGGCGTGAAGGTGACCTCAGTTCCCTTCTGGCCCGGTTCGGCAGTGCCGGTCTCTGCCAGCGGGGTGGCCGTCTTGCCGTCGGCGAAGCGCATCTCATAGCGCTTGCCGTCGCGCCAGATGACCAGTTGCAGATCGACAGACAGCGCGTTCACCACCGAGACGCCGACGCCATGCAGACCTCCGGAAACCTTGTAGGAGTTCTGGTCGAACTTTCCGCCAGCATGGAGGTGGGTCATGATCACCTCCGCCGCAGAGACATTCTCCTGCGGGTGCATGTCGACCGGAATGCCGCGACCGTTGTCGCGCACGGTGACTGAGCCGTCGCCGTTCAGAATGACCTCAACCAAGTCACAGTGCCCGGCCAGGGCCTCATCGATGGCGTTGTCGACCACCTCATAGATCATGTGATGCAGACCCGAGCCATCGTCGGTGTCGCCGATGTACATGCCAGGACGTTTGCGCACGGCCTCTAGTCCGCGCAGCACCTTGATCGATTGGGCGGTGTAGGCCTCTTGCTGGCCGCTCGCCGGAGTGTCACTCATAGGTCCCAGTACCTTGTCATCTGAATGTCCTCGATCCGGACTGGTTCGAGGGCCTTTCGCTCGTCTCAGGTCGAGCGCACCTGCCCCTCGGTCACTTCGAAAGCCAGAGCCGCGTCGACCAGGGGGTCGAAGACGGCCGGCTCCGTACCGGTCAGCCAAGCCTGCAGGCCGAGCGAGAGGATCTCATCATAGAGGGTCTCGCGCCGCGTCGCATCGAGATGCGCGGCCACTTCGTCCAACAGCAGCAGGGGCGGGCGCCCCCTTTCTATCGCAATCAGGCGCGCATGCGCCAGCACCAGTCCGACCAGCAGCGCCTTCTGCTCTCCCGTCGAGCAGAGCTGTGCCGGGCAATCCTTCTCCAGATGGCGCGCGGCCAGATCGCTGCGCTGCGGGCCGACGCTGGCTCCACCCTGTTGCGCATCGCGGGTGCGGCTGTCGAAGAAGGCTGCGCGCAGCCGTTCTTCAACGGCTAGCGCCTTCTCCTCCGCCAGCCAGTGATCGAGCTCGCCGGAGAGGCTGAGCCCACACTTCGGGAAACCAGACTGTCCATCACCTTGGATCGCCCGATTGAGCCGTGCCACCAAGGCCCGACGAGCCGCCGCGATCGCCACCCCTCGCTCTGCCAAGCCCTCTTCCAGTGCGGCGAGCCAATGCGGGTCGGCGCCACCTTCTTGCAGCAGCCGGGCGCGCTGTCTGATGCTGCTCTCGTAGCCACTGACGCGACCGGCATGGGCCGGGTCGAAGGCGAAGACCAGACGGTCCAGAAAACGCCGCCGCTCGCCCGCCGCCTCGCGCCACAGACCATCCATCTGGGGGGTCAGCCAAACGATGTCCAGGATCTCGGTCAGCGCCGACTGCGCGCGCTCGTTTCGGCCATCGATCCTGATCAATCGCCGCTCGCCGCCGCTGGCGGCCGGATCACGCCCGGTGCCGATCTGACGGCTTCCTCCGGGCGCTTCCACACGAGCCGAGACTGCCCAGGGCCTATCCTGATCCAGCTTCTGGAACTCTGGCGCCTTGGCGCGCCGCAAACCGCGTCCGGGCCCCAGCAGCGAGATGGCCTCTAAGAGATTGGTTTTGCCAGCCCCATTGGCACCTGTCAGCAAGACCGGTCGCGGCTCCAAGTCCAGCGAGCCTTGCTCGTAGTTGCGGAAATGCGCCAGGGAGAGGCGCGCCAACCAGAGGGTCGGCACCTCGATCCGCCGCTTTCGCGTTACCCCATCGGGCGGTTGGGTTACGCTTTGGGAGATTACGGGCGTCGTCGGCCTGCCTAGACGCGCATCGGCATCAGGACGTAGAGCGCGGCTGGGTCCTGTGCATCCTGGATCACCGCCGGTGAGGCCGAATCGGCAAGAGCAAAGGACATGACCTCACCAGAGACCTGCTGCGCCACCTCCATCAAGTAGCGCGAGTTGAAGCCAATATCCATGGCGCTGCCACCATAGTCGACCTCAAGCTCTTCCATGGCTGTGCCGCTGTCGGGGGCATTGGCCGACAGCAAGAGCTGCCCCTCGCTCAAGGCCAGCTTCACGGCGCGGCTCTTCTCCGAGGAGATGGTCGAGACGCGATCGACAGAGGCCCGAAAGGACTTGCAGTCGACCTCCATCATCTTGTCGTTGCCGCTGGGGATCACGCGCTCGTAGTCGGGGAAGGTGCCGTCGATCAATTTCGAGGTCAGGACCGTGTCGCCGACGATAAAACGCACCCGCGTTTCCGACAGCGCGACATCGACGGTCTCCTCGACCTCGTCCAAGAGCTTGCGCAGCTCGTTCACGGTCTTGCGCGGCACGATCACGCCAGGCATCTCAGCCCCGCCCTCGGGCAGCGGGATCTCAAAGCGTGCCAGGCGATGCCCGTCGGTTGCCACAGCCCGCAGCAAGGCCACATCGTTGACCTTGGTGTCATGCAGATAGATGCCGTTCAGATAGTAGCGCGTCTCTTCCATCGAAATGGCAAAGCGCGTGCGGTCGATCAGGTTCTTCAGGGCATCGGCCGGCAGCGCGAAATTGCAAGGATACTCGCCTTGCGTCGAAGCCGGGAAATCCTCCCGCGGCAGGGTCGCCAGGGTAAAGCGCGAGCGCCCGGCGGTCAGCACCAGTTGCTGCTGGTCACCATCCGCCTCCAATGTCACGTCGGCCCCTTCGGGCAGCTTGCGGACGATATCGTAGAGGGTATGCGCAGAGGCCGTGACCGCGCCGTTCGTCGCGATCTCCGCTGGTGTCACCTCGACGATGGTCAGATCCATATCGGTCGCCGTCAGCGCCAGCCCCTCGGCCCCGGCAACCATCAGCACGTTCGATAGGATCGGAATGGTGTTGCGCCGTTCAACGACACTTTGCACATGAGCCAGCGCCTTCAAGAGCACTGCGCGTTCGATCGTGAGCTTCATGACACTGCTTTTGCTTTGGTGACAGACCGGGACGACGAGCATCGGCCGAGGGCATTATCCCCGAAACCGACCCCCGTCCTGTCACCCGGATCCAACGGCGCCAACGCCGCGGCTGGATCCAGACCCGAACGGGAAGCGGATCATAACCAGCTTGCCGGCGTTAGGGAAGCACAACAGGGCTTTTGGCCGCTCAGCAGCCACGCACTGAAGGGCCCGTGTCATTCTCGAAACAGAGGGCGCCCGCGCGTCCTGTGAGAGCAATCGGAAAAGGGACGCACCGGGTGCGCCCCCATCCCCCGATCTAGGCTTCCAGCATACGCCGCAACAGCTCTACGTCCTCGGCAAAGGCCGGATCTTCTGCCCGCAGCTCTTCGACCTTGCGCACCGCGTGCATCACCGTGGTGTGGTCGCGGCCGCCGAACTTGCGGCCAATCTCCGGCAGCGAGCACTGGGTCAACTGCTTGCAGAGATACATGGCGATCTGACGTGGGCGGGCCACCGCGCGGGCACGCCGCGGCGAAGACATCTCCGAAAGGCGGATCTTGAAGTGCTCGGCCACCTTCTTCTGGATGTCGTCGATCGAGACCCGGCGGCTGTTCGCGCGCAGCACGTCCTGCAACAGCTCTTGGATCGACTCCAGCGAGATTTGCCGACCGACCAGCGACGCATGAGCCTCGATCCGCTTCAGCGCGCCCTCCAATTCGCGAACGTTGGAGGTGATGCGGTGGGCCAAGAACTCCAGCACCTTCATGGGAACATCGACCTTAAGCTTCTCACGCTTGGCGGTCAGGATGCCGAGGCGCAGCTCGTAGGTCGTGGGGTGAATGTCGGCAACCAGACCGTAGCCGAGGCGGGAACGCAGGCGCTCCTCCATGCCCTCCAGGTCGTGCGGCGACTTGTCGGCAGAGATCACCACCTGACGGTTCTGATCCACCAAGGCGTTGAAGGTATGGAAGAATTCCTCCTGCGTGGCCTCACGGCCGGCGATAAACTGTACGTCGTCGATCATCAGCACATCGATCGAACGGAACTGCTCTTTGAAGGCCATGGTGTCCCGTGTCCTCAGTGCACGGACAAACTGGTACATGAACTTCTCAGCCGACATGTAGATCAGCTTGCGATAGGGATACTGCTTGAGAATCGCCTTGGCGATTGCGGTCATCAGATGGGTCTTGCCGAGCCCGACGCCGCCATAGAGGAACAATGGATTAAAGGGCACATCGTCAGCCTCGGCCACCCGCCGGGCGGCTGCGTAGGCCAGCTCGTTGGGCTTGCCGACGACGAAGTTGTCGAAGGTATAACGGTCGTCCAGCGGCGCCGAGAGGGAATCGATGCTGTAGAGCTGCGTTACCTTCTCCGCGGCCGCTTCCGCTGGCTTTGCCGCCGGGGCCTCAGGGGTTTCTGCCTTGCTGTCGGTCTTGCTCTTTGCGGCAGCTGCAGGCAGGGCGCCGATCCGCGGATCGCCGGGCTTAGCTGCCGGGCGCGCCGGCGGCTGGATGATGATCTCGACCCCGGTGATCTCCGGATCCACGGCAAGCACCAGCGGCTCAAGGATGTCCAGATAGTTTCCCCTGACCCAGTCGCGCATGAAGCGGCTGGGTGCCGCTAGACGCAAGGTGCCGTCCCGGCGGCAAATCGGCTCCAAATGCGTGAGCCAAGAGTTGAAAGCATTCTCACCGACCTTTTCGCGCAGCTGGCGCCGCACAGACAGCCATGACTCTTGCGAAATACCGTTATCCGGCGCGTCCGGTCCATCACCTGCCACGATCCCAATTCCCCTGCCATTCATGATTGCCGCCACCTCTGTCCCATCGCCTGGTCGTCTCCACTCGGCCAGGACGGGCGCTCTTCCAATCTCTGCACAGTTCGACTCTCCCCGGCCGCAGCGAGGGACCCCGTCGCGCTACCGGCCGCTTTCAAGCTCTGCTGTTGTTCTGCAAAGACGCCTTCAGCAATGCCGCGACATCACCGAAACGACCAAAGCCCCACTCACCCCGGCCAGGCCGTGGTGACCATCCTCCTGCTTTGCTCGCTGATCCGCGCCACGTTGACAAACGCCGCCTCAGGGCTGAACGAAGGTACTGTTACTTTGCCTCGTTCTGGTTTTTGCCAACCCTCGAAAGTCTGCGGTTACAGCCGCTTATGCCGTAATCCACTCACGGAACACAAATACTTCATCCTGAAATGAACCGACCCGCTCCAATTCCCGAACCATGCCAAGCCTCCATCCCCAGAAAGCAGTTTATGAATACTTACGCCTGTCAGTCGCTTTTACACTTTTTACTGTTGTTATTATTTGAAGCCGCCCAGCGCCGACGCCCACCATGTAGCCACAGACTGCGGAGATAGACAAGCGATCACCTTTAGAATTTGGCCACTTAAATTGCTTGACTCAGCGCTCAGAAGGACTCTCCGGCGCGCACATGGTGCGCCAGCGCACCATGTGCGCAAACACGCAAAAGGGCACCGCGACCGGCCGGTCGCAGTGCCCGGTTAGACCTCAGAATTAGGAAGGGCGGTTAGGCCTAGCCCAGCGCCTTGATCTGCTTGGACAAGCGCGACAGCTTGCGGGACACCGTGTTGCGGTGCATCACCCCCTTGGTCACGCCGCGCATCATCTCCGGCTGGGCCGCCCGCAGGGCCACACCGGCAGCCTCCTGGTCCCCAGAAAGGATGGCATTTTCCACGCGTTTCACATGCGTGCGGATCCGCGACAAGCGGGAGTGGTTGATCAGGGTGCGTCGCTGCCGGCGCCGGTTGCGCTTCTCTGCAGACTTATGATTAGCCATGTGTCGAGCGTTCTCTCACTCAAGGATTTCGATCAGTCGGAAGCGCCGGCATATAGAGGGGCGGGGCACCGCCGTCAAGCCGCAGAGCGACCGCTATGCCGAGTCCGCAGGGCAGGCCTCTGGGAGTCGGCATGGCAGCGAGCAGCAGCGCTTAGAGTCTAATTGACGATTCGAGGGCGCCGGCCCGCACCCCCACCCGACCGTCCACGAGAGGATGATTGCTTGGGCGGTCGGGCGGGGCTGCGGGCCGGCGCCGCCTTGAGAAAGGGCCTAGAGACCCCTTCTCAAACAGACACTTAGCGGTGCTTGAAGTCCGGCTTCCGCTTCTCGGCGAAGGCCTCCATCCCCTCCTTGCGGTCCTCCAGCGCGAAGGTGGAGTGAAACACCCGACGCTCGAAGAGGACACCTTCGCGCAGTGTCGTCTCGAAGGCACGGTTCACCGATTCCTTACAGATGGCGACCACGGGCTGAGAGAGAGCGGCAATATCGGCCGCTGCAGCCATGGCGGTTTCCATCAGCTTGTCGACCGGCACCACCCGGGCCACCAGCCCAGCGCGCTCAGCCTCTGCGGCGTCCATCATGCGACCGGTCAGGCAGAGGTCCATGGCCTTGGCCTTACCGACAGCACGGGTCAGGCGCTGAGTTCCGCCGGCACCGGGGATGGTGCCCAGCTTGATCTCGGGCTGTCCGAAACGGGCGGTGTCGCTGGCGATGATCATGTCGCACATCATGGCCATCTCGCATCCGCCGCCCAGAGCGAAGCCGGAGACGGCAGCGATGGTCGGCTTGCGCACCTTGCTCACCACCTCCCAATCATCGGTGATGAAGTCCTCACGCTGCACGTCCTGAAAGGATTTGTCCTTCATCTCCTTGATGTCGGCCCCGGCGGCAAAGGCCTTCTCGGAACCGGTGATGACGATGCAGCCGACGCTCTGATCGGCATCGAAGGCCAAGAGCGCCTGACCGATCTCGTCCACCAGCTGCCCGCAGAGGGCATTCAGCGCCTTCGGACGGTTCAAGCGGATCAGGCCGACGCCGCCCTCCTGCTCAACCTCGATCATCTCGTAGCTCATCACGGGCATTTCCTTTCCAAAGCTTGTCGGGGGTGGCGAGCGTCACAGCCACCCGAAGGGGCGATGCTCACCATAGAAGAGAGGTGTGGGCCCTTACCTATCGCTGGCAGCTGGGGCAGTAGAAGCTTGAGCGGCCCGATTGGACCATACGCCGCACGCTGTTTTCGCAGGCGGGACAGGGTTCCTCTTCACGCCCATAGACCGCCCACTGGTGCTGAAAATAGCCCAGCTCTCCGTCGCTTTGCACATAGTCGCGTAAGGAGGACCCGCCGGCCTCGATCGCACGGGTCAAGACATCTTTGACCGCCGACGCCAGAGCCTCAGCCCGCTTCCCCTGCACGTTGCGGGCCAGACGCTGGGGCGAGAGGCCGGCGAAGAAGAGCGCCTCGCAGGCATAGATGTTGCCGATCCCGGCAACGATGCGTTGGTCCAGAAGCGCCGCCTTAATCGGCGTCATCTTGCCGGCCAGCGCGCGCGCCAGATAGGGACCGTCAAAAATCGCCGCCAGGGGCTCGGGACCCAGACTGGCCAGCAGGCGATGCTGCGCCAGATCCTTGCTGGGTGTCAGATCCATCATGCCGAAGCGGCGGGCATCATTGAAGCGCAGCTCCATCCCCTCTTCGGTCCTGAGCACGACGTGATCGTGCTTCTCTGGCGGTCGATTGCTGCCGCGCGGCAGGATGATCATCCGACCGCTCATCCCCAAATGCGCAATCAGGGTTTCCTCGCCCTCCAGCGCCATCAGGATGTACTTGGCCCGACGGGTGAGCCCGGTGACGCGGCGCCCGGTGAGGCGCTCTCCCAAGCCCTCCGGCAAGGGCCAGCGCAGTGCCGGGACACGCACCTCTGCCTCGACGATCCGCCGCCCTTCCAAGGGGCCGCGCAGGCCACGCATCACGGTCTCAACTTCCGGCAGCTCCGGCACCCGCAGCTCTCCCTATTCGTGTCTTGCTCCAAGAGCGGCTGTCGCCTTCTGTCGCGCCGCTCGGGACCGACGCTAGCCCAGCCAGGGTGCAATCGCTATCTTCCTCTGCAGCCATGCCAAGCAGAACGCCCTCCCAAGCAGACAGCGACAAGCCGCAGCCCGACGAGGGCGAGCGGCAGAGCGACGACGCGACCACGCATTTCGGCTTCGAAGAGGTCCCGGTGACCGAAAAAGGGGCCAAGGTACAGGCCCTCTTTGGCCGCGTCGCAGAGCGTTATGACCTGATGAACGACCTCATGTCGGGGGGCATTCATCGGCTCTGGAAGGATTCCATGGTCCGACGCCTGGCCCCGCGCAACGGGGAACGGTTGCTGGACGTTGCCGGCGGCACCGGCGACATCGCCTTTCGCATCGCCAAGCAGGCGCCAGAGGCGGACGTTCTGGTACTGGACCTGACGCCGGAAATGCTGATCGTCGGCCGCGATCGGGCGCTGGATCACGGCTTGGTTGACGGGCTGTCGTGGATGGCCGGCGATGCGCAGAGGCTGCCGCTGCCGGACCGTTCGGTCAACGCCTACACCATCGCCTTCGGACTTCGGAACGTGACCGATCCCGCGCTGGCTCTAGCCGAGGCCTATCGGGTACTGAAGCCCGGCGGACGCTTCCTCTGCCTGGAGTTCTCGCAGGTGATCCTGCCGCTCTTGGACCAACTCTATGAGCTCTACTCTTTCCGGGTGCTGCCAAAGATCGGCGCCTTGGTCGCCCGCGACCGAGCCGGGTATCAGTATCTCGTTGAATCGATCCGCCGCTTCCCGCCGCAGGAGGAACTGGCGGTCATGATGCAGAGCGTCGGCTTCCACCGGGCGCAGTGGCGCAACCTCTCCGGCGGCATCGCAGCCTTGCACTACGGCTGGCGGATCTAGATCGGCCAGCCCCATGCTTTTGTCGCTGCGCATGATTGCCCGCCTGATCGGCATCCTTCGGGTCTTGGCACGCCACGACGCAGCCGCCGCCTTTGAGAGCCTCGGCCTGCGCGGCTGGTCCCTCTGGCTGATGGAGAAGCTGGGACGAAAACGCGGCAAGGGACGCCCGGGCCAAAGACTGGCCGCCGCCCTGACCGAGCTAGGGCCGAGTTTCATCAAGCTGGGGCAGTCTCTCTCCACCCGTGCAGACATCCTGGGTGAGGACCTGGCGCGAGATCTCTCGGCCCTGCAAGATCAGGTCCCCGCCTTCTCGTTCCAGGAGGCCAAGGCGGCCCTGGAGAGTGAGCTGGGCCGGCCACTGGATGATCTCTTCGTAGAGCTCGATGAGACCCCGGTCTCGGCCGCCTCCATCGCCCAGGTGCACCTAGGCCTCGTCGCTGGGGAGCCGCTGCAGAGCGAGGATGACGAGCAAGAGCCTGAGACCCCGGAGCCGCGCGAGGTGGCGGTCAAGATCCTACGGCCGGGCATCGAGCGCGCCTTCGAACGTGACCTCAGGCTCTTTTTCTGGCTCGCTCGGTTGGCCGAGCGGACCCAAACGCGCTTGCGTCGTCTGAAACCGGTTGCCGTGGTTCAGCTTTTCGCCGACCAGGTCGCACTCGAGATGGACCTGCGCTACGAGGCCGCCGGCATGAGCGAGATTGCGGAGAACTTCGCCGGCGACGACAGCTATCGGGTTCCCTCCGTTGACTGGCAACGCACGGCACAGCGCGTCTTGACCATGTCCAGGGTCGGCGGAATTCCCATCGATGACCGCGAAGCCCTTTTGGAGGCCGAGCTAGATCTCGAGGAGGTTCTGCGCACCGCCGCGACCGTCTTCTTCAAGCAGGTTTTCCGGGACGGGCTCTTCCATGGCGATCAGCATGCCGGAAACATGTGGATCGATAGAGAGGGGCGCGTGGTCGCCGTCGACTTTGGCATCCTGGGCCGCCTGGATCAGGAAACCCGCCTGGTCTTGGCCGACATGATGATCGCCACACTACGGCGCGACTACCACCGTCTCGCCGAGATTCAGGTTCAGGCCGGCTACCTACCGAGCGACCGCTCATTAGACACCTTTGCGCAAGCGCTGCGTTCGGTCTGCGAGCCGATCATCGACCGGCCCCTACAAGAGATTTCCTTCGCCAAGCTTCTGGCTCAGCTTTTCCAGTTGACCGAGTCCTTCGCCATGCCGGTGCAGCCGCAGCTCTTGCTGCTTCAGAAGAACATGATGATGGCGGAGGGGGTGAGCCGCAGCCTTTCCCCGGACCTCAACATATGGACCCTGGCTCAGCCCCTGATCGAAGAATGGATCTTCCGCAATCGCAGTCCAGCCGCCAGGCTTCGCGACAACGCGCGCTCAATGCAGAAACTCCTGCTGCGTGGTCCCAAGGTGCTCGGTGATATCGAAGCCATCGCTCAGGAGGTGCGCCAAGGCGGCCTGCGCCTCTCGGCCGGAAACACGGAATCCGGCGAGGCAGCAGCAACGCGGTGGCTCACCTATCTGGCCATTCTTCTCTCCCTTACCGCCATCCTGGTTGTTTTGCTGGATTGAACAAATACAACCCGAAATTCTCGCACGTCGCTTGAGACTTTGCTGATCCAGCCCTAAGTTGCGATATTGGGCGCGGATCTGGAGAGGCCGTCCGAGACCAAACATGAGACCGGGGTGGGAGAGGTCAAGCAGCCAATGCTTGCCGGAAAGCGCATACTATTGATTGTAAGCGGCGGAATTGCTGCCTACAAATCTTTGGAACTCATTCGACGCTTGCGCGAACGTCAGGTCAGCGTGTCCGTTGTCCTAACCTCTGCCGGCGAGCAGTTTGTGACGCCCTTATCGCTCTCCGCGCTGAGTGAGGAGAAGGTCTATCGAGAGTTGTTCTCGTTGACCGACGAGGCGGAAATGGGCCACATACAGCTGTCGCGTTCAGCCGATTTGGTGGTGGTCGCCCCCGCAAGCGCCGATCTCTTGGCGAAGCTGCGCGCAGGTCTGGCAAACGATTTGGCATCTACCCTTTTGCTTGCCACCGACAAGGAAGTGCTGGTTGCACCAGCCATGAACGTTCGTATGTGGGATCACTCGGCCACACGGGAAAATCTATCCTGCCTCAAGGCCCGTGGCGTTGCCGTCGTGGGCCCTAACGAAGGGCCGATGGCCTGCGGCGAATTCGGGTTCGGCCGCATGGCCGAGCCTGCGGAGATCCTGGAGGCCATCGAAGCCAAGTTCAGAGAGAGTGGCGCCCTTGCGGGTCGACACGCGCTGGTGACCAGCGGGCCGACCCACGAGGCGATCGACCCGGTGCGCTACATTGCCAACCGCTCATCCGGCAAGCAGGGCCATGCCATCGCTGCCGCCCTGGCCAAAGCAGGCGCCCGGGTGACCCTGGTGACAGGCCCGGTACAGTTGCCCGACCCGGAGGGCGTCTCGGTGGTGCGCATCGAGAGCGCACGGGACATGCTGGCGGCCTGTCAGGCAGCGCTGCCGGCTGAGATTGCCGTCTTCGCGGCGGCCGTGGCCGACTGGCGCGCGGCGACTGCTGCTGAGCAGAAGATCAAGAAGCAAGCGGGATCGGGGCCACCAAGCCTACCACTGACCACCAATCCGGACGTCCTGGCCCACATCGCCGGACTGGACAGCGACCGTCCGGAACTGGTCGTCGGTTTTGCTGCAGAAACCGAGAACGTGGAGGAGCAGGCCAAGGCCAAGCGCCTGCGCAAGGGCTGCGACTGGATTCTGGCCAACGACGTTTCTCCGCAACAAGGCGTCTTCGGTGGCGACAACAATCGTATCCATCTGATCGATGAGACGGGATCGGAGACCTGGCCGCTGATGGACAAGGCCAGTGTGGCCGAGCGTCTGGTTGCCAGGATTGTCGATGGGCTGGGCACCCAAGGACGGGCCTCCTCATGACCGAAAGCAAGCCGCCGCTCAGCCTGTTGATCCAGCCGCTGCCACATGGGGCAGACCTGCCGCTGCCGGCCTATGCCACGGCCGGAAGTGCCGGCATGGACCTTCATGCCGCGATACCCGAAAGCCTCGACCTGGCCCCGGGGGAGCGCGCTCTGGTACCCTGCGGCTTCGCGATGGCACTGCCTGAAGGTTACGAAGCGCAGGTTCGGCCACGATCGGGGTTGGCACTGAAGCAAGGCGTCACGCTCTTGAATGCGCCGGGCACCATCGATTCCGACTATCGTGGCGAGGTCGGAGCGATCCTGATCAATCTCGGCCAATCCAGCGTCACGATCGAACGCGGTATGCGCATCGCACAGTTGGTGATAGCGCCCGTGGCCCGTATCGACTGGCGGGTCGAAGAGGCCTTGCCGGAGAGTGCAAGAGGTGCCGGTGGTTTCGGATCCACGGGCCTGGACCACAGTCGTCTTCGCCCCGAACGTCCGGGAGCTTAAGTCTATGGTTTTAATCGATAAACAAGAAGAGGGAGGCAAGGCCTGAGACCATGCTCCGTCTGTCCAAAAAACTGCTCTTCGCCATCGAGGCGGTGGTGGATATCGCCTACTTCTCGATCGACAAACCGGTCCGCTCCAGCGACATCTCCGACCGCCAAGGGATTCCCCGCCGCTATCTGGAGCAGGTGCTGCAAGAGTTGGTACGCAACGGCATCCTGGCCGGCCAGCGCGGCCCACGCGGCGGCTATCGCCTGGCCCGCCCACCCGACGAGATCGCCTTGGGTGAGATCATCCGCATTGTGCGCCGACTGGAGGGCACGCCGGATCCCATGGCCGACGGCGGTGGATCGGAGATCGGCGTGAAGGTCGTCCGACCGATCTGGACCGACATGCAGGGTGAGATGATGGCGCACCTGGATACCTTGACCATCGAAACACTTTGCGAAGACGCCAGACGGAAGGGGATCAAAGCCCAATCGACATAGGACCTTGGCGGCATAGATGCCTAGCCGTCGAGAAGGATTGAGCCTTTCGCCTGGGCTTGCTACCTAGCAGGCTATGACAGAGCTGATCGAACGCGACCTGGACGATTCCGAGATCGAACGCTACGCCCGCCACCTGGTACTGCCAGAGGTTGGCGAAGAGGGGCAGTTGCGCCTCTTGCAGTCGCGTGTGCTGATCGTCGGTGCCGGAGGACTGGGCGCCCCCCTGGTTCACTATCTGGCGGCCGCCGGCATCGGCACTCTGGGACTGGTCGACGACGACGCAGTGGACCTGAGCAATCTGCAGCGCCAACCCCTACACGGCGTCGACGACATTGGACGGCCGAAGGTCGATAGCGGTGCTGACGCGGCCGCGGCCATCAATCCCCAGGTCAAAGTTGAGCGCCACGCGGTCCGGATAACGGCCGACAATGCCCTGGAGTTGATCTCCAGCTATGACCTGGTGGCCGATGCCAGCGACAATCCAGCCACCCGCTATCTGATCAATGACGCTGCCTATCTGGCGAGGCGCCCTCTGGTCTCGGCCGCGGTGATGCGCTTCGATGGGCAGATGACCACCTTCCGAGCCTACCGCGAGGGCGAACACGGCCCCTGCTATCGCTGCCTTTTCGGCAATGACGCCGGCGACACCAAGGATAGCTGCGCCGATGTCGGGGTGATGGGCGCATTGCCAGGAATCCTGGGCAGCCTGCAGGCGATGGAAGTGATCAAGGAGCTGCTTGGCATCGGTGACAGCCTGGATGGCCGCCTGCTGCTCTATGATGCCCTGGCGACGAGTTTCCGAACGATCCGTGCCCTGGCAGACCCGACCTGCCCGCTCTGCGGCCCGCAGGCGACAATCAAAGACCTCAGCCCCGACCTCTACATAGCTGGCTGTGCAGCCTAACTTGCGACTGCGGTCCCTTGGGTTTTGCGAAACTGTTCCAGCAACTGCTTTGCGGCACGGCCCGGCAGCAAGGAACCGGCACTGACCTTGGCCTCAATCTCCGGCAGCGCCGCCGCCACGTCCCGATCCGCCTGAAAGGCCTCCACCAGACCGGCCTGTAGCTCGCGCCAGAACCAGGCATGCGCCTGGGCCGAGCGCCGCGCCTGCAGGCCCTCTTCGCCCAAGGCCGCGCGATGGGCCAGGGCCGCCTCCCAAACCTTATCGAGACCGCGCTTTTCCAAGGCCGAGCTCTGGATCACCGGTGGCACCCAGTTCGCGGCAGCGGGCCGGAGCATACGCAAGGCGCTTTGATACTCGGCCGCCGCGCGCCGCGCGCTATCGATCAGGGCACCATCGGCCTTGTTCACCACCACCAGGTCCGCCAGCTCGACCACACCCTTCTTGATGCCTTGCAACTCATCGCCGCCGGCGGGCGGCAAGACCAGCAAGAAGCTGTCGACCAGCTCCGCCACTGCGGTTTCCGACTGCCCGACCCCGACCGTCTCGACCAGCACCACGTCATAGCCCGCGGCCTCGACCAGCAGCATGCAGTCATGGGTTCGCCGCGCGACCCCGCCCAGGGTACGACCGGCCGGCGAGGGGCGGATGAAGGCGCCGGGGGCCCGCGACAGCTCCTCCATCCGGGTCTTATCTCCCAGGATGGACCCGCCGGTGCGTTGCGAGGAGGGGTCGACCGCCAGGACCGCAACCCGCTTTCCTTGCTCCAAGAGGTAAAGGCCAAAGGCTTCGATAAAGCTGGATTTGCCGACACCCGGCGGTCCGGAGAGGCCCAGGCGGACGGCCTTGCCGCTCTTCTCCATCACCTCTGCCAGCAACAGCTCGGCCGCTTCGCGGTGATCGCTGCGCAGCGATTCGGCAAGCGTGATGGCGCGCGCCAGGGCCCGACGTTCTCCAGCCACCAAGGCCGTCGCCAACTCGCTCATCAGACCTTAACCTCCTTCTCTCCACTCTGCTGCTTGGCCCAGAGTGCTGCATAGTGTCCATCGGCTGCCAGGAGATCCTGGTGGCGGCCGCGCTCCACCACGGCGCCGCGGTCCAGCACCAGGATCTGATCGGCGTCGATCACAGTCGAGAGGCGATGCGCGATCATCAGGCTGGTACGCCCGCGCGATGCGGCCGCCAGATCGGCCTGTAGCGCGCGCTCGGTCGCGGAATCAAGTGCCGATGTCGCCTCATCCAGAATCAGGATGGGTGGGGCCTTCAAAAGCGCACGCGCGATGGCCACGCGCTGCTTCTCGCCGCCAGACAGCTTGAGGCCGCGTTCTCCCACCCGCGTGTGCCAGCGATCCGGAAGCTGTTCGATGAAATCGGCGATCCGGGCCAGACGCGCGGCCTCGCGGATTTCCTCCTGACTGGCACCGATCCGGCCATAGCCGATGTTGTAGGCGATGGTGTCGTTGAAGAGCACGCTGTCCTGCGGCACCACGCCGATCGCGGCGCGCAGCGAGGCCTGCGTCACCTCGCGGATATCTTGGCCATCCACCAGAATGCGCCCGCGGCTCACGTCATAGAAGCGAAACAGCAGCTTGGCGATGGTCGACTTGCCGGAGCCGGTGGCACCGACGATGGCCAAGCTCCGCCCTGCCGGAATCTCGAAGGAGAGATCGCGGAGCACCACCCGCCTGGGATCATAGGCAAAGCCGACATTCTCAAAGGTGATGCTGCCGCCGCTCACGGCCAAGGCCGGGGCACTCGGCCGGTCCTCCACCTCTATCGCCTCGTGGGTCAAGAGGAAGAGGCGCTCCAAGTCTGCCAGGTTCTGGCGGATCTCGCGATAGACGGTTCCCAAAAAGTTCAAGGGGATGGTGAGCTGGATCAGATAGGTGTTGACCTCGACGAAGTCACCCACACTCATCTCGCCCGCGACCACGCCCTGGGCCGCCACGAGCATGATGACGGTAACGCCGATTGCGATCAGGAAGGCCTGCCCGGTGTTGAGGAAGGCAAGCGAGGTCCGGCTCTTGATGGCGGCCGCCTCATAGCGCGCCAAGGCCTGGTCGTAGCGCTGGGCCTCATGCTCTTCGTTGCCGAAGTACTTGACCGTCTCGTAGTTGAGCAGACTGTCGATCGCCTTGGTGCCAGCCTCCTGGTCGCTCTCGTTCATGGCGCGACGCAGGCGAATGCGCCAGTTGGTGACCAGCGAGGTGAAGACCACGTAGATCCCGACCGTGGTGAGGGTGATTGCGGCATAGACCCAACCGAAGGCGAGCCACAGCAAGCCGGCAACGAGGACCACTTCCACCAGAGTCGGTAGGATTGAGAAGATCACATAGAAGAGCAGCAGCTCGATCGATTTCGTGCCGCGCTCTATCGCGCGCGTCATACCGCCGGTCTGGCGATCCAGGTGGAAGCGGAGCGACAGGCGGTGCAGGTGGCGAAAGACCCCCAGCGCCAGGTTGCGCATCGCGTTCTGTGCCACCTTGGCGAAGAGCGCATCGCGCAGCTCGGTTCCGGCCATCGCCAACACGCGGGCAGCACCATAGGCCAGAATCAATCCCAACGGGATGACCAAGGCAACGGTCTCTGTCGGCGACAGGGCGTCTACCGCCGAGCCCAGAAGAGCCGGAACTGAGACCAGAAAGCCCTTGGCGACGATCAGCAGGACTGCGCCCGCGATCACCCTTGCCTTGAGATCAGGGCGGCCCTCTTGCCAGACGTAAGGCAAGAAGCGGCGCAGAACGACAAAGGCAGACAGACCCTTCTGGCCGGGATCGTCGGGTGGCGGCGTTGGTGCCGCCATAGAGGCGGTCACGAGCTGGTCACCTCCGCCGCTCTCTCTCCCATGCCCCTAATCCAGATAGTCCGGCTCGCCGCGACCGGTCTCACCGGCCAGGACCAGATAGAGGCGCCCCAAGTCGGTGGTGACGAAGAGCGCGCTCATGCCGCCGGTCGGATCGGCCTCTCTGCCGTCTTCCAGCAGGGCCTCGAAGCCCTCCATGAAACGATCGGCAGTCGCGCGAAAGGCCTTGTCATGCCGGTAGTGCAGCACCAGGCCACGCGTGCCAGAGCGATCCTTCATGCGCGGTAGGCGGCGCAGCAACAGGCTGTAGTCACCCTGCTTCAAGGCCTCCTTGACCTCGCGCGGGGTCTCGACCTTCATCATGCTGTTCAGCTCGATCGCCTTGTCGTTCAGGTGTGCGACCACATCGCGGGCATCGGCCAAGAAGTCGACCCGCCTCAGGCCGCGTGCCTCGACCTGACGTCCGTCAGTCAAGCGGAGCGGTGGCGTCTTCAGTGCACCGGCCTCCTCGCGCAGATCGCGGGACTGCTGTTGCAAGCGCTCGACCGCTTCTTCGCCGCTCTCGGTGAGCTGGCGAATGGCCTCTTGCAGGCGGCGCTGCTCTTGGGTCAGGCGATCGTCGAGCTGCATCAAGGGCTCGGCTGCTTCCCTTAAGGTCGCGACATGACCGACCATGGCACGCAAGGAGCCCTCGGTCGCCGCCACCCCCTCGCTGAAACTCCGCATGTCGCCCAAGACACCGTGCAGGTGCCCGGCAAGCTCTGCCATGGGCTCTGCCACCTCGACCAGCTCGCTGCGGCGGATCTCCGCCGCCGCCGCGGCCTCGCCGATGCGATTGGTGGCTGCCTCCGTGGCCTGCCCGATCTGCTGCGTCGCCGCCTCAGTGGCTTCGCGCAGAGCGACAACCTCAGCCTGCAGCTGCTCTTG
This sequence comes from Rhodospirillales bacterium, assembly GCA_963669335.1. Lineage (GTDB taxonomy): Bacteria > Pseudomonadota > Alphaproteobacteria > Kiloniellales > JACOMY01 > JACOMY01. The sequence goes on from OY770023.1 coordinate 6,327,028, forward strand.
CTTTGGTTTCTGCTCGCGCTGCGCCTCGCTGACCTTGTTCTCGATTCGGCGCAGCATCTGCGAGAAGCGCTGGCTGCGCCAAACGCTGGACGCCAGAAGCCAGACCAGAATGGGAACGAGCGCCACCACGGCCAGCGCACCGATCCGGATCGGCAGCGGGAAACGTAGAGGATCGACCACGCCCCAGACATCGCCCAGCAGATAGGCGGCTGTACCCAGCCAAACCAGCGAGATGACGATCGCCAGCACGATCGCCAGGCCAACCATGATCCACTTGCCCAAGCGCGCAACTCCCTGACCAACGACCTATGCGCCCCATCTCTTCACTGGCACGAAAGGCCGGCGTGGCGCAATGGCTGCGGGCCGACCCTTCGGAACCAGACTGGGGAGAAACTCGTTCTAGGCGGCCTCTCGGGCCTTACCCACCATAGCCAGGATGTCGTGCGCGGCTTCCGGAATGTTGGTGCCGGGACCGTAAATCGCAGCGACCCCTTGGGCGCGCAAGAAGTCATAGTCCTGCGGCGGGATCACGCCGCCACAGACCACCAGGATATCGCCGGCGCCTTCGGCGTGCAGGGCCTTGATCAGCTCCGGCACCAGGGTCATGTGACCGGCCGCCTGGCTAGAGACGCCGATCACATGGACATCGTTCTCGATGGCCTGACGGGCGGCCTCCGCCGGGGTCTGGAACAGGGGTCCGATATCCACGTCGAAGCCGATGTCGGCAAAGGCCGTGGCGATTACCTTGGCGCCGCGGTCGTGGCCGTCCTGACCCAACTTGGCGACCAGCAGGCGCGGCCGACGACCCTCCGCCTGCTCGAAGGCGTCGATCTCGTCGCGAATGCGCTGAAAGCCCTCGTCGCCCTCATAGGCCGAGCCGTAGACGCCGCTGATCGAGCGGATGGCGGCGCGATGGCGGGTGTAGACCTGCTCCATGGCGTCGGAGATCTCGCCGACCGTGGCCCGCGCACGCGCCGCTTCGATCGCCAGGGTCAAGAGGTTGCCCTCGCCGCTCTCAGCAGCCGCGGTGATAGCCGCCAAGGCCGCACTGCAGGCCGCTTCGTCGCGATCGGCCCGCAGAGTCTCCAAACGCTTCACCTGCTGGGCGCGTACCTCGGTGTTGTCGATCGAGAGGATATCGATCTCCTCATCGTCGCCGCTCTTGTACTTGTTGACGCCGACGATGACCTCTTCGCCGCGGTCGACCCGGGCCTGACGCTTGGCCGCCGACTCTTCGATCCGCATCTTCGGCAGGCCGCTGTCGACCGCTTTGGTCATGCCGCCCAGCTCTTCCACCTCGGCGATGATGGCGCGGGCCTCTTCCATCAGGTCGTTGGTCAATGCCTCGATGTAGTAGCTGCCGCCCAGCGGATCGGCGACCTTGGTGATCCCGCTCTCTTCCTGCAGGATCAGCTGGGTGTTGCGGGCGATCCGGGCCGAGGCCGGGGTCGGCAGGGCCACAGCCTCGTCCAGCGCATTGGTGTGCAGCGACTGGGTGCCGCCCAAGGCGGCCGCCAGAGCCTCCAAGGTGGTGCGGATCACGTTGTTATAGGGATCCTGCTCGGTCAGGCTGACGCCTGAGGTCTGGCAGTGGGTGCGCAGCATCAAGGACTGCGGCTTCTTCGGCTGGAACTCCTTCTGCATGAGCTCGGACCAAAGCAGGCGCGCAGCGCGCAGCTTCGCCACCTCCATGAAGAAGTTCATGCCGATGCAGAAGAAGAAGGACAGGCGCGGGGCAAAGGCATCGACGTCGAGACCGCGCGAGGCAGCGGCGCGCACATACTCCAGGCCGTCGGCGATGGTGTAGGCAAGCTCTTGCGCCAGGTTCGCGCCAGCCTCCTGCATGTGATAGCCGGAGATCGAGATGGAGTTGAAGCGCGGCATATGCTGGGCCGTGTGCGCGATGATGTCGGCCACGATCCGCATCGAGGGCTCGGGTGGGTAGATATAGGTGTTGCGCACCATGAACTCTTTCAGGATGTCGTTCTGGATCGTCCCTGAAAGCTGTGCCTGGCTGACCCCCTGCTCTTCACCGGCAACGATGAACATGGCCAGGACCGGCAGAACCGCACCGTTCATGGTCATGGAGACGCTCATCCGGTCCAGCGGGATCTCGTCGAAGAGGATCTTCATGTCGGCGACGCTGTCGATCGCCACACCGGCCTTGCCGACGTCGCCGACGACGCGCGGGTGGTCGCTGTCATAGCCACGGTGGGTCGCCAGATCGAAGGCCACCGACAGCCCCTTCTGCCCGGCCTTGAGGTTGGCCTTGTAGAAGGCATTGCTCTCTTCCGCCGTGGAGAAGCCGGCGTATTGCCGGATGGTCCAGGGCCGGCCGGCATACATAGTGGTGTGCGGTCCACGGACATAGGGCGCAAAGCCCGGAAGGCCGTCCAGGTGATCAAGCCCCTCCAGGTCTGCTGCGGTGTAGAGCGGCTTGACGGCAATGCCTTCCGGGGTCTCCCAGACCAGCGCATCCGGGCTCTTGCCCTTCAGCTGCTCAGTCGCCTTCTCAGCCCACTCGTCGAGGCTGGGCTTGGGGAAATCCGTCATGGTGCCTACTCCCAAAAGAGGTCTTCTTGTCGCGTCGCCGGCCAGTATAGCGGGCCTATGCCGCAGTGCACAAAAAAATGATGCCGCAGCTACCAGACGAAGCGATGTAAGGCTGCCTTGGGCGCCAAACCAAAATCCCCAGCCAGGCGATCAAGGGCTGCGGCATCAATCTCGCCACTGTCGTCAGGATCCAGTTCCTCACGGTGGATCCCATCGACGACGAAGAGAGAATCGATACCGGCGTTGGCCGCACCCTTGATGTCGGTCGCCATGGAATCGCCGATGGCCAGGCAGCGCTCTCTTGGGACCTGCAGCATGGCCATGACAGGCTCGTAGATCGCTGCGTGCGGCTTGCCGTGGTAGCGCACCTGGCCACCCAGCGCCTCGTAACGCGCGGCGATGGCGCCTGCGCACTCTTGCTTCTTGCCGGCCACGACCACGACCTTGTCGGGATTGGCACAGACCATCGGCAGACCGCGTTCCGCAGCACGGCGCATCGGTCCTTCGTCCGCCGGTGAGCTGCCGTCATCGTGCGCGGAGCCGGTGTTGAAGATGAAATCGGCTACCTCAACGTCGGTGACGAAGTCGAAGGCCAGCCCGTCGCGGGCTGAGATGTCCCGCGCACCGCCGATGTGCAGACAGCGCGTACCCAGGTCGCGGTAGAAGGCATCAGGCCGGGACGAGAGATGTTGCCAGGTCGCCTCGCCGGAGGTCATCAGTCCGTCGACCAGGCTGCCGTCGAGACCCAGTCCAGCATTGCGCTCTTCCGTTACGGAGACGCGACGCGGCGCATTCGACAGCAGGACCACGCGCTTGCCCGCCGCCTTTAGCCTCGCCAGGGTCTCATTCACCCAGGGAAAGATGGTGCGGCCGTCGTGGATCACGCCCCAGAGATCCAGAATGATGCCGTCATAGCGCTCTGCAAGGGGCCCGATGCCCGGCAGGATGGGGATCGACATGTCTGTTTTCTTTTCCTTGTCTGGCGCCGTTGGACCGGCCCCTTGTGGCAGACTTGGGCGTCGGGCGCAGCAGGCGAGACGACGCGGATTTGTCTCTTTACCCCTGGTCCCTGCCAGCGCAAGCTCAGGGTCCAAACACCAAACATCAAACAGCACAACAGGATTGGGGAGTGACGCTATGGCTTTCGTCCGGAAATCGCTGTCTTGCGCCGCTGCGCTCGCGCTTTCGCTAGGCCTTGCCAGCCCGCCGATAGCAGGCGCGCAAGAGGCCGCCATCTACTCCTCCATGGACCGGATGCATCCGGTCTGGGCCGAGCATGGCATGGTGGCATCACAAGAGGCCCTGGCGACCGAGATTGGCGTTGCCGTGCTGGAGCAGGGCGGGAATGCCGTCGATGCCGCGGCGGCCGTGGCCTTCGCGCTAGCCGTCACCTTGCCTCGTGCCGGCAATCTGGGCGGCGGTGGCTTCATGCTGGTGCACCACGCCGACAGCGGCGAGACAGTGGCCATCGACTATCGCGAGATGGCGCCGGCCACGGCCCACCGCGACATGTATCTGGATGAAGAGGGTAACGCGGTCAGCCAGCTCTCGCGCTTCCACGGCCATGCCATCGGTGTGCCCGGGACCGTCGCCGGTATGGAGCTGGCCTTAGAGCGCTATGGCACCATGTCCCTGGCCGAGGTCATTCAGCCTGCCATTGCCCTGGCCGAGGGCTTGAAGGTCACTGGTGATCTCTCCGATTCCCTGAAGGGCCTTGAGAGCCGGCTGAAGGCCTGGCCCAGCAGTGCTGCTATCTTCTACAAGCCCGACGGCAGCTTCTACGAGCCCGGGGAAACCCTGGTGCAGAGCGATCTGGCGGTCAGCCTGCGTCTCATCGCCGAGAAGGGGGCAGAGGGCTTCTACAAGGGCCCGACGGCCGAGAAGATCGCAACCGCCGTGCAGGCAGCCGGCGGTGGCATGACGGTCGAGGATCTGGCCAGCTATGTCGCAAAGGTGCGTGAGCCGGTGCGCGGCCACTATCGCGGCTATGAGGTGCTTTCCATGCCGCCGCCCTCCTCCGGCGGGACCCACATCATCCAGATTCTGAACATCCTGGAGGCCTATCCCATCGGCTTCCTGGGCCTGAACTCAGCCGACACAATCCATCTGATGGCGGAGGCCATGAAGCGTGCCTATGCCGACCGCAGCAGCTTTCTCGGCGACAGTGACTTCTATCCGGTGCCGCTGATCGGGCTGACGCACAAGGAGTATGCGGCCGAACTGCGCCGCCAGATCTCTCGCTTCGACGCCACGCCCTCCAGCACCATCCGCGAAGGTGCACCCCATCCCTACGAGAGCAACGAGACCACCCACTTCTCGATCGTCGATCGTCATGGCAATGCCGTCTCCAACACCTACACGATCAACTTCTCCTACGGCTCCGGCCTGGTGGCGGAGGGGACCGGCATCCTCTTGAACAACGAGATGGACGACTTCTCGGCCAAGCCCGGCGTGCCCAATGCCTATGGCCTGATCGGCGGAGAGGCGAATGCGGTGGAGGCCGGCAAGCGCCCGCTGTCGTCGATGAGCCCGACCATCGTCATGAAGGACGGCAAGCCCTTCCTGGTAACCGGCAGCCCGGGCGGCAGCCGCATCATCACCACGGTCCTTCAGGTCATCATGAATGTGATCGACCATGGCCTGAACATCGCCGAGGCGACGGCGGCACCGCGCATCCATCACCAGTGGCTGCCGGAAGAGATCAGGGTGGAAGAGGGCTTGAGCCCCGACACTTTGCGCCTGCTGGTTGCCATGGGCCACGAGATCGCGCTGAAGTCGGTCATGGGCTCAGCCCAGTCGGTGATGATCGATCCGAAGACCGGGCTACGGCTCGGTGCCTCAGACACCCGCCGGGCAGGGGCCCTGACGGCCGGTCACTAGTGGATTGAGTCTGACGCTTCGATCCCCGCGACACCTAAGCGTCAGATCGGCGATCACAGTCTGATCCGAGCCACTACCCGCAGCAGCTATCGCCGGCCTGGATCGGCGGGCATGGAACTGTCGCGTAGGAGCAGTAGACGCAGCAATCCCCGGGCAGAGGCTTCAGCACTGCTCCGCACCCCTTGCAGTCATAGAACCACTGGCAGGCATTGGTCGGCATGGTTTCGGTCTCGACATGTCCGCATTCCGGGCAGGTGAGTGTCGATTGGAGGATTAACCCGTCCTGTTGCGTGTCCAAAGAGCGTACCCCGTCAGTCCGAGAAAGATCGCCAGTGCCGGCAGAAGCACGGCATCGAGATAACCTGTCAGCGCCGAGAGCCCGAGCACGCTCAGCAGCACCACCAGAACCGGCGTGAAGCAGCAGACCGCCGTCACGACCGTGCCCACGACGCCAATGCGCAACAGGCGGCGGCTCATGGCCTGTCCGTCCAGTACGCCCACATGGAGTGCATGGCGTGCATGGCGTCGCGCTCCCAGAGAGGAGCTGTGACCGCCGCCACAAAGAAGGCCGTACAGACCAGGGCAAGGATCACCCCTGTGCGCCGGCGCCGGGGACACAGGCCCGATCTCAGGAGGAGAACCGCCCAAGCGGCCGCCAACACGACCCCGACGCCAAGGAGAATGATCGCCCGGTGCTCGACGAAAGGCCCGAGCACCGTGAGCCAGGTTCCGCCCAGACCGAGGATCGTCAGCCCGATTGGCAGCACACAGCACGACGCTGCCGCAATCGACAGGAGCGAGGCCAATCCCAATGCTGGGATTGTCCAGGCAGTCCCTTGGGGGCTGATGGGCTTCTCGATGCTCATGTGCTATCTTGCATGCTGTAGCTGCTACAGGATCAAGCGAAAGATGCGCACTATCGGCGAGGCGGCGAAACACAGTGGAGTGACCGTCGAGACCATCCGGTACTACGAACGCGAGGGCATCGTGCCAGAAGCGGACCGACACGCGAACGGGCGGCGGCTCTACGACGAGGCAGCAATCGCCCGTCTCCGCTTCATCCGTCGCTGTCGGGATCTCGGGTTCACAATCAGCGACATCAGCAACCTCCTAGATCTGTCCGGCGCATCGAGCAGGTCATGTGCCGATGTCAAAGAAATCGGCGAACGCCACCTGACGCAGGTGCGCGAACGGATGGTCGATCTTGAAAGTCTGGAGGCGGCACTGATCGAGCTTCTGCGGGCGTGTACCGAGAACCAGGCGGACTGCCCGGCTCTGAAGCAACTCTTCGCTGATTGAGCGGGATCCGGCGCGTCAGCGTGGGGATCGCCCACGTTCTGCATCTGCGGAGTGCCGGGAAAACGCGGCTGCGTGCGGCGACGATTGCGTCTGGATCTGCACGCCACACGAAGGGCTTTGCGTCTGCTGCTTTGTGCTCGGCGATGAAGCGGTTGATCGCCCCCTGGAGGTCCGCAACCGAGCAGAAGATGCCACGCTTCAGCCGGCGCCGGGACAGCTTGGCGAAGAACCCTTCGACAGCATTGAGCCAGGAACTCGACGTCGGCGTGAAAAGGAAACTCCATCGGGGATGGCGGGCATGCCAGGCGCGAACCTTCTCGCGCTTGTGCGCTGCATAATTGTCCAGGATTACATGGATCACCTTGCCGGCTGGGATGTCGCGCTCAAGCGCGTTCAGGAACCGAATGAACTCCTGATGCCGGTGGCCTTGAATGTTCCGCCCGAAGACTTCGCCGGTCAGAAGGTTCAGTGCGGCGAAGAGCGTGGTGGTGCCGTGGCGCTTGTAGTCATGGGTCATCGTCGCTCCTCGACCCTTCTTGAGTGGCAAACCGGGTTGGCTGCAGTCGAGCGCCTGGATCTGTGACTTCTCATCGACGCTGAGCACCACGGCATGAGCGGGAGGCGCAACGTAGAGCCCGACAATGTCGTGCAGCTTCTCGGCAAAGGCCGGATCGGTCGAGAGCTTGATGCTGCGCCAGCGATGGGGTGCGAGCCCATGCGCCTTCCAGATCCTCTGCACAGTCGAAACCGCAAACCCGGGTGCCTTGGCCATGGCCCTTGAGGTCCAGTGCGTCGCCTCATGGGGTGGCTGCTTGAGGGTCAACTCCACGACCGCCCTGGCGCAATCAATCGTGATGGGCGCCTTTCCGGCGGGGCGTGTCTTGTCGCGCAACAGCCCCTCGACGCCTTCTTGCATGAACCGCTCCTGTCAGCGCCAAACCGGCGTCTTTGGAGTCCCTGTCGCCGCCATGATGGCTTTGGTGCCAAGCCCCTCTGCACTGAGCAGCACGATCCGAGCACGCCACACGTGCTTCTGGGGAGAGTAGCGGTCGGCAGCGATGCGCTCCAGACGCCGTTGGTCGCCTTCCGTCAGCGCGATAGAGATCCCACTACGCATGCGCGAGGACTCGCACATGACAAAGCTCCGGGGAATCCCGAAAGGGACTCATCCGTCCCGGTCAAACCACTAGGTTAATCTAGCGGCCCTCGATCCAGTCGATTCCCGCGCCGACCCACTCGGCGCGGATCGAGTGGCCGCCGGGGTGCAGGCAAAGCGCGACCGGGGCGCCACCGTCGCAGGCATTCCAGACCTGGCAGGTCAAGCGCCCCTCTTCGACGACCCTGTCCGGCTCAGCCGCGCAGTGATTGACCGCCCGTCGGATCGTCATGGCCTTCAGCACGTCGCCTTGATGCCAGGGACCGATCGGGCGTCCCTTCATGGGGACCACGGTGTCGTCCGTGCCGTGGACGTGCCGCAGGGCGACAGCACCGCTTGGACAGTCCGGCGGCAGGGGATTCCAGAAGGCACCGGCGATGGGCGCGAAACCGGTGAAGGCCTCACCGCGGTAGCAGGCCACATCCCAGGCCATGGAGCCGCCTTGGCTGAAGCCCGAGACATAGCGACGGTCCGGATCAAGCGGCCAGCGTGCCTCGACATCCGCCAAGACCTGGTCGATGAAGGGAAGCTCGTCGCGTGCCTGGCTGGGTGAGCCGACATGGGCCCAGGAGGTCCTGCCGCCTGGCCTGGAGGGCAGGCCGTTCGGTGCGACCAGCAAGAGATTGCGTTGACTGGCTTCTTCGAGAAGCGCCGGGTTCTTCAGCGGTGAAGCACCGGAGGAGCCATAACCGTGGAAGAAGAGCAACAAGCCCAGGGGCGCATCACCGTCCCAGCCATCCGGCAGGGCAACATGATAGCTGCCCATCTCGACCTGGCAGGCATCGTCGAGACTGCCGCAAGCCTGGGCCGCTTGGGACCAGGCTATCGAAAGGAAGAGGGCACAAAAGAAAAGCAGGTGGCGCATGCTTCGCAGCTACGCCACCTGCTCTCTTTTCGTCAATTCACGGCTTGCTGAAGACCCTTCGAGCAGGCGGTGATATGGACCTTGTGTTAAGCCGCGCGGAAGAAGGCGCGGTTGTGGTTGGCAACGGCCACGCGCTGATCGGTGATGTTGCTCTCCAGGTCGCCACGGACGATGCCGATGTCGGCCAGGAGGCGATCGTTCAGGCGCTGCAGGTCGTCAAGGGCGGTGAAGCCCTTGCGGACCGAGTGGCCAGCATCCGTCAGGCCAGCATGGTCGTCATGCTGATAGCTGGCGGTGCGCTGGTCCAAGGCTGCGTCGATGGTCTCGACCAGGGTGCCGGGCTCCAGCCCGATGTCCCGCAGGGCAGCGTTGTCCAGCTGCGACAGCTGCTTCAAGGTAACCCGACGAGCCCGGGCGGCGCGCAGGTAGGCGGCAAGCTTCGAGAGCAGGCCACCAGTGGCCTGATCCGGCCGCTTAACACCACGCGTCTTGACGGCCTCGACGGCGAAGGAACGCTCGGTCTTGGGCATGTCTGCAGTGCTCAACAGCAGGTCCGACTTCGTAACGCCGGTCATCTCTCGTGTACTCCTCTAACTAAGGCGCTCGGCCTTGGGTTCGGCGACGGTCACCCTGGCCGCCACCGCTGTGATGAGGCGGATTTAGTCCTGCCGAGGCCGGCGGAGAAGAGGGGTTGCTGCACCGCAGTAATGCAGCGATGTCATATCTCTAGACCCTTGATTTCCCAAGCTTGCACGCGGGTGATCAGGGCGGTTAGCCTAGCCCTCATGACACCTGATTTTCCGACCCAAGAAAGCCGACTTTCCGACCTTCGCCAAGCCCTCGCGAAGGAGGGGCTTGACGCCTTTCTCGTACCGCGCGTTGACGAGCACCGCGGGGAGTATGTTCCCCCTAGCGCAGAGCGCTTGCAGTGGCTGACGGGCTTCGCCGGTTCGGCCGGGCAGGCCGTTGTTCTGGCTGACAAAGCGGCTTTGTTTGTCGATGGCCGCTACACTCTGCAGGCCGCCAATGAGGCCTCCGAGGCGCTCTATGAGATACGGCAGATCCCCGAAGCGACAGTCGATGCCTTCTTGGAGGCAGAGCTCAGTGCAGGCCAAACTCTGGGTTTCGATCCCTGGCTTCATAGCCTGGCGGAACGGCGGCGCCTCGAGGCGCTGGCGGCGCGCTGCGGCGCCGGACTGCGCGCTGTCGAGAAGAACCCATTGGATTCAATCTGGACCGATCGTCCTGCCCCCCCGCGCGCACCGGCAGAGCCGCATCCCCTGACCTTTGCCGGTGAGAAGAGCTTGGCCAAGCGTGAGAGGTTGGGCGCGAAGCTGAAGGAACAGGGTGCGGATGCAAGCATCCTCTCTCTACCCGACTCCATTGCCTGGCTCTTGAATGTGCGGGGCGCCGATGTTGCCCGCACACCCTTCGTGCTCTCTTTCGCGATCCTCAGTCAGGAGGGCGATGTCTCTTGGTTCGTCGCGCCTGAGAAGGTCTCGCCAAACCTCAAGGCCGCCCTGGATGCCGGGATCACGTTGCAGCAACCGGATGCCCTGGCAGGCGCCTTGGCTGCCCTGAACGGCAAGAGGGTCTTGGTCGAGGCCACGAGCATTCCGGCCTGGATCGCGACAGCGCTTGAGGAGGCAGGTGCCACCTTGATCGAGGGTGAGGACCCCTGTCAGGCGCCCAAAGCAGCCAAAAACGAGACTGAGCAGGAAGGGGCCCGCAATGCGCACAAGCGCGACGGCATCGCGCTCACCCGCTTTCTCGCCTGGTTTGCGCAGGAGAGCGACCAGCGCCCCTTGAAAGAGCTGGAATGCAGCGATCGGCTGGAGGCCTTCCGGCGTGAGACCAACCAGCTGCGCGATCTCTCTTTCGACACCATTGCCGGTTCTGGAGCCAACGGTGCCATCGTGCACTACCGCGTGAGCCCGGCGAGTGATCGAAGCATCGCCGCCGGCGAGCTGATGGTGCTGGATTCCGGTGGTCAGTATCTGGATGGCACCACGGACGTGACCCGCACCCTGGTGGTCGGCAATCCCGCGGAAGAGGAACGCGATCGCTTTACCCGCGTGCTCAAGGGGCATATTGCGCTAGCCACGGCGCGCTTTCCGCCCGGGACCAGCGGGTCGCAATTGGATGTGCTGGCCCGGCGCCCGCTCTGGGCGGTCGGACTGGACTATGACCACGGCACCGGCCATGGCGTCGGCAGCTATCTCTCGGTGCATGAGGGACCACAGCGCATCTCCAAGGTGCCGAACCGTGTGGCACTGGAGCCTGGCATGATCGTCTCCAACGAGCCTGGCTACTACAAGGCCGGCGCCTATGGCATCCGCATCGAGAACCTGGTCATGGTGGTAGAGAGTGCGGCCGAAGAGGGCGAAGAGCGCCCCATGTTGGCCTTCGAGACCCTGACCCTGGCGCCGCTCGAACGCAAGCTGATCGAGACCAGCCTGCTGACCCAAGAGGAGATCATCTGGGTCGACGACTACCATGCCCGTGTGCTGGAAGAGGTCGGCTCTTCGCTGGAGGGCAAGGATCTGGCCTTCCTGCAACAGGCCTGCGCACCGCTCAACGTCTGACAGCCACGCAGGCGAACCCGTCAGCCCTTGCATGACAGCCGGGGCGCTGCCGGCGCTATGCTGCCGGCCATGACCACCGCCACAGTTGACGAGTCCTCCAGCCGCGTTCGCGGTTGCCTGCTGCTGATCGCGGGCGTCTTTTGCTTTGCCTTGCTGGACACCATCGCCAAGGTCCTGGTCGTCGACTACGCCGTCGGCCAGCTGGTTTGGATTCGCTATCTGGGCGCCCTCGTGATCGCGTTGGCGGTGGCACTGCCGAAGTACGGACTGGCGATCTTCCGGACGCGGCATCCCTATTTGCAGGGCCTGCGCGGGCTCTTGCTGGTGGCCTCGACCCTGGCCAACTTCATCGCGCTCAGCTTCCTGCCGCTCGCCACCAATGCGGCCATCCTCTATACCGCGCCGCTCTTTATCTGTGCGCTCTCAGTCCCTCTGCTGGGCGAGAAGGTCGGCTGGCGGCGCTGGAGCGCGATCCTGGTCGGATTCCTGGGGGCTATGATCGTGGTTCGGCCGGGCTTCGCCGGCTTCCATTGGGCTGCCTCCCTCTCGCTGACGGCAACCCTCTGCATCGCCTTCTACAGCCTGGCCACTCGGCAGGTCGCGGCAAAGGACAACTCGCACACCTCGCTGGTCTACGTCTCGCTGGTCGGAGCGCTGGCGGCCACACCTATTGCCTTCCTGGAGTGGCGCACACCTGAGGGCCTGGATATCCTGCTCTTCGGCCTCTTGGGCGTCTTCGGTTCCGTCGGGCATTTTCTCTTGATCGTGGCCCACAGCTTGGCTCCCGCGTCCACCCTTGCCCCTTTCACCTATGCTCAGATCATCGCCGTGGCCCTGCTGGGCTATCTGGTCTTCGATCACATACCCGACGCCTGGGTCTGGCTGGGTGCCGCCACCATCTGCGCCAGCGGCCTCTATCTCGGCTATCGCGAGCGCAAGGTGAAGGGTCTGACCTAGCGCCCTTTTCTCTCCTTGCTGCCGCGCCAGGCGTAGTTCGGGAAGCTGCGGAAGTGATAGGGCACACGGCCCAGGACCCGGTCGTCGCTGGGCGTCACCGAAAAGCGTTGGCGGTAACAGCGCGTCAGATACTCCGGCGAGGAAAAGCCGCAAGCCAGGGCGATCTCGAGAATGGAGAGATCGGTCTGGGTGACCATGCCGCGCGCCCGATCCAGACGCCGGTCCAGGTAATAGCGCAGCGGCGAGACCCCCGTGTAGTCCTGGAAGAGCCGCAAGAGCTGTCGCTGCGAGAGGCCGGCCAGATCCGCGATCTCGCCAATCGTCAAGGGCTCCTCCAGGTTCGCCTCCATGGCAGCCAGCGCGTGGCGCATGCGGTCCGGCAGGCTGTAGCCCAGGGGCTCTTGCAGGGAGGGGATCTGTGCCTCGCTAGAGGGCCGCAGGCGGTCGTGAAAAATGTAGCGCGAAACGGCATTGGCCAGATTGGCCCCGAATCGCCGGCGTACCAGCTCCAAAGCCAGATCACCGGAGGCAACGCCGCCACAGCCGGTGAGCCGATTGCGATCGATCACGTAAAGCGACTTGCTGACCCTGACCTTGACGAAGAGCTCTTCGAAGGCCGCCAGGTGCTCATAGTGCACCGTGGCCTCAAAGCCATCCAAGAGACCGGCATAGCCCAGAATGAAGGCGCCGGTGTCGATGCCGCCCAGCGCCACCCCTTGCCCTGCCTGGCGACGCAGCCAGGCGAAGAGGCCGGGATCGCGATAGCGCTCCGGTGCCCAGCTGGCACAGAGGACAATGGCATCGAATGCGTCGCGGTCCAGATCTGAGAGCGGCGTTGCGGCGATGCTGAGCCCATTGCTCGCCACCACAGGGCGATCCCCGCTCTCCGTCCCCAAGGTCACGAAACTCCAGGTATAGAGGGACGCCGGATCGACCTGCGGACCGCGCAGATAGTTGGCGGCACGGAAGGGATCGATCAGGGCCGTCACCGCCAGGGCATTGAAGTTCGGCAGCGCAAGAAACGCGAACCTGGTTGCCGTCTCTGATGCAAATCCCGGCATGACGCTCTCCCCACAGTCGCTCGATCCAACCACTGCGGTCAGACAGAGCGGCCAGATGGCGGATTTATACCGATATCAGACCGAAACTTCGCATCCTTATCCACCCAATCCAAGGAAGCTTGATGCCATGCCCGGTCTTTCGATCTGCAAATGCCCGGCGAAACGGGCTGCCCAAAGGCGGAGAAGACCGGCAGCGAACGGGATCTTCACCAGCGAGCTTGGGAGCTTCAGCATGATGAAACACACCTTTATCGCCGCCTTGATGGTGGCACCCCTTGCCTTCTCCAATGCACAGGCGGCCGACATGGGCGCCCAGGACGAGGCGATCAAGATGGCGGTCAACGAGTGGACCGGCCAACACATCTCCACCCACATCGCCGGCGAGACCCTGAAGCGGGCCGGCTATGACGTTGAGTACGTAACGGCTGGCTATGATGCACAGTTCACCGCCATGGCCGACGGCGATTTGCATGCCACCATGGAGGTGTGGAGCAGCAACGCACCCGATCTTTGGGTCAAGATGGCCGAAGCCGGCAAGGTGGAGGATATTGGTCCGACCGGCATCGATGCCCGCGAAGGCTTTCTCTATCCGGTCCATGTCAAGGAGATGTGCCCGGGCCTGCCCGACTGGGAAGCCTTGAAGAACTGCGCGCCGCTCTTCGCCACGGCCGAGACCCTGCCGCAGGGGCGCCTGATCGACTATCCGGCCGACTGGGGAACCCCCGGTGCGGATCGCCTGGTTGGTCTGGAACTGCCCTACAAGGCCGTGCCGGCCGGCAGCGAGGGTGCTCTGATATCCGAACTCAAGGCCTCGATCGCCAAGAAGAGCCCGCTGGTCATGGTCTTTTGGCAGCCGCACTGGGCGCTCTCAGAGTATGAGACCGAGTGGGTGGCTCTGCCCAAGGCTGAGCCCGGCTGTTTCGAAGATGCGTCCTGGGGCGTGAACCCCAACGGCGTCAACGACTGCGACTTCGCCGAAGCGCATGTCTTCAAGGTCGTCTGGTCTGGTTTCAAAGACAAGTGGCCAGCTGCCCATGAGATTCTATCCAACGTTTCTATCCCGACCGCCGACCAGCAGGCCATGATGGCCGCGGTCGATCAGAACGGCGAGGATCTGGAGCAGATCATCGCCCAGTGGATGGATCAGAACGAAGCGACCTGGCAATCCTGGATCCCAGCGAACTAAGCGGTCGCGAGCAAGAGGCGGGTACTGAAGGCCGCCCCCTGCTGAAAAAGGCGCGGGGCGGCCATCGGCGTAGCTGAGAACCCAGCGGGGAAGGTGCCATGAGCCAATCCAAAGAGGTCACGCTGGCCTGCGCAGGGCTTTGGAAGGTCTTCAGCGACCGCGACTGCAAGGCTCTGCTGTCGGACTCCTCGGCCGGCGGCGCGGGGGCAGAGCCCTTAGCGCAGCGCCTGAAGACCGAAGGCGATATTGTCGCCTGCTGTGACATCAACCTGGAGATCAAGCGGGGCGAGTTCTTTGTCCTGATGGGCCTGTCTGGTTCCGGCAAATCCACCTTGCTGCGCTGCATGTCGCGTTTGACCGAGCCCTCGGCTGGAAGCCTCTCCTTGGACGGTCAGGACTTTCTGGCGGCCAGTCCGCAGGACCTGATGGCCATCCGGCGCCAGAAGATGGGCATGGTCTTTCAGCACTTCGGCCTCTTCCCGCATATGACGGTGTTGGACAATGTCGCTTTTCCGCTGCGGGTCCAGGCGGTCTCTCCGGCCGAGCGCCATGCGCAGGCGCTCAAGATGATCGAACTGGTGGGGCTGGAGGGACGCGAGGCAGCCTTCCCCCATCAACTCTCCGGTGGGCAAAAACAGCGTGTGGGGATTGCGCGCTCTCTGGCCGTCGACCCCGAGCTCTGGTTCCTGGACGAGCCCTTCTCTGCCCTGGATCCCTTGATCCGCTGGCAGATGCAGTCGGAGCTGCTGCGCCTGCAGAGCCTCTTCCACAAGACCATTGTCTTCGTGACCCACGATTTCATGGAGGCGGTACGCCTGGCCGATCGCATCGCCATCATGAAAGACGGCATGGTGGTGCAGGTGGGCACGCCCGAAGGCATCGTGCTCAATCCCGCGACCGATTATGTCGCCGAATTCGTCAAGGAAGCACCGCGCACCAAGATCATCAAAGTGGCACAGCTGATGGAAGCCAGCGACGACGCCACCGCTGCGCCGCCCGATGGCCAAGGCCTGAAGCCTGAGATGACCTTGGAAGATGCGCTGTCTTGGAGTGCCGAGCGCGGCGGTGCGTTGACCGTCACCGATGACAGCGGCCGGCCCATCGGCCGGATCAGACCGGAGCGCTTGGCCGCGGCGCTCAGCGGAACTGCGGCGTGACCAGCCTTCCCCTGGAGCAGCGTCTCGGGGCTTTTTCCCTTCAGCGTCCCGCTTTGCCCTGGTTGTTCTTGGCGGGCTATGCCGCGCTGCTTGCGATCCTGAGTGCCGATCTCTCCTTCCTGCTTCGCTATCCGACCTCCGCAGTCCTGCCCCTGGCAGATTGGGTCAATGGCGCCATGGAGGTTCTGGTCGCCTGGATCGAGCCGGTGACCAGGCTCATCAGCCTGCTCTTGGAATGGCCGATGCTGGCGCTGCGCGATCTGCTGCAATGGGTGCCCTGGCCGGTCACCATTCTGGCTGTCGGTCTCTTGGCGCTGCATGCAGGGGGCCCGCGGCTCCTTATCCTGACGATCGCAGCCCTGCTCTACATCGCACTCGCCGGCTTCTGGCGGCAGGCCATGAACACCATGGCCTTGGTCGGCGTCGCCGTGCCGCTCTCGCTCGCCATCGGTCTTGCCGTCGGGATCTGGGCGCAGCGCACGCGCAGCGGCGCCAGGGTGGTGCCGCCCAGTCTGGACGTCATGCAGACCATGCCGACTTTCGCCTATCTGATCCCGCTGCTGGTCCTCTTCGGCTTCGGTCCGGTCGTGGGTCTGATCGCCAGCGCGATCTACGCCTGCCCACCAATGGTGCGCAATGTCCGCTTAGGTCTGGCCCGCGTCCCTTCCGAGATTGTGGAGGCGGCCCGCATTTCCGGCTGTTCGCGCTATCAGCAGCTCTTTTGGGTCGAGCTGCCGGCCGCCATGGCGCAGATCAAGATCGGCATCAATCAGACCATCATGGCCGCCCTCTCCATGGTCATCATCGCCTCGGTCATCGGCGGCTTTGACGACATCGGCTGGGAGGTCTTGAGCACCATGCGCAAGGCCCGTTTTGGCGAGAGTCTGCTGGCCGGCGCAGTCATCGTCCTGCTGGCCGTCGTCATGGACCGCATCTCGGCCGCCTATGCCGGACGCAACCGCTCGACCGCGGCTGTGTCCTCGAAGAGGCGCGTTTCGCCCTGGCAGGGGGCGCTTGGCTTGCTCCTTCTCCTCTGTCTCGTCATGAAGCTCTTCGGCTGGGGGGTGGAGATCGACGATCCGACCTGGGCGCGGAGCCTGGCTGGCTGGATCAACAGCGAGCTGGATGCCTTCGTTGCCAGCAGCGGTGCAGCACTGACCGCCATCAAGAACGAGATCTTCTATTACTATCTGCTGCCGCTCAGGATCGGCTTCTCGCAGGCCATCCTGCCCTTCACCTGGGGCTTTGAGTTCAGCAGCAGCCTGCGCTGGGTCTATTGGGTCGCCCTGATCCTGATCAGCACCGGACTGCTGCTGCGCGGGCAGTGGCGCAGCGCGCTCGCCCTCGCCGCTGCCGGCTATCTACTCTACTTTGGCCTGACCGCGGTGCCCTGGTCCGTCTTCTTCGCCGGGCTGGTGCTGCTCTCCTGGCAAATCGGCGGGCGCCCCTTGGCACTCTTCAGTGCCGCCGCCCTGTTCTTCATCGCCGTTACCGGCATGTGGGATCGGGCCATGCTGTCGATCTATCTCTGTGGTGCCGCCGTGCTGCTGTCCTTCGCGCTAGGCGCCAGCCTCGGCGTCTGGGCGGCGAGCAGCGATCGGGTCTCGCAGGTGCTGCGTCCGATCGCCGATACCTTTCAGACAATCCCGCTCTTCGTCTTCCTGATCCCGGTCTTGATGTTCTTCCAGGTTGGCGAGTTCACCGCCTTGCTGGCCATCATCGCCTATGCCTTCGTACCGGCGCTGCGCTACACCGAGAACGGCCTGCGCCAGGTCTCGCCGCTCTTGATCGAGGTGGCAGAGGCGCAGGGCTGTACCCAACGGCAGATCTTCTGGCAGGTGAAGCTGCCACTGGCGATGCCGGCCATCCTGGTCGGGCTCAACCAAACCATCCTCTTCGCCTTTGCCATGCTGGTGATTGCCGCCCTGGTCGGCACCACCGGCCTCGGACAACAGATCTTTCTGGCCCTGAGTGCCGCTGATACCGGCCTTGGCATGATCGCCGGGCTTTCCATGGCGCTCTTAGCGATGATCGCAGATCGGCTCCTGCAAGCCTTGGCCGCGAAGCACTTCACCGGACTGGAGCAAGACTAGTCCGTCGAACCCTATTGGCGGATTCTTGCAGGTCATAAGCAAAAAAATACCGGTGAAAATTTGCCGCCGGCCTGATAGTGCGCTCCAACGGAATGGAAAGACGGAGGACGCCATGACCGCAATGCTAACCGCGAGCGACCTGGCCGAGGTCGCCAAGGGCTATGACCCCAACCCCGGACGTTCTTCATCCCTGGGCGCCAGCAGCTACACCGATCCGCGCTATTTCGCGATGGAGCGAGACGCCATCTTCCATCGCTCTTGGCAGTGGGTCTGCCATGTCGAGAAGGTGCGGAAGCCGGGCGACTACATCGTCGCCGACGTGCAGGGACGCTCTATCGTCGTGCTGCGCGACCGCGAGGATCAGCTGCGCGCCTTTTACAACGTCTGCAAGCATCGCGCCCACGAACTGCTGAAGGGTGAGGGGCGGGCCAACCTGATCGTCTGCCCCTATCACGCCTGGAGCTACGACCTGAAAGGCCAGCTGCGCGCGGCGCCCAACACCGGGCACCTGATCGACTTCGACAAGAAGGAGATCTGCTTGGATCAAGTCCAGGTCGAGGCCTTTTGCGGCTTCGTCTATGTCAACCTCGACCCCGCCGCCCCCAGCCTCGCCAGCCAATCGGGCGCTCTTGGTCAAGAGATCATGGCCTTCGCCCCGGACGTCGAGCAGTTGACCCTGGCGCATCGCCTGACTTTCGACATCCAGTCCAACTGGAAGAACGTCGTGGACAACTTCCTGGAATGCTATCACTGCCCGGTGGCGCACAAGGACTTCTGCACCCTGCTGGACATGGAGACCTACAAGGTCACCACGCACGGCAGCTATTCCAGCCACATGGCCAAGGCCAGCAAGGGCGCGAATTCGGCCTACAACATCGAGGGTGCGACGGTTGACGATCATGCCGTCTGGTG
This sequence comes from Rhodospirillales bacterium, assembly GCA_963669335.1. Taxonomy (GTDB): domain Bacteria; phylum Pseudomonadota; class Alphaproteobacteria; order Kiloniellales; family JACOMY01; genus JACOMY01. The sequence goes on from OY770023.1 coordinate 6,345,732, forward strand.
GCTTTGGCCCAACACCTGCCTGATGCGCTATCCCGGGCGCGGCAACTTTCTGGTCATGCATGTGAAGCCGGTCAGCGAGACCCACACCATCGAGACCTATGATTTCTACTTCGAGACGGCGGAGCCGACCGAGCAGGAGTGGGAGGCCATCAAGTACGTGCGCGAGGTCCTGCAGCAGGAGGACATCGACCTGGTCGAGAGCGTGCAGCGCGGCATGTCCACCCCGGCCTTTGAGAGCGGGCGCATCGTCAACGACCCCTCCGGCTCCGGCAAGAGCGAGCATGCCGTGCATCACTTCCACGGCCTGCTGCTTGAGGCCTATGGCAAGGCCCTGGGTTAGGAGAGAAACATGGGAGAGCGCAGTTTGGAGGGCAAAGTCGCCCTCGTCACCGGCGGTCGAGGCGGTATCGGCTCTGCCATCGCGGCCCGCTTTGCCGCCGAAGGGGCCAGGGTCTGGGCCGCCGATCTTGCGGAAGGGAGCAGCCCACTGCCGGATGGCGTCAGCTACGCCAGGCTGGACGTCACCGACGAGGCCGGCAGTCAGACTCTTGCCGCCGAGATCGAGGCGGAGGCGGGCCGGCTGGACATTCTGGTCAATGCCGCTGCGATCGAGATCGAGAAGACCATCGAAGAGACCAGCCTGGCCGAGTGGAATCGCATCTTCGCGATCAACGTCACCGGTACCTTCCTGGTCTCCAAGGCAGCACTGCCGCTGATGCGCAAGGCGGGCGGCGGGTCGATCATCAACTTTGGCTCTTACGACGGCTTCATCGCCGACCCTGGCCTCGCCGCCTACTGCGCGACCAAGGGGGCGGTCCACGCGCTCACTAAAGCCATGGCCTGCGACTACGGGCCGGAGAACATTCGGGTCAATGCGATCTGCCCCGGCTTCATCGACACACCCATGCTGCAGAGCTTCTTCGGCAGCTCCGGCGATATCGAGAGCCTGAAGCAGCAGGTGCGAGACATCCATCCCATGCGCCGCTACGGCACACCGCAGGATGTCGCCGGCCTGGTACGCTGGCTGGCAAGCGACGAGGCAGTCTATGCCAGCGGCCAGCTCTGGGTTCTGGACGGTGGCCTCACCGCCCAAGTGCAACAGATGAAACTGTGAGAGACATGAGCGGACGCCTCCAAGACAAGCGCGCCGTCGTCACCGGCGGCGGTCGCGGCATCGGACTTGCGATCGTCGAACGCTTCCTGAAAGAGGGCGCCCAGGTACTGACCTGCGGGCGTGGTGTGCGGCCGCCCGCCCTCCCGGCGGCGGCACACTATGCACAGCTGGACGTCTCAGACTCGGGCGCCGTGGATGCCTTCGCCAAAGAAGCCGAAGCCCTCTTCGGCGGTGTCGATGTCTTGGTCAACAACGCCGGGATCTCCATCGAGAAGACCGTGAAAGACAGCAGCGATGCCGACTGGGACGCTTTGATGGGCGTCAATGCCAAGGGTGTCTTTCTTTGCAGTCGCGCCTTCCTGCCGATCATGATCGCCGGCCGCGGCGGCAGCATCGTCAATACCGGCTCGATCAGCGGGCGGGTCGCTGATGCCTCCATGGCGCTCTACAACGCCTCCAAAGCCTTCGTACATGGCCTGACGCGGTCAATCGCCGCCGACCATGGCGCCGAGGGTATCCGCTGCAATGCCGTCGCCCCCGGCTGGATCATGACAGAGATGGCCGACACGGCCTTCGAACTGGCCAAAGACCCGGCAGCCGCCAAGGCCGATGCACTGCGCCGCCACCCCGCCGGGCGCTTCGGCAAGGGCAGCGATATCGCCGCCATGGTGACCTGGCTCGCCTCCGACGAGGCCGCCTTTGCCACCGGCCAGATCTTCTGCGTCGACGGCGGGCTGACCGCCGCCTCTCCGCTTCAACCCGGCTTTTTCTAGGCCGCCCCCAAGAGGAATGTGCAGGCCATGAGCAGCAACGGACAGCATCTCCCCGCCACGGTCGCCGTCATCGGCGGCGGCACAATCGGTGCCAGTTGGGCCGCCCTCTTCGCCGCCAGAGGCATGACGGTCAGGGTCTACGATCCAGCCGCCAATGCCGAGGACGCGGTCAGTGGCTATGTCGATCGTGCCTGGCCCAGCCTGGAGAGCCTTGGCCTGGTCAAGGAGGATGCCTCTAAGTCGCTGCTTTTTTTCTCGACGCCGGAGGAGGCTGTCGCAGGGGCCGGCTTCGTACAGGAAAGCGTGCCGGAGCGTTTGGAGATCAAACACACGATCTACGGCCAGATCGAGACTGCCTTAGCGCCCGATGCGATCGTGGCGACCAGCGCCTCGGGGCTGCTGCTGAAGGACATGCAGACCGGCTGGCAAGACCCAAGCCGCTTCATCCTGGGGCATCCCTTCAACCCGCCGCATCTCATCCCCTTGGTCGAACTGCTGGGCAACGAGCGGACAGCGGCTGGAACCTTGGAGCAGGCCGAGGCCTTCTATGCCGCCTGCGGCAAGGTCACGATCCGCGTCAACAAAGAGGTGCCGGGCCACGTCGCCAACCGCCTGCAGGCCGCACTCTGGCGGGAGGCCATCCACCTGGTGGTCGAGGGCGTGGCCAGTGTCGAGGATGTGGACAAGGCGGTTGCCGCCGGTCCGGGTCTGCGCTGGTCGGTCATGGGCCCGCATCTGCTCTTCGCGCTGGGCAGCGGCGGTCAGGGTCTGGAGACTTTCTGTGAGCGTTATCGCGATTCCTTCCACACCTGGTGGGACAGCCTGGGCAATCCCCTGTTGGACGAGCGCGCCTCAGCCCTCTTGGCCAATGGCGTCAAGCAGGAAGAGGCCGGGCGGCCCTTCGAGGCCCTGGCGGCGGAGCGCGACGAGAAGCTGATCGCCGTGATGCAGGCCCTGGCCGCAGCCGGTCAAAGCCAAGGCTCCTGACCCCCGCCTTCTACTAGCGCTTCAGCACTGCAGAAAGTCGCGGCACAAGGGCCAGCAGCAGAAGGGACGTGCCCAGTCCAGCAAGACCATAGGCCAGGAACCATCCGCCGAATGCACTCTCGCCGCTGATCTTCTGCGGCACGGCCAGGACGCCGGCAATGTAGACGGCAGCCGCGAAGGAGAAGGACCACATGCCGACGGCATAGCCCGAGAGGTGCCGTGGTGCCAGCCGGGCGGTCAAGGCCAGCCCCAGCGGCGCCAAGAGAATCTCGCCGAAGCCCAGGAAGCCATAGAAGGCGACGATCCACATCATCGAGGCCTTGCCCGCTTCGTCGGTGACCTCCACCACCACCGCCAGCAGCAGATAGGCGAGTCCTAACCCAACCAGGCTGAGCGCCAGCTTACCGAGATCGCCGACCTGCAGACCACGCTTGGCGAGCCAAGGCCAGAGCAATGTCAGAAGCGGCCAGAGCAACAACAGGGCCATGGCGCCCAGCGCCGTCGTCGAGGAGGAGGGCAGAACCCAGCCGAAGAGGCTGCGGTCCACGTCCTTCTCGGCATAGAGCAGGACAGAGAGCGTGTACTGCTGATAGATCGCCCAGAAGATCATAGCGAAGAAGAGCAGAGCCAGATGCACGAAGAGCCGGCGCCGGATGTCCGGCGCTTGCTTCAGGATGACCGCCAGATAGGACAGCACCACGGCGATTGCGAAGAGGCCCAGGATCCAGGCGGTCCAGGCCTGATTGCTGAGCAATAGCGCACCCACAACCACCGAAACCAAGACCAGGACCACCGCAATCAGCTGTGCCAGGACCGGGCGCTTAACCCCGCTCGGCAGACCATCGTGCATGGAGACCAAGCGTCGGCCTGCCAGATATGTGGCGACGGCGATCAACTTGCCCATGCCGGCGACGATGAAGGCGGCCTCATAGCTGAAGGCCTGGGCGATCATGCCGGCGAAGAGGGCGCCCCCCAGTACGCCGATGTTGATGCCCATGTAGAAGAGCGTGAAGCCGGCGCTGCGCCGGGGATCCTCTTCGTCATAAAAGCGCCCCAGAAGGGCTGCGACATTGGCCTTGAAGAGCCCGTTGCCGGCTGCGAGCAGGCCCATGGCCCAATAGACCCAGCCGGGGTCGGCCAAGCCCAGCAGGAGATAGCCACAGGCGATCAAGAGGGCACCGAAGAGAATGGCGCGACCGAAGCCCAAGGCCTTGTCGGCCAGAATGCCACCGCCGACTGTCACCAGGTAGGCGAAGGAGACATAGGTCGAGAAGATCAGAAAGGCGCGATCACTCGGCAGGTTCAGGCGATCGGTCAGATAGAAGGCGAAGATCGAGACCAGCGTGAAGAAGCCAAAGCGTTCCCACAGCTCTGTCATGAACAGCAGATAGAGCGCTTTCGGCTGCCCCTTCGCCATCGCGCCAAACCTCTAAACCAAGCCTAACAGCAGGCTTGCAGAAGCTAGCGCTCCTTTCCAGCGGAAAGCACCTTCGGCTGATCTGTGGAGGCAGCCAGGCGCAAAGGTGAGTCCTCAGCCAGGCGGCCAAAGAGCAGGTGATCGCGCCACTCGCCATTGATGCGCAGATAGGCCCGCGCCAGGCCCTCTTCGCGGAAACCGACCTTGCGCAAAAGACGCTGGCTGGGCTCGTTGGTCGGCAGGCAAGCCGCTTCGATCCGGTGCAGGCCCAGATCACGAAAAGCAAAATGCACGACCAGTTCCAAGGCCTCTGTCATGTAGCCTTGGCCGGCATAGGGCTCGCCCATCCAGTAGCCCAGAGTCGCCATCTGCGCTACGCCGCGACGGATCTGTGCCAGAGTGATAGCCCCCATCAGCACATCATCATCGCGGTGAAAGATGTGCAGGGTATAGCCCATCCCGTTGCGGCCCTCGTGATTGGCCATCTTCAAGCGGTGGCGATAGGCGCCGCGAGTCAGAGCGTCAGAGGCCCAAAGTGGCTCCCACGGGGTCAGGAAACCCCGGCTGTGGCTGCGCAACAGCGACCACTGCCGCCAATCCTTACCGCGCATCGGGCGCAGGTAAACTTGCGCGCCCTCCAGCCGCAGCTGGCGCATGAAGCCGGCACGAAAGGGAGGCATGCGCATCGCCCTCGCCCCTAGCCCAAGCGAGCAACCAGCTCGGAGAAATCGGGCAGGCCACCACCCGGTCCCATCACGGCCAGGCTGGGGGTCTGTTGCAGCAAGCGCGCCATAAGCCTTTCAATGTCTGTCGTTTCCACGGCTTCCAGTTTAGCCAGCAAGCGCTCCAAGTCCAAGGCCTCGCGATGGATGAGAAAATGGTTGGCCATTGCTTCGGCACGTTGAAAGCTGCTTTCACAGCTCATCAGGATGGCAGCGCGTGCCTGCGCCTTGGCACGGCGCAACTCCTCTTCCTCCACCTTGGCGGCCAAGCTCTTCAGCTCTTCGGCCATCAGGGTCAGGGTCTCGGCCGCCTCGTCCTCGCCGGTGCCGGCATAGAGGGTCAGCAGACCACTGTCGTCGAAGTGCGAGAAGAAGGCATAGACGGCATAGACCAGGCCGCGCTTCTCGCGAATCTCCTGAAAGAGACGGGATGACATGCCGCCGCCCAGGATCGCGCTTAACAGCCCGGCCGTCGCATAGTCGGGGTCGCGCGCCGAAACACCGGGAAGCGCCAGGCAGAGATGCACCTGCTCCAAATCGCGGTCGGTGCGGAACTCGCCGCCTTTGTAATGGGCCGCTTCCCGCTGATTGCTGCCGCCGGCGGCAAGACCACCAAGCCAATTCTCTGCCAGGCCAAGCAGGGCCTGATGCTCGACGGCACCGGAAGCCGCCAGGACCATGCGCTCTGCGCCGTAGTGATCTTGGGTGAAGCTTCTAAGATCTGCCTGCGCGAAGCCCGTCACCGTGGTCTCATTGCCCAGAATCGGGCGGCCCAGCGGCTGGTCGGGGTAGGCGGTCTCTTGCAGGTGGTCAAAGACGATGTCGTCGGGCGTGTCCTCGGCCAGTCCGATCTCCTGCAGAACCACTGCCTTCTCACGATCCAACTCCTCGGGATCGAAGAGCGAGCGCTGCAGGATATCGGCCAGGATGTCGACAGCCAGCGGCAGATCCTCGCCCAGCACGCGGGCATAAAAGGCCGTGGATTCACGTGAGGTATAGGCATTGAGCTGCCCGCCGACGGCCTCGATCTCCTCGGCAATCATGCGGGCGTTGCGGGCCTCTGTCCCCTTGAAGGCCATATGCTCGATCAAGTGGGCAATGCCGTTCTGTGGGGCCGTCTCGTGCCGGGCGCCCACGTCGATCCAGAGACCGACCGAGGCACTGCCGACACCCGCCATGGGGTCGCTGGCCACGGTCAAACCATTCGGCAAGGTCGAGATCTGCATCTGGCCCTCAGTACTGGAAAAGGTCATCAGGCCCCGCTTGTAACATGTTCGCCGACAAGAGCCTTCAAGGCCTCGGCATCGTTGGCCAGAGTGGTGTAGCGCTCTTCGCGTTGATAGAGATCGCCCAGACGCGCCGGCAGGTCCGGGCGCGTGCCCGTTGCTTGCTCTACGGCATCGGGGAACTTGGCCGGATGCGCGGTGGAGAGCACGACCGTCGGACCGGCCCCCGCCGCGATGCGCCGTCGGGCAACGGTGACGCCAACCGCCGTATGCGGATCCAGCACCATCCCGGTCTCGCCATAGGTGCGGCGGATCTCCTCCAGAGTGCCGGCATCGTCCAGGCGGTCGCCGGCAAACCCGGCGCGAATGGCGGCCAAGGCAGTCTCGTCCAGCGCGGCACTGCCCTCGGAGCGGAAGCGATCCATCAAGGCCTTCACGGCCGCACCGTCGCGCCCCATGGCTTCGAACAGCAGCCGTTCGAAGTTGGAAGAAACCTGGATATCCATAGAGGGCGAGAAGGTCGGCTGAACCCCTGCCATGGTCATGGCGCCGCTCTCGAGGATGCGAGGCAGGATGTCATTGCTGTTGGCGGCAATCACCAGCTTGCCCATCGGCAGGCCCATTTTCTGGGCCACAAAGCCGGCAAAGACATTGCCGAAGTTGCCGCTGGGCACGACGAAGTCCTGCGCGCGATCGGGCCCGCCCAGGGCCAAGGCGGCATAGGCATAGTAGACGCTCTGCGCCAGAATTCGGGCCCAGTTGATGGAGTTCACGGCCGAGAGGTGATGCCGGTCGCGGAAGGCATGGTCATTGAAGAGCGCCTTCACCAGGTCCTGGCAGTCGTCGAAAGTACCCTCGATGGCAACGTTGTGCACGTTGTTGGCCGCCACCGTCGTCATCTGCCGGCGCTGCACCTCGGAGGTCCGCCCCTTGGGGTGCAGGATGAAGACCTCGACATGCCGAGAGCCCTTCAAGGCCTCGATCGCAGCAGAGCCGGTATCGCCGGAGGTGGCGCCGACAATGGTCAGACGCTCGCCACGCTGGGTCAGGACCGCATCGAAGAGCTGACCCAAGAGCTGCATGGCCACGTCCTTGAAGGCCAAGGTGGGTCCATGGAAAAGCTCAAGCAGCCAGAGATTGGGTTCGATCTGCACCAAAGGCGCTACGGCCTTGTGCGCAAAGTTGGCGTAGGCCCGATCCAGCAAGTCCGGCAGGCGGTCTGCAACCGAAGAACCAGCCAGGAAGGGAGACAGCATCTCGGCTGCCAGGACCCGATAGTCGGCCCCGACGAGGCCGCGCCAGGTCGAGATGGAGAGGCCCGGCCAGGTGCTGGGCACATAAAGCCCGCCGTCTCGAGCCAAGCCGGTAAGAAGAACCTCTTCGAACCCCAAGATCGGGGCCGATCCGCGCGTCGATTGGTAGTGCATGAGGATTACCCTTTGAGCCGCGCCGCAATCTAGACGCGGAGGCTAGGCCCTCACAAGATGCCACATGCACGAGTCTGCCCGGTGCGAACTGCAGAACCGAGACCTAGCAATTGGTACCCTTGGCAAGATGCGCAAATGCCAAAAGAGAAGGTCGCATCTTTGCCTCCAGCATCAAGACTCTTGCCGTGTCAGGCATTGCACAGCTTATCGTGTCGGATAAGGATCTGCTCACTGAAGATCAACGATAAACCCAGAGGAACAGCCAAAAGATGCAAGACCTTGTGCTGGGCGCGGCCCCGCTCGCAGTCACTGATGTCGCTGCTATCGCCCATCGCAGGGCCACGCTGGCGCTTGGACCCAAGGCCTTGGCCCAGGTCCAGGCCGGTCGAGACCTGATCGAACGCTTCCTGACCGAGGAACGGCCGGTCTATGGCATGACTCGCGGGCTGGGTGCCCGGGCCGTGACTGCTGTCGATCCGGACGAGCGGACCGAGATGAGCCACATCATGCTGCGCGCCCGCGCCTGTGGGTCTGGCCCCCTGTACGACGAGGCACCGGTTCGCTCCTTTCTCGTCGCGCGATTGGCCTCTCTCAGCCTGGGTCATTCCGGTGTACGCCCGGTCGTAGCCGAGACCCTGGCGGCCATGCTGGAACGCGCGGTGCATCCGGCTGTGCATCAGGTGGGCGCGCATGGCGCCTCGGATATGCCATTGATGGCCGAGCTCTCCCTTCCAGTGATGGGCGAGGGTCGCGCCTTCTATGAAGGAGAGCTCCTGCAAGGCGGCGAGGCCATGCGTCGCGCCGGACTGGAACCCCTGTTCCTGAAAGAGAAGGAAGGCTTGGGCCTCTGCAGCGCTTCATCGGTATCGGCAGGACTCGGCGCCTTGGTACTCGATGAAGCCCGGCGCCTCTTAAGCTTGGGCGAGGCTATTGCCGTGCTGAGCTTCGAGGCCTTTCGCGCCAATCTCTCGCCCATTGATCCGCGGGTCGCAGCCGTGCATCCAGTCCCCGGCCAAGCGGCGGTCGCCGAACGCTTGAGGCACCACCTGAGCGGAAGCGCACTCAACGAACCCGGTGCGGCCCGTCGGCTGCAGGACCCCATCTCTCTGCGTTGCGCCAGCCACGCCTTCGCCGGCCTGCAAGCAGCCCTCGACTTCGCCGAGCCACCGGTCCTGGCCGAGATCAATGGCTCCGGCGACAATCCCTGCGTCCTCTTTGAATCGGAGGAGATTCTCTCGACCGGGAATTTCCAGACCATCGGCCTGGCGCAGGCCTTTGACCTTCTCGCAATCGCGCTCACCACCACGGCCAACATGGGCGCACAGCGTACCACCCGCATGATGCGCAAGACCTACACCGATCTACCCGATGGCCTCTCGCCCCTAACCCAAGGCACGGTCCGCATCGGCATGGGTCTCATCGCCCACAACACCCGCCATCTGGTGAAGGAAATGCGCTTGCTGGCCAATCCCGCCAGCCTGGACGATTCCTCCGGCTATGAGGTAGAGGACCATGAACCGATGACGCCGCTTGCGGTGCGCAAGGCTTGGACCATGCTGCCGCTCTGGCGAGGGGTGCTAGCCGCAGAGTTGATCGTCGCCGCCGAGGCCTTCGACCAACGCGCGCCCGAACGTCCGGCAGAGATCGCCTGCGCGCTCCGCGACGCAGTCCGCGCCGTCGTTCCGCGCCAGGGCGACGACCGCAGTCACTCTCAGGATATCGAGGCAGCGGCGGCTCTCTTGGAGCGCGACCGAGTGCCGTCCGCCTTGCAACAGGCTTTGTCTCAGTCTCTTTGACCTAATGCATGCGCGATGAGGCCTCTCACATAAAGGTAAGCTGATGGTAGTCGTGCCGATTCAAGACACCGCTCAAGCATTACGATCGTGACTTCTTTCAATATCTTCTCTCTGACACCGTTAAATATATGAATCTTCTCGCACTAGCTGCAAACAAATTGCCTCAAAATTATCAAAGTTTGTGTTAGAATAGTGACGTAGACAGCAGGTTAACATCCAATTTCTAATTGGAGCACCACTATGCCCTATAACTTTCAATGGGATAGCGCTCAGATTGGTAACAATATTGCTAATCTGCCCAGCGACAGCCTCTTTTCACAGCAATGGCATTTGAACAACACGACCCCCGGGGAGTTGGATCTCAACGTCGTCGATGTATGGCCGTCCTATACAGGCAGAGGGGTCTCGGCATTCGTCATTGATGACGGCTTTGACTACACGCACACGGACCTGGCGCCCAATTACGACACCACCAGTGACTATGACTTCGAGGAAGAGGATGACGATCCCTTTGGCGACCCAGGCGACGCACACGGCACGGCCAGCATGGGTATTCTGGGTGCGGCTGAGAACGGTACAGGCGTGGTCGGGGTCGCGCATGAGACGACACTGTCCGGTTATCGGGTCTATGGCTTCATCGGTGATCGCTTCATGTCACAGCTTGCACGCGCCATCGAGCAGGCGGCGACTGACGGGGGCGACATTGCCTCGATGAGCTTGGGGTCCCAGTACTCCCTGAATTTCTTCGACCAAGCGATTAACCCGACAATCATCGCCGATTTGCAGGCAGCCATCGATTCCGCAGCTGATACGGGCCGTAGCGGACTGGGCACCATCTTAGTGAAGTCTGCCGGGAACGGACGCGACGATGGCCCACAGCACAATGCGAATGCTTCGTCCTGGAATGCCGACTTCAAGACCATCTCGGTTGCCGCAACGAATGCGGACGGGACGGTCACCAGCTACTCGACCCCTGGTGCCAACCTGTTGATCTCTGCGTTCGGTTCGCCGATCCCGGGCACCGTCGTGACCACCGACCGCGTTGGCGCTGCGGGCTATGATCCCGGCGATTTTACCACCAGCTTCAATGGCACGTCGGCCGCAGCACCGATGATTTCCGGCGTGGTCGCCTTGATGCTGGAGGCCAACCCCGACCTCGGCTGGCGCGACGTGCAGGAGATTCTTGCGAACGCGGCACGCCAGGTAGACGGCAGCAACCCGACTTGGGTCTGGAACGCCGCCAACAGCTGGAACAACGGCGGATTCCATCACAGCGTCGACCTTGGCTTCGGCTTGGTCGACGCGCATGCCGCCGTCCGGCTGGCCGAGACCTGGGAGAAGCAGCAGACGACCGCCAACATGGTCGAGAAGACAGCCGGCAGCCTACCAGCGCCGCTGGCCATTCCTGATAACGACCCGAACGGTGTGCAGGTCACCATCACGCAGGATGCCACCGTTGGCCGCATCGAGTTCGCGAGCCTGCGCCTGGATCTTCCCCACAGCTATGCAGGCGATTTGATCATCACCCTGACCTCGCCCGGCGGTACCACGACAACCTTATTGGACCGACAAACAGGCGATGCCGATCACCCCAGCAGCTGGACCTATACGGCAGCAGCTTTCCGTGGTGAGGCCGGTCAGGGTACCTGGACCATCAAGATCGTCGACGCCGCTGGGGCAGATCTTGGCACACTTAACGACATCGCTCTGACCTTGCATGGCGAGGCCAGCGATCCCGACGACCTCTACGTCTTCACCGAGGCCTTCTCCGACGTTGCGGGAGGCAGCGGTCACAGCACGACGATCACCGATAGCGACGGCACCGGTCGCGACCAAATCAATGCCGCCGCCATTACCGGCGACAGCCACCTGGATCTGGAGGCCGGCAGCGGCACCCTGGACGGCGTTGCGGTCACCATCAGCGGCATCGAAGATCTGGTCACAGGAGACGGCGACGACACGCTTTATGGCAACACCGCCGACAACAGCCTGCGCGCGGGACGCGGAAATGACGAGATCTCCGGAAAACTCGGCGCAGATACACTACGCGGTGAATCGGGGACCGACGTCATCCAAGGCGATGCCGGCGACGACACGCTCTTCCCCGGTACCGGCGACGGCGACTCAGTCTATGGCGGTATCGGGAACGATAGCATCATTGGTGAATTGGGTAACAATCTTGCCTGGGGCGGTGACGACGACGACCGCATCTCCGGCAATAGTGGCAGCGACATTGCCTATGGCGGCAATGAAGATGATCGGGTGATCGGTGGCTCAGGCGTCGACCGGCTCTACGGTGGGAATGGCAGCGATTTTGCCTATGGTGGTCGCGGAGACGACACGATCAGCGGGGGTGCCAGCAACGACACCCTGAAGGGCGGTCATGATGACGACACCTTGCGCTCCGGCAGTGGGGATGGTGACGCCCTCTATGGCGGTCAGGACAATGACCGCATAGTTGGCGGAACCGGGGCAGCTCTTGGGTTCGGCGGTGGTGGCGATGATCGCATTTCCGGCAACGGCGGCAACGATACCGCCTATGGCGATCTGGGAGACGACCGCCTGATTGGCGGCTCCGAGGCTGACCTGCTCTTCGGCGATCACGGCGACGACTATGCCTTCGGAGGGATAGGAGACGACACCCTAGACGGCGGTGGTGGCAGCGACACGCTGCATGGCGGAACTGGTCACGACACACTGCGAAGCGGCAGTGGCAGTGACAACGCCCTCTATGGTGGTCAGGGCGATGACAGCATGATCGGCGGGACCGGATCGGCACTGGCCTTTGGTGGCGGCGGTGATGATCGCGCCTCGGGAAACGGCGGTGATGACACGGCCTATGGCGGTGACAGCAGTGACCGCCTGATCGGCGGGGATGACGACGACTTCCTCTACGGTGATGCAGGCGACGACACGGCCTTCGGTGGCAATGACACCGATACGCTAAAGGGTCTTGATGGCAATGATTCCCTAAGAGGTGGTGGCGAGAACGACCGCCTGGTCGGACTCTCCGGCGACGACGACATCATCGGCGGTAATGGTAACGATTTTCTCTTCGGCGGCTTTGGCTTCGACACCATCTTCGATGGATCCGGCGATGATCGTATGCAGGGCAATTTCGGCCGAGACACTTTCGTCTTCCACGGCGGTGGTCATGAGAGAGCTTTTGGTGGCGGCGGAAACGATCGATTCGAGGTCTTCAACCCGACCGAAGGCACCCTCTTCGGCGGTGGCGGAACGAAGGACGTCGCCAGGTTCAGTGCAAGCGATGTGGCTGGCGTCACCATGACCAACAGCCTGTCACACATCGTCTCCTTCAAGAATGGCATGATCCTGCACGTCAATTCCGACGTCGAGTCGATCGTGCTGATTTAGGCTCTTACTGCTGCGTGCTCACGCCTGCTGGATATCAGTTTGGCGTGAGCAGCATGCCCCTTTGCGGCGAGAGTCCTGGCGCACGATCACTTGCCCGCAAGGACTACTATCGGCGTCTAGTTTGCCTCACCCATTCCTGTTAGGGTCCGGCTCTCTTGATGTGGGAGCCCTGTGATGGCGACAAATTTGCCCCCTTTGGGTGGCAGCGGCGGAGAGGTTTTATTTGCCAGCGCACTCTCCAGCCTGCCGAGTGACCCCTCCTTTGCGCAGCAGTGGCACCTGGACAACAGCGCGCCCGGAGAGTTTGATCTCAACGTCGTCGATGTCTGGCCCTCCTACACCGGTAAGGGGGTTTCGGCCTTCGTCATTGATGATGGCTTCGACTATACGCATCCGGACCTGGCGCCCAACTACGACACCACACTCGACTACGATTTCGAAGAGCAGGATGACGACCCCTTCGGCTCGACGGTCGACGACTCGCACGGCACGGCAACCATGGGCATCCTGGGGGCCGCCCGCAACGACAGCGGCGTGGTCGGTGTCGCCTATGAAGCCGATCTCACCGGCTATCGCGTCTACTCCTTCATCAGCGATCGCTTCATCAACCAGATCGCCGATGCCATCGAGCAGGCCGCGGACGACGGCGCCGATCTGGTTTCCATGTCTCTCGGCAGCCAGTACTCGGCCAACTTCTTCGACCGCGCGATTGATCCCGCAGCCATGGCGGCACTGCAAACCGCAATCGATTCCGCAGTCGACGGCGGCCGCGACGGCCTGGGGACAGTTCTGATCAAGTCGGCCGGCAATGGGCGCCACCAGAGCCCGCCGCACAACGCCAATGCCTCCTCCTGGAACGCAGACTTCAAGACCATCTCGACCGGGGCCACCGATGCAGAGGGGATCGTCACCTTCTATTCGACACCCGGTGCCAACCTGCTGGTCTCAGCCTTCGGTTCGCTGGTGCCGGGCTCGGTCGTGACCAGCGACCGGGTTGGTGCGGCCGGCTATGACCCCGGCGACGTCACCACCACCTTCAACGGCACCTCGGCGGCCGCCCCCATGGTGGCGGGGCTGGTGGCCTTGATGCTGGAGGCCAATCCAGAACTTGGCTGGCGCGACGTGCACGAGATCCTGGCGAACACGGCTCGCCAGACCGATCAAAGCAACCCCACCTGGACTTGGAATGCCAGCGACAGCTGGAACCTGGGCGGCATGCACCACAGCGAGGATCTGGGCTACGGCCTGATCGATGCCCATGCCGCCGTGCGCCTGGCCGAGTACTGGCAAGATCAGAGTACAACCGCGAACCTCACCTCGGCCTCAGTCGGTGGCGCGATCACACCGACCGAGATTCCCGATGCCGATACCAACGGCCTGGAGTTCAAGCTTGTTCAGGGCAGCGCGGTGGAGCGGGTCGAGTACGTCACCGTCAGCATGGATCTGCCGCACACACGCGCGGCCGACCTGATCATCACCCTGACCTCACCCAATGGCACCACCACCACGCTGCTCGATACCAACGCCGGTCTGGCCGATCACCCGGATACCTGGACCTATACGGCAAGCGGCTTCCGCGGCGAAGAGGCTGCGGGCACTTGGACGGTGAAGATCGTCGATCAGTTTGTCGATCGGGTCGGGACCTTGACCGATCTTTCGCTTGAGGTCTGGGGCTCGCCGCCTGACGACGACGATGTCTATATCTTCACCGAGGCCTTCTCTGATCTCGCCGGCGGCAGTGGCCATGGCACCACCTTGGCCGACAGCGACAGTGGTCAGGACCTCCTGAATGCCGCCGCCCTGACCTCGGACAGCAGCATCGACCTGCAGGCAGGCGGTGGGGAACTCGATGGCATTCTTGTCTCGATCAGTGGGATCGAGGATCTAATCAGCGGAGACGGCAACGACAGCCTCTTGGGCGATGCAGCCGACAACCTCTTCTATGCAGGTCGCGGCAATGACTCCCTCTCCGGCCGCAGCGGCGCCGATACCCTCTATGGCGGCTCGGCCGTAGACACCGTCCGCGGACAGAGCGGCGACGACAAGCTCTACGGAGGCAGCGGCGACGATCAGCTCTTGGCCTGGCTTGGCGACGACACCTTGAGCGGCGGGGAGGGTGATGATCGGTTGGGAGGCGGCGGAGGCGAGGACAGCCTGTCCGGTGGCTCCGGCAACGACTTTCTGAATGGTGGCGGCGGTAACGACTGGGCCGCCGGTGGCAGTGGCCAAGACACCTTTGTCGTGGATACCAACGGCGATATCGTCGTGGAAGGTCTGGGCGAAGGCATCAGCGATCTGGTGATCTCCAATGCCGCAGACTTCACCCTGAGTGACGATTCGGAGATCGAACGAGGTCGAATCAATTCCTCGGCCGGCAGCGCGAGCCTCACCGGCAACACCGCCGCCAACAGCCTCTGGGGCAACTCGGCCGCAAACCTGATCTACGGCGGGATCGGCAATGATGTCCTGATCGGCGGTGAGGGAGAGGATTCGCTGGTCGGTGACCTCGGTGCAGATACCTATGTTGTCGATGCGACTGGTGACCAGGTGATCGAACAGGCCGGCGGTGGGCGCGACTTGCTGCGCGCCGAGATCACCGACGTCAGCCTGCCCGACTATGTCGAGAACTATCGCGCGCAGGCCAATCACGGCGCCCTCGATGCCGTCGGCAACAGGCTGGGCAACACCATGAACGGCAACACCGCCGCCAACAGCCTAAGCGGGGGATCCGGTGCGGACAGCCTGATTGGTCGGCATGGCGATGACTGGCTGGATGGCGGCAGTGGCCAAGACAGGCTCTTAGGCCTCACCGGTGCCGACTGGCTGCAGGTTGGCGAGGGTGATCTGGCCTTCGGTGGCTCCGGCAATGATTTCTATCAGATCCAGTCGAGCGTGGCCGACCCGGGCGCCTTCCTCTTCTTTAGCGCTTTGCAGGCAGAAAGCCAGGTCGACACCCTGGTGTTGGGAACGGGTCTGGAGGTCGGCAGCTTCGCCTACATCCACGACCAGGCCTTCGATGGCCTTGGCAACTCGCAAGCACGTTTCGAGGCTGGCGTCGTTGAGATCGACCACGACGGCGACGGCACCGCCGATCTGGGCGCCCGGCTTTATGGCATCTCCGCCGCCAACCAGCTAACCAGCAGCGACTTTCTTTGGCTCTAGGATCCGAACGGAAGCATTCGACTCCGCCCAACGGCTCGTGAGGTCAATGTAGCAGAGCGTCGTCCAAACTAGCTTTCAAAATCCGGCAGCCACACGAAGTCCGTCGCCGTTAGTTGACTTGCTTGCGAGATACCGTCGACGAGGAAGGCGATATCCACAGTCCCGTCACCGTCTTGATCGACCTGAACCTGACGATTGCCGTCGAAACGGGCCTCTGAATGTCCACCAGCAGAGAAGGCCGCAGACTCAATGTAGGTGAAGCTACCCACCTCTCTACCGGGACGGAAGACGAAGCGATCGCCTTCGCTGGCATCAAAGTCCCGTACAATCGGTCCGCCGCTGCCCGCCGAACCGAGTGACAAGGCCCTGATGAAGAAGGCGTCGCCGCCGGAACCACCGAAGACCAGGTTGCCACTCTCCATAAAGACGCTGTCGGCGCCACTCTCGCCCTCCAAGCGGTTGCTGCCGGACCCACCGTAGAGCTTGTCGTCACCCAAAGCCCCTTCGATGCGGTCGTTGCCGCTCTCACCGAAGAGGTAGTTCGCTCCGCTGTTCCCGACGATGCTGTTGTCGCCACTGTTGCCCATGCCATAGAGAGCGCTTGAACCGCCCTGCAGCCGCAGGTTCTCGATCACCGCCGTTGCGGTGTCATTGGTGAGGGTGTAGTCGATTTCAGCGCGGATCAGGTCGACGCCGCCACCGCTTAGTTCCTCTATTTGATCGCTTGCCGTTTCCACCACAAAGGTGTCGTCACCCGAGCCACCGATCATGGTGTCCGTCCCATCACGACCATCTAGGACGTCTGCACCAGACATGCCGGCCAGCAGGTTGGATCCACTGTTACCGATCAGCGTGTTATCGAATTCATTGCCTTCCAGGCTGGCCGGCTTGTTTCCTCTGTTGATGTTCGCGCGCTCGACATGCCCCTCGTCGCCTCCGGCCAAGGTGTAGGCCAGCGCATGAGACCGGATGACGTCTTCGGCTCCGCCTGCAGCCGTCTCTCGCACGACATCGCTTGTGGTATCCACGATCAAGGTATCATCGCCGGCGCCGCCGACGAGGAGGTCCGCACCAACCGCGCCGTTCAAGCGGTCACTGCCATTGTCACCGAACAGCAAATCAAGACCACTGCCACCACTCAGATGATCGTTTCCGTTGCCGCCATAGGCCGTGTCATTTCCGGTCCAATCCACCAAGGTATCTGCACCCGTTGCGCCATAGGCCAGGTCATCGCCTTGTTGACCGCGCATCGTGTCGGCGCCGCTGCCGCCATCCAAGAGGTCATTCCCAAGGCCACCGTAAAGACCTTGATCATGTCCCCTGTCGCCAAACATGCTGTCATCGCCAGATCCGCCGACGAGCGAGACATCGGCACCATCACCCCCAAAGATCTCATCGGCACCGCTGTCGCCATAGATGAGATCTTCGCCGGACATGCCGATGAAGCGCTCTGCGAAGCTTCCGCCAAAGAGAGCGTCACCATAGGCGCCCCCCTCGATGACGATGGACTCGACGGAGATCAGGCTATAGCCGCTTCCCAGTGAAGAACCGAGCCTGACCACCAGAGTGTCGCTGCCGACCCCGCCGTCGATGGTGTCACCAGCCGTCAGGCTTTGCGTGAGCCTCAGCTCGATGGTGTCGTTGCCGCCATCTCCATAGACCTTGTCAGCACCGCTGCCTCCGGAGAGGCCAACATCATCTCCCATTCCGCCGAACAGGCTGTCACTTCCGCTCTGCCCGACGAGCGAGGTGTCGTTTCCATCGCCTCCATAGACGATGTCGTCGCCTGTGCCGCCGTAGAGTTGCTGGTCACCTTCGCCGCCGCCGTCCAGGAGATCGTCACCCGAACCGCCGAAGAGGCTGACGTCACTACCATTGCCGCCATAGAGGGAGTCTGCGTCGAGGCCACCGAAGAGCCCAAGATCCGCACCGGTGTCGCCTCTGATGACATCCTTGCCTGCGTCGCCTCGGAGGTCGTGGTCTTTGCCGTCTCCGCCGAACAGCATATCGTCGCCGGCGCCGCCGCTCAGGATGCTGTCACTGGCGCCTCCGCCTGACACATGATCGCTGTCGTCACCGCCGTAGAGGGAGCTGTCCGCTTGCAGGCCACCGGACACCCTGTCCGCTCCACCCTCCCCGAAGAGACCCGCGTCGCCACCATAGCCGCCATCCACAGAGTCGTCGCCACTGCCGCCGTAGATCAAGGCGTCTGCGCCGGAGCCGCCATAAAGCTTATCCAGACCGCTGTCACCGTGAAGGTTGCTGTCGCTACCGGCGTCTCCCTGCAGGGTGTCGTCACCACTGTCTCCGCGCAGCATGGAGTCGTCACCATTACCGGCCGAGATGCTGTCTGCCCCGTCGCCGCCATAGAGATGACTATCGTCGTCGCCGCCGCCTTCGAGGTGGTCATCGCCACTGCCCCCCAGCAGACTGACGTCAAGGCCCTCACCGCCGAGGATGACATCAGCGCCGGAGCTACCGGCCAAAAGGCTGTCGTTCCCGATGCCGCCCTCCAGATGATCGCTGTCTAGCCCGCCATAGAGAGTCGAGTCATCGCCGCTTCCACCGGCCAGAGTATCGTCACCAGTGCCGCCCTCCAGAAGTTGGTCATTGCCGTCACCACCCTCCAAGGTGTCCTTGCCGTCGCCACCGCTAAGGCCACTGTCATCGGCCGTCCCGGCAAAGATCTGGTCGTCTCCAGCATCGCCATAAAGCGCGCTGTCGCTACCTGACCCGCCGTAGATCAGATCATTGCCACTACCGCCAAAGAGATAGCTGTCATCACCGGGACTGCTTCTGATCGTGTCAGCGCCACTGTCACCGGCCAGATCCCGGTCGGCGCCCGACGCACCAATGAGGGTGTCATCGCCCGTGCCACCGGAAAGGTAGGCGTCGGCACCAGAGCCGGCATAGAGCCTGTCGTCGCCGTCGTGGCCAATGAGTGAGGTATCATTGCCGGTACCCCCGTAGATCAGGTCGATGCCGGTGTTGCCAAGCAGAACGCTATCATCACCACTCTGTCCAGCGAGCAAGTCGATCCCGCTGCCGCCGATCAAACTCCGATCGTTTCCGTCTCCGGCACGGAGAATGTCATTACCAGTGTTGCCGATGAGGAGCGCATCATCGCCGTCGCCGCCATAGACAAAGTCAAATCCACTCCCGCCATAGAGATAGCTATCATTGCCACTCTCGCCGAGGATCTTGTCTCCGCCGTGCCCCCCAAAGAGGCTGACGTCGCTGCCGGACCCGCCATCAAGGGTGTCATCTCCCTGATCCCCGAATAGGGAGTGGTCGTCCCCCGCACCCCCATAAACAGTGTCATCACCGGAGCCGCCGAAGAGCTGCAGGTCCGCCGCATCGCCCCCGAAGAGGCTGTCGACCCCATCTCGCCCCTCCAAAGAGCGATCTTGGCCTGAGCCACCTTCGATAAGATCGTCGCCGCCACCGCCAAAAAAGAAGCGATCCTCGCCAGTGCCGCCGAAAATGGTGTCGTTACCCTCTTCAAGCGCACCGCCACCGATCAAGCTGTGATCGTTTCCGGTTCCGCCCTGCAGGACGTCGTCACCCGACCCGCCCCAAAGGGTTTCATCGTTTCCATCACCGCCAAGAACAAGGTCCACGCCAATGCCGCCATAGAGGCCCTCGTCGCTCCCCTCGTCGCCATCGAGCGTGTCATCGCCCGCACCGCCGCGAAGATAGGCATCTGATTGGGCGCCCCCATAGATCCGATCCAGACCGCTGCCGCCGTAGAGACCGACATCACGGCCGCTGTCGCCCGACAGGCTGTCATCGCCCGAGCCCCCGAACAGGGCGATATCGGCACCGCCGCCGCCAAAGACCTTGTCTGCGCCATTCGCACCTAGGAGGGTTTGGTCGTTCCCCAAGCCCCCGTAGAGCCAGTCGTTCCCGCTGCCACCGCGCAAGTCCAGGTCGGTCCCACTGTCGCCGTCGATCGTGTCGTTGGCTTCACCACCGAAGAGGGCGATGTCGATGCCGCTGCCGCCCTTGATCAGATCGCCGCCGCTGCCGCCGATGAGAGAGATGTCATTACCGTGGCCACCGTACAGCAAATCGGCGCCATTCCCACCGTAGAGGGATGCATCCGCACCGCTGCCCGCATCAATGGTGTCGCTGAAATTGTCGCCATAGAGTGCCGTGTCGCGCCCGGAGCCCCCGAACAGCTGGTCCTGAGCGCCGCCCCCGAAGAGGCTCTCGTCATCGCCCGCTCCGCCACCCAAATTGTCCATGCCGCTGTCGCCGTAGAGCAGCCGGTCGTCGCCATTGCCGCCGCGAAGCGTGTCGTCACCAAGCCCACCCGAGAGCGCGTGATCCTCGCCGTTACCACCGTTGACCTGATCATCGCCGGTCGCGCCATTCAGAAGACTGTCGTTACGCGATCCACCAAAGATCTGGTCATTCCCATGGCCTCCATAGAGGCTGGTGTCGTGGCCGCTGCCTCCGCGGATGTCGCCGCCACCAGAGAGATCGATCAGAGCGACATCGTTACCAATTCCGCCTTGGATGAGATCGAAACCACTGCCGCCGTACAGCGCGACGTCGTGCCCTGTACCACCGAAGACACTATCGGTGCCGCTTCCGCCAAAGAGATTGCTATCGTCACCATCCGCACCGGTAACCACGTCGGCGCCGCCACCGCCGTAGAGGAAGGTATCGTTTCCGCGTTCCCCACGAACGAGATCGTCGCCAAGATCGCCGCTTAGAAATCTGTCGTTGCCGGTCCCACCGAAGACGCTGTCGACACCACCGCCTCCGTACAGCAGAGAATCGCTGTTGCTGTTGCCGGCGACCAGATCGCTGCCCGCATCACCGAAGAGACTGGTGTCACTTTCTTGGCCGCCGAAAACCGAGTCATTCCCGTTTCCGCCATCCAGGATGCGATCTCCACCATTCCCACCGAAAATGCTGTCTGCGCCGTCACCGCCGTAGAGGCTATCGTCTCGCCCTTCTTGGCCATAGAGCCCGTCGTTCTGGCCGCCGCCATTCAGGTGCGTGTCATTCCCAGCACCACCAAACAGGAAATCCAACCCGGAACCACCGGTGATTAGGGTATCATCGCCATGGCCACCATAGACCAGGTCGTTGTTCGCTGCGCCGTTCAACAGGCTATCGTTACCACTGCCTCCTTGGATGGTGTCGTTTCCGTTGCCTCCTCCCATCAGGCTGTCGTCGCCACTGCCGCTATCGATCTGATCAGCCCCCTCTCCCCCGAAAAACTGAGAGTCGGCGCCGCGTTCACCCCTGATCACGTCATTGCCATTGCCGCCTTCAATTCGGAAGTCGTCGCCTTCGCCGCCGTAGATCAGATCATTGCCATCCTGACCAAAGAAGTTCGAGTCATCACCCTCGCCTCCGCTGATCGTGTCACTGAGGCTGGCGCCAATGGCGACTGCGTCATCCCCGCCGTTAAGCTCGATGATGTTCTTAGCACCAAGAAAGCCGAAAATCGTATCAGGAACATCGGTCCCGTAGAGCTGTGCTGTCTCTACTTCCACCGCCGTTGGGTTATCACCCTGACTGCTGCCAATAAAACTGAAACCAGAAACAATCAGAATGTCATTACCATTACCGCCATAAATACTATCATCACTATTGATAACATTAACCTCAGTAGCGATGATAATGTCATTGTTGGTGTCACCAAAGACTTTGTTGGGGCCTGTGCTGAGGTAGAGGGAGTCGGCCCCAGGGCCGCCATAGAGCGCCGCGTTGTAACCGTCGCTGTCTAGCGTGTCGGCACCGCCGCGCCCAAAGAGAGTCTCAATGTCGGTCTGGGCGCGGATGCGATAGCTGTCACTGTTGCTTGTCCCAACCCGGTGCCGAGCCTCTACAGAGGTGATGACGGCATTTCCCGAGTCGGCGTTCCCGAGAAACTGGATCGTGTCGGTGCCATTGCCGCCGAAGATCCGGTCATTCGTCGTGGCCTCTCCGTCTCCAAGAACGAAGAGATCGGCACCGTCGCCGCCGAAGAGGGTATCGACTCCTGAGTTGCCACGCAGGTAGCGGTCCTTGCCGCTATCACCGCGGATGAAGTCATTGCCGGATCCTCCGTAAAGGCTGATATCGTCGCCACCCTTACCATCCAGCGAATCGGTACCGTTATCGCCATAGAGGAGACTGTCGTTACCGAGCCCGCCGAAAATGCTGTCGTCGCCACCTCCGCCGAAGAAGTCACCGTCGGACCCGCTCCCTCCTTGCAGATAGTCGAATCCCGTACCACCAAAGAGGCCGTCATCTCCGCCAGAACCGCCGTAGATGAAATCATTTCCGACCCCACCACGGAGGATAAGATCGTTACCGTCTCCTCCGTAGATGCGGTCGGTGCCGGTACCACCGTCGAGGGTACGATCAATGCCCCCACCGCCGAAGAGGAGGTCATTGGCCGAACCACCAGAAAGGGTGTCGACACTTGCGTCCCCAAACAGCGTATCGGCACCGGCTCCTCCGATGAGATGATCGACGTTGTCACCGCCGAAGAGGGTGTCTGTCCCCTGCCGCCCCCTCAGTGTGTCGTTACTGCTGCCTCCATAGAGACGGTCGGTAAAGGAGTGACCAAAGAGTTCATCGGCACCGCCGAGGCCAAAGATCGTATTGAAGCTGTTGCTGGCAGTAAGGGTGTCTGCGCCGTCAGTTCCGGTTAAGGCTGCCATTGGTCTGGCCCTCTCTATTATTTTGTGTATTGGGACGCCGGGTGGGTGATTGCAGTCCTAGGGGGGCGAGGCAGCGGGTTGGATGGGGCAGCACAGGGAGCGCTCTCAGCGCAGGCCCTTCCGGCAAAACTGTGTGACGATCCTCATGCCGAATTCGATCAGGTGACAGATATAGCCCAACGACCTGATAACATTCTGCTATTGGTTTCATCGTCATCCCCCCGTCGGCGCAAACATCGGAGAACTCGTCAGGTTACACCGTCATCCTCATGATAATCCTACCGCTCATTGCAAAATTTTAGATTATTGTAACTGCAATCGAGGGTATCTGAAAACCTGACCAAAAGGTTAGGTGCATGCGCGCCGGCGATTTTTACACTATATTACTTTCAAAAATTTGGTAGTGTAGCATCATTACTATACTATAGCGTTTCGTGTATGCTTTGTACAATAGCATACAATACACCCAAGTCGGATCTAATTAATCGTCCGTCCTTTTAGGAATATAGAACGCCATTTACCTGCTGCCTAACTGTCATGCCTCGTTAGTGACAAAAAAGCACGTAGGTGACATAGGGTTCTTTCAGGCAGCGATCTGGAGAGATGCAGCGAGTCACAATCCCCTATAGAGTGCTTTCTGTCTCAATGGCTTGGCGCAAAGAAAAATCCCACGCAGGCAATGCAATGCCTGCGCGGGATCGGAACACTCCTCTGCTCTCCTACGGGAGAAACTTAGCCCGATGGACGTCCAGTATCCATCAAGAACATAACCCTAGGCCGCCATCAGGTTCCTGAGGACATAGGCCAGGATGCCGCCGTTCTTGTAGTAGGCCACCTCGTCCGCGGTATCGATGCGGCAAAGCAGGGTGATTGCTTCGCTGCTGCCGTCGGGGCGGTGGATGCGGCAGGCGACGTCCATGCGTGGCGTGATCTCGCCGGAGATGCCCTCCAGATCGAAGGTCTCCTCGCCGGTGAGGCCCAGGCTCTTGCGCGTGGTGCCCTCTTGGAACTGCAGGGGCATGACGCCCATGCCCACCAGGTTGGAGCGGTGGATGCGCTCGAAGGACTCGACGATTACAGCCTTGACGCCCAGCAGCAGGGTGCCCTTGGCGGCCCAGTCGCGTGACGAGCCGGTGCCATACTCCTTGCCGGCCACCACGACCAGCGGCACACCCTCGTTAGCGTAGCGCATGGCCGCGGTATAGATCGGCAGCACATCGCCCGAGGGATAGTGCTTGGTCACCCCGCCTTCGCTGCCCGGCACCATCTCGTTCTTGATGCGGATGTTGGCGAAGGTGCCGCGCATCATGACCTCGTGATTACCGCGACGGGAGCCATAGGAATTGAAGTCGATCGGGCGGACCTGGTGCTCGGTCAGATAGTCACCCGCAGGGCTGTCGCGCTTGATCGAGCCGGCCGGCGAGATGTGGTCGGTGGTGATGGAATCGCCCAAGACCGCAAGCGCCCTTGCGCCCTCGATGTCGCTCAGCGCCTCGGGCTCCGGCTTCATGCCGCTGAAGAACGGCGGGAAGCGGACATAGGTTGAGCCGTCCTCGAAGCTATAAGTCTCGCTGGCCTTGACCTGGACGGCCTGCCACTGCTGGGGACCCTCAAAGACATTGTCGTAGCGGCTCTTGTACATCTCCGGCGACAGCGTGCTGTCGAGCAGCGACTGGACCTCCTGATTGCTGGGCCAGATGTCCTTGAGGTAGACCGGCTCGCCGTCGCTGCCGTTGCCCAGCGGATCATTGGTCAGGTCCATGCTGGTGCTGCCGGCCAGCGCATAGGCCACCACCAGCGGCGGCGAGGCCAGATAGTTCAGCCGGGTCAGCGGATGCACCCGCCCCTCGAAGTTGCGATTGCCGGAGAGCACGGCAGCCACGTGCAGATCGTTCTGCTCGATGGCATCGTGGATCGGCTCCGGCAAGGGGCCTGAGTTGCCAATGCAGGTGGTGCAGCCATAGCCGACCAGATCGAAGCCCAGCGCATCGAGATCCGCCTGCAGACCGGCTGCCTCCAGATAGTCGGTCACCACCTGCGACCCAGGGGCCAGCGAGGTCTTGACCCAGGGCTTCACCGTCAGGCCACGCGCCCGGGCCTTGCGCGCCACCAAGCCGGCAGCAATCAACACCGAGGGGTTGGAGGTGTTGGTGCAGGAGGTGATGGCGGCGATCACCACGTCGCCGTGCCCGATGTCGTGGTTCTGACCTGCGACCGCGACGCGGACCGCCGGGTCGCCGACGCCGCCAGAGGTCATCGCCCCCAGAGCGTTCTCTTTCATGCCGGAGAGCGCGACGCGATCCTGCGGGCGCTTCGGTCCGGCCAGGCTGGGCTCCACCGTGGCGAGATCCAGCTCCAAAAGCGCGGTGAACTCGGGATCGGGCGCATCGTCTTCGCGCCACATGCCCTGTGCCTTGGCATAGGCCTCGACCAAGGCCACGCGCGCCTCGTCGCGGCCGGTGAAGCGCAGATAGCGTAGGGTCTCGGCGTCAATCGGGAAGAAGCCGCAGGTGGCACCATACTCGGGCGCCATGTTGGAGATGGTGGCGCGATCGGCGAGCGAGAGGGCCGAGAGGCCCGGACCGCAGAACTCGACGAACTTGCCGACCACACCCTTGGCCCGCAGCATCTGGGTCACGGTCAGCACCAGGTCGGTGGCCGTTGCCCCCTCGCGCAGCTTGCCGGTCAGGCGAAAGCCCACGACCTCCGGCACCAGCATGGTGACCGGCTGTCCCAACATCGCGGCCTCTGCCTCGATGCCGCCGACGCCCCAGCCCAGAACCGCCAGTGCATTCACCATGGTGGTGTGGCTGTCGGTGCCGACCAGGGTATCGGGATAGGCGACGGTCTTGCCGTCCACCTCTTTGGTCCAAACGCTCTGTGCCAGGTACTCGACGTTGACCTGGTGGCAAATGCCGGTGCCCGGCGGCACCACGCGGAAGTTGTCGAAGGCGCCCTGGCCCCAGCGCAGGAAGGCATAGCGCTCTCCATTGCGCTCGAACTCGCGCTCCACATTGGCGTCAAAGGACTTGGGCGTGCCGAACTCGTCGACCATGACCGAGTGATCGATGACCAGGTCGACTGGGGAGAGCGGATTGATCTTCTGCGGATCGCCGCCCAGGTCCTGCATGGCAGCGCGCATTGCGGCCAGATCGACCACGGCCGGCACGCCGGTGAAGTCCTGCATCAGGACACGGGCCGGGCGATAGGCGATCTCGCGATCCGCCCGCTTTTCAGCCAGCCAAGCGCCCAGCGCCTTGATGTCGTCGACCGTGACGCTCTGGCCGTCCTCATAGCGCAGCAGGTTCTCCAGCAGCACCTTCAGGCTGAAGGGCAGACGCGAGAGATCGCCGAGGGTTTCTTCGGCGACGGGAAGGGAGTAATAGTCATAGCTTCGGCCGGCGGCTTCCAAAGTGCGGCGCGTGCCGAGTGTGTCTTGACCGAGGGACATGGTTTTTCTCCTCTGGGGTTGAGACTGGTGACTCGTCGAACGCTTGATGAGCGTCCTTGCGCCGCGAGCGGTAGCGACCAGACCCGCGGTCTGCGGCCCGGAAGGGCTGCGACCCTTCTATTAGGTGGTTCGACTTAGGAATGGAAGAGCGGCCAAGCCGCAGGCAGGAGTGCGTTGTTGGATGAGCAAGCTGGAACGGGCCTGGCAAATCGATCAAGTCTGCTGCAATGCCTGGCCGGCGATCCGGCAGGTCTCCGCCGGTGACTGGAGCATTCGGCTCTCCAGCGGCCTCACGCGCCGCGCCAACTCGGTCAATCCGCTGATCCCAGGCGCGCGCGATCTCGGCTCTGTCCTAGGCTTGGCTCAACAGCTCTACGGCGCCGCCGGGCAGATCGCCTTTGTGCGCGTACCCAGCGTCTTGGATCCGACCGTTGATCGCTATCTAGAGCAGCAAGGCTATTCTGCCGAAGCGGAAACGCTCTCCCTCTATGGCGCGCTGGAGGCGTCAACTCAGCTGCCCGAGGCCGACTTGCGCCTGACGGACCGCGCCGACGACGATTGGCTCCGGTCCAAGGCGCGCATGAATGGCTTCGATCAGAAGGACCTGACCACCTATCGCCAGATCCTCTCCGGCATCGCCCTACCCTCGGCCTATGCCGCGCTGACCAAGGAGGGACGGACCAAGGCCCTGGCCTATGCCGCATTGCAGGACCGATTACTGACCATAGAATCCGTGGTGACTGAGGCGGAGGCACGAAACCGCGGCTTCGCCCGCCGCGTCTTGCAGACCCTCTTTCACTGGGGACGGGAAAGCGGAGCTGAGGCCGTCTGCCTGCAGGTCGAAGCAGACAACGACCCGGCGGTCGCGCTCTATCGAAAGCTGGGCTTGACGCAGGAGGTCTATCGTTACCACTACCGCAGAGCCCCGTCCTCGGCCAACAGCACAATTGTGCCCTGACAAAGCGTCGCTTTTAGCCTCCCGCCTATCGGGCTAGAGAGCTGGCATGACGACGGACAGCCTTCCTCTTCCCATCACCGCGCCGGTGGCCGGACTGAAGCTATCGGGCATTCACGAGGTCTTTCTAGAGGGCTACGGCCAGAAGGACGTGGTTCCCCTCTGGGTTGGCGAGGGCGACAAGCCGACGCCCGCCTTCATCTCCGAAGCGGCAAAGCAGGCCATGGACGCCGGGCACACCGGCTATCCGGCCAAGCGCGGGATCCCGCCGCTGCGCGAAGCCATCGCCGCCTACGAAAGCCGTCTGCATGGCGTCACGCTCGATGTCGAGCGGGTGAGCCTCGTCTCCTCAGGCATGGCCGGGGTTGCCACCCTGATGGCCTGCTTCGCCAATCCGGGCGACCGCGTGGCCGTGGTCACCCCGATCTGGCCCAATGCCATGGCCGCGGTCGAGCTGCAGCGGGCAGAGGTGGTGGCGGTACCACTGACGCAAGCTGCAGACGGAAGCTTCCACCTGGACATGAACAGCCTGGAAGAGGTCTTGAAGAGTGGCGTCAAGGCCCTCTTCTGCGCCTCGCCCGGCAATCCCTCGGGCTGGGTCGCCAGCCGGGAGGAACAGGTCCAGATGCTGGCGCTCTGCAAGCAGCATGGGGTCTGGCTGATCGCCGATGAGGTCTATACCCGGCTCTACTATGGCGCCACGCCGGGGCCTGGCGGTGCCGCGCCCTCGCTGCATTCGATTATTGAGCCGGATGATCCCGTAGTGATCCTGCAGTCCTTCTCCAAGGCCTGGGCCATGACCGGCTGGCGCATCGGCTGGCTGGTCCATCCGCCGGGCTTCGGCCCGGTGCTGGAGAAGCTGATTGAGTACACCACCTCCGGCGCCTCGCACTTCTCGCAGTACGGCTGTCTGGCCGCCATCACCGAGGGCGAGAGCTTCGTGGCTGAACAGGTGGCGCACTGCCACCAACAGCGTGACCGCGTGGTGCAAGCCTTGGCAGCCCTGCCCGGTATCGCGCTCAAGGCACCGGAGGGCGCCTTCTATGCCCTCTTCGCCGTCGAGGGCATGCAGGACAGCCTGGCCGGCGCCAAGGAGATCTTGGCCAAGGCCCGCGTCGGCCTGGCGCCAGGCAGCGCCTTCGGTCCCGGCGGCGAAGGCAGCCTCAGGCTCTGTTTCGCAGCCAGCGCCGAGACCGTGGGTAAGGGATTGGAGCGTCTCAGCGACTACTTCGGTAAGCGGCAGTGAGCCTTGCCATCGACAGCTTGACGGCAGAGGAAGAGGAGACCGTCCAGGCGATCCGCGCCGGGCTTCAGGCCAGCAACAGCGCGAAGATGGTGCAGCAGGGCCTCGACCTCAGTCTGATCGAACGGCATGAGATGCGTCTGGCGGCCCGCGAGAATGGCCAGCTGAGGGGCGGCCTTCTGGGTTATGTCAAATATAACTGGCTCTATACCGATACGCTCTGGGTGTCTCCGGAGCACCAAGGCCAGGGCATCGGTGCCGCCCTCTTAGGTGAGGCGGAGCGGCAGGCCATCGCACTGGGCGCCAAGCGTGCCTGGCTCTTGAGCCTGACCCTGGAAGCCCCGGACTACTACCTTCGGCACGGTTATCGGGTCTTCGGCGAGCTGCCGGACTATCCCGAGGGGCACGTGATGCGGTTTCTGGAAAAGTCCCTCAAGGACTAAAACGGAAAGCATCACCCCAAATCTGGCAGAATTGGATCTGCGTTCTTTGCATGGCGGCTGCTTTCGGGAAGCCTTTCCGCTTTGGCGCTCTCCTCCGTATATGGGTTAGAAGCGTCACTTAACTCCGTCGGTCATTGTCAATGACCGACGGTGCTCTGCGGCACCGGCCCACTCCCCCTCCCGGCCACCCACGCCAGTATCCTAAATGGGTGGCCGGGAGGGGGAGTGGGCCGGTGCGAAGCGGTGAGCTTGTCTCACCGCACATTCGAATGAACGGGTCCGCAGCGGACACACGCCAAAGACCTGAAAGGATTAGAACCATGAAGAACAACTCCTACATCGCCGATCGGACGATCCCGGGCATGGCCGAGGTCGAGGTGCAGCGCCTGACCGGTCGTCGCGACCGCAACGGCCGCGGTGTCAGTCGCCGACTGCTGCGCGATCTAGGCCTCGACCGCGACGCCTCCTAAAGGCACGCGCGATCTTCCGATACGCCACAATGACCGAAGGTGAGGGGAGGCTTCTCCTCGCCGGCGGTCAGGCGTGAGCAGTAACGAGACAACGGCCTCGGATAGAGCCGTTCGCCTCCAAACGGCCGCGGTCGGTCCCCTCTGGTTGGGCTATGCGCTGGCCCTCTTCATTCTCTGCGTCTGGACCGGTTGGATCCTGGTGTCACGCCATGGGGTCCAGCAGAGCCTCACCATCTATGACATTGCTCTCCTACGCTGGGGGGTCGGCGGCACTCTGTTGCTGCCCTTCGCCCTCTATTGGGGATTCAGTGGGCTCTCGCTCAAACGCTCCCTGGTGCTGATCCTCTTCTTCGGCCCGCCCTATGCCCTGGTCGTCTACAGCGGCTTCCAATATGCACCGGCCTCGCATGCCGGCGTGTTGATGAATGGTTTGCTGCCCTTCATCACCTTGATGCTTGGCGCCGTGCTGCTGGGCGAGCGTGCCAATGCCACGCGCCTTCTGGGGGTCGCTCTCATTCTCTTGGGCTCCGCCTTCATGGCGGGCGACGGCTTGCTGCTATCGCCGCCGGGCACCTGGATCGGCGATCTTTTGTTTGTCGCCACAGCATTCTTGCTGGCCTGCTACATGGTGGCAGCCCGGGCCTGGAACATCTCACAACGACAGGTTCTGTCGGTGGTTCTGGTCGGCGGCTTCCTGGCCTATCTGCCGGTCTATTTGCTGGCGCCGGTCCCCAGCACCCTGCAGAGCCTTCCGATCGCCGATTGGCCCTGGGAGGAGGTGCTGCTGCAAGGTGGCTATCAAGGCATTCTGGTTTCGATCGGCGGGGTGACCTGCTTCACCTTGGCGACCCGCATCCTGGGCTCGGCGACCATGGCGGCCTTCATGGCCGCGGTGCCTGCCTTTGCCCTCATCCTCGCCTGGCCATTGCTGGGCGAGATACCCTCGATCCTCGCGATTTCCGGCGTCGTAGTGGTAACCGGCGGCATTCTCTTTGCCTCTGGAATTCTGCCTCTGCGGAACAGGACCTAGAGGTCCTTGCGCAACAAGATCAGGTTCAAGCCCTGAAGCGCCTCATAGGTCTCCTGCATCTCTCTGGCAAAGCGAGTAGCGTCGACGGCCGGATTGGCAGCGTGTAGATCTTGGCGAATGGCCTTGACGCTTCGCTCTCCATCGATCCTGGAGAGCAGCGCCGGACCCAATCGCGGCAAGCGCCGCCGAAGCGCGGTCCCCTCGATAGTTGCCTTGATCGAGAGATCTTTCTGTGCAGCGCGCGCGAGCTCGGCCCCCTTGTGCTTGGTCAGCAGAGGAATGGCCTCGTCATCCAAGACCGCTTCGCAGTCCCGGTTCTCCGCACGTGTGGCATAGAGCAGATGGCTCTTCATGTTTCCGGCCAAATCCTCAGCCACCTGAAGACGCGCCTCTGGCATCAGGTCCTGGAACCGCCGGTGCAACTCAGGATCGGCGAGATAGCTTTCCGGCTGATAGAGCGCAGAGGGAAGGAAGCTGACCGCACGGAGGCCGCAGCCGTCCAAGAGCGCCAAGATCTCAGTCACGCTGTAAGCCCGATCGCGACCGTTCAACAGCAGGTCGACCAGGGCCGCATCGCTCTGACGATGATCGAAGAGGTAGGGATTACGGCGAAAGCGGTTGGTCTCCGGCAGCTTGGGCAGCAGACGTCGCGCGACCGCCACTTGCTCGGCCAAGGGTCGATCGCCGGCCAAGGTACGCAAGACCGCTTGCAGCTCATAGACGCCGGACCGGCCCAGATGGGCATAGAGCATGAGCCCGATGCCGCCATCCTCAGCCAGTGCGGCTGTCAGCGCCGCAAGGCCGGCCGGTGGATCGGGCAGGTGGTGCAAGACCCCGCAGCAGTCGATGTAGTCGTAAGGCCCCGGCGCCAGGTCCTGTAGAGATTCCAGTCGGCCGGTCACGAAACGAAGATTGGTGAGCCCTCTGACCTTCGCGCGGGCTTCGGTGACGGCCCGCGACGAGGAGGAGAGGTCGAGATAGACCACCTCCGCATCAGCAGCGCCGGCGTCGGTCAACTGCTGCGCCAGCATGATCGCCGCATCCCCGGTGCCCCCGCCGGCGATCAAGGCACGAAAGGGCTGCGCCGGATCGAAACGGCCACGTTTCAGATAGTGTCGGATTTCCCGCAGGTCGCTGGGCGAACCGACCACCAGGCGCTTGCGCTCGTCTGCCGGATCACGGCTGGGGTAGGGGTAGGCCTCGTACTGCTGGACGAGAGGATCCTCGTCCTCCCTACTCAAGCTTGATCTCCCGGCGTAATCACGACCTTGCCGGTCGCCTTGCGGGTGCGCAGCAGGTTGAGGGCTTCCTCGCCCTCCTCCAGCGGCAACGCGTTCGAGACGCGCGGTTGCAAGCGCCCTTCCACCAGCCAGGTGAGAAGCGTGCGCATCTGCTCGGCCACGCGGTTCGGTGCACGGCGGCGATAGGCGCCCCAATAGAACCCGACGACAGAGATGTTCTTCACCATGACGATGTTGGCCGGCGCCTGCGGGACGCTGCCTCCGGCAAATCCCAGGGTCAGCAGGCGCCCTTCGAAAGCCAGGGACCGCAGCGAGGCCTCAAAGACCGATCCACCGACGGGATCGAGGATAACGTCTGCCCCCTGGCCTGCGGTCAAGGCCTTGACCCGGTCGCGGATATCCTCCTTGCGATAGTCAATCAGCGCGTCGGCACCATGCTCGGCAGCCACCGCCAACTTCTCCGGTCCACCGGCTGTCGCAATCACCCTGGCACCCAAGGCCTTGCCGACCTCGACCGAGGCGAGCCCCGTGCCACCGGCAGCGCCATGCACGACCAACCATTCCTCTGGCTCCAAGCCAGCCCGCCAGACCAGGCTGCCGTGCGCAGTGCCGTAAGTGATGCCCAGCGCCGCAGCGGTCGCGTCTTCGACCGAGGCCGGCAGGGCGTGGAGGTCGCTGACACGTGCCACCGCGTATTCGGCAAACCCGCCGTGATCCAAGAAGGCGAGGACACGATCGCCGAGCGACCAACCGGTCACCTTCTCGCCCAGAGCAACGATCTCGCCCGAGACCTCGAGGCCAGGTGCAAAGGGCGCTTCCGGGGTATCCTGATAGCGCCCGGCCAGCATCAAGGTATCCGCGAAGTTCACGCCAGCAGCATTGATCTTCAACAGCACCTCGCAGGAAGCGGGTTCCGGCCGCGGCACCTCCATCAACTCGATGCGCCCCTCAGAACCCGGGTTCTCGCAGATCAATGCCCGCATGGTGCTCACGCTTCGCTCCTCGCCCATCACGTCCAATCCTCTGGCCCCAGCGCACGCTGTTCGCCCACTTCCAGCCCCGCACGGTTGATCACCGCTGGCGACAGGTGCTTCTGCAAGCTGGCCACCTCCTCTTCGCTGAAGATCCCCAGTGCCAAAAGGATGCGCCCCATCAAGACCTTGGCCGCGCGCCCGGCACCGTCATCGACCTTGAGCGCCAGCCCCAGCCTCAAGCCAGGGAAGGAGGCGCAGAAGACACCCTCCGCGCCATTCTTGATCAGGGCGCGTGTTCCCAAGACAGACGTAACGTCAGTCACGAAGTCGTCGGTGCCGCCCAGCATGAAGGGCGCAGCCGCGACCGCCTCACGCACGATGCGACAGGCCTCTTGCCGGCCGTCCGGTTGATCGTCGGGATTGCCAAGCCGCGCCATGGCCAAGGCCCAGTTCGCCAGAGGTGCCGCCAAGGTCGGAATACCGCAGCCATCGACGCCGACCGGCGCGCGCCCCAGATCGACACTGGTCATCGATTCGAGAACGCCGATGATGCGTTGCTGAACGGCATGGTGGACCTTCAGGTATCCCTTGGTCGAGGCCTTTAGGTGCAGGGCCAGGGTCAGCATGCCGCTGTGCTTGCCGGAGCAGTTGTTGTGCAACTGGCTTGGCCTGCCGCCACTGCCAAAGAGGGCCTCAATGCTGTCTTCTCGCGATGGCACCTGTGATCCGCATGCCAGATCCGCCTCGCTGAGGCCCATGCGCGCCAGCCAGGCGGCGACGGTCTCGGCGTGCCGCGCTTCACCCAGATGACTGGCGCAAGCCAGCGCGATCTCGGCCTGGCTCAAGCCATAGGCTGCGGCGGCACCGCTCTCGACCATGGCCAGGGCCTGCAGCGACTTGATGGCAGATCGCGGATAGACCGGGCGCTCGATGTCCCCGGCCGAGCGCAGCACACGACCGCCCGTATCGACCAGAGCATATGCGGCACGATGCCTGCTCTCGACAACGGGGCCGCGGGTGATATTGACCAGCAGCGGATTGGCGACAGAGTCGCTTGAACCCTTCTTGTTCATGATCCTCTAAGACTGATTTGGGAGTTTTGCTCTGGCGATGAACTTGCCCCTTGCCGACCTCTGCTGCAAGCTCGGCCGATCATGAACGCGTTGCGCGGATACTTTTCCATCGGGGTCGAACGGATCAGCAAGCCCATGAACCTGGGGGCCCTGCTGCGCACCGCTCACGCCTTCGGTGCTAGCTATGTCTTCACCATCGCCGCCGACTTCAATGCCCGCGAGGTGCGTCTCTCCGACACCGCCGATTCGGCACAACACCTGCCGATCTTCAGCTATGACCGGATGGACGAATTGGACCTACCACGCGGCTGTCGCATGGTCGGCGTGGAGCTAACGGACGAGGCCATCGACCTGCCGAGTTTCCGCCACCCCTTGGCGGCGTCCTACATCCTGGGTCCGGAGCGCGGCAGCCTCTCACCCGAAGCGCAAGAACGGTGCAGCTTCATCGTCAAGATCCCGACCCGCTTCTGCATCAACGTCAGCCTCGCCGGCGCGCTGGTCATGTACGACCGCCACATCAGCCTGGGACGCTACGCCACGCGCGCGCCGAGAGCCGGTGGTCCCGTGGAAGCACTGCCAACGCATGTGAGCGGCGGGCGTAAGACGCGGTCTTCTTAAGCGACCGCTGCCTAGCTGAGATCACCCATTTCCTCCTTTAGGAAATCCAGGAAAAGCCGAATGTGCCGGGCAACTGCGGCCTCTGAGTAGTAGACCGCGTTGATGGGAATGGCCTGTGCTTCGATGCGATCGGCCAGAAGCGCCACGAGCTCTCCTCGTTCCAGCTCTCGTCGGACCGTGAAGCTGGAGAGGCAAGCGATTCCGTTGTGGAAGACGGCCAACTGCTTCAGGGTTTCGCCGCTGTTCGCAGAGATCACGGGATTGATCGCAATTGCTTCGCCGCTCTCGTCCATGATTGGCCAGACGTTGAGCGATTGCGGCTCGGTGAAGCCTAAACAGAAATGGTCATGTAGGTCTGCTGGCGATGACGGCGAACCCTGCCGGGCTAGATAGCCTGGTGATGCGTAGATGCCTCTTCGCGTGGTCCCGATCCGCTTGGCCTTAAGCGTGGAATCTTTCAAGGCACCGATCCGGATCGCGACATCGACGCGGTTGGCGATCAGATCGGAGACGGCCTCACTGCTGTGGAGGACAATCTCGACCTTGGGATAGCGCTGCCGGAAGCCGGCAACGATCGGTGCAATGGCATGCAAGGCAAAGGGCGTGGCGGCATCGACAATCAAGCGCCCTGCGGGCTCGCTGCTGTGATCCAGGAAGCGTGCAGCAATTGCATCGACCTCTCCCAGCGTGCTGGCGGCCCGTTCCAAGAGCCAGCGCCCCTCGTCGGTGATGCGAAGGCTGCGCGTCGTGCGGTTGAAGAGGGTGGTCCGGAGCTTGGCCTCAAGGCTCTTGATACTCTTGCTGATCACCGAGGGCGCGACGCCCAGCACCCCAGCGGCAGCTGCGAAACTTCCAGCCTCAGCCGTCGTCACGAAGATCTTCAGCTCATCAAGCTTGATCATAGCCTTATTCATTCATTCTGATTCCGAATGAATGAATTGGATAATCATGCTGTTATCGTCAAGAAAGCCAAATCTTATCTCTGTCTCACAAGGGACCCGAAAGGCCTCTCATCGTGAAAGGAGTGAGATAATGGATCGCGTCAACGTTCAGGAACGGGCGCCGGCAGCCTATGCAGCCATGTTCGGGCTGGAGCGCTATCTGCAGACCGTCGATCTGCCCCAGCGCCTGGTTGAGCTGCTGCGGATTCGGACCTCACAGATCAATGGCTGCGCCTACTGCATCGCGCTCCATAGCCAAGCTGCGCGCAAGGCCGGCGAGGGTGACGATCGCTTACTGGCGTTGGCCGCTTGGCGCGAGTCTCCGCTTTTCGAAGACGAGGAGCGCGCCGCGCTGGCATTGGCGGATGCCGCAACCCTGCTCTCAGGTCAGGGTGTCAGCGACCGAGTCTACGACGCCTTAGCCGTGCACTTCTCGGATGAGCAGACGGCACAGCTGGTCATGGTGATAGCCGTCACCAACGCCTGGAACCGCATCGCCGTCACCACCCACGCCCGATAGGCAGAATATAGCAGGAATAAACCCATGTTCCGATCGAACCTCTTCATCCCCCTGCTTTTCAGCGCATTTGCTGGCCTAATGCCCCTGCCTGCAGCGGCACATGAAAGCGGAGAGGACATCACCCGTGCGCTCTTGCTGCGAGAGGCAATCCCCTCGCTCGCCAACCATGAACTGACGGCCGTAACGGTCCAGCTGCCACCCTCCGCTGTCGCTGCACCGCACCGGCATGAGGCCTTCGTCTTCGTTTATGTGCTGGAGGGTCGCGTTCGCAGCCAGTTAGACGAGGGGCCGCCAGTCGATTTCACTGCTGGAGACAGCTGGATCGAGCCGGCGGGCGTGTTGCACAGCCTCACTCAGAACTTAAGCGATAGCGAGAGCGCGACCCTGCTAGCGGTCTTCGTCGCCCAGCAGGGTGCCAGGCTCACCACCTCAGGCGAGATCGGGGATTGATCCTAATAGCGCACGAAACGATTCAGCATACGGCCGAAGCGTCCCGTCAGGCGGACCGGCGCTTCGGTCACCACCAAACAGAGGCAGGGCGTACCCTTCTCGGCGACCGGGCTGTGATCGACATTGTCGTCAGCTAGTTGCAGGTCGCCCGGCCCATAGGTACCGGACGCATCGCTAAAGGCCCCCTCAAGAACCAAGGTCAGCTCCAGCCCTTGGTGCGTATGGGCCGGCACCTTCACGCCGCCCTTCACCAGCATGAGCCGTGCCGTTCCGCCGCCCAAGGTCGGAAGCAGAGTGTCCTTCACACCCGGGATCACCCGACGCCAGCGCAAGGCCTCCAGGTCATTCCCGACAAAACCCTGCAAGGGAACTGGCACACGGGAATCACCCGCCGGGGTCCGAATCTCATCTGTTGGGCTCTCTTCGTTCAAGAGCGACAAGACAGACTCGCGTAGTCCCGGAGACACCTCACGCGTTTCACAGTCTTCCAACAGCGCCCCGGCCACGGCCTCATAGTCGCCGACCGCGCGCCGCACGTCCTTGCGCAGCGCCGCCTGGGCGGCGACCACAAGGCTGGGCGCCTCGGGCAGAAGGCCCGCTGCATAGGCGACTAGGAGGTCATCACGTTCCGTCAAAACCGTCATGGCCCGATACTCTAGCTCTCCTCTTCCAGGGCGCGCCTCAAACGCTTCATCGCCAGTCGCAGTCGCGACTTGACCGTTCCCAAGGCAATTCCCGTCTCAGCGGCGATGGTGGTGTGCACCTTGTCGCCGAAGTATGCCATTCGAACTAGGTCGGCTTGCTCCGGTGGCAAGTCAGCAATGGCCCGCCTTAGGCGAGCGCCCTGTTGTCTTCTGTTCACCGTCTCGTCGGCGCTTTCAATCTCCGGACGAAACAGCGGCTCATGCGGATCTAGATCCGGCTTGTTCTCCCGACGCAAACGGTCGATCCGCTTGTTCCGGGCAATGGTGAAAACCCAGGTGGCCACCGTCGCCTGCGCCGGATCGAAGGTCTCGGCGCGACGCCAGACGGTCAGCAGGGTTTCCTGCACCAACTCTTCGGCAGCAGCGCCTTCGGCGCCCTGCCGCATGAGGAAAGCCTTCAGCCTGGGGGCATAGTGATCGAAGAGACGAGCAAAGGCCTCACGGTCGCGCCGCAGCGCAACAGCGGCCATCAGAGCCTCCTGTACTTCCCGCTCGTCCACTCTCTTCGTCCTCGAACCAGCTCGCCGGATAGGGAACGACCTATGCGTTGCCCAACTTTCGGACGGCTCCAGGGGTTCGAGCAAGCCTGAAAAACATCCCATCACCTGCAAATACGTGAGGGAGCAGCAGACAGATCACGCGCGGGTCAAAAACTTGGGCCAAATCTCTTGCCGGCATTCCCGCCTTCAGTTGGCCATCAGGTTCTGGCTTTCGCGCGCTGGCTCCGCGTCCGGGACCCTGTCCTTTGTTGGGTCGCTGTCGCCGGAAAGCGGTGCTGAGCGCAGATGAACCGTAAAGACTGAACCCTTGCCAGGGTCGCTCTTTATCTCCAGGCGTCCGCGATGACGGCTGACGATGTGCTTGACGATCGCCAGGCCAAGACCCGTGCCGCCCATAGCGCGCGAGCGCGCCTTGTCGACGCGATAGAAACGCTCGGTCAGGCGCGGGATATGCTCGCGCGGGATGCCCTCGCCGCGATCGATGACGGAGACGGAGACGCCATTCCGCCCGGCACGCTCGCTCCCGCCGTCGGTCAGCTCGGCCTCGATCGTCACTGCTGTCTCTGCGCGCCCATACTTGATCGCGTTGTCCATCAAGTTCCGGAAGACCTGCTCCAGCTCTTCCTCGTCGCCATAGGCAGCCAGCGGCTTGTTTGCTTGAACCACCAAGCTGATCCCGCGCTTTTCGGCCTCCAGCGAGAGTGCGGCCGCAACACGCTTCAGCAAGGCGGTCAGCTCGACCACGTCCCGCGGCGGGTTGTGCTCATGCATTTCGATCCGTGAGAGCGAGAGCAGATCCTCGACCAGATGCGCCATGCGCACCGACTGTTCCGCCATGATCGGCAAAAAACGCGCGCGGGCCTCCGGATCATCGCGCGCAGCCCCGTCAAGGGTCTCGATAAACCCCATGAGGCTGGCCAGGGGGGTGCGCAGCTCGTGGCTGGCGTTGGCGACGAAATCCGCACGCAGCTGTTCGGCGCGCTTCAAGGCCGTTACGTCCTGCAAGACCAGGATGGCGATGGTGCCATCCGGCAGGGCAGCGGGCAGGCGCCGGATCTGGGCCACAAAATGCTGCATCAGGCCACCGGCGATGGTGAACTCCAGGGTTCGGCTCTTGGCACCGGCCAGGACGGCCTCGGCACT
Organism: Rhodospirillales bacterium; assembly: GCA_963669335.1. GTDB lineage: Bacteria > Pseudomonadota > Alphaproteobacteria > Kiloniellales > JACOMY01 > JACOMY01. The sequence continues at coordinate 6,384,155 of OY770023.1, forward strand.
GGCAAGCAGCGCCGGCTCTCGCAGGACAGAGATCAGATCCAGGCCCTCAACCTGGCTGTCGAAGAGCTCCGTGGCCGCACGATTGGCACGGGTGACGCGGCGCTCGGCGGTAACGGTCAGCAGGGGATAGGGCAGGGTGGCCAAGACCGCCTCCTTGCCGGCATCCGAGGCCGCCAAGGCCGAGCGTGCACTCTGGCCCGAGCGCAGTGCCTCCAGCAGACTGCCGGTCAGGGTTCCGGACATGAGGCTGCCGGGCGGTGAGGGCGGCATTTCAAGCGGTGCGTCGGGCTGAGCTGCGTGTCGCGTAAGATAGGCCGAGAGCGCAGCCACCTGTCGGCGATGGCGCTTCAGCAACAGGTAGGCACCCAAGACCCCTGCCCCTGAGACCACCAAAAAGCCCGGAAAGGTCAACCACTCAAGCGCCAGCAAGACCAGAGCTGCCAGGCCAACCGGCAAACCGATCATCATGTAAGTCAAGAGCGTATCCAAGCGTACACTCGGCGCGGTCATGACCTCTGGTTCGTCCTCAAGCGATGCCGGCGCCTCGTCCGGCAGGGGCTGCTCCTCCAAAGCAGGCCCATCATCTAGATCACGCGCATGACGCGGTGATGTCGATTGCGTTTCGCTTCTGGGCTCCCCGTCCTCTGTCTGGGTGTCCTCTGTCTGGGGAGTCTCTGTCTGGGGGGTCTCTGTCTGGGGCCAGCCTTCTAAGGGGTCGAAGAGAATGGGCTGCGCCGGCTCTTCCGCCGGCACCTTGATCTCTTGTTCTTGCTGCTTTGACCTCTTCATCGCGACGACCAGTCTAACGCCTGGTTTGGCGTTGCGGAAAGCCTAGGCCACCGGTACCCCATCTCCTTCCAAGGAGGAGGGAGGGATCAGTTGGGTTGCTCAGGAGCAGCCTCAGCTTCCGGGGCTGCCGCTTCGCCACCTTCCGCAGCCGCTGCCTTGCGTTGCTGATAGAGCTGATCGAAGTCGATCGGCGTCATCAGGAAGGGCATGAAGCCGCCGTCCCGGCTCAAGGTCGCGACGATGGCCCGTGCGAAGGGGAAGAGCATCTTGGGCGCATCGATCAGGAAGCAGGTCTCGGCCTCTTCCGGGCTCATCTCCTGCTGCAGATTGACGATGCCGGCATAGTCCAGCTCGATCAGGAAGGCCTTCTTGTCGCCGACCATGGCATCGACGCGCAGCGCCAGGATCACCTCGGCCAGGCGATCCTGGATGGCATTGACACGCACATCGACCGAGATGGTGATCTTCGGCGCATTCTGCGTCTGCCCGAAGATGACCGGCGAGTTGGGATTTTCGAAGGAGAGATCCTTCACGTACTGCGTCAGGATCAACAGCTTGGTCTGCTGCACGCCGGGCTGCGGCGGTACCGGCGTCTGGCTATCGCTCATGCTTTCATCCCCTTCGGTGAAGGCGCGCCTCTAGCACGCCAGCGCTACGGGGGGCAAGAGAGGGCGCCGGCTACCAGCTGCGCTAGAGCCACCTGGAGGGCATCAAGTCCTCCTCATAGGGAAAGCGTGAGAGGCGCTCGACACCGGTCTCGGTGATCAGGACCTGCTGCTCCAGCTTGATGCCCTCGTCGCCGCCGACCTCACCGATGTAGCTCTCTACACAGAGCGTCATGCCGGGCAGGATCTCGCCGTCATAGCCGGACGCCTCCCAATCCTCGGCATAGAGGATGCTGGGGTACTCGTCGCAGAGCCCGACGCCGTGCATCACCACGGAATAGCGGTTTGGCGAGCAAGTGCTCGGCAGCTTCCAGCTCTTCTCGGTTACCTCGCGGAAGGTGAGGCCCGGGCGCAGCAAGGCGATGTTGGTCTCGATCTGCTCATAGGCCAGGCCATAGAGCCGCTTTTGCGTATCGCTTGGTTTGCCGGGACCGCAGTGAAAGGTGCGGGAGATGTCGGCGCAATAGCCGAAGGGGCCGATCAGATCGGTATCGAAGGAAACCAGGTCGCCCGGACGAATCATATGCGCCGAGCACTCTTGGAACCAGGGATTGGTCCGACGGCCCGCCGCCAGGAGCCTGGTCTCGATCCACTCGCCACCGCGGGCGATGTTCTCGCGATGCAGAATGGACCAGAGCTGGTTCTCGCTCATCCCGGGCCGCAGGGCTTCGCGCATCCGCTCCATCCCGATCTCGGCAACGGCGATGGCATGGGTCATGGCCTGCAGTTCCAGGTCCGATTTGATGAGGCGCGCCTGCTCCAGCACCTCTTGGCCGTCGTGGATCTCGACGCCGCGCTCTTCCAGGGCCCAGGTGCCGGCCGGGTCGCACTTATCGACGGCCAGGCGGCGATTGCCACCGCCATGCTGGCTCACGAGGTCTGCGATCTCGCTGGCCCACTTCTGCGCCTTCTCCTCGGCCCGCCAGCCGGCACTGAAGAAGTACCAGCTGGTGGCCCGGCGGATCTCGTCGACCGTCTCCAGGTCTTCGCTCAGGTGGTTGCTGTTGTGATAGTCGAAAAGCACCACCGGCCCCTCACTGGGCACGAAGCAGCAGCGCGCGGCGTTATGCAGGGTCCAGACCGCCATGTTGCGGCTGCCGGTGGCGTAGCGGATGTTGATCGGATCATAGAGCAGGGCGCCGGCCAGATCGCGCGTCTTCAGCTCTGCGCGCACCCGTGCCAAGCGTTCGGTCCTGAGGGCGGCCAGATCGAGACCGGCTTCGGTGTCGATACGCCCCATATTGATGCTGGCGGCGCGCCTGCGGTCAGCGGAGGGGGCAAAGGGCGGTTCGGATGCATAGGGTGCCATGGCTGCGCTCCTCCCTCTATAACCAGCGCTCGGGCAGCAAGGCCGCCTCGAAGGGATAGCTCGATAGGTTGATGGGGTCGCCATCGGTGATCAGAATCTGCTCTTCCAGCTTGACCCCTTCGGTGTCCCCCGGCTCGCCGATATAGCTCTCGACGCAGATCGTCATGCCGGCCTCCAGCACGAAGTCATAGCCGGACGCCTCAAAGTCGATCGCGTGCGAGATGCGCGGATACTCGTCACAGAGCCCCACCCCATGCGCGACAGAGCCGTAGCGATAGGGCAGGAAGCGATCGGGGATCTGCCAGGCCGCCTCGGCGATCTCGCGCGCGGTGCGGCCGGCACGGAACAGCGGAATGTTCGTCTGGATCTGCTCATAGGCCAGGCCATAGAGATCCTTCTGCCGCTGGCTCGGCCGACCCGGGCCGCAAAAGTAGGTTCTGGAGATATCGGAGCAGTAGCCGAAGGGGCCGATCAGATCGGTATCGAAGGCAACCAGCTCGCCCGGCCGAATGACCCGGTCAGAGGCTTCTTGGAACCAAGGATTGGTGCGACTGCCAGCCGTCAAAAGGCGCGTCTCGATCCACTCCCCACCCTCGGCGATGTTGGTCTCGTGCAGCAGTGACCAGAGCTCGTTCTCACTGAGACCCGGCCGCAGAGCCTCCTGCATCCGCGCCATGCCGGCCTCGCAGACCACCATCGACTGGCGGATCAGCTCCAGCTCTTCTGGCAGTTTGACGGCGCGCACCACCTCCATCAGGCCCTGCCCCTCTTCCAGCTGGATGCCCTGGTCACGCAGCGCGAAGCTCCCCGGTGGGTCGCAGCGATCGATCGCGAGGCGCTTGTTGCCGCCGCCATAGCGCTCCACCAAGTCGGCAAGCTCTGCCGCCCACTGCTTCGCCTTCTCCGGACCGCGAGATCCGGCACCGAAGTAGAACCAGGCAACGGCGGGCCGCACCTCGTCAACCGTGCCCAAGCCCCGGCTCAAATGCTCGCAGCCGTGGAAATCGAAGAGCACCACCGGTCCCTCTGTGGCGATAAAGCAATAGCGCACGGCATTGTGCAGGGTCCAAACCGTCATATTGCGGCTGCCGGTGGCATAGCGGATGTTGATCGGATCGTAGAGCAGCAGGCCCGCCACATCGCTTTGCTTGAGGGCCTGGCGCAGCTTCGCCAGCCGCTTCTGGCGCAGCGGCGTCCATTCGATGCCGCCCATGGTGTCGTCGGGGCTGGGCGGCAGGACCGGTTCGCGGGGAAGGGGGCTGTCGGGCATCTTGGCCTCGCTGGAAGAGCTTCATATCCGTCGTCACCGTCAGGCTCTCCTGTGATGCTTTGACCTGTCTGGCCCAAATTCGACGGGCTGAGTCGTCTTCTGTGCAATGCAGGCGAAGAAGAGGGCTTTGCAGAGAGGCGGCAGTCCGCCTATATCTCTGCGGTTCCTGGACAAGACTTAAACCCGCTTGCCGGAAAGCGGTCACGACCGGGCGCTGAAGCCGACCGCTTCTGGCGCGCCGCCCTTAAGGAGTTACACCGATGTCTCAACCCTTGATGCCGAAGGCGACGGCCGTCTGGCTGATCGACAACACAGGGCTCTCCTTCGAGCAGATTGCCGAGTTCTGCAGCCTGCACGTGCTGGAGGTGCAAGGCATCGCCGACGGTGAGGTGGCCAAGGGCATTCAGGGGCTGGACCCCGTCATGAACAACCAGTTGACCAAGGAAGAGATCCAGCGCTGCGAGCAGGATTCCAAGCGTCGCCTGGTCATGCGCAAGCAGGACCTGCCGGAGCCGCTGAAGCGCACCAAGGGCCCGCGCTATACCCCGGTCGCCAAGCGCCAGGACAAGCCCGATGGGGTCGCCTTCCTGCTGAAGCACTTTCCGGACCTGAAAGACGTGCAGATCTCAAAGCTGATCGGCACCACCAAGAACACCATCCAGGCCATTCGCGAGCGCACCCACTGGAACACCCAGAACATCAAGCCGCGCGATCCCGTCCTGCTGGGCCTCTGCACCCAGACCGAACTCAACGCCGCCGTCGATCAGGCCGAAACCCTGAAGGCCCGCGATGCACAAAAGCTGGCCGCCCAAGAGGCGCAGGAAGCCCGCGACGCAGGCGTGCTCGAGGACGAAGACCCAGAGATCAAAGAGGAGGTCAACGAGACCCCAGAGGTCAACGAGGAGGTCAACGAGACCCCGGATGCCGCCCAGGACGAGCAGACAGAAAAGACATGATTTTGGTAACCGGCACGGTCCGCATCCGCGCCGACGCTCACGCGGCGGCCCGTCCCGTGATGGAAAAGGTCATGCGCCTTTCTCGAGCCGAGAAGGGCTGCATCTCTTACGCCTATGCCTTCGACGTCCTGGACATGACCCTGGTCCATGTCATCGAGCAGTGGGAGAGCCTGGAAGACCTGGAAGCGCATCAGCAGAGCGCTCATGTCGCTGAGTGGCGGACCCACTGGCCGGATCTGGGGATCGGCGATCGCAAGCTGACGATCCACAAGGTCAGCGAAAGCAAAGCGCTTTAGGCGGTCGCCACGCAGTCCTCCGTAAAACTGCGAAATCGCCAAGGTGCTTCAGGGGCATCGGAGAGAAGCTTGTCGCCAGGCTCCCTCCTGCCGCCGCAGTCACTCCACTTTGCGAGCAGGTCTTCTGCAGTAAGAGGCTTTGCAGCACCGCCCTTCACCTCGCCAACTTCGACAGAGGGGTTGGAACCATCGCTAAGCCGCAGCGTCAGCCGGTCGGGTTGCGCGGGGCTGATATCCTCAAGCTCAGGTCCTGGATCGTAGGGTCGGATGCAGATGCGCTCGGCCAAGCGTCGAACAGTCGGGCTATTGAGGGCTTCATCCGAGAAGTGTTGCGGCAGAAGGCAGCCGCAGCAGCGATCGGCCCTAAGGTGGCCGTGGCGTGCCAGCCTTGATCTTAGTGCGCATAGCCGCCGAGTGCCCGGCCGACACGATTGATGACTTCAAAGCCGGCCAGATTGGCTGTGGCAAGGTCCCGAAGAGAAACCGCCTCCAGATCGCTCAACGCCAGCAGTGTCGGCACCAGGACGGCGCTCAGGTGGGTCGAGGCCGGTGCTTCATAATCATCGAAGTCCAAGACGTGGGCGGCAAAGCCGTTCAACAGAGCCGCCTTATCGGCATTCAAGGCCAGCCTCGGCAAAAAGTGGCGGCCGGCCCCGGCTGACCCAGCTTGCTCAAGACCGCGGCAAGCGCTTGGGTGGAGGGCTGCTCCATCCCCACCAGCATGCAGGCCAAGGTATCCAGAAAGGCCAGCCGTGCTTGGTGATGGGCCTCTTCGGAGAGACCGAGATCCCGGTGGCTCCCCCACTCCGACAGGTCATGCAGAAGAGACGAAGCCACGGTGTATGCGCCCCGCTCTACCTAACTCTCTCCCTTGGCGTAGCCCAGCCCCTGCAAGACCTCGCCGATCTCGTCGAGGATTGCGGGATCATCGATTGTGGCCGGGGCCTTATAGGGCTCGCTGTCGGCGATTGCCCGCATGGTCGCGCGCAGGATCTTGCCGGACCGGGTCTTGGGCAGGCGCTGAACCGTTGCCGCTTGCTTGAAGAAGGCCACAGGCCCGATGCGATCGCGCACCATGGCGACCAGCTCTTTGGTCAAGACCGCCTCGCTGGTCTCGGCGCCTTTCTTCAGCACGACGAAGCCAAGCGGCACCTGCCCCTTCAGCCGATCGGCGACACCGATGACCGCGCACTCCGCCACATCGGGATGGGCGGCCAAGACCTCCTCCATGGCGCCGGTCGAAAGGCGGTGGCCGGCGACATTGATGATGTCGTCGGTACGGGCCATGACGAAGACATAGCCGTCTTCGTCGATGACCCCGGCGTCACCGGTCTCATAGTAGCCGGGGAAGGTTTCCATGTAGCTCTTGCGGAAACGGTCCTCTGCATTCCAGAGCGTGGGGAAAGTACCCGGCGGCAAAGGCAGGCGTGCCACCAGAGATCCGATCTCGCCCGGCGCTTTCTCCTGCCCGTCGATGCCAAGAATCTTCATGTCCCAGCCGGGGCCCGGCACGGTGGGAGAGCCCGGTTTCACCGGCAGCTCTTCCACGCCCAGATAGTTGCCGCAGATGCACCAGCCGGTCTCGGTCTGCCACCAGTGATCGACCACCGGTACCTTCAGCTTCTCCTGCGCCCAGGCCAAGGTGTCGGGATCGCAGCGCTCTCCCGCCAGGAACAGCGAGCGGAAGTGGCTGAGGTCATAATCGCCGATCAAGGCACCCTCGGGATCCTGTTGGCGGATCGCGCGAAAGGCCGTGGGCGCGGTGAAGAGGCTGACCACCTTGTGCTCTTCAATCACCCGCCAGAAGGCACCGGCGTCGGGGGTACCGACCGGCTTGCCCTCATAGAGGACCGTGGTACAGCCGGCCAACAGGGGCGCATAGACGATGTAGCTGTGCCCGACCACCCAGCCGACGTCCGAGGCAGCCCAGAAGACTTCACCCGGCTTCACGCCATAGAGCTTTTCCATGCTCCAGGTCAGCGCCACGGCATGACCGCCGGTATCGCGCACGATCCCCTTGGGCTGCCCGGTCGTGCCGCTGGTGTAGATGATGTAAAGCGGATCAGTCGCGGCCACCGGAACCGGCCCCTGTGGCTCCGCCTCGGCCATGGCTTCCGCCCAGTCCAGGTCACGCTCCTGCATCTCGGCCTCATGCTCCGGGCGCTGCAAGATGATGCAGTGATCGGGCTTGTGCACCGCCATGCCGATCGCCGCGTCCAACAAAGGCTTGTAGGCAACGACCCGGCCCGGCTCCAGACCGCAGGAGGCCGCGACAATCACCCTGGGGGCACAGTCGTTGATGCGGGTGGCCAGCTCGTTGGCGGCAAAGCCACCGAAGACGACGGAGTGCACGGCGCCGATCCGCGCACAGGCCAACATAGCGATCGCCGCTTCCGGGACCATCGGCATATAGATGATGACCCGGTCACCCTTGGTGACGCCTTGCGCGGTCAAGACGCCGGCAAAACGCGCGACCTCATCCAAGAGCTCAGAATAGCTATAGCTATGCTTTGTCCCGGTCATGGCGGAATCGTAGATCAGCGCTGCCTGATCGCCGCGCCCGTCCGCCACGTGGCGGTCCAGGCAGTTGTGCGCCGTGTTCAATACCCCGCCGACGAACCAGCGCGGAACCGGCTGGGCGCTCTCGTCCAAGACCCGCTCCCAAGGCTGGCTCCAGGCCACCAGGCTGCCGGCCTCGCCCCAGAAACCCTCGGGGTCCTCCAGCGAGCGGCGATGCATCTCTGCGTAGCCTCCCATGGCGCTCTTTCTCCTCTGATCTCCCTGTCTCGCGGTGAAAGAGACCCTAGCTGCTTCTCCGCTGCAAGCCTTGAGACAGGTCAATCGACAAGAAGGTGAGAAATCCGCGACTGCGCCAGGCTCTTGCCAAGCTCTGCACGCACCGACCACAATCCCGGCCAAGATCGCGACGCAGTTTGGGAGGCAGCGGCTGAGGCATGACCCTGCACAATCCTTTTGAAGAGAACCTGGATCCGGGGCCGGCCAATCATGTGCCGCTGACACCGCTCACCTTTCTGGAGCGATCGGCTGAGGTCTTTCCTGATCGCACCGCCGTGCTGCACGGACCGGTCAAGCGCAGCTGGGCCGAAGTGCAGGCACGCTGCCGCCGCCTGGGCTCGGCCCTTAAGGCGCGCGGCATCGGGCGCGACCAGACCGTCGCCATCATCGCCGCCAACACGCCGCCCATGTTCGAGGCGCATTTTGGCGTGGCGCTGGCCGGCGCAGTGCTGAACACCATCAACACCAGGCTGGACGCTGCCACTGTCGCCTTCATTCTGGATCACGGCGAGGCCGAGGTCTTTATGGTCGACCCGGCCTTCGTCTCCGTCGCCAAGCAGGCCCTGGCCGCCTGCACGCGCAAGCCGCTGGTGGTCGCTCTCGATGATCCCTTCGTCGCCATGACCGAGGGTTTCGGCGATGTCACCTATGAGGATCTGCTGGCCGAGGGCGATCCAACGGCCAGGGGCGACTGGCCGGAAGACGAGTGGCAGGCCATCTGTCTCAACTACACCTCCGGCACCACCGGCAATCCCAAGGGCGTCGTCTACCATCACCGCGGTGCAGCCTTGCTGTCCTACGGCAACATCATGACCTGGGATATGCCGCCGCATGCCATCTACCTCTGGACCTTGCCGATGTTCCATTGCAACGGCTGGTGCTTCCCCTGGACCATCACCGCGCTTGCCGGCACCCATGTCTGCCTGCGTGCAGTCGAGCCGGCCGAGATCTATCGCCTGATCGCCGAGACCGGGGTCACCCATCTTTGCGGTGCCCCCATTGTCATGCAGATGCTGATGAATGCCGGAGAGGAGGAGCGGCGCGACTTCGGCGGCCGCACCGTCGAGTTCATGACCGCAGGCGCGGCACCACCCGCGGCCATCCTGGAGCGCATGACCTCCTTCGGCTTCCACGTCACCCACGTCTATGGCCTGACTGAGGTCTATGGCCCGGCCGTGGTCTGCGATTGGAAGCCGGAGTGGAACGGCCTGACCTCGGAAGAGCAGGCCCGGATCAAGGCCCGCCAGGGCGTGACCTATCCGGTTCTGGAAGAGATGATGGTCGCCGACCCCAAGACCCTGGAGCCCTGCACGCGCGACGGGGAGACCCTGGGTGAGGTCATGCTGCGCGGCAACGTCGTGATGAAGGGCTATCTGAAGAACCCCAGTGCCACCGATGAGGCCTTTGCAGGCGGCTGGTTCCGCACCGGCGATCTGGGGGTTTGGCATGAAGACGGCTATGTCGAGCTAAAGGACCGCTCCAAGGATATCATCATCTCCGGCGGCGAAAACATCTCCTCGATCGAGGTTGAGGGGGCACTATATCGCCATCCCGCAGTCGCCGCCTGTGCCGTGGTCGCCAAGGCTGACGAGCGCTGGGGCGAAACCCCCTTTGCCTTCGTCGAGCTGCGCGCCGGCAAAAGCGCCACCGCCGAAGAGCTGACCGAGCACTGCCGCCAGCATCTGGCCCGCTTCAAGGTCCCCAAGGGCTTCGCCTTTACGGAGATCCCCAAGACCTCGACCGGGAAGATCCAGAAGTTTGCGCTGAGGGAACAGGTGCGCGCCGGTCTTTAGATCCGGTCAAGCCGCCTTCCGGTCTTTCCGCTTCATCTTGAACTGGCAGACCAGGCGCTCCTGGCGCTTACAGCGGACTTCGGTCGGTAGCCCGGAAAGGGCTTCGAAGAGGGAGGCCATCATGAGGCAGCCGCAGTCATCGATCCGAACGACAGAGCCGATCGGGCAGGTGAAGCTCTTCAGAACATAGGACTTCTCGCGAACTTCGATCTCGGCGGCCGCACCCAGCTGGTTGACAAAGGCGCAAACTCGCTCCACTCGGGCGCGTTCACTCAAGCCCGCCATACTGTCGGCTGCTTTGGCCTCCGCGCGCCCCATCGCGCGATAGAACTCTTCGCGTTCCTTCTCGCTCATGCTGCGCTGGATCGCCTTCACCAGCATGAGCGAGAGATGCCGATAGGCGCCGGAGCTGCGGTCTTCATTGCCGGGCAAGGCGCGATAGCGGGCGGCGGGCTTCCCGACCTTGCCCTCGCGCGGCACATCGCTGGCTTCGACGAGACCGGCCGAGGTCAATTGATTGATCTGCACGACGATGGCGTTTCGGGTCACCCCGAATCGCTGACAGAGCTCGGCGATCGAGAGGGGCTCTCTGCTGAGCGCGGTAAAGATCTCGTCCTTCAAAGCCATCCGGCTGCCTACTCCCTCGCTGGGTCCTGAGCTCTCTAGCATGCCTACCCTCAAACACTATAAAGATAATAAGAACAATTAAGATTGACATTATTATCTTAACGAGTCATTGAAGCTCGCACGTGCTTGCGCGCGCCGCCAGAAAAGGACCAAGAAGCCATGCGACGACTCATCCCCGGTCTAGCCCTCAGCCTCGCTCTCGCAACACCCTTGCTTGCCGAGGAGCAACGCATCGCCTTTCCGCAGAACTACCGCGAGACCTTCGTGAACTATCTGAACCTGGATCGCACGATGAACGACGACCAGATCATCCATCTTTGGGCAAACCGCATCGCCATCGAGGGAATGAAGCAGGATGGCGTTTTTCCCGATGGTTCGATCCTGATCGGCGAGGTCTACAAGGCGAAGAAGGACGAGAAGGGGGAGGTCATCGAGAGCAGCCTGGGGCAGCGCATTCACGGCAAACTTGCCCTGGTCGCAGTCATGGAAAAGCAGCAGGGTTGGGGTGATACCTTCCCGGAAGAGCTCAAGAACGGCGATTGGGATTTTGCGGCCTATAAGCCGGACGGCAGTGTTGCGAACAAGGACCTCGATGCCTGCCGCGCCTGCCATACTCCATTGGTTGACATGCAGCATGTCTTCTCGATTGAGCATCTGCAGCAATAGGTCTGCCCCATGACCGCAGCTCTCATCCGAGACGGTGAAAAGGACTCTCGCAATGGCTTGGCCTGATACTCTGCAAACTGCCACTCCGGAAGAGGGGTTTGCACTCGCGATAAAACTGTCACGCTTGGCAGTGAAGATGACGCAACCGGACGAGGCCGTCCGCGCCATGCTGCGCCCCGACTATGCCGGGAATGCGGACAGCCTCACCTTGGCATCCCAGGTCGTGGCAACCAACTTTCAAACCGTGGCCGCGGCCAACGACTATTGGCGTCGTTAGGTCTTGGGACTGAGCGCCGCCGCGAGCAAGGCAGGCTCCGTGATCGGAAGAGAGCACTCTGACCCGTGGCAGACGTAGGCGCTCGGCCTACCTTCGACCGCCGTCTTGCCCGTGGCCGGATGACCGCTCGGCAAGGCTTCATTGGGGCCTACAACCTGTAGCACCAGCCAAGGATTGCCGGCCTGGAAGGCCGTGGCGACCAGCGCATCGGTCTCCGCCTCGCCCCGTACTCCGACGATCGCAACCTGGACTGCGCGCTCCAGGAACTCGGCCGCATTCAGGAGAGTGGCAAGAGGGAAGAAGTTGCGCGCGATCTCTCCGGTGAAGGCCGCCGCCGTGCGCTCCGCTCGCTCGCGGTGGGCGGGATCCCCTGTCAGATAGAAGAGACGGGCCAGCACCTCGACCATCACCCCATTGCCGGAGGGCACGGCGGAATCCTGAACCGACTTGGCGCGTACCAGAAGTGCCTCCGCATCGGCGGCGGCGACATAAAAGCCACCGACCTCGGTGTCCTCATAGTGCGTGATCGCAAGCGCAACCAGATCCTGGGCGAGAGCCAAGGCCTCTTCACCGCCGGTCGCCTCGTGCAGCAGCAGGGCCGCGCGTGCCAGATGCGCGTGATCATCCAAGGTGGCCTGGTGCTTGGCCTGGCCCCGGCGCCAGGAGTGATGCAGGCGACCACCCTCCATCACCTGGTCACGGAAGAAGAAGAGGGCGGCCTCCGCTGCCGCCAGCCACTCGGGTCGCGCAAAGACGGTACCGGCCTGCACCAGACCGGCGATCATCATGCCGTTCCAGTCGGCCAAGACCTTGTCGTCCCAGCCCGGCCAGATCCGCTCCGCCCGGCCCGCGTAGAGACGCTGGCGCAAGGGCGCCAAGCGGGCCTCCTCGTCCGCGTCGAGATCAGCCCCCGCGTGGCGGCGGTTCAGGATGGTCTGGCCTTCGAAGTTCCCATCCGGCGTTACGCCATAGGCAGCCTCGATGACCTGCGCCTCGTCCTCGCTGAGCAGGGCCCGCAGGCTCTCCGGCGTCCAGAGATAGAAGAGGCCTTCCTCGCCCTCGCTGTCGGCATCGAAGGAGGCGGCAAAGGCGGCGACCCGCGGGTCCTGGGGCTGCCCGTTCTTGGTGGTGCCCGGTTCCTCAGCGGCGGCCGGCATCTCTTGCAAGAGCCAACCCACCGTTTCCTCGGCGCGCTGCTTGAACAGCAGCCTTGGCTCGACCGCATGGGCGCTCGCCAACAACTCCAGGATCTGGCCGTTGTCGTAGAGCATCTTCTCGAAGTGCGGCACCAGCCAGATCGCATCGACGGCATAGCGGGCGTAGCCACCGCCTAGATGATCATAGATGCCGCCCTGGCTCATCTTCTCCAGGGTCAGCGCCACGGCCTGCTGGTAGGAGGGACCTTCGCCCCGCCAATAGGCGCGACGCAGCAGCTCAAGGGTCGGCGGATTGGGAAACTTGGGCGCGCCACCCAGGCCACCCTCCTTCCCGTCCATGGCCTGCAAGAGCTTGCCGGCGATCTCGCCCATCGCAGCCGCGCTCACCATGCCGCCGGGACTGCTCTCGGCCCAGGCGTTCAAGCCCTGGGTCAAGGCCGCCACGTTCTTGGCGACCTTGTCCTGGCTTTCGCTCCAGATCTGCTGGATGCCCTTCAGCACGCTGGGAAAGCCGGGCCGGCCGTAGCGATCGGCGGGCGGGAAGTAGGTACCGCCCCAAAAGGGCTCTCCATCCGGGGTCAAGAACATGGTCAGGGGCCAGCCGCCATGCTCACCCAGCAGATGCAGTGCCTGCATATAGAGGGCGTCGATCTCCGGCCGCTCTTCGCGGTCGACCTTGATGTTGACGTAGAGATCGTTCATCAGCGCTGCGATCCCTTCGTTCTCGAAGGACTCATGCGCCATTACGTGACACCAGTGGCAGGCGGCATAGCCGATCGACAGCAGGATCGGCTTGTTCTCGGCCTTGGCTGCTGCGAGCGCCTCTGGCCCCCAGGGCCACCAGTGGACTGGGTTGTCGCGGTGTTGCAGCAGGTAGGGGCTGGTCTCTTCGCCCAGACGGTTCATCGCGTGCCTCTCCCTTCGGCTGGTCTAAAGGGCTCAAAACAACAGAGCCCGCCCATAATCTCTTCATGCCGGCGCCGAAAGCAGTTGCCCGCAAGCCACGCTGCACTAAGGTGTGGGCGGGATTGCCCAGTCTCAAGGGAGATTTCTCAAGGGAGATTCCTAAAGGGAGATTCCTAAAGGGAGATTTTCCAAGGGCGCAAATTCTAAGGGGCGCAAAATAGGTAAGAGGGAGACTTGCGGCGATGAAGATCAAGATCGATATCGACTGTACGCCGAAGGAGGTTCGTGAGTTCTTCGGACTTCCCGACGTCGCGCCCATGCAAGAGCGCTTGATTGGGCAAGTCGAAGAGCGCCTGCAATCCGCCCTGGAGCAGTTGGAGAGTGGAGAACTTTGGCAGACCTGGATGCCGATGGCGGCACCCTTTGCCGGCAAGGCGGGTCTGGAGAACCTGGAACAGATGCGCCGTTTTTTTTGGCCGGGGATGGCGCCCTCGGCGGACGACGACAAGGAGAGGTCGTGAATGGACACCCTCGATGCCCTCTTGAGCCGCGAATCGGTCTCGGCCAAGTACCTGATGGAGCCCGCCCCAAGCGCCGAGCATCGTCGCCAAGCCTATGAAGCCGCCATGCGCGCGCCCGACCACGGTGCGGTCAGGCCCTGGCGCCTGCTGGAGTTCGAGGGCGAGGGGCTGGAGCGTCTAGGCCAGCTCTATTACGACCAGGCCAAGCGGGCGCAACCCGATGTCGATCCTGCGGTCTGGGAGACTGCACAGGCCAAGGCGCTGCGCTCTCCCTTGATGGTCGGGGTCGCCGCCGTGGTGCGCGAGGACCATCCCAAGGCGCCGGTGATTGAGCAGGTGGTGGCCGCGGGCTGTGCCGCACAGATCCTGCTGACCGCCTTTCATGCCCAAGGCTATGGCGCCGTCATGGTGACCGGTGCCAGGGCCTATGATGCCGAATTCAAGAAGGCCTTGGGGCTGGAAGAGAAGGATCACCTGATCGGCCTGATCCACGTCGGCACACCCTTGGATGATCGCCCGCCGGCCGGAAAGAAGCGTCCCACGGTAGAGGATCATCTGATCCGCTGGGGCGACTGACGACCTTTGCAGGACCTGGAGACGATCTACGCCCCCGCCACCGCGCGGGGGCGTTCTGCCTTGGCCGTGGTGCGTATCAGCGGACCTGCGGCTGGCCGAACTCTGGATCGTTTGACAGCGAGAGCACGACCGAAGCCCCGGCAAGCGAGCCTTCGCGACGTGCTCACTCCCGAGAACGGCGAGCCTTTGGATCAGGCCTTGGTGCTGTGGTTTCCCGGTCCCAACAGCGCCAGTGGCGAAGATTTGGTAGAGTTGCACTTGCATGGTGGGCCGGCCGTGTTGGCCGGCGTACTGGAAACCTTAAGCGCAGAGCCGGGCCTTCGCTTGGCCGAACCCGGCGAGTTCGCACGGCGCGCCTTTGCCAACGGCAAGCTGGATCTCACGCAAATCGAAGGTCTGGCCGACCTGGTCGCTGCTGAGACCGGCGCACAGCGCCGCCAGGCTCTAGCCCTGGCCGATGGCGCGCTCTCTTGCCGACTGCAGGACTGGCGCGCTGCTCTGATCGAAGCCGCAGCCCTGATCGAAGCACAGCTCGACTTCGCCGAGGAAGAGATCCCCGACGATCTGGAGGCCGAAGCCGCACGACGCAGCCGCTGCGTCGCCGAGGAAATCCGTGCGGCCCTGGCCCGGGCACCCTGGGCCGAGCGTATCCGCGATGGCTTCACCTGTGCTCTGGTCGGCGCGCCCAATGTGGGCAAGTCCTCGCTACTGAACGCTTTGGCCGGTCGCGACGCTGCGATCGTCACCGATCGGCCAGGCACCACGCGGGACCCCATTGAGGTGCGTCTCGATCTGGCCGGGCTGCCGGTAACCCTGGTGGATACAGCCGGCCTGGCCGAGGAAAGCAGTGACATCGTAGAGCAGGAGGGCATGCGTCGCTCTCTGCTGCGGGTCCAGGACAGCGATCTGGTGCTCATAGTTGTAGATTTGGCGCGGCCCAAAGCCTTGCCTGAGAGGCTAGCCGAGATTCCAGTGGAGCGGCGCTTATTGGTTGGCAACAAGGCTGATCTCAGCGAGGCGGCACCCACCGGGCTAGACCTGACAATCTCCGCTAAGACCGGCGCGGGCTTGGATGAGCTGCTTCACCGCCTGACCCAAGGCTTACGGCGTTTGGAGGTTGCCAGCAGCGGCGAGGCTGCTCTGGTTTCGCGTGCCCGTCAGCGCGCCGCGCTTGAAGAAGCCCTTAACGCCCTGGAGCGTGCGCAAACAGCAGACCTGCCGGAGCTTTTTGCCGAGGAGCTGCGCCTGGCACTCCGCGCCTTTGGCAAGGTTGCCGGACGCGTGGACGTCGAGGAAGTGCTGGACCGGCTCTTCGGAGAATTCTGCATCGGCAAGTAGCTGTTTCACGTGATGGGCTGATCCCGATGTTGCCGGCGCAATCCTGGTTCGACCTCCGAATGCCCCAGGCATCTCTCGCGGACGCGATCCGCACGTCCAAGTGGCTTGGCCGCTGCGATGCCTCGAGAGATCGCCGGTCTGGGATCGCCGAAGTCGTGCTTAGAGCATGATGACGTCAAATCGAAGGAACTTGTCGTCTGAGTCATGCTCTAAGCCACTGAATAATAGAGCAGATTTACGCGAGCACGTGAAACCACCTGATCGCGATCTGCCTTAGCCGATCAGGAAGTCGTCGGTGCTGAAGTCTTCGACGAGCGCGTTTTCGATGGTGATTAGCTTGCCGCTGAGTTCAAACTCGACGTCGCTGCCTTGCTGCGTCAGCTGGTCGACGACGTCGGCGGCGGTCAGGTCCGCATCGGTCACGAAGGTGAGCCGATCAACGCCGATTTCGAAGTCTAAGATAACTTTGACACCGACGTCGTCCTGGAAGAAGACGAAGTCATCTTCGCCTGCTCCGCCGGCAAGAACATCGTTGCCGTCGCCGGCGCGGATCCTGTTCGCGCCCGCGTCGCCGAAAATCTGGTCGTCGAATGCGGAGCCGGTTACGTCCTCGAAGTTCTCGACATGCGCGGTACCGGCGGTGCCGGCTTCAAGGTTGACCTTGACGGCCGCTGCGGCCTGCGAGAAGTCCAGCAGGTCCGTGTCGCCGCCGCCGTCCAGCTCCAGCTTGATCTTATCGAGCAGATTGCCGAGGATCACGGCGGCATCATCGCCATCGCCGAAGTTGGTCTCCAGTACCTCGGTCTTGCGGATGTCGAGTTGGAAGAGGCCGGCGGCGGTCTGATCGTTCAACTCGACGCGGGCGAACTGAACGCCCTCCGGCGTGGTTGAGAATTCGGCGACGTCCTTGTTCTGCAGATCGTCGTTCACCAGGTCGGTGTCAAAGTTCACCTGCACCCGGTCGTAGCCGCCGCCGCCGTGCATGAGGTCGGAGCCATCGCCGTTGTTCCAAGCCAGAAGATCGTCGCCCCGCGCACCGAACACACGGTCATCGCCCTTGTTTGCAACCAGCTCGTCGTCGCCCTGATTGCCTCTCAGGACGTCGTTGCCACCCAGGCCGCTAAGGACGTTGTTGCCCTCATCGCCGCCGATACCATCGCCGAACTCGGAGCCGATCACGTTCTCGAAGTTCTCGACATGCGCGGTACCGGCGGTGCCGGCTTCAAGGTTGACCTTGACGGCCGCTGCGGCCTGCGAGAAGTCCAGCAGGTCCGTGTCGCCGCCGCCGTCCAGCTCCAGCTTGATCTTATCGAGCAGGTTGCCGAGGATCACGGCGGCATCATCGCCATCGCCGAAGTTGGTCTCCAGCACCTCGGTCTTGCGGATGTCGAGTTGGAAGAGGCCGGCGGCGGTCTGATCGTTCAACTCAACGCGGGCGAACTGAACGCCCTCAGGCGTGGTCGAGAATTCGGCGACGTCCTTGTTTTGCAGATCGTCGTTCACCAGGTCGGTGTCGAAGTTGACCTGCACCCGGTCGTAGCCATTGCCGCCATTCATGAGGTCGGAGCCGTCGCCGTTGTTCCAGACCAGGGCGTCATCGCCATTGCCGCCGAACACGAAGTCGTCGCCTTTGTTGGCGACCAGGACATCGTCGCCCTTGCCACCGAAGATGACATCCTCGCCGAGGCCGCCGGACACCAGGTCGTCTCCCTGCAGTCCAAGGACGATGTCGTCACCTTCTTTCGCATTGATCTGGTCGTTCTCGAAAGAACCGAGAATGAGCTCACCCTCTGCCGAGCCGGTGATGTCGAGTCCATTGATGATCGGGGTCTTCAGGTCGTCGATGGCCATGTCGTCTCTCCTCACAAGAAAAGCTACCGCCCGAAGGCGCCTAACGCCGGCGTGAGATCTTGCTTTGGAGTATCGGAACTGTCTCGAAGCAAGAGATCCAAGCGGCGCATGTCCATAAGTCTTGCCAGGGACGGAAAAGGTTCATTCGAAAGGAGAAAGTCTTGACTGGCTTATCCCGCAAGGTCCGATGTTTTCCGACCCGGCAAGCTCTCGAAGGGGCGCTGCGATGCCTCCCTGGACCCGCGGATCGCGTCGGTGGCGGACTTTGGATGTTCCGGAAGCATCGGCAAACAGCTGTTTCACGTGAAACAGCAGAGCTGATCCGCGGCCATCACGCTTTGCCCCGCGGGTAACTAGGCCCTATAGAATGCCTCATGATCCATTCCGCAAAGACAGCCTGGGACGTCCTCGTCGTTGGCGGCGGCCACGCCGGCTCCGAAGCCGCGGCTGCCGCTGCGCGCATGGGCGCGCGAACGGCCCTGGTGACACACAAGCGCGACACCGTCGGCGTCATGTCCTGCAACCCGGCCATCGGGGGACTGGGCAAGGGCCACCTGGTCCGTGAGATTGATGCTCTGGACGGCATCATGGGTTTGGCCGCCGATGCCGCCGGAATTCAGTTCCGGCTTCTCAATCGCAGCAAAGGCCCGGCCGTACGCGGCCCGCGCGCTCAGGCCGATCGCGCGCTCTATCGTCAGGCCATCCAGGATCTGCTGCAGGCCCAGCCCAATCTCGACATCCTTGAAGGCAGCGTCGAGGACCTCCTCTATCAAGAGGGCCATGGTATCAGCGGTCTCCGCCTGGCAGACGGACGCGTCCTGACCGCCGGCGCTGTGGTGATCACCACCGGCACCTTCCTGAACGGCGTCATTCACATCGGTGAAGAGCGCCGCGCGGCGGGTCGGGTCGGCGACGCCCCGGCGATTGCCTTGGCGGAGAGTTTCCGCCGCCTGGGATTTGCCCTCGGCCGGCTCAAGACCGGGACCCCGCCGCGCCTGGACGGCCGCAGCATCGACTGGTCGTGTCTCAAGGCGCAGCCGGGTGATGAACCGCCAGAACCCTTCTCCAGCCTGACCCGGGCCATCACCACGCCGCAGATCCCCTGCCACATCACCCACACCACGGCGGAAACCCGCGCTCTGGTGCAGGCCAACCTGCATCGCGCCCCGCTCTATAGCGGTCAGATCGATTCAGTCGGCCCCCGTTACTGCCCCTCCTTCGAGGACAAGGTGGTGCGCTTCGCCGAGCGCGAGCGCCATCAGATCTTCCTGGAGCCCGAGGGCCTCGCCGACGATACCGTCTATCCCAACGGCATCTCCACCTCTCTGCCGCGTGATGTGCAAGACGCCATGGTCGCCTCGATCCCCGGGCTGGCGCAGGCGCGGATCCTGCAGCATGGCTATGCCATCGAGTATGATTACGTCGATCCACGCGAATTGACCCGTGGGTTGGAGACCCGCCGCCTGCCGGGCCTCTTCCTCGCCGGCCAGATCAACGGCACCACCGGTTATGAAGAGGCGGCCGCCCAAGGCCTGATCGCCGGCGTCAATGCCGCGCGCCGCGCCGGCGGGACGGAGGAGCCTTTCGTCATCGATCGCAGCGAGGCCTACATCGGGGTCTTGATCGACGATCTGGTAACCCGCGGCGTCAGCGAGCCCTATCGCATGTTCACCAGCCGCGCCGAGTTCCGCCTCAGGCTGCGCGCCGATAATGCCGAAGAGCGGCTGACCGACAGCGGCATCGCCCTGGGCCTCGTCGGCAAGCAGCGCAGGACGCATTGGCAGGAGAAGAAGCGGCAGCTGCAGGAGGGCCACGCCCTGCTGTCACGGCTGGAGGCAACCCCGCAAGAGCTGGAGCGCTCCGGGATCGCGGTGAACAAGGATGGACAGCGCCGCTCTGCCTTTGCCCTGCTGCGCTATCCCCATCTCTCTTGGGAGCGCTTGGCGCGCCACTGGCCCGAACTGCTGGCTATCGAGGCACCAATCCGGGCGAAGCTTGAGATCGATGCCGCCTACCACGGCTACCTGGAGCGTCAGGAAGCCGATGTCGCCGCCTATCGTCGTGACGAAGACCTGGCGCTACCGACCGACCTGCCGCTTGTAGAGATCGCCGGTCTCTCGAACGAGATCCGGCAACTGCTGGAGCGCGCACGGCCTGAGACCTTAGGCCAGGCCGCACGCCTCCCCGGCATGACACCGGCGGCCCTCACGCTGTTGCTCCGCTATGTGAAACGGCGGCGGCGCGACCGCCAGGCTGCCGCTTAGGCTCATGCTGCAGCAGGATCCCGGTCTTAAGCTCCTGGCCGAACGCTTCCGCCTGACCGACTCCCAGCAGGCGGCGCTATCGAGCTTCGCGGCGCTGCTCTTGGAGTGGAACCAGAAGGTCAATCTGATTTCGCGCCGGAACCCCGGTGCACTCTGGCAACGCCACATGCTGGACTCTGCTCAGCTGGTCGAGGCCTTACCGGCTGCGCCCGAGGGACGGCCCTTGCGGATCGCCGATCTGGGGAGTGGCGGCGGCTTTCCAGGCCTCGTCCTGGCGATCCTCGGTGCGGGCGAGGTGCACCTTGTGGAATCGGACGGGCGCAAGGCAGCCTTCCTCAATCATGTTTCACGTGAAACAGGGGTTCCGGTCACCGTCCACGTCGAGCGGATCGAACAGCTGGCCCCGCTTCGAGCCGACTGCGTCACGGCGAGGGCTCTGGCACCCCTGCCGAAGCTGCTGGGCTACGTGGCGCGGCATCTGGTCCCAGGTGGGCGGGCGCTGCTCTTGAAGGGCCGAGCCCGAGAAGGTGAGTTGACCGCAGCCCGCCAGCAATGGAGCATGGCGATCCGCGAGCGGCCAAGCCTGAGTGATCCCGAGAGCGCCCTCTTGGTGATTGAGACGTTGGCCGCCAAAGGCCGCAAGAGAGCGCGATCACGATGATTCATCCCTATCGCAGACACGCGCAGACAAGATTGAGGGCAGGGGAGTGACAGAGCGCATGACCGGTAGCACCAGTTCCGCGCGCGTCTTCGCCATCGCCAATCAGAAGGGCGGTGTGGGCAAGACCACCACGGCCGTCAACCTGGCCACCGCACTTGCCGCTTGTGAGCAGCGTTGCCTGCTGGTCGATCTTGACCCGCAGAGCAATGCCACCACCGGACTGGGCCACGAGCGGCCGGCAGCTTCTGATTCGGTCTATAGCACCCTGATCGAGGGCAGGCCTCTGAGCGAGATCCTGGTCCCGACTGAGGTGCCGCGACTGACCCTGGCCCCGGCTACGGTTGATCTGGCCGGCGCCGAGGTCGAGCTGGTGGAGGGTCAAGGGCGCGACCGCCGCCTGATTCAGGCCCTGCACCCCATCGCCGGCGACTATGACTACGTCCTGATCGACTGCCCGCCCTCCTTGGGGTTTCTCACCCTGAACGCCCTGGTCGCAGCCGATGCAGTGCTGGTGCCTTTGCAGGCTGAGTACTATGCGCTGGAAGGGCTCTCGCATCTCACCCGCACCATCGATCGGGTGAAGCGCAGCCTCAATCCCCGCCTGGAGATCCATGGCATCGTCTTGACCATGGTCGACCGCCGCACCTCACTGTCGGAGATGGTGGAGGCTGACGTGCGCGAGCACATGGGCAGCCTGGTCTATGAGACCACGATCCCGCGCAACGTGCGGATCTCGGAGGCGCCCTCGCATGGCATGCCGGCCTTGCTCTATGATCTGCAGTGCCGGGGGTCCCAGGCCTATCTGAAACTGGCGAGCGAACTGCTGCGACGCGAAGGAGAACGGCAAGCCGCATGAGCATGAAGAAAAAGGGACTGGGCCGCGGCCTCTCGGCCCTCTTCGAGGAGGAAACCAAAGCCCCTGTCGGAGCGCCCGCCGCAACGCCCGGTGAAGAGGCGAGCAGCGGCGGGGCCAAGAGCCTGCCGATCGAGCTGCTGCATCCCAACCGCAGCCAGCCGCGCCGTCACTACGACGAAGAGGCACTGGACGCGCTGGCACAGTCGATCACCCAACAAGGCGTGCTACAGCCCCTGGTCGTGCGTCCGCACCCGAGCCAGACCGGCCAGTACGAGATCGTCGCCGGAGAGCGCCGCTGGCGCGCGGCCCAGCGCGCCAAGCTGGACAGCCTGCCCGTTCTAATCCGCGAGCTGGATGACCGCACCACCCTGGAGATCGCGCTGGTCGAAAACGTCCAGCGTGAGGATCTCTCGCCGCTCGAAGAGGCTGAGGCCTATAACCGCCTGATCGATGAGTTCGGCTATAGCCACGCCGACCTGGGCAAGGCCGTCGGCAAGAGCCGCAGCCACATCGCCAACACCCTGCGCCTCTTGGGCTTGCCGGACCCGATCAAGCGGGCGGTAGAGCAAGGCCGACTCTCAGCCGGCCATGGGCGCGCTCTCTTGACCGCAGAGAACCCCATCGCCCTCGCCGAAGCCGCCATGTCAGAGGGCTGGTCCGTCCGCGAGACCGAGCGCCGCGCGCAAACCCCCGGCACCAGCCCGACCCCGCGACCCCGCGGCCCCTCCGGCGCGGCGCCGAAAGACGCCGACACCCTGGCGCTGGAGCGCGACCTCTCATACGCCTTGGGCCTCAAGGTGGTTCTGGATCACAAAGGCGCCGGCGGTCATCTCTCCCTGCACTATACCGACTTGGATCAGCTCGACGATCTGATCGCAAGGCTGCGCGGCCCCGGCGGAATTTAGCGCCTGCCACATCCATCGGCATAGGGGGCGATCCTATCGGATCGCTCCCCTGCCACACCACCCGGCATGCGGGTCCGCACCGGGCGGTTCGAGGAGTTGAGGTCATGAGAGACGGGGTAGGCCCAACTGGTCGGACCATTTGAGGTTCAAGACGACATTGAGGAGCAGACCGCTGTTGCGCCACCAGCGCCGGCTATTGGCCGCCACCCGTCGCGCTAGGTCGGGCTTCGCCCCCAATGCCGTCAGTTCCCTGTAGATGGTCCTGCCGCGTTTCCAGTGTTTGAGTTGGATAGCCCTCACGCGGTGACGCAGCCACTTGTCCAGGTCTTTGAAGACCCCTGGTGTTTGCGCCAGCCGGAAGTAGCCTTTCCAGCCCAGAACATAGGATCGCAACCGCTCTGCTACCTCCTGCATGCTGCGCCCGCCGGAGCGGCGGGTCAGTTGCCGGACGCGCTGCTTGAAGGCCTGCAATGCCTTGGCAGCCACCTTGCGCTTGATCAGGCCGCCTGGAGCCACCCAAAAGGTGAACCCCAGAAACGTGCGACCAAACACACTGCCAACTGCGCTCTTGGCCTCGTTGACCGTCAGGCGCAGCCTGCCATAGAGCCGCCGCAGCAGCGCCATCACCCGCTCGCCCGCCTTCCGGCTACGAACATAGACCTTCGCATCATCGGCATAGCGCACGAAGCAATGGCCGCGGGCCTCCAGTTCCTTGTCCACCTCGTCGAGCAGGACATTGGCCAGCAACGGCGACAGCGGGCCGCCTTGCGGCGTTCCCATCACCCGCTCCTGGACCACCCCATGGTCCATGACCCCGCTGTTCAGATAAGCCCGGATCAGCCGGATCACACCGGCGTCTCCGATCCGCTTGTGAAGCCGGTCGATCAGGATGTCATGGTTGACCCGGTCGAAGAACCGCTCCAGGTCCACATCCACCACGATCCGGCGGCCCGATTGTACGTAGGATTGAGCCGCAAGGACCGCATCCTGCGCACGCCGGCCCGGACGGAAGCCGTAGCTGTGGCTGCTGAAGCTCGGGTCAAGGATCGCTTGCAGCACTTGCAGCAAAGCCTGCTGGATCAGACGGTCCGTCACCGTCGGGATGCCGAGCTCGCGCTCGCCGCCACCCGGCTTGGGGATCGTCACCCGTCGTACCGGCTGCGGCCGGTACCTCCCTGCCAGAAGCTGGTCCCGGATCTCAGGCCAAGCCCTACGCAGCCAGGCGGCCGTCTGGTCAATGTCCAGACCGTCGACCCCGGCGGCACCCTTGTTGGCCCGCACCCGTTTCCAGGCTCGTTGCAGGTTCTCTCGAGCCAAAACCGCCTCAAGCAATCTCGGCCCTATGTCCTCCGCCTCATGACGCGGGCGAACGGCTTCGTCGCTGCCCGGCCCAGAGACGGCTTCACCGCCTCCTACACCGAGCCGCCCCGCTCTCGCGGGCATCTGACGCCCTGCCGGTCGCATCGTCATGGCCTCGGACACTCCTCCTCGTTCGGCCCTTCGCCCGCAACACATCGCCGGCTACTATGGCCTCTGCTGACTTCTCGCTCCGGCTCGACACCGTCACCCTTTCAGGCACAAGGCGAGATCTCCCCAGGTAAGAACGCACTCCTTCACCGCACGACCGCCGAATTTACGCCGCTTCCCCTTGATCACGAGAACTTCGCGGTTCATTGCCCGCTCGCCCTGGTACACAGCGCCTTCTATCCGGTTCTTGTCCATCGGCCCGCAGCTTCGATCCACGCTTCCTCCCCACACTCGGTCGCCCTCATGCAGTTGCGCTTCACTTCACTCACCGTGACCAGCTCATGGTGGGACTTGCACCCACAAGAGTGCGCCCATGCTGGGCGCACAACGAAAAAGGCCCGGACGTTTCCGCCCGGGCCTTCTTTCGTTCAGCTTGCGCTCTTCGTCATTCTCGCATCATACCGATGATGGAGAGGATGTAGATGAAGAGGGTGATGAAGCTGCCATAGAGCATGTAGGCACCGAAGATCGCCTTACGCTGGGCAACTTCGCCTGCGTCCTGCTCCATGTACATGTTCTTGATCATCTGGGTCTGCCAGGCGGTGATGCCCGAGAAGACCAACACCACGGCCACCGAGATCAAGAGTGACAGCATGGAGCTGCCGACAAAGATCCAGTTCACCACCAAGGCGACGAGAAGGCCGATCGTGGCCATAATGAAGAAGGTGGCAAAGACCGAGAGATTGCGCTTCGTCGTGTAACCGTAGAGGCTGACACCGGAGAACGCCACGGCTGTAACCAAGAAGGCCTGCACGATCATAAAGGGATCGATCTGGGCATAGGCATAGAGCATCGGCGCAATTGCCAAGCCCCAGAGACCGGCATAGGCCCAGAAGGCAACTTGCGCGGCCACCATCGACCCGCTCAGCATGATCTTCGGGGCAACGAAGCCCATGACCAGAATGCCGATAAAGAAGACGATACCTAGGCCACTCAAAGTCGCGATCAACTGCTCATTCGACGCAACGAGCATCGAAATCGCGCCGGTGAAGGCCACCCCCAAGGCCATGTAGTTGTAAACCCGCAGCATGTAGCTGCGCAGCCCGGCGTCAATGGCCTCCGCCGACTGCGTTCGGGTATAGACCTGCTGATTCGGTCCGACCATGTGGTTTGCACTCCCTTCCAAAAGGCTGTTGCGTAGTCTAGGCAAGGTTCGTGTCGATATATTGGCCAAGACTCAGCCAGGATCAACTAAAACCGCACGCAGGCTGCGGGAATCTACAGCACGGGCTTGGGCTTTAGATGGTGTTATTCGTTGCGTAAGAGCGGCGCGGCCGGCGTGCCGAGCGCCCGCCAGGTCCCGGCGAGGCCGAAGATTAGGGTAAGGAAAAGCCCGACCCCGAGGGTTATGGCCAAGGGTCCGATCAACAGCGAGAAGTTGGCATCCATCACCCCGGTGATAACCACCCAGGCCGCTAAGGAACCGATGGCAGCCGCGATCCCCACAGCCACCAATCCCAGCAACAAGAATTCCAGCGCCAGACCACCAGCCAGAACCGGTCGCGTGGCCCCCAGCACCTTCAGCACCACGGCATCATAGCGCCGGCGTCGCTCACTGGCAGCGATCGCGCCGGCCAGAACCAGCAGGCCGGCCAGAAGCGTAACGCTGCCGGTGGCGCCCACCGCGGCGGCGACGCTGTCCAGCATACGGGTGAAGCTCTCCAGGGCCGCACGGACACGGATCCCCGTCACATTGGGAAAGGCGTCCGAGACGGCATCGGCCAAGGCACCCTCTTGGGCCTGATCGATCCGGACGGTCGCGATATGCGAGGCCG
The DNA here is from genome assembly GCA_963669335.1 of Rhodospirillales bacterium. Lineage (GTDB taxonomy): Bacteria > Pseudomonadota > Alphaproteobacteria > Kiloniellales > JACOMY01 > JACOMY01. The sequence goes on from OY770023.1 coordinate 6,409,936, forward strand.
GGGCCTTGTCCAGCAGACCCGGCGAGAAGACCATGATGAAGTTGATGCGCAGGTTCTGCCAATCGATGCGGCGCAGATTGGCGATCTCGGCCGTCACATCGCGGCCATAGACATTGACGGTGATGCTGTCGCCCAGGCCCAGGCCCAACTGCTCGGCCAACTCGTCGCTCAAAGAGACCTTGGTGGCGCCGCGATAGTCATCCGGCCACCAGGCGCCGGCGGTCAGGAACATGTCGGGTTCCGGTTCGGCCGCCCAGGTAAGACCGCGATCGCCCTCGAAGACCCAGCGGGCATCCGGCGGGATCTCCAGCTTGGCCACCGGCGTTTCATTGACCGCGGTGATGCGGCCACGCAGCATCGGCACCCGCTCGACACCGGTGGCATTCTCGAAGCCGGCGACCAGAGAGTCGAAGGCCTCCGCCTGGTCGTTCTGGATATCGATGAAATAGAAGGTCGGCGCTTCCTTCGGGATTTCGTCGTTCACCTGCTGATCGAGGTTGGCCTGGATCAGGGTGACAGCCGCCAAGACAGTGAGCCCCAGTCCTAGGGAGAGCAGAATCCCAACCGTGGGCGCACCGGGCCGATAGAGGTTGGAGAGCGCCAAACGCAAGGTCGTGTGCCTGGGCCGCGGCAAGGCGCGGGCCATCCAGATGACGGCAGAGGCTGCCAGACGGAAAAGCAGCAAGGCACCTGCGGCACTGGCCACGAAGCCCAGCGCAAAGAGCTGATCGGCCGCACCCAGGACAGCCAAGGCCACCAGCGCTGCAGCGATCACTGCCAGGGCGGGCCAGAGCCAGCCCGGCGCACGTACGCGCCGTGTATCGACCTGCCCGCGGAAGAGCGAGGCGGCCGGCAGTCGCTGCGCACGGGCCAGAGGCAGCAAAGCGAAGAGCAGGGCTGTGAGCAGGCCCATGGCGGCTGCGCGCAGCAGAGGCAGCACCTCAGGCGGGCCGCCCAGCCCCACGTTGAAGAGGTCGGTCAGGAAGGGCGCGGCGACCACCGGCGCCAAACCACCAAAGGCGAGACCAATTGCGATCGCGATCAGCGACAGCAGCAGGACCTGGATCAGATAGAGCTTGAAGATAAAGCCGCCCGAGGCACCCAGGCACTTCATCGCGGCGATGGTGTCGCGCCTGGAATCCAGATGCGCGCGCACGGCATTCGCCACCCCGACACCGCCGACCACCAGGGCCGTCAAGCCAACCAGGGTCATGAAGAGGCGCACGCGTGTGACGAAGCGCGCCACACTGGGGGCTGCCTGATCCAGGCCGCGCACACGCCAGCCGGCATCGGGGAAGTTTGTCTTCAGGCGCGTCTTCCAGTCGGCGAAGCTCTCGCCCTCAGGCAGGACCAGACGCCAATGGCGATAGACCAGGCTGCCCGGCTGTGCCAGGCCGGCGGCCTCCAGCCGCTCGATCGGCAGCAAGAGGCGCGGACCCAGGGTGATGGCCTGGGCGGCGCTATCCGGCTCGCTCAGGATCTCGCCGCGCAGGACAAAGATCTCTGTGCCAACCTTCAGGCCGTCGCCAACCTCCAGGTCGAGACGGCGGAACAGCTCCGGCGCAGCCAAGGCACCCCAGGCGCCAGACTGCTCGCCCAATCCTTCCGCGGTGCTCTGCGGTGGGTCGAGCTCCAAGGTGCCATAGAGCGGATAGGCATTATCGACGGCCTTCAGCTCGACCAGGCGCCGCTCTCCGGTCTCGGGATCGCCGGCCATGGCCCGCATCTCGGCCGTGGCCGAAAAGGCTTGGGAGTTGGCCAAGAGCCAGGTCTGCTCGTCCGCAGTGAGATCGCGGTTGAAGAGGCGCAGGTCAACCTCGCCGCCCAAGAGGTTGCGGGCATCACGCTGCAATCCGCTCAAGAGGTCGGCCGAGATCGTGCCGACGGCAGCCAGCGCGGCAATGCCCAAGGCCAGACAGGCCAGAAAGATGCGAAAGCCGCCGAGACCGCTGCGCAGCTCGCGCCGCGCATAGCGCCAGGAGAGAGCCCAGTCAGACATGATGGACCTCAGGCCACGGCTGCGGTTTGCAAGGTGTCGCTGGCGATCAGCCCATCAGCCAGACCGACCTGTCTGGAACAGCGCCGCGCCAGCTCCGGGTCATGCGTGATCAGCAGCAGGGTAGCGCCATAGTCCGCGCGAAGGCTAAACAGCAGATCCACAATATGCTGACCGGTCTGTCCATCAAGGTTGCCCGTCGGCTCGTCGGCCAGCAGGATCGAGGGCTTGGCGACGACGGCACGGGCGAGCGCAGTGCGCTGCTGCTCACCGCCGGAGAGCTGACCCGGATAGTGGGTCAAGCGATGACCCAGGCCGACACTCTCCAAGGCCTCGGCTGCCCGCTTCCAGGCATTGCGCGACCCGGCCAGCTCCAGCGGAATGGCCACATTCTCCTGCGCCGTCATGGTGGGCACCAGGTGAAAGTCCTGAAACACGATCCCGACCTTGTCGCGGCGCAGGCGTGCCAGGTCGTCCTCGCTGCGTCCGGAATAGTCGATGCCGCCGACCGTCACCTGCCCGCTGGTCGCCCGCTCAAGGCCTGCGATCACCATCAGAAGCGAGGTCTTGCCGGAACCCGAGGGCCCGACCAGGCTCACCGTCTCTCCACTCGGCACCTCCAGATCGATGCCCTTCAGGATCTCGACCGGCCCGGCTTGCGAGCTCAGGGTCAAGGTCACTGCCTTCAATCCGATCATAGCGACACTGCACCTTTCTGACCTTGGGCCCTTACTCTCAATTGGCCGCGCTTCAAAGCCGGCGACTCACCGCGATGCCAAGCCATGCTGCTGCAGCGATATGGCGTCCTGCGGGCGACGATCAAGCAGCCTTGCCATTATGATGTCTTGCTGAAACCCCACTTTGGGCGGACTCGTGACATCTGGTGACCGCAGCTTGATCTAACCTATGGGAGTCCCATTTCCAGACAATGACGAAGCGGTTCCTATCGCGGCGAACGGTAGCCTCTGCCCTGGCAGTCCTGGGCATCGGCATCACACCGGCCGCAGTGGCGGAAAGCCCACCTCTGGTGCTGGTCGCCTATGGCGATAGCCTGATTCACGGCTATGGATTGGCGCCCGGCGATACCTTGCCGGAGCAGCTGCAAACCAAACTGCGCCAAGAGGGCTGGAACGTCACGGTTCTGAATGGCGGTAACTCCGGCGATACCACGGCCTCCGGCCTGGCCCGGCTGGACTGGACCTTGGCCGAGCCACCTGATGCCCTGCTCTTGGCGTTGGGGGCCAACGACGGTCTGCGCGGCTTGGATCCCAGCGAGACCGAGGCCAATCTGCGTGCCATCATCGAAGAGCTGCGCGTCCGCGGCGTGCCGGTGCAACTGGCCGGCATGCTGGCACCGCGCAATCTGGGTCCCGACTATGCGGCTGAGTTCGATCCACTCTATGCCGATCTGGCCACAGAGTATGAGCTGGTCCTGACGCCCTTTCTGTTGGATGGTGTGGCGCTGGTTCCCGAGTTGAACCAGCCAGATGGCATTCATCCCAACGCCGAAGGGGTCGAAGCGGTGGTCGAGACACTCCTGCCGGGCGCACGCGAGCTGATGCGACGCGCCGTACACGAGAAGAAGCTGAAGGACTCGTGAGCCGCCGCTATCAGGTGGGCTTCGGCGAGGCCGAGACCGCAGAGGCCGCCCTTGCCCAGGCGATCGCCGCCGGCCCGCCACCGCCTGGTGCCAACCTGGCGCTGCTCTATGCCAGCGACCATTTTGCCGACGACTTCCCCGGTCTGGTGGAGGCGGTCAAGCTGCGCTGCGGCATCGACGAGGTCGTGGGCACCGTCGGCATGGGCATTGTCGATCGCGGCGGTGAACGTTTCGATAAGCCCTGCCTCTCTCTTCTGACCATGGCCCTGCCGAAGGACTCCTTCCACAGCTTCGGCCCCTTCCAGATGGGCTGGGAGGAGGCTTCACCGGAGCTGATCGCCTGGACGGAGCGGCAGGCGCTGAGCCTCGCCCTGGTCTCCGCCGATCCCCGGACCAGCGATCTGCCCGCCATGCTGGGTGACCTGGCTGAGGGCGGGCACGCCTACTGCTTGGGCGGGCTGACGGCCTCCCGCCGCGGCCAGGCCGCCGCCGGGACCAAGGTCAGCCACGATCCAGGGCTCAGCGGCGTCTTCCTGGGCGATAGCATCCCCGTCTCGGTCGGCCTGACACAAAGCTGCGTGCCCCTGACCGAAGCCATGGCGATCACCGCCGCCGACGGTCAGGTGGTGAAAGAGATCGAGGGCCAGCCCGCCCTTAACGCCGTGATCGACCTGATCGAGCGCGACTTCGAGGGTGACTTCGCCGGCGCCTGGCCGCGCCTGCACCCGGCCTTCCCGGTCCTGGGCGCAGAGCGCAGCGACTATCTGGTCCGCGACTTCGTCGGCCTCGACCCCGACAAGGGCTGGCTCGCCGTCGGCGAACTGGTTGAGCCCGGCCGCCGCATCCTCTTCTGCCGCCGCGACCCGGAAGCCGCCGCCACCGACCTGGCCCGTATGGCAGACGTGGTTTTGGGCCGCGCCAAGCAGGCCCCGCAGGCCGCGGTCTACGTCTCCTGCGTCGCCCGCGGCCCGCAGCTCTTCGGCGCCAAGGGCGCTGAACTCAAGATCCTACGCGAGCGCCTGGGCGACATCCCCATCACCGGATTCTACGCCGCCGGTGAGATCGCAGGCGAGCGGCTTTATGGCTACACGGGTGTGTTAGCGCTGCTGAGCTGAAGGAGCTAATTCTGGGATCTTTGATCACTCTGAATATTGGCGCCTTAAGCTAAGTGAGAAGAACAAAAAAGACACTAATCGCGCTCATCCCAAGTGTCCAGATATCAAATATCAGCATAGGCCATTTCAAAGTCCAGTAATTAGTAATCCATGGCCGCGGCAAACCTAGACCTGATTTGGTGAACTGTCTTATTTTTATACCGGCATAGATTGGAAAGATCGCAGATAAGATCATAAGTTGTTTAACTTCAACGAGTGATGCAATTATAAGCGTCGGAAAAAACCCAATCGCCATCAGTGCGAACACAGGCAGCACTTTCATTACTTCTTCTTTCTCGGGCGTCCGAAAGAAAGACGACTCCTTGTAGAACGGAGGAGACCCCGTATACACTTGGAGAGCTACAATCATATAAACAAAGGCGCCAAATACAATAGCCATCATGTACAGAAACCGCTTATCATTTTCTACATTACCCTGTAGCAGGATATCTCAAACAAGCTGAACCAGCGATCAGCATGTTTACCAAGCGACATTAGCTTCAATCAATACTGACTGTCACTCACTCATGGGATCTCGGACCAAAACACCTGTGTGGCACCGGGTACTCCTTGCCAACCTCCCCTGACCCAAAACTTAGAACTCTAAATCTAACCCGGTCCCCATAAACACACTGCCTGCCTCCGAACAAGACCCCTTCCAAGGGATTGCTAGGCGACCCCCGCCGAACCCGCTATAAGCACGCAAACGATTGGCATCGAGATAAGGGAAGTACGCTGATGGAGACCCGCCAGCTGGGACGCACCCAGGAGCAGGTGACGGCTGTTTGCCTGGGCACCATGACCTGGGGCCTGCAGAACACCGAAGAGGAGGGCCATCAGCAAATGGACCTGGCGCTGGATCGCGGCGTCACCTTCTGGGACACGGCAGAGATGTACTCGGCACCGCCCAGCGAAGAGACCTATGGCCGGACGGAAGAGATCATCGGCACTTGGTTCGCCAGCCGCGGCAAGCGCGATCAGGTCTTCCTGGCCTCCAAGGTGGTGGGGCCGGGCGCGCGCTTTCCCTATGTCCGCGACGGCAAGACCCGGCTGACCGCCCGTTACATGGAAGAGGCGGTGGAGGAGAGCTTGCGCCGGCTGCAGACCGATCGCATCGACCTCTATCAACTGCACTGGCCGGACCGCTCTACCAACACCTTTGGCGCCTTGGGCTTCACGCCGAACCCCGATGAAGAGACGACCCCGATCGAAGAGACCATGAAGGGTCTCGAGCGCCTGGTTGCCAGCGGCAAGGTGCGCCATGTCGGCATCTCCAACGAGTCCGCCTGGGGCACGATGCGTTACATGGCCTTGGCCGAGGCCGGCTTGGGCCCGCGGATCGTCTCGATCCAGAATGCCTACAACCTGCTGAACCGCAGCTTCGAGGCAGGCTTGGCAGAGGTCGCCTATCGTGAAGACTGCGGGCTTCTGGCCTATGCGCCAGCGGCGGCCGGTGCGCTCTCGGGCAAGTACCTCGACGGCGCCTATCCGGAGGGCGCGCGGATGAGCCTCTTCCGCCAGAACCGCCGCTACTTCACCGAGAATGGTCCCAAGGCCACCGCGGCCTATGTGGCGCTCGCAAAGGAGCACGGCCTGGACCCGGTGCAGATGGCCACGGCCTTCGTGCTGTCGCGGCCCTTCACCACGGCCGCCATCGTCGGCGCCACCACTTTAGCCCAGCTTGAGAATCAAATTGACGCAGCCGAGGTCACCTTATCGCAAGAGGTGCTGGACGGGATCGAGACGATTCATAGATCCTATACCTATCCTTGTCCGTAGGCCTCGCCGGCGGAGAGGAGACAGTCATCATTTCGAGGGAGCCAAGATGCCATGCTGCGCCTCTTTGTAGCCCTAAGCCTTCCCGACGAGGTGCGCGAGCACCTGGCCCGCGTGGCTGACCGCCTGCCCGGCGCGCGCTGGCTGGACGAGGAGAGCTATCATATCACCCTGCGTTTCATCGGCGAGGTCGACGGCGGCATGGCCGACGATATCGCCCATGAGCTGGCAGCCCTTGACGGGCGCGGCTTCGAGCTCTCGCTGAATGGCCTCGGCCACTGGGGTGAGGGACCGAAAGCCCGTGCACTCTGGGCCAGGGTCGAGAAAACAGAACCGCTGCTGCGCCTGCAGCAAAAGGTGGAGAACACCCTGCAGCGTGCCGGTTGCAAGCCGGAGCGGCGGCGCTTTTCTCCGCATGTCACCCTGGCGCGCCTGAAGAACACGCCGGCCGAGGCTCTACACCCCTTCATACTGCAGCACAGCCTGCTGAAAATCGGTCCCTTCCCGGTAGAGGATTTCATTCTCTATCGCTCTTACCTGACGGGCGAGGGACCCATCTATCAGGCCGAAGCGATCTACCCCTTGGCCGCCTGAGCATATCTGTTTTGGTTGCAGAACCGAGCGATTACCTTGTCTCCAGCCAACTAACTTCGCACACTACAATACCTGTCATCACACTGCCGCAGATGCAGTCCTAAGGACAAAATATGTTTATCGGTTAGGCCAGTTGGATACACATCAAGACCGTAAGTCAATAAAGAAGCTCGCCGGAAACCTCTTCTTGTACGCCACCTTCTTCATGGCTGCCGACAAGCCTTGTCCTACTGTGGCCAACATTGCTGCTGCTGCCAGCCATTCTCCATGACCTTCTGCAATCAACGGACCAGCAGCCAGCAAGCCAGTTGCACTTCCAGCAAACTGCATTTGCTTGAAACTGGCCCTTATCTCGTCCCACTCAGCCTCAGCTTCATCAATCTCATGCTCAAACTCTTCCGCTAGCAATAATGATCGTCGATCGTCAAACTCCTCTAGCTCATTGGTCACCTCCCACGCTTTGCGCATTACCCTCCTAACTCCAGCAAGATGATCTTCTTCTCGAATAGCCAATGCCGTATTTATATCTACATTATTTAAGAAAGAAAACTCTGCAGCTTGCACTGCTTTCGCGAAAGGAGACCAATGTTGAGTTGATGACGTCATTTTACTTCTCTCTTCCTTAATCATCTCCCATCTTACCTTCAGATCTGTAAAAAGGTATGACCCTGTGTAATCAGACATGATTCTTGCTACATCAAGAGTCCCACCTGTGAACATCATGTGTAGTTGCCCATGACCTCGTCCCAATGGTTCAAGAAAATCTGGTTCGTTATCACGTAGTTTCCAGACATATTGCATAAACTGTTCCTCTGTTACACCCTTTTTCGGGTCAAAGTGCTCACGAAAGACCGAACGAATATAGTCATCTGGCGCGGACATAAACAAGAATTCATGAGCTTGCTTCTCATAGTGGCGCGTCATGAGCATTTTTGTAGTATCATTCAATGCTCTTGCTAAATTCGGATCAGTAATACTCGCGTTGGCTCGGGATAAGAGCAAATGCTTCAGTTGGGCATCAAAATCATCTGGAGCCCTAACGAACTCTAAAACTCCACATTGAATCCAAGGAAAAAGTCTAATGAAGCGATTCACATTCTTAAGTGTTTGTGACTTGAACTCATTAGGATTCTCTATTGGGTTTTACCGAGGGCGCATAATCGGTGGATAGGTAAAAGGATCCATCAATATTATTTTATCCGCATACAAGCAATGCCTCTTTATTGCCTGTAACAAATATTCATCACTATAATCTCCAATATAAATACCAGTCAACCCTGTATTAGATCTTTTTAATACACTCCTCCAGTCCGTATCCACGGGCCAAATCTCTACTATGGCCTCGTGAATTTTCTCTACTGCCCTGGGCGTGAAAGCTCTCTTGTATTCTCTAACATCTGTTATTTGATCAAGGTCCAACTGCAGCGCATCAGAAATCGCTTCCAAGAACAGAAAGTTACGGCCTCTAGCTGAAAGGAGATGAAGATAACTATCACCGGAAGTCAATGCCTTGGTCCAATCCACAATTCCTTTGCAGCATTTCTTAAATTTCTTACCAGACCAGCAAGGACAAGGGTCGTTTGGACCCACTTTTTGCCTTTTACTCATGCGTAAACCTACCTCTCATCAATGACTGCCGCTCCTACTTTATCCCTCGTGCCAGCATCTGTTCCGGAGCTTACTAAACTTAAACATGGTCCATAAGGGTAATCTGCAATCAAGAGGCCGATCTGCCTGAAAATGAGATAGGTGTTTCTCTGCCCTCCTGTCGACAGTTTACCTTTACACGCCTTGTCGCATCGCGCTCTGGCATACTTCTGGGCTCGCAACCTGCGAATCACGTCGGTGTTCGACCAACCAGTAACTTCTTCAGCCGTGCCTCGCGCTGGGCGATGTAGAGCCCGGCGGCGGCGACGATGAGCGAGCCATACCAGACCGAGGGCTCCGGGAACTGCTTCCACCCGATCCAGCCGAAGAGCACGGCCCAGATCAGCGCTGAATACTCGAAGGGTGCGATGACCGAGGCAGGTGCGTTTCGGTAGGCCGTCGTCAGCAAGAGCAAGCCCAACCCGCCGAAGATCCCCATCAGGAAGAAAAGGGTCAAGGCTTCGAGGTCGGGGGTGATCCAAACGAAGGGCAGCGCCACTGCAGAGGGCAGGAAGAGTCCCAGGGTGGAATAGAGCATGATCGCCGCTGAAGACTCGGTCCGGGTCAAGAGCCTGGTCGTCAGGCTGGTCAGGGCGAAGCAGAAAGCGGAGGCCAGGACATAGAGCGCCTCGATCTGCAGATTTTCCGGCTCTGGTCGGACCATGACCAGCACCCCGATGAAGCCGACGATGACGGCCGACCAGCGGCGCAGCCCCACCTTCTCGCCCAGCATCGGCCCGGCGAGCGCCGTCATGAAGAGCGGTGCGGTAAAGGCGATGGCCAGGGCTTCGGCCAGGTGCAGGTACTTGAGGCCAAGGAAATAGAAAGACAGCGCCCCGAAGATGAAGACGCCGCGCAACGCATGCATGAAAGGGCGGCTGGTCTTCAGCTTCTCGACGCCGCCCTCGCGCCAAGTGACCACCGCGACCGGGATGAAGCCGAAAAGCGAACGAAAGAAGACCAACTGGGCCACGGCGTAGCTTGCCCCCAACCACTTGGCCAAGGCGTCCATCGAAGAAAAAAAGAAAAAGCAGCCCAAGGCCGCCATTAGGCCGAGACCCAGGCGTTCCTCCGTCTTGCTGGACATGGCTGCTGTCATCTGGCGGGGCTTCCTCAAGCGAACCCTCCTGCTCTAGCATCGCGCGTGAGAGAGGAGCAACGCATGGCCCCCCTGCGCGGACCACAGCCACACTGGCCACCCTTGAAAATCGTCGTTCTGACCGGTGCCGGAATCTCCAAGGAGTCCGGTTTGGACACCTTTCGCGACAAGGACGGCCTCTGGTCAAAGGTCAGTATCGAGGAAGTGGCCACGCCGCAGGCCTTTCGACGCGATCCGGACAAGGTGCAGGCCTTCTACAATGCCCGCCGCCAGGGCGTGCTGGACCCCGCGATCCAGCCCAATGCCGCGCACAAGGCCCTGGCTCATTTCGAAGAGCACTATCCGGGCGAACTCCTGTTGGTGACCCAGAACATCGACGACCTGCATGAGCGCGGCGGCTCCAGGCGCCTGATCCACATGCACGGCGCCATGCTGGAGGTCGCCTGCCTGGCCTGCGAAGCGGTCAGCCCCTGGCGTGAGGACATACAGCCGGATAGCACCTGCCCGGCTTGCCATATGCCGGGATACCTTAGACCCAACGTGGTCTGGTTCGGCGAGATGCCCTTTCAGATGGACCGCATCGGCGAGGCCTTGGCGAACTGCGATCTCTTCGTCTCCATCGGCACGTCAGGCAACGTCTATCCGGCCGCAGGCTTCGTCTCAGAGGCCAAGTTCGCCGGCGCGCATACGGTCGAGTTGAACCTAGAGCCCTCAGAAGGGTCTCACACCTTTGCCGAGGTGCACCACGGCCCGGCCAGTCAAGTGGTCCCCGACTATCTGGACAGCCTGCTGCAGCTGGTGAACCGCAGCTAGCACCATGCCGCCCTCGTCTGCAGGCAACCAGGCCCTCTGGCACTGGTTGGCGCCTCTTCTCTTCGTGGTGCTCTGGTCCTCCGGCTTCGCCTTCGCCAAGCTGGGGCTGGAGGATGCCGACCCGCTGACCTTCCTGACGCTGCGCTATGCGGCGGTGCTGATCATCCTGCTGCCAATCGCCCTTGTCATCCGCCCGCCCTGGCCCAAGACCAAGGGCGCCTGGAAGCACATCGCCATGGTCGGCTTCCTGATCCAGGTGGTCTATTTCAGCTTCTCCTACCTCGCGGTGACCGAGGGTCTCTCGGCCAGCGCCAATGCCCTGATCGCCGCGATGCAGCCGATCCTGGTCGCCTTGGCCTCGCCACTGCTGCTGCGCGAGAAGGTGGGTTTCAAGCGCTGGCTGGGCCTGGCCCTGGGTCTGGGCGGGGCCGCCTTAGTCATCCTGGCCCGCGCAGAGGTGGAGGAGACCGCGACCCTGGGCGTCATCCTCTCCGTCGCAGCCCTGCTCGGTTTGACCGCTGCCACCCTCTACGAGCGGCGCTTCGGGATCGAGGCGCATCCGGTCTCGGCCAACATCATCCAGTTCATCGTCGGCTTCGGCCTCCTACTGCCCATGGCAGCCCTAATGGAGCCGATGCACGTGACCTGGACTGGAAACTTCGCCCTGGCCCTGGCCTATCTGGTCATTGCCAATTCCTTAATCTCAGTGACGCTTCTGCTGGCTATGCTGCGCCGCGGAGAGGCTGCCCGGGTCTCCTCGCTGTTCTTCTTGACTCCGCCGACGGCAGCCCTGGTTGCCCATCTGGTGCTGGGAGAGGCCTTGCCTCCATTGGCCTGGGTCGGCATGGCTCTGGCCGCAGGCGGTGTCGCGGTTGCGACAAGAGCGCGTTAGCCTCCAAGAGAGTGAGATGAAAAGAGAGACGACAATGGACTTCGCACAATTGGTTCCGGAACTGTTGGTCGCAGATATCGTTGCCAGCCGCCGATTCTACTGCGAGATCCTTGGTTTCGACGTGGCCTATGAGCGTCCAGAGAACAAGTTTCTGTACCTGGATCGTGAGGGCGCACAGATCATGCTGGCCCAACTGGCGGAAGAGCCCGGCGAAGACTGGCTCACCGGGCCTTTACAGCCGCCCTTCGGCCGCGGGATCCACCTGGAAATCGGCGTTTCGGCTCTCGATCCCATGCTGGAGCGCCTCAAGGCTGCGGCGTGGCAGCTCTTTCGTCCTCCCGAAGAGCAGTGGTATCGAAAAGATCAGGGCGAAGTGGGACAGCGCCAGTTCCTGGTGCAGGATCCGGATGGCTATCTGCTCCGCTTCGCCGAGGACCTGGGTGAGCGCCCAGCCCGATTGGATTATCCCTCACAGGATCAACCCTAATCGGGCCAAATTGGCGCGTTTCGCTTTTCGGCCGAAGGATGACGCGGCTAGGCCTGCAAGCGCCACGCTGCCTCTGCACAAGGCCGGCTCAGGGAGGTCACCGCTCTAACCAAAAGGGAGCCAAGGCGTTATGGCCGAGATAGAAAAGCTGTTGGTCGCCAATCGCGGCGAGATCGCGATCCGCATTCTGCGTGCCGCCAACGAGCTGGGTAAACGCACCGTCGCCATCTACGCCGAGGAAGACAAGCTCTCTCTGCACCGCTTCAAGGCGGACGAGTCTTACAAGGTTGGCGCCGGGCAGGGGCCGGTGCGCGCCTATCTCGATATCGACGAGGTGATCCGCGTCGCCAAGCTAGCCGGGGCTGACGCGATCCACCCGGGCTATGGCTTCCTCTCGGAGAAGCCGGAGCTGGCCGAGGCCTGCGCTGCCAACGGCATCACCTTTGTCGGCCCCTCGCCACAGACCATGCGCAAGCTGGGCGACAAGGTCTCGGCCCGCCATGTCGCCGTCTCCGCTGGTGTGCCGGTTGTGCCGGCCACCGACGAGCTCAGCGAAGACATGACCGAGGTGCGCCGCCTGGCCGAAGAGATCGGCTTCCCGGTCATGCTGAAGGCGAGCTGGGGCGGCGGCGGTCGCGGCATGCGCGCCATCCGTGATCCGGAAAGCCTGGAGCAGGAGGTCCTCGCCGGCCGCCGCGAGGCGGAAGCCGCCTTCGGCAACGGCGCGGTCTATCTGGAGAAGATGGTGGAACGCGCGCGTCACGTAGAGGTGCAGGTCCTAGGCGACGGCGCCGGCCACCTGGTGCACCTCTTTGAGCGTGATTGCTCGGTGCAGCGCCGTAACCAGAAGGTGGTTGAGCGCGCACCGGCCCCCTATCTCGACGACACGAAGCGTGAAGAGCTGACCGGCTATGCTTTGCAGATCGCCAAGGCCGCCGACTATCGCAATGCCGGCACCGTCGAGTTCCTAATGGATGTCGACAGCGGCGCCTTCTATTTCATTGAGGTCAATCCGCGCATTCAGGTCGAGCACACGGTGACCGAAGAGGTGACCGGCATCGACATCGTGAAGGCCCAGATCGGTATCGCCGAAGGGGCGGAGATCGGCGATCTCGAGGGTTGCGGCGTGCCGCTGCAGGAGGATATCCAGCTGCGCGGCCATGCAATCCAGTGCCGCATAACCTCAGAAGATCCGCTCAACAACTTCATCCCCGACTATGGCCGCATCACCGCCTATCGCGGCGCGACTGGCTTCGGCATTCGCCTTGACGGCGGGACCGCCTATTCGGGCGCGGTCATCACCCGCTACTACGATTCCCTGCTGGAGAAGCTGACGGCCTGGGCGCCACGGCCGGAAGAGGCCATCAAGCGAATGGACCGGGCCCTGCGCGAGTTTCGCATTCGTGGCGTGGCGACCAACCTGGCCTTCCTCGAGGGCTTGATCAGTCATCCCAAGTTTCTGGACAACAGCTACACCACGCGCTTCATCGACAACCATCCAGAGCTCTTCGACCTGGCGCCGCGCAAGGATCGTGCCACCAAGATCCTGCGCTACATCGCCGACATTGCGGTGAACGAGCACCCAGAGGTCGCAGAACGTCCGAAGCCGCCCGAACACGCACTGCCGCCGGTCCTGCCCAAGCTACAGGCGCTGGATCAGCCCGTCCTGCCAAAGGACATCCTGGACATGCAGGGCGGCACGGCCTTGGCGAACTGGATGCTGGCACAAGACCGCGTACTCTTCACCGACACCACCATGCGCGATGCGCATCAGTCCCTGCTGGCCACCCGCATGCGTTCCTACGACATGTGGCAGATCGCACCCGCCTATGCCGCCAACCTGCCGGGGCTCTTCAGTCTGGAATGCTGGGGTGGGGCCACCTTCGACGTCTCTATGCGCTTCCTGCAGGAATGTCCTTGGGAGCGTCTCTATGGCCTGCGCCGTACCCTGCCGGACAGCCTTCTGCAGATGCTGCTCAGAGGCGCCAACGGGGTCGGGTACACCACCTATCCCGACAATGTGGTGCGCGGCTTCGTGCACCAGGCGGCGCAGAGCGGGATCGACATCTTCCGCGTCTTCGACTCCCTGAACTGGGTCGAGAACATGCGGGTCGCCATGGACGCCGTCTTGGAGACCGGCAAGGTCTGTGAGGCTGCGATCTGCTACACCGGCAACCTGCTGGATCCCAACCGGCAGAAGTACGATCTGAAGTACTATGTCTCCATGGCGCGCGAGCTGGCCGATGCCGGGGCCCAGATCATCGCAATCAAGGACATGGCCGGGCTCCTGCGGCCGGCCGCGGCCCGGCAGCTGGTCAAGGCGGTCAAGGAAGAGACCGGGCTGCCCTTACATCTGCACATGCACGATACCTCCGGCATCGCGGCGGCCAGCCTCTTGACCGCGGTCGAGGCCGGGGTCGATGCCATCGATGCCTCGATGGACAGCTTCTCGGGCCTGACTTCACAGCCGAACCTCGGCTCTCTGGTCGAGGCGCTGCGCAACACGCCGCGCGACAGCGGCCTCGATCCCGACAGCGTGCGCGAGATCTCCGACTATTGGGAGGCGGTGCGCCTGCAGTATGCCGCCTTCGAGAGCGACCTCAGGGCCGGCGCCAGTGAGGTCTATCTGCACGAGATGCCAGGCGGGCAGTTCACCAACCTGAAGGAGCAAGCGCGCAGCCTGGGCCTGGCCGAGCGCTGGCACGACGTGGCCCGGGCCTATGCCGACGTGAATCAGCTCTTCGGCGACATCGTGAAGGTCACGCCCAGCTCCAAAGTGGTCGGCGACATGGCGCTGGCCATGGTCTCGGCCAACCTGACGCCGGCCGAGGTCGCCGACCCGAAGCGCGAGATCTCTTTCCCGGAATCGGTCGTCGGCCTCTTCCGCGGCGACCTGGGCCAGCCGCCCGGCGGCTTCCCGAGAGAGTTGCAGCGCAAGGTGCTGAAGGGCCAGGAGCCGACCACCGGGCGCCCGGGCGCCTTGCTGGCGGACGCGGACCTGGAGGCCAAGCAGGCGGAAGCCGAGGCTGCGGCCGGACGTCAGGTCACCTTGGAGGAGCTGAACTCCTACCTCATGTATCCCAAGGTCTTCGCCGATTTCGCCAAACGTGCAGAGGATTACGGACCGGTGTCCGTGCTGCCGACCCCGGTCTTCTTCTACGGCATGCAGCCGGGCGAGGAGATCGCCGTCGATCTGGAGCCCGGTGTCACCTTGATCATCCGCTGCCAGGCCATCGGTGCGCCCGATGACGAGGGCGAAGTGCGTGTCTTCTTTGAGCTGAACGGTCAGCCGCGCACGGTGCGCATTGCCAACCGCCGCGCGGCTGCCCAGGCCCGCAAGACGCCGAAGGCGGAGGAGGGCAACCCCTGCCATGTGGCCGCCCCCATGCCGGGCATGGTGGCCTCGGTCGCGGTCTCGGCCGGCCAGGCGGTGAAGGCCGGCGATCTGCTGCTCACCATCGAGGCGATGAAGATGGAAACCGCACTGCATGCCGAACGGGATGCCACGGTGAAGGCGCTGGTGACCCCGGCCGGTACGCAGGTCGACGCTAAGGATCTCTTAATCGAGTTTGCCGACTAACACCTTGCGATGGCTCCGGTGATCCTGAAGAGTGGCCAAGGGGAAGGCCATTTTCGCGGGGAGAGCAAGACCGATGTGTGAGCAGCATGAGCAAGAGGGCCAGAGCCGACGAGGCTTCTTGACCAGAAGTGGAAGCCTGGCCCTTACAGCAGCTGGCCTCAGTGCCTTTGGCGTGACACCGTTGCATGCCGCCGACTATCCGGTGAACGAAAAGGATGGCGAACAGGCACTGGCGGAGCTGATGGCCGGCAACGCGCGCTATGCCTCTAACCGCAACACGGTCATCAACCGCCTGGACGACAAGCCGCCACTTTCAGCCGGTCAGGCGCCCTTTGCCACGATCCTTAGCTGCTCGGACTCCCGGGTCGTGCCGGAGATTCTCTTCGATCAGGTCCCTGGCGCGCTCTTCGTGGTCCGGGTCGCCGGCAACATCCTGACGACTGACGGGCTTGCCAGCATCGAGTTCGCCACCAAGGTGCTTGGTTCTCGCCTGGTGATGGTTCTAGGGCATGAGGCCTGCGGCGCTGTCGACGCCGCCATCGGCGTGGTCGAGCAGCATATTAGCCTGCCTGGCCATCTGCCTTATCTGGTGCGGTCCATCGAGCCTGCCGTGATGGCGGCCAAGGGGGAGGAGGGCTCGCTCCTGAAGAACGCGATTGCCTGGAACGTGCGCCTGATCAAAGAGCAGATGGAGCGCGCCGGGCCGATCCTGGCCGAGAGCGTGGCCGCGGGAGAGGTCAAGCTGGCCGGCGGGGTCTTCAACTTCGAGACTCGTGAGGTCGACCTGCTTGCCTGACAGTCTCGACGACCTCAGCCAAGAAGCGCGGGCCTGTCGACTCTGCGAAGTGACTCTGCCTTTAGGACCGCGACCGGTCTTTCGCGCTTCCACCACGGCGACGATCCTGATCGTGGGCCAAGCGCCCGGGACTCGCGTGCACGAGAGCGGCATTCCTTGGAACGATCGCTCGGGCGATCGTCTGAGAGACTGGCTGCAAGTCGATAGCGAAACCTTCTATGACGAGAGCCGCATAGCGATCCTGCCGTCCGGCTTCTGCTATCCGGGTGTCGATCCCCGCGGAGGCGACAAGCCGCCGGAGAAGATCTGTGCGCCGACCTGGCATCCTCGCTTTCTACCCCTCATGCCTGCCGTCGAGCTGACCTTGCTGATCGGCCTCTATGCGCAGGCCTACTATCTGGGAAAGAAACGCCAAGGCAGCCTGACGGAGACCGTGAAGGCCTTCCAGGACTATGGCCCTGAGTTTCTGCCGCTGCCGCACCCCTCTTGGCGCAACACGGGCTGGATCAAGCGCAATCCCTGGTTCGAAGAGTCCCTGCTGCCAGAGCTTCGCCGACGCGCCCAAAGCTTGCTAGGCTGACGCCTACATAGTCTGTACCCAACGACCACGCGCCCACCCTCGAGGAGATCCCTTCGATGCGCGCCATCTGCGCCTCCCTCGCCGCCTGCCTTGTTTTCGTTCTGAGCCTTCCGGCTTCTGCCAACGGTTTGGTGGCCAAGACCCTGGAACTCGAAGGCTATGAGATCCAGTTCATCGCCGATAAGGAGATCCCCTTCACTGCGCGTCTGCGCGTGAAGAAGGGCGAGGCTGAGGTCTATGACGGGCCCTTCGTCGCGCACCTAGGCTCTCTGGACGAAGCGCCCGGCAGCCGCAATTCGGCCTTTCCCATCGAACCCGGCACCGATGTCACCGGTGACGGCCGGCCGGATCTGGTCCTGCTGTCCTTCTCCGGCGGTGCCCACTGCTGTTTCGCCCTCGAAATCTACAGCCTGGCTCCGGATTTCAAGCTGATCGCCACGGTCGATGGGGAGAATTCGCCGCCGTTGTTGCAGAAGCGCGAGGGCGAGGCCGCCTATGTCATCGAGCTGGTCGATTGGACCTTTGCCTACTGGCACGCGCCCTTCGTCGAGTCGCCCTCGCCACTGGTCTATCTGCGCTGGAGTGGCGATGACTATCAGCCGGCACCCGATCTGATGCGCGGACAGCCCCTCAGCGAGAATGATCTGGAGCGTAAGGTCGCCACCCTGGCGAAGGACATGGCAGAGGCCGGAAAGCCGATCCCCGGCTTGTGGCGCGAGATGCTGCAGATGATCTACACCGGCCAGGCGGCCCAGGCCTTCCAGTTGCTGGATGGTGCCTGGCCCGAAGATCAGATCGGCCGAGCCGCCTACCTCACCCAGTTCGGCGCACAGCTGGGCCTTTCGCCCTTCTTTCCAGCGCTGATCAAGCTGAACGAGTGGCCTGATTTTTAGAGTAGGATGTGAGCCTTGCTCACCGCACCGCGCCAGCCCTCTCCCCCTCCCGGTGCTGTCTCGTTGAACAAACCTCAGCCGGCGGCTGCGTCTGCCTCGATCCGCTCCATATCCTCGTCGGAGAAGCCGACGTGATGCCCGATCTCGTGCACCATTACATGGGTGATGAGACGCGTCAGGTCCTCACCGCTCTCGCACCAGTAGTCCAGCAGCGGGCGGCGATAGAGGAAGACATGGTCCACGTCGTGCGGCTGGGCACCGGAATCCTTGTGGCCCAGTGAAATCCCGCGATAGAGGCCCATCAGTTCGAAGGGCGACTCCAGATCCATCTCGTCCAAGGTCTCCTCGTCGGGAAACTCCTCGACATGAATCACCAGGTCGCCGAGAAAACGGCGGATCTCGCTCGGCAGAGACGAGACCGCCTCGTCCGCCAGGGCTTCGATATCTTTCAAGGTCGGCGCGGTCGAAAAGAAACCGCTGCGCATAAGGCTAGCCATGTAGGCCTAGCTAAGCATCCTTGACCTTGGCGCCAAGGGATAGACACTGGCTGGTGAGCACTCGGGAGGTACTGGAGGCCGCGGCTGAAGGTCGCTCCAGACCAAGATGATCGCAGATCGAAACGACCTGCGTTCTGAATCTTGGTCTTCTTTCAATCTCGAAGAGCGCGATGAGGAAGCAATCATGGTGGAAAGACTGACGGATGCGGAGCGCCAGACGCTCGCCGAAACTCTGCCTGAGTGGCAGTTGGTGGAGGGTCGCGATGCCATTGCGCGGGCCTTTAAGTTCAAGAGCTTCAAGCAGGCCTGGGGGTTCATGTCCCAGGTCGCCTTGGCGGCAGAGCAGATGGACCATCATCCGGAATGGTCCAATGTCTACAATCGGGTCGAGGTTCTACTGACCACGCACAGCTGCGACGGGCTCTCCGAGCTCGACATCAAACTGGCCGGCAAAATCGACGCCTTCGCGCGGCCCTTCGGCCAGTGATGCAGATCCAGCCCGTCACCCCGCATCTGGGCGCCGAGGTCATCGGCTTCGACCCTAGGGAGCGAAGCGAGGATGCCTGGGCCGAGATCGCGGCCGCCTTTACCCGGCACGCCGTCTTGATGTTCCGCGATCTGACTTTGACTCCGGCTCAACAGGTGGCCATGACCGCCCGCTTCGGTGCCCCCTTCCGTGTGCCCTATGTCGAGCATCTAGCAGAGCATCCCGACATCATCGCCGTGCTGAAGGAAGCCGACGAAGAGCGCATCGCGACCTTCGGCGGGACCTGGCACAGCGACTTTTCCTTCTTGGAGTGTCCGCCCAAGGCGACCCTGCTCTATGCGCTGGAGCTGCCACCCAGCGGCGGGGACACCCTGTGGGCAGACCAGTATCTCGCCTTCGAATCACTCTCGCCTGCCTACCAGGATCTCCTCGCCGGCCTGCGCGCCATCCAGACCGGCTGGCCGCACGGCACCAAGGGCCCCAGCGGACAAGAGGGGCTCAGCCGCTCGGTCAAGATGGTGCGTGGCGATCCTTCAGCCGATCGGGAAGTCGCGCATCCCATCGTGCGCCGGCATCCGGAAAGCGGTCGCGCCGCGCTCTTCGTCAATCCGGTCTATACCCAGCGGATCGAGGGGATGAGCGAGGCCGAGTCGGCACCCATCCTGGCCTACCTCTACGAGCACGCGGTCAGGCCGGAGTTCACCTGCCGTCTGCGCTGGCAGCCCGGCACCCTGGCGCTCTGGGACAACCGGGCGACCCTGCACCTGGCCATCAACGACTATGACGGTCATCGCAGGCTGCTGCACCGGACGACCGCGGCCGGCGAGGCGCCGATCGCGGCCTAGTTCTCGAAGCTCGGGATCAGGCTTTCGCTGTCCCCATCGCCGCCCAACAGGGGCGCCTCAAAGAGACTGTCCAGCGTTTCTGGCTCTCCGTCCGCACCGATGTTCGCGATCGGCTCGATGGAGTAGATCTCGCCCGGCAGCCAGGTGGCGATGTCCGGCAAGACCCAGAGGATGATGATCGCCAGCAGCTGCACCCCGACGAAGGGGATGGCTCCGCGATAGATCTGCACCGTGTTCACCAGCTGCCCGGCCACACCGCGTAAATAGAAGAGGGCGAAGCCGAAGGGTGGGGTCAGGAAGGAGGTCTGCAGGTTGACGCCGATGATCACGCCCAGCCAGAGCGGATCGACACCCATCTTGATCAGCACCGGGGCGGTGATCGGCACCATGATGAAGATAATCTCGAAGGTGTCGAGGAAGAAGCCCATGAAGAACATCAAGGCCATGACCGCCAGAATGGCACCGACCTGACCGCCCGGCAGGGCCGCCAGCACGTCCTCCACCACCTTTTCGCCACCCAGACCGCGGAACACCAGTGAGAAGACAGAGGCACCCATCAGGATGACAAAGACCAGGCAGCTCACCTTCATGGTGGAGCGCATCACGTCCTGCAGCACAGTCAAGGTGAAGCGCCCGGAGCCAAGGGCAAGGACGATGGCACCGACGGCTCCCACCGCTGCCGACTCGGTCGCTGTGGCAATCCCGGCCAGGATCGAGCCCAAGACGGCCACGATCAGGGCCAAAGGCGGCACCAGAACGAAGAGCACGCGCTTGGCCAGGCCTTTGCGTTCAGCCTCGTCCATCTGCAAGGGCGGAGCGGCCTTGCGATCGGTATAGGCCTTGATCAAGACCCAGCCGATATAGAGGCCGACCAGCATCAAGCCGGGCAGAAAGGCGCCCGTGAAAAGCTGTCCAACCGAGAGCGGATCAGGGGTCAGGTTGCCCATCTCCAGCTGCGCGCTCTGGTTCGCGTTCTGCAGGAAATCGCCGACAAAGATCAGCACGACCGAGGGCGGGATGATCTGGCCAAGAGTGCCGGATGCACAGATGACACCGGACGCCAGCTTGGGGTCATAGCCGGCCCGCATCATCGCCGGCAGCGACAGCAGGCCCATGGTCACCACTGTGGCTCCGACGATGCCGGTCGAAGCCGCCAGCAGGGCGCCGACCAGCACCACTGAGATGCCAAGCCCGCCGCGAATCCCACCGAAGAGCTGACCCATGGTGGTGAGCAGCGCATCCGCGATACGCGATCGTTCCAGCATCACGCCCATGAAGACGAAGAGCGGGACGGCGACCAGCACCTCGTTGGTCATGGTGCCGAGGTAGCGTTGCGGCAGCGCGTTCAGGATGGAGAAGTCGAAGACACCCAGGACATTGCCGATCACCGCAAAGATCAGGCCGATGCCGGCCAGGGTGAAAGCGACGGGATAACCGATCAGCACCACGCCGATGGTGCAGACGAACATGGCAAGGGCGACGATCTCACCAAGGAGGCTTCCGTGCATGTCTCTTCCTCCTTGGGCCTAGTGGCTAACCGCGGGCGAGAACTCTTCGCGCCCTTTCAAGACCAGGATGGAGCGCGCCACCAGCGCCAGCCCTTGCAGACCGACCAAGGCACAGAAGACCCAGAGCGAGGTCTTCATGATGAAGAGGCCCGGCATCCCGCCCTGGTTGGCTGAAGGCTCTTGGATCTCCCAAGCATCGATGATGGGCTTGGCCGAATAAACGGCGATAACGATGAGCCAAGGCATAAGGAAAACGAAGGTGCCGAAGATATCGACCCAGGCGCGCTTTCTGACCGTCATGTTGGTGTAGAGGATGTCAACGCGAACGTGACCGCCATGCTTGAAGGTGTAGCCGGCACCAACGATGAAGACCAAGGCATGCAGCCAGACGTAGAGGTCGGTCATCCAGATAAAGCCGGTGGAGAGCGCATAGCGCATGAAGACCACCGAGAAGGTGACCAGCACACAGCCTAAGGTGAACCAAGCCAGGACACGCCCGACGCCTTCGTTCAGCAGATCGACCGTCTGCACAAAGCGTTCCAACACCAGCTACGGCTCCTTCCCACCCCTGTTCTGCAAACGCATCATCTTTGCAGTTTCAGCATAGCGCCCATGCGTCGCCGCGAAACTAGCGAAAGCCAGGGGGATTGAAAGGGGCTAGAACGCCGCGGTGCGTTCCTCTTGCCCGGCCCGCCAGGCGGTGATCAGCGCCGGGGCGGCGACCAGAATGCCGAAACCGGTCAGCGCCAGATGGCTGACACCGATCCAGTCGCCCCCTGGCGCCGCGCAGAAGAGCCCACCCACGACCAGCAGCAGCTTCAAGCCTTGGCCGAAGACCGTATCGGGAATGCGACCCAGCAGAGGGACATAACCCTGCAGGCCCGATCCCAAAAATGTGACCCCGATCAGCGCCGTGATCAGCGTGACCGTCACCTCGATGAAGCTGCCTTCGCCGATGAGGGCGGGATTGAGCACAAAGAAGAAGGGGGCGACATAGATCACGCCACCCAGCCGCATGGCCGCCAGCCCCACACCCATGGGACCGGTCCTCGCCATGGTCGCGGCCGCAAAGGCCCCCAATGCCACCGGCGGGGTGATGTAACTCACCATCCCAAAGTAGAGGATGAAGAGATGGACGGCGAGCTGGTTTAGGCCGGCTTGCTCCAGCGCCGGCGCAAGGACCACGGCCAAGAAGATGTAACAGGCCGTCACCGTCATCCCCATACCGAAGATGAAGGCAGTCACCGCACCCATGAAGAGCAGCACGATGGTGGAGTCACCTGCCAAGAAGACCAGGTCGTTGACTAAGGTGCCGCCGACGCCGGTCTGCGAGAAGGCGCCGATGATCAGGCCCACGCCCAAGAGGATGGCTGTCAGCTCAGCCAGGGCCTTGCCGATTCCGACCACCATGTCGGTGAAACTCTGAAGGGTCAGCCGATGCTCGGGCACCAACTGGTTGATCACCAGGAGCAAGCCGGTTGCATAGAAGGGCGCCCAGGTGTCGATGCGCCAGACCACCATCATGAAGATGAGGGCGGCGAAGACCAGCAGGTACATCCAGCCTCTGCGCAGGGTCTCACCAAGGCGCGGCAGCTCCCGGCGCTCCATCCCGACCAATCCCCGCCGCGCCGCATAGGCATCGATCTGCACGAAAAGGCCGTAGTAGTAGAGCAGGGAGGGTATGGCCGCCGCCACCGCGATCTCCACGTAGGGACGGGCGAGGAAGGAGGCCATGACAAAGGCCGTGGCGCCCATGATCGGCGGCATCAATACGCCACCGGTCGAGGCACAGGCCTCGGTTGCTGCGGCGTAGCGGGCCGAGAATCCTGTCTTGCGCATCGCCGGAATGGAAACGGCACCGGTGGTCAACACGTTGGAGATGACCGAGCCGGACATGGACCCCATGAAACCCGAGGCAAAGATCGCAACCTTGGCAGCACCACCGCGGAAACCACCAACAAGGGCCAAGGCCAGATCATTGAAGAAGGCGCCACCACCGGTACGCTGCAGCACCGCGCCGAACAGAATGAAGCCTATCACCAGGTTCCCAAAGGCCTTCATTGGAATACCGAAGGAGGCCTCAGACGACAGCATGTTGTAGGACATGGCGTCCCAGAATCCGGACTGCGCACCGGAAATCAGCGGCATATGCCCGGCGAAGGTCGGGAAGAGCGCGAAGAAGAGAACGAAGAGGAAGATCGAGGTACCGCCTGCCCGTCGCGTCGCTTCCAGAATCAGCAATACAAGAACGAGGGATGCATACTGCGCCATCTCTGGCGGCGCATACTCCCAGCCGTACTCTAGGGACGTTTCGGCGGTCCAGGCGAAGTAGCCAATCACCACGATCGACAGCAATGCGAGAAAGACATCGATCAAAGGGATAAAGGGGTAGGAACCCCAGCCACGAAAGGCAAGAAATGAGAGGCTGAGGAAGAAGCCTGCGAGGAGGTAGAGATAGCGACCCTCGACCAGAACGATGCCAAAGACCTGTATGTTGAAGAGCTGATGGATCGACAGCAGGACGGCTGCAACGGTGAAGAGGATGAAGAGCCAACGGACATAGCCACGCGGCTCGCGCACCCGATCGACCGTCTTCTTCCGCAACTCGTCCGTGGCTTCGTTTTCCTGCGCCATAGCCGCCCCGCACCACCTCAAGGGAGAAAAGAAAACAAGAGGCGGCCTACCCTTGCGAGCGGCCGCCTCTCACAGAAAGTCGAGTTCTGGTCAGGCCTCTAGAAGACGACCGCGAACCCGCCGTTCTTCAGGGCTTCGCGGCGCGCCACGTCCCAGGCACCGACCCAGTCCTCCTCCGCAGTGCCGCTGTCAGCCAGCTTCTTCCAGGCCGCCATCAAGGCTTCCTGGCGGGCGATCAGGCTATCGTTATGGGCCTGGGCTTCATCGCTCCACTTGCCGATCTCTTTGTAATAGCGAATGGCACCCTCGTGATAGGGCACGACCCACTCGAAGTTTTGCGTCTCGATCGACCAGCCATTGATGCCCGGGGCTGCGCCCTCGTAGTCGGGGAAGAGCTCCACCATTGCCTTGGTCATGTTGTAGACCAAATCGCCGTCCTGATCGGCCATGGAGATCAAGACCGGATAGGCATAGGTGGCGCCCGGTGCCGGGTCTTCGGCCGAGATGTTGGCGCCGACGGTCGCCGTGTTGGTGCGGAAGAAGGGGGCGATCGCCAGCATGCGCTCCACACCTTCGAAGTTGCCCGGATCGATCGGCGGCCAGGTCAGGCCACGCGGCGAAGAAGCAGCCTCATAGGCGCGGCCGGAGTTGGTCGAGGCAAAGGCGGCATCGACCTGGTCGTTGACGATGGCCTTCCAGCTATCGCTGAAGCCACCAAACTCCACCTTTTCGACATCGTCCCAGGTGAGACCGGCATAGGCCAGATAGGCCGTGGTGTTCACGTTCAAAGCCGGCGCGCCCTTGATCCAGGCAACCCGCTTGCCTTTGAGGTCAGCATACTGCTCAACACCGATGTCACCGGCGACACCGACGGCCAGATTGATGGCGCCGCCGTTGTTGGCGATCAGCACGCGGACCGGCTGAGGGCCCCAGGCCTTGGTGCCGAAGACGAAGACGCCTTCCTGCGCCATGAAGGACCCGCCGACACCCGTCGCCGAGAACTGGACGCGACCGCGACGCAGCGGCTCTGTGCGGGCCACGTCGTTCTTGCCGGGCAGAACGCGCAGGTCTGTGCCGACCACGTTCTTCAGCGCCGAACCAACGGCGACCGACTGATTGTAGCCCGCCGAGCCGGTGCCGTAGGCAGTCCAGGTCAACTGCTTGGGCAGTGTAACTTCATCGGCAAAGGCCGCGGCTGAGACGGTCGTGGCGGCCAGTGCCACCGCGCCTAGGAACCTAGCTACCATCAATTTTCCTCCCAGATGCTGTGCTTCTTGGTCAAGCAGACCCCTGCCTTGGGGCTTGTGAAACTGAGTTTCGCAGAGCAAGCTAGCGTCCGCACCTCGCCCTGACAAGCAGCTCTCGACACAAGCCCGAAAGGAGTTACCCGATGCAGCGTGCGGCCGATCTTCTGGTCGACTGCCTGGCAGCCCATGGCCTCGACCGTCTCTTTTGCGTACCGGGCGAGAGCTATCTCTCCTTTCTGGATGCGCTCTTGGGCCGGCCGGAGATTGCCACCACGGTCTGCCGGCAAGAGGGCGGGGCCGGATTCATGGCGCTTGCCGATGCCAAGCTGACCGGTCGCGCCGGGCTGGTCGCTGTCAGCCGCGGGCCGGGTGCCACCAACGTCTCGATCGCCATTCACTCGGCACAACAGGACGCCGTCCCTCTGTTGGTACTGATCGGCCAGGTCGCCCGCTGGGAACGTGGCCGCGGCGCCTTTCAGGAGGTCGACTACGTCAAGACCTTCGCCGACATGGCCAAGGGCGTCTGGGAGGTCGAAGACCCGGACCGTCTGCCCGAGGTGATCGCCCGGGCCCTGCATACGGCCTACGCCGGCACACCGGGTGCCGCCGTGGTGGTGCTGCCGGAAGACATGCTGGGCGAAAAGAGCGCGGCTGCCGTTGAGGCGCCGCTGCCGGTAGCAAGGACAGCACCCGGCCAGGACGAGGTCGCCGCGGCCCTGGATCTGCTGGCCAAGGCAGAGCGGCCGCTGCTGATCGCCGGTGGGCTTCTGAACTCGCCCGAGGCACGACAGGCATTGGCTGCAGCCGCAGAGCGGCATCACCTGCCGGTGGCCCCGACCTTCAAGCATCAAGAGATCTTCGATAACGCCAGCCCGCTCTATGCCGGGCATCTGGGATTCAAGATCCCTTATCCCCTGGTTTCTGCCCTCTCTGAGGCCGATCTGATCTTGGCGGTGGGGACGCGACTGGGCGACGTGCCAAGCCAGGGCTACCAGCTACCAAAGGCACCGCAGCCCGAACAGCCCTTGATCCACGTCTATCCCGATCCGGCGGCTATCGGCCGGGTCTTCCGGACCGACCTGCCGCTCGCCTGCGATCCCACCCGCTTCCTCGAGGCCTTGAGCCGGAGCAATGCCGAACTGCCTGCAGCACGCAAGGCCTGGGCAGAAAAGCTGGTCGAGGTCGGCGGTCGCTATCGTGATGTCCCCATCAGAGACTTCGAGGATGGCCTCGATTTCGGCGTGGTGGTGAAGCCCCTGGCCGAGCGCGCACCGCCGGACGCCATCGTGGTCACCGATGCCGGCAACTTCTCAAGCTGGGTGCACAGCTACTGGCCTTGGGACGGCCAGAAGATCGCGCTGGGCGCCGTTGGCGGTGCCATGGGTCTTGGCGTCCCGGGTGCCGTCGCCGCCGCACTCCGCTATCCAGATCGCATGGTGATCGCCTTCACCGGCGACGGCGGCCTGATGATGACCGGCAATGAGCTGGCCAGCGGCATCGCCGCCGGGGCCAAGCCGAAGATCGTGGTCTCCGACAACGGTAGCTACGCCACCATCCGCCTGCATCAAGAGCGCGACTTCCCGCATCGCACCCTGGCGACCGACCTGGCCAATCCCGACTTCGCCCGCTGGGCCGAAGCCTTTGGCGCCAAGGGCTTTTCGGTAACACGAGCAGAGGAGGTCGAGGCGACGGTCACCGCCTTCCTGGAAGAGCCCGGCCCGGCCTTGCTTTCGGTCGCCAGCAGCCTGGAGGGGATCTCGGCCTACACCACAGTGTCCAAGCTGCGCGGCAATTCCTGACATGAGCCGTCTTGACGACTTTCTGACCCCTTCGTCCGTCGCCATCATCGGCGCCTCGGACGATCCCTCGCGCATCGGCGGACGGCCCATCCACTATATGCGCGAGGCCGGTTTCGCAGGTGCGATCTATCCGATCAACCCGAAGCGCAAGACCATCCAAGGCCTGCCGGCACTGCCTTCCATCGCCGATGTCGAGGGACCGGTCGACGTGGCCCTGGTGGCTCTACCGGCGCCGCTGGTGAACCCGACCCTTGAGGCCTGCGTTGCCAAGGGGGTCAAGGCTGCCATCGTCTTCTCGTCCGGCTTCCGCGAAGAGGGGCCCGAGGGGGCTGCCCGGCAGGAGGAGATGGCCGCGCTCTGCCAGCGCAGCGGACTCCGCGTGGTCGGCCCCAACTGCATCGGCGGCTTCAATGCAGAGATCGGCTTCACCGCCACCTTCTCCACCACCTTGGACCGCGGGCCGCCCATACCCGGCGGGCTCGCCATTGCCAGCCAGTCCGGCGCCTATGGCACGCACATCTACTTCACCGCCAGGCGGCGCGGCCTTGGCGTCGGCAAGCTGATTACCACGGGCAACGAGGTCGACCTGCAGGTCGCCGAGGCCATCCGCCTGCTGGTCGAGGATGAGAGCACG
The DNA here is from genome assembly GCA_963669335.1 of Rhodospirillales bacterium. Classification (GTDB taxonomy): domain Bacteria; phylum Pseudomonadota; class Alphaproteobacteria; order Kiloniellales; family JACOMY01; genus JACOMY01. Next base: position 6,437,494 of record OY770023.1, read on the forward strand.
CACGCCATCGCCGCCTATGCCGAAGAGGTGAAAGACGGCCCCACGCTGATCGAGGCCCTGAAGGCCGCCCGCTCTGCTGCCAAACCGGTCATCTTCATGAAGGTCGGGCGCTCGACCATCGGCGCCGCTGCGGCGGCGGCACACACCGCGTCTCTGGCCGGCGAGGACCGGGTCTATGACGCGGTGCTGGCGCAGTACGGGGCGCATCGGGCCGAAACCACGGAAGAGATGCTGGATATTGCCTATGTCGCCCGGCCGCGGATCTACCCGGCCGGCCGCAAGCTCGGCATCGTCACCATCTCCGGTGGTGCCGGCGTGCTGATGGCCGATGCCGCCGAGAAGGCCGGCGTAGAGGTCCCGCCGATGCCGGAGGTAGCCCAGCAGGCCTTCAAAGAGCGCCTGCCCTTTGCCACCGCGCGCAATCCGGTCGATGTGACAGCCCAGGCCTTCAACGAGATCGACCTGATCGAAGACGGCATGCGCATCGTCGTGCATCAGGGTGGCTATGACGCGATCATCGCCTTTTGGACCTCGGTCGGTGGCTCGACCCTGATGGCCGAGCGCCTGCGCACCGCCTTGCAAGCCGGCATCGGCGAGCGCCGCGATGTGCCCCTGGTGCAGTCCATCCTGGCCTCGCCCGAGATCGTCGCCAGCTATGAGGAAGAGGGCTTTCCGGTCTTTGAGGACCCCAGCCGTGCGGTGGTGGCTCTGGCAGCCCTCATGCGATTTGGCGAGGCCTTTGCTAAGCAAGCCGATCAAGGAACCAGTGATCAGAGTGTTCCGGCACTGCCCGACGGCCCATTGGGCGAACGCCAAGCCAAGGCCTTTCTCGCCGCGGCCGGGCTTCCCATGGTCGAGGATCGCCTGGTCAGCGACAGCGGTGAAGCCGCCGTCGTCGCCAAGGACTTCGACGGCAAGGTCGCATTGAAGGTCGCTGCGCCGGAGATCGCACACAAGACGGAGGTCGGTGGTGTGCGCCTGGGCATTACCGGCGCGAAGGAGGCGGCCAAGGCTTATCTGGCGATCCTCTCCTCCGTCGCCAAAGCCATGCCCGATGTGAAGCCGGAGGGGGTCTTGATATCGCCTATGGCGCCGGAGGGCATCGACTGCATTCTGGGGGCCAAGATTGATCCGGTCTTCGGACCCCTCGTCCTCTTCGGACTGGGCGGCATCTTCACCGAGGTCCTGGATGACGTCGCCATCCGCCATGCACCGGTCAGTCAAGACGAGGCGCTGGCCATGCTGTCGGAGCTGAAGGGCGCGGCTGTTCTGGAGGGCGCGCGCGGCCGCGCACCAGCGGACCGCGAGGCCTTGGCCGCCGCCATCGTCTGCCTCTCGACCTTGATCGCCGGTCTGGCGGATCAGGTCCAAGCCATCGAGATCAATCCCCTGCGCGTCACCCCAGAGGGCATCCTGGGGCTGGACGCCCTGATCCAAAGGAAAGAGCAAGCGCTATGAGCGATCAGGCCTTTCGCACCCGCATCACCGAACTTCTGGGCATTCAGCACCCGATCTTGGCCGGCGGGCTCATGTGGCTGGCTGATGCGCGCTATGTCGCCGCCGCCGTCAACGCCGGTGCGATGGGCTTCATCACCGCCAAGACCTTCCCGGACCCGGAGCGCTTTCGCGACGAGCTGCACCTGGCCGAACGCCTGACCGGCGGCAAGCCCTTTGGCGTAAACCTCTATCTGGCCGTGCACGGCGGCGATGACGCGGTGCTGAAGAGCCACACGCGCGTGATGCTGGACGAAGGCGTGCGCCTGGTCGAGACCGCGGGGCGGCCGCCGAAGGCCCTTGTGCCGATCCTGAAAGAGGCCGGCTGCACCGTGATCCACAAGGTGGCCTCAGTGCGCCACGCCGTCTCCTCCCAAAAGCTGGGCGTCGACGCCATCACCGTGGTGGGCGCCGAGTGCGGCGGCCACCCGGGTCTGGATCTGATCGGCACCATGGTGCAGACGCCGCTTGCCGCTCGACAACTGAGCCTACCCTTCGCCGTTGGCGGCGGCATCGGCTGCGGTCAGCAGATGGCAGCCGCGCTTGCCATGGGGGCCGACGCCGTGGTGGTCGGAACCCGTTTTACCGTCGCCGAGGAGATCTGGGCCGATCCAGCCTACAAAGAGCGCGTCCTCTCCTCCGGCACGACAGGCTCCCGCCTGGTGCTCGCCTCCTTCCGCAACACCATGCGCGTGGTCGACAACGAGGCCGCACGACAGGTGGCAGCCATGGAGGCCGAGGGCAGGGACGATTTTGAAGAGTTCCGCCCACTGGTCGCCGGCAAGGAGGCCTATGCCGCCTATGAGAGCGGCGACGTTGAGCGCGGCCTCCTGTCGATGGGCCCCTCCGCTGCCTTCGCCGAGCGCGTCGAGCCGCTTGGCGCCATCATCCATCGCATGATCGAAGAGGCCAGCCAGGGCGCTGACCGCCTGCAAGCGGCCAGACCCTCGGCCTTATAGGCAGGGCCGCGAAGCCAGCACTCACCAAATCGAACGCGGCCAACTCTGGGCACTATGTCGAACGGTTAGAACTTCAACACGATCCCGAACACGGTAGACGACGACATAGGACGTACCACCGACAACCAACTCTCGGGTTCCGTCGATACGGCCCGGGCGACCTTGCAGGGGATGAAATGCCAGGCCACTAACACGTTCGACGATGCGCATAATGGTGCGCTCGGCCGCGTCAGGATTTTCCTCGGCAATGAACTCTGCGATGTCCGCTAGGTTACGCTCAGCTCGGCGCGTCCAAACGACATCATCCATCCCTAAGGAATCTGCGGACCGTCGCTTTTAGCTCTTGCGCCGTAACGAAGTCGCCCGAATCCGCTTCCTTGATCGCCTTTCTGACCTCTTCATCCTGCCAAGCGCGTACTATGGTGCTTGGTTCCTCGGCCTTTGGGCTGATGGCCTCATCCACGGTTAGCGGCGGCTTGCTGCTCGTGCGGTTGGTCATGTCTTCACAATACCATCTTCGGTCACCTCTTGCATATGCCGTCAACCGAGACGGATTTCTACTGCTCGGCCCGTGCCGGCATGGATCGGGCCAGGCCGTCGAAGGCATCGAGGATGCGGTCTCGCCATTGGGCAATGGGATCGCCCGACTCCAACAGGTCCTTGCTGCTGGCAACGCGGGCCCATTGGAAACCTCCGAAGACCGCATAGTCGGCATAGCTCGGCTGTTCGCCGCCAAAGTAGGGCTGGGATTCCAAGGTGACGCGCAGGGGGTCCATCGTGGCTTGCAACGCCGGCAGGGCTGCCTCGGCGCCCTCGCTGAAGGCCTCAATGCTCATGCCAAAGCGCTTCTCCCGCGTCTCGCGGAAGTAAGTCTGGTCGCCTTCATCAAGGAAGCTGAAGAGCTCTCCCACGATCTGCCTGAGGATCGCCGGATGCAGAACGCGAGAGACCCAGATCTCTAGGAAGCGGGCATGGGCGCGGGCTTGCGGTCCCTCGAACAGGGGACGATCAGGATAGGTCTGGTCCAGATAATCCGCGATTTTGCCTGAGTCGGCGACCCAAGTATCGCCATCGACCAAGGCCGGGACCAAGCCTTGTCCAGAAGGCGCGATCCGCTCTTTCTCAACGAAGCGCCAGGGCAGGGTCTCGACGTCAAGGCCCTTGTGCGCCAGGGCGAGACGTGCGCGCCAGCAATGCGGGCTAAAGCGGATCGCCGGGTTGGCGGCGGCAAGATCATAGAGCTTCAGGCTCATGGGTCGGCACTCCCTCTGGTTCCGGAACAGCATCATCATTCAGCAGCGCTGTCGGCTGCGGTCGAGCAGGTCTGACGACTTCGTGAACGCCACGCCAAGGAAAGGAAGGTAAAGGACTTTTGACTCTCGGCCGCAATCAGCCAGCCAGGTCCGGCCGATAGGCGGCGAGGTCCTCGTAGGTGATGAACTCCAAGACATTGCCTTCCGGATCGCGTGCAAAGATCAAGTTGCTGCCGGCCCGGATCTCGACCGGAGTCTCGCCGCGCATGAAACTGACCCCGGCTGTCTGCAAACGCCGGATCATGGCTTCAAGATCGTCGACGATGAAGGTGATGTAGGTGGCGTTGCGCCGTGCCAGGATCGATTCCTCCATCGGCATGGTCCGTGGCGGCTCCACCGGCTCCAACAGTTTCAGTCTTTCGCCATAGGGTGTCTGCAGACGCGCCACCCGATAGCCCGTCAGGCTGAGCCCGGTCTTGGCCGCGACATCGGCATTGACCTCCAGGGTCCCGACATGGCGACAGCCCAAGACCTCAAGATAAAACGGCAACAGACGATCGAGATCGCTGCAGCAGATGCCAAGCTCCAAGGGCGCAAGCATCTTCACGGGCGGCCACTCCTCTCTACCCTCTTCCCAAGGGGCCTTCGTGGACTGGCAAGTCTTGCAGAATGACACTCCTCGCGTCCAGGCCCTCCCAGAGGCAAATTGCGCGGCCAAGCGGTGTATTTTATGGCTTGCCAGAACAAACGCCTGCTCACAGTCTGTGAGCCACCATGCTCGACACAATCTTTGAACAAAATCGAACCTGGGCCGCCGAGCGGAATAGGAAGGACCCGGGCTTCTTCGAACGCTTGGCAGCACAACAGGCACCGGACTATCTCTGGATCGGCTGTTCGGACAGTCGCGTCCCGGCGAACCAGATCTGCGGCCTGGACCCAGGCGAGGTCTTCGTCCATCGCAACATCGCCAACCTGGTGCATCCCAAGGACTGGAACTGCCTGGCGGTTCTGCACTATGCCATCACCGTCTTGAAGGTCCGCGAGATCATCGTCTGCGGCCACTATGGCTGCGGCGGGGTCAAGGCCGCGATCGGCGAACCCCAGCCCGAGGTCCTGCAGGACTGGCTGCGGCCAATCCGCGATCTGGCGGCCAGCAATCTCAATCAGCTGGCACGAGAACAGAGCGACGAGGCGCGGGTGGACCGGCTTTGCGAGATGAACGTGATCCGCCAGGTCGGCATCCTGTCCAGCCTGCAGGTGATTCGGGAGGCCTGGGGCATTCGGCAACCGCTTGCGATTCACGGCGTTGTCTATGGCCTTCACGACGGCCGACTGAACAATCTAGACTGCACGGTCAGAGGGTTGGACTAGCCAGGGTCCCTGAAGGGAGAGTTGTCATCCATGCCGTCATCGGGCCGCGTAACGCTCGAAGAGATCATGGCGCGCAGCAAGGGCCACCTGCCGGATCTGCTGGGCATAGAATTTCTGGCTGCTGAGCACGAAGCGGTCACCGGCCGGCTACCCGTCACTGATTCTGTGTTGGCACCTAACGGCTATCTGCATGCGGCCAGCGTAATTGCCTTGGTCGATACTCTTGCCGGTTTCGGCACGATCCTAAACCTCCCCGAGGGAGCCCTGGGCTTCACCACCATCGAGCTCAAGAGCAACTTCACAGGCACCGTCGCTGTGGGCGGTTCTGTCCTGGGGCGCGCCACGCCAGTCCACCGCGGCAGAACCACGCAAGTCTGGGATGCCGTCGCCGAGAACGAAGCGAGCGGCAGGGCCATCGCCCTCTTCCGCTGTACGCAAATGATCCTTTGGCCGAAGCCCGGACAGGAGAGTTGAGAAAACCGCTCAGTCAGTTTTAGCATTGCTGACAACAACTCATCGGCTGGACCCAAGCAAACGCCAGCGCTATCGAGTGGGTCGATCCAAATATCATTTCTCTTAATGAACGACGCCCTAACGCAATACCAATGTTGTAATCTCGCATTCTAGCCTTACGTTAATGATCTGGAACAAGATTTTTATATACGGTCGTATATTTATTGTATAGACTGCGCGTCAGGTACAGTCTCACTCTAGGATGTCCTTGGGGGACTCTCGACAGAGTTGGTAGATTGGGCGTGCAGTAGCACCGTGTGCAGGACGCGCCCAATGCTGTTGAGGCGCCTAGAGTCGTTGATCTTTAGGAGAGGAGTGAGGGGGTGCCACAGGTAGTGGAAAGCCTGCGCAGTTTGCGCAAACAGGACAACAGGAGAAAGTTGTTAGAGGCAACGATCTCTCTGATCGCGGAAGAGGGAATCTCGGCCGTAACGGTATCGCGTGTGGTGGAACGGGCCGGTGTGTCGCGCGGCCTGATCAACCTACACTTCGACACCAAAGAAGCCATGATGGTCGAAGTCATGGACACCTTAAATTACGAATGGCGGGATGCGATTCGCGATTCCTATAGCAATCCGGGAGAGACTCCGGCCGAGACCTTGCTGCGTGCAATGATGGTCAGCCTCAATCCGCCGATCATGGACCCCTTGAAGATGGCGGTTTGGTACTGCTTCTACGCCGATCCCTGGTACCGGAAGCTCTATCAAGAGCGCTACTACGAGACCGATCAAGAGACCCTGGAAGTGATTGCCTCTCTCGTCGAAACCCTCGACAAGGAAGGCGGCTACAAACATGGCAATCCCATCCAACTTGCGCGCAGTTTGCGGGCATTTGTGGGCGGTCTCTGGTTGGAGCTTTTAACTGAGCCCGACAAGACCAATATGAAAGAGGCACGGACCTGCTTCAAACAAGTGATGGCCGGGCTCTTTCCCAAGCACTACGGACCGAAGGCCACTCTGGCCTAAGGAACCCTAATACACCACCGGGCCTTCAAGCCCACCCAATCACACCCAGGAGGACACCTCATCCCAGGAGAATGACGATGAGCAAGCACACGCGCGCCAACACGGTCCCCTTCGCCACCCTCAATCACGAGGCCGCAGAATCCTATACCTTGCCCGGTTACCTCTATAGCGACCCTGCGACCTTGGAACAGGAGAAGCGCCGCGTCTTCTTTAGGGAATGGCAGCTCATCGGACACAGCAGCCAGCTTCGCACCCCTGGCGATTACCTGACCGGTGACATCGCCGGGCAGAAGGTCTTCATCATCCGCGGCCGCGATGAGGTCAACCGCGCCTTCTTTAACGTCTGCCAGCACCGTGCCCACCAGCTGTTGGAGGGGCAAGGCAATGCACGCAGCGTCATCGTCTGCCCTTATCACGCCTGGACTTATCGGACCGACGGAAGCCTGCGGAGCGCGCGCGGAACCGAGAAGCTGCCGAACTTCGATCCCACCGACTTTGGCCTGACCCCGGTCAGACTAGAGGAGGAACTGGGCTTCCTTTTCGTCAATCTGGACCCACTCGCACGGCCAGTGCGCGAGGTCTATGCCGGCCTCTTCGAGGATATGTCCCGGGCCATGCCCTGGATCGACGAAGCGACGATCATCCCGCATGCCAAGCAAGGCGACCTGGACGAAACGGTCATGCCAGCCAACTGGAAGATCCTCGCCGAAAACTGCCTGGAGTGCTATCACTGCCAGCCGGCCCATCCGGCCTTCGTCGATCTGATCTCCCTCGACAGCTACAGCTGCACCTCCCACGGCCGCTGGCAAAAGAGCCATGGCGAGATCAAGCGCCATGACAACAAGGCCTATCCGGTGGACCTGGAAGCACCGATCCAGGATTCCAGCTTCTGGCATCTCTTCCCGAACATTCAGTTCGGTTGCATGCCTGGTGATAACGTGATGACGACCTTCACCTTCATCCCGCAGGCGACCGGCAAGACCTTTCTGAAGATGCACATGCTCTCTGCACCTGGCCATCTGCCCTCGGAAGAGCGCTGCAACTATGTTGGAGACATCCTCTGGCCAGAGGACGAGGCGCTCTGCGCGTCAGTGCACGAGGGTCTGCAGTCGCTGGGATATCGACAGGGTCGCTTTGTCGTCCATCCCGACCGACCAGGGATCAGCGAGAATGGTGTGCACCACTTCCAAAAGGTCTATGCAGAGGCCATGGAACTGGAGCTGGCGCCCTAAGACCAAAACACGGCCGTAGCGATTGGGAGCGGACAGTCCGCTCCCAATCGCGTTTAGCCGCAGGCTGCGTCGATCGCACGAAGGGCAGCCGTGAAGCCCCGCAGCGAATAGGTGTCGCTGACCACCGTGCTGCCGCTCTTGACCTTGGTCTCCATCGAGATGCCGCGCCGCATGGCGCTGACGAAGTTGGCCTCGTTGCGCGTCGGCAGCCAGAGAATGCCGGATGGGTCGGTCGCCATCTTGTAAGCGTTGTTGTCGATGTTGACATCGGCGAAGACATCAGAGGCGATGGGAAAGCCGGTTTGGATCACCACCTCGCCCTTTACCCGATCGCCCGGTCGATTGACCACCGTGGCCCGCACGCTGGAGAGCTGACGGTTGGCCAGACGACGGTCCATCTTCTGCGGACGGCTCTCGATAAAGCAGATCTTCTTGCCTTGGAACTCGCCCTCATAGGCGACCCAGTCTCGGTGGACGCCCAGTTCCTTATAGTTATCGAACTCCGCTGCTCGGGGCTGGGCAACCCCGACCAGCGCCAAGACCAGCAGCAGGGGCAGCAAAAGGGAAATGCGGAGGCAAAGCGCAGTCGGCATGGCTGTTCCTCTATCCGAAAAGGCAAGACGTGATAGCGCGCTTCGCCACGTCGTGCCATCTCAAAGCTACGCGACCAAGGGTCTTAGTGTCTGTCTTAGGATGGAAGAGTCTGACCGATTCTCAAGCCTGAGGCAAATTTGATCGCATCCGGCGCTCAGGTCAGCAAAGCCGGACGCTTAGCCGCTGCCAGAATTGCCCCGCTCGTCACGTCTTGCAGGAGGATTGCCTGCCCATGCTCGCGATCCGGGCCCGCGGGCAGCGGCACCACGCGCTCTTCCCCGCCCCAGAGGGTCAGACGCTGCAGATCGCGCACGATGTTCCGCTCGGTCAGGGTGCGACCGGCATTCTCACCTCGCTTCACATGCGTCGTGGCTTCGCGCAGATACCGCACCGCCAGAAGGGCAGCCCCCTTTGGCCCGACCTCAGCTGCGGGCAGCTGCAGCGAAGGACCGACATGGCTTTCCATGATCTGCATGGCGATCTGGGGCGCCTTGGCCGCCATCTGGATGCGCTCGGCAACCTCGCTGCGGCGAGACCCGACAACGTCATAACGGCCACCCACGACCATCTGCGGGGTATAGAGGAAACGGGTATTCAGCCAAGCGCGATAATGCTCTTGGCGTTCTTGGCAGCGCGGATCCCCATAGGGATCCCGCCAACCGATGTGGTCCCAATACTGAACGTGATAGCTGAGCGCCACGATCTCAGGATGATCGGCCAACTCCGCCAACAATCGCTCGGCCGGAGGACAAGAACTGCAGCCCTGCGAGGTAAAGAGCTCGACCGTGACCATGGCGCTCTCTGCAGCCCAAAGATGAGATGGCAATGCTGCGGCCAGCGCCGTCATGCCGGCTGCTTTCAAGAATTGCCTTCTGGGCGCAGCGAACCGCTCTGGTCTCCAATCGATCATGATATTCATCGTCCTTGAGAACGACCTCAACTGCCAATCACCTTGGGGTGAGAGCCGTCTTTGTGAAGAGACCCCGAAATCAGAAATCTAACCCGCATCGCCCTCGGGTGCGCCGGGCAACCCGAAGGCCTCCTCAAGCTCCAGGCGAACGGTGGCGAGATGCACGGTCATGGCCGCCTGAGCCCCGGCTGGATCACCACCGCGAATGGCCGCCAGGATGCGCGCGTGTTCGCGCTCTGCCTTGGGCCGACTGATATCGAAATCCACCCGGCGCTGCACCTGCGGCCAAAGTTGGCCTTCGCTGCGCATGCGCCAAAGATCCTCGACCGTTCCCAACAGCACCGAATTGCCGCTGGCGCGCGCAATCTCCAGGTGAAAACCGCGGTCTCCCTCCTCTGACAGATAGCCGGTGCGGTTCTCCACATGCATGCGATCCAGGGCCCGCTCCATCGCGTCGAGGTTGGCTTTCGTGCGGTACTGGGCCGCCAGCATCGCCGCCTGCGGCTCGACCATGCGGCGCACCTCGATCTGCTCAAAGGGCCCGCCTTCGCGTACCATGACCATGAGAGAGAGGCGCCGCTCCGGATCACGAACGATGGCCCCGGCGTTGCGCCGCATCACCAGCACGCCGCTCACTTCCAGTGCGACCAGCGCCTCGCGCACCGTCGCACGGCTGACGTCCAGCAGAGCGGCCAACTCCATCTCGGTCGGCAAGCGGTCGCCCGGCATGAGTTTCCGTTCCGCCATCAACTGGCGAATCCGCTCGGCCGCTTCGGCATAGAGCCGTCGGGCCGGTCTCTCCTCTCCAGTTTCCACCTTGTCAGGCAGAATCCTTGCCGCTTCGCTGCTATCAGACATCTTTCGCCTCTTATGCTTAAGATTAAGCAGCATTTTCAGGCGCATTGCCAGTCTTGCGCGGAGCAAGGCCGATGACTAAGCTCTCTCGCAGCCAGGATCGTCAGGCAATCAAAAACGCCTGAACGCGCGGACTCTGACGACAGTGGCTGACATTTGAACGATGGCTGGACGCCCCAGATCCAGCGAAGAACGGGAGGAATGGAATGTCACTGAGAGCGACCCTGATAGGGATTGCGGCCTCGACCGCTCTGGTCGGTGCTGCCAGCGCCGAGGACTATAAGCTAAGCATCCAGACGCACTACGCGCCGGAGACCGTCTCCGGCAAGCTGGCTGCCCAGTTCGTCAATGATATCGAGGTCATGTCGAACGGCCATCTGAAGGTCGAGATGTTCTATTCCTCTTCCGTCGTGAAGTCGGTGGAAACCTTCGACGCGGCAGCGACCGGCATCCTCGATTGCGATATGACCGGTGGCTCTTACCAGACCGGCAAGAACCCGGCCTTCCAGTTCGTCGGCGACATCATGGGCGGCTATGACACGCCCTGGCAGCAGTACGCCTGGCTCTATCACGGCGGCGGCCAAGAGAAGGCCAACGAGCTCTACAACGACCACAACATGCATCTGGTCGGCTGGTGGATCTATGGGCAGGAGTCACTCGCGTCCTCCAAGCCGATTGCCGGCCCTGCTGATCTGAAGGACTGGAAGTTCCGCTCTCCGCCGGGGCTGGAGACCGAAATCTTCGCGGAACTCGGCGCCAAGCCCATCGTGATGGACTTCACCGAGATCTTCACCGCGCTTGAGACCGGCATCATCGACGGCGCCGATGCCTCGGGCCTCGCCAACAACGTCGGTCTCGGCCTCTATGACCTGGTGAAGCACACCAACTATCCGGGCTTCCACTCCATGCCGTCGGATCACCTGGCCTGCCGCAAAGACGCCTGGGACGGACTGCCGGAGTACATCCAGCGGATCATGGATGTCGCCATGCAGAAGCTGGCCTTCCAGACAGCTTTGATCTTCGAGGTGAAGAACAACGAGGCCGCCGCCATGCTGCGCGAGGCGGGCGTCACGATCTACGACTGGTCGGCTGAAGATCGCGCCGCCTTCCGCAAGGCAGCCCAGGCCGCCTGGCAGCGTTGGGGTGACCGCACGCCGGAGGCCCGCGCCCTGGTCGACAGCCACATGGCCTTCATGGGTCAGCTCGGCCTGGTCGAGTAGAGCAAACCTCTTCGGGGTCCGCTGCACCAAGGCGGGCCCCGATTTGCTTTGGGAGAGGGGGCCATGGTCGAGCACGAGGCCACCAGCTGGATGGACCGCCTGTCGCTCGCGATCAGCCGTGTCGCGATGTTCCTGACAGCGCTGATCGTCGCGATCATGTTCTATGAAGTGGTGATGCGCTACCTCTTCGAGGCCCCGACGCTTTGGGTCAACGAGATGTCGCTCTGGCTGGGCGGGATGATCTATCTGCTGGCCGGTCTCTACGTCATGCAACAGCGCAGCCATATCCGTATCTTTATCCTCTACGATATGATGCCGCGGAACTGGCAGCGGCTCTGTGACACCATCTCGACCCTGCTGATCGTCGTCTTTGCCGCAGCCATCGTCTATGGCGGATCTAAAGAAGCCTGGACCAAGCTGCTCCGCTGGGAGACCTTCGGCACGGCCTGGGACCCGCCGATTCCAGCGACCATGAAGCCCTTGCTGTTGGTGACCGTGGTGTTGATCGCGCTACAGGCGATCGCCAATCTGATCAGCGACTGGAACAAGGAGCCGGAGGTGCACACTCCGGCTGACGAGATCTAGAGATCTCGCCCGCGAGGCCCCCCCAAAGATAAGGCCCCCGAGAAAGGCAGCCCATGGAAGAGCTCTTTACCATTCCGATGGCCATCGGACCGCTGTCGCTCTGGCTGCTGATCGGGATCTTTGTCCTGCTCGCCATCGGCATGCCGCTGGGCTTTGCCTCCGGCATCCTGGCCGTCATGGTCCTGGTGCTCAAGTTCGGGCCTGACCTGCTGTTCCGCATGCCGGGCGCCGGCCCTCTCAACATTCTGGCGCAGCGCATGTATGGGCTGATGACCGACTACGTCATCATATCGGTCCCGCTCTTTATCTTCATGGCCTGTCTCTTGGAACGCTCCGGCATTGCCAAGGACATGTATTCCAGCCTCAACGTCTGGCTGGCGCGCACCCGCGGCGGCATCGCCATCGTGACCGCCATCATGGCCATCATCATGGCCGCCATGTCCGGCATCATCGGTGGCGAGGTGGTGCTGCTGGGCCTGATTGCGCTGCCGCAGATGCTCAGGCTCGGCTACAATCAGAACCTGGCGATCGGCACGATCTGTGCCAGCGGCAGCCTGGGGACCATGATCCCACCCTCCATCGTGCTGATCATCTATGGACTGGTGACGGAAAGCTCGATCAAGGCGCTCTTCACCGCCGCCTTCCTGCCGGGCTTTATCCTGGCTTCCTTCTTCATCATCTACATCATTGTCCGCACCCAGCTGCGCCCACAAGAGGCCCCACTGCCCGAGGCTGCACCCGATGACCCCAGCAGCCAAGAAAAGGTCCTGCTGTTCGGCACCTTGATGGCGATCATCGTCGGCGGTGCATCTACCATCCTCTTTCTCCGCGCCCTGGTGATCACCCTGCTGGGCCAGGCCGTGCTGGAGGAAGGCGTTGACCGGCCGGCCCTGGTATCGACCACCCATCTGATCGTGCTCGGGGTGCTGGCCGCCGGCTGCGGCCTACTCTTGGCCTTCGCGATCAGCCATGAACGGCGCAGTCTGGCCTGGACCATGGGCAAGGGCCTGATCGCCCCGCTGCTGGTGGTCGGCACGGTGTTGGGCTCGATCTACGGCGGCATCACCGGCATCACCGAGGCTGCCGGCATGGGTGTGGTCGCGGTCCTGATCCTGACCTTCCTCAGGCGCGAGCTCTCCTGGGAGCTGCTGCGCGACTCCCTGCAGCGCACCTTCAAGTCGACCGGCACCATCCTCTGGGTCACCTTCGGCGCCACGGCGCTGGCCGGCGCCTACACCATCGCCGGCGGGCCGAACTACGTCGCCGGCCTGATCGTCGGGACAGAGCTTCCGACCATGGGCATTATCCTGGTGATGATGCTGATCTTCCTGGTGCTGGGGGCGCTGATGGACTGGGTCGGCATCGTGCTGCTGGTGATGCCGGTCTTCCTGCCGATCGTGCTGCGCTTGCCGGTGGAGGAACTGGGCTTCTTCGGCTCGATCGATCCCAAGTGGGTGGCGATCTGGTTCGGCGTGGTCTTCTGCATGAACATGCAGGTGAGCTTCCTCTCGCCACCCTTCGGGCCGGCCGCCTTCTATCTGAAATCGGTGGCGCCGCCGCATATCTCTCTGACCGATATCTTCCGCGGCTTCCTACCCTTTATCGCCATTCAGCTGCTGGCTCTGACCTTGCTGCTGGCCTTTCCCAATATCGCAACCGTCTTCCTCTAGCGGGGTCCCACCATGACCGCGAGCATCCGCCTGAACCCCGCCGACAATGTCGTCATCGCCACCCGCCCCCTGGAGGTCGGCGACGAGGTCGAGGGCATCGCCGCCCGGCGTCTGATCCCGCGCGGGCATAAGATCGCAACACGGCTCATCCCTGCAGGAACCGCCGTCACCAAGTACGCCCAGACCATCGGCTATGCCAGCGAGGAGATCGCGGCCGGCGAGCATGTGCATGCCCACAACCTCGACTTCCGCAACACCAGTCACGACTACGAGTTCTCTGTCGACGCGAGACGGCCCCAGCCCCTGGCAGCCGGTGAAGAGCGCAGTTTTCAGGGTTTTCGCCGTTCGTCGGGTCGTGTGGGCACCCGCAACTACATCGGCGTGCTGACCTCGGTGAACTGCTCGGCGACGGCCGCACGCATGATCGCGGAGGCCTTCGGGCCGGAGGAGCTGGCGGATTATCCAAACGTCGACGGGGTCGCGGCCTTCGTGCACGGCACCGGCTGTGGCATGGCCGGCGATGGCGAGGGCTTCGCCGCCCTGCAACGCGTACTCTGGGGCTATGCCCGCCACCCCAACTTCGCCGGCGTACTGCTGGTCGGCCTCGGCTGCGAGGTCAATCAGATCGATTTCCTGCTGGAGGCCTATGGCATCGAGCGCGGGCCGCTGTTCCGCACCATGAACATCCAGGACGTGGCCGGCCTGCGCCGCACGGTCGAGGCCGGGATCGCCCGGGTGCGCGAGATGCTGCCCCACGCGAACGCGGCGCGGCGCGAGCCCTGCCCGGCCTCCGAACTCTGCCTGGCTTGCAGTGCGGTGGCTCCGACGCCTTCTCCGGCATCACCGCCAATCCCGCCTTGGGCCACGCCGTCGACCTGATCGTGCAGCAGGGCGGCACAGGCGTCTTGGCCGAAACGCCAGAGATCTACGGGGCCGAGCACCTCTTGACCCGCCGCGCCGCCGACCCCGCCATCGGCCGCAAGCTGGCCGACCTGATCCTCTGGTGGGAGGACTATACGGCGCGCAATCGCGGCTCCATGGACAACAATCCCAGCCCCGGCAACAAGAAGGGTGGCCTGACGACCATTCTGGAAAAATCCCTGGGCGCCGCTGCCAAGGGTGGCACCTTGGCCCTGAACGGCGTCTACAAATACGGCGAGCCGATCGACCGCAAAGGTTTCGTCTTCATGGATTCCCCGGGCTACGACCCCTGTTCCGTCACCGGCGAGATCGCCAGCGGCTGCAATCTGGTCGCCTTCACCACCGGCCGCGGCTCCGCCTTCGGCTCCAAGCCGGCCCCCACCATCAAGATCGCGACCAACACCGACCTGGCGCGGCGCATGCCGGAAGACATGGACGTCAACGCCGGCCGTATCCTGACCGAAGGCGCCAGCGTGCAAGAGGTCGGGCGCGAGATCTTCGACCTGCTGCTAGAGGTGGCCTCGGGGCAAAAGAGCCTCTCGGAAGCGCAGGGTTTAGGAGATTACGAGTTCGTGCCCTGGCAGATCGGGGCGGTGATGTAGCGGCGGGTTTTGGCCTAGATAGCAAACGGCAGAGACCAGCGCGGTCGCGCTAGGAAAACGCACTGCTGCACGAGACCCACGACCTAAGCGTCTCGAAACCTACGACCTAAGCGTCGTGGTAAGCGGTGAGCCAGGCTCACCGCAATCCACCAACGAAACCTAGCCGGCCCCGATCAGCTTTCGATCGATCGCGGCATTCTTGATCGAGCGCTGCAGCTTCTCGAAGGCGCGTACCTCGATCTGGCGCACGCGCTCGCGCGAGATGTTGTAGACCTGAGAGAGGTCTTCCAAGGTGGTCGGGTCATCCTTCAAGCGGCGCTCTTCCAGGATATGGCGCTCACGGTCGGTCAGGGTTTCCAGCGCTGCCATCAAGAGCTCGCGCCGCTTGCCCATCTCGTCGCTTTCAGCCAGCTGCTGTTCCTGATCGACGGCATCCTCGTCGACCAGCCAGTCCTGCCACTCGCCGTCGCTGTCGACTCGGAGCGGCGCGTTCAAGGAGTGATCCGGCGCCACCAGGCGGCGGTTCATCTGCACCACATCGTCTTCCGGCACCGAAAGGGTCTCGGCGATCTTCTTCACCTGCTCGGGCTTCAGATCGCCGTCCTCGATGGCTTGCATCTGCCCTTTCAGGCGACGCAGATTGAAGAACAGCTTCTTCTGGGCTGCCGTCGTGCCCATCTTCACCAGCGACCAGGAGTGCAGGATGTATTCCTGGATCGCGGCACGAATCCACCACATGGCATAGGTCGCAAGACGGAAGCCGCGATCGGGATCGAAGCGCTTCACCGCCTGCATCATGCCAACGTTGCCCTCAGAGATCAGTTCTGACACCGGCAAGCCATAGCCGCGATAGCCCATGGCAATCTTCGCCACCAGACGCAGGTGACTGGTCACCAGCTGGTGCGCGGAATCGACGTCCTCCTTGTCCTGCCAGCGCTTTGCCAGCATGAACTCCTGATCGGCCTCCAACATCGGGAAGCGCCGGATCTCTTGCAGATAGCGGCCGAGGTTGCCCTCGCCTACTGCCAAAGGAATGTTACGTGCCATTTTGGCCTCCTCACTCAACTGCCAGGCCCGCAAGTCGGCACCTGGGCGTCCGGCCCAAATCAGACCGGATCAGTCTACATTAGAATTCATTTTGCTGAGTATGTCCAGCAAAGATTGATGATCTTCAGGCAACGACGAGAGGAATTTAAGGCACTTTCCGGACAGAGGGTGAAGAAAGCCCAGTTCCTCAGCGTGTAGCGCTTGCCGTCTGAAAGACTGCACCGATTCCAGCGCCGCTGGCGACAGGGCTTTGCGTCGCGCGGGGCTGACCCGGCCGTAAAGCGGGTCACCGATCAGGCCATGGCCCAGTTCCGCCAGATGCACCCTGATCTGATGAGTCCGCCCGGTTTCCAGGCGACAACGAAGCTGGGCAGCAGCCCCATCGCCGAGGCTCTTCAGCACCCGATAGTGGGTCACCGCCGGCCGACCACCGCGTTCCAGGACTGCCATTTTCTGGCGGTGCTTGGGGTGGCGGCCGATGTTGCCCTCTATCCTACCCTCCATCTGACTGGGCAACCCCCAGACCAAGGCCTGATAGCGGCGCCGGACGGTCCGCGCCGAGAACTGCTCGATCAAGCCTTGGTGTGCCGCATCGCTCTTCGCCGCGACCAGAAGACCCGAGGTATCCTTGTCCAAGCGATGGACGATCCCCGGCCGCCTGACGCCACCCACTCCCTGCAGTGAGGCTCCGCAGTGCGCCAAGAGCGCATTGACCAAAGTCCCATCTTGGCTGCCGGGTGCCGGATGGACCACCATGCCGGCTGGCTTATCCACCACGATCAAGGCCTCGTCCTCATAGACGACGGAGAGCGCGATCGCCTGGGCTTCAGGCTTGGCAGGCTCGGGATCGGGAAGAAACACCGCGAACCTTTGGCCCTGTTTGACCTTCCTCGAGGCCTCGCCTAAGGTCCCGCCCGCATCGCTAACGCAGCCCTCTGCGATCAGCGCCTGCACACGGCTGCGCGAGATGGCTGGCAGATGGCGAGCCAGGGCCGTCGTCAGAAAGCGGTCGATCCGCTCTCCGGCGCTCTCTTCGGGAACAGTCAGTAGGATAGGACGGTCAGAGGTCATGAGGTTTGGTGTTGGTCTTCTCTATGTGGTGGCGCTATGCGGGCATTAAAAGCAGCCGTTATCGTCATGGGGGTCTTGATCGTGGCCGGCTTCGCTTTTGTCGTCATCACGATCGCCGGCCGCGTGTCAGGTGGCGACCCCGGTGACGCAATCGGCGACCTTAAGATCGACGTCGATCCAGCCTGTCGGATGGCCGATGCCTGGAGTGCCGATGGCCTGCTCTTCCTGCGTCTGTCCGGGCCGGAGGTCTGCGACCTCGTCTTGCTGGTCAATCCTAAGAGCGGCCGTCAAGTCGGCCAGATCGGCCTTGGCCAAAGCAGCGCGCCGGTAGAATAGGGCAAACCTCATGGATTTTCGTTCCGACAACGTCTGGGGCGCCTCGCCCGAGATCCTGGAGGCTCTGGCCGCCGCCAACCACGGCTCTGCCGGCGCCTATGGTGATGACGACTGGACCAAGCGTCTGGAAGAGCGTCTTGCCGAGGTCTTTGAATGCGACCTGGCCGTTTTCCCGGTCGGGACCGGTTCGGCGGCGAATGGTCTGGCGCTTTCCGTCATGGCACCGCCCTGGGGCGCCATCTATTGCCACAAGGACGCGCATATCCAGGTCGATGAATGCAACGGCCCGGAACTCTTCACCGGGGGCGCCAAGCTGATTGGCCTGGACGGCCCTCTCGGCAAGTTGACAGTGGAGGCCCTGGAACCAGCAGTCTTCGGTACCGGCTTCGTCCATGCACCGCAGCCATCCGGAATTTCGATTACGCAGGCCAGCGAAGCTGGAACGATCTATCGGCCGGACGAAATCGCCGCCCTCTCCACCTTTGCCAAGACCAAAGGCCTCTCGCTGCACATGGATGGCGCACGCTTCGCCAACGCTCTGGTGGCGCAAGAGGTGACCCCGGCGGAAATCACCTGGAAGGCCGGCGTCGACCTTCTCTCTTTCGGTGGCACAAAGAACGGCTGTCTCGCCGGCGAGGCCTTGCTGGTTTTCACTCCCGGCCTGGCGGAGACACTCGCCTTCCGCCGCAAACGTGTCGGGCATTTGTTCTCGAAGATGCGCTTCTTCACCGCGCAGTTGGTGGCCTACCTCGAGGACGGGCTCTGGATCAGAAACGCCCGGAACGCCAACGCCGCAGCCAAGACCCTGTCGGACGCCTTGGTCGCAATGGGGGCCACCTTGGCCTATCCGGTTGAGGCCAACGAGGTCTTTGCACAGCTTCCTCAAGACCTAACCGATCAGCTGATGGCCGCGGGCTTCCTGTTCCATCCCTGGCCAGCGGCCGGCCCAGGGGGTCACCGCTTCGTCACCTCTTTCACGAGCGATGTGGAGGCGATCGGAGCAGCCTTCCGAGATCTCGCAGCCTAGGATTCCTTACGAGGAAGCTTCGCGCGTCCAGATCGGATCTTTCAACTTTGCCCGCATCTCTTTGTGGGCGGCCAACTCGGCCTCGCTCGGGCTGTGCGGGCGCGGCGGGCGCTGTTCTGATTGGCCCTGGACCAAAGGCTTGGCGGCTCCGCCCTTGCGCTGCTCTTCCTTCGCCAAGAGAAACTGCGGCTGACGGCCCCCGATCAGCTCCAGGTAGACCTCGGCCAAGAGCTCACAGTCCAAGAGCGCCCCGTGATAGGTGCGCGCCGAGTTGTCGATGCCGAAACGACGGCAAAGCGCATCCAAACTGACCTGCGCGCCAGGGAAGCGCCGCCGTGCCATGTCGACCGTGTCGACGGCCCGCGAGGCTGGCAAGCTCGGCAGACCCACGGCTTTGAACTCGTGGTTCAAGAATTTCATGTCGAAGCTGGCGTTGTGAATGATCAGAATCGCGTCACCCAGAAACTCGGCCAGCTCACCGGCAACATCCGCGAAAACCGGTTTGTCCGCGAGAAAAGCTTCACTCAGCCCATGGATGCGTTCGGCTTCCTCCGGCATATCGCGTTCTGGATTGATGTAGCGTCGAAAGTGCTCGCCAGTGGGCAGGTGATTGATCATTTCAATCCCGGCGACCTCGACAATGCGATGTCCTGAGGCTGGATCCAGGCCGGTGGTTTCGGTATCGAGCACGATCTCACGCAATGTCATGAAGGCTTTCCTCTTCGCTTGGAACCGAACGAGGCTCCCCAAACCTGACCGCTTTGGCGGCGTTCGTATCGGACAATGGTCGCCAGCTTCCTGACGGCCTGGCCCTTGCCCAGACCCGTGCGGATCACATAGTCGGCGCGCCGCCGTCTTAGAGAATCATCTACCTGACGCGCCAGAATCGCTGCCAGCTTTTCTTCCGACATGCCGCGCCGGCCGAGCGCCCGCTGGCGCTGCAGAAAGGCGGGCGCAGTGACCACCAGAACGGAATCGCAAAGCCTCTCGCCGCCGGTCTCATAGAGCAGCGGTATGTCCAGGACCACGAGCGGCTGACGTCGCCGCGCCATGCGCGCCAGCCAGCGATGCGTACCGTGACGGACCAGTGGATGCAGGATAGCCTCCAGCTCGCGCAGCTTCTCCGGTTGTCCAAAGACAAGGCCACCCAAACGCATCCGGTCGACCGCACCGGCGATCACCGCCTCTGGGAACAGGGCCTGAATGGGGCCGACAGCCGCGCCACCACGGGCATAGAGGCGATGGACCGCAGCGTCTGCGTCATGCACAGGAACGCCCATCCGCAGAAACGTCTTGGCCGCGGTCGACTTGCCCATGGCGATACCGCCGGTGAGGCCGAGAATGCGCATAAGGCTCAGCCCAAGACAGCCTGGCGCAGAGCCTCATCAACCAAGGGCTCTACGCCAAACCAGGCCGCAAAGCCGGGTCGTGCCTGATGCAAAAGCATGCCCAAACCATCGACAGTGCGATTGCCGCGTGCTCTAGCCGCCCGCAGCAGCTCTGTCTCCAACGGTGTATAGACCAGATCCGTCACCACCGCAGTGGCGGGCAGAGCGTCGAGCGAGAGTTCCAGCGGTCCCTGTCCCTGCATACCGAGGCTGGTCGTATTCACCACAAGATCCATGCCGTCCATCGCCGAATGGCGCGCTTCCCAAGGACAGGCAGCAGCACCAAACTGCTCAGCAAGGCTGTCGGCCCTTGAAGCAGTGCGATTGGTCAGCAGGACCTCCGCTGCGCCGCCATCGAGAAGGGACCAAATCACGGCGCGCGACGCACCACCGGCACCCAAGACAAGACAGCGCTTTCCTTCAGGATTCCACCCCGCACCCTCTTCCAGGTTAGCGAGGAATCCGAAGCCATCGCTGTTGTCCCCAAGAATGCCGTCCGCTTCGACGATCAAGGTATTGGCAGCTCCGATCGCCTCCGCCCCCGGGGTCAGACGATGGCAAAGGCGAAGCGCTTCCTCTTTGTGGGGAATGGTGACATTGGCACCGCGAAAACCCAGGGCGATCAAACCTTGCAAGGCCGCTTCCAAGCAGCCGGGTTCGACCGCCAAGGGAACATAGGCGCCGTCGATGCCATAGCGCTCCAACCAATGACCATGCAGCAAGGGCGAGCGGGAATGACCCACCGGCCAGCCGATCACACCGGCTAGCTTGGCTTTGCCCGTCGGTCTCATTCGGCCAATACCCCTCGATCGCGCAGAAAGCCCAACAGCGGCAAGAGCGGCAAACCCTGAATGGTGAAGTGATCGCCCTCCACCGCGGTGAAGAGCTGCACCCCTTCGGCTTCCAACTGATAGGCCCCGACACTCTCCTTCGCGCGCTCCCCAAAGTGCTGCACATAGTCGGCAATGAAGCCCGGGCTCAAGCGGCGCATGGTGAGCCAGGCCTCTGAACGCTGATGCCAGATCCTTTGTCCGCCCAGGCAGATGACAGCCGCCGTCGACAGCCTGTGCCGCCGTCCCTGCAGCCGCTCCAGATGTCCAGCCACCGCCGCGGCGTCCAGCGGCTTATCGAACCAGTCGCCCTCACAATCCAGCATCTGATCGGCGCCAATCACCAAACCTGCCGGTTCGCGCAGTGAGATCTGCCGCGCCTTGACCTCGGCCAAGGCCTCCGCCGCATCCATAGCGTCTGCGCCTTCGGCCTTGAGGCTTTCCTTGACCTCGCTCTCGTCCACCTGAGGGGGGAGCTGGCGAAAAGGGACGCCGGCGGCCTCCAAGAGGCGGCGCCTGGTGCCACTGCCGGACGCAAGAATCAGCTCTTCAGACACGCGACACACCTCCATCGATCTGCTGCAGATAGCTAAGAATTGACGCCGCCGTCTCCTCGATAGAGCGGCGCGTCACGTCGATAACGGGCCAGCCATGTTTGACGAAAAGACGGCGGGCCCACTTCAGCTCGTCCTGCACACGCTCCAGATCGGCATAGTCGGTCTCTTCCTCCGCCTGGCCCAGGTGACGCAGCCTGGTTCGGCGAATTGCCGTCAAGGCTCGGGGATCAGTGGTCAGGCCGACGACCAATGGCCGGCCGGTCTTGCCACTGCGCGCCATCAGCGAGGGTGGTAGATCGACGCCAGGAACCAGGGGAATGTTGGCTGCCTTCACCCCGCGGTTGGCCAGGTACATACAAGTCGGTGTTTTCGAAGTCCGGGACACACCGATCAGGATGACGTCAGCGAACTCATAGTCCTCTGTCGCCTGCCCATCGTCGTGCGCAAGGGAGAAATGCACCGCATCGATACGCTTTCGGTAGTCCTCGTCCATCACATGCTGCAGGCCCGGTCGGCCTTTGATCGGGGCACGGAACTGCCCGGCCAAGAGATGGATTACCGGATCCAATACGGCGATGGTCGGCACCTGCAGGCCTTCACAACCATCCAGCAGGCGGCGACGCAGACCCTCATTCACCAGGGTAAAAAGAACCGGCCCCGGATTGGCCGCAACACTGGCCAAGACGCGGTCGACCTGTCCGACGGTGCGGATCAGCGACCAAACATGCTCGACGGGCTCGACCCCGTCGAATTGCACCAAGCAAGCCCTGGCCACAGAGGCAATGGTCTCTCCAGTCGCATCGGAAACCAGGTGCAGGTGGTGGATAGATTGCGGCATTGCGGGGATATCTCAGGGATCTGACCAAGGCCTAGGATTAGCTATCACCATAAGCTCTCGCAATCTCCACAAGCTATTCCACTTGGGGAGAAGGGCTTGGGAATAACTTGCATAGCGTCATTCTATCCCCAGGACTCACGAATAACCGGCCAACCTGCAGGAATCTGGACTCTAGCGCCCTTGGCCGCTCCCTCCCCTTCTTGCTCACAAGCCATGAACGACCCCACAGGCCTGTGGGTAACACCGTGGACAGAATGCCGCTTCCCATTTTCCCTAGGTCCAACAACAACCACAACCAACCAAACAAGGTTAAGAGTCTTTGTTTGGTAAACGGGAAAAGACGTGGCAGGTAGGGTGCATGACGACGACCACCGGACTGAAACCGTTGTTGGCTTGCCTTCTGGAGGGGCCGCAGGGACGACCACCAATCTGGCTGATGCGCCAGGCTGGGCGCTATCTACCGGAGTATCGCCAGGTGAGAGCCGAAGCCGGCTCGTTCCTCGATCTCTGCTACACACCCAAGCTGGCAACAGAGGTGACAATCCAGCCGCTTCGGCGCTTTGATCTCGACGCGGCCATCATCTTCTCCGATATCCTGGTGATCCCTCAGGCCTTGGGTCAGGATCTCCGCTTTCAAGAGGGCGAAGGCCCTAAGCTTGGACCTCTAACAGCGATACCGAGCCTGGACGAGAGCAAGTTCGCCGCGTTTCTGGCACCAGTCTATGAAGCCCTCTCTCTGGTTTCGAGCAAGCTTGGACCTGAGACCAGCTTGATCGGTTTCGCCGGGGCGCCTTGGACCCTCGCTTGTTACATGATTGACGGCCAAGGCGGGGGTGGCTTCCCGGAAGCATGCCGGATGATGCGGGAACGACCGACCTTGTTTGGACAACTGGTCGATTGCCTTGTCGAGAGCATCGTCCTGCATCTGTCCAATCAGGTAAGAGCTGGCGCCGAGGTCATTCAGCTCTTCGACTCCTGGGCCGGCTTGCTGGAGGGCAATGAGGTGACCCAGTGGTCTCTGGCGCCTATGCTGCGGATCACAGGAGAGCTCGCCCGTCTGCATCCGGACGTGCCGATCATCCTTTTCCCGCGGAACATCGGGCAAGAGGGTCTGCTGACGATCGCGGAAGATGGGCGCGCTGCCGGCTTGTCGCTCGATCAAGGCCATGACTTGGATTGGGCGGCCAGCGCGCTGCAATCGCGCATCACTGTTCAGGGCAACCTCTCACCGGAAACACTGAAGGCAGGCGGTGAAGCGCTGACGGAAGAGACGGACCGCATATTGCGCAGCCTTGGCGGTGGGCCGCACATTTTCAACCTCGGTCACGGGGTTTTGCAGCACACCCCGCCGGAACACGTTGCCGCGCTTGTCGAACAGGTTCGCAGCTTTAGATCTTGAGGTCATGCAGCAAAGCCAACGTACCGCAGTCCTCCTCTTCAATCTGGGAGGTCCCGATTCACTGGAGGCCGTCCAGCCCTTCCTGCGCAATCTCTTCAGCGATCCGGCCATCGTTCGCTTGCCGGGGCCCTTCCGACTGCTCCTCGCGAAACTGATCTCATCGAAGCGCGCGCCGGTCGCCCGCGAGATCTATGCAGAGATGGGTGGTTCCTCGCCGATCCTGCCCAACACGCTGGCACAAGCCGAAGCCTTGCAGGCAGCACTGACGGATCTGGGAGACGTCACGGTCTTCCCGGTGATGCGTTATTGGCATCCGCGGGCCAACAAGGTGGCACGAGAGGTCGCGGCCTATAAGCCTGATCGGCTGGTTCTGCTGCCGCTCTATCCGCAATTCTCCACGACCACCTCGGCCTCGTCGATCAAAGAGTGGAGCAAAGAGGCCAAGGCAGTCGGGCTCTCCGATCTGCCGGCCCACACCATCTGTTGCTACCCAGACGAAGAGGGTTTCATTGCCGAATTGATGGGGCTGATCGCGCCGCGCCTGGAAGAGGCTTCCAAGGTCGGAAAGCCACGTTTGCTGCTCTCAGCCCATGGTCTTCCGGAAAAGATTGTGAAGGCTGGCGATCCTTACCAGTGGCAGGTGGAACGCACAGCCGAAGCACTGCGCCAAAAGCTGGCGATCGATGATCTCGATCTGGTGGTTTGCTATCAAAGCCGTGTGGGTCCGATGAAGTGGATCACACCGGCCACGATCGACGAGGTGAAGCGCGCCGGTCATGACAAGCGACCCCTGGTCTTGGCCCCTGTTGCCTTCGTGTCAGAGCACTCCGAAACCCTGGTCGAACTGGATATCGAGCTGGCCAAGGAGGCAGAGGAGAGTGGCGTGCCGCTCTACCTGCGTGTGCCAACGGTCGATGCCGGACCCCGTTTTATCGAAGGTCTGGCCAAACTGGTTCGTGCTGCACTGGATCGCGGACCGGGGTTGAGTTCGATCACCGGCGATCGCCTCTGTCAGCCAGGTTGGGTGGGCTGTCCTTGTCGCAGCGCTGGAGTCTAGGCACATGGACGATTTTCTGACTGGCGGCTATCTCTGGTTCAAGGCGATCCATGTGATCTCGATCATCGCCTGGATGGCCGGCATGCTCTATCTGCCGCGCCTCTTCGTCTATCACTGCGAGGTCGCGCCCGGCACGGCCGAGAGCGAGCGGTTCAAGGTCATGGAACAACGCTTGCTGCGCTACATCATGAACCCGGCGATGATCTCGGCCTGGGTCTTCGGTCTTCTGACTGCTGCGTCCATCGATGCCTGGAGCGATGGTTGGTTCCACGCCAAGCTGCTCTTCGTCTTCGGTATGCAGGCCGTTCATGGGATGATGGCGCGCTGGCGCAAGGCCTTCGCCGAGGACCGCAATCAGCATTCGGCCCGCTTCTTCCGTATCATGAACGAGGTTCCGACCTTGCTGATGATTGGGATCGTCATCTTCGTCATCGTGAAACCCTTCTAGGTCGGGCATGATTGCAAGCGTCAAGTTAAGCCTTTAGGGTTGCTCCGCCTTTCGCTGCTACCATTGGTGGGACAGTGATGGTGGCGGAGAATCCTCGCGGATCGGCTGGAGGAAGGCGATGCGAGTATGGGGCCTGGGTCTTGTGCTTGCCTGCCTCTTGGGTGGGACCGTTAGTCATGCCCAGGTCCCGGAGGCCTATCGCGATGGTTCCTACTACGATGAGATCGCCAAGGACGTTGCGGGGCTGCGGATCCCACAGGAGGCTGGGCGCGACGTCGGCTGTGTGAACAACGTCTATGCCCAGAACCCCTGTCCTGAAGTGGTCTCGGCCTGGTACAGCTTTACCCGCAAGCACGATCTACCCCGCACCCGCCAGACGGCGATCATGCTGCGATCCTATATCGAGCGCGATTTCAAGACCGCCGACCGGATCTACGCCCAGACCAAGGGCTACAGCCTTCCGGAAGAGCTGCAGACGAAATCCGAGGTTGCTTCCTCGGTGAGTAAGCTGGGGGTGCGCCGCTCGGCTGGCAGTGACACCGCCTGCTCTAACGATCCCCTGTCGGCCAAGCCCTGTCCAGGAGCTGTAACGGCCTGGAAGCGTTTCGCCAAAGAGCATGGCCTTGCGCTTAATCAGCAGACAGCAAGGATGTTCGAGCATTATGTCGAAGGCCGCACACAGAAGGCTGACAAGCTTTATGCTTCGGCGGCAAAAGTCCAAGAGAAACCGCCGGCCAACGAGCTGGAAGCAGAGGTTCGCACCTTCGGTGTGAAGCGTCGTAGCGGTCTGGAGGTCGGCGAGTGCTCGAACAACTACTACGCCATCAATCCCTGTCTGGAGGCTGTCCAGGCCTGGCGCCAGTTTGCGAGAAAGCACGGGCTGGAGCTGAACCGGCAGAGCGCTGATCTCTTCGAAGCCTACGTCGAAGGGGATCCCGTGACCGGCGACAAGCTCTATGCAGCGGCAAAGGGGATCTCCATCTCAGAGCTCTTGGAAAATCGCGGATTTGAGACCGACAGGTCTTCAGGGACTCGGCTCTACGTTCCGATCTTCCCGCCTGGACCGGGACGTTAGAGCTATGGTGGCACGCGGATTTCTCTTTTCGCTCTTGCTGCATGGGATGGTGTTGCTCGTGATTTTCACACTTGAGCCGCATCAACCGATCCAACCAGAGGAGATTGCCTTCGAGGTCGTCACCTTTGCTCCCTCCAGCGGTGGTGACCAGTCCGAGGGATCGGCACCGACGCCACCCTCACCCATCGACCTCGAAGACCTGGCTGCTCTCGGTGCTCCAGAGGATTTGACAGAGGTTCCACCCGAGACGCTTCAGCCGGATGAGGTTCAGATAGATCAGCCAGACGTTCTTGAGCCAGAGTTGGCGCTTGCTGAGCCTGAATTGGTCGAACCGCCGGCCGAGGAACTGCCCAGCGAGACGGAGGTTCAGCCCGAGGCCTCGCCGGAGATTCAAGCGCAAGAAGCGCCTCCATTGCCGGAGATCGCTCCTGATCAGCCAAGCCTAGAGATCGCAGAGCTGGAGGCTCCTCAGGCTGAGGAACCCGAAATTGCAGAGTTACCGGCGCCGTTGGAGGAGCTACCGACGCCCGAGCAGAGCCCGATTGAAGACCCGCTTCCTGAACTCGCTGAGGCCGAGGTTCCGGAAATCGTGGAGCCGATTGAGCCTGAACCGGCACCGGAACTCGCCGAAGTGCCGCTGGCCGAGCCCGCAATTGAAGAACCGGTACAAGAGCTTGCTGAAGCACCGACGCCAAGCCCGCCGGTGGTTCCGGATCGCCAAGATGTCGTCTTGCCGGAGGAACCGGAACCGCTGATCGCCGCACCTGAGCCTGTCGAGCCCGCTATTGAAGAACCACGGCGGGAGCTGGCCCAGAGGGAGGTTCCGCCACAAAAACCGGATCGCGATGTTGCCCTTCCGGAACCTGAATCTCGGCCCGAGCCCGAACGGCAGATCGCCAGACAGAACCCCGAGCCACGGCAAGCGGCAAACCCACAGCCGAGTGCGCCGACCAATCAAGCGCGACAGGCACCACCACAGGAACCCACGGCGCCGGGTAAGATCGATCTGGTGAAGGCCATTCAGGAACAGGTTGCCCCTTGCTGGCGCACGCCGCCGCGCTCCTCCGTGGTCCTTCTGGTGACCCTCAACCGGAATGGCAGTGTCCGCAAGACGCTCTTGAAAGATCGCCAGAGGGCAAAGACCGATCAGGCTTTTCGCGCTATGGCGAAGGGAGCGGAAGCAGCCTTTCTACGCTGTGGACCCTATCGGCTTCCGCGCGAGCAGTACGCGAAGTGGCGTGAGCTGGAAGTGGACTTCCACACGAATTAGGGCTGATTCTTTGTTGGATTTACCAACTATCGAATTCAGTTGACTTGCGAAGCGACGGCGGGCTACCCACATCACGTCTGATACGGACCAAAGCGTCCAACCCACCTATACAGGTTTCTTTCAAGAACAGCAGGATACGCGCTGCCACCTCGTGGTTTGGCGCGGGCCGTGCGAAGGCTCTGCGTTCGGAAAGGACCATCTCACCTCCGACAGGCGCCGTCTTGGCGCAAGATAGGGTTGCTAGGGTGCTGGCATGAACCTCCAAGAACTAAAGACAAAAACTCCACAAGAACTACTCTCTCTGGCTGAAGAGCTAGACATCGAAAACGCGAGCACCTTGCGCAAGCAAGACATCATGTTCGCGATCCTGAAGCAACTGGCAGAGAATGGGCAGGAGATCTCCGGTGGCGGTGTCCTGGAAATCCTGCCGGATGGCTTCGGCTTTCTGCGCTCGCCGGAAGCGAACTACCTGCCGGGTCCCGACGATATCTACGTTTCGCCCTCGCAGGTGCGTCGCTTTGCATTGCGGACTGGGGATACCGTCGAGGGACAGATCCGCTCGCCCAAGGATGGCGAGCGCTACTTCGCTCTGCTGAAGCTCACCACCATCAATTTCGATGGGCCGGATTCGGCGCGGCATCGCATCAACTTCGATAACCTGACACCGCTCTATCCGGAAGAGAAGATCACGCTCGAGGTTGAGGATCCGACCAGAAAGGATCTGACCCCGCGGATCATCGATCTGGTCTCCCCACTGGGCAAGGGGCAGCGCGCGCTCGTTACAGCGCCGCCGCGTACCGGCAAGACCATGATTCTGCAGAATCTGGCGCGCTCGATCGCCGCCAACCATCCGGAGATCTACCTGCTGGTCCTGCTGATCGATGAGCGGCCGGAAGAGGTGACCGACATGGATCGCTCGGTGAAGGGAGAGGTGGTGTCCTCGACCTTCGATGAGCCGGCTCAGCGTCATGTGCAGGTGGCCGAGATGGTGATCGAAAAGGCCAAGCGCCTGGTCGAGCACAAGAAGGACGTGGTGATCCTGCTGGATTCCATCACCCGTTTGGCGCGGGCCTACAACACCGTGGTGCCCTCCTCCGGCAAGGTCCTCACCGGTGGTGTCGATGCCAATGCACTGCAGCGGCCAAAGCGCTTCTTCGGTGCTGCGCGGAACATCGAAGAGGGCGGCAGCCTCACCATCATCGGCACCGCACTGATCGACACCGGCAGCCGTATGGACGAGGTCATCTTCGAAGAGTTCAAGGGCACCGGCAACTCCGAGATTGTCCTGGATCGTAAGCTGGCCGACAAGCGCAGCTTCCCGGCCATCGATATCGGCAAGTCAGGCACCCGTAAGGAAGAGCTGCTGGTCGATAAGGCAACCCTCACCAAGATGTGGGTGCTGCGCCGTATCCTGATGCCGATGGGCGTTACCGATTCGATGGAGTTCCTGCAGGACAAGCTGAAGCACTCCAAGACCAATGCCGACTTCTTCGACTCGATGAACCAATAAGGCTCTCTAGCGGCTCCAGAATCGCGGATCGAAGAGCACCAACACGGTCAGGATCTCCAAGCGGCCCAAGACCATGAGCAGCGAGGAGATCCACTTGGCCGTGTCCGGCAGTGGCCCGAAGGTACCGGCAGGCCCGATCGTCGGCCCCAAACCCGGGCCTACGTTGGTGATGGCCGTCACGGCACCCGAGAGTGCGGTGATGAAAGAAATGCCGGTTGAGGCAAGCGCGGCAGCGCCCAGGCCGATTAATGCCAAAACGACGAATAGATAGACACAGACCGACTGTGCCACCTCGGCCGGCAGTGGCTTTCTGTTGTAGCGGCGGGTCACTACGCGCTTGGGATCCAGGGTCTGTGCCACCTGGCGGCGTACCTCCAGGCCCAGAATCTGCCAGCGGAAGACCTTGAGACTCCCGGTCGTCGAGCCGGTACAGCCACCCAGCATCATCAGAAAAAAGAAGAAGGGCGTGGCGACGCTGCCCCAGAGCTGAAAGTCGGTCGAGGCGTAGCCCGTCGTCGTCGCGATCGAGGTGATGTTGAGGGCTGCAAAACGCAGACTACGCTCGACATCGCCGTAGACCTGGCCCACCCAAAGCAGGATCCCTGCCGCCAGGACCAGGAATGCCCAGAGTATGATGAAGGCCCGCACCTGGCTGTCGCGCCACAGCGCCCCCGGATGCCCATAAAGCGCGCGGACCATCAGAACGAAGGGCAGACTGCCGGCGATCATGAAGAGCACGCAGACCCACTGTGCCTTGGCGTTAAAGGCACCCATCGAGAGGTCGGAGGTCGAGAAGCCACCGGTTGCGACTGTGGTCATGGCATGGATCGCGGCATCGAAAAGCTGCATTCCCGTCATCCAATAGGCGATGAGGCAGAAAATAGTGAGCAGCAGATAGATCAGCCCGATGGTGGCTGCCAATTGCGAGGCACGCGGCAAGGCCTTGTCCGAGCGATCGGAAAACTCGGTGCGCATCAGCTGCAGACCACCGATTTTCAGAAGCGGGAGCACGGCAATGGCGATCATGATGACCCCCAGGCCGCCGAGCCACTGCAAAAGGCCGCGCCACAAGAGGATTCCCTGCGGCATGGAGTCGAGGCCGGTCAGGATGGTCGAGCCGGTGGTGGTCAGTCCGGAGACGGCCTCGAAATAGGCATCGGCCCAGCTCAGATCCTGATGGCTCCAGAGCAGTGGCAGCGCGGCGAAGAGCGGTAGGCCGAACCAACAAAGCGGTGTCAGTACGAAGGCTTGCGGCAAGGTCAAACGCCGGCTCGGCGTGCGAAAAGTGAGCGCAAGACCGCCACCGATGAAGATGGTGACGCCGGCGCTGATCAGAAAGACCGAGGCGTCCGGCCCCTTATCGACCCAGTCGGCGAGCGCCGGAAAGAGGCAGAGTACGCCCAGCACGATCACCAAGAGACCGAAGACATGACCGATGAGCCTGAGATCCACGAGGGGTCCCCTATGAACTCAAGGCCAGACGGCGCCGCTTAGCCCTCTGACGTGCCATCGTCTTGTTTGCGCAAGAGGAACTCGCGGCCGACCTTGACCCGCGGAACACCGTCATAAGCCACGATGTCGGCCGTGGCATAGGTCTCGCCCCAGCGCGCTGGCAAAAAGCTGCCGCTGCCGATCATGTCGACCGGGACCCCCGCATCGGCCATCAGGCGGCACTTACGCGGATCGAAGCCGGAGGAGGCCACCAGCTTCACTTTATCGAAGCCGGCTTCATCCAGCTTCTCGCGCATGTACCAGAGTGCCGCTGCGGTAACGCCGGCCCCGACCAGGTATCGCAGCTCTTCTTCGTTGCGATAGCCGCGAATGGCAGCCGGCGCGTTGCGCTCCAACACGGCGTAGGAAACCGTCGGGTCCAGGCCCTCCACATAACGGCTGCCGGGTGTGTCGAGCCGAACGGCTAAGGTGCCGGCGGCAGCCCGCTCAGAAAAGCGCTGCGCGACGGCCAGGCTGTCAGTCACCTCTTGGGCGAAATAGTCGACCAGCACGGTCATCGGCTCGTCGGGATAGAGCTGGTCGTACATCTCTGCTGCCCGCAGGGTCGATCCGGCGAAACCGATCAAAGCGTGCGGCATGGTGCCGACACCGCTCTCCCGACTGAAGTAATGCGCCGTGGCATCGGTCGCATTGCCGACAAACCCGATCGCACCAACCTTGCGCTGTGCGCGCTTCGAGCCGACAGAGGCGGCATAGGCCATGATCTCGGCCATCTCCGTTCCGGCACAGTGTCGCGCGTCCATGGCCAGAAAGGCGACCTTCGGCAGGTCCGCGCACATCGTGTAGGCGTTGAAGGCGGCGACACAGGCCGGACCCAGCTTTTGCAGCAGCAGTGTTTCGAGATCCACCAACTGCGCAAAGCGTCCGGTCAGGTAGAAGATCGGCTCGCCGGCACCGACCCACTTGCCCTCCGGATGGGCCATGTCGATCTCGATCTGGGCACCCCGCTCGGCTGCGACGGCGTTCAGCCAATCGAGCGCGAGGCGCGGTGCGGAGATCACCGGGCGCCGCATGAAGACGGCGTAGGTGACTTCACAATCGCCGATGCTCTCGACGATGGCTCTGGTGCGTCTGAAATAATGATCGGTCCAGCGGGCGACGTCGTCGTCGGCTTGCGGCCAGGAGGTCGAGAGCTGTTGCGGGCCCTCGACAAGTGGGCGGGCCATGTCCTTCTTCTCCTTCCAGCTCCTGATTCTTCGTCCGATTCTGGGATCTAGGGTGTCAGCATGATCTTGCCGATATGCGTCGAGGATTCCATCAGGCTGTGCGCCTCGGACGCGGCGGCCAGCGGAAAGGTGGCGTGAATCAAGGGCTTCATCTCGCCCCGCTCCAGCAGTGGCCAAACCGAGGTCGCGAGGTTGCGGGCGATCGCCGCTTTGAAGTCGACCGAACGGGCACGCAGGGTCGAGCCCGTGATGGTCAAGCGCTTCAGCATGACCGGAAGGAAGTTGATCTCGGCCTTGCTACCACCCAGAAATGCGATGAAGACTAGGCGTCCATCTGGCGCCAGAGCTTTGATCTCGCGCTCGATGTAGTCGCCGCCGACCATGTCGAGGACGACGTTGACGCCCCTGCCGCCAGTTTCCTCCTTGACGACAGCGACGAAGTCCTCTTCGCGGTAGTTGATGGCTCTGGCAGCTCCCAGGTCCAGGCAGGCGCGACACTTCTCTGCCGATCCGGCTGTGGCCAGAACCTTGGCGCCAAAGGCTGTCGCCATCTGGATCGCCGTCGTCCCGATCCCGGAACTGCCACCCTGTACCAAGAGGGTCTCTCCGGCCTTGAGCCCGCCGCGATCGAAGACATTGGACCAGACCGTGAAGTAGGTCTCCGGCAAGGCCGCGGCTTCCAAAAGCGAGAGGCCCTTGGGAATCGGCAGGCATTGCGGGGCTGGTGCGACGCAGTACTCGGCATAGCCGCCGCCCGTCACCAGGGCCGTGACCTCCGAACCCATCAGGCTCTGCTCGACAGCAGTGCCGATGGCCACCACCTCGCCGGCAACTTCAAGACCGGGGATATCGCTGGCACCCGGCGGGGGCGGATACCCGCCCTTGCGCTGCAGGACATCAGGGCGATTGACCCCGGCCGCAGCCACCTTGATCAGGACCTCGCCATCACCGACCTCTGGGATGGGACGCCTGACCGGCTGCAGCACTTCCGGCGCGCCTGGCTCCCTCATCTCAATCGCTGTCATCTCGCCGCTTGTTGCCACCGGGCTTCGCTCCCTTGACCTTCTGCGCAACTTGCGCTGCCGTTAGGCCATGATCTAACGGCCTTCCTTATGTCAGGACAAGGGTTGCGGGCCGGAGGGCAGATGCGCAGGAGGATGAGATGGACCAGGAAGAGAAGCCAAAACCCAAGACCTGGACCTTGGGCTGCGACCTCTACAGCTTCGGCGTGGAGGAGTTGGATGACTATGCCAGCGCGTTAAAGGCGGAGTTGGAGCGGGTCGAAGCGACCAAAGCGGGCAAACAGGCCTATCTCGGCGACGCCGAGAAGCTCTTCAAGAGCTGATATTTCACAAGCCCCTCGTTTTCTTATGCAAAATCCACTCGTTAGGCGCAATTCAGCCTTGCGTTCTGGACTTGGATGAGTAGCTTATCGGCTCGGCAAGTTGACAGGGGGCCGACAGACGAAGGAGCCGAGGGGGCGCGACGACCCTCCGGCTCCTTCTTCTATTCTGGGACAGGCCTCCTTCGCGGGCCCATCAGGCCGCTCTGGCCCTCCTTCCTTGTCCGGGCCCCTTATCCTGCTGGGCAATTGTCCTCGACCTGCGGCTTTGGCAGTCTGTGCGACGGGATAGGCGACACAGCAGGGAAACGAGACACATGCCGGATATCACCTTTCAGACAGACGATGGAGAGATGGGCGGCTATCTGGCGCTACCGGTTGGGACGCCGGCGCCGGCCATCCTGGTCATCCAAGAGATCTTTGGCGTCAATCAGGTCATGCGCGACATCTGTGATGGCCTCGCCGCCCAAGGCTATGTCGCGGCCTGCCCGGATCTCTTCTGGCGCATGGAGCCGGGGGTGCAGCTGACCGACAAGACGGAGGCCGAATGGGCCAAGGCCTTTGACTTCTTCGGCCGCTTCGACCTGGACAAGGGGGTCGATGACCTGAAGGCAGCACTCGCCGTGCTGCGCCAGCACCCGGCCGGCAACGGCAAGGTCGGCAGCGTTGGCTACTGCCTGGGCGGCAAGCTTGCCTACCTGATGGCGACCCGCAGCGATGCCGACTGCAATGTCAGCTACTACGGTGTCCAGATCGACCAGTTGCTGGGCGAGGCCGATAGCATCTCCACACCTCTGCTGATGCATGTGGCCTCCAAGGACCAGTTCGTGCCGCCGGAAGCGCAGGCGGCGATGAAGGAGGGACTGGCCAGCCGGCCCGTGGTCGATTTCCACATCTATGAAGGCCAGGACCATGCCTTCGCGCGCGAGGGCGGAGAGCACTTTGATGCCGTCGCCGCCGGCCTGGCGAACGAGCGCAGTGCTGCCTTCTTCAAACAGAACCTGGGGGGCTGATCAGTCATGGACGCAACAGTCGTTGTCGCCCGCGAAGCCGGCGGGCCGGAGGTTCTGGAGACGCAAACCCGTAGCCTGGGTACGCCTAGCGAGGGTGAGGTCCTGGTTCGGCAGACCGTGGTCGGCCTGAACTACATCGACACCTATCACCGCAGCGGCCTCTACCCAGTCAACTTCCCCTCGGGCATCGGCCTGGAAGCAGCCGGCGTGATCGAGGCCGTGGGCGATGGGGTGCACGACTTCGCCGTGGGCGATCGCGTGGCCTATTGCACCGGGCCGCTGGGCGCCTATGCCTCGGCCCGGGTAATGCCGACCGCAACGTTGGTGCGCTTGCCCGAAGGGGTCGATGATCGCACGGCCGCTGCAATGATGCTGAAGGGCCTGACGGTCCAGTACCTGATCCGTCAGGTCTATGAGGTGCAAGAGGGCGAGACCGTGCTCTTCCACGCCGCAGCCGGCGGCGTTGGCCTGATCGCCTGCCAATGGCTGGAGGCCTTGGGTGCGCGCGTGATCGGCACGGTGGGAAGCGCCGAGAAAGCCGCTCTGGCTCGCGACCATGGCTGTCACCATGTCATCAACTACCGCGAAGAGGATGTGCCTGCGCGGGTGCGGGAGCTGACCGAGGGCGAAGGTGTGCCGGTCGTCTTCGACGGCGTCGGTGCCGACACCTGGGAGATGTCGTTAGACTGCCTGCAGATGTTCGGCTTGATGGTCAGCTTCGGCAATGCCTCGGGTGCGGTGGCCCCGGTCAACATCGGCCAGCTCGCCGCCAAGGGTTCCTTGTTCGTAACGCGGCCGACCTTGATGAACTATGCCGGCACGCCGCTGCGTCTACAGACCATGGCCCGCGACCTCTTCCGCCGCGTGCGCAGCGGCGACGTCTCGATCCGCATCGATCAGACCTATCCGCTCGGCGAAGCGGAACAGGCGCATCGGGATCTGGAAGGACGCAAGACGACAGGTTCGACAGTCTTGCTGCCATAACTATGATGCGGCTCTGGTGGAGAGGAGTGCGCCTCGGTGCATTTCTCCTCCTCACTTTCGCTGTCTCTTCTGGGGGAGTGCTCGCCGAATCCTTTCCTGAGCGGGTTCCTGAAGAGGCACGTCGCCTCTTCGGAGAGGAAATCGAAACCCGCATGAGTGGCTCCTGGCTCGCTTTCAAGGGCGCTGGAGGCCGAGCGATCGGGAGCAGCCTCTGGAATGCAGATGCTGGGCACGCTCACGGTAGATTCGAGTGGGACGGCGTGCTGAGCGGTCGTTGGTCCTTGCCGTGGAAGGTCCGGGACGACAAGAGTTGCCTTAAGGTCAGACCCGAAACCTGGATTTGCGAGCGCATCTTTGCTTACGAGGATGGTTTTCTCGAGGTCGATAAGGACGGCCGCGTCCACACAGTGACGAAACCAGGTGTCTTGCTCTTTCCAAACTATGTCTTCAGCGTTCTGACAGGTCGGCAGCCAAAGATCTCAATGACTGCGCGAGAGGTTGGCGAGAGCTATATCGCGCTGATGGCCTGGGCCCAGAAAGCAGAGTTAGAACTCTTGAGCGCTGAAGAGTCCGATGGCCTTATCCGGCTTGACCTTCGCCATCCCGATGGCGCCAGGGATCAGGTCACCATTGATGCCAGCAACGGCCGCATTCTCTCACCCTGACCCTGCTGCCGCCTTTTCGCGCCTATCCCCGCTGCCGATTGAGCAGCCTCAGCCGCAGCGCATTCAGCTTGATGAAGCCCTGGGCGTCGCGCTGGTCGTAGACCGCGTCCTCTTCGAAGGTCACATGCTCCAGGCTGTAGAGCGAGTTGGGTGACTGGCGGCCCAGCGGCGTGACGTTGCCCTTGTAGAGCTTCATGCGCACCCGGCCGGTGACGGCCTCCTGGCTCTTGTCGATCAGGGCCTGCAGCATCTCGCGCTCGGGCGCGAACCAGAAGCCGTTGTAGACCAGCTCCGCATAGCGCGGCATGATCTCGTCCTTCAGGTGTGCGGCCCCGCGATCCAACGTGATGGACTCGATGGCGCGGTGGGCGGCGAGCCAGACAGTGCCGCCGGGGGTCTCATAGACACCGCGGCTCTTCATGCCGACGAAGCGGTTCTCGACCAGATCCAGGCGACCGATGCCATTGGCGCCGCCCAGTTCGTTCAGACGGGTCAGCATGGCCGCTGGCGAGAGGCGCTCGCCATCGATGGCGACGGGATCGCCCTTCTCGAAGTCGATTTCGATGATGGTGGGCTCGTCCGGGGCTGCCTCCGGGGAGACGCTGCGGGAATAGACATACTCTTCCGGCGCCACCCAGGGATCTTCCAGCACCTTGCCCTCGGCCGAGATGTGCAGAAGGTTGGCGTCGACCGAGAAGGGCGCCTCGCCGCGCTTGTCCTTGGCGATCGGGATCTGATTGGCTTCGGCAAAGTCGATCAGGCGCTCGCGGCTGGTGAGGTCCCACTCGCGCCAGGGGGCGATCACCTTGATCTCGGGATTGAGCGCGTAGTAGCCGAGCTCGAAGCGGACCTGATCATTGCCCTTGCCGGTGGCACCGTGGGCCACAGCATCCGCGCCGACTTCCCGCGCAATCTCAATCTGGCGCTTGGCGATCAGCGGCCGCGCGATCGAGGTGCCCAGAAGATAGCAGCCCTCATAGAGGGCATTGGCGCGGAACATCGGCATGACGTAGTCGCGCACGAAGTCCTCGCGCAGATCCTCGATAAAGATGTGCTCCGGCTTGATGCCCAGCAGCTCGGCCTTGCGGCGCGCCGGTTCCAACTCTTCGCCCTGGCCCAGGTCGGCCGTGAAGGTCACCACCTCACAGCGATAGGCCTCCTGCAGCCACTTGAGAATGACGGAGGTATCGAGGCCACCGGAGTAGGCAAGGACGACGCGCTTGATGTCTGACATGGATCTACCGAGGGGTTAGGGGAGAAGCTTCGCCGCGTGCTATAAAGGAGGAGGCCTCGCGACTTCAAGGGAGGCGAAGAATTAGACGCAGGTTCTATCGGCGAATGGAGGGGACCCATGCCTTGGAATCATGATCTTGTGCGCGCTCCCGAAGCCTTGGCTCAGCTACCGAAGCGGCCCGACGGCAAGATCGACTGGGGCCAGCCCGGCGAACCGCAAGCGGTGAAGGTCGGCCAGCTTGATACCGGCTACACACGTCACCCGGCTCTGGGATTTGCGGATGGCGCTGACAGTGCCTTTCTCTGCGCCGACGAGGGCAGCGATTGCCTGCAGCCGCGGCGTGGCACGCCGGAGGATCCCTTGAAGAAGGTCAAGGCCATGATCCCTGGTCATGGCACGCGCACGGCGACAGCCTTGGCGGGTG
This sequence comes from Rhodospirillales bacterium, assembly GCA_963669335.1. Classification (GTDB taxonomy): domain Bacteria; phylum Pseudomonadota; class Alphaproteobacteria; order Kiloniellales; family JACOMY01; genus JACOMY01. Next base: position 6,474,831 of record OY770023.1, read on the forward strand.
ATAACGAAGATTATCAAGGGATTGCGCCGGGCCTGCCGATCATTCCCTTCCGGGTGACTAATCACTCGCTGCTCTTCGATGCGGCTGCCGATGCCGTTGCCAAGGCCTTGGACCAGGTCGTTGCCAAGGTGAAGGCGGGTGAGATGGCGCCGATCGTCAACATCTCGCTGGGCTGGCCCTTCGGCCATGCCGGCCTGGGTGGCGCCGTCGATCGGGCCTACGAGGCCGGCGTCATCATTCTCTGCGCCGCTGGCCAGATCATCGACCGCGTCGTCTATCCGGCCAAGCATGCCCGCACCATCGCCGTTGGCGGACTGGAGAAGCGCAGTGCTGCCGGCAACAAGATCTATCAGCGCTATCACACCTACGCCCGGGTCGACTGCTGGGCGCCGGCCGAGCCGATCCTGCGCGGCGATGCCAACAGCCCGGCCTACGACTATGGCGACGGGACCAGCTATGCCTGCCTGCATGCCACGGCGGCCGCCGCCATGTGGTGGCGCATGAAGGGCGCCGAGATCAGCGCGACCTATGACAAGGGCTGGGAGTGGGTCGAGGCCTTCCGGCATCTGCTGCTGAAGAAGCCCAGTCGCATGGCGCCCGATCAGGATCAGGCCATGCTGCTCAACCAGGCTGAGGTCAGGCATCTGGACGGGCTCTCCAACCGAGGACGCTTGGTCAACTGTGAGCGCCTGCTCGCCACGCCCCTACCGGATCCGGAGATCTTGGAAAAGCGTATGGACCTGGCAATCGACGATCTGGCTTGAGCGGTGACGGCTCTAGGTCTCCGCAAAGAGGAAGGCCAGAAGCGCGTTCAATCGGACGCGACCCTCTGCGGTGGCGCGCAAGCCTTTCTCGTCCAGCTCTAGCAAGCCTTCGGCTGAGAGCAGGGTGAGCGGTCGCTCGGGCAGCAACGATTCCGGCTCGGCGCCCAAGCGGCTACGGACCTCCTCCCTGCGAAGGCCTTCCGTCAAGCGCAGGCCCATCATGGTCATCTCTTCGACCTGGCGGTCCCGGCTGATTGCCTCGCGCTCTTGCTGGGCCTGGCCTTCCGCCTCGACGCGCTGCAGCCAGATCTCCGGCGCACGATGCTGGCGCTGTGCCCAGCGCTGACCCTCTGCGCTCAGGCGCGAATGCGCGCCCGGACCGATGCCCAGATAGTCGCCATAACGCCAGTAGGTGAGGTTGTGTTGGGACGCGGCGCCGGCGCGCGCATGGTTGGAGATCTCATAGGCGGGCAGGCCAGCATTGCCCGTCATCTCTTGCGTCAGGTCGAAGAAGGCGCGCTGTTCCTCCTCGTCGGGCAGGCTGAGTTCCCCGCGCCTGGCGGCGGCGTGGAACTGTGTGCCGGGCTCCAAGGTCAGCTGGTAGAGCGAGAGATGCTCACTGCCCAAGGCCAGAGCCTCGCTCAGTTCCTGGCGCCACGCATCAAGACTCTGTCCCGGCCGGGCGTAGATCAGGTCGAAGGATGCTCGTGGGAATGTGCTGAGCGCCAGGTCCAGGGCGCGGCGCGCCTCCTCGACGCTGTGCTGCCGACCCAGGAAGGAGAGATCGTTGGGCACCAGGGATTGGACGCCCAGAGAGAGACGATTCACCCCGCCGGTGCGGTAGCCGGCAAAGCGATCGGCCTCGACCGAGGTGGGATTGGCCTCCAGGGTGATCTCAAGGTCGGCGTCGGCTGACCAATGCTCTTTGGCGCGGGCGATGACCGCAGCCACCGTCTCGGCTGGCATCAAGGATGGTGTGCCGCCGCCGAAAAAGAGGGAGGTTAGATGACGGGGCCCCAGACGTTCTGCGTAGTGATCGAGCTCGCGCAGAAGTGCTGCCCGCCACCGGTCCTGATCCACCCGCTCGCGAACATGGCTGTTGAAGTCGCAATAGGGGCACTTGGACAGGCAGAAGGGCCAGTGGACGTAGAGGGCTAGCTCCTGCTCCGGCCTTTCGCTCACCTGGGCTCCCCATCGAAGACGGCCGCGACCAGCTTGCCGAAGGCGCGGGCGCGGTGGCTCATGGCGTGCTTGGCCGCCGGCTCCATCTCGCCGAATGTCAGGTCTTCGCCTTCCGGCAGAAAGATCGGGTCATAGCCAAAGCCACGCTCTCCGCGCGGCGGAAAGACCAGGCTGCCGTCGGCACGGCCTTCGAAGACCTGCTCGCGCCCATCGGGCCAGACCAGGGCGAGCGCGCAGACGAAGAAGGCGCGGCGATCCTCGGCATCGCCAAGCGCCGCCTCGATCTTGCGCATGGCTTGGCCAAAGTCCTTGTCCGGGCCGGCCCAGCGCGCCGAACGCACACCCGGATCACCCTTGAGCGCGACGACGCAGAGCCCCGAATCGTCCGAGAGCGCCGGCAGACCGCTGCCTTCCGCTGAGGCTCGCGCCTTGATCAGCGCATTCTCGACAAAGGTCTCTCCGGTCTCCTCAGGCTCCGGCAGGCCCAGCTCTCCAGCCGACTGCACCGCAGCGCCGAAGGGCTGTAGCAGCTCCGCAATCTCGCGCAGTTTGCCCGGATTGTGGCTGGCGAGGACCAGGTGCTGGGGCGCGGAGGTCATGCTGCGGCTGCGGCCAGAGCCTGGCGCTGTGCGTCAGCCAGGTGGCGGCAACCGGCTTCGGCCAGATCCAAAAGCGCATCGAGCTGCTGGCGCGAGAAGGGATCCTTCTCTGCCGTCGCCTGCACTTCGATCACCCCGCCGCGGGCCGTCAGCACGAAGTTTGCATCCGCGTCGGCGCCCGAATCCTCGTCGTAATCGAGGTCGAGGCAAGGCTGGCCCTGCACCAGACCGCAGGAGATCGCCATGACCTGGTCGCTGAGCGGTACCTGCTTGACCGCACCCAAGGTCTTCATGTGCTCGAAGGCCAGGCGCAACGCCACATAGCCGCCGGTGATGGCCGCCGTCCGGGTGCCGCCGTCGGCCTGGATCACGTCGCAGTCAACCTTGATCTGGCGCTCGCCAAAACCTGTCAGGTCGGTGACCGCGCGCAGAGAGCGGCCGATCAGACGCTGGATCTCCTGCGTGCGGCCACTCTGCTTGCCGCGGGCTGCTTCGCGGTCGCCGCGGGTGTGGGTGGCACGCGGCAGCATGCCGTATTCGGCAGTGACCCAGCCCTTACCACTGCCGCGCAGCCAGGGCGGAATCTGGTCTTCGACGCTGGCGGTACAAAGCACGCGGGTATGCCCGAAGGAGACCAGGCAAGAGCCTTCGGCATAGCGGTTTACATCGACCTCGAAGGCAACCTCGCGCATCTGGTCGGTGGCGCGGCCGGAGGGCCGCCGCAAGGGGCGCATGGACTTCTCCTCAAAGTTCAGGATCGAGCGACGTGCCAGCGCTATAGAGAAGCTGCCGCAATCCGTCCAGCGTCACTGCCCCGAATTGACGGCCTGGGGGCTGCTGATTACATAAAGGGGCCCGGGTCCGGCGTCCCCTTGCGCCGGGCGGGACCGGAGTTTGGACAAGGCAAAGCAAGCAGCACGCGCGTCATGCAGCAGAAAGAGCCGACCACACCACTGGCCGGCGGTGCCATCGCCGCCCTCAACGACCGCTCGCGGACCATCTTCCGGGCGATCGTCGAGGCCTATGTGGAGACCGGTGCCCCTGTCGGCTCACGCACCTTGTCACGTCGCATCGGTCTCAACCTCTCGCCGGCCACCGTGCGCAACGTCATGGCCGACCTGGAGGATCTGGGGCTGCTCTTTGCACCCCACACCTCTGCCGGACGCTTGCCGACCGAACAGGGCCTGCGCCTCTTTGTCGATGGCATTCTGGAACAGGGCAACATCACAGCTGACGAGCGCGGCCAGATCGATGGCCTCTGCGCCGCGGCCAATCGCAATCCGACGGATATCCTGAACGAGGCCACCGGTGCGCTCTCAGGCCTCTCGCGCTGTGCCGGCCTGGTGGTGGCGCCGAAGATGGAAGAGCCGCTGCGGCACATCGAGTTCGTGGCCCTGGGTCCTGGGCGCGCCTTGGTCGTGCTGGTGACAGCCTCGGGCAATGTCGAGAACCGGGTGATCGATCTGCCGATCGGCCTGCCGGCCTCCAGCCTGGTTGAGGCTTCGAACTATCTGGCGGCACATCTGGTCGGCCGTACCCTGATCGAGGCAGAGGTCGAGATCCAGCGTGAACTGGAGACCCACAAGAGCGAGCTGGACAGCTTGACCCAGCGTCTGGTCGAGACCGGACTTGCCGTTTGGTCCGGCAACGGACGTGACGGGGCGCTGATCCTGCGCGGACAGTCGCAGCTTTTGGAAGACATCACCGCGGTCGCCGATCTGGAGCGAGTGCGCCAGCTGTTCCAGGCGCTGGAAACCAAGGAATCCCTACTGCGCCTGCTCGACCTCACCGATGTCGCCGAGGGGGTGCAGATCTTCATCGGCGCCGAGAACGAGCTCTTCGGCATGGCCGGCTGCTCTCTGGTCTTGGCGCCCTACAGCAATGCCTCGCGGCAGATCGTCGGCGCGATCGGGGTGATCGGACCGACCAGGATCAACTACGCCCGCATCATTCCCATGGTGGACTACACCTCAAAGGTGGTTGGCCGCTTGCTGAGCTAGGCCTGCCACCCCCCTTGACGAAAGAGATCTGAAGACGATGCAAGATCAAAAGACCAGCGACGCGCCTGAAGAGAAGGCAGCTGAGGAGGCCAAGCCGAACGAGAACGGTCAGGCGGAGCCCCAGCAAGAGACTGTCGCGGAGAAAGAAGCGGCAGAGACACCGGCTGGCGAAGAGGCTGATGACGTGCTGCTGACTGACGAAGAGATTTTGGACCCCATGGCCCTGATGCAGACGGAGATCGACAGCCTGCGCGCCGAGGTCGCCAAGCTGAAAGATCAGGCGCTGCGCGCCATGGCCGATGCCGAGAACACGCGCCGCCGGGCCGAGCGGGATAAGAGCGATGCGGTCAAGTACGCGAGCCTGCCCTTGCTGCGCGACCTGGTGAAGGTGGCCGACAACATGTCTCGCGCACTGGCGCATGTCGCTTCCGACGAGGAGGAGAGTGCCGGCGCCAAGGCTCTGCGCGATGGTGTTGCGCTGACCGAGAAAGAGATGCTGGCCGCCTTCAATCGCCATGGCGCCACCAAGATCGATCCGGCCGGAGAGACCCTGGACCCCGAGCGCCACGAGGCCATGATCGAGATCCCCGACGAGAATGCCGAGCCCGGCACCATCGTTCAGGTCTTCGAGCCCGGCTGGATCTTGAATGGTCGCTTGATCCGTCCCGCAAGAGTCGGCGTCGCACGAAAGCCCTAGAGCTCTTCTTGTCGATCGGCGGTGACCAATCCTCACCGCTTCGCACCAGCCCATTCCCCTTCGGTCATCGACGATGACCGATCAGGTTAACCGAGCCGAAAGCGCTCCAGGGCCTCGCGATCAATCTCGATGCCAAGGCCCGGTCCGTCCGGGATCGCGACGATCCCGGAACTGGCTTCCAGGGGTTCGGTCACGATGGCCTGGCGGAAGGGATTGGGGGTGCGGTCGAATTCCAGCAGGGGTGCCAGCGAATTGCGCCGCGGTGGGTTCGGCAGCAGGGCTGCGATGAACTGCAGGCTGGCCGCGATCTGTACCGCCGTTCCCCAGACATGGGGCACCAGGCGCACACCGTAGAGGGCGGCCAGATCGGCAATCCGGCGCATCTCAGTGAAACCGCCGGTGCCGCAGATGTCGGGCTGTAGAATGTCGACCGCCTGCGCGCGCAAGGCCTCATGCATGGCGTAGCGGCCGTGCCAGGTTTCGCCGCCGGCGACCGGGATCGGCTGGCCGGCACGCACCTCTTGATAGGCCTGCAGCTGTTCCGGCAGGACCGGTTCCTCGAACCAGGCAATCTGGCTGGCGGCGGCGGCCTCACCGACGGCGATGGCCTCCAGCACGTCATAGCCGTGGTTGGCATCGATCATCAGGGTGACGTCGGGACCGACCGTGGCCCTCAGTGCCTCGATCACCGCCAGATCCTCTTCCGGATCCAGCCCGATTTTGATCTTGGCGGCAGCGAAGCCCTCTTCGACGTAGCCAGAGACCTCTTCGGCGATCTCGTCAGGCCGATCATCGCTGCCGCTGTAGAAGGCGCCGGTGGCATAGGCCTCGACCTCTTCGCGCACCCGCCCGCCCAGCAAGCGTGAGATCGACTGCCCGAAGTGTTTGCCCTTGATGTCCCAGAGCGCGATGTCGATGCCGCTGAGCGCGGTCATGGTCAGGCCGCGCTGCCCCTGATCGCGCAAGGCATTGTAGAGATCGAGCCAGATCAGCTCGGTCTCCAAAGGATCGCGCCCGACCAAGAGCTCGGCATAGGCGGCGACCACTGCGGCATTGGGACCGGCCGGGCCCAGGCACTCGCCCCAGCCGACGGTGCCGTCCTCGCAGCGGATTTCGACCAGGCAGTGTTGGCGCCGGGTGAAGCGCGCAGACGCGCTCTCAAACGCGCGGTCCAATTCGTGATCGAGAAGATGAGTGATGACGGAGTGGATCTGCATGGGGCCGAGACTGTCCTTCCCTAGTACGCATGAGCGGTGAGTGAGACTCACCGCTTCGCACCGGCCCGCTCCCCCTCCCTACTGATTCAACGGGCCACCCACGCAAGTATCCCACTGGGTGGCCGGGAGGGGGGCGGGCCGGTGCCGCCGAGCATCATCGGTCATTCTCAATGACCGACGGTACAACGTCTGTCCAGCGGGCTCGCCTTCCGTCGCTGGAGCGATTAGCTTGCGGGCGCTTTTAGGCAAAGAGAGGGAGAAGCGCCAGGCATGTTGAAACGACTCTTGATTACCGGGGCTGCCGGCGGATTGGGCCGCCTAACGCGCGCGGGCCTGCGCGACATGGCTGAGGAGCTGCGCCTCTCTGACATCGAGGCCTTGGATCCAGCCGGCGCAAACGAAGAGATCCTGCTTTGTGATCTCGGCGATCAGGAGGGCGTGCGCCGCCTGGTGGCTGGCTGTGATGGCATCCTGCATCTGGGTGGGATCTCCAAGGAGAACAGCTTCTCAAAGATCCTGAACGCCAACATCGTCGGCCTTTACAACCTCTACGAGGCCGCCCGCCTGGAGGGGAAGCCGCGCATCATCTTCGCCAGCTCCAACCACACAATCGGCTTTCACAAGCAGGACGTCCATCTGGATCACAAGGCCAAGCTGCAACCCGACGGGCTCTATGGTGTCTCCAAGTGTTTTGGCGAGCAGATGGCCTCGCTCTATCACAACAAGTTCGGGATCGAGACGGCCTTGGTCCGCATCGGCTCCTGCTTTCCCGAGCCGGTCGATCACCGCATGCTCTCGACCTGGCTCAGCCCGCGCGACTTTCTGAGCTTGATCCGCTGTGTCTTTCGTGTGCCGCGCTTGGGCTGTCCCGTCATCTGGGGAGTCTCCGACAACGAGGCACGCTGGTGGGACAACTCTGCCGCCGCTTACATCGGCTGGCGCCCGCAGGATAACTCCGAGGTATTCCGTGCCAAGATCGATGCAGCCATGCCGCGCCCGGCGGCCGATGCGGTCGATGCGGTCTATCAGGGGGGCAAATTCATCAATGACCCGATCATGCAGGATTAGCGCGGACGGGACGCCCGCACCTATCTGTCCTCTGTTGCCTCTCGAATGGGTCAAGCGCTAACGCTGGCTTCTTGCAGAACCCAGTTCCTGAACTTCGCCGCAGCGGGAGGGAGTCCTAGCAGCGAAGGATAGGAGAGGTGGTAGTGCTGGCTGCCGGCTATGGACTTGGCTGGCCAGCAGGGGTGCAGGCCAAGGGCTCTCACGAGAAAGTCCGTCGCCGGTGCCCGGGCAAGAGCGATCCCATAGCCCGCGGCAGCCAGTGACAAGGCTGCCTGTGTGGTGTCGACCAGAGTGAAACGCAGTCGTGCGGGGTCTATCTCGCTCTGTCCGGCCAGCAGTTGCAGCCAGGATGTTCGATGATAGGGGATCTCGATCAGGGTCTGATGCTGTAGCGCCGAGGCAGATTGGACAGTCTGCGTCAGTGCTGGAATTGCCACCGGATAGAGTGTCTCGCCGAAGAGTCGATCATGCTCCATCCCAGCTGGAATGCGGCCAAACTCGATCATGAGGTCCGGTGCTGCCTCGATCGAAGGTTCATCGCTGTCGATCAGGCGCAGCTGCACCTCGGGATGCTGCGCGCGAAAGCGGCCCAAGCGGGCGGCCAGCCAAGAGTTCGTGAAGATGGCGGTGGCTTGTAAGGTCAAGGGCTCGCTGCCCTTGGCGCCGAAGAGGGCCGTTGCCTTGACCTCGATCGACTGTAGGGCCTGTTGCACGCTGGGCAGGAAGGCGATCCCCTCTTCGCTCAAGGTCACCGAATGAGCACCGCGATGGAAAAGGTCTCGGCCCAGGTGGCCCTCCAGTGCGCGGATTTGCTTGCTGACGGCCGGCGGGCTCATGGCGAGCTCGTCTGCGGCCTTGGCGAAACTGCCGAGCCGCGCGGCCGCCTCGAAGACGCGCAGCCAGTTGAGAGAGGGAATACGACGCAAAGGCATGTCTGGAGCATAACCTGAGGTTACTCTGAAGGCGATAACTTAGCGCTCTGACACTCTCTGGGGAAAGATTAGCCTGTCTTCAGCAGAGATGGAGCAGGTGTCATGGATGCGAAGGAACGCGCCAGAATCAAGGCGCAGTACGAGGCCCGGGGCTATCACTTCCCGATCCGCGTTATGCGGGAAGCGGAGGCGCTTGCGGTGCGCAAGTCCTATGCGGAACAGGAGGCGCTGGCGGCCGACGATCCCTCGGTCGCAGGTGCGATCAAGACCTATGTGAATTTGGTTCTGCCCTTCATCGACCAGGTCACCCGCCTGGCGGCGATTCTGGATCCTGTCGAAGCCTTGCTCGGGCCGGACCTCCTGGTCTACTCGGCCGAGTTCTTCATCAAGGAGCCGGAGACCGAGACCTTCGTTTCTTGGCACCAGGACCTGCACTACTGGGGTCTGGATCAGGATAACGAGGTGACGGCCTGGGTGGCGCTCTCGCCCGTCACGGTCGAGAATGGTGCCATGCGCTATCTGCCGGGAAGTCACCTCAAGCGCTTTGACCACCAGGACAGCTTCGCCGATAGCAACATGCTGTCCCGAGGCCAGGAGGTGGATATCGGTGACCTTGAGGCAGAGGCCGTCGACGTTCTGCTGCGCCCTGGTGAGATGTCACTGCACCATGGCCGCACCCTGCATGCCTCGCGCGCAAATCGCAGCAAAGAGCGGCGGGTGGGGCTGGTGATCCGCTATGTCGCCACCTCGATGCGGCAAGCCGGTGGCGAGAAGGCAGCAGCAATGCTGGTCCGCGGCGAAGACCGCTACGGTCACTTTGCCCTGGCACCCCGGCCTCAAGGCCTGCTTCATCCTGATGACGTCGCGCGTCAGACGGCGGCGAACCGGCTGAATGAAGAGATCATCTATCGCGGCGCCGGCCAAGGTCCCCGCGACCGAGCGGTCGGCTTCTAACCCAGGGCTTTGGCGAGTGCGGCCTCGATTGCTTGCATCACAGCCTTGCTTCTCACGGGATCGAGCGCGTCCGCGTGCGGGGCGGCAAAGCGACGGGAATCATTGTCGAAATACCGACCGCTGGCCTCGGCAAATTCTTCGGACAGCGCTGCGCGGACCAGTATCTCGGCGCCGATGCTGAGGTCGCCGCCAGCCACGCCAAAGGCGTTCTTCACCAACTTGCTGCCAAGCAGAGAGGCTGGGTTAACTGCGATAATGGCCGGGCCCTTGGCCTTGAGCGCCAGCCCCAACTGACGCGACCAGATGGTGATCGCCAGCTTGCTCTGGGCATAGGCCTCATGGTCAGTGAGCCGCACCTTGCCCGCAAGCGCTCTGGTGTTGACACTGGCCTGTGCGGCCGAGGAGAGATTGACCACCCGCCCCTTGGGGCCCAACAGTGGTAGGAGCCTTTGGGTCAAGAGATAGGGCGCCAAGGTGTTGACTGCGAAACGAAGGTCCAAGCCCTCCTCTGTCACCAGGTTCGGAGCACTGTAGATGCCGGCATTGTTGATCAGCACATCGAGCTCTTTGTGCTCGGCTGCGACCATCTCAGCCAAGGCCTCGACCTCGGCCATGCGGGAGAGGTCGGCCACATAGGTCTCAAGACTGCCGTCTCCAGGTGTCTGAGATAGTGCGGCTTCGACCTGTTTCAGCTTTGCCGGATTGCGGCCGTGCAGCAGCAGGTGGTGGCCCTTTGCCAGCAGCATCTTTGCCGTTGCCAGGCCGATGCCATCGGTGGCGCCGGTGATCAGGATTGTCTTGTGCATGGGGTTTTGGTCCTTCAGGGGGTGAAGTCAGGCAATAGATCGTCGGCCAAACGGCGCAGGCTCGGCTCCATCTCTGCCTGATTGAAGCGGAGGTTCAGGGCGACATGGTTGACGCCAATCTCCTCCAAGGCCTTGAGATAGGCGCGGAGATCCCGCGTCCCGCAACGCAGGCCAAGATGGATTGGCCGCGGCGCAGTTCCCTCGTCGGCGAGATCGAGATAGAGCGGTTGCATCACCGGTTTGCCCGGGCCGCCCGCAGCCGCAACCCGCATCCGCCAGTCGTCGATGACCTGGGCTTGGGCCGCCAGATGGCGTGGATAGGTCATCCAGCCGTCGCCCTGCTCCGCGCGCCAAACGGGATCCTGTTGGCTGCCGCCTGTGATCAGTAGAGGAAGGCGTTCCGCGGTCGGTTTCGGCAGCATGTCCAAACCAGCGCCAGGGCTTCCATAGTGATTGGTGAAGCTAGGCCGTTCTCCAGCCATCTGTCTTATGTAGTCGAAGCTCTCGCGGAAGTGCGCGCCACGCTCTTCGAAGGGCAGGTTGAGCGCCGGGTACTCTTCCGGCCGGTCGCCTGACGCCACACCCAAGATTACGCGCCCGCCCGACAGGGCGTCGGCGCTGGCTGCAGCCTTGGCGACATGGGCCGGATGGCTCAGAGGGAGCACGATGCTGGCGACACCAAGCGCGATTCTTTCCGTCGCCGCGGCGAGATACCCGAGGTAGACGAAGGGGTCGTAGATCTGACCGGCGTCGCCGAAGGAGGGGACATTGAAGGGAACATCGCGCAGCCAGATCGCAGCAAAGCCCAGTTCTTCGGCCAGTTGGACCCGTTCCAGGTGCCCGGTCATGCCGGCGACTGGGTTCATCCCATGGGCCTCCAGCGGTGCCACCAGGCCCAAGGTCAGGCGGTTCGGACGGAAGACGGCGTTGTAGCCGCGGTTGATGCTGCGGAAGGCCGGAGCATCAAAACCGATGGCTTCCTGTCTCTCTATGACTGCCTGCATGGTGCTCCTCTCCGCATCTATCCGTCCGACACCGCCAAACCTGGTTCCCTAAGCCAGGTCGTCCTTGCCCTCGATTAGGAAGTGATGGCTGATCGAGCCAGCCGTGCGGGCCTTCAAGTGCGGAACGTACTTCGGGTCATTCATGAATCCGACGGCAGCCTCTTTCGAGGGCCACGCGATGACGATCCTCAGCGCGGCCTCCTCGCCTTCGCCCTCGAGGCGCTCGTGGCTGCTTGTGCGGGCGAGATACTTGCCGCCATACTGGGCCACCAAGGTGTTTGCGGGGCCGATGTAATCCGGGATCCAGTCTTCGCTGGTGGGGGTGACGGCGAGCACGGAATAGTAAGTCATCTCATTTGCTTCCTCTGAAAGGATGTTCCGGTCGTCGAGGCTTCAGCCGACGAAGCCACAGAGAGGGTTTCAACTAGGGGCGCAAGCGCGGCGCCTTCCCGACTGATGCAAGAGATTGGAGTTGATTTTCCGATATAAACATAGCGAAATGGAGAAGTTAATTCGTGTTTTCGATATAATGTTTAGACAGAGGGATCGGCTCGGAATCTACCAAGACCCGCGGGTTGGAGAGCAGTCGCTTCTCCGTACCGAAGACGAAAGGGATCTCCTCGCAGCGGACGCGGTATCCTGCTGTTCGTCTCAGCTGACCCTTGAAATCTCTGAGCGCCTGATGGCCAAGCCGCGAGGCGGCCTGCGTGCTACTTGAACTCGACCAGAATCTCGCGATAGGGCGTGTTGCCGGCGTTGCGCGCCTTGTGCGTCGCTGGAACCCGCATGCCCTTGCCGGGCTCCGACAATACCTCGATCTCCTCGCCGTCGATCTTCAGGTGAAAGACCGCGCCGGTCGGCACTTCCAAGGTGCCTAGATCTTGTCCATTCTCATCGAAGACCTGCAGTGGTGCCCCGGAAATGGCGTACCACATGTAGTTCCGCTTGTGCGTGTGCATCGGGGTCTCTGCACCCGGTGCCAGTTCAAAGTTCCAGACGACCACCTTGTCGTTCTCGAAGACGACCTCAGAACCGACACCGCCCATCTTCTCCGCCATTGCGTCACCCTCCCAAGTGAACTCTTTCGAATGACCCTGCTCGATTGCGCCCGAGCGGCCACTGCCCATCCTAGCAGTCTTTCGGCCGTCAGTCGCGTTGGCGCCTGTGGTGGCGCAGGGGAACAGGTCCTTACCTGGTCACGCTAACACCTTTAGTTCGCGTGTAAACCCTTAAGAATTGAGATCATAATTCGCGAATTATATATAATGATCGAGCAGAAGGTCGGCGGGGCCTTGCGCTGCTCGGAGTTTGGAGAGGCAGTCTATGGATACGGATTCGGTGCGGCTCTTCGTGCTGGCGGCAGAGCGCCTCAATATCAGCGCGGCGGGCCGGGAGCTTGGGATGGCACCGGCGGTGGCCAGCGCCCGCCTCGCTAAACTGGAGAAAAGCCTGGGTGCCGATCTGCTGCACCGCTCGACCCGCAAGGTTGCTCTGTCGTTGGAAGGAGCCGAGTTTCTGCCCTTCGCGAAGGAGATGCTGGCGCAGGAAAGTGCTGCGCGCACGGCGCTCGGATTGGAGAGTGCGACGGCAACCGGCACCTTGCGCTTCACGGCGCCCAGCACCTTTGCCCAGCTCTACATCGTGCCTCTCTTGCCGGAATTCCTGGCCCTTCATCCGGGGATCTCCCTCGACCTGCACCTTTCCGATACCAGGTTCAATCTGATCGAGGGCAGCTTCGACCTGGCACTGCGCAACGCGGCCCTGGAAGATACCAGCCTGAAGTGTCGCAAGCTCGCCGATGATCGGCGCGTCCTTGTCGCCTCACCCGACTATCTGCAACGAAAGGGAACACCGCGGCACCCGCAAGACCTGATGCAACACCAGTTGATCGGGTTCCAAGATCAAACGCCGCGCAAACTGGTCGCCCCGGGACTGGAGCCCGGTTGGTTCGACCCTGCCCAGGCCGGTTGCCGTCTGGTCGTCGACGATGGTCTGAGCCAAAAGCTGGTGACCATTGCCGGGGCCGGCATCTCGCAAAACTCTAGCTGGAGCGTGCACAGCGAGATTGTCGATGGAACGCTGGTTCGGGTCCTGCCCGACTATGAAGTGGAGGACTTGACGGTGCTCTGGCTGGTCTACCCGAAGGCCAACGTGCTTTCGGCCAAGGTGCGGATTTTCATGGATTTCCTCTTGGCCAAGATCGGCAAGGCACCGGTTTGGTGTCCGTCCTGACCCGAATGACCCACGCAGCGCTTGGCACGACCTAGTTCAATGCCTTGTTCAGCACGTCCAGCACCAGTCCGGTCGTGAGTTGCACCAACAGTACATCGTTACCGACGATGAGCCGGTTCGTGCCCGGATAGGGGGCAGGCAAGAGCGAGACCAGATTGTTTGGTAGGTAGCGTTTGGCGATGCCCGGAGGCAGCGGTTTGCCGCGAGCCAGGTTCTTGGCGATGCCCGGCGGAAGACCCTTCACGTTCTGCGCGGGATAGCGCCGATAATAGTCATTGATGATGTTGATTTCCGTGTTGGAGAAGCGCAGCGAGAGGCCACTCCCGTCCAGGGTCACATTCGCGTCCGACTTGTTCTTGCCCTTGTTCTTTTTGTTGCCCTTACCCTTGCCATTGTCGGCAAACGCCGGCGCGGCAAGAAGGGGCACGGCGACCAGAGAAAGGCCGGCCAAGAGGCTGCGGCGGGTCAGTCCATTACTCATCACTGGGGGTCCTCCGGGCTTAGTCGTCCCTCTTTGGATTATCAGTCATGATACGCAACTGCGGCCGGATCATGGTTCCCCGGTCGGTTGCTGTGCATTTCAGCCATGCAAACAAGGCCAGATCCGAAAGCAGCTTGCGAGGCTCGGCCAGCGGGTTAGTCTGTTCTGCAAGGTTAAGAGCCCGTCCGGCAACTGCTTGTGCCCTGCACTCTCTTATCAGGGTCTTGGGTAAGGAGAGTGTCGCGTGGCGATGCCGGGCGCATCGTAAGCGGCGCACGACACAGGCCCAAGGCTCTGATAAGACAGCCCTTCGGGTCGCTGCCGGGGCCACGATTGCCGCGTCACGGCGGCTTGACGATGCGCCCGGCATAGCCGGCGCCCCCGTTCCTAGCACGCGCGGCCCCGGCAGCGATGCAGGACACAAGCAGTTGCCGGACGGACTCTAAGGGAGGTATCGAGCCATGAGCCAGGTAGAGGCGGCGCAGGCCCTGCAGGCAGAGACGCCTGCAGGTGAGGGGGCGAACAACTTTCGCTTCTTCGACAATCGGCAGAAGTACCTGCTCTTCGTGAACACCTGCAGCGAGAAGTGGGTGATTGCCAACCGGGTGAGCGAAGAGCTGGCCAACCTTCGTCCTTCGCCGCCCGCCGTGCGTCTCTACGATGCCGGCGTGGGCGATGGCACTGTTCTCTCCAGGCTCATGCGGGCCATGCATGCACGCTTCACGACCATGCCTTTCTATGTGGTCGGGAAAGAAGTCAGCCTAGAGGACGTGCGCCTGACCCTGGAGAAAATGCCGGATCGCCTCTTTGAGCATCCGGCGACCGTGCTGGTGCTGACCAACCTCTATTACTCGGAATCGCCCTGGCTCACGACCCACTCAGCCGCCGCCGCCGGTGCCTTCGTCTGGAAAGAGGTGGCGCTGCAGGGTAGCTGTTCGCACGACTTTGCCCAGCAGATGGTGGAGCTGGAGCCCTTCCTGTCGGAGAACTGGCAAGCCCGCATCGGCAAGCAGGGCAATCCCATCTATGAACGCCCGGTCGTCCTGGTGCTCTATCGCGAAGATCATCGCTTTCTGCTGGACCCGGTGATCCCGCGCCTGGGTGCGGCCCGCGCCGACTTTGACCTGGTGGTGGCCTCACAGCCCTATCGCGCACGGGCCTCGGCCGCCTTCAAGGCGAAGAAGGTGGTGGCACCCCTGACCAGGGCCTTGGGGCCCAGCGGGCGGCTGATCGGCATTCACTCCAAAGGTGGTGATCCGGGTATGGAGATCGTGCGCAGTGTCTGGCCGGACGACCATCCCTTCGTCGCCGACCGGCATGACATTCTGCAGGCGACCAAGGCGGAACTTGGCACTGCGGCGCGCAACTACAATTTCAACGCCGGCAGCGATAAGCGCTCGGTCTTTCGCTACGACATGCACACATTACCGAACGAGGTCGAGAGCACCATCGGCACCTCGACCCTCTTGGCGGCTTGGAACGCCGCGGTCTATGTGGCGCAGGTCGAAGATCATCGTCTGGAAGAGAAGACCTTGGACGGCAGCTATGTGGAGGCGGTGCGCGAGGTTCTGCGCCGCAACGGTGGCCTCTGGTTCAACGACGAATCCTATGTGATTTCCAGGCGGCGCATCTAGGAAGGGGCGCGATGGCGCTCACGCCCTTCCATCTCCTTATCCCAAGGTGGGAATCGAGAAGTCTGCGCCAGAGCGGATGCCGGTCGGCCAGCGCGAGGTGATGGCCTTCATCTTGGTGTAAAAGCGCACGCCCTCGGGCCCATGCATATGATGATCGCCGAAGAGCGAGCGTTTCCAGCCGCCGAAGGAATGGAAGGCCATCGGCACCGGGATCGGCACGTTGACGCCGACCATGCCGATGTTGACCTGATTGGCAAAGTGACGGGCCGTGTCGCCGTCGCGGGTGAAGATGGCGGTGCCATTGCCGAACTCGTGGTCATTGGCCAGAGCCAAGGCCTCGTCATAGCTCTTGGCTCGAACCATAGAGAGCACGGGACCGAAGATCTCGTTGCGATAGATCTCCATGTCCTTGGTCACATGGTCGAAGATAGAGCCGCCCATGAAGTAGCCCTTCTCATAGCCCTGCATGCGGAAATCGCGGCCGTCGACCACCAGCTCGGCACCCTCGGCGACGCCCTTGTCGATCAGGCCGCGCACCTTGTCGTAGTGATCCTTGGTGACCAGCGGGCCCATCTCGACGTCGGGATCGGTTCCGGGGCCAATCTTCAGTGCGCGCACCTTGGGCACCAGGCGCTCCAGGATCTGATCGGCGACCTGATCGCCCACCGCCACCGCCACCGAGACAGCCATGCAACGCTCGCCGGCAGAGCCATAACCGGCGCCCAGCAAGGCATCGCTCGCCTGATCCATGTCGGCATCGGGCATCACGATCATGTGGTTCTTGGCACCGCCCAACGCTTGCACCCGCTTATTGTGGGCACAGCCGGTCTGATAGATGTACTCCGCCGTCGGCGTGGCGCCGACGAAGCTGACGGCCTTGATGTCAGGGTGGGCCAGGATCGCGTTCACCGCCACCTTGTCGCCCTGTACCACGTTGAAGACGCCTTCCGGTGCGCCGGCTTCCAGGAAGAGCTCGGCCAAGGCGAGCGAGAAGCTGGGGTCTTTCTCTGAAGGCTTCAGGATGAAGGTGTTGCCGCAGCCGATCGCGATCGGCGACATCCACAAGGGGATCATGGCCGGGAAATTGAAGGGGGTGATGCCGGCGACCACACCCAGGGGCTGACGCACGGAGAAGGCATCGATCCCGGGCCCGACACCTTCGGTAAACTCACCTTTCAGCAGGTGCGGGACACCACAGGCAAACTCGACCACCTCAAGACCGCGCGTGATCGAGCCCTTGGCGTCCTCGACGGTCTTGCCGTGTTCTTCGGTGATCAGCGCGGCCAAGCGGTCCATGTTGGCTTCGATCAACGACTTCAGCTTGAAGAGCACGCGCGAGCGGCGCAGTGGCGACTGTGCGGCCCAGTCAGGGAAGGCAGCCTGCGCGACCTCGACGGCCATGCCGACCTCGGCTTCCGAAGCAAAGGCAACCTCGCGGATCTTCTCGCCGATTGCGGGATTGTAGACCTCTCCGAAGTTGCCGCTTTGGCCCTCGACCACCTTGCCGCCGATGTAGTGGTTGATCACGTCGGCCATGTCTTGTTTCCTCTGGCTGTTCTTTTGGTGTCGGTGTTGTGGGTGGGTTCGCCCCGACCCTTCTTGTTTGACGAGGCGCACCTTAGAGCAAAGGCCTCGGCCAAGGGAACCGCCGGGAATCGAGGATCGAAGAAGAGGAAAAGGCCCGCGTGACCAAACCCTTCGATGTGACGGAGACGACTGCTTTGACGGCGGCTCTCATGGACCTGGCGCATGCCGGCAGGACGGCCGGCTATGCCGAACTGGCGACGGCCCTGCAACTTCGGCCACCCCACCGTATTCATCGCCTGACGATCGCTTTGGAAGACCGCATCCGCTTTGACCATCAGGCCGGGCGCCCGCTCTTGGCGGCGATGGCTGTCGGCAAGTTCGGGTTTCCGGGCCGCGGATTCTTCCAGCTCTTGACCGAGCTGGGCCGCTACACCGGGCCAGATAGCGGGCCAGAGGCCGAAGGGCACTATGTGCAGGAACGAGAGGCGGCCATCAGCTACTGGCAGGACAAAGTGAGCGACTGAAGGGATCAGTCCTCCACGTCTTCCTTCTTTGCCTGTTTGCCGGCGAACTCCAGCTTGGCATCCGGCCCTTGGTAGTCGCGCACGCCCGAGGCCAGGGCATAGCAGGCGAGCCGCACCGCCTTGGGGATCTTGACCTTCTTGTCACCGCGCTCGCCCTTCTCGTAGTACTGGACGACACGGCGCTTCAGGCCTAGGGCTTCTGCTGCGTCCTTCTGCGAGAAACCCAGACTTCTGCGCCACTTCTTGAAGTCCTGGCCGCGCATTGACCCTCCGCTAGGCCCCTTGGGCGATCGTCTGCATCGCTCCCCTCACAGCCGATCTAGCTATGCCTTGCGGAGAATAGCAAGTCTCACTCGCTTGGCGCTGCGGCCAAGGAGGCGCGCGTTCTGGCTAGACTGGGATAGAGGCGTGGGTTCAAGCGATAGACCCAGCCCGAGGTTTGGGCGTTAAGCGTGCTTGCGAAGTTCTGCGTGTCTTCTCTGGCAGAGGGCTCATCGCCGCCGATGGGCGGCACAGCAGAGGCAGAAATCCGTGCCCAGAGCGCGCCCTCGATCTGTTCGAATTCCAGAGCAATGCGGATGCCGTCGAAAGTCGTGAAGGTAGCGCGCCAGGGCTGCGGCATCGGCAGATCTTCGACCGGGCGCACATCATCGAAGACCAGCTCCGCAAGCGCGCTGGCAAGGGCACGCAGAGGTCCTTGGTAGGTCTCGGCACCGAAGCTGGCTGGGGGGTCTAAGATCAGATCTCTGGCACCACGCTCCGCGCGCTTGGCAACCAAGGCCTTACCGTCGCCCGGGGCCTGCACCTCAACCTCTGCGATCACGGACTGCGGCAGACGCAGCAAGCTCTGATCGAGGGTCGCGAGCACTGTCTTTGGGATGACGACCTGTCCCTCGGCCAGCCAGGCTTGGTCGGAATCGCTGTAGCGTAGATAGGTGCCGCTGCTGCCGATCCGGTCCAGCGGTTCACGCTGCATTCCGATCAAGGCATCGACCAGCGGCGCCCCCTCTTTGTCGAAGATCTCGATGCGCGGCCCCTTTTCAGGTCCTGCCAGGCCCAAGAGGTCCAGGTTCTCCGGCACCGCAGTCTTGGCCTCAAAGAGGGTCATGGCAGCCAGATCGTTCAAGAGCTTGGTGACCACTTGGGTGTCGGCCGGGTAACCGCCCTTCTCCGGGACCAGCCAAAGACTGGCGGCGGTACCGCGATCCAGGATGTAGCTGCCGGAGGTATCCGAGACTTGGATGCGTTGGGCCGCTCCCGGCGCTTCGGCCAAGAGGGGAAAGGCCGGTCCGCCGCCGACGCTTTCCTTGGCAGGCATCTCCTCGCGCAGGATCAGGCTCACCAGAGCGGCACTGGCGATGACTGTGACCAGGAGCAGCAGGGCGAATCTAAGGACCGACATGCCTTCCTCCCGCTAGCCGCGCAGCCGCTGGGCGCCGCCCAGGGCACGACGGCGACGCAGCAGCATGACCAGGCAACCGATGAGGGCCAGCATCAGCGGTACGGCCAGGATGTTGGCCAACTGTATCTCAAAGACCAGGCGATCGAGATCCTCCCTCAGTCCGCGCTGCACGGCACGCAGATCGACCTCAGCCTGCTGCAGATCCGACCGCAGTGAGTTCAAGGTCTGCTGTTGCGGGCTCGTCAGCGAGAGGCCGGCGTCCAGGTTGCGCTCGATCGTCTCGATCTCTTCGCGCACCGCACCGATCTGCTCGATCAGCGCCTGCTCGCGCTCGGCCGCCGCCTGCTCTGCCTCGCGGCGCAGCTCTTCGATCAGCACGAAGGGACGGTCGCTCTGGCTGCGCCCGCGAAGACTGGCCAGGGGACTCTGACCCGTCAGCAGCTCCAGGGCATTGACCACAAAATCGCCGTTGCCGGCGACGGCGGCTGGGCTGCCGTCCTCGCCGGCGCCGATCCAGGCTGCGTTGAACAGCAGGTCACTGTCGGCCACCAGGACAAGGTCGAGCGGCCTCTGCCCCTCGGAGAGGTGGCCGATCCGTACGGTCTGACCATCGGCGCCAATGGCCTCTAGCCAGCCCGCTGGCGGCCCCTCGGGGAAGGCCGTCTCGGCGGGCCCGGTGATCCGCTGCACGAAGGCCAGCTCGCGACCACCCGGCTTGTAGTTGGCGATCAGCGCGGTGGGGTCCGGATTGACCGCCAGGCGCTGGGTCGGCAGGACCTCGGCCTCGTCACTGCTCCAGGCCAGGCGCTCGACAGTAGCTTCGCTGTCCTTCAGACGCGCCAAGTGGCCGGCCGTGTTCAGGTTAAGCTTCTCCAGGTGAGCGACGATCGGGTCGTTGCCGTTCATGCGTGCGCTCGGCACAGAGAGCCAAACCACATAGTCGATGCTGCTGTCCCGACCGGCGCTGCCGACCTGGACACGCCGCGCCGAGAGGCGGTCAGCCACGACCTCGCCGCCCGGCAGGGCAACACCCCAGGCTTGTAGCAAGGGGGCGATAGCCTGGAAGTCGGGCGGCCGATAGGGCAGGCGGCGCTGTCGGTCCATCAGGGCCTGTTGTTCCGAATAGGGGTCGATGAAGGCCAGCAAGCGGCCGCCGCGCAGCACGAACTGATCCAGCGCGTAGGCAGCAACGTCAGACAAGCCATTCGGCTGCACCAGCATCAGGCTCTCGATCTCTGGCGGCACGAAGCCCGCTTCCAGGTCGACCTTTTGCAGTTCGACCAAGGGGTCGATCAGGCTCAGCAGGGCTTGTGGTGGCTGACGCAGAAGGGGATTGCCATCCAGCGGCAAGCTTGTGGCCAGCCCCACCTTGGGTTTGCGGACTCTCTCCAGGCCGGCAATCACCGCGGCCAGGTCGTATTCCAGGGTGGCGGCCCCTTGCAGCGCAAAGAAGGGGATTGTCTGCTGCTGATCCAGGGCATTGCGCCCGGTCAGGCCGAAGTAGAAGCGTTCATCCGGATTTCCGCCCAGCGGCAGGCCCTGCAGACCTTCGGCAATGGCCAAGTCCTCGGCCGCGCTGAAGGGCAGAGGATCGAAGCGCTCGATCTCAAGCTTGCCTTGGCTCAGCCGTGTCAGCTCCGCCAACAGGGCGTCAATGCGCGCTGCATAGGAGGCATAGGCTGGATTGGTGTCGGTAAAGCGGCTGGAGACGAAGAGGCGCAGGCTGACCGGTTCCTCCAGGCCGTTGAGGATCTCCAAGGTCACCGGGCTCAAGGTAAAGCGCCGATCCTCGGTCAGGTCCAGCCGCAGGTGCCCCAGCAACCGGTCCGCCAAGCCGACCGAAACCAGAAACAGCAGGATCAAGAGGGGAATGGCCAGAACGCCGTAGAGCTTGGCCTTGGGTCCGCGCATGCTTCAGGCCGCCTTCTTCATCTCGACGACCAGACTGTTGATCGTCAGCGCGGCGGCGATCAGCAGCAGAAAATAGGCCAGATCCGCCGCCTCCAGGGCGCCTTGCGACAGCGGTTCAAAGCGGGTGAGGAAAGAGAGGTCGGCCAAGGCCGAGCTGAGGCCCGCCGGCAAGAGGCCGCGCAGCAGGCCCTGCACCACGTCCAGGCCGCTCATCAGGAAGAGAAAGCAGAGGGCAGCGGCCAGCAGGAAGGCCACCACCTGATTGCGGGTGAGCGCCGATGCAAGGCTGCCCAGGGCCAGATAGGCGCCGGCCATCAGCCAAGAGCCAAGGTAGGCGGCAGCGATCACGCCGTTATCCGGATTGCCCAGTTCGTTGACCGTGATCCAGAGCGGCGCCGTTAGGGCCAGTGCCAGGCCGGTGAAGATCCAGGCGGCCAGGAACTTGCCGACGACGGCCTGGGTGGTCGAGACAGGGAGCGTCAAGAGCAGCTCGATGCTGCCGCTGCGCCGCTCTTCTGCCCAAAGCCGCATGGTGAGCGCCGGCACCAAGAGCAGATAGAGCCAGGGGTGAAAGGCAAAGAAGGCCTCCAGGTCGGCCTGTCCGCGCTGAAAGAAACCACCCAGGTAGAAGGTCAGCACGCCGGACAGCGCCAGAAAGAGGCAGAGGAAGACATAGGCCAAGGGGCTCACGAAACTGGCTAGCAGTTCGCGCCGCGCAATCCGCAAGACGGTCATGAATCTCGCCTCATGCAGCCGAACCCAGTGTCAGGCGTCGGAAGACCTGATCGGGCGGCTCCTCCCCGAAGAGCGCTGCAGGTGTCTCGTCAACCAGCATACGCCCCTCGGCGATGATGATCGCGCGGGAGCAAACAGCCGAGACTTCTTCCAGGATGTGGGTGGAGATGATGATTGCCTTCTCAGCCGCCATCTCGCGCAACAGCAGGCGCACCTCGTGCTTCTGGTTCGGATCCAGACCATCGGTCGGTTCATCCAAAACCAGGAGGGGCGGATCGTGCAGCACGGCCAGCGCCAATCCCACCCGTCGCTTGAAGCCTTTGGAGAGGGTTTCGATTGGGCGATGCCAGACCGGCGCCAGTCCCAAACGCTCGGCGACCCAATCTTTGCGGTTGCGCCGCTCAGCCCGGCTCATCTGCCGCAGGCCGGCAACGAAGGAAAGCAGGCCTTTGGGCGTCATCTCGCCATAGAGCGGGGCGCCCTCCGGCAGGTAACCGAGCGCGCGCCGCGCCGCCATGGAGTCGCGCTCGATATCCGCACCACAGATCGCCGCTCGCCCCTCGCTCGGCTGCAGGAAGCCCGCAACCATCTTCATGGTGGTCGACTTGCCTGCCCCGTTCGGGCCCAGAAAGCCCAAGACCTCTCCCACGTCGAGGGAGAAGGAGATATCGCGCACGGCCCAGAAGGGTCCGAAACGCCTGCCTAGTCCCTCCAATTGCAGCCGAGTGGGCAAGCGACGTGACTCCTAAGGTTGCCTTACCTGATCAAGATCGGCCTTACATGCCATCACCGGTCGGGCTTGTGAAGCCGAAGAGCCAGTAGAGAGAACCTCGCGCATTAGGTGCCAGATAGTCGCAGTTGGTTGAGAGGGCACTGGACAATTGCGAATGGTTCTCATAGGTCACGGGCGCTTTCCTGCACCCAAACACCCAGCCGCATAGCCAGGTTTCACTTCACGATGGAGACCTCGCTATGGGCCGACTCTCTTCCCCAACGATCACTGGCGTCCTGGTTGGCGATCAGCGCAAAGACCAGCTCTTCCTGTTGCGCGATCTGACTGGAGACGGTGATTCCAACGACGCTGGCGAGACCAGCGTCTTCTTCGACGCTAGCAACGCCTCCGGCCTGTCGTCGCCAACTGGCAACATCTTCAACGTACATCAAGCCTCCGATAAGTCGGTCTTTATCGGCGACGGGGACAGTGATTCCGTCTATCGGCTACGCGATCAGAACAATGACGGTGACGCCCAGGACGCCGGCGAAGCCGCTGTGTGGTTCTCGTCCGCCAATGCCGAAGGCTTTTCGCTGGTCACACCCAACGGCATACACGAGGGTCCGGACGGAGCCATCTATGTCGTCAATGCCGGCACCAGATCGGCTCCGCAAGACGCCATCTATCGGACCGTCGACCTCAACGGAGATGGTGATGCCAACGATTTGGGCGAATCGACACTCTGGTTCGACCTGCAGCTGGCGAACCTCAACTCCTCGGCCTTCGATCTGAGCTTCGATGGTGATGTTGCCTACCTAAGCGACACCGTCGGCGGCGATCCCGATGTCATCTACCGGATCGAAGACGCAAACAAGAACGGCAGCATCGAAGCCAACGAGTTCAGCACCTTCATCAGCGAAACGATGAGCTTCGGTGCGCCAGTGGCCTTCACCAGTGCCGTGGGTACGGATGGCGCTGTCTATACGCTCTCTTTCTTCCCAGCGCCTGGCGAGAGCGCCAAGGTCTATCGGCTGACGGATCTCGATCAATCTGGTGCGATTGACGACCAGACAGAGGCTGAAGAGGTCTGGAACTCCGACGCCCTTCCGGTCGGCTTCTCCCCTTCGGCCGGCTTCTCGATTGCGGTCGATGAGGATGGGAACATCGCGCTGACCAACGGCGGTAACGTCGTGACACTCTCGGATCTGAATGGTGACGGCGACTATCAGGATGCTGGAGAAACCAGCGTCTTGGGCTCGGACCAATATGCGGAACAGCTGGAACGACCGCGTGCCGTAGAGTTCTATGAAGGTGAGGCACAGCTCGTCGCCAGCACCATGGGCGCAGGCAATCACTTCTCGGTCTTCTTGGACCAGACGAGCAACACCCTCTATACCACCGGCGAAAACGTCGTCGGACAGCTTGGCAACGGAGTCTTGGGCTTCGATATCAAGGCACCCCTGCCGGTCCATCTGCCAGACGGCTTCTCCTCGAAGATCGTTTCTGTGGCGGCCGGACTGATCCACACCACCTTCCTGACCGAAGAGGGACAGGTCTATGCCTTCGGGTTCAATAACCGCGGCCCTCTGGGGACCGGTGACGAGGAAACCCGGGTAGAGGCCGTGCTGGTGGAGGCACTCGAGGACGTCAAGATCATCGGCATTGAGAATGGCAACGGCGTCTCCTATGCCATTGCCGAGGACGGTAGCCTTTACTCTTGGGGCTTCAACTCCAACGGCCAGCTGGGGCTGGGCGACCTCGAGGAAAGACTAGTCCCCACGCCGGTCGAGGCCTTGGCCGAGGAAACGGTCGTCGCGGTCTCGTCCGGCACCTCCCACACCCTAGTCCTAACAGCCGACGGACAGGTCTATGCCTTCGGCAGCGCGTCAGACGGGCAGCTGGGCTCGTCCGAGGCCTTCGACAGCGATGGCAACCTCTTGCGCCGCGTGGAAAGCCCGATCCTGGTTGACAATCTGCCGGACAACATCGTGGCGGTTACGGCAGACACCAAGACCTCTTTTGTCGTGACCGAGGACGGTCGGGTCTTCGGCTGGGGTGAGTCCCGCACCGGCCAGCTGCTGCAGGGAAGCGACAACAGTGACGGAACCTTCGTTCCCGACCCTTCCGATGTTCCCTTGCCGGTGGAACTGACGCAGTTGCCGGACAATGTAATCGACGTGAAGGCAGGCGCACGCTGGGGGGCGGCCCTGACGGCGGACGGCGACGTCTTCCTCTGGGGACCGAACGACGAGGGACCCAGCGGTGCGCTGGATGGCGATCCTGCGGCTGAAAGCGACGATGCCTTCTATCCCACTAAGATCGACAGCTTGGATCATGCAACCATCGTCGAGATTCAGACTGGCCCCAACTCGATCATCGCCGTGGCCGATAACGGAGATATCTACACTTGGGGTCTAAACTCCGACGGGCGCCTGGGCTATCCCTCGGACGGCACGGTCTATGAGCCTATGCTGGTCGATCTGACCGGTGACGCCGCCCCCTATCTGAAGGCTGCCACGCCTGGTGACAACGCACGCGAGGTTGAGAACGATGCAGGCATCGAGCTGACCTTTACCGAAGAAGTCGAGGCAGGATACGGCAGCATTCGTCTCGTCAATCGCGACAGCGGCGAGATCACCGAGATCGACGTCAACAATCCGCTGTTGGTTCAGATCGAGGGCAACAAGGCCTGGGTGATCCCACCGGCGCATCTGGTCGGAGACGAGCGCTATGCCGTGGAGATCGAGGAAGGCGCTTTCCGCGATCTGGGCGGCAAGGCTTATGAAGGGATTTCCGAAGGCGATACCTCGACCTTCAACTTCACGGTGGCTGAAGAGGAGGCCGATTCCTTGGCGCGCTATCGTGGGAGCTTCGGCGATGACCTGCTGCGTGGCGGCGCCCAGGACGACCGCGTAATCGGCTTTTTCGGCGACGACGTTTTGTCCGGTGGCGGCGGGGATGACCGGGTCAATGGAGGTTTTGGCGACGACTTTCAACTAGGTAACGCCGGAAACGACAGGCTGCGCGGCGGCTTCGGCGACGACACGGCCTTTGGTGGTGACGGTCAAGACTATCTGCTGGGCAATGGCGGTAATGACTTTCTCTCCGGTGATCTTGGCAACGATCGGCTGTTCGGCGGATTCGGAAACGACGTGCTGAATGGTGGAGAGGGTAACGATCGCCTGACCGGTGGTGGTGGGCTCGACATTTTCGTGTTTGACGGTGGTGTCGATCTTTTGACCGACTTCAACCGGGGTCCGCGCTGGGGCGGCAGCGGGCAAAACTCCGAGCGGGTCGTCATCGACGTCGATGGCGTGGATAGTTTCGCCTTGGTGCAGGCTGCCGCTGAACAAGACGGCCGCAATATCGTCTTGGACTTTGGCGACGAGGGCGCCTTGGTTATGCGAAACACCGACGTTGCCGATCTGGACGCGGCGATGTTCGACTTCGTTTAGTCAGGTAGCCTTCAAGCCGGCCGGAAACGAAACTAGGGACCTAACACCCCGCACATGTGAGACCCCTGTCGTCGCAAAAACCTTGCGCGACGGGGGCCGGCTCGGCAGCTTCGGAGCTCATGAGCCCGGATTCGAGCGCTTTTGAAACTGAGGTTGAGCCGGACATCGCCGCCGTGCGCGAGGGCGACAGCCTGCTGCTCGCCTGTTCGGGCGCATGGCGCACCCGCTCTCTGGACCGTATCGAACGCGCGCTAGAGAAGATGAACCTGGCCAAGTTGGCGAAGGGAGCCAGTAGCGCGCGCATCGATCTGGCGGCGGTCACCCGTCTAGACACAGCCGGTGTGCATTTCGTCATGACCATCGAGGCAGGCCTGAAGGCTGCCGGACTGACCGCCGAGATCGTGGGTGCCAATAGCGAGCAACTGCGCCTTATCGAGGCCATCCGCAAAGAGGCCTGTCGGGCTACGCCTCCTCCCAAGCCGCCGCCCAGTCTGATCGCCGTGATCGAGCGGTTTGGCAAGGCCGCCTATGAGGTCGCCGGCGATGCCAAGCTGCTGGTGAACTTCCTGGGGCACACGACGGTCATTCTCTTGCTGGCTTGCCTCAGGCCCTGGCGCATTCGCTGGCGTGCCGTCATACGCCATATGGAGACCACCGGTCTGGACGCCTTGCCCATCGTCGGGCTGATCTCATTTCTGATCGGCCTGGTGCTGGCCTACCAGGGTGCGGCCCAGCTGGAGCAGTTCGGGGCCCAGATTTTCACCGTCAACATCGTCGGTATCGGCGTGACGCGCGAGATGGCGATCCTCTTGACCGCCATCATCGTCGCCGGCCGCTCCGGCAGTGCCTTTACCGCGCAGATCGGCTCGATGCAGGTCAATGAAGAGGTCGATGCCTTGCGCACCTTGGGCCTGGACCCCATGGAGGTGCTGGTTCTGCCGCGGGTTCTTGGCCTGGTCCTGGCCATGCCTTTCCTAGCCTTCTATGCCGACATCATGGGTCTGCTGGGCGGTGCCGTGATGATCGACCTGGTGCTTGGCATCTCACTTACCGACTTCGTCGCCCAGCTTCGCCAGGCAGTGGGCTTGAATGATCTCTTTGTCGGGCTGATCAAGGCACCGCCCTTTGCCTTCATGATCGCCATGGTCGGCTGCTTCGAGGGGTTCCGCGTCTCGCGCAATGCCGAGTCGGTGGGGCATGCCACCACGCGCGCGGTGGTTGAGGGCATTTTCCTCGTGATCGTGCTGGACGCCATCCTCTCGATCTTCTTCCAGATGATCGGGGTGTGAGCCCAGCCGGCTCCTTCGTTGCAAATCGCGCTAAAGCCTTGCAAAGTCTGGCGGGACATTCGGGCGAACAGGGGATGTGAGTGCTGCAGAGCCAAGTGCAGGACGATAGAGAAACGGTGATTGAGGTGACCGGGCTGGTGAACCAGTTCGGGCGTCAAGTCGTGCATGACCATCTGGACTTCTCGGTCAAGCGTGGCGAGGTCATGGGCGTCGTCGGCGGTTCGGGGACGGGCAAGTCCGTGCTGCTTCGGACCATTGTTGGCCTAAACAAGCCCAAGGCCGGCAAGATCGTTGTGCTGGGCCGAGAGCTGAGCCGGGTGTCGCCGCGCGAGCAGGCGGAGGTGCAGCGCCGCTGGGGCGTCTTGTTCCAGGATGGTGCGCTCTTCTCCTCGCTGACGGTCGGGCAGAACATCGACGTGCCCTTACGCGAACACACCAAGCTCAGCCCACGCACCCGCCAGGACCTGGTGGCCCTGAAGCTGGCCTTGGTCGGTCTGCCACCGGAATCGGCGATGAAGTTTCCCTCAGAGATCTCTGGGGGCATGCGCAAGCGCGTGGGTCTCGCCCGCTCTTTGGCGCTGGACGCCGAGATCCTCTTCCTGGATGAGCCGACGGCGGGGCTGGACCCGATCTCGGCCTCGGCCTTCGACGCGCTCATTCGAACCTTGCAAGCAACCCTGGATCTCAGTGTGGTGCTGGTGACCCACGATCTGGATACCCTGCACACCACCTGTGATCGGGTCTCGACCCTGCTGAACAAGAAGGTAACCGTGGGTACGATCGCGGAGTTGATGCAGGTCGATGACCCCTGGATCCAGGAATACTTCCTGGGCCCGCGCGGACGCGCAGCACAGGCGGCAGAGGATCGCCGTCATCTTGCGGCAGCGAGCGCCTGACGCCATGGAGACTCGCGCCCACTACCTGCTGGTCGGTCTCTTCGTGATCGTGCTTGGTGTCGGCCTCTTGGGCTTCGTCATCTGGCTGATCGGCGCACAGCAGGGCGGGCCCACTGCACGCTACCTGGTCTTCTACGAGGGCTCGGTCACGGGCCTGCGCGACGGAGGCGCGGTTCGTCTGAACGGGGTGCGTGTCGGCAGCGTGAACTCGGTCAACCTCGATCTGAAACGACTGGGCACGGTCCGCATCGAGATCGAAATCTCGGCTGCCATCCCGATCAAGACCGACACGGTGGCCAGCCTTGAACTGCAGGGCCTGACGGGTGGGCGCTACATCTTGCTGGCCGGTGGAACGACAGCGGCGCCGAAGCTTGAGAAGCCACCGGACGAGCCCTATCCGGTGATTCCCTCGCGGCCTTCCTCGCTGGACGAGCTGCTGCAGGATGCGCCAGATGTGGTCGCCAACGTCAATCGACTGCTGGTCAACGCCAATCGCCTCTTCAGCCGTGAGAATGTGGAGAACTTCTCTAACACCATCGCCAACATCAGCACTCTGTCAGACACTCTGGCCGACAATCGCGACGAGATCGACAGCATCATCAAGCGGATCGATACGGCTTTGGAGAGCTTTGACAACACAGCCGGCTCGGTCGAGCGCCTGGCATCGCTCTTGGAACAGGACGGCCAGCGCCTGATCGACAAGGCCGAGATCACCTTGGGCAAGGTCGATCAGTTAGCTGACACATTGAACACCACGGCGAGCCAGTTCGCCGGCGATCTGCGCCGGATCACCGACCAGGCACAGCGCGGTACTGCCTCTTTCGTGAAGGCGGCCAATCAGGTGGCCCTAATCATCGAAGAGAACCGGGAGCCGATCCTGGACTTTACCTCGCAAGGCCTGTTTGAGTTCGTGAGCTTCCTGACCGAGGCCAGAGAGCTGATCGGTAACCTGAAAACCATCACCACCGACGTGGAACGCGATCCCTCGCGCTTCTTCTTCGGCAACTCGCAGGAAGGCTATGACCCGCGTCGCTAATTCCGGCACTGCCGCGCTGCGCTCCCTCCTTGCGCTGATGATTGCGGCCCTGTTGCTTTCTGCCTGCGGTGGCTTGCTGCCGGGTTCCGGCCCACCACCAAAGCTCTATCGCCTGACTCCGAAGAGCACCTTCGACCCCTACCTGCCGACGGTCGCCTGGCAATTGGTGATTTCTCCGCCGGCAGCACAGGGGGCGATCGACACCACCCGCATCGCGCTGGCCCCCAGTGCCACCCGGATCGAGTACTATGCCGACGCCGGCTGGACCGATCGCATGCCCTTGATGCTGCAGGCCCTGGTCCTTGAATCCTTCGAGAACTCGGATCGGATCGTCGCTGTCGGGCGGCGCGCGATCGGCCTGCGTTCAGACTATGAACTCCGAATCGACGTGCGCGAGTTTCAGGCGGAGTATTACAATCATCCGGGACAGCCGCAGAGCTGTGCCGGACCGCCGGTCTGCGTCGATGTAATCGTGAATGCCAAGCTGATCTACACACCGCGACGGACCATTGTTGCCACCAGGGATTTCAGCGGTTATGCGCCAAGCGAGGATGATGTGGTCGGCGTGGTCGAGGCCTTTGACGAGGCACTCGGTTCCGTCCTCAAAGATGTCGTCGGCTGGACCTTGACCGAGGGTGCCCGCGACTGGGCGTCTCGCGGGAATTAGCCGGTTCTGTCGGTCATCGACGATGGCCGACGTTGCTCGGCGGCACCGGCCCTCTCCCCCTCCCGGCCACCCATTTAGGATACTGCCGTGGGTGGCCGGGAGGGGGAGAGGGCCGGTGCGAGGCGATGAATGATACTCACCGACATCAAGATCACCCCGTGCTGGGAGAGAGCGGTTCCTCGCCGCAGAGCAGCAGCGCCTTGTCGATCGCGTCGCGCGATCCGTCGAGCGGCAGGGAGACCGGCGTGCCCTCAAAATCGGGGCCTGAGATCTGGGCCTGCACACCGCTTGCCAGCTTCTCCAAGAGCTCACGGGGCGGATTGGTGGCGACGAAACGATAGTCGGTCTCACGCTCGAAGAAGAGCTCTTGCGCATCCTGCGAATCGACCGAGAGCGAAAAGCGCGGATGCTCTTTCGGTTTCACGAACCAGGTGGCTGAGAAGACCAGGGTGAGCCAGCTGCGCTCCTGGCTGCGGTGGCAGCGCAAAGCCAGCATGTGATCGCCGCGATAGATGGAGGCACGGGCCTGACGGTCGGCGGCGGCATAGTCCTCGCCGGTCTCGTCCACCATCTGCCAACGCACCTCTATATCGGCCGCTGAGCCCTGCTGCGACGCTGCGCCAAGCAGAGACGCGGCAAGCGCGAACGCAGCCAGGGCCTTACCCGCCGGCTTCAAAATTCTCTTCATCAGGTGCGCTGTGCTCACGCGGCGAGCCACCGGATGCTTCCTCCCGCTCTCTCTCCTGAGCTTCTTCTCGTCCGCTGCCTCTGGCGAGACGGCCCTTTGATTGAGCTTGGCAACCATAATGCCTTCCGGCGGCGAGTCAAATCGCGCTGTACAGGCTATCTGCGGCGCAAAGAGGGCAGGTCTTCCTCGAGAATGGCCATGGTAAAGCTGTAGGAGATCTCGCCGTCCTCGTCATCTTGGAAAAGAACGCCGATGAACTCCTGGTCCAGCAGCACCTCTGCCGAGCCGTCCTTCGGTCGATAGACGATATTAATGAGATCGTTGCGGAAGAGCCGCCGGAGATAGGCCTCAACCCGCGCGCCGTCCTGCTGCTTCATCCCCATTGCCCACTTCCCTTCTCAAACGTTGCCAAGGCGGTACTTCGTTCCTCGCGCGGCGCGGCTGCCGTGCAGCGGCAAAGGGATGTAGCCTCTGGCGGCTCAGCCTGCAATGCTTCCTTTGCGCCGATGGGGGTAGGCGGCTGAGGAGGGCGCTTGCGATGTTGGGGAGGGAAACGTCCAATGCTCGTGCCCTCGGATGAGAGGAACGTAGGTGCAAAAAGCTCGTCCGACAACCCGGACCTCGACGGCTACAGGGGACCAGATTGCCAAAGGCGCCTCTCCGGCGCTGCTTTTTGCAGTGTTGGTCTTCGCGTGCATTTTGGGACAGACGCCGTTCGCTGCCCTCGCCCGCGAGGGTGAGATCGCTCTCGAAGATCTGAAGCGTTGTGTCACAACAGTCCGCGCTGAAGCCCGAGGCTCCCTCGATGCCACCGAAGAATGCCTCAGCTTGGGTTTCGAAGACTGCATGCGGCCGCTCGAGGGCGCCGGCTACACCTACAAGCGCTATGGGTGCTTCCTCCATCAGTTCGAGCTGTGGCAGGCTTTCCTGGACGAAACCTACGACGCGCTGCTGGAGAAGACCCTGGCTGGTGATCCCAAGCGAACAAGAGACGGTCACCTGCCTGCTGCCCCAAAGTTGGTTGAAGCACACCTACGTTGGCTGGCGCTGCGCGATTCAGACTGTTCCTTCGCTGGTCTGCGCTACGGACGCGGCACGCTCAGGCTCGATGCGCCGCTGCAATGTACCCGCGACCGCACAGCGGACAGGACATTCATGTATTTGCACTGGATCGAAACGATGGAGTTTTGAGGTGGCACCAAACGCGACACCGGCTGAAATCGGCCCAACTTGCAGGATCGCTGCTTTACCTCCTGATGCCCAGATGCGTGGCGGCAACCTCTGAGTAGGCCGCGTCTTTGAAGAAGGTCAGCCACAGGGAGCCGCCGTCGTAGTAGATGTCCGAGATACCTTGCGTGTCTGCGCCCTTGTCGAGTGCATAGACTTTGCCGTCGTCATCCAAGCCCAACAGCTTCGCTTCCGGGTGATCTCTATGCCCACGGTATCCGCCCAGAATGAGGGAGCCTTCGACGATCCCTATGGATTCGAGGTTTCCAAAGCCATCGGCTAGCTGCTCGGCCCGGACCTGCCCTTTGGGCCCGGCGACACGGTAGACGGCGCTGTCCCAGGCGTCGTCGGCTCCCCATGAGACGGCATAGATTCCGTTCTGACCAACCTCAAATCTGGCTAGGCCATTGATGCGAACCTCACTGAGATAGGGCTTCATCTCCCCGGTCTCGACCGAGATGCTGACGAATGCGCCCCGGCCGAAATCGCTCACGAGCAGGGTCGCCTCGTCCAAAACCTCGATGTCGTAGAAGAAGGCGCCCTCTTCTTCGTAGTCTCTGCGCCAATTGACCTGACCCTCCGGCGACAGCGAGATCACTTGGTTGCCGTCCACCAGCACGATCTGTCCTGCGGCTTCCACCAGTCCGGTGGGGTTCTTCAACCCTTCGCCGTCGGAGAGCGAGATCAGCGTGTGCGCGCCACCTCTGTCGAGCCTGTACAACCCGCCGTTCAGGGCGTCAGACCCAAACTCTTCGCTTGGGCCGCCGGGGCCAATGGCAACGCCATAGAGGTCTCTGCCCAGCGGCAGGACAGCCTCCGTGTAGGGGGGTAGTCCGCCGACGAGATCCTGCTCGGCCAGGGCCGGTTGGGTCACTGCGAGGGCGAGGATGGTGAAGAAGAGTCTCATCGAAACGCGCTTGGCTCCCTGCTGCCTTGACAGGAGAACTGCGCGCAGGATCACATTCATAAAATGA
Organism: Rhodospirillales bacterium; assembly: GCA_963669335.1. Classification (GTDB taxonomy): domain Bacteria; phylum Pseudomonadota; class Alphaproteobacteria; order Kiloniellales; family JACOMY01; genus JACOMY01. The sequence continues at coordinate 6,507,444 of OY770023.1, forward strand.
CGAACCAAGCATAATGAAGATGCAAAAAATGGATGCTGCCTTTGCCAATCTGGATCTGCGGCTGCTGCGTTTCCTGCGTCACTTGTTGAACACCGGCAGTGTCAGCAAGACGGCCTTGCAGATGGGAATCAGTCAGCCGGCGGCCAGTCGCGTGCTCGCCCGGATCAGAGATCTGACAGGCGACCCCATCCTGGTCCGCACCCAATCCGGCTATCGGCTGACCGACCACGCCCTGTCGCTCAGTGGACCGCTTGACGAGGCGATCATCAAGGTCGGAGCGGTCTTCTCACCCTCTGCCTTCGAACCTTTGACCTCGACCCTCTGCTTCCGGATCGCATCGACGGACTATGGCGTCGCCAGTGTTCTGGGACCGGTCATGGAGAGATTGACTGAGGTCGGCCCGGCCTTGCGCGTCGATGTAACCCCGTTGGTGCCGCGCAGCTTCGACGATCTGGAAAATGGGTCGATCGATCTGATGCTCTACGTGGCCACGCGCCTCAGCGGCGACTTCCTTGTGCAAAAGCTGTTTGACGAGACCTACGTGGTACTGTTCCGGCAGGGCCATCCCTTGGTGCTAGCCGCCAAAGGCAAGAGTCACCTGACCCAACTGGATATCGCGCCCTATCGCCAGATTGAGGTCAATTATCCGGGCCTGACGGCGCAACGGGTCGACAGGGTCATGCGCGAAGGTGGGGACAATCCGAACGCCGTCCTCCACCAGCCCTACTTTACCGCCTTTCCCTGCCTGATCGGGGCCAGCGACGCCGTGGCTGCCGTGCCCAAACGACTAGGCGAGCAGATTGCCAAGCTCGGGCCCTTCGAAACGGCGCCCTTTCGCGCAGAGGCGGGCTTTCCCTATCATCTGCTCCGCCACGAGCGAACCCGACACAACAAGGCCATCAACTGGTTTGTGCGCCAGGCGGTGGCGGTCTGCAGGGAACCGGCGAGCCAGACCTCGTAGGCCTACCGCGGCAGCAGATAGGGCTCCCAGAGATCCAGCATGACGCTATCCCCGCCGGCGGCCTCCGGGCCCCAGAGCTCGCGGGCCTCGAAGGAGACAGTGTAGAGAGGCAAGGCTACCTCCATCCCCTGCCAGACCGCGTCGGGGAAGAGATGCGCGCCGTGGTAGGCGGTGATGTGCCCGCTTCGACCGCGGGCGTAGGCCGGCAGGCGCGTGTGTCCGGGCACGCCGTGGCTTTGCGTCATGACCTCTGCGCCGACGGCGAAGGCCGGCTCGCGCGCGTCGGGGCGAGAAAAGTCGGTGCAGTGAGCCTGCACGGCGGCCAGTACCTCCTCAACGCTCTGGGCCGGGGGCAAGGTCGGGCTGGGCGCACCACCGCCGGCGATCACCTCCTCCTCCGTCAGGGTGCCGGCGTTGACGAAGCTGGTCAGTGCTACCATGCACCACTTCTCGAAATAGGGGATGGTCAGATAGGCATCGGGCGGCAGCAGCTCGACCAAGAAGCGGAACCAGTCGATGCTCATATCCGGGGGACCGGCAGTCTGCGACAGGGCGTACATGCGCCCCTCCCAGTCCGCCTGAAAGGCAGGATCCTCCGTCGTGGTTGCGATAGGGCCAAAGCCCTCCTTGCCGCCAAGATCGTGAACGCCGTCCATCAGCCTGCCTCCGGTCCAAGATCGCGGTCGGTGCCAATCATCGCGTTGCGGGTCACCAGGGCCGCCAGACGCTCTTCCTCCCAGCCCTCGGTTCCGGCCGGGCGCTGCGGCAGGACCAGATAGCGCAGCTCTGCCGTGCTGTCCCAGACGCGGACTGCGGCCTCCGCCGGCAGCTCGACACCGAATTCGGCAAGGACCGCGCGGGGCTCTCGCGCCGCCCGCGCGCGATAGGCTGCAGAGCGATACCAGGGCGGCGACATGCCGAGCAGGCTGAAGGGATAACAGGAGCAGAGCGTGCAGACGACGAGATTGTGCAGGCTGGCATGGTTCTCCACCGCCTTCAGGTGCCCGGTGGCATTGCCTTCGAAGCCGAACTCGGCGATGGCCGCCGTCGCATTCTCCATCAGGCGGGTCTTGAAGGCCGGATCGACCCAGGCGCGCGCCACCACCCGGGCACCCCGCTTAGGTCCAATGCGCTCCCGATAGGCCTCGACCCAGCTCTCCAGGGTCTCCGGAGCCACCAGACCGCGCTCCAGCACCAAGCTCTCCAGTGCCTTGACCCTGAGCGCCGGATCAGAGGGCAGATGGGCGTGTAGCCGTCGATGGATCTCGGCCGCCCTGGCTATGTCGCGTTTCTTGTCGTCCGGCAATGGCGCGCTCCCCGCTTGACCCTGCCTAGCCTCGCAAGTTGGTCGAGGTGCGGTCAATCACCTTCGATCACCTTCAACATCTGGCGGAATGGCCCCTGCGTGGTCTCCGCGAACGAGGCCCTAGCTCCTGGTCGCAGCAGAGTTGACAGGCTCACAGCCATAGGAAGTCTGCCGCGGTGATCTGCCCGGCAGCAGAGACCCCGTCCATCCGGAAGGCAATATCGGCCGTACCGTCACCGTCCTGATCGATCTGGAACTGACCGGCACCGTCAAAGCGCGCCTGGCTGTTGCCCCCACCGCTGAAGGCAAGGCTCTCGATATAGCTGAAGGCGCCGACCTCCAGGCCGGTCGCGAAGACCAGGCGGTCGCCGGCGCTGCCGTCGAAGTCGGAGATGACAGGACCACCAGACCCGGCGTTGCCCAGGTTGTCTCCTTCAAAGAGGAAGCTGTCCCCGCCCGATCCGCCGATCAGTTGGTTCCCGCTTTCCACATAAAGCGTGTCAGCGCCGCTGCCACCGTCCAAGACATCATTGCCGGCCCGTCCTTCGATCCGGTCGTCGCCGTCCAGCCCGGCCAGGCTGTTGTCGCCCGTGTTGCCTTGGATCAGATTGTCTCGATCGTTTCCGGCTCCGTTGATGTTGCCGAAACCACCCTGTATGCGCAGGTTCTCAATGAAGGCATTGGCCGACCCGCTTGGCAAGGTGTAGTCGGCCTCGGCCCTGACCAGGTCCTGGCCTCCGCCAGCCTTGTCCTGCACCACGTCGCCCTGAGTATCGACCACGAAGGTATCTCGGCCCGAGCCGCCGATCAGGACGTCGCTGCCGCCCTCTCCGTTCAGACGGTCATCGCCACTGCCTCCAAACAAGCTGTTGCCGGCGGAGTTGCCGAGCAGGATGTTGTCGTGCTCGTTGCCGTGCAGGTCGGCCGCGCCGATCCCCTTGTTGACATTGGCCCGTTCGATGAAGCCGTCGGCACAGCTCTGCAGGGTGTAGGCCAGCGCGTTGGAGCGGATCACATCGACGCCGCCTGTCGCGTCCTCGTTCACCACGTCGCCCGCGGTATCGACGACGAAGGTATCATTGGCCTTGCCGCCGCTTGCCGTGTCGACGCCGCTTCCCCCATTCAGGCGATCGCGTCCCAGACCACCTTCCAGAGTATCGACGCCACTGCCCCCGACGTGCTGATCGCTGCCTTCGCCGCCGACCAGGTAATCGTCACCGATGGCGCCGAAAAGCGTGTCACGCATGCTGCCGCCATCCAGGCTGTCGTCTCCGGCGAGGCCGCGCAATATGTCTAATCCGTCACCTCCAAAAAGCCCGGCATCATTGCCGGAGCCACCGAAGAGCCCATCGTCTCCATCGCCGCCGAAGAGGTCGGTATCGGCACCACTGCCGCCCCAGACTGAATCCTCTCCATCACCGCCCAGCAAGCCCGTATCATCACCCGCGCCGCCATAGACCTTGTCATTCCCGGTGCTGCCGAAGAGCAGGCTGTCGTCGCCAGAGTCCCCCTCCAAGCGATCCTCGCCTTCGCTACCGATCAGGTTGCTGTCCTTCCCGCTGCCACCGGAGATGCTGTCGTTGCCGGTGCCACCGAAGAGGCGGTTATCGTCGCCGATCCCACCATAGAGGCTGTCATCGCCCTCACCGCCGGCAAGGTCGCTGTCGTCGCCGCGCGCAGCGGTGATCCGGTCCTGGCCGCTGCGCCCGAAGAGAGAGGTATCGCTACCGCTGCCGCCGTGCACACTGTCGTCGCCATCGTCGCCGAAGAGGCGCGTATCTACGCCGCTGCCGCCCCAGATCTCGTCGTTGCCGCTGCTGCCGTTCAGGTTGCTGTCGTCGCCCTGCTGCCCGCGAACGATGTCGTCGCCGTCACCGCCGAATGCGGCGGCGTCCTGCCCCGAACCGCCCTCGATCACGTCATTGCCGCTGCTGCCGGACAGCTGTGTGTCGTCACCGCCATCGCCTTGAATCTGGTCGTCGCCGCTGCCTCCGTTGATCAGGGTGTCCTTGCCACCACCGCCGGAGAGCGTGTCATCGCCCATACCACCATTGATCGCGATATCGACGCCGCCGTTGCCCTTGATCTCGTCATCGCCGGCGCCGCCGGACATCAGGCTGTCAGTCCCGCTGCCACCGAAGAGCTGATCCTTGCCGGAGGCTCCGTAGACCCCGAAGGCCTTGCCGCCCAATAGTGTGTCGCCCTCGAGGTTCAGGACACCGCCTTGGAACCTGTCGTTGCCCGAGCCGAGCTGCACTTGGGATAGGGAGCCAGAGCCGGCCGCGACCGTATCGTCACCATCCCCGCCGGCGAAGCTGGTATCCTGGCCGGAGCCGGATACAAGGACGTCATCTCCCTCTCCGCCGAATACGCTGGTGTCATCGCCGCCTCGTGTGTTGATGGTATCGTTGCCATCGTCACCATTGATGTTGGTGTCGGCGCCGTCACTGGTAAAGATTTGATCATTACCGCTGCCGCCGAATACATCAACAGCTTCGCCTTTAACTACATTTGGGTAGTTGCCGTAGAAGTACCCATCGTCGATACGATCGTCACCTGTTCCGAGGAAGACAGTCAGCCCCTTGCCGGATCCAAGGACCACTGTGTCGTTACCCGGGCCACCGTCAACGATACTGTCATCTCCCGATCCTAGAAAGATCGTATCATCGCCCGATCCACCATAGAGGTAATAGTCATCGCCGCTTGACGCTACGATGACGTCATTGCCGCTGCCTCCTGCAATGTTGTCTTGTCCGCCAAAGCCATAGATCGTGTCATCTCCGCTCGTCCCATCCAGTCCATCCGATCCTGATGTACCCAGTATGACGGCCATTGTTCACACTCCCCTCTCGCTTGTTGGTCTAATGCGCCAGATTAATCTCCATTTCGGCGACAGGGTGCAGATAACCTTGGATCCCCACAGCCCATAGGTCTCTGTTCCGGCCAATTCAGCGCATCGTCTTTCACCAATCTCTTCGTCTGTTTGTCCTCGACAAACGCAAGCAGGTTCATTTGAATCACAGACTTTTTCGGGAGGGTAGAATAACAAATGCGTGATTTAAAACACTTGATCGAGAGTGCGCGGCGCGACCTGTCCTCTCCAGCGCCCGATCCTTCGAGCGCGCCATCGGGCAGCTGATTGTCGGATGGCGACGACTGGCCACTCGCCGGGCAGCCTTGGCTGACCTATCTTCCCCTCATGCCCGATAGCCCGGATGCCTGGACCCTCAGGACTCACGAGAGCCTTCAGAAGATTGACGCTGCGGCGTGGGATGCCTGCGCCGGTGGGGAGAACCCCTTCGTCAGCCATGCCTTCTTGCTGGCCCTGGAGGAATCGGGCTCCGCGACCGCGCGCACGGGCTGGCTAGGCCAGCACTTGGCGATCGAGGATGGAGCCGGCGGCCTGCTGGGCTGTGTGCCACTCTATCTCAAGAACCATTCTTATGGTGAGTATGTCTTCGACTGGGGCTGGGCCGATGCCTTTGAGCGCGCCGGCGGGCGCTATTATCCCAAGCTGCAGGCCTCGGTCCCCTTCACGCCGGTGACCGGGCCGCGCTTGCTGATCCGCCCGGGCCCTTGGGAAGAGCGGGTGCGCGACACCTTGATGGCTGGCCTCTTGAGGGTCGCAGAGCTGCACAAGGTCTCCTCTCTCCATCTCACCTTCCCGACTGAACCGGAATGGCAGGCCTTGGGTGAAAGCGGATACCTGCAGCGCCAGGGCCTGCAATACCACTGGATGAACGAGGGCTATGAGGATTTCGATCACTTCCTGTCAGCTCTGACCTCGCGCAAGCGCAAGGCGATCAAAAAGGAACGACGTCAGGCGCAGGACAGCGGCCTCACCATCCGGGCGCTGAGGGGCCAGGAGATCACGGCGGATCACTGGGATGCCTTCTATCGCTTCTACCTGGCGACCATCGATAAGAAGTGGTCGCAGAACTATCTGACCGAGGACTTCTTCCACCTGCTGGGTGAGCGCCTGGGGGATCAGGTGCTGCTGATCTCTGCCGAGGACGGCGGGCGGCCGGTTGCAGGCGCGCTCAATCTGATCGGCAAAGAGCGGCTCTATGGTAGAAACTGGGGCTGTGCTGCAGAGGTGCGGTTCCTGCACTTCGAGTGCTGCTATTACCGAGCAATCGACTGGGCCATTGTCGAGGGCCTCAAGGTGGTGGAGGCAGGCGCCCAGGGGCAGCACAAGGTCCAGCGCGGCTACATGCCGGTGCCGACTTACAGCGCGCACTGGATCGAAGACCCTGGCTTTCGCGCCGCCGTCGCCGACTTTCTGCGCCGCGAGCAGCGCGCCGTGGGCCAGGAGATCGACATCGTCACCGAGATGGGCCCCTTCAAGCGCGGTGGCTGAGCTTTCTCCGGAGAGCCTCTTTCAATTTTCTGAAACTCGTCGCAGAAAGGGCAATGCGAAACGAGGGGCAACCCCTCTTGAATGAGGCCGAACCCGGGATGAACGAGCAAGCGCGGACGGAGAGCTATCGGATCGATAACAAGATCTTCTTCCGCCTGTTTCAGCTCGGCAATCTGCTGCAGACCAAATCCACGAACATCCTGGGCATCACCACGGTGCAGTGGTCTGTGCTTGGCGCTCTGTCGAGCAAGGGTCCTGATGAGGGCTTCCTCTTCGGTGCCTTGGCCGAGTACCTGAAGGTCAGTCGCCAGAACCTGGACGGTGTCCTCCGCCGCTTGGAGCGCGATGGCTATGTCGTGCGAGTCGCCGGAGAGAGCGATCGCCGGGCGCGCCTGGTGCAGGTGACGCCAAAAGGGCGTAACTATTGGCGCAGCCTGGAGCGCGGCATCGAGACCTTCTATCAGGAGGCCACCGCCGACTTCAGCCTCAACGAGAAGATCGCTCTGGCCTATCTCTTCGACAAGCTCAGGAGCAACTTGAGCGCGATGGGCGAGGGTGAGCCCGAGGGTTAAGGCCTGAACTTGGCCGGGCGCCGTTCCAAGAAGGCTGCAACGCCCTCCTTCGACTCCTCGGTCTCATAGAAGAGGCTGAGCGCCTGCATTCCCAAGGTGGAGATGCCCCGGATCGACTCGCTGTCGGCATTGAAGGAGCGCTTGGCGATGGCGATCGCGGTGGGGCTGAGCGCCGCAATCTCCGCACACCAGGACTCAACTTCTGCATCCAGCTTATCGGCCGGCGCGACGGCATTGATCAAGCCCATATCCAGGGCCTCTTGGGCACTGTAGCGCCGGCAGAGCATCCACATCTCGCGGGCCTTTTTCTCGCCCACGATGCGGGCCAGCAAAGCCGTACCGAAACCCGGATCGACCGAGCCGACCTTGGGGCCGACCTGGCCGAAGACTGCGGTTTCGGCTGCGATCGCCATATCGCAGACCGTGACCAGCACGTTGCCGCCGCCGATCGCATAACCGTTGACCCGGGCAATGACCGGCTTGGGCACATCGCGGATGACACTCTGCAAATCCTCGACCGGCAGGCCGATGGTCCCGCGTCCGTCATAGCCGCCGTCGTGCGCAGACTGATCACCGCCGGTGCAAAAGGCTCTATCGCCGGCGCCGGTCAGCACGATGGCGGCGACCTGCTTGTCCCAACCGGCCGCACCAATGGCATGGATCAGCTCTTCGCAGGTCTGCCCGCGAAAGGCGTTCATCACCTTCGGCCTGTCGATCACGATCCAGGCGGCCTGGCCGCGCCGTTCGACACTGATATCCTGATAGTCCATCTCTCGCCCCTATCCCTGCATGGTGAGACCACCGGAGACGCTGATGACCTGACCGGTGATGAAGGTCGCGTCGTCGCTTGCAAGGAAAGCGACGATGCCGGGGATGTCGTCGACCGCGCCCAAGCGGCCGAGCGGAATGGCGCGCTTCAGGCCTTCGTGCAGTTTGCGGCCGTAATCACCCTCGCCGAAGAAGGACTGCAGCAAAGGCGTGTCCGTCGGCCCGGGGGCCACGGCGTTGACCAGAATGCCGCTGCGCGCTTGTTCGCGCGCGATGGTCTTGGTGAAGGCGATGATGCCGCCCTTGCAGGCCGAATAGACGGCCTCGCCGGAGGAGCCGACGCGGCCGGCGTCTGAGGCGATGTTGATGATCTTGCCGCCGCCCGCCTCGATCATGCCGGGAAGCACGGCACGATGCAGGTTCAAGGGCCCCAGCAGGTTGATCTTGATGATCTTGTCCCAGAGGTCGGGCTCTGTCTCGAGGAAGGGGCGGGCCAGGTCCCAGCCAGCATTGTTCACCAGGATGTCGATCGGGCCCTGCGCTTCCCTGGTCGTTGCGACAGCCTGCTCGACGGCCTCGGGGTCGGTGATGTCGGTCGGGCATACGCTCACCTTCTTTCCCAAATCTTGGACCAAACGCGCCAACCCCGCCTCATCGAAGTCCAGAGCCACGACCTGGGCCCCCTCTTCAACGAAGCGCCTGGAGATTGCCGTGCCGATGCCGCCTGCTGCACCAGTGACCAGTGCAATCTTTCCACTCAAACCTCTCATCTAATCTCCTCGCTCGATTGGCACTGAAGGGCTTCTAGAGGCTGTTGCCGACCCGGGTGCCCTCCTCCATCGCCCGCTTGGCGTCTAACTCCCCGGCTAGCCGGGCGCCGCCCACGACCTGGACTGGAAGGCCGGAGCGCGTCAGGTCTTCAGCAAGGTGATCCTGCGAGAGCTGCCCGGCACAGACCACGATGGTGTCGGCCTCCAGTACCTCATCACGGCCTTCGCATTGGATGTGCAGGCCGGCGTCATCGATGCGTTTGTAGGTCACCTCTGCCAACTGCGTGACGCCGAAATCCTTCAGCTCCTGCCTCAGAATCCATCCGGTGCTCTTGCCGAGACCGCGCCCGAAACGGCCGGGAGAACGCTTCAGCATGGTGACTTGGCGGGCTGCCGGCGCCGGGGCCCGCGCGCGCCCAATGCCCCAGTGCTTCTGAAAGGCTTCTAGTTCGGTCATTCGCTGCTCCGGGTGGGCCAGAAACAGCGCGACATCGTGTCCGATTCCGCCGCCGCCGATCACCAGAACGCGCTCTCCGGCGATGCGCCTGCCATCCAGGACCTCGCTGTAGCCAGCGACCTTGGGGTGATCAGCGCCCGGGATATCCAGCGGCCGAGGGGTGACACCGGTTGCCACCACGGCCACATCGAAGCCCCCTGCTGCGATCGCATCGGCCTCGACAGCCTGGCCCAGGCGGAGCGCCACACCAGCGGCCTCAAGTTGCTCTGCGAAGGTCTCCATGGCGCGGCCGTAGTCCGCTTTGCCGGGGATCTCTGCGGCCAGGAGAAACTGCCCGCCGATCCGTTCTGCCTGATCGAAGAGCGTCACCTGGTGACCACGCCTTGATGCCTCCAAGGCACAAGCGATCCCCGCAACACCGGCACCGATGACCGCTACGCGTTTCGGCGTCTTGGCTGGACCCGCTGTGTAGCTTTCTTCCTGCACGGCACGGGGATTGACCAGGCAGGTGATCACCTGGTCGGTGAAGTAGTGATCCAGGCAGGCCTGATTGCAGCCGATACAAAGCGTGATGCGATCCCCGGCGCCATCCAACATCTTCCGCGCAAAGGCGGGATCGGCCAGAAAAGGGCGGGCCATGGAGACCAGATCCCCCATGCCCTCAGCCAAGACTCGCTCGGCCGTCTCCGGCAGGTTGATCCTGTTGCTGGCAATGACGGGGATGCTGACCGCCTGCTTGATCCGCTTTGTCGCTTGCCCAAAGGCCGCGTGAGGAACGACGCCGGCGATCGTAGGCACGGCCGATTCATGCCAACCAATGCCCGTGCTGATGCAATCGGCCCCCTCCTCTTCGACCGCTAGCGCCAGATCAATGACCTCATCATCGCTCAGACTATTATCGATCAGGTCCGCGGCGGACATGCGGAAGCTTAGGATCGGGCCGGTGCCGAGTGCTTCTCTCACCGCGCGGGTCACAGCACGGGGAAATCTCAACCTATTGACAAATGTGCCGCCCCAATCGTCGCTGCGGTGGTTGGTTCTCTCGGCCAGAAACTGGCTGATCAGATAGCCCTCCGATCCCATGACCTCGACACCGTCATAGCCTGCCTCAAGCGCCAGGCGCGTCGAGCGGGCATAGTCCTGGATGGTCTCCAGGATCTCAGCCTCGCTCAGCTCTTGCGGTGCGTCGCGGTTGATCGGGGACTTGATCGCCGAGGGAGCGACGATTGCGGAATGATAGCCATAGCGCCCGGCGTGCAGGAGCTGCAGAAGGATGCGACCGCCCGCCTGATGCACAGCCTCTGTGATCTGCCGATGTGGCAGCGCCTCAGCCTCGCTGGTCAGGGTGCAGGGATGATCCTTGATGCGCCCGGCAAGGTTCATCGAGAAGCCGCCAGTCACGATCAGGGCCGCACCGCCCTTGGCGCGCTCCGCGTAGAAGCGTGCAAGCCGATCGAAGAGATCGGGACGTCCTTCCAGACCTGTGTGCATGGAGCCCATGACAAAGCGGTTGGGCAGCAGATGACCGCCAAGCTTGATCGGCCTGGAGAGCAGAGACGCCGTCTCAGTCATGGATTTCCTTCCTCTTGCGATGTTCGGCTGACAGTAGAGCATCCATGGTCCCGAAGGTACTGTCATTCTCAAGCATAAATGTCAATATGTTGATATTATAGACACTCCACCGAGGCTGGATCAAGGGTGGAGGGCCGGCCAAAGCGGTGCTGTTCCAGCGGGTGTCGCCTAAGCGACCAGCGGGTGTTCAAACCTATGGTTCCTTGTTTCGGCCATATCCCTGTGGAAGAGATGAGGTCCCGCTAATCACATGGACCTGGGGAGAAAATGATGAGCCTGACTATCTATGGCTTCGATGCCTCGACCTATGTGCGCTCAGCGCGCATGCTCTTGGCCGAGAAAGGCGCCGACTATGAGCTGGTCCCGGTCAATGTCCTGACCGGTGAGACCGGGGAGGCGGAACACCTGGCGCGGAATCCCTTCGGCAAGGTGCCGGTCATGGATCACGGCGACCTCAGGCTCTATGAGACCAGCGCCATCTGCCGCTATCTGAACGACGCTCTGCCCGGCAAGTCCCTGGTGCCGGGCGAGCTTGGCGATCGTGCGCGCATGGATATGGCGATGGGGATCTATGACAACGCCGCCTACGGCGCCCTGTTGGGCTTGGCCGCCCAGCATCTCTTCCCCGATTTCGTCGGCGGTAAGAATGAAGAGGTGCGCCAGGACTGTATGGCCAAGAGCCGCCTGGCCTTGGGCGAGATCATGAAGCTGCGTGGGTCTGGGCCTTGGATCGCGGGCGCCGATCTCTCACTGGCCGATCTCTTCCTTGCCCCGGTTTGCTTCTACGTCGACATGACCGAAGACAAGGGCGCGGCCTTTGACATCCCCGGCATGGGCGATTGGTGGGCAGCCGCACAAGCGCTGGAATCCTACCAAATGACCATGCCGAATTTGGGATAGGCACAAGGGTCGCCACTCGTCCGAGAGGTGCCGGATCGGACGAGTGGCACACCATCGCTGCGCCAGTACGTTTACTTGTCTACCGGCACCGGCCCGCACCCCCGCCCGGCCGCCCAACGAGAGTATCCTGTAATGGGCGGCCGGGCGGGGGTGCGGGCCGGTGCCGTTCAGCCTGAAAGGCTGAAGACCAGAACTAGCGCGGCGCAATCACCATGATCATCTGCCGGCCTTCCAGCTTGGGATAGGCTTCGACCTTGGCCAATTCCTCGGTGTCCTCGCGGACCCGATCCAGGATCTTCATGCCAAGCTCCTGGTGGGCCATTTCACGGCCGCGGAAGCGCAGGGTGATCTTCACCTTGTCGCCCTCACCCAGGAAGCTCTTCACCTGCCGCATCTTCACGTCATAATCATGCGTGTCGATGCCAGGGCGCATCTTGATCTCTTTGACCTCGATGACTTTTTGCTTCTTGCGGGCTTCGTTGGCGCGCTTTTGAGCCTCGTACTTGAACTTGCCGTAGTCGAGGATCTTCACCACCGGCGGATCGGCGTTGGGAGAAATCTCGACCAGGTCAAGTCCGGCCAAATAGGCCATATGCAAGGCTTCCGGCGTCGCAACGACGCCTTGATTCTCTCCATTCTCGTCGATCAGGCGTACCTTCGGTACGCGAATGTCGCCATTGGCCCGTGGCCCATCTTTGGACGGAGCCGCGTCCGGTTGAAATCGTGCTATGTTACACTCTCCTAGTGGTTGCGTTTTACGTCTCGGCGTTTCCTCAAACGAGAAAGTGCGCCCGCCGCACTCAGGCGGGTGGACGCGCTTCTGCCTCTAGTCTAGTGAGCGCGTCGCCGAGCGCAAGTATCTCTTGCTGCTTTCCGCCAAGTCTGCGCAGTGCGACCTGTCCGTTTTCTGCCTCCCTGCGGCCGACCACGGCGATCACCGGCACCTTGGCCAGCGAGAGATCGCGGACCTTGGCGTTGATCTTCTCGCTGCGCAGATCGGCATCGGCACGCAAGCCCGCCGCCTTCATCTGGGCCACCACCTCTTCGGCATAGCCGTCGGCATCGTTGGTGATGGTCGCGACCGTCACCTGCCGCGGCGCCAGCCACAGCGGGAAGCGACCGGCGAAGTTCTCGATCAGGATGGCGATAAAGCGCTCGAAAGAACCAAGGATGGCCCGATGCAGCATCACCGGATGGTGCTTGGCCCCATCCTCACCGGCATAGGTGGCCCCCAATCGCTCCGGCATCACGAAGTCCACTTGGAAGGTGCCGCACTGCCAGTCACGACCGATCGCGTCCTTCAGCACGAACTCCAGCTTCGGGCCATAGAAGGCGCCCTCGCCGGGGTTCAGCTCAAAGTCCAGGCCCGCATGGCGCGTGGCCTCGATCAGCGCCTGCTCGGCTTTATCCCAGGTCTCGTCACTGCCCACCCGCTTCTCCGGGCGGTCGGAGAACTTGACCCGCACCTCGTCAAAGCCGAAGTCGCGATAGATCTCCAAGAGCAGCGCGCAGAAGGCCTCGGTCTCGGACACGATCTGATCGGGACGGCAGAAGATGTGGCCATCGTCCTGCGTGAAGGCACGCACCCGCATCAGCCCGTGCAGAGCGCCGGACGGCTCGTTGCGATGGCAGGAGCCGAACTCGGCGTAACGCAGTGGTAGTTCGCGATAGGACTTGATGCCCTGCCGGAACATCAGCACGTGACCGGGGCAGTTCATCGGTTTCACCGCCAGGGTCCGATGCTCGGACTCGGCAATGAACATATGCTCCTGGAACTTCTCCCAGTGGCCCGAGGCCTCCCAAAGGATGCGGTCGAAGAGCTGCGGCGACTTCACCTCGTCATAGCCGGCCTTGATCAGCTTGAGCCGCAAGTAGTCCTCGATCGTGCGCCAGAGCTGCCAGCCCTGGGGGTGCCAGAAGGTGGAGCCCACGGCCTCTTCCTGCTGGTGGAAGAGGTTGAGCTCGCGGCCGAGCCGGCGATGGTCGCGCTTGGCGGCCTCCTCCAGCTGGGTGAGGTAGGCCTTGAGCTGCTTCTCCGTCTCCCAGGCCGTGCCGTAGATGCGCTGAAGCTGTTCGTTGCGCGCATCGCCGCGCCAATAGGCGCCGGACACGCGCAGCAGCTTGAAGGCATGCCCCAGCTTGCCCGTCGAAGGCAGATGCGGGCCCAAACAGAGATCCAGCCACGCACCCTGACGGTAGATCGAGATCTCCATCTCCGCGGGCAGGGACTGAATATGCTCGGCCTTATACTTTTCGCCCAGCTTCTCGAAGTAGGCGACGGCTTCATCGCGCGGCCAGACCTCACGCGTCAGGTCCTCGTTGCGCGTCACGATCTCGTGCATCCGCGCCTCGATCGCCTCCAGGTCTTCCGTCGTGAAGGGCTCGGCGCGGGCGAAGTCGTAATAGAAGCCATCCTCCGTCGCCGGGCCGAAGGTCACCTGCGTGCCGGGATAGAGCTCCTGTACGGCTTCCGCCAGTACGTGGGCGGCGTCGTGGCGCAGCAGTTCCAGGGAATCGCTGTGGCCGCGCGTCACGATCTCGACCTTGGCATCCTCGTCGATCTCATAGGCCAGATCGCGCAGCACGCCATTCACCTTGATCGCAAGCGCATCCTTGGCCAGCCGCGCGCCGATGTCAGTAGCCAGCCGGGTTCCCTGCACCGGCGCGTCATAGCTGCGCGTGGCACCGTCGGGAAGCGTGATAACCGGCATAGCAAAGGCTCCTCATCTCTAGGGAGCCGCCAGTTAGGCAAGACCGCGGGTCAAGTCAAGGCGGGCAGAGGGTAGGGCTGGGTTGCGGGCGGGTAGCGAGGGCATCAGGTCAGACAATCTCTAACCTCAAAAACAGCAAGACCTTGACTGGCCGAAGCGCATTTCACTCGGTGACTACCGACAAGACCCGACTTCAAAAGCACGCCCCTTCGCCGCCGGGATCAGCCATTGGGCCCGCAGTCTTGGCCCCTGTGTCCCACTCCTTGCCAGACAAGGATGACAAAGCCCTCCGTCGCACTGTCCTCGCAGAAACCATTCTCCTTCAGAAAATCCACGACCTTGTATGGGTCGCGCCGACCCACCCGACGCCAATCTCGGAACACAGCCGCCTTCACATCATAGCGCTCGACAAAGCGAGCCAGTTGATCCACTGTCAGAGTAATCAAAATCGCCGGCTGTAGACCAGCCAAGCTGGCCAAGGGTTGGTCGATCCAATAGTTCACGCCGACATTGCTATGAACCATGATTGCATTGGAATCGGCAATTTCAGACAAACGCTGGGTGGTTTCGTCAGGATAGCCATAGGGTTCCCACCAGAGCTTTGCTGCAGGGCGCGCGGATTGACCAACAGTATTAAGGACAAGGGTCAGTAGCAATGCCGCCATCAGACAGCGCGCCAGCCTGTCCGGATCACCAATACCCTGTTCAGTCGACTGCTTCGGCGCGCTCGAGGTCAGAGAAGGTCCCGTCAATTTGAGTGCAGAGGCACAGGAAGCGAGACACTCCCTGAGGGTGAATGAGCGGTAGAACACCAGAAGGCCAGAGATGCCTAGGGCTGCGCCCAGACCGAAGGGAAGAAGCCAATAGCGAAGTTGACCTGCCTCACCCAGCTTCAGCGTGAAGAAGGCCGTGAACCCCAGCAGGCTGATGGCAAACACCACGCCGAGTCTGCAGTAAGCCGGTGAGACAGAGTGGCGGCGGCGCGCCAACCAGGTACCCAAGAGACCAAGGGTTGCTACCAACAAGATAACCCACCCGGACTTGAGGGCCTCCATGGTCGTTAGCCAGCCATCCCAAAGTTCGCTGATCAGTCCTTTCTCAAGCAGGAGCCTCAGCCAGGATTCGGCGCGCTCCAATTCGGGCTTCAGGAAGTATAGCTCATGCTCGCCGTTCGGAGTGTCCGTCCGTAGGCGACCGATCAGACCCAATCGGGCCTGTTCGGGGAGGAAGAGCCCCAGCTCTCGCTTGTTCCAATAGAGCACAGGAATCAGCAGTACCAAATATCCGGTCAGGTAGGCACCTGACTCACGTACCCATCGCAGAATTTTCCGATCTCTTTCCTCCAACATAAGGATCAGTGTGATGCACATCCAAAACACAGGAAACAGCACCAAACTCAAATTCTTTACTGAAAAGGCCAAGGCTGCAAGCAGACCGATGAGCACACAGTTGAGTACAGACGTGCCACGCAAGGTAAGAAGCGTAGCAGCGGCCAAGCTGCACAGTGCCGCGGGCATATCATCAAGGAAGTCGGCGGCCAAGAGCCCGGAAGCCCAATTGTTCACCATCAGTATTGGCAATAGCAATCCAGCAAAAAGAAAAGAACTAGCAGAAATGCAGCCCGGTTTAGGTTGATGATTTGCCCGAATTGATAGAGTTAGTATTAAACTGAAAACCGCTACAACGATTAACGCGTATAGTACTTTTGTGCATTCTTGTGCGAACCCACCACACAACTGGTGCAGGCCTGTTAGCACAAGCAAATAGGTACTGCGATGCCAATCTTCTGCACGGACGAGGTCCTCATCACCAAAGTACCAATGGCGATAGGACGTTTCCAACAGCGACGGCCCTGACACAAGAGCACTACGCGCAACCAGGCCGTGATTGTATTGATTGTCCGTGAAAGGATTGACTGCGAGGAAACTCGCCAGAGACAGAAGAACCGCATAGATAAAGAAGGCGATGAGGATCGCCTTGATGACGAGGCGACAGTCCAAACGTGCAAGGACTTGGCCGAGCAGTCCTTCGTGGCCAAAGAGTGAGCGCACGAGCGACCTTTAGGGTTGTGCCGAGCGAGTGGTCAGACAGGGGGTGATCGGCACCAAGGCATAGGGAGGCCGACACCACACCCCTCCGTAATCAGTCGGGGAAGTCTGGTAAAAGGGCACGTGACAGGCCCCGCACCTTGCGATCGAGCACCAAAGCAGCATGATCAGGTCTCTCTTCGCTCCAAGCTTGCATCAGGCGATGACCTAGCTGCCATCTCGGTCAGATCTGCGCAAGCTCGCTGAGCGCACATGTTGACCCAGAGTTGCGGCTCAGTGTAGGGCATCTCGAAGACAAGGAAGGGCTGTCACCGCAGACCATCATTCTCTGTCACCTTTCGCCAAGAGCTTCCCTTAAGGGGAAACAAGGTTCCGATGACAAAAGAGGACAAGGCTGCGATGCAGAGACCCGGTTCGCCGCGTTTCTCGGTAATCGTGCCCTGTTTCAACGAGGAAGCGGTTTTACGCGAGACGCATCGTCGCCTTTGCGGAGCCTTGGCTGACATCGGCCTCGAACATGAGGTGATCTACATCGACGATGGCAGTGCTGACACGACTCTGGAGATCCTCCTCAGCTTAGAGCGCGAAGATCCCTGCATGCGGGTGGTGGCGCTGTCGCGAAACTTCGGGCATCAGGTGGCCGTCACGGCGGGGCTGGAGCACGCCGACGGTGACATCGTGGGCATCATCGATGCCGATCTGCAGGATCCGCCCGAGGTCTTCGCCGAGATGCTGGCGGAATGGCGCAAGGGGGCCGATGTGGTCTATGCGGTCCGCTCTGAGCGGGCCGGCGAGACCGCGTTTAAGACCTGGTCGGCCAAGCGCTTCTACCGCTTTATCAACGCCGTCTCAGACGTCGATATCCCGCTGGATACAGGCGATTTCCGCTTGATGGATCGCGCCGCGGTCGATGCGCTGCTGGCGATGCCGGAACGCGATCGCTTCATCCGCGGCATGGTCGCCTGGGTCGGCTTCAAGCAGGTACCGCTGCCCTATGCCCGTGCAGCCCGCTTTGCCGGAGAGACCAAGTACCCGCTGAAGCGCATGCTGCGTTTTGCAGGCGATGGCTTGATCTCCTTTTCCTTAGCACCCATGCGGATCGCCATACTGACGGGCATCTCCGCGGCAGCTTTGGCGATGCTGGGTATCCTCTATGCCCTCTTCATGCGGATCTTCACCAGCGACTGGGTGACCGGCTGGACCCTGCTCTTCATCGCCGTCCTCTTCATTGGCGGCGTGCAACTGGCCTTCCTGGGTCTGATCGGTGAGTACGTCGGCCGTATCTACGGCGAGGTCAAACGCAGGCCGCTCTATTTCGTCAAGCAGCGGGCTGGGTTCAGCAAGCAAGCCACCGAGGATCGGGAGAGCATGAGCGATCATGCCTAGGTCCCTGGGCTATTGGCTGCGTCTGGCCGCCCTCTTCTGTGTTGCCGGTTTCTTTCTCTGGCTGCTGTTGGGTGACAAGGATCTGTCTCAGGTTGGCGCGCACCTTGCCGTCATCCCCTTGATCGCGCTGTTGGCGGCACTGGCGTCGCTGGCAGTGGGATACACGTTTCGGATCGTTCGCTGGTGGCTGCTGTTGCGCGCCCTGGACCCGAAGCTGCCCTTGTCACGCCCAGTCTGGCCCTTCCTGGTCAGCATCGCGCTCAACAATGTGCTGCCCTTTCGCGCCGGAGACGCGGTCCGGATCTTTGGGTTCCGGCGCCAGCTCGAAGCGCCGGTCTCGCGCATCTTCGGGACCGTCGTGGTCGAGCGCCTGGCCGATCTGATCTTTCTGGCTGGTGTGACCGCTCTTGGTCTTTGGATCTTGGGGGCAAAGGCGGGTTTCGAGCATTGGGTTCTTGCAGTCGCGGTTATCCTGGTACTGGGCCTTCTGGCGCTGATCGTAACGGTCACGATCTCGCCCTGGCTGATCCGTCGCCTAGCGTCGAGGACCGAGGGAAGCGGCACCTTTGCCAAGATTGCGGCCCAGGCCATCACCTTTCTGGAGTCGCTCCGCATTCTACGCGACGGGCGCTTGGCCTTCCTCTTGGTTACGACGACAGCGCTCTCATGGCTTTTCGAAGGCGGGGTCTTCGTTGCCGTTGCTGCCGGGATCGGGGTTGCGGCCGACAGCTACGCGCCCTGGTTCTCGCTCGGCGCGGGGACGCTCGGTACCTTGATCCCCAGCACGCCGGGCCATGTTGGAACCTTCGACTATCTGGCAGCCACCGCGCTGGAGGCCTTTGCCGTGCCGGTCGAGCAAGCGATCGCCATGGCGCTTGCCGTACATGCGATCCTTTGGCTGCCCCTGACACTGCTCGGCCTGGGTTACTTTCTGGTCACCGGCAGCAAGATGGCTCTATCGCGCAATGCGCGGCCCGATCCTGAAGCGAGGGGATGATGGATATGAAATCGGTGGTCGTGGTCGGCGGCGGCTTCTGCGGTCTGAGTGCTGCCTACGACCTCGCCAAACAGGGTGTCCGGGTGACGCTCTTGGAAGCAGAGCAAGAGGTTGGTGGGTTGGCCGGCTGCTTCGATGCCGGCGGGACGCGGCTCGAGAAATTCTATCATCACTGGTTCACCAACGATGTGGAGATCGTCGGCCTGATCGAAGAGTTGGGGCTTCAGGACAAGGTGGTCTATCGCCCCTCCTATACGGGCATGTACTACGCCAACGCGATCTATCGCCTCTCGTCGCCGATGGATCTGCTGCGCTTCGCACCACTGCCCTTTCTCGATCGCATTCGTCTCGGTCTCTTGGCCCTGCGCGCCCGGCGCGTTAGGGACTGGCGCGCACTGGAATCGATGACGGCGGCCGACTGGCTGCGCTCCATGGGGGGCAAGCGCGTTTTCGAGGTAGTCTGGGATCCGCTTCTGCGCGGCAAGTTCGGTGCGGTCGCAGAGGAGATCTCTGCAGTTTGGATGTGGAACAAGCTGAAGCTCCGCGGCTCCAGCCGTGCCTCGGACGGCAGCGAGCGGCTGGCCTACTATCGCGGTGGCTTTGCCTCCCTGGCCGAGAGTCTGGCGGCCAAGATCATAGACCTGAGCGGAGAGATCCACACCGGAGCACCGGCAACGGGGCTTGTCTCCAACGATGGCTGGGTCACAGGCGTCGTCAGCCGCGAGCGCAGCTTTACCGGCGACGCGGTCTTGATGACCCCTGCGCTGCCCATCGTCGCCGACATCGTCGCCGATTTGGCCTCTGCGGACTATCTGGCCGAACTTCGCCGTATTCGCTATCTGGCGAACCTCTGTATCGTGTTGGAGTTGGACCGCAGTCTCTCCGACACCTATTGGCTCAACGTCAACGACCCCAGCTTTCCCTTCGTCGGCATCATCGAGCACACCAACTTCGAACCGGCCGAAACCTATAGCGGGCGCCACATCGTCTACCTTTCCCGCTACCTGCCGGAGACCGAGGCGCTCTATGGCATGAGTGATGAGGAGGTTGGCGCCTTTGCGCTCACCAACCTGCGCCGTATGTTCCCCAAGTTTTCTGACGACTGGGTCCTGAAGCAGCATGTTTGGCGCGCGCGCTATGCCCAGCCTGTGGTCGAGCGCTCCTACTCCAGCCTAATCCCCGACGTCGCGACACCGCTGAAGGGCCTTTTTCTGGCCAGTATGGCGCAGGTCTATCCAGAGGATCGCGGCACCAACTATGCGGTTCGCCAAGGCCGGGCTGCGGCGCGCGAGCTTATGACCCATTTGTCCTAGCCCGGTTCTGAGGCTAGAGGATTGGCCACCTTGCCGAACCAAGCATCCCTCGGACCCATCCTCGCGCTGACCGCCCTGCTGGTGACCTCGCTGGCAACGGCACTGACGGCCTTGCCGCCGGTCGAAGCCTTCGGCCTCTCTCTCCTGGGTCTTGACGATCCCTCGGGCCCGCGCTGGCTGATGATCTGTCTGCGTGCGTTCGGCGCAACGGTGACACCCCTCGCCCTCCTGACTCTCGCTTGGACCGTCGATCGGCATGACCGCCTGGGCCTCAAGACCTTGCCGGCCAAGGGGATCGCTCTGGCCCTCACCTTGGCCTTCCTCGTCGCCTTGCCGGCCTTGCTCGGCTTGCTTTGGTCCCGCAGCTTCGCCTCCATCCTAGCGCTGATTGCGATTGCCTTGGCGGTTCTCCTGGCCGTCCGGGGCGGGTTTCCTCTGCGTTTCCCGCGGCCCCAGGAGGACAGCAGCGTAACCTCCGGGGCCCCCGCTGCCTCGCTCTGGTTCCTGGCGCTGCTCGCTGCCACGGCTCTACTCAGAAGCGTCACCTTCGAAGAGGCCTTCGGGCGCGACCAGATGGTCTATGTCCTGGTGGCTGAACAATGGCTGCAGGGGGCGGCGCTCTACGCTGAGGTCTGGGACCACAAGCCGCCAGCCGGTTTGCTGATCTACGCCGGCTTCGTCTGGCTCTTCGGCCCAACGCCTCTTGCACTCTACCTCTTGGGCATAACCGGCTTCGCCCTCGCACTGCTAGGCGTCTTTGCCGCGGCGCGCAATCTGGCTGGGCCGGCGGCGATCTATCCGGCCGGGCTCCTGTGGTTTGCCTTCGGAAACGATCCACTCTTGGGCGCCAATCAGCCCAACTTCGAAGCCTTGATCATTCCCACCGTCGTCTGGTCCTTCGTGCTGCTGACGGGACCCACGCCGGTAACGATAGGGCGCTGGTCTCTGATAGGGGTGCGGCGGGCTTGGCTGCTGGGCTGCCTCTTCTTTCTCGCCACGGCCTTCAAGCAGATCATGATCCTGCTGCCGGCAGCCCTGGCCCTGGCCCTCTTGATCCCGGCACTGCTGCGTCGCGATGGGACCTGGCGGGGTGCTATGGGCGACTGTCTGCGCCTTCTCCTGGCGGGTCTGTTCGGGTGGCTTGCCACCTTCGCCGCCTTTTGGGCCACGGGCACGCTGGAGGCCTTCTATCAGGCTGTCTTTGCCTACAACCAGGCCTATGCCGGCAATCCGCTCGCCAATGTCGTGCGCGGACTGCTGATCCTGCATCGCAGTCCCGAATCCTATGCCTATACGGTCGCCGCGATCTTTTTCGGCCTGCTCGCCCTTTGTCGGAGCGCGGCCTGGAAGCCACGCATGATCGCGGTCTTCCTGATCGCGATGGGTCTGGCGATCTTCCTGCCCGGCCGTTTCTATGGGCACTACTATCAACTGATCACGCCAATCCTGGCGATCCTCGGCGGCGCTCTCTGTGCGCGCTTCAATGGGCGCGCTGTCCCGCTTCTCTTGGCTGCTGTAGCCTCGCTCTTCGTCTTGAGCAGCTTCACGCGTTATGACCCCGACCGGCTGCCCTTCCTGCTCGATGCCACCCACGGGCTTCAGTCGCTCGAATCCAAGCGCTTGGGAGAGCTCTTGGCAGCGCAAATGCCGGAGGACGCGGTCCTCTACCAATGGGGATCTGAGCCCGGCATCTATTTCTGGAGCGGTCGCCCCGCCCCGATTGGCTTCGTCTACAACTATCCCCTTCTGGGGCCGGATGGCGCGGCGCTGGCTGAAGACGCAGCACGGGACCTGGAGACGCTGGCGCCCGATCTGATCGTCGCCAAGAAAGCGGATATGCTCTTGGAGGAGCATCCTGTGGTGGACTGGATCACGCAGCACTATCAACCAAGCAACGCCTACGGTAGCTCACTCGTCTTCGATCTCCTGGTTCCGAAAGGGCGCTAGAGCCGGTCGGATCCGAGTGGAATCACTCGGATCCGTGAATCGGCTCTATCTTGCAACGAGTTAGAGCGGATTCACGCGTTCAGTTGTTTCCAACTGAATGCGATCCGCTCTAGCACGGGCTCATTCCAGCCAACGCAGGGCGCGGCCATGCGGGTCAGCCCTGGCAATCTGAAGACCATCTTGTTGGATGACGAAGAAGAGGCCATCCGGATCAGGCGTCAAACCCTCCGCCGGGAGCACGCTTTCCGCTTCATTGCTGATCCAGACTGCATCCAGTGCTCCTACCTTCGCCGCAAAGGCTTGCCGAGCCTCTGGCGGCAAGTAAGCCAGCACGGCGGAGTGAAAGATCACCAAAGAGGCCTCTTTCGGTGCCTCCCCGGCCAAAGCAGCGAGGGCCTCGTTTAAATCCCCGGCCCGGATCGCGGGCGGATTCCGGCGCGCGATGGCCATTGCTTGACGCAACCGCGCGGCGCGGCCCTTCTGTTCAGGCCAAACCAGGGTTTGCAGCCATTCCGCAGTCTCCGGATCCTTGAGATCCAGCGGGTTAAGGTCCAGACCCGCACGCCAAATCACCTGAGGCAAGGTCGTGGGCAGGGGCGCGGTGCCTCGAAGGTCGCAAGGAAAGATCGGCGTGTCCGGACCGCCATCGGACGGCAGCAGCCTCTGTTGGTGTCCATCCGCCCGATAATCATAGCCGTAGCGATCCGGCAGTAGGCAGAGCCCGGCCGACGCACCCACTTCCAGCAGGGCCAAAGGCTGCGGCAGGCGCGCCAGGAGGGGCAGCAGGCCGGCACAGCGTCCAGGCTCGTTGGTCTGGGTGCTATGGCCCTCGAGGATCGGCACCAACTCTGGCCAGGCATCACGCGCCGGGGCCAGGAAGCGCTCGGCATCAGGGGTGAGCCCGAAGCGATGGCGCAGGCCTGCAAAGAGCAGATTGGGCTGCTGCTTGCCCTGGGGCAAGCCGGCCAGGTTGGTGAGGATGCTCTTGTCCTTCGCCACCAAGAGGGCTGCCGCCTCGTAGAGTGCGGACTGGCCGGCGGCCTCCTTCTCGGCAAAGCGGCGATAGCGGTCAGCGATGGCTTCTATAGCAGAGTCCTCCGCCACCATTTAGACCTCGCTCCTTGCGACGTTCTTGAAGCCGCCGCGGATGAAGACCGCGACGGTGCAGCCTTCTTGAGAGTGGGAGTAATGGCGCGATCCGGAGGAGAGGGAGACGCAGTCGCCCGGCTGATAAACATGGCCATCGCAGTCTTCGATGGTTCCTTCCAGCACCACGAACTCTTCGGTGCCCAGGTGCTCATGCGGGGTCGATTCGCCACCGGGCTCAAAGCGCACCAGGAAGAAGCCGCTCTCAGTCTCTTCCGACCAAGAGATGTTGTGCCACAGTATAGCGCTCTGCTCGCGGTCCTTGATGGCGTAGGGCTCGTAATCGGCGGTGAAGGCATTCACGACACGCCGCTTTGCGTCCAACTTCGAGGCCATGGCTCTCCCCTTGTCTCCGTCTCATGATCTGTCCGGTTGGACTGTAGCAAAGAATCTCTTCGCGGTTGGCGACACCAAGGCGCGGGCCTAGACTGCCCATCCCACCTTTGCCGACGAGGAGCCTCTGCCGATGTTCACCTTGCCAGCCGAGGGCTATCGCTTCCCCGACGACTTGATGCATCCCCCGGTCATGGCGATCGGCGATTCCATGTACAACGGCATGCGCTCGGCCACGATCAATCGTGAGTTCGCGGCCAAGTCGGTTCCGGCCCTGGTCTCCCGCGCAGTCGCCCCGGACTATGCGCATCGCTCGCCGGGCTATCCGGAGGTCCTCTTGCTGGACCTGGAGCAGACGCTGCGCGACGTCGATCTGGGCGATCTGGTCTCACGCATGCGCCACCGGCTGCAGGCAGCCATGGCCAACGCCAAGCGCTGGGCCGACGGTCACGTGGTGCCGGGCGAGCATGCGGCTTGGGACAATCTCTCGATCTCCGGAGCCATCCTCGAAGACCTGACGGACCACAGCTTCGCCCATTGGGAGGCACGCCTGGCCGCGATCAGACCGTTGCTGGATCAGATCAATTCCCTGGAGGCGATCGGCGCCAGCGGTATCGACATCATGGAACTGCACATGGCGCTGAACGCGCGCTTTCTGCTTAATCCGAACCGGCGGCCGGAGCTGAACCAACTAACCCCGCTGGATCTGGTCAACGCCCGCCAGCCCAAGCGCTTGCTAATCAACATCGGCTCCAACCACGGGATCATCGACATCACCTTGGCCGGCTCGGAAGGCAAGACGCCGCCGGAGCCCGACACCGGCCTCAGGTCTCTCGCTGCCTGGGCCGAGGCCATGGAGCCCTTTGCCGAGCGCCTGCTTCAGCTTCCGCCGACAGTCGAGCAGATCGTGGTCAACACCCTGGTGCTGCCCTCGACCGTGCCGAACCTCATGTACCCCTATAACCTGCGCGAGATCTATCCGGGCGACCTGCCGAAACGCCAGGGCTATTACCCGGTCTATGACAACCGTCTGGGCGGGGCTGACGACTACATCCAGTACTCGGCCGCCAAGATGAAGGAGATCGACGCCGGGGTGGCCGCTTGCAACCAGCGCATGATGGATGGCATGCAGGCCGTCTTCGACAAGGCCGGCGACGGGCGTTTGCGCTTCTTCCGCCTGGATCAGAAGCTGAAGGCCTATGACGCCAAGCACGAGGACCGCAAGGCCATCCGCAAGTCCGTGCCAGGCACACGGTTGGAGTATCCCAATCATCGCTACGGCAACGAGGCCATCGACTTCGATAACTTTTTCTTCTTCGATTCCTTCCGCCGCGGCGGCATCGCCAGCCTGGACAACCACCACCCCAGCGGCCTGGGCTATGCCATCCTCGCCCGCGAGCTTCTGAAGACGCTGAAGAGCGAAGATCCCTCGATCAATCTCAACAACCTGATGATCTCCGAACAGGGTGATCGCCTCTTCAGCGATCCGCCCGGCGAGTACGCCACCATCATGCGCCTTTGGTACCGCTTTCGCCGCCGACGCGCCGGCCTCAGCAACGAGCCCGACCTGGCCGAAGCCCGCGGTGAAGAGCTGCCGCCGCCCAAGGCACCGCCAAGGATGGACGATGACGAAGAAGCCGTTGCCGGCTACATGGATGTGATGGATCGTATGCTGCGCAAAGGGCAGTGACCTTCGTCACCACCGCCAGCTGGCACCGAGTGGGCTGAGAAGAAAGACGCCGACAGGATGAAACGACCTCCGCAATCCTCTCGCCTCAGGGTCTCCAGGCGCCGGATCCTGGTCTCAGCCGCGGCAGCACCGCTCGCGGCACCTGCGATCCTCACCGCGCGCAGCGCTCTGGCCCAGGACAAGCCGCGCGAGCTGAAGGTGCGGACCTGGGGCGGCATCTGGTTGGAGAGCCTGCAGAAGGCCGTCTCGGAGCCCTTCAGCGCGGCAACCGGTATCCCCGTCACGCATCTGGTCTTCGAGGACTACCTGACGCGCGAGAAGATCCTGGAGGCCCTCAAGGCCGGGAAGGAACCGCCGGTCAATGTCGATTGGAACACCACGATCAATGCCACCATGTTGGCGCGCGCCGGGGCGACCGTGGACCTCAGCGACCTCGCCGGATTGGATGCCCTGCTGCCGGTTGCACATCCGGAGGGTACCAGAGGTTGGCCGCTGGTCAGTATCTATGCCTATGTCTATGTCCTGGCCTATCGCCAGGCGGCCTTTCAGGCAGGGCCGCCCGATAGCTGGCAAGCTATGGTCGATCCCAAGTTCAAGGGGCGCGTCGCTCTCTTCGACGATGGGATCGGCATCTACGCCTCCGCTCAGGTCGCCGGTGGCGGCACCCTGGCCGAAATCCCGGACGACATGGCGCCTTGCTGGTCCTTCCTGGAGAAAGTGAAGCAGAATCGGCCGCTGCTGGGCAAGGATCCCGACTTTACGCACTGGCTGGAGACCGGACAGGCCGATGTCTGCTGCACCGTTACCGCCGATGCGCGCCCTGCGCGACAGAAGACGGGGGCGGTTTCCTGGGTCGTGCCGCGCGAAGGCGCTGAGTATGCAACGGACGCCATGGCCGTGCCCAAAGGTCAGCCGGAGAATGAGACCTATTGGGCCAAGCGCTATGTCGAGCGTGCGATCTCGCGGCCGGGCCAGCAAGCGCTTTCGTCCGACTTGGGCCTGCCGGGTATGCTGCCAGGCCTGACACCGCCTGCCGACATGCAGGGCGATCCGGCCTACCCGACCTCGGAAGCCGACTTCAAACGGCTCTTGAAGATTCCGACGGGGGTCATGGTTGATCACCAAGACGCCTGGTACGCGCGCTTTCATAAGTTGATGGGCGACGGTTGAACGATCAGACCCCCATCAAGTGATGTATTTCGAAGCCGATGGAGAGTGCGGCCAGCGCGAAGGCCAGGACGATGCCCAGCTTGGAGGACCAGTTGCGATCCAGGGGCCAGAGCTGTTGGCGGCGATAGTCTTCGGCGACCTCAGGTCCTGCCTCGCTTAACTCGCGCCAGCAGTCGGGCAAGCGCGCCTGGCGGACCAGGACTGTCGCGACCATGGGCCCGATCAACGCTGCCGGAACAGCAAAGCCCAGCAGCATCTGACCCGGCAGATAGTCTTCCGGCGAGGTGGCGGCGCGCGAAAGGAAGACCCCCAGCATGGCCGGGCAGGCCGACCAATAGAGGTTGTTCAGCACGAAATTCCAATGCTCCAGCCCGAACTCGTTGAGAGGTGAGCGGGCATTGAGACGCAGATAGAGACCCTCGTCCTTGGCAACGGAGAGATGCTCGAAGACGGCGAAGAGATAGGTGTGCAAGAGCAGCTGAATGATGACCAAGGCCGCCAGAAAGACGATGAGGAACTGCTGCGCCATCAGCACCAGATTGTAGATCAACTGCGCGGCAGGCTGAGCGATATGGGCATCGGAGGCCTCGGCCATTGGGGCCAAGCGTCGATCCAGACAGAGCAGGCTCCCCTGTCCTGATTCTGTCTCCAGCAACCACTTGAAGGACGCGCTTTGGAACTTGCAGGCTGCCTGCATCTGCTCGTGTAGCGGGGCGGAACCGAAGAAGACCTGATAGTTGGGCAGCCAATCCCAGCCATTGGTAAAGACCGCGATCAGGAAGGCCAGCACGATGGCGGTGATCCGATGCCGGGAGAGGCGCTGTCGCAGGCGCCACAGCTTGGACTCGTCGATCACGCCTTGGCGGGCGCGCAACACACCGCTGTCACGTAGGTCCTGCCAGGCCTGCAGCATCGGCACCCAGGTGAAGTAGAGGCTGGGCGCAATGGCTATAAAGAAGATGGGGAAAGGCCACCAGTTGCTCTGCGCGAAGTAACCCTCATAGCGCGGCGGCGCGTGCATCGGCGCTGCATCGAAGCCAAAGGCGTAGACATAGCCGTAGAAGAGGAGCGAGAAGCCTGCAGCTAAGGCAGAGATCAACACCGCCCAATCTCGGGTTAGAAGACCCTTCCACATAAAAGCAAATGCTCCTGCCGACTGCTTTCGAGGAGCAGCCTAAGGCAGGAGCATCGCAAAACGAAACGCTAAGAGGGCCTTGGCCTAGGCAACGGCCGCGGCACGCCCCTTGCCGTTGCGGGCCGTGTTCAGGTTCTCGGCAATCAAGAACGCCAGCTCCAAGGCTTGACTGGCATTGAGGCGCGGATCGCAGTGCGTGTGATAGCGGTCGGCCAGGGTCTCGTCGCTGATCGCCTGGGCACCGCCGGTGCACTCGGTCACGTCCTTGCCGGTCATCTCGACATGGATGCCGCCGGGATGCACGCCTTCGGCGCGCATCACGTTAAAGAAGCCCTCGACCTCGGACAGGATGCGATCGAAGGGCCGGGTCTTGAAGCCGCTGCTGGACTTGATGGTGTTGCCGTGCATGGGGTCGCAGGACCAGATGACCTTGCGGCCGGCCTGCTTCACCGCCCGCACCAGGGCCGGCAGACACGCCTCTACCTTGTCCGAGCCCATGCGGCTGATCAGGGTGAGACGCCCGGCCTCGTTCTCCGGATCCAGGCGATCGATCAGGCGCAGCAGATCGTCGGGCTCCAGGGTCGGGCCGCACTTCATGCCGATCGGGTTCTGGATGCCGCGCATGAACTCGATGTGCGCCCCATCCAAGTCGCGGGTCCGCTCACCGATCCAGATCAGATGCGCCGAGCAGTCATACCACTGGCCGGTCAGGCTGTCGGTCCGGGTCAGCGCCTCTTCATAAGAGAGCAGCAAGGCCTCATGGCTGGTGTAGAAGCTGGTCTCGCGCAGCTGCGGCACGCTCTCGGAGGTAAGACCGCAAGCCGCCATGAAGGCAATCGCCTCGTCGATGCGATGTGCCATGTCCTCATAGCGTGCACCCTGGGCAGAGTCGGCCAGGAAGCTCATGTTCCACTGATGCAGCTTGTGCAGGTCGGCGAAACCGCCGCTAGCAAAGGCGCGCAGCAGGTTGAGGCTGGAGGCCGCCTGGTGATAGGCGCGCAGCATGCGGTTGGGGTCTGGCTCGCGGGCGCCGGCCTCAAAGGCGATGTCGTTGACGATGTCGCCGCGATAGCTCGGCAGTTCGACGCCGCCGATGGTCTCGGTCGGGGCCGAGCGCGGCTTGGCGAACTGGCCGGCCATGCGCCCCACCTTCACCACCGGGCAGGAGGCACCAAAGGTCAAGGCGACCGCCATCTGCAACAAGACCTTAAAGGTGTCGCGGATGGTGTTGGCATGAAACTCGGCAAAGGATTCCGCACAGTCGCCACCCTGCAAGAGGAAGGCTTTGCCCTCGGCCACCTTGGCCAGGTCGCGTTTCAGCCGGCGTGCCTCGCCTGCAAAAACCAGCGGCGGCTGCGCCGCCAACTGCTCCTCAACCTGCTTCAGCGCCGCTTGATCGGCATAGGTCGGAACCTGCTTGATCTCCTTGCCCCGCCAGGATTGGGGGGTCCAGCTCTCCACCATCTCGCTATCTCTTCATGTCGGATATCGCGTAATCCTCACGCTTGTGGCTTTCCACAAGCGGAAGGCGGCGCACCATAAAGCCCTCTCGGGCAAAAATCCACCGCTGCATAGAGCCTATGTGCGGGTCGTGGTCCGATCCCCCCGCTTGGTCCCCAAGCCGAGGGTGAATCGCCCCACCAAACTATTGATCTGGTGGGGCAACTTATCAAGAGGGATGGGTACCATCCGTCCGGGTTGCGCCACTAGGCCGGCACGCTCTCGCGCAGCTGCTGCAGGAAGGCGGCGTAGCGCTCTTCACCCTGCGCGCCACTCAAGAGGTAGCGGCCCTGGAACACCATGGCCGGCACACCCTGGATGCCATGGTCTATCCAGAAGCGCTCCACCTCGCGGATCGAGCGCGTAAAGCGCCCATCCTCAAGAACCGCGGACGCCTCAGTCCGATCCAAACCGACCTCTTCGCAGGCGGCGATCAGAACCTCGGGATCGTCGACGCAGTCCCGTTTCTGAAAATAGCTCCGGAAGAGCGCCATCTTCAGATCCGTCCCCTTGCCCTGCTCGCCGGCCCAGTGGATCAGCTGGTGCGCGCGGTAGGTGTTCCAGATGCGCATAGCGTCGAAATAGTCCATTGGGAAGCCAAGGCTCTCACCCAGCTCGCTCAAGCGGTCGCGGGCGGCAAGACTCTTCTCCTTGGTCGAGCCATATTTTTCGGCCACGTGCTCGAAGAGATCCTGCCCCTCCGGTCCCATCTCGGTATTGAGCTCAAAGGGATGCCAATGCACTTCCGCTTCCAGGCCCTCGGCCTCCAAGGCACGCTGAAGCTGGCGGTAGCCGATGATGCACCAGGGGCAGACTACGTCAGAGACGATGTCGACGCGCAGCGCCAAGGAGTCATTGGTTTCTACCCTGTCGCTGGTCATAACCTCTCTCCTCTGAAATCCAACGATTGCGTTTACCCGCCCTCGCGATCCGGCCATCATGCTAACCGGAAGCATGAGTCATCGACACTCAATTGAGGCCACAACGATGAACGAACTGTCAGGTGACAAGGCAACGCCTCTGCTGCGGCTTCCCACCTCGGTCATACTGGCACGATTGCTCGACGAGGCCGTCGACGAGACAATCACACTTCAATGGATCGTCGAGCATCTGCGCGACCGCTCTTTCGGAATCGTCATGCTCTTGATCGCATTAATCGGTTTGGTGCCCGGCATCGCGACGGTGGCCGGACTACTGCTGGCGGTTCCGGCCATACAGATGGTCCTGGCCCGTCGCGGTCCGGTTCTGCCAAGCATCATCGCCAGACGCAGGGTCTCCAGAGAAGGCTTCGAGCGCTTGGTGAGACGTCTCATTCCGGTGCTGCAGTGGATGGAACGATTCGTCAGGCCGCGCTGGCCGACGCCCTTCGAGCTAACCAAGCGCATGGTGGGGTTTGTGATCCTGCTGCTTTGCGTCACCCTGCTAGCACCCATCCCCTTCAGTCATGTCCTGCCGCTTTTCGCCGTCATGCTGCTTGCCTTCGCCTTCTTGGAAGAAGACGGGATCTGCTTGGCAATCGCCCTTCTGATGGCCCTGATCTCAATCGCCCTTTCCTTGGCTGCGGTCTGGGGTACGATCGAGGCTGGGCTCCTGCTTTAGCCGGCTCGCCCCCAACCAGGAGGCAGCGCGACGTCTCACAGCAGGATACAGGTTGTGGAGCCATGTGCCAAAAGCCGCCCTGCGGCATCGACCACCTTGCCCTCGGCCGTCGCCGTGCGGCGCCCGAAATGCAGGACCTGGGCTTCGCCGAAAATCTCGTCGGAATCGCCTCTGAGGCCACGCACGATGTTCACCTTGTACTCCAGGGTCGTATAGCCACTGCCGGCTGGACAGCGGGTCCAGACGGCACAGCCCATGCAGGAATCCAGAAGCAGGCCGAAGATGCCGCCGTGTAGGTGCCCCACGGGATTACAGAGCAGTGGGCTAGGTTGCAGGCAAAAGCGGGCGCGACCGGCTTCGACCTCGACTAGGCGCATGCCGATGTGTTGGCCTAAGGGCAGGGGTTCCTGTCTCTCGATCCACTCTGTCAGGAACTCGAGGCCGCTGCGCCCGGCAGCCATCTCCGCCAGGCGTTGAAGCTGTGCCTGGGCCGCTTCGGCATCCATCTTTCTACTCGGCCGCTTGCCGGGTCTGATCCGGGACCGGCTCGCGCATGGTTACGAACTCCTCGGCAGAGGTCGGGTGAATGCCGACCGTGGCGTCAAAGTCGCGCTTGGTGGCGCCGGCCTTGATGGCCACCGCGATGCCCTGCAGCATCTCCGGTGTGTCGACCCCGACCATGTGCACGCCCACGACCTTCTGGCTGGCCCGCTCGACCACCAGCTTCATCATGGTCTTCTCCTGATTGCCGGAGAGGGTGTGGCGCATCGGCCGGAAGCTCGATTTGTAGATGTCCAGCGCCCCCAGCGTGGCGCGGGCCTCGGCCTCGGTCAGGCCAACTGAGGAGACCGGCGGCTGGCTGAAGACCGCCGAGGGGATGTTCGTGTGATCCATCGGCGTCGGCTCGCCCAGGAAGAGCGTGCGGCTGAGCGCCATGGCCTCGGCAATGGCGACCGGGGTCAACTGTACGCGGTCGGTCAGGTCGCCCAGGGCGAAGATCGAGGGCACAGAGGTCCGCGCGAAGGCATCGACCCTGATGGAGCCGTTGGGCGCCAGATCGACCCCTGCTTCCTCCAGCCCCAGGCCCAGGGTGTTGGCCGCGCGGCCGGTGGCATAGACCACAGCGTCAAAGTGCTCCTGGCTGCCGTCGGTGAAGGTGACCTTCAGGCCCTGATCGCTCTTCTCCGTCCGCGTGATGATCTGATTGAAGATCAGGCGAATGCCCTTCTTCGCCAGCTCTTCACCCAGGACGTCGCGCACATCCTCGTCGAAGCCGCGCAACAGCTTGGGTCCGCGGTAGATCAAGGTGGTATCGGCGCCAAGACCATTGAAGATTCCGGCAAACTCCACCGAGATGTAGCCGCCGCCGGCCATCAAGACCTTCTTCGGCATTTCTGGCAGGAAGAAGAGGTCGTCAGAGACATAGCCCAACTCGGTGCCGGGTTCCGTCGGTCGGGTCGGTCTGCCGCCGGTGGCGACGACAATGCGCTCGGCAGTGTAGCTCTTGCCGTTGACCGAGACGGTATGGGGATCCAGCAGGATGGCGCGGCCCTCATGCAAGGTCACGCCGGCATTGGCCAAGAGCTTGGCGTAGATGCCGTTCAGCCGCTCGATCTCGGTATTCTTGTTCTCGATCAGGCGGGACCAGTCGAAGCTGGTGTCGCCGACGGTCCAGCCATAGCCGGCTGCGTCATGAAAGTCCTCGCGGAAGTGCGCGGCGAAGACCATCAGCTTTTTCGGCACGCAGCCGATGTTGACGCAGGTGCCGCCCAGAAAGCGCTCCTCCGCCAATGCGACCTTGGCGCCATAGGTCGCCGACATGCGGGCCATGCGCACACCGGCAGAGCCTCCGCCGATCACATAGAGGTCGTAGTCATAGCCGCTCATCGTCGAATCTCCTCTCTCGGCCGGTTTAGACCGATCAGTCTAGCCAGATGGTAAGGGCACAGGCGCGCGACTAGGTCCCTGTCAGCAAAGCGCCTGCGACGGCAGATAACAGAACCACCAGCCAGGGCGGCACACGCCAGCCCTCTAGCAAGAGCAGCGCCACGGCAGCAATGGCGAAGTCACCCGGCGCGCGCACGCCGGCGACAAAGACCGGGTCATAGAGCGCCGCCAGCAGCAGGCCGACCACGGCCGCATTCACCCCCATCATCGCCGCCTGCATGGACTGCCGCTTGCGCAGCAACTGCCAGAAAGGCAGGGCCGCGAAGACCAGCAGGAAGGAGGGCAGGAAGATCGCGCCCAAGGCCAGGATGCCGCCCAGAACGCCGTTCGGTTCGGGCCCCATGGCGGCGCCCAGGAAGGCCGAGAAGGTCAGCAGCGGACCGGGTACTGCCTGTGCGGCGCCATAGCCCGCCAAGAATTCCGTCTGAGAGATCCAGCCGGGCCCCACGACCGAGCTCTCGAGCAGCGGCAGAACCACATGGCCGCCGCCGAAAATCAACGAGCCCGAGCGGTAGAAGGCTGCGACCAGGGCCAGGGCCTGATCCGGGAAGATCCAAGCCAGCAAAGGCAGCAGCCCCAAGAGGCTCAAGAAGATGAGGAAGCAGATGACGGCAAACCGGCGGCCGATCGGCACCGGCAGCGCGCCACCATCACCGCCGAATTGGCGCTTGCGATAGAACAGCAGCCCCAGGCCCGCACCCACCAGCATGGCCACCATCTGATCCCAGGGACTGTCCCAGAAGAGCAGAAAGGCGGTGACCGCCAGGGCTAGGCTCAGGCGCTCCTTATCCGGTGTCAGAGTCCGCGCCATGGCCCAGACCGCCTGCGCCACCACGGCAACGGCCGCCAGCTTCAGGCCGTGCATCCAGCCCGTCCCGAAGGCCCCCTCCAGGGTCGAGAGGCTGAACGCGAAGGCCAGCATCAGAAGCGCTGAGGGCAGGGTAAAGCCGGTCCAGGCCGCCAGCGCTCCTAAGGGCCCGGCCCGGGTCAGCCCGATGCCGATGCCGACCTGGCTGGAGGCGGGCCCCGGCAGGAACTGACAGAGCGCCACCAGCTCGGCATAGGCGCGCTCGTCCAGCCAGCCGCGCTTGGCGACGATGGCCTGGCGGAAATAGCCCAGATGCGCAACGGGCCCACCAAAAGAGGTGAGCCCGAGCTTGAAGAATACGGAGAGAACTTCGAGGGCGGAGCCCGCCTTTGCCACGCCCTAAGTCCTCCTTGAGAGCGCTTAGACGCCGCCCATGCAGAGGTACTTCATCTCCAGATAGTCGTCGATGCCGTACTTGGAGCCCTCACGGCCGATGCCGCTCTCCTTGACGCCGCCGAAGGGGGCAACCTCGGTGGAGATAATGCCGGTGTTGATGCCGACGATGCCGGTCTCCAGACCCTCCGAAACGCGCCAGACCCGGCCCAAGTCGCGGGCGTAGAAGTAGGCGGCCAAGCCGAAGACCGTGTCGTTGGCCATGGCGATCCCCTCTTCCTCGGTCGAGAACTTGAAGAGCGGAGCGACCGGGCCGAAGGTCTCCTCATAGGTCACCTTCATATCCGTGGTGACGCCGGTCAGCACGGTCGGCTGATAGAAGCTGCCGCCCAGGTCGCTGCGTGCGCCGCCGGCAACCACCGCGGCCCCCTTGGAGACCGCGTCCTCAACATGCTCCTCAACCTTCTCCAAGGCCTGCATGTCGATCAGCGGGCCGACACTGACACCGTCGTCCATGCCATTGCCGACCTTCATCGCATGCACCTTGGCCGCCAGCTTCTCGGAGAAGGCGTCATAGACCCCCTCCTGCACCAGGATGCGGTTGGCGCAGACGCAGGTCTGTCCGGTGTTGCGGAACTTCGACATCATCGCGCCCTCGACCGCGGCGTCGAGGTCGGCGTCGTCGAAGACCAGGAAGGGGGCATTGCCGCCCAGCTCCATGGAGGTCTTCTTCACCGTGGCCGCACACTGCTCCATCAGGATCTTGCCGACCTCGGTAGAGCCGGTGAAGGTGAGCTTGCGCACCGTGGGGTTGGAGGTCATCTCGCCGCCGATGGCACCGGAAGAGCCGGTGACGATCGAAAGGATGCCAGCCGGGATGCCAGCCCGCTCGGCCAGCTCGCAGAGCGCCAGAGCGGAATAGGGCGTGGCGGTCGCGGGCTTCACCACCATGGGGCAGCCGGCGGCCAGCGCCGGGCCGGCCTTACGGGTGATCATGGCGTTGGGGAAGTTCCAGGGGGTGATCGCCGCGGTGACGCCGATCGGCTGCTTGATCACGACGATGCGCTTGTCGGCCTGATGCTGCGGGATGACGTCGCCGTAGATGCGCTTGCCCTCTTCGGCGAACCACTCGATGAAAGAGGCGCCGTAAGCGATCTCACCCTTGGCCTCGGCCAGCGGCTTGCCCTGCTCCAGGGTCATCAGCTTGCCCAGGTCCTCCTGGTTCTCCATCATCAGTTCGAACCAGCGACGCATGACGGCGGCACGCTCTTTCGAGGTCTTGGCGGCCCAGGCCGGCCAGGCGCGTTCAGCCGCCTCGATGGCGCGGCGGGTCTCGGTCGCACCCATTTTCGGCACGCTGCCCAAGACATCACCGGTCGCCGGATTGGTCACTGCGATGGTCTCGCCGCTGTCGGCGTCCTGCCACTGGCCGTCGATGTAGCACTGCTGACGGAACAGGCTCATGTCCTTGAGGTCTGGCGTGCTTACGGCTCTATCCTGCAGCTGTGCGGACATGACGGTCCCTCCTTTTTTTCACGCTGGCGCTTGATCCTGGTGGCCCCTGCCCTCGAAACAGGCGATGCTCGAGACCACATTCTCGCTACAAATAGGGAATTGAATGCGGCTTGGCTAGCGTCGGCTGGCGTAGCCAGTCTTTCCTTTAGGTCAAAGAGAAACGGAGTTCGCCTGTTATGTCCCTGCACGTCACCACCGCAATCTCCGTAACAGCGGCGCTCGTCCTTGCCGCCGGTATCGCGCTGGCCGGTCCCGGTCGCGGCGACGGTTGGCTCTCGAAGGACAGCGAGATCGAGCAAGCGGTGAGCGACGCCACCCACATTCGCAGCCGCGTCGACGGCAGCGACGAGGTCGAGTACCACAGCGCCGACGGCAAGGTCGCCTACCTCTGGGATGGCTGCCTCTGGTCCGGCACCTGGTGGGTGCAAGAAGAAGCGCTCTGCTATACCTATCCCAGCCTCTCCGGCGATGCCGCCCACTGCTTCTACCTTCGCGAGGGCCCCGCAGGCCTGGAATATTGGTCGGTGGACGAGGCGGAAGCCAATCGCCCGCTGGCCTGGGTCAAATCCAAGCTGGAGGGTAACGCCAAGGATCTGGCGATGAACTCCGGCGGCGGCTGTCAGGACACCTAAGGCTCACCCGATGCGCATTCTGGCACTCGGTCTTGCCCTGCTGCTCTTGGCCGGCCCACTCGCGGCGGATGAGAGCCCACCTCAGACCGAAACTGAGGCTGAGGCGGAGGTCACCCAGCCCGAGGGCGAGGCCGCCGACATTGAGATTGTCGAGGAGGAGGAGCCGGAGGTCCGCCGCGTCACCGGCATCGAGGCCCTGGAGGCCCTGGTCCGCGGTCGAACCCACTACCGCACCCGCTCCGACGGCTCCTTCGAGATCGAATACCACAGCACCGATGGCATCAGCGCCTATGTCTGGGAAGGCTGTGTCATCCGCGGCGAGTGGTGGGCGACACCGGAAGAGATCTGCTTCTTCTACCCCGAGAACGACCTGCAGGGCCCGCACTGCTTCTTCATCGAAAAGGGCGAGGAGGGCCTGGAGTTCTGGTGGAGCGGCAATCCCGTCGCCACCGAGCCGACCGCAACCACGGTGCGCGACGTCGAGGGCAACAGCGAACGCCTGCCGGTGGGGGTGAGCGGTGAGTGCTTGATCTCCTGAGGCTGATCGCTCGGGATCACGCCGGCCGCCGGCTCAATCTCGTGCCGCCAGAGGGAGGCATAGACAGGGCATGGGCGCCAGAACCGAACTGACAGCGGACGAGTCCGACGCCTTTTACGCGGCTGCCTTTCTCCTGTTCGGACGGGCCGGAATCGGAATCTCTCAGTTCGTGAGTGTTGAAGACTTCATTGGCAAGAGTCATCAACTGTTGCTCAATACAGGTTGGAAGGAACTGCCTTCTGAGCAGTTTCACATTGCGAAGGACGCTCTTGTCACTCAGGAAATCCTCATGGAGCGCGGCAACAATCCTCTTTCCTTGGGCAGTGATCCAATCGACTTGAAAATCTCCTGTAACAAGAAATATAAGCACCTACGTACAATAGGACCATCTGAAGAACTTGATATTGATATACAATACATGATGCAACATCCTTTCTGTGACAACACTTACTGTCATTATCATTTTAGAGAATCAAATAAGAGAGGTGAAAATTACACAGACCTGAATGTGTTCTGCGCGCAAAAATTCCAAGACGCAGCATTGAAACTCATGCTTCATCAAGAAGTATGGCAGAGATTCCTCGGTCGATATACGTCAGATAGGGGCCAACTTGGCCACATTGTTCGTGGCAAGGATCCCTTAGGCGGACGCGATTTTGCCGCCACCGAGTTTCAAGGGATCCAGTCGGAGCCAGCACGGATAGACTATTGTCAAAGGGCGGGCGTTCCTCTGTTCCCTGTCCAGATCTCGGCAATTCGTCACGATCGATCCCTGTGATCTGGTAGGATGGCAGATTAGTCTGGTGCGAGTCCGAGTGGGCCAATAAGGTTCACGCAGGTCAACGGACTAGGCGCATTAGAATGAAACAACTCTTCCTCGCGGTTGCTGCTGCCGGCAGCCTTCTCCTGGCCACTCCAGCGGCGGCCGAGGAGGCCTCGGCGGAGACCATTGCGGCCTCGATCCCGATCGGGGCGACCAAGGCCGACATGGAGAAGCACTATGGCTCGCCCACCGACGTCAGGCTGTCCGAAGAGGGCAACGAGATCTGGACCTACGACATCAAGGAGATCCAGGTGAAGAACGAGGGCGGCTTGCTGTCCGACCTCGGCATCACCTCAGAAGCCTCGGACAATGAGGTCGGCAGCGAGTCCGAGCGCAAGTTCCGGGTCTGGTTCGATCAAAACGGCAGGGTCACCGCCGCCAAAGCGCTGGACTAGAGAAGGCTGCGGGCGCAGCTGCAAGGTCCGCCTTCTGAAGCATCCCTGCTCCAAGCCTACCACTTCCCGCTATTTGGGAGTGCGAGGAGGGCCAAGAGCAGGAAGATGCCGGCAGGAACGGCAAGCAGGTAGAAGGAAAAGACGCCGCCAAAGATAACGACGAAGGTGAAGGGACCGAGGGTAAGCAAGAGGATCAGTGTGAAGACATAGATCCGCAAGCGCTTCATCATGCGCATGATGTGTTCGGGCAGGACACCGGTTGGCGGCGGGCCGTATAGCAGGATCCGGTAAATCAGCAAACGCTGTGACATCAGAAAGATGTCGTAGGGATAGGGGTTCCAGTCGAGCAGCTGGCGCGGTCCCTCGCCGACATGACGCATGGCGCGGAAGATGGCGAAGGCCTTGTCTATCGAGAGCGCCCAGAAGAGCATCACGAGAAGCACGAAGGCGAGGAGGATGGCATCTCCCATCGGGTGCCTGTCTCCGTTCTCTAGTCACGCCAGCAGCTGCTTTAGGTTCTCTGCCGCCTCTGTGAAGAGTTCCGGCCGTTTCGTGGCTGTCGCCAGGACCATGGCCCCCTGCAAAGCCGAGATGACATGGGCCGGCTGCAAGGAGTGGCTGCCTTCCAGCGCCCGAGCAGTCCACTCCAGCATGGCCGTAAAGAAGCTGGACACGGCATCGGCAACCGGGTCGGGCAGGTCTCTGCTCTCTGCCCCCAGGACACAGCAGAGGCAGTTCAACTGCTCCTCCAACAGCGCCATGGCATAGACCTCGCAGAGCCGCTGCAGGCGCAGCTCCGGCGTCTCTGCCGGGTCGTCCGGGCGACCCAGAAAGGCGAAGACCCGCGCGGCATAGCGGGTGACCACCGCTTCGCCCAGGTCGGCCTTC
This sequence comes from Rhodospirillales bacterium, assembly GCA_963669335.1. Lineage (GTDB taxonomy): Bacteria > Pseudomonadota > Alphaproteobacteria > Kiloniellales > JACOMY01 > JACOMY01. Next base: position 6,546,024 of record OY770023.1, read on the forward strand.
TGCGGGAAATGATAGTGTACGCTGGCGGACTTGATGCCGATCGCGGCTGCAATATCCCGGAAGGAAATCGCGTCGTAACCGCCGGCGCGCATGTGGGTTTCGGCGACTGACAGGATCTCCTCGCGCCTTTCGCTGCTCTTCACCATGACGTGTATATCTATCGGAAGATAGGTGTTGACAAGGCGTGATTGCGTTCACATTGTTTACCTATCGATAGATAGAGGAGTTCAATCGATGAAGGTTTACGAGTTCAAGGGGTTCCCCAATCCGGCGCGGGTGCGCATCGCCTTGGCAGAGAAGGGACTGTTCGATCAGGTAGAGTTCGTGCAAATCGACGTGCCGGGCGGCGCACACAAGCAGCCGGAGTTTCTGGCCATCAACCCCTCGGGCGCCGTGCCGGTGCTGGAGCTGGCGGACGGCACGCGCCTTTCCGAGTGCACGGCGATTACCGAATACCTGGATCACCTGGGTGGCACGCCCAGCCTGACCGGCCAGACCCCGATGGAGCGCGCACAGGTGCACATGGTGCAACGCAAGGTCGAGTCCGGCTTCACCGATGCGCTGGCCACCTACTTCCACCAGGCGACCGATGGCCTGGGTCCAGAGATCGAGGGACCGCAAGTCAAGGCCTGGGGCGAGCGCCAGATGGGCGTGGCCAAGAACACATTGGATTGGATGGAGGCACAGCTGGACGGGCAGGACTATTTGGCCGGCGACAGCTTCAGCGTGGCCGACATCACCGCAATGGCCGGCTTTACCTTCGCCCAGATCGTCGGCCTGGAGCTGCCGGAGAGCTGCCCCAAGCTTAAGGCCTGGCAAGCGCGAGTGGCAGCCCGACCCAGTGCTGCAATGGCGGCCTAACCTCCGTGACCCTGCCGTGGTGGGCCATGCTCACCGCTTCGCACCGGCCCTTTCTTGCTTCCCACTTTCCTGTGACGGGCCACCTCTTGGGTGACCGACTGGGCTAGGATGCCAGAGAGAAGGGGCCGGTGCCGCCCAAGACATCTCTTGTCGCCCATGACCGATGGGACAAAAGGAGCCAATGATACAATGCAAGTGAACGCCGATTTCTCCAAGCGGGTCCTGGTTCATGCCGCAGAGCTGGACTGGAAGGCCTCGCCTATGGCTGGGGTCAGCCGACGCATGCTGGACCGCATCGGCGACGAGGTCGCCCGTGCCACCTCGATCGTGCGCTACGATCCGGGGAGCCACTTCTCCCCCCATGTGCATGGCGGTGGTGAAGAGTTCCTGGTGCTGGAGGGGGTCTTCCAGGACGAGCATGGTGACTTCCCGGTCGGCGCCTACATTCGCAACCCGCCGACCTCGCGCCATACGCCAGGCTCAGAGGCCGGCTGCACCATCCTGGTGAAGCTCTGGCAGTTCGATCCCGAGGACCGCAGCCATGTGCGTATCGACACCAGCAAGATCGGCTCTGTCCCCGAGCGTGATCGCTTAGGCGTTTCTGTCACTCCACTTTTCAAGGACCCTCGCGAAGATGTGCGCCTGGAAAGCTGGGAGCCCGGCGCCCTCGTGAGCTTGGACGCCAGCGACGGTCTCGAACTCTTCGTGTTGGAGGGCAGCCTGGAAGAGGGCGGCGACCGGCTGCAACCGCAGTCCTGGCTTCGCCTGCCGCCTGACAGCCACAGCCAAGCCAAAGCCGGACCGGAAGGGGCCAAGCTCTGGATCAAATCCGGGCATCTTCGAGACATATCAACGCCACGGTAGACTAGACAGTCTGTCTATCACATTTCATCGCGCGAACGTGACTCTGCAAATAGACTGACCGGTCTAACTTGATCTGCAACGGCCCTGGCGCTGAGCGCAAGGCAGCCGGATCGCACGGAGGAGAGTCCCTATGTGTAACAGTCAAGACCACGATCACGAACACCAACACAGCCACTTGGGCCGCCGCAGCCTCTTGACCGGTGCCGCCGCTCTGGCCGCGGCTTCAGTCGCCGGGCTTGCCGCCAGTTCCGCTCAGGCCGGCAATCTTGCCGCCTATGCCGATCCGGCTGAGCCGGCCCTGCCGAAGACCGACGTGACCGTCGGACGCAACGACACGGCCGTCGTCATCATCGATCCGCAGATCGATTTCCTGAGCCCCAAGGGCGTGACCTGGGGCGTGGTCGGAGAGAGCGTGACCGAGCACAACACGGTCCCGAACATCCTGCGCCTTATGCAAGCGGCCAAGGCCAACGGCATGAACCTCGCGATCTCGCCCCATTACTATTATCCGAGCGACAAGGGCTGGAAATTCGAGGGGCCGCTGGAGAAGCTGATGCACGCCATCGGCATGTTCGACCGCGAGCACCCGCTCTCCCTGGACGGCTTCGAAGGCTCGGGCGCCGACTTCATGCCGGAGTTCGCCGACATCATCATGGATGGCGAGACCATCATCGCCAGCCCGCATAAGGTCTATGGACCGCAGGTGAACGATCTTGACCTGCAGCTGCGCAAGCAGGGCGTCGGTAAGGTCATCCTGGGCGGCATGTCGGCCAACCTCTGTGTCCAGGCCCACCTCTATGACCTGCTCGAGCGCGGTTACGAGGTTGCCGTGGTGCGCGATGCGACCGCCGGCGCCAAGCTGCCGGAGGGCGACGGCTATTTGGCCGCCCTCATCAACTTCCGTTATGTCGCCAATGCGCTCTGGACCACCGACGAAGCAGTGGCGCGCATTCAGGCTGCGGTCTGACCATAAAGATACGGGGGCGAGTGGAAGCTCGCCCTCCTACTACAACGCCAATCCTCTACGAACTCCATCAAACAGCTTTGAAAACCAGATCCTGCGATGGGTTCGGGCAGGACTGTCAGCTCGTCGCAGAGCCATCGCCCGGCAGACTCTCCTCCAAAGCAGGCAGAGCTGTTCGTAACCCAAAGCGCCGGGCACGATCGCAGAGCTCCCTCACCCGCGCCACAGCGTCTCTCGTCGGGCCCCACCGCCGCCAGCCCGCGGGCCCTGTCGAGACAGAAGTCGGTCAGCGGAAGCGGCTCGTTTCGGGTATAGTCCTCAAGAGCACGCGCATAGTGCTCGATGCCGTCCCAGCGTTTCAGCCTGATCGCTGTTTCCATTGCCCCAATGTGGAACTCGAAGTGGCTAGACTGATCCGTGATGTTCAAGGCTTATCAGGAGATCATTTTCGGTTGCCTCGGCGAACGCGCCGAGCCCGAGCGTCTCTAGCCATTGCGCGATATCTATCGCCCTCTTGTCGCCCTCTGCGCTTCCCTCGGTTAGTATAACCCGAGTTTCTGATCGCGCTTCCCCTCCTGCAGTTTTCCTCCCTGCCAAGGCTTCGGATGCGCATCAACCGTCAACAAGAGCGAATAGGTGCCAGCCGATGCCGCAGCATAAGGGTCCAGCCTTCGCAGACCCCAAGGTCGAAGCTGCCTTCGCAGCCTTTCCCGAGGTGGAGCGTCAGGGCCTGCTTACGCTTCGCGCCCTGATCTTCGAGATTGCTGCGGAAACGCCCGCAGTTGGGGCTCTGCAGGAGACCCTGAAATGGGGCCAGCCGGCCTACCTGACGCCAGAGTCCAAGTCTGGTTCCACCATCAGGCTGGGCCTGCCGAGGGAGGGCGGCTTTGCGATCTATACGCATTGCCAGACCAGCCTGCTCTCAGACTTCCAGAATCGCTTTCCGGGTGACTTTGCCTACGAGGGCAATCGCGCCATTCATTTCAAGGATGCCGCAAACCTGCCGCTCGACAAGCTTGCACTGCTGGTCCGGCACGCACTGACCTATCACTTGCGACGCAAGCAGAGCTAACGCAGAGCGGCCTGAGGGCCGACGGCCCAGATCATCTGACCCTGCTGGCCGCTATCCAGCGGGCAGAGCAGATCGGGCGTCTTGCGCGGACGCAGCACTGCGCTCCAGGTTCCCTTCTCGGGGTTGAGGTAGATGGCTACCTGATCTCCGGCGCGATTGATCGCAACGAAGACCCGTTCCTCGCCATAGGTCTTGTCCAGCCAGGTCTCGATTGTCGTCCGCGGCCCGCACATCAGCGCATACGCCGGGGCTGTCGTGAAGAAAAAGGCCGCTACTAGAGCGGCCAAACCGGTCAAAAGCCGTGTCATGGTCGCCTCCTTTCGCCCAACATTGGGCAACAGACAATCCATTATATGGTGATATTTTCCAAAAAAGAGAGTAGTTCAGGCAAAAATCACGACACTTTCATCCACTATTCAAAAATGTGATGGCTCTTTGCTTTTTGTCGGCCGCCTAGCTGAAATGAACACTTTTGAGGTTCTTGGGGAGCGCAACAAGGGCCAACAGGGTCGCGATCGCGGAGAAGCACCCGGCCATCAGGAAGGCATAGCGGAGGTCATGCTCGCCGACCGCACCAGCCAGAACTGCAGCCAGAGCGCCAACGCCGTCCATGAAGACGAAGGCCAACCCCAGATTGGTGCCTTCGCGCTTGCCGGCATAGTCGACGGCGACAGCCAGCATCACCGCACGGATCGCCACCAGCAGAGTGAGGGCGACACCCAGAGCCACCAGCACAGAGAGGAGCGATGGCAGCAGCCAAGCGGCCACGGCTGCGATGGCCGCGACCAGATTGCCCAGCAACAGAACCGGACGTCGGCCGACCGCATCGGAGATCCGGCCCGTCACCGGCTGTGCCAGCACACCCAGCACCATCATCGCCGCCAAGGCCAGCGCCGTGCTCTGCCAGCCGAAGCCATGGTCGTTCTGCAGGAAGACCGGCGTCATGGTCATCAGCGCGAAGACGGCCATGTTGTAGGTCACGAAGAGCGCCACGATGCGGAGTCCACTGGGCGCGGCCCAGGCCCGCCAGAGCTCGGCAAAGTCGGCACGCCCAACCTTTGCTGCTGTCGAAGGCGGCACCCGGGCCTGCAGGAAGAGGAAGGCGATCCCCATGGCGAAGGCCGGCAGGGTGAGCAGCTGCAGACTGCTGCCCCAGTCGAGATAGGTCAGCAGATAGCCGGTCACCACCAGCGCGATGACCTCCGCCAGGTGTCCACCGATGGCATGAACGCCCAGCGCATAGGCGCGGCGGTCCTTATGCACGGAGGTCAGAATGCCGGTCGCCATCGGATGCCAGGCAGCATCGCCCGCACCGGCCAGGGTGATCAGGATCGCAAAGGTCCAGAAGTCCTGCGAAAAGCCCGCCAGGAAGTATCCCAGCCCCACCCAGAAGAAGGTGCTGAGCAGCAGCAGGCCGCGCTTGGAGACATGATCGATCAGCAGCCCAGCCGGCAGGTAGGCCAGCGAGGCGCCCAGGCTGTGAATGGTGAAGAGCAACCCGATCTCGACCGGCGAGAGCCCATAGGCCACGCCAAAGGCCGGGATGATCAGGTACATGGCCACCGGCGCCAAGTCGTTGGCGCAGTGCCCCAGCGCAAAGGGAATCAGCAGTCTGGGCTTTGCCACCGCCGCAGTATCGCTCGCACTGATCGCCATCAGCCACCTCTTCATACTGCTGTGCGGCGAGCCCCCGCTCACCGTATCGTGCCGGACCGCTCTCTCTCCCGGCCACCCACGTTGGTCACCTTTTTGGGTGGCAGGGGGAGCGGGTTGGTGCCGCCAAGCAAAGCCAGTCATACCGAATGACCGACGGCATCAGTAGAACACGACCACCTTGACTGGGGAGCCGTCAAATCGCTATGCCCGTTATGCGCTAACGCATACCTTGGGCCTTGTGTAGGTGAATATGAATTGGGATGATCTTCGGCTCTTCGATGCCGCCTTCGAGTGCAACTCTCTCTCGCTAGCGGCCCGAACCCTGAGCATGAGCCAGCCGCAGCTGAGCCGCCGGCTGCGTGGTTTCGAAGAAAGCCTGGGCGTCCGCCTCTTCGACCGCACCCCGCAAGGCCTCAGGCCCACGGCGGCGGCTCGGCGCTTGGCACCCCTTGCTGCGGCCATGCGGGATGCTGCCGAAGCGGTCGAGCGCGCGCGGCCGGATCTGCAAGCCGACATGTTGGCCACGGTCCGCATTTCAGTCGACGAGGTGCGCGGTCGCTTTCTCACCGACAACCTGATGACGTTACAGCGAATGCTGGAGGGGATCGAGCTGGAGATTGTGACCACACAAAGCCATGCCGACCATGAGGCGCGAGAGACCGAGATCCAGCTCCGCGCCTGTCTGCCCGAAAGCGAGACCCTGATCGTCAAGCGCCTGGGTAAGGTGACCTATGCCGTCTATGGCGGACGCGGCTATGTCCACAAGAACCCGGCTGCGCTGGGCGAAGCCCGCTATCACGACTGTGCCTGGATTGGCTTCTCGCCGGAGCGGCTCTGGTACACGGAACAGCACCACTGGCTGGAGCAGCGCCTGGAGCGACGCCCGGGCCTGCGCTTTAACTCTATGACGGCGATCGAGGATGCACTGGCGGCCGATCTCGGGCTGGCTCTGCTGCCGCTCTTCATGGGCGATCGCGACGGGCGCCTTCTGCGTGTCAGTGAGCCCATCGAAGCGCTCGTCGCCGACGACAACCTGATCGTCCATCGCGACCTTCTGCGCGAGCCTGCTGTCAGGCGCACGGTCGATGCCCTGACCCTCCTCTACAAGCGTGCCGGACCAAGCCTTTCGGGCCACCGGGCTCTCGCCCAGTCAGCATAAACCCTAGGCTGCGCAGATCACCTGTAACCTCGATCCAGAACGCTGAATCTCTCGCACCACGAGTCTGACTGTCCGGATGCTCGCCCCATGCCGGAATGGGGGCACAGCAAGACAATTGTGTTTCACAACAGTTACCGTTACCCTTCTGCACTGAGGACTTGGGCTGGAGCGGAAGGAGGACGCTTTGGTCGAGAACAAAGAGAGCGAACGAGAGGACTCGGCGGATCAAGGGAGGGACCTGCAGGATCTTGAACTGGGGGTGCTCGAGAACCTGCTCAGCTTCTATGTCCGTTCCGCCAACTACATTCTCTCCAAGGACCTGGACGAGCGCCTGGAGGGGCACGCAGTCGCGAAAGGCACAGGCAAAATCACCGCTTTGCTTCTGATCGACGCGCATCCCGGCATTCGTCCCTCGACCATCGCCGAGGTCGTGCTACGCGATCGCCCCACGATCAGCCGGATCATCAAGCCGCTTGTGGAAGCAGGTCTGGTAGAGCAACGCACCTCTGAGACCGAGCGTCGCGCCGAAGAGCTTTTCATCACACCCAAGGGCCATGCCGAGGCCAATGCAGTGCGCGCGCTGATCAGCGCACAGAACGACGATTTCTTCGCCGATATGCCAAAGCGGGACCGCGATCACCTCTTCCGCATCCTGCGCCAGCTCTACCGCAAGGCAAGGGGCCTGTAGTGACCAAGACAACACCAAGAGGCGCGCTCTAAGATGCCCGGTCCCACCCCTATCCCGGTGCAGGGTGACGAGACCCTGCCGGCGCGCGTCGATGTCGTGGTGATCGGCGGTGGCATCATCGGGGCGGCAACGGCATTCGAGTTGGCAGAGGCAGGCATCAAGGTGGCGCTCTGCGAGAAGGGCGGCATCGGCCAGGAACAGTCCAGCCGCAACTGGGGCTGGGTGCGAATCTCGCGGCGCGATCCACGCGAAATCCCTCTCATGGTGGAGTCTCTCAGGCTCTGGAAGGGTTTGGATCGAAGGCTGAAGCGCAGCACCGGCTATCGCCAATGCGGTGCGATCCATCTGGCGCATGACGAGGCCGCCGCAGAGGCCCATGCGCGCTGGTGCCGCCATCTGGAGCCGCATCAGATCGAAAGCCGCATGGTCACCGGCAGCGCACTGACAGACCTCTTCGACGGTCGAGACCCAGGCGCGAAGGTGGCCTTGGTGGCGCCGGTCGATGGCTACGCCGAGCCGCAGGCGGCGGCACCGGCCTATGCAGAAGCAGCCCGCGATCTGGGTGCCGTGATCCTGACCAACTGTGCCGTTCGCGGCCTGGAGACAACGGCGGGCAAGGTCAGTGCCGTCGTGACAGAGCGCGGCTCGATTGCCTGCACCAAAGTGGTTCTGGCCGGAGGGGCTTGGTCCAACCTCTTCTGCGGCAACAGCGGCATCGATCTGCCGCAGCTGCGCGTCGTCAACTCCGTTCTGCGCACAGAGCCGCTGGCCGGCGGGCCGGAGCAATCGATCAAGCACAAGAACTTCGCCCTGCGCAAACGCCAGGACGGCGGCTACACCCTGGCGGCTGGCACGGTAAGCAGGCTGGATCTGGTGCCTGATGTCTTGCGCTATGCGCGCCGTTTCTGGCCGGCCTATCACGCCGAAAAGGACAATCTCAAGATTCACCTGGGTCGCCCCTTCCTGGAAGAGCTGGGACGCCGCCGACGCTGGAAATTGGACCAGGAGAGCCCCTTCGAGCGGGTGCGAGTCTTGGATCCTAAGCCCTCACCGGAAGCACAACTGGCAGCCCTACGCTCAGTCGCAGCGCTCTTCCCCGCCTTCGCAGAGGCCAGGGTGGCGCAGCATTGGTCGGGCTGCATCGACGTGACACCAGACGCCATCCCGGTCATCTCGGCAGTCGAGAGCCTGCCGGGCTTCTATCTGGCAACCGGTTTCTCCGGCCACGGCTTTGGCATCGGACCGGGGGCCGGGCGCCTGATGGCCGATATCGTTCGTGGGGTAACACCCTCCAGCGATCCCGAAGCCTTTCGCTATCGGCGCTTCGTCGACGGCAGCCGGCTGGAACCACAGGACGGCCTTTGACTTACCACTGACCTAAGAAGAGCTGAAGCAACAGCCAAACCACAATTAAGAGGAGAGATGGACATGACTGTGCGTAAGACACCCTTCCTTTGCCTCACGCGTCGCGGTGTGATGCAGCTCGGCATTGGTGCCGCGGCTGCCGGTCTTCTGCCGACTATCGCCGGACAGGTTCTGGCTGCCGAGCCCTCAGGCCAGGTCATCGTTGGCTTCTCGCAGGAACCAACAGTCTTCAATCCGCACATGCTACACATCGAGGTCGACGAGGGCATCCACTGGAACGTCTTTGATCCCCTCTTCGGCGTTGACGAGAACGGCACGTTCTTTCCGGCATTGGCGGCCGAGGTTCCGACGGTGGAGAACGGCGGCATCTCCCCGGACGGCCTCAATTGGCGGGTCAAGCTACGCGATGACGTGGTCTGGCACGACGGCACGCCCTTCACGGCCGAGGACGTCAAGTACACTCTGGAGCTCTTAGTCGACGAGAACTTCCGCTCGGCTCGGCGCACCGGCCATGAGCTGATCCGCAACATAGAGGTAGTCTCCCCCACCGAGATCACCTGGGAGATGACGGAGCCCTTTGCCCCCTATCCCTCGATCCTGGCCTGGACCTTCATGGTGCCGAAGCATGCTCTGGGCTCAGCCGAGGATCCCAACACGGCTGCCTTCAACCAGGCACCGATCGGCACCGGCCCCTTCAAGTGGGTGGAACGGGTCGCCGGCGACTACATCCTGCTGGAAGCCAACGAGAACTATTGGGGTGAGGGCCCGCACTTAGAGCGCTTGATCTTCAAGTACATCCCCGACCTCACCGTGCTCTATACCCAGTTCAAGACCGGCGACATCGATGTGATCGCACTGCAAGGAATCACCCCGGATCACTACCAGGAGGCCACCGGCCTGCCGGGCAAAGAGATCGTGCTGGCCCCCTCGTCGGCCATGGAGTCGATCTCGCTCAACATGGGGCGGCCGCAGTTTCAGGATCCGGCGGTTCGCCAAGCGCTCTATCTGGCGCTTGATAAAGCGACCATCATCGATGCGCTCTACTATGGCCTGCCGCGCCCGACCGAGAGCTACTACCCGCAGGAATCCTTTTACTATAACAAGGACCTGCCCAAGCACGAGTTCAACATCGAGAAGGCCAATCAGATCCTGGATGAGGCCGGTTGGGCCCGCGGTGACGACGGCATTCGCGAGAAGGACGGCGTGCGCCTCTCCTTCTCCAACTCGACCACGGCCGGCAATCATGTCCGCGAGCAGATGCAGCAGTTCGTGCAGCAGAGCTTCAAGGAGATCGGCGCCGAGATGACCATCGAGAATCTGCCGCCGGCGGTCATGTGGGGCGACTATTGGATGCTCTCGCAGTGGGACAGCGTGGTGGTCGGAATCAACTTCACCACCGGGCCCGATCCCGACACCTCCGACTATTTCAAGAGCACGGGGATCAATGCCCAGGGTGGGTCGGGCCAGAACACCTGGCAGATCAACAACCCTGAGGTTGACGCGCTGCTGGAGAAGGGCGGGAAGCTCTTCGTGCCGGAAGAGCGAAAAGAGGTCTATGACCGTATTCAAGAGATCATGCGCGAAGACCTGCCCTTCCTGCCGATCTTCCAGTACGCCAATGTGCGCGGTCACCAGGAAGGCATGGAGGGCTACAACCCCAATGTGAACGTGCGCATCACGACCTGGAATGCGAAAGACTGGAAGGTGAACTAGCCCGCGCAAGGTCCGGCCGGCCCGAGTCTCGCGGGTCGGCCTCCCTGCCTTCTGGGAGGCCCTCGTTCTTGTCTCGCTATCTCATCCACCGCTTCGGACAGTCTCTGGTCCTTCTGATCCTGGTCTCTCTCGTCGGCTTTATGGTCTTGAACCTGGCACCGGGCGGGCCGCTCTCTCAATTCGCCCTGACGCCCGGCATGTCTCAAGCCGACCTGGAGCGGATTGCAGCCCAGATGGGCTTGGACCGCCCCTTGCCGATCCAATACCTGGACTGGTTCTGGCGGCTCTTCGTCGGCGATTGGGGGAACAGCTTCCGTGACGGCGTTCCGGTGCTGGAGGTCATCGGCCGACACCTCTTCGCCACCCTGCTGTTGATGATCAGCTCGACCATCATCTCGGTCGGCATCGGCACCGTCGTCGGGGTGATGGGCGCGACCCGGCGTTACTCCCTCTTCGATTACACGGCCACTGTGCTGGCGATGGTCGCGCTCTCGATCCCGACCTTCTGGTTCGGACTGGTCGCAATCTATACCTTCGCGCTGGATCTGGGCTGGCTGCCGGCGGGCAACATGTACACCATCGGTGATCAATCCTTTGCCGACTATGCCACCCACCTGATTATGCCCTCGCTGGTGCTGGCCCTGGTCAATGTTGCGATCTGGTCGCGCTACATGCGCTCAGCCATGCTGGACGTGATCGATCAGGACTTTATTCGTACCGCACGCGCCAAGGGGCTGCCGCGTTGGCGCGTGCTCTATCTGCACGTCATGCGCAACGCTCTGCTGCCGATGATCACCCTGGCGGGCTTGCAGTTGCCGACCCTGCTGGGCGGTGCGCTGGTGACCGAGACGGTCTTCACCTGGCCCGGCATGGGGCGCCTCTTCCTCGATAGCCTGGGCTATCAGGACTATCCCGTCGTCATGGGCCTGTTGATGTTCAGCGCCATGCTGGTCTTGGTGGGCAATCTGCTGGCCGACATCCTGGTCGCGCTCGCCGACCCACGTGTGCGGCTGGAGTAGATCATGACGATTGCATCAGACGGACAGAGTGTCGGAACCGCCTGGTGGCGCGGGCGCGCTTTGCGCCGCTTCGCCCGCCACCGCCTGGCGGTTACCGGCACGCTTCTGATTGTCTTGCTGACCTTGGCCTGCGTCTTCGGTCCGCTGCTGCTGCCTTATGACGAGCTCCACATCGACCTTCGCGCCCGCTTTTCGCCGCCGCTGACCGGCGACCACTATTTGGGCACCGACCCCTTGGGCCGCGATCTGGCCGCAAGGCTGCTGATGGCGGGCCGAGTCTCGCTCCTGGTCGGTTTCGCGGCCATGCTGCTTTCGACCCTGATCGGTGTCGTGATCGGCATCATCGCCGGCTATCGCGGTGGCTGGTTGGGCAACGCCTTGATGCGCTTCACCGATGCCTTCCTCTGCTTTCCGCAGATCTTCCTGCTGTTGGCGCTTGCCGCCTTCATCAAGCCCGATCCCTTGATGATCACCATTATCATCGCCGCCACCTCATGGATGGAGATCGCCCGCATCGTCAGTGCCGAGATCCGCTCTCTGCGTGAGCGCGACTTTGTGCTGGCGGCGCGCATGGCCGGCGCCTCGCATCGCTGGATCATGTTCCGCGAGCTGCTGCCCAATGCCATCGGCGCCATCATCGTGGCCGCCACCCTGACCGTGGCCCGCGCCATTCTGATCGAGGCCTACATCTCCTTCCTGGGCTATGGCATCCAGCCGCCTCTGCCCAGCTGGGGCAACATGCTGAACAACGCCCAGCAGTACCTGGCAAGTGCGCCCTGGCTCGCCATCATCCCCGGCATCGCAATCACCCTGGCGGTCACCAGTTTCAACTTCATCGGCGATGGTCTGCGCGATGCGCTGGACGCCAGGAGCGACCTGAAGTGAGCGCGCGGCGCCTCACCGTCCGCGATCTCTCGGTGGCCTTTCGCACCGAGGGGCAGCTGGTCCCCGTAGTGCATGAGGTGAGCTTCACCTTGGATGCCGGCGAAACCCTGGCCGTGGTCGGCGAGAGCGGATCGGGAAAGAGCGTCACCAGCCTCGCCGTCATGCGCTTGCTGCCACCGCCACCACGATCCGCGCTCTCCGGTGAGATCCTCTATCACCATGACGGCCAAGATCTGGACCTCAGCAGGCTCTCGGAAACACGTATGCGGCGCATCCGCGGCGATCGCATCGCCATGATCTTTCAAGAGCCGCTGACCTCATTGAACCCCGTCCTGCGCGTGGGCCAGCAGATCACCGAGTCGATCCGCTGCCATCGCCCGGTCTCCGCTGAGGAGGCCAGACGCCGGGCCATCGAGCTGCTCGATCGGGTCGGGATCACCGAGCCGGAGGCGCGCCTAGACGCCTACCCGCACGAGCTCTCCGGCGGCATGCGCCAGCGGGTCATGATCGCCATCGCCCTGGCGCTGGAGCCCGACATCCTGATCGCCGACGAGCCGACAACGGCGCTTGACGTCACCGTGCAGGCGCAGATCCTGGACCTGCTGCGCGACATCCAAGAGCAGAGCGGCATGGCCATCCTCTTCATCACCCACAACTTCGGCGTGGTTGCAGAGATCGCCGATCGGACCATGGTGATGTATGCGGGCCGGGTGGTCGAGGCCGGTGGCGCTGAGGCGGTCCTGACCCGGCCGATGATGCCCTACACGGTCGGCCTGATGGGCTCTGTCCCGCGTATCGAATGGGCCGGTCGTCACGGTGAGGCACTGGGCACCATCGAAGGCTTCGTGCCTGACCCGGCACAGATGCCCGCAGGTTGTGCCTTCCATCCCCGCTGTCGCCACGTCCGCGCCGGGCTCTGCGATCAGACGGTGCCGGTGCTGGAAGAGGCGAGCCCGGCCCACAGCCTGCGTTGCCTGCGCTGGCGCGAGCTGCTGGAGGCCCGGCGATGAGCACCGCTCTGGTCGAAACCCGGGGGCTCAAGGTGCACTTCCCGATCCGCAAAAGCCTCTTCGGAGCGCCGGGGGCGATGCTGCGCGCAGTCGACGATGTCTCCCTCTCGATCGCTGCCGGCGAGGTCTTGGGCCTGGTCGGCGAGAGTGGCTCTGGCAAGTCGACCCTGGGCCGCGCGGTCATGGCGCTGGAACGCCCGACAGCCGGTCAGGTGCTCTTCGATTCCGTCGATCTCGCGAGCTTGGATGCGACCGCTCTGAAGCCCTACCGCAAGCGCATGCAGATGGTCTTTCAAGACCCCTTCAGCAGCCTGAACCCGCGCATGACGGTGGAAGAGAGCCTGGCCCTGCCGCTGCGCTTCATGGCGCCTGACTTAGGTCGTGCGGCACGCCGCCAGCGGGTCGAGGCGGCCTTGCAACGGGTCGGGCTTGGCAGCAGCGCCGTCACCCGCTATCCGCACGAGTTCTCAGGCGGACAGCGCCAGCGCATCGGCATCGCCCGCGCGCTGATCGTCGAGCCGGACTTCATCATGGCGGACGAGCCGGTCTCTGCCCTGGATGTCTCGGTCCAGGCGCAGGTGCTGAACCTCTTCGCCCGCATCCAGCGCGAGATGCGCCTGGCACTGCTCTTCGTCACTCACGATCTGGCCGTGGTCGGGCATGTCGCCGATCGAGTCGCGGTCATGTACCTGGGCCGCATCGTCGAGATCGCCGAGACCCGCCAGCTCTTCCAGCAGCCGCGCCATCCCTATACCGAGGCACTGCTCTCGGCCGCGCCCGATCCGGTACCGGGTCAGGGGCGTGCGCGCATTCGCCTGGAGGGGGAGATGCCGAGCCCTCTCTCGCCGCCCTCCGGGTGCCCCTTTCGCACGCGCTGCCGCTATGCGCAGACGGCCTGTGCGGAGATCCGGCCGGAACTGCAGCGGCTGGACGGAGGCCACGAGGTGGCCTGTCTGCGCAACGATCTGGAGCTCACTGGCGCCCTGCCGGCCGCTACGCTCGAGGAAAGGTCCCGGTCATGAACCGCTTCTCCCCCTTCGCCGAGAGCCTCTGGGCAAAGACGGCCGCCCCCGCCCCGGATCTCCCGGTCCTGGAGGAAGAGGTCCTGGCCGACGTCTGTGTCGTCGGTGGTGGCTACTCCGGTCTGACTACAGCGCTCTCCCTGGCGCGCAGCGGCGTCAGTGTCGTGCTCTTGGAGGCAGAGGAGGTCGGCTTCGGCGGCTCGGGTCGCAACGCCGGGCATTGCACCCCCACCTTCCATCATCACTCGATCCAGGGTGTTCGCGACCTCTTGGGCCCGGAGCGGGCGGAGCGCTTTATCGCACTGCAGACCAATGCCGCCGATCGCGTTGCCGGACTGGTTCGTGACTATCAGATCGACTGCGAGTGGTGCCAGGAGGGCTATGTCATGGCCGCCCACACGCCTGCGGTCCTGAAGGCGCTGGCGGCCAAGGTCGAGAGCTATAATGCCGTCGGCCAGCAGACCCGGATCTTGACCCGGGACGAGACGCAGGCGATGACCGGTTCCGGTCGTCAATATGGCGGCTGGTACCACCCGCAGGGCGGCCACGTTAATCCGCTGGGCCTGTCGCGTGGCCTGGCGCGCGCTGCGGTCAATGCCGGCGCCCGCGTCTACCGGAAATCGCGCGTGGATTCTGCCAGCAGAGATGCGGCTGGCTGGCGCCTTACAACGGCAAAGGGCGTTGTCCTCTGCGGCAAGGTCATCTATGCGACCGGTGCCTACACTCAGGCCGGCTGGCCGGGCCTGGATCGTACCTTTCGCATCCTCAGGGTCTTTGTCGCGGCAACCCAGCCGCTGCCGGAGCTGAAAGACCAGGTCTTGCCGCAGAACACCACCATGCATGACGGGCGTGGCGATATCTTCGTCTATAAACGCGACGCCAAGGACCGGATCGTCGTCTCCATGTTTCCGCGCGGCCGCCGCGGCCGCGATCAAGAAAAGACCCACAGGATCCTGACTGACCGCCTGCGTTGGCATCATCCGGTGGTGCCGGAGGATCTGCGCTGGGACTATCTCTGGTGGGGCGAGTTGGACATGCAGCCCCACACCATACCGCGTCTCTATCGTCTGGGTGAGGGGGCCATCGCAGTGACCGGTCTCTCCGGCCGCGGCGTGCCGACCGGCTGTATCCTGGGCGACATCCTCGCCGACTGGGCACGCGGCGTCCCGGAGGATGAGCTGGCCCTACCGATCGAGCCCTTGAAGCCCGCCCCCTCGTACATGGCCATCGCGCCCAAGCTCATGCTTGGCTACTACGCGCTCAGCGCCCGCCTGTCGGAACTGCGCAGCAGGGTTCCGAGCCCACCCCATGCATGATGCAGGACTGTACCAATCCTTTCACTAGGCAGCGTTGGCCCGCCCATAGCGGCGCACTCTGAGGTCTGCCTGTTCTTTGTGGCCCCAGAAGCCCTCGAGAGCGCAAAGGCGAGAGCAGTATTCGCCGATCTTGGCCGAAGCCGCGGGGGTGACCCGCTGATAGGTGCAGGTCTTGATGAACTTGCCGACCCAGAGACCGCCAGTGTAACGCGCTGCGCGTCCCGTCGGCAGGGTGTGATTGGTGCCGATCACCTTGTCGCCGTAAGCGACATTGGTCTCGTGACCCAGGAAGAGCGCGCCGTAGTTGGACATGGTCTCTAGGAAATAGTCCGGATTCTTGGTCAGGATCTGCACATGCTCATAGGCCAGGTCGTCGCCGACCTTGACCATCTCGGCCTCGTCTTCGCAGAGGATGATCTGGCCATAGTTCTCCCAGGACTTGCGCGCCGTCTCGGCTGTCGGCAGCACCGCGAGCTGGCGCTCGATCTCGGCCGGCAGAGCCTCGGCCAGAGCGCGGCTGGTGGTGACCAGAACCGCCGGCGAGTTGTAGCCATGTTCGGCCTGTCCCAAGAGGTCGGTGGCCGCCATCTCCGCATCACAGGTCTCGTCAGCGATGACCAGGGTCTCAGTGGGGCCAGCGATCAGGTCGATACCGACGCGACCGAATAGCTGACGCTTGGCTTCTGCCACGAAGGCATTGCCAGGACCGACGACTACGGCAACCGGATCGCAGAACTCTGTGCCCAGAGCTGCAGTGGCAATGGCCTGGACACCGCCCAGGGCATAGATCTCGTCCGCGCCGCCCAGATGCATGGCGGCGACTACGGCCGGGTTTGGCTTGCCTTCGAAGGGCGGGGAAAAGGCGATCACGCGCTTTACGCCGGCAACCTTGGCCGTCACCACACCCATGTGAGCCGAGGCGACAAGCGGGAACTTACCACCGGGGACATAGCAGGCGACGCTCTCCACCGGGCTGTTTTTGTGGCCCAGGGTGACGCCCGGAATGGTCTCGACTTCGATGTCTCGCAAAGCAGCCTTCTGCGCCTCGGCAAAGCGGCGCACCTGTTCTTGCGCGAAGGCGATGTCGGCGACGGCGCGGGGTGAGAGCTCTTGCAGACAGGCTTCGATCTCGGCCTCGCTCAAGCGAAAGCGCTCAGGCGCCCAGTTGTCGAACTTCTGGCTGAGTTCGCGCACCGCCGCCTCGCCGCGTGCCTCGATGTCGTCGATGATGCCGACCACGATGTCGCGCACTTTCTTCTGGTCACTTGCCTTCTGTTGCACGCTGAGACCGGACTTCAGGACCTCGGCCATCTTGCCTTCTCCTTCCTAAAAATTGAGTTGCTTGCATGTGTGGTGAGGCAAGCTCACCGCTTCGCACCTGCCCTCTCCCCCTCCCAGCCACCCAATAGGATACTTGCGTGGGTGGCCGGGAGGGGGAGAGGGCCGGTGCCGTTGAGCATCAACCTCGGGTGCGGCCGGCCCGCACGAAGAGCGCTGCGGCGGCGATGATGATCACACCCTTGATGATGAGCTGCGCCTGCACCGGCAGACCCAGGATGATGACGATGTTGAAGAGGAGAACCAGGATCAGCGCGCCCATGGTGGCGCCCAGCAGTGACCCGGCCCCGCCGGAGAGCGCGACCCCACCGATCACCACGGCGACGATGGAATCCAGCTCATAACCGCGCCCAACCCAGTTATCGACGGTGCCGACGAAGCCCACCAGGAAGAGCCCACCCAGACCCGCCATGATCGAGCAGAGCACATAGCAGAGGATGGTAATCCGGTCGGAGCGAATGCCGACCAGATCGGCGGAAACCGGATTGCCGCCGGTGATGTAGATCTTGCGGCCCAAGGGGCTCTTGTGCAGCAGGAAGCCCAGCAGCGCGAAGAAGAGCAGGAAGGCCAGCAGGTTCACCGGCAGGCCCAGGATCTGCCCAGTGCCGAGAAAGCGGAAGCCTTCCGGCAGGGAGCCCGCGGGCGCGCCTTGAGTGTAATAGAAGCGCAAGCCCTGCAGCACGATCATCATGGCCAGAGTCGCCAGGAAAGGCGAGACATTGCGCTTGGTCACCAGCAGGCCGTTGATCAAACCGACCAGGGCCGAGAAGCCGATACAGACCAGGAAGATGACCGGGATCATCCAGTCGGAGGTGGCGTTGAAGGCCGTCGCGATCACCGCAACAGTGGCCATCAGGGAAGCGACCGAGAGATCCAGGCCGCGCACCAGGACGACCAGGGCTTGGCCCAGCACCACCATGGCCAGGGGGGCTGCCTGGGTCAGGATGTCCTGCAGGTTCCGGATTGCCAGGAAGGAGGGCTGGATCGCGGTTGCAAGGGCGACGACGGCGATCAGGGCGGCCGGCAGGGCGAACTGGGCCGGCTTCAGGCCGCGTCCGCCGATGGCGAGGCTTTCGCTGCTCATAGACGCTTACTCCTGTTCACATAGATCGAGACCGCGGCGATGATGATGAGGCCCTGGATCACCCACTGCAGGAAGGTCGAGACGCTCATGTAGTTCAGCAGGTTGTTCAGGAGCGAGATCAGGAAGACGCCCAGTAGGACGCCGCCGACCCCGCCGCGCCCGCCGCCCAAGAGGCAGCCACCGACGATCACCGGGGTGATGGAGGCCAAGGTTAGGGGATCACCGACGCGAGGGTCACCGACACCGGTGCGGCTGACGAAGTAGGCACCGGCCAAGGCTGCAAAGAAGCCAGAGGCGGCATAGGCAAAGAGCGTGACCCGGCTGGCGCGAATGCCGGTCAGGCGCGCTGCCTCGGCGCTTCCGCCCACGGCATAGATACCGCGCCCGAGCGCGGTGTACCGCAGCAAGACGGCAACGGCGGCAAAGCAGAGCAGCATGACGATGCCGGCGATCGGCAAGGGGCCGATGCGCCCATAGGCGAACTCTTCGAACCAGAAGGGCACGCTGCCGGCCGGCTGCAAGGTGTAGATCAGCACCGCGCCCTGCAGGATCGAGGCCGTGCCCAGCGTGACGATCAAGGGATGCACCCCGATCTTCAGGGTGACGTAGCCGTTGATGAAGCCGATCATCGCCCCGAAGAGAAGGACTGCGAAGAGCATGGGGATCATGAGATCGGGGTTGGTGCCGACCACACCGGCCAAGAGCAGGGTGGAGGCGGTGACCACGGCACCGATCGAGAGATCGATGCCGCCGACCAGCACGACCAGCGCCTGACCCAGAGCCACGAAACCCAGGGCGGCGGCCTGCTCCAGGACGGTCATGAAGTTGCGCAGGGTCCCGAAGCGGGCAGAGGCGAAGAGGCCGATGACGATCACCAGAGCCAGCAAGCCCACCACGATCATCAAGGCGGGATCCAGCCAGCCGGGGCGGCGGCTTGCGATGGCCTTCATGCTGCTTCTCCTTGTCGGTGAGGCTCTTGTTCTTGCGGTTCGGACAGGGTCGCGAGGCGCATGATCGCCTGCTCTTCAATCTCCTCGCCGGTGACTTCACCGGTGATCCGGCCCTCGCGCATGACCAGCACGCGGGTGCAGAGACCGACGACCTCTGGCAATTCGGAGGAGATCACCAGCACGCCGACGCCTTGATCGGCCAACTCTCTGATGATGCGGTAGATCTCCATCTTGGCGCCCACGTCGACGCCGCGCGTGGGCTCGTCGAGGATCAGCACGCGATGGCAGGCGCGGGTCCAGCGGGCGAAGAGGATCTTCTGCTGGTTGCCGCCCGAAAGCTTGGCCACGCCGGACCTGGGGCCAGGAACGGCAATGCGGAAGCGGGCAATCTCGTCAACGGCAGCCTGGATCTCGGCACTGCGGCTCAGCATCAGACGTTCGCTGAACTCTTTCAGGGCCGGGGCGGAGATGTTGGCGGCCGTGTCCAACAGCATCATCAGGCCCTCGGACTTGCGGTCTTCGGTCAAGAAGCCCATGCCGCGGTCGATGGCTTCGCGCGGGCTCGGCGTGTTGAAGGCCTCGCCACCCAGGGTCACCGTGCCGCTTTCCTTATGGGCAGAACCGAAGAGCGCGTGGGCGACCTCGGACCGACCGGCACCGACCAGGCCCGCCAGGCCCAGGATCTCGCCGGGATAGAGGTCGAAGCTGACCTTGGCGACGCGCGGCGGCATCGCCAGGTCGCGCACCTGCAGCACCGGCGCCGGCTCCGGCTCCGGCGGCAGCTCCTTGGCTGGATAGATGTCCTTCAACTCGCGACCGACCATCATGGCGACCAACTGGTCGCGGTCGATCTCGGCGATCTCGCGGGTGCCGACGTACTTACCGTCTTTCAGCACGGTCACGCGGTCGGCGATCTGGAAGATCTCTTCCAGGCGGTGCGAGATGTAGATAATGCAGACCCCGGCCTCGCGCAGGCGAAGCACGCGCTCGAAGAGCAGCTCTGCTTCACGTCCGGAGATGACGGCGGTGGGCTCGTCCAGGACCAGCAGCTTGGTTTCGCTGGTCAGTGCCTTGGCGATCTCCACCATCTGCTGATCGGCGACGGTCAGATCCTTGACCAGGCTGCGCGGATCCAGGTGATGGCCAAGGCGGTCGAGGATCTCGGTTGCTTGCCGGCGCATGGCGCCATGGTCGATGAAGCCAAAGCGGCCGCGCGGCGCCGCGCCGATGAAGATGTTCTCGGCAACGCTGAGCTCCGGGAAGAGCATCAGCTCTTGATAGATGACGTGGATGCCGGCGTCCTTGGCCGCACGGGGGGTGGACCAGCGGCGCTCTTTCCCGTCGAAGTGAATGGAGCCTTCCTCGGGGATATAGGCGCCGGCCATGGTCTTGATCAGGGTCGACTTGCCGGCGCCGTTCTCGCCGAGCAGTGCATGGATCTCACCGGCTTTGGCCTCGAAGCTGACGCCGTCGAGCGACTTCACGCCGGGAAAGCTCTTGCTGATCGTCTCTAGTCTGATCATGGCCAGTCTCCTCTTCTCCGCTATCGAGAAAGGCACCCGGCGACGGCTGGCCGCCGCGGGGCAAGGACAGGGAGGATGACTATTCTGGATAGTTCGCCACGAAGGTCTTGGGGTCGTAGTCCGGGCCCATGCCGTGGCCCATGATGAAGTCGTCGGGCTTATCCAGGGCGACGTAGTCGGCGAGCGGCACATCAGCCTTGATGGAGGCCGTCTCAGCACCCTCGGAGAGCACGATCTGGAAGTTCACATCCAGGCGCTTGGGCACCGGTGTGCCCTTCAGCACCTTCATCGCCAGGTCGACTGCGGCGATGCCGATGGCCGGCGTGTAGTCGATGCCGCAGAAGGCAAAGCCATATTCGTAGGCCAGCTTGTACATGCGGTTCAGGTCACCGCCGGTGTGCGGTGGGATCGATCCCTTTTCGACGCCAGCATTCAAGAAGGCCTCGACCGAGCCGGAACCCTGCAGGCCGCTGTCGGCCCAGACACCGTCGATGGTCTCGGCACCCACGCGCTGGATGATGGCCGACATGATCTGCTTGCCGTTGGCCGGGCTCCAGCCGGTGTACTGGGTGTCGATGATCTCGATTTCCGGAAACTGGGCGAAGACCTCGCGGGCCGCCTGCAGGCGCATCTCGGCCGGGCTGGCACCGGCGAGACCCGGCAAGAGCACGACTTTGCCCTGGCCGCCAAGGGTCTCGGCCATCCAGGTGGCGCTAAGGCGCGCCAAGGCAGTGTCGGAGGCCGTGACGAAAGAGACGAAGGCCTCGTCAGACTTGACCCGGCGGGCCGCGGTGACGACCGGTACGCCGCGACGCATGGCGCGACTGAGGATCGGGTCCAGGGCATCGGCGGTAGCCGGGTTCACCAGCAGCAGGTCGATGTCCTGGTTCAAGAGATCCTGGATGTCGGAGATCTGCTTGGTGGGATCGCTGTTGGCATCGGTCACGATGAACTGTGCCAGCTCGCCGCCGGCCTGTTCGGCCGCCCACTGCACGCCGTGCAGGAAGGTGACCAGCCAGAGGTCGGCTTGACTGGCGTTGGAAAAGCCGATGGTGTAGGGGCCGTCCTTGGCAAAGTCCTCGGTCTCGACCAGCTCGGTGAAGCCTGGGTTCCACAGGAAGGTGCGGGGCAAGCCGTCGTATTCGGCAAAGCTTGGTGCGGCCAGGCCGCAGGCAATAGCTAGGGTGGCGGCGCCGGCGACTGCCGAGCCGAGAACACGTCTCTGCATGGAAACCTCCTCTAGGGGTTGCTTTACTCTCTTGGGGGAGCGCCTTAACCGACGGCGCCTTCTGCTTTCACGATCTCGACCGAGGCGGTGTCGCGGCCCTCATGCTGTTCGGCGGCGATGCCGTTGGCATAGTCGAGACGCACGCCCTCCGGCGCGGTGGGCACCGGCGGGAAATCCCACCAGCCGACCACGTTGGAGGCCGCGATCGAGACATCGCGGGTGATCGGCACCTCGACCAAGGCCGGCGCGTTCGAGTCGAGCGCGCGCTTGATGGTGGGGCCGATGTCCTCGACGCGGCCGACCCGATGGGCCTCGTCGAAACCAAAGGAGCGCGCCAGGGCCGGGAAGTCGACCGTGTAGGGCTCCGCATTGCCGCGACGGGAGAACTCGGAGATGATGTTCCGGCCCATCAGCGCGTCCTGCCCGTCGCGGATCGAGATATAGCCGGAGTTGTTCAGCACGAGGAAGACGACGGGGATGTTGTAGGCGACACAGGTTGCCAGTTCCTGCATGCACATCATGAAGTCGCCGTCGCCGATGATGCAAACCACCGGGGCCTCGGGCTTGGCCAGTTTGGCGCCGATTGCGGCCGGCAGGGCAAAGCCCATGGGCGAGTAGCTGCCGGGCGTCAGGTGGGTCCTGGGCTCGTAGATCGGGAAGTCCTGTTTGGTCGAGGACTGGGGATGGCCGGAGCCGACAGTGACGATGCCGTTGCGCGGCAGGACCTGGCGTAGCTCACGCAGGGTGCGCAGCATGGTGGTCGGGATCTCACTGTGCGTGCGGCGCGACCGCTGCATCTCGTCCCATTCCTGCCAGAGCCCGGCTAGGCGGTCGTGATACAGCGCACGGCGGGCCAGCGCGCGATCGGCCTGCTCTTTGGAGATGGCGGCGTTCATGTCCTCCAGCACCAGCCGAATGTCGCCGACCACGCCGACCTCAGCCGGGTAATTCTTGCCGATCTCGCGGGCGTCAATATCGACCTGGATCAGCTTGGTCTCCGGGATCGAGAAGCTGACGCCCTTGCGCCAGGAGGAGGCCGACCAGTCGGTGAAGCGGCAACCCAGCGAGATCAGGACGTCGGCCTGGCTGGCCGTGGTGTTGCCGGGCAGGGATCCCGGCCAGCCGACCGTGCCGGCGTTCATCGGATGGTCTTCCGGCAGCGAGCCCTTGCCGTTCCAGGTGAAGACGACCGGGATGCCCAGGCGCTCGACGAGCTGACGCAGCGCCGCTGAGGCATTGGCGGTGATGGTGCCGCCGCCGACGACGATGCAGGGACGCTCTGCCTGCAGCAACAGTTCGACGGCGGCCTCGATGGCCTCGGCATCGGCGCGCGGCTTGCCGAGGGGCAGGCGCTTTTCCAGATCGGCGACGTCGATCTCTGTGGTCTCTGACTGCACGTCCAGCGGCACTTCGATGTGCACCGGGCCGGGGCGGCCGGTCAGCATGGCATTGAAGGCGCGGTGCAGCATGAAGGGCGCCTGGTCGGCGCGGATCATGTCGAAGTTGCGCTTGGTGATGGACTGCGTGACCTTGGTGAAGTCCGGCGTGTTCTCGCGGTCCATCTCTTGCATCACGCCGTGGCCGCGCATGTGGGTCGAGGCCGATCCGGTGATCAGCAACAGCGCGGTGGAATCGCAGTGCGCATTGGCCAGGCCCATGACGGTGTTGGCGGCACCTGGCCCGATCGAGGTGCAGGCGGCAATCGGATTGCCGGTTGCCCGGTAGTGCGCGTCGGCGATGTGGACGGCTGCCTGCTCGTGCATGGTCTGGATGACCGGGATATCGGATCCGGGATCGTTGAAGGCATCCAAGAGGTTCCAGTTCCCGTGACCGGGCAATCCGGTGATGTAGGGCACTCCATAGGCCTTAAGTGCTTTACCGATGACATGTCCGACCGTGAGCCGCATGGCGTCCTCCAAGCTTGCTGCGTTTCTTGCATAAAACTTGCAGCAAAATTGCGCAAGAGTCAAGCAAGCTTTCTGGCGGAGTCCCGCAGTCGGGATTCGCGCGTGTTTGCAATGGTTTAGAGACCAATCGCCCTCCCACTTTAAATCCCGAGGGGCTTGGCAAGCGCTGCAAGGTCATGCAAGAAACAAGAATCTTGCAGGCGACGAGGGCGTTTCGGCGCGAGGACGAGGGATGGCACAAAAGGCAACCTTGAAGGATGTGGCCGATGCGGCCGGCGTTGCCGAGTCCACAGTCTCGCGGGCCTTCAGCGGACAGGTGCCGATCTCCGAAGACACACGCGCGCGCATCATGGCGGCGGCCGAAGCGCTGAACTATCAGCCCAAGCGCAAACGAGCCAAGGACGGCGGCAGCGAGCGTAAGGGGGTGATCGGCGTGGTCGTGGCAGCGCTGCACAACGCCTTCTATCCCAGCCTCTTGGACCGGCTGCATACGGAGCTGGATGCGCTGGGCTATGACATGATCCTGATCATCGACGATCTCTCGAACGTGGCCGGCGGGCGCAAGATTCAAAGCCTGATCGATACGGCCTTGGACGGCGTCATCTTCACCACGGCCTCGATCGACTCGCCGGCTGTCGACCTCTTGGTTGAGCGTGAAATCCCGACCGCGCTCGCGATCCGTTCCAATCAACGCGGTAACGTCGATGTGATCGAGAGCGACAACCGCGTGGCCGGCGAAGAGGCGGTGCGCCACCTACTGGAGCTGGGGCATCGGCGCATTGGTTTCGTACTTGGGCCCAAGGAGACCTCGACGGCGCAGGATCGCTTCGCCGGTGGCATGGCGGTGCTCAAGGGGGCAGGATTGAGCCTCGCGCCTGAGCATCTGCTCTGGAGCGACTATTCGCACGCCGGCGGCTATTCCGGGATGGTCGGACTCCTGGGCCTCTCAAACAGCCCGACGGCGGTCGTGTGCGGCAATGACGTGATCGCGATCGGCGCGCTCGATGCCTGCAACAAGCTGGGGGTCAAGGTGCCGGAGGCCGTCTCCATCATCGGCTTCGACGACATTACCATGGCCAGTTGGACCATGGTGTCCTTGACCACCATTCGCCAAGCGATCGGCGAAATCGGTGCGCTGGCCGCCCGAAGGATCGTGGCCCGCATCGAAAGCGGAAACCGGGCCCAGCCGATCCATGACGTGCTGCCAACCAGCCTGGTCCGGCGAAACTCGACCGCTGCACCCGCTTAGCGCGGCCCCTTCATTGCGACGGTCCCTGTCGAGTGTTAGCCTTCCTCTGACACGAGGTTCACCCTGCTGTGCGGGCATGAACGCTCGTTTGGGGGGGCATTGCCGGGCAGCAGGTGAAGGGACTGCCAGGGCAATCAATTCGAAACAGGACTAATGCCGGTCAGCGAGGCTCCTAGGATCTGGCCGGCTGCTGCGAAGCCTGGTGCGCCAGCGCGCCCAGTGGCGTCCTGATCGGATTAATCGGAGACAAGGGGGACAAGCATCATGGCCAACATTACCGGAACCAACGGCGTCGACACTCTGATCGGCACCGACCTCGCCGATCGGCTCTATGGCCTCTCGTCCGGCGACACGCTTTACGGCTCTGGCAGTAGCGACATCCTCTACGGTGCCTCAGGCAACGACCGGGTCTTCGGCGGGGAAGGGAACGACACCTTCGACGAGTTCTACGTGGACGGTAATGGCGACGATCGCTTTTATGGCGGAGGCGGAAGCGATGACGCCTATGGCGGTGCAAACAATGACACCCTCTTCGGCGGTCTCAGCAGCGATTTCCTCTCTGGCGATAATGGCAACGATACACTGGATGGCGGTGCTGGAGATGACACTCTAGATGGGTTGAATGGTGCTGACATCTTGTTCGGCGGATCTGGAGATGATGATCTGGCAGGAAATGCCAGTGAGGATACCTTCGTCGGAGGATCGGGTACGGACACCATCGTCGGCGGTGCCGCGAATGACCTCTTGACCAACCTCATCTTCATCAACGCCGGGGTCGAGAGCTTCTTCGGCGGTGCAGGGAACGACACGGCCTATGGCTATCTTGGTGATGATTTCCTGATCGGCGGCAGTAACAGCGACCGTCTCTTCGGCGGCGACGGCGTCGATCGCTTGGAGGGGCAGCAGGGGATCGATCGCCTCTTTGCCGGCACGGGCAACGACGGACCCAACTTCGGCGGAGATGGGAACGACTCGCTCTTCGGCGGTGACGGGGCCGACACCTCGCTTCTGGGCGACAGCGGCGACGATAGCCTAGCAGGCGACAGCGGCGACGACTCCCTCCTCTTTGGAGGCACGGGAAACGACCAGATATTCGGCGGCGCTGGCACTGATACTTCTCTCTACGGTGGCCTAGGCACGGACTCTCTATTGGGCGGAAGCGGAGGTGATGCCAATTTCCGTGGGGGTGAAGGCAACGATTACCTCTCTGGCGGCAGTGATGGTGACATATTGTTTCTCGGTGAGACCGGCAATGACATCCTGGCCGGTGACGATGGAGCCGATTCCTTCCTCTATGGAGGGAGTGGTCAGGACAGAATCTATGGCGGCAGCGGCGCGGACGCGGCTCTGTATGGCAATCACGGAAACGATACGATCCATGGAGACTCAGGCGCTGACCATTACTTAGATGGCGGCGCAGGAAGCGATACCATCTTCGGTGGTTTGGGAGGTGACTTTTCCGTCTATGGCGGCGACCAGACAGACACGGTCTTCGGTGGCTCAGGATCAGACCAACTCTTCGGAGTCGGAGACAATGATCGCTTGGAAGGCGACACTGGCGTTGACTACCTCTACGGAGGACAGGGTTTCGATTCGCTGATCGGCGGCAATGGCGGGGATAGCCTCTTCGGCGGCAGTGCCATCGATCGGCAGTTCGGCGGCTCAGACGCAGACCGCCTCCAAGGGGGCTCCGGATCTGATGTTCTCTATGGTGGCTCGGGTGGCGATCAGGTCTTTGGCGAAGAGGGTGCCGATACCTTCAACGAATACGACATGCCCGGGAACGGCAATGACTACTTCGTCGGCGGTCTGGGTGACGACGTCGGGTACGGCGGCCTTGGAAATGACATACTCTACGGCAACAGCGGCGGCGACTTTCTCTCAGGCGATAGTGGGGACGACACCCTCGTCGGGAGCTCCGGCAAAGACACCCTGGACGGGCTTAGCGGCAATGACGACCTCTTCGGTGGCCAAGGCGACGACGATCTGGCCGGTCAGGGCGGTGATGACACGCTCTACGGCGGATCTGGTGTGGATCTGCTGAACGGTGCGGCCGCCAACGACACCCTCTACGGCGGCAGTGGTGCGGACACTGGCATTGGCGGTGGCGGCAAGGATCTCTTCTTCGGTGGGTCTGCTATCGATAGCTTCGCCGGTGGCAATGGCATTGACACTGGGAACGGCGGTGATGGCAACGATGTGCTCGGCGGTGGACATTCGAACGACACCTTGGGTGGCGACAATGGCAATGATACGCTGTCTGGTGAAACCGGCAACGACAGCCTCTTCGGTGGTAGCGGCGGCGATTTTGGCCTCTCCGGCGGCGCGGGTGACGACCGGATCGATGCCGGCAGCGGCGACGACTTCTTTATCTACGGTGGTTCCGGCAGCGATCTCGTCTACGGTGGTCTTGGCAACGAGGCCGCTGTCTACGGCGGTAGTGGGAACGACACGCTCTACGCCGGCTCCGGCAGCGACAGCCTGGATGGGGCCGAGGGTGATGACCGCCTCTTCGGCGGCAGCGGGGTTGACGGCTTCCTCACCGGCGGTCTGGGAAGTGACGAGATCAGAGGCGGCGACGGTGGCGACCTGGTGCGCGGCAACAGTGGAAATGATGTGTTGCGCGGCGAAGAGGGCGACGACACGGCCTACGGCGGCAGCGGTGCGGACCAAATCCTGGCGGGTATCGGTGACGATAGTCTGTTTGGTGATGGTGCCAGCGATCGTTTGACCGGTGGCTCCGGCAGCGACGCCCTCTATGGTGGCGATAATCGCGACCGCCTGAATGGTGGCTCGGGCGCGGACAGGCTCTATGGCGATGCCGGCAACGATACCTTCATCGTCGACACCAAGACCGATCAGATCTTCGACACTATTGGTGATGGTAACGTGCTGCGCCTCAATGCCTTGGACTACACCCTGGGCACCGCCTCTGAGGTCCTGGTCGAGCGGGTGAATATCCAGGAGGCCGCGGGGGCCGCCCGCATGGTGGGCAATGCCAACGACGAGATCCTGACCGGCAACGGCTTCGACAACACCCTCTTGGGTGAGAGCGGGAACGACCGCATGAACGGTGTCAGCGGCACCAGCACGCTGAGCGGAGGCAGCGGTAACGACACCCTGGTTGTGAACACCGCGACCGATGTGGTGCGCGAATTCTCCGGTGAGGGGACGGACCTGGTGCAGGCCTTGGTCAGCTACACCCTGCCGACGGGCTCTGCTTCTGCCTTCCTCGACAATCTGCGCTTCCAGGCGAACACGGGTAACTTGAACGGAGTTGGCAACAACCTGGACAACACCCTGGACGGCAACAGCGGTGCCAACGCGCTGCGCGGCAATCAGGGCGACGACAGCTTGCTGGGCGATGACGGCAACGACGACCTGCTGGGTGGTCTGGGTGCCGACCGTCTGGAGGGTGGCTCCGGCCAGGACACCCTGCGCATGGGCAGTGCGGACGTGGCCATCGGCGGCTCGGGCGCGGACTCCTTCCGCTTCGGTTCAGGTTCGCTCGGCAATGCCGGCTCTGGTGGTCCGATCATCCGCGACTTCGATGGGGAACTGGTGAATGCGGCCAACGGCGAGGACAAGCTGGTCTTCGCCACCGGACTGGAGACCGGCAGCTTCGCCTACATCGGCGGCGCCGCCTTCTCCGGCAGCGGCAACTCAGAGGCCAGGTTTGCTGGCTCGCGGCAGATACAGGTCGATCAAGATGGCGACGGCAATGTCGACCAGGCCTTCCTGATCGATCGGGTCACGGTCGCCAACCTCTTGACCGCGACAGACTTCGTCTGGCTGTGAGCCATGTCCGAGCGTGACGCGCTGCGCATCCAGGCCTTCGAACCGCACCACCTAGATGCCGTCGTCACGCTCGCCTTACGCGCCTGGGCGCCGGTCTTTGTCTCGCTTGAGGCAAGCTTGCCCAAGGCCGCCTTCCAGGCTTTCTATCCTAAGGGCTGGAAGGCGGGACAGCAGGCGGCGGTAGAGGCTGTCTGCCGAGACGAGGAGACCAAGGTCTGGATTGCACGCGCAGCCGACCGGATCATTGGCTTCTGCGCCACCAAGGTGCATGCAGCGGGCTCCCTGGGTGAGATCTACATGATCGCGGTCGATCCCGACCATCAACGCCAAGGCGTGGCCAGAGTGCTGATCGATCAGGCGCTGGAGCAGATGCGCCAGGCCGAGCTTTCGGTCGCCATGGTGGAAACCGGCGGTGATCCAGGGCATGGGCCGGCGCGCGCGACCTATGCAGCGGCTGGCTTCACCCTCTGGCCCGTAGCCCGCTACTTCCGAGAACTCTAGGTCACTTGCTGATCAGACGGTACCAGCCCGCACCCCCGCCGGGCCGCCCAACGAGAGTATTCTGAACTGGGCGGCCGGGCGGGGGTGCGGGCCGGTGCCGTTCAGCCTGAAAGGCGTTAATCAGCCGACCGCCTCTAACCCACACCAGGAGGCGACGAAGAGCGCCAGGGTCTTGGTCACGCGCTTCAAGGAGTCGAGGCTGACCCGCTCGTTAAAGCCGTGGATGTTCTCCGAATAGGGGCCATAGACCAGGCAGGGCACCCCGTCGTAGATCACGAAGACCCGGCCGTCGAGATAGCCCGGCATGACGGTCGAGCCCAGGGTCTGGCCGCTGTGCACCTGGGCGAAGGCCTGCGCCAAGGTGGCCTCGGCGTCCGAGCCCTCTTCCAGGACATAGCCCTTGGCGAAGAAGCCGTTGTAGACGACCTCCGGCGGGTTGTTGGCAAGGAAAGAGTTGTTACGCGCGGCGTTGCGCACCGCCGCTTCGATCTCGCGCGCGGCATCGGCCGGTTCGTCGCCCGGATAGATGGCGGCGCGCACATCCAGGGTGCACCAGGCCGGCACGCTGGAGGCCCAGTCGCCGCCGGCGATCTTGCCGACGTTGATGTTGATCGGCTTGGCCACCTCTTCGTAGTAGCGCCGCCCCACCTTGCGTTCGTTCCAGCGATCCTCCAGTTCTTTCAGGGCCTGGATCACCTCATAGGCGGCCAGGATGGCATTGGCCCCGCTGGAGGCCTCGCGCACATGCACCGGCACGCCGCGGATCTTCACCTGGAACCAGATGACGCCGGTGTTGCCGCGGATCACCTTGTCGTCCACCGGCTCCGGGATCACCGCCGCCTCGCCGCGATAGCCGCGAACATGGCAAGCCAGGGCGCCGTTGCCGGTGCATTCCTCCTCGGTGACCGACTGCAGATAGACCGTCGCGGCCGGCTGCAATCCCAGGCTCTTCAGCGCATCGAGTGCATAGAGGTTGGCAACCAGACCGGCCTTCATGTCGCCGGCACCGCGACCGTAGAGCCAGTCGCCCTCGACCACCGGCTCGAAGGGTGGATGCTGCCACATGTCCAGGGGGCCGACCGGCACCACGTCGATATGGCCGTTCAAGACCAGCGAGCGTCCCGTCGCGGCTTTCGGCGTATGCGTGCCGACGACGTTGATGGCGTTGTCATAGGGCACGGCGACGGGAGAGAAGCCCGGATGATGCTCCAGCTCCTCCGGCTTCAGTTGCCAGCGATCCATGGCATAGCCGCGCTCGGCCATGGCTTTGTGCATCAACTCCTGCGCCGTGTGCTCCTGCCCGCGTAGAGAGGGGTGGCGCACCAGATCGCGGGTGAAGGCGAGCTGGGCGTCGAAGCCGGCCTCGACCGCGGCCAGAATGTTCTGCTGCAGATCGGGTGAAAGGCTGTCGCTGGCCATGTTGCGTCCCCCCTTTGATCAGGCTGTGGCGCTTGGGCGGGCAGTGACCTTCTCGAACCAGGCTTGCACGTGGGGCCGCGTGTCAAAGGGCGGGCCCATCTTGATGACCCGGGCGAAGTCGCAGGCGATCATCGCTGTGATATCGGCAATGGAGAAGGTCTCGCCGGCCAGATAGGGCGCCTCGGCAAGACGCACCTCAAGCTGGTCCAGGAAGGCGCCAAATCGGACTTTGCCGCGTTCCGCCAGGGCCGGGATCTGCGGGTGATCGACCGGTCCCGCCAGAGCGCGATCCTTGAAGAAGGCATTGCCGTTGCGAAAGGCCTCGGCGATGGCCTGCAGGCCGTGCAGCTCGACCCGGCGGTCCCACATGACGATCTGCGCCTTCTCTAAGGGCGTCGTCCCCATCAAGGCAGGCTCGGGCTGCAGACCTTCCAGATAACAGCAGATCGCGGTGGACTCGGTCAGGATGGTGCCGTCGTCCAGTTCCAATGCCGGGATCTCGGCGAGGCGGTTCTTGGCGACAAAGGCCTCGTTCAGCTGACTTCGCGAGCCCAGGTCGATCTCCTCCATCGGCAGCTCGATCCCCTTCTCGGCGGCGAAGACGCGCACGCGTCGTGGGTTGGGCGCCATCTTGAAGTTGTAGAGTTTCATCCCGCTCGCTCCCCCTTTGGGCTTAATCTTCGAAGGCCTCAGTCTCTTGGCGTGCCCCTAAGAGAAAGGCATCGGCCACCAGACGCAAGGGGCGGGCATCGGCATCGCTGCGCCCCTTGGCGATCAGATCGGCGAAATGCCGATAGAGACCGGCATACTCCCGATTGGCACCGGCCTCACCCAAAACCCCGTCCAGAGAAAGGCGCGCACCGCCGTCGCTCAGTTTAACCGGGCCGGCTTCGGTCTCGACCAGGATGTCCCAGGTCTGCGGGCCCGTCTGGCGCCAATCGAAGGCCGCCTCTATCTCCAAGCCCTCGGCATCCTGCAAGGTGAGGTCGGCGGCGATCGGCGCCTGGCGATTGGCCGGAAAGAGCAGTCGTGCGGCGGTCAGTGCCAAGGGCTGTGGCAGGATCTGCGTCAGGATCGACAGCGCGTTGATGCCGGGATCGAAAACGCCCAGTCCGCCCGGTTCCCAGATCCAGGCCTGACCCGGATGCCAGCGACGCACGTCCTCTTTCCAGGTGATGCGAACCGCGGTGACCTTGCGCGCACGCAGTAGATCCGCGGCCTCTTCCACGGCGGCTGCATGGCGAGAGTGCCAAGAGGCGAAGAGGGTGACGCCGGCATTCTCAGCCGCCTCGCGCAGGATCTCGACTTCACCCAGGCTGGCCCCCGGCGGTTTCTCCAGCAGCACATGCTTGCCGGCTTCCAGCGCCTTCAGGGCCGCCCGAAAGCGCACCTGCGGCGGCATGCAAAGGGCGACCGCGTCCAGCGCCGGCCCCTCGGACAAGAGCTGGTCGATGGTCTTGAAGTTGGCCACGCCCTCGACCGTCGCGTTGCGGCTGGCGGCGGCGGCCAGGGTGAAATCCCGGCTCTCCGCCAAGACCGGCAGGTGTTGGTCACGGACGATCTTGCCAACACCGATCACGGCGATGCGAAGCGGAGCCATGAGGCTTCTCCTAGTCTGTCGAAACCGGTCCGGTCATGGCCTTGGCGATCAGGGCCCGGCTCTCCTCCAGTCCATAGAGCGCGAAGAAAGAACCCAAGCGCGGCCCCTGCTCCTGCCCCAGCAGGATCTCATAGAGCGCCTTGAACCAGGCTCTGAGATCGGCGAAGGGGTGGCGCTTGCCGACCTCATAGACCTCGGTCTGGATCGCCTCTGGCGTCGCATCGGCCGGCAGCGCCTCCAAGGCGGCCAAAAGATCGGCCATGGCGGCCTGCTCCATGGCCTCGGCGGCGCGGTACTGCTTCTCCGGCTTGACCCGATCCTGATAGTAGCTGACCGCCAAGTTGACCAAGCGATCCAGGACTGGATAGCGGCCCGGCACGGCGTCCGGCTGATAGCGCGAGATGAAGCCCCAGAGGATCGAGGGCTCTTCGGCGTTGCAAACGCTGGCCAGGTTCAAGAGCAAGCCGTAGCTGAGCGGCGAGCCCTCTGCCGGTGGCGTGCCGTTGTGGATGTGCCAGGCTGGATTCTCCAGCCGCTTGGCTGTTTCTTGCCCCTGGAAGTTCGCCAGGTGTGCAAGGTAGTCGTCCACGGCCCGCGGGATCACGTCGAAGAAGAGGCGCTTGGCAGCCCGCGGCTTGCTAAACATGAAGAGCGCCAGGCTCTCCTGCGGTCCATAGGCCAACCATTCCTCGACCGAGAGGCCATTGCCCTTGGACTTGGAGATCTTCTGCCCCTCCTCATCCAGGAAGAGCTCATAGTTGAAGCCCTCCGGCGGGCGGGCGCCGAGCGCGCGCACGATTGAGCCGGCCAGCTTGACGCTGTCGATCAGATCCTTGCCGGACATCTCGTAATCGACATCCAGCGCATACCAGCGCATGCCCCAGTCCGGCTTCCACTGCAGCTTGCAGTGGCCGCCGGTCACCGGGACCTCGGTCAGGCTTTCGTCCTCGTCGCGGAAGACCACCGTGCCGGCGTCCACCTTGCACTCCAGGATCGGCACCTGCAGGACGCGCCCGGTCTTGGGCGAGATCGGCAGGAAGGGGCTGTAGCTCTGGCGCCGCTCGTCCCGCAGGCTGGGCAGCATGATGGCCATGACCTTGTCATAGGCCGCCAGGACGTCCTTCAGCGCCTGATCGAAGCGGCCGGAGTGATACCAGTCGGTGGAGGACTGGAACTCGTACTCGAAGCCGAAATCGTCAAGGAAGCTCTGCAGGCGCGCATTGTTGTGCGCACCAAAGGAATCATGCGTGCCGAAGGGATCGGGCACCTGCGTCAGGGGCTTGCCCAAATTGGCTGCCAAGAGCTCTTGGTTCGGCACATTGTCCGGCACCTTGCGCAGGCCGTCCATATCGTCCGAGAAGCAGAAGAGCCGGGTGGGGATGTCGGAAAGCCGCTGAAAGGCCTGCCGCACCATGGTGGTGCGCACCACTTCGCCGAAGGTGCCGATATGCGGCAGGCCCGAGGGGCCATAGCCGGTCTCGAAGAGCACATAGCCTTTCTTCGGCGGCGCGTTCTTGTAGCGGGCCACCAGCTTGCGTGCTTCTTCGAAAGGCCAGGCGCGTGCTGCCTGGGCCAGCTCTCGCTCTGCCGTCATCGTCCTTGCTCTGTCGTTGTCGTGTCCGAGCCCAAAGGGCCGCCCACATCGGAGCAGCCGTCATAGAGCAGGCACAGGCAAAGGGGAAGCGGCTTCCGGACAGGCTTGCTCTGCGTGTTTAGCTGTTGGAACTGTTTGGGTCGGGGCCGAAGAGCCGGCGCAGAAAGCTCTCGTCGCTCTCGATCTCGGTCAGAAAGGTCTGCCGGGCATCGGGCGTCAGGCCAGCCGTGAAATCATAGAGCCGCGACATGGTGGAGACGAAAAAGTCGATGCGTCCGGCATCACGCTCCACCAAACCAACCTTCAAGGCGCCGCCGTCGAAGCTGGGCTGCCGCAGCACGCCGGCAAGGATGTTTCCCCAGTCCTGGCCCTGTCGCTCCCGCGCAGCATAGCGGTCGATCACCGAAAGCCGGATTGCGGTCAGCTGCTGGGCCTGATCATCGCTCAGGTTCAAACTCTGGGTCAGGTCCGCAATCATCTCCGCGCCGCGCACCCGCTCTTCCATCTGCTGGCCGGCATAGAGCGCACCCAGAATGAGGGAGACGTTCAAGGCAAGCGAGAGGATCAAGACGATCCAAAGCAGGCGTCGCGGAATCCTCGTCACCGAACGGCCCTAGAACATTGAGGTCGGGCCGAAGGGCAGCACCGCGCTTTGTGAGGAGTAGGTGGAGTTGGCCTGGGCCGAGGAATAGCCATAGGTGCCAAGCTCGAAACCGCCGAGGCAGATCATGACGAAGAGCACGGCCGCTGCGGCCCAGGCAAAGCCATCGATCGGACGCGCTGCAGCCAGGTTGAGGCTCATGCGTTGCAGAAATGTCACAGGCGCAGCAAAACCGGCTGGCGCCAGTGCCTCAACCTTCCGCAGCAGCAGAGAGGGAGGTGCCTCGTAAGAGCCGACAGCCTCAGAGGCATGCATCCAAATCTGACGCACCTCCGGGTCGTCGGCCAGTTCAGCCTCCACCGCCTCGCGCTCTCGCTCATCAGCGCGACCGTCCAGATAGCTGGCCAACCGCAGCGGATCGCTCGCAAGTCCCGATCTTGCATCCGCCCGTCCCCAACGCTGTTCTGCGCGCGCCAGCAGCTCACGGTCCAGCCCTATCTCGCTGCCGTTCTCTGCCATCATGGGATCTTTCTTAGCCACTCGTCCTCGTGCCCCAATTCATGTCCGCGTCATCGACGGGGACATTCTCGCCTAATGATTCCGATCGTCTGACAGTTCCGCCGTCTTGTAACTTTCCCGACCTGTCTAACCTTGATACGAAAGCCCCCTTGTCGTCATCCCTTCCGATGATCTCGATTAGCACGTCATGGTCGATTCTTTTTCGCTGTTGCTTATAGGCCCTCATCGGCGAGGCGCGCGCGCAGTCGCTGCAGCGCCTTGTGATGCATAGAGCGAACCGTTTGCGGGTCGATACCCAGCTTCTTGCCGACTTCCGCCGCTGTCATGTCATGTCGATACAAAAGCTCGATGATCAAGGCCTGACGCGGTGACAGCAGACCTTCCGGTATCTTGACCCAAGCCGGCTCCTTCGCGGGCACGGATAGGTGCTGCTCTGGCACGCTGTCGATACTGCTGATGGGTCGCGCATTGCGCCGCAAGTGATCGATGCTGGCGGAGGTTGAGATGACGGTCAGCCAGGTGGTGAGCTTGGCCTTCTTAGAATCGAAGTTCCGCAACAGCCGAAAGTCGTTGGCGCAGATCTTGACGAAGACATCCTGCACCACGTCCTCGACATCGCCCTCGCGCCCGGCTGGCACCAGGCGCTTGCGCACGGCACCGTAGATGACCGGTGCGTGGCGCTTGACGAAGGCATGCCAGGCGCCGCGCTTGCCGGACAGCAAGCGCTGAACGTCCCGTTCCCCCTCTGCTCTGTTGTGCCGTTCGCGTTTCACAACCAATCGATCAGCTGTGCGACCAAGGGAATGTCGGCGGGCGGCATGGGATAGTCCCTGAGCGTCTGCTTTCGGACCCAGGCCAAGGTCTGGCCCTCACGCGCGACCGGGTTGCCCTGCCAGACCCGACAGGCAAAAAGCGGCATCAAAAGGTGAAAGTCATCGTAGCTGTGGGAGGCGAAGGCTAGGGGAGCAAGGCAGCTCTCGGCCGTCTCCACACCCAGCTCTTCCTGCAGCTCGCGGATCAAAGCGGCCTCAGGTGTCTCGCCCTGATCCAGCTTGCCGCCCGGAAACTCCCAGAGGCCGGCCATGGACTTGCCGGCCGGGCGCTGCGCCAAGAGCACGCGTCCGTCGACGTCAATCATGGCGCAGGCTGCCACCAAGACGATCTTGGCGGGCTTCAAACGAGCAGGTGAGGCCGACCAGCAGCCCTCTGGGAAGTCGTCGGGCATGGAGGCTCGCTAGCTGCGATAGTCGGCGTTGATGTCGATGTAGCCGTGCGTCAGGTCGCAGGTCCAAACCTTGGCCTCGCCCGCGCCGACGCCGACATCGACCTCGATATCGATGGCCTCACCCTGCATGTGCTGGGCCACCGGTGTCTCGTCATAACCCTCGACCCGCTGCCCCTCGCGCGCCACGGCGATGCCGCCGATGGAGACGCCGAGGCGATCGCGATCGGCGCGTTGGCCGGCCTTGCCGACCGCCATAACGATGCGGCCCCAGTTGGCATCCGCGCCGGCGATCGCGGTCTTGACCAAGGGCGAGTTGGCAATGGCGAGCGCAATGATCTTCGCGGCCGCATTGCTTTCCGCGCCCGTCACCTCGATCGAGACCAGTTTCTGTGCGCCCTCGCCGTCGCGCACCACCAGGAGCGCCAGATCGAGCAGCAGAGAGTTTAAGGCAGCGATAAAGCCCTGCAGCCGGGGATCGCGATCATCCGCGATGGCCTCGTGACCGGCTTGTCCGGTGGCGACCAGCACCAGGCTGTCGCTGGTGGAGGTGTCGCTATCGACGGTGATCGCGTTGAAACTGGTCTCGGTCGCACGCATCAGCAAACCCTGCAGCAAGACCGCCGGCAGCTTGGCATCGGTCGCGACGAAGGCCAGCATCGTCGCCATATCGGGCGCAATCATCCCGCTGCCCTTGGCAATGCCGGTCAGGGTGACGGTGTGGCCGTCGATCAGGCACTGGCGGCTGGCGGCCTTGGCGAAGGTGTCGGTGGTGCGGATTGCCTCCGCAGCCTGGTGCCATTGCGGCGGCTGATCGCTCTTCCAGTCCATAAGGTCGGGTAGGAAGGGCAGCAGACGCTCGGCCTCCAAGGGCTCTCCGATCACCCCGGTGGAGGCCTGCAAGATCTGTGAAGGGGGGCAATCCAAAGCCTCAGCCAAGGCCTCACCCATGCGCTCGACCGCGGCTTCGCCCAGCTTGCCGGTGAAGGCATTGGCATTGCCGGCATTGACCACCAGGGCAGAGATGGCCCCTTCGCTTTCCTTCAAGGCATCGCGCGACCAGAGCACGGGCGCACCGGCCGTTAGCGACTTGGTAAAGACCCCTGCCGCGACGCTGCCCGGCGCGAAGGTCATCAGCAGCAGATCCGGCCGCCCGCGGTAGCGGTAATTGGTCTCGGCAGTGGCCAGCTGGACACCGGGCACGGCATGCAGCAGGGGCGTGGCATCGGGTGCCAGAGGAGAGCGGGGCGGCAGCACGGTTCGATCTCAGTCCTAAGGCTAGAGGTTCGGTCCGCCTAGCGCGGCGGATAGAGTTGAATGTTGGTCTGCTGGCGAAGCTGCGACAGCAGGCGATCCAGCGCAAGGCGCGACATCTCGGCCCGCACCTCCTGGCGTCGCTGCGCATCCTGCACCGCATTGCCGTTAGAAAGCGCCTTGACCCGGGCTTCAACGGCATTTGACTGAATGTTTCGCGCCAAATAGTCGCCGACATAGGCGTCGCGCATCAGATCCTCTTCAAAGCGTCGCACCGCCTCTCTCACCTCCGGACGATTGGCATAGCCCTGGGTGCGTGCGGCATCGGCCAAGAGCTGGCGATCAACCAGACGCGCCAGCAGGATCTGAAAGAGGGGGCCCACCTGTGAATGCTGGTCCGCAGGCAGGCGTCGAGCGGAATAGATCACATCGTTCCAACGGATCTCCTTCGCCCCCACGCGGCCCACCACCGGATTGTCCGGGCGCAGCATGGACTGCAGAGCCGGGGGCAGACGCTGTATCTCTTGAGTGAGAGCAGGGCTCAACGGCACGAGCAGAAGGAAGCAGAGCAAGAGCCCCATCCACAGCGGCTGAGCACTCTCTATTCTCCGGCGCCGTCCCTCGGCAT
Organism: Rhodospirillales bacterium; assembly: GCA_963669335.1. Classification (GTDB taxonomy): domain Bacteria; phylum Pseudomonadota; class Alphaproteobacteria; order Kiloniellales; family JACOMY01; genus JACOMY01. Next base: position 6,584,033 of record OY770023.1, read on the forward strand.
GGTCTTGTGACTGGTGTTGTGGCTGGCGCAATGACAGGCGCATCGGCTCCTCTGTTCCCGAATGGCGGGCACTGCTGAGACAGGAAAGTGGCCTTTCCAAGGTGATCTTCCAGGGCGCGGACCGCAAGGCGAAAGGTCGTCCTCACGGGCGCTCGAATTGACAGTTGGGTCTATGCCTCTTATCTAGCTGACGATTGTCGGGCTTCCGCACTCTGGTTCGCGGAAGAGACCTTGACACTTTTTTTCGACCTTCGACCCCAGAGGCCTTCCGCACATCATGTTGGGCTCCATTGCCAAGCGGCTCTTCGGGTCCGCTAACGACCGTTTCGTCAAAGGCTTGCACCGTGACGTGCAAGCGATCAATGCCTTAGAGCCGGAGCTGGAAAAGCTCAGCGACGAGGCCCTGGCCAACCGCACGCTGGAGTTTCGAGAGCGCCTACAGGGCGGTGCGAAGCTGAACAGCCTGCTGGTGGAAGCCTTCGCCACGGTGCGCGAGGCCGCCAAGCGGACCTTGGGGCAGCGACACTATGACGTGCAGCTGATGGGCGGCATGGTGCTGCATCGCGGCATGATCTCGGAGATGAAGACGGGTGAGGGTAAGACTTTGGTCGCCACCCTGGCCGTCTATCTGAACGCGCTTGAGGGCAAGGGCGTCCACGTCGTCACAGTGAACGATTACCTGGCCCGCCGCGACAGCGAGTGGATGGGGCAGATCTATCGCTTCCTGGGGCTGACGGTCGGCTGCATCGTTCCGGGCCTGGCTGAGCCTGAGCGTCACGAGTCCTACGCCGCCGATATCACCTACGGCACCAACAACGAGTTCGGTTTCGACTACCTGCGCGACAACATGAAACGCCAGCTGTCGACCGTGGTGCAGCGCGACTTCAACTACGCCATCGTCGACGAGGTGGATTCGATCCTGATCGACGAGGCGCGCACGCCGCTGATCATCTCTGGCCCAGCTTCTGATTCCTCAGAGCTCTATCAGCGCATCGACGCCATCATCCCGAAGCTGGCGCCGGAGCATTACGAAGCCGACGAGAAGCAGAAGTCGATCACCCTGACCGAAGAGGGCAATCAGCAGGTCGAGGAGCTGCTGGGCGAGAGCGGCCTCATGAGCGAGGGCTCGCTCTACGACGTGCAGAACATCAACCTAGTGCACCACGTGAACGTGGCCATGCGCGCCCACAAGATGTTCGAGCGCGATCGCGACTACATCGTCAAGGACGACAAGGTCATCATCATTGACGAGTTCACCGGCCGCATGATGGAAGGCCGCCGTTTCTCCGACGGTCTGCACCAGGCGTTGGAAGCCAAAGAGAAGGCGACAATCCAGCAGGAGAATCAGACCCTCGCCTCCATCACCTTTCAGAACTACTTCCGCCTCTATCCCAAGCTTGCCGGCATGACCGGCACCGCCATGACCGAGGCGGCCGAATTCCAGGATATCTACGGCCTGGAGGTCATTGAGATTCCGACCAACGTCGCCGTCTGCCGCTCGGACATGGATGACGAGGTCTATCGCACGGTGGACGAGAAGGAAGACGCCATCCTTGAGAAGATCAAGGAATGTCAGGGGCGTAAGCAGCCGGTCCTGGTCGGTACCGTCTCCATTGAGAAGTCAGAAGCTCTCTCGCGCCGCCTGAAGAAGGACAAGGTTCCGCACAGCGTGTTGAACGCCCGCTATCATGAGCAGGAAGCCTTCATCATCGCCCAGGCCGGCGCGCCTGGATCGGTGACGATCGCCACCAACATGGCCGGCCGCGGCACCGATATTCAGCTGGGCGGCAATGTCGACATGCGCGTTGCGCAGGAGTTGGCCGAGATCGAGGACGAGGAGGCGCGAACCAAGCGCGAGGCCGCGATCCGCGCCGAGGTCAAAGCCAATCGCGAGATCGTGCTGCAGGCCGGCGGGCTCTTCGTGCTGGGCACCGAGCGGCATGAGAGCCGTCGCATCGACAATCAGCTGCGCGGACGCTCCGGCCGTCAAGGCGATCCCGGTGCCTCGCTCTTCTATCTGTCTCTACAAGACGATCTGATGCGGATCTTCGGATCCGAGCGCCTGGACGGCATGCTGACCCGGTTGGGCCTGAAAGAGGGCGAGGCCATCGTGCACCCCTGGGTCAACAAGGCCCTGGAGAAGGCCCAGCAGAAGGTTGAGGCGCGCAACTACGAGATCCGTAAGAACCTGCTGCAGTTCGACAACGTGATGAACGACCAGCGCAAGGTGGTCTACGAACAGCGCCGCGATCTGATGCTGGCCGACGACGTCAGCGAGACGGTCAAGGATATGCGCGACGAGGTGATCGGCGATCTGGTCTCCGAGACCATCCCCAAAGGCGCCTTCGTCGACCAGTGGGAGATCGGCTCGTTGCATGAAGAGAGCCGCCGCCTGCTGCATCTGGATCTGCCGATTACGACCTGGGCAGAGGAAGAGGGCATCGCCGACGAGGAGATCGAAGAGCGGATCACCGAGGCCCACGATCGCCTGATGGCCGAGCGCACGGCGCGCTTTACCCCGGCGATCATGCGCGCGCTTGAGAAAGAGGTGCTGTTGGCCGTGGTCGACAAGCAGTGGAAGGACCATCTGCTCTCGCTCGACCACCTGCGTCATGGCATATCCTTGCGCGCCTATGCTCAGAGGGACCCGCTGATCGAATACAAGCGCGAGGCCTTCGAGCTTTTCGAGACCATGCTGGTCGAGGTGCGCCAAGAGGTGACGCAGATCCTCTCGCTGATCGAGATCCGCGATACCTCGACGCCGCCGGAAGAGGTCAATGCCGGCGAGATGCCGGTGGCGGTGAACGAGACCCGCGAGGATCCGGCCCTGGTCGGCGCTGGTGCCGAGGCGGAAGCCGAGATGGCGCCTCCCGATCCGCTTGGCCTGCGCAGCCCGCGCGAAGAGCCACCGCCGCCACAGCGTCAGCCGGTGCGCAACGCCCCCCCAGCCGGCGTTGCACTTGACCCCAACGACCCCTCGACCTGGGGCAAGGTGGCTCGTAACGCTCCCTGCCCCTGCGGTTCGGGCAAGAAGTACAAGCACTGCCACGGGAAAATTGCGTAAGCGCCGGGCGACGCTCATGTGAGCGGAAGGGTCGGGCAGGTTCTACGTTGTGAGCAACGGCGACGCAGTGGGCGCAGCTTCCTCTGGTCATTGCGGCTCTGGTCTGGCTAGACTCAGGCGCAATAACAAGGACCTACGCTGAGGAAGCCTGGATGCCGCAACGGCAAGTGACCATCGTCAATCGCCGCGGGCTGCACGCCCGTGCAGCTGCCAAGTTCGTGAAGCTGGCCAGCAATTACGATGCCGAAGTTGTGGTCGAGAAGGAGGGGATGCGAGTCTCTGGCCTCTCGATCATGGGTCTCTTGATGCTGGCGGCATCACCCGGGTCCCAGGTGCAGATCGAAACCGACGGTACTGCCGCACCGGAGGCCTTGGAGGCACTTGCCGGTTTGGTCGACGACGGTTTTGAAGAGACGGATTGAGTGCCTAGAGGGCTCTGAGGAAGTCAAGTAAGGCTTGCCGGTCGGTGAGATCCAAGGCCTTGAAGGCCTCTCTGGCCGCTCCTGCCTCCCCGCCATGCCACAAGATGGCTTCTGCGGGGCTACGGGCGCGCCCGTCGTGCAGCAGGGCCCACTCTCCCGCCACCTGTTCCGTCTTACCGAGCGCCCAGAGCGGTGGCGTTCGCCAAAGCCGAGAATCTGGGTGATCTGAGAGGCTGCCATCTACCCTGCGATCGGCCAAACCGTCACCCATGTCATGCAGCAGAAGATCCGTGAAGGGATGGATAACCTGCTCAGACAACGCTGAAAGTATGTGATTGCCTGTAGTCAAACCCGAACGGTGACAGCTCGCGCAGCCGAGCTCCGCGAAGAGGATACGACCCCTTTCTTGTTCCGCTAGATCTTCGGCAAGCGGGACCGCCAAAACCTGGCTGTAAAAGGTAAGATCGGCCTCTGCATCCGGGCTCAACTCCGGCAGGTCGCTCCCTTCTGGAAAGTCCTCAGAGGTCAGTCCCATGTCCTCGTGGGCGGCTTGTGTGACTTGATCGGCCAGTCGTGCAACGTTGGCCTTCCAGCCAAAGCGGCCGATCGCGCCGTCATCCAGGTATCTGACCTGGCCCCCGGTTTCGTCACCGAGCGACAAGAGGGTTTCCTCGGGGACGGCTTCCAAGAGGCCAAGCCCGGTCAGCGCCGGTGCCAGACGAAGCGAGAGGGAGTCGCTGGGCAGCAAGCCCTCCCCATCAACGGTGAGGATCGGACGGCGCAGACGGTAGGTTCGGCCATCGTCGTAGTGTCCGTGGATCTCTTCCCAGGTGACCGTGACCTCGCCCTCGCCGAGACCCTCCGTCGCGAAGGGTTGGAGCTGTCTGCCGATAGTGGGATGCGGCCCCCAGTCAGGTCCCTGCAGCCGAGCGACCTGCAGGGTCGAGGTGGCGATGGCCTCTCCGGGTTGCGGCGCCGGCCCGCGGCCATCGTTCTGGTGACAGGCCCCGCAGGCCGTCGCGTTGTAGAGGGGGCCTAGGCCCAGTCCGGCCTGCTGTGGTGCCGGCTCATTGCCCCAGTCGCTGTGAAACAGCAGAAAGCCACGAAAGAAGCGCTCGCTCTCTTCGAAAGAGAGGTTCGCCGCAGGCAGGGACAGTGCCGCAAAGCCCCTGGTTGCACGGCTGGTGTCCCCTCCCAGCGCTGGGCCACTCGGGACCTCACTTGCGCTGGCCGGCAGGCTCAGGAGCAAGACGAGGGGCAGGAGGGTCAGCGGCAGTAGCATGAGACAGCAGCTAGCATGCCCACTCTCTGCTCCCAAGAGGCCACACTGGAGTGTGAAGCGGTTGCCGTGCCGCCAATCACGGCCGCTATGCTCTGCAGCTTCTTGTCGCCGCCGGGTGCGGCTGCTAGGTCTCCGCAGAAGAGACCATCTGATAGGGGATGTTAAAGGCATGGCTGCCGAGGACTTCAAGGTTAAGGACCTCTCGCTCGCCGAGTGGGGGCGCAAGGAGATTGAGCTGGCCGAGGTGGAGATGCCTGGCCTGATGGCGCTGAGAGAGCGCTATGGCAAAGAGAAGCCGCTGAAGGGCGCGCGCATCGCCGGCTGTCTGCACATGACGATCCAGACCGCCGTGCTGATCGAGACCCTGACGGCGCTGGGCGCCACGGTGCGCTGGTCGTCCTGCAACATCTTCTCGACCCAGGATCATGCCGCGGCCGCCGTTGCCGCTGCCGGTACTCCGGTCTTCGCTTGGAAGGGAATGAGCGAGGAGGAGTTCTGGTGGGCTATCGAGGAGACCCTGACCGGTCCCGACGACTGGAAGCTCAACATGGTGCTGGATGACGGCGGGGATCTCACCCAGATCCTGCACGAGAAGTATCCGGAGTTGATGGCCGAAGTCCAAGGCATCTCTGAAGAGACCACCACCGGCGTGCTGCGGCTCTATGAGATGGCCAAGAAGGGCAGCTTGATGGCGCCGGCCATCAACGTGAACGACTCGGTCACCAAGTCAAAATTCGACAACAAGTATGGCTGCCGCGAGAGCCTGGTCGACGGTATTCGGCGCGGCACTGACGTGATGATGGCCGGTAAGGTGGCCGTGGTCGCCGGCTATGGCGATGTCGGCAAGGGGTCTTGCGAATCGCTGCGCAACGCCGGCTGTCGCGTGATGGTGACCGAGATCGATCCCATCTGTGCCTTGCAGGCGGCGATGGACGGCTATCAGGTCGTATCCATGGAGACGGCGGCGCCGCAGGGCGACATCTTCGTCACCGCAACCGGCAACAAGGATATCATCACCCTCGACCACATGCGGGAGATGAAGGATCGCGCGATTGTCTGCAACATCGGCCACTTCGACACCGAAATCCAGACCGAAGCACTGCGGAACTACAAGTGGACCAACGTCAAGCCGCAGGTGGATCTGATCGAGTTTCCTGACGGCAAGAAGCTGGTGCTTCTGGCCGAGGGCCGCCTGGTGAACCTGGGCTGTGCCACTGGCCACCCGAGCTTTGTTATGAGCGCCTCTTTCACCAACCAGGTGCTGGCGCAGATGGAGCTTTGGAACAAGCCCGATAACTATGAGCGCCAGGTCTATGTCCTGCCGAAGAAGCTGGATGAAGAGGTCGCCGCGCTGCACCTGGAGAAGATCGGCGTCGAGCTGACCAAGCTCTCCAAAGAGCAGGCCGACTACATCGGTGTCACGCAGCAAGGCCCCTTCAAGGCCGAGCACTACCGCTATTAACTGCTAGTCGTGGGGGGCCGATTCGTTTCGGCCCCTCTTCCGATAGGGGCAGCTTCGGTTCCGGGTGGTCTTAGTCATGCGCGTTGTCCACTGGTCAGATGCGGAAAACGACCGTCGGAGTCATTAGAGACGCCAAGCCTGTCTACTGATTGTCGTTCTCCGACGTGATCGGAGAACCACTAACCCTTGGCCAGGACGGAGAAGATCATGCTCTAAATGCACGACGGCATGGTCCTATTCGCATCCCAATTCAAAGGATCAGGCTCTTGTCCGCGAATTGCGCTCGGCACAACGTGATCCTCCGACAAAGTCGAAGGACGACCTACGAGAAGAGAGATAGTTCGGGCGAAAACGTCGAGCGTTGGATGGCCTGGTCAAGCCTATCCATGACCCAAACATTGGCCATGCTTGCAGGCGCGCGTCCTGAGTATCTGCCTACGCAGCCGAGATTAGGCTGCTAGTTCAGGACAGCGGTCGCTGGCAAGGTCGCTTCCATACGGCGCGTCAGATCAGCGACGCTGCCGCCGTTGTCACGCAGCACGGCTGAATACTCTTCCTGCAGCGAGGTGGTGAGGCGGATGCCTTCGGCCGAGAAGTCGTAGATTCTGAGGCCACCACCGGCCTTACGCATGAACCACTCGATCCTGGCGATGTCGCCACCTGGGGTAATGACGTTGGTGACTGCGCCCACGACGTTGGGGTTGCGCGTGCTGGTGCGGGTGCTGACCACGTCAAAGGTCTCACCCTTGTAGTTGTCGAAGATCGGCAGGAAGCGAACGATCAGAGTTTCTCTCAGCGCAGTGGTGAAGGCGTTGCGCTCTTGATCGGTCGCGGCACGCCAATTGCGCGCCAAGACCTGCTGCGCGACCAGGCGCAGGTCGATGTTCTCTGTTAAGAGGTTACGAAAACGGGCCACTCGCTCCGCCTCTGGAACCGAGGTATCGGCCAGCTCGCTGATGGCGCGATTGCCCATTGTCGTCAGAAAAGCCGTTGCCTCCTGCTCGATGTCGGCGCGGGCCGGCGTGCCGCCGGTCGCGGTCAGAAAGACCAAGCCGGCAAGGGCTGCGAAGAGTGTACGGCGCTTGCAGGTGAACATGAACAAAGCCTTCATGCTGATCAGTCGTTCCCCAATTCGTCGTCAAAGTCCGGCAGGGGAATCTCCGCGGGTCGTCCGTTGCGAATCTCTGCCTCGCGATTCTGGCGATATAGTGAACGCAGACGGACGTAGTAGTCGATCGAATCGGCCTTCAGGGTATCGATCACTTCAATGTTACGGGCCCTGAGGTCGATGCCCTCCAGCGCGCGTCTGCCGATGAAGATATAGGTGATCTCGGCGTCGCTGAGGTTTGTCGCAAAGTCCAGCACATAAGGCCAGGGGTCGATAAACCCGTCGACCACAAGGCCGACCGTATCGCGCGCGGTCGAGGGACCGAGCAGTGGCAGGACCAGATAGAAGCCTTCACCGACTCCCCAGACCGCCAGGGTCTGACCAAAGTCCTCGTCGTGATACTCGTAACCCCATTCGGCCGCGACATCGAAGATACCGGCAACACCCAGGGTCGAGTTGATCAGGAAGCGCATCGCCGTGGTCTCGGCCCGATCCCACTCACCTTGGAAGAGATCGTTGGCGAAGACCACCGGAGCGCCCAGGTTGCGCATGGCGTTGCGCACACCGTCTTGAACGGGATCCGGCAAGAGAAAGCGATAGGTTGCCGCGGCCGGTTGCAGCACCAGGGCATCCAGGGCCCCGTTGATGGCAAAGGTGAAGCGATTGACGAACTCTAGCGGATCGTTGTCGTCACCAAAACCGCCGTTCTGATCCTGGCTGCTGGCGCAACCGCCAAGCAGCGACAGAGCTAACACGCCGGCCATACATGCCTTTGCGCGTCCGCGAAGAAAGCCGTCTTTCACAGTTTGGAACCCCAGCCGTTCTTCATGACATCCCACCCCTCGCATACAACCGCGCCGCCATGCCTAGCGGGTTTTCCCAGGCAAAGACAAGCCTTTAGATTGCTGTGGCTTGACCCGCGGCAGGGACCCCGTCTGCTATAGCAGCGCCGATCATGGGCAGTCTTATAGCGTTTTGCGCGCGCCAGCGCGAGGGGCCAAATGTGTTCAAGGAATGATCAAAAAGTGGTGTGTTCTTGGTGCCACCCTGTGGCAGGGATACCAAGTCGCCAGGTCTGGAGAGGGCATGTCCGTGCAGCAGCTTGAATTGATTGAAGGGGAAGGGGAGGACCTGGTGGTCGTCACTGGTCTCACCGTCCAACCGGAGTGGATCGACTACAACGGTCACATGAATGTGGCCTATTACGTCCTGGCCTTTGATTTGGCGGTGGACGAGCTTTTCAACCTCTTTGGTTTGACCGAGCGTTACCGCAGGGAGAGCGGGCACAGCAGCTTTGCCCTGGAATCCCACATCACCTGGCAGCGGGAACTGCATTTGGGCGATCCCTTGCGGGTGACGGTGCAGTTTCTTGGTTTCGACGGTAAGCGGGTGCACACGATCTACCACATGTACCACGCCGAGGCCGGGTTCCTGGCGGCGACCTCGGAGTGGCTGCAGATCTCCGTCGACATGACGGCACGCCGCAGCGCGCCCTTCGAAGCGGAGGTGGCTCAGAAGATCGAGGCCTTGACTGAACGCCATCGCGGTCTTGCGCGACCACCGGCCACGGGACGTATCATCGCTGTCAAAGGCAAAGGAGAGACCTCTCTGCCGTGAGCTTGCTTCTGCCGCGTAAGCCTGTTGGGCTCGATCCGCTTGCCGGCCTGCCGCTGCCACAGCTCTGTGGGATCGGTGTTCTGGCCGGCGGGCTGGGGGCAGGTGGCGCCATTGTATTTCGGGAGATCTTTACCGCCCTCAATCACTTCTTCTACGGCGTCAATCTAGAGTTCAGGGCCAGCGCGACGGCAGATCTGGACTGGTGGTGGCCACCTCTGGTGCTGGGGGTCGGCGGTGTCTTGATCGGGCTCTTCGTGCGTTATGTCTTGCCCGGCGGCCGCCCACAGGGCGTGGCTGAGGTCATCGAGGCGGCAAGCTCGCGCGAGGCTCGCATGCCTTTGCGCCACTCCCTCTTGGTCGCGATCGGTAGCGTCAGCTCTTTGGGCATCGGCGCATCGGTTGGACGCGAGGGGCCGGTCGTGCATCTGGCTGCCGGTCTCTCCGGGCAACTCTCGGCCTGGCTCAAGGTCAATGCCGCGGCCAGTCGTCTCATTCTGGGCGGTGCGGTTGCCGCGGCAGTCGCGGTTTCCTTCAATGCGACCCTGGCCGGCACGCTCTTTGCCTTGGAACTGGTGGTGCGCCGCTATGCCTTCTCGGCCTTCGCACCGGTGGCGCTCTCGGCCTCGATCGGCACTCTGGTCGGGCATTTCGTCTATGGCGACGACCCTGCCTTCGTCATCCCGACCAATTGGCACATCGTAAGCTATACTGAGCTGCCGGCCTTCTTCGTGCTGGGACTTCTCTCTGCCTTGCTGGCCTCCGCCTTCCTGTGGAGCATCTTTCGCCTGCGCCGGATCTTTGTCTGGACCCAGCTGCCGCGCTGGTCCTGGCCGGGTCTGGCCGGCGTGATCCTGGGTCTGATCGCAATCTGGCGGCCAGAGGTCTTAGGCGTCGGCTATGAGGCGACCTCGCGGGTCCTGGCCGGCGACTATCCGCTCTTCGTTGTGGTGCAGATCATGGTGCTGAAGCTGGCGGCGACGGCGCTCTGTATCGCTGCGGGCTTCGTCGGCGGTGTCTTCTCGCCGGCCATCGTCCTGGGCGCCATGCTGGGAGCGGCTTTCGGCCTGGCCTCGGCCTTCGTCTTCCCCTTCGAGCTGACCGACGACGGCGCCTATGCCCTGGTCGGCATGGGGGCCGTCGCCGGCGTCGTCTTGGGCGCACCGGTATCCACCATCGTCATGGTCGTGGAGCTGACCGGCGGCTTTTCCATTACCCTGGCGGTCGCCATCGCTGCCGTCGTGGCCTCTGTCGCGACCCACCAGATGGGCGTCATGTCCTTCTTCCAGAGCCTGATCGAGTCACGGCGACAGCAGGGTCTGGCGACACCGGGCAAGGAGCCACAGCGGCCGAAGCCGGGATAGGAGCATCAGTCCTCGCCGCTGTAGGCCAGCTCGGCCGAGAGTGGTTCGTCGCCGGCAATCTTGCCGATGGGATGATGGGCCAGGACCAGTTTCCCGGCCCGACGGGCGAAGAAGAGGCCCGGTGCCTCAGCGCGGATAGCCTGACGCTCGGCTCCAGGAGCGGCGGCCGGATCGACCAGCTCTGCAATCACCTGACCGGCTTCGACTCGCTGACCCAGCTCGACCTGATAGGCCAAGATGCCGGCGGCTGGTGCGCGCAGCACGGCACAGGCATCGATCTGGGTCGGCTTGATCGAGAAGGTCGGCGGCTCGCTCTGGGCGCCGGCAATCACCCCACGGCGCACCAGATAGCGGAACAGCGCGCCGGCATCCTCTCGTCCCAGGCTGTCCGAGACATCGGCCTCGCCGCGCAGTTCGACTGTGGTCGCGAAGCATGCCAGCGGGATGGGATGGTCTGGAAAGCGGCGCTGCAGGGTGACCCAGGGGTGCGAGTTGCACTCATCAAAAGCACCGCCGGCGCTACCTTCGTCCACAAGGATGACATCAACGCCCAGTTCGGTGCCGAGATCTTGGATCTCGTCCCAATGCTGCGGCAGGGTGTAGAGGTGCAACAGGGCTTCGTCGTCGCAGTGCAGGTCCAGTACATAATCCGCCGTCACGGATTCCGCCATCAGACTGCACCTAAGTGAATCCAGAGTGTGTCGCTGTCGACGCGCCTTGACGGCATCCAGCAGCGCGCTGCGGATCAGGGCGACGTTCTCCTTCGGGTCTTGGCCAAGCTTGCCTTCGACGGCCGTGATCACCGCCTCTTCCAGATTGAGCCAATTGCGATTGAAGTTGCCGCCGCCGCGCAGCTCGTGCCGCCCGGAATGGCCATCGTCGACCCACTGCGCCAGCCCGATCGGATTGGCATAGGGCACCAGCACGATCTCGCCGGTGATAAGACCGCCCTTGTCCGCCTCGGCCAGCAAGCCCAAGAGATGGTGCGCTGCCATCATCGCCGGGATCTCATCGGCGTGGATCGAGGCTTGGATATAGGCCTTGGGGCCCGCGCCGGGCCGGCCGAAGCGGTGGAACACCAGGCTTTGCCGGGTGCCCGGTGCGGGCGTCAGCAGCTCAATCTCTTCGCGGCGATAGCTCATGAAAGGGGAACTCCAGAGTCGGGCCGCCCGGCAGACGGCCCACCGGCGACGCGGCGAGCCAGAGCGGCAATGTAAGAGACCGTGCCCAAGGAAAGGGCGACGGCTAGGGTGAAGAGGTAGATGCCAGCGTGCAGGGCCACGTCGGAGACGATGGAGATTTGCAAGGCCACCACGATGAGCGCGACGACGAAGACATCCAGCATCGACCACTTACCCAAGGTCTCGATCCAGGTCAGTGTGCGCAGGAATCCCGGCCGGGTCACCGGCGCCAGGAACCAGAGGTAAAGGGCCGTCACCAGCTTGACGATGGGGAAGACAATGGAAAAGATCGATAGCACAACGAAGAGGAAGATCTCGCCGCTCTCGAAGAGGCGCCAGACCGAGTCGAGGATCGACACCTCATCGCCCAGAAAGACAAAGGCCTCCACCGTCATGATGGGCGTGATCCAGCCGGCAATCAGCATAGCCAGCGAGGTAAAGAGCAGGAGGCCGACGATCCAGCGCCGATGGCCGCCGCAGAGATGCGCCAAGGACTGGCCCTTTTGCTGGTCTGCGGCTATGCGTTCTGAGCTCACCCTAACCTTTCCCTTTGCGCTGTCGGGTCTGCCCTGGCTATCAAGGGCGCCGCTTCCCCTTTGTCACCCATGCCCTTGTTACCCAGCTGGGACGACACGGCAAGGGGTGGCCGCTCGCTAACCCTTGTTGGAAGGGCAGGTCCGTTATGTCCGAAGAACGCCAGAAGGCTCTCTTGCCGGCCGGCCTCTCCGATCTCTTGGCGCCGGAGGCCCGTGCCGAAGCCCAGGCCGTCGAGCGCCTGATCGCTTGTTGCGAGGCCTATGGCTATGAGCGCGTGAAGCCACCCATGCTGGAGTTCGAGGAGAGTTTGTTGGCCGGTGCCGGCAGCGCCGTCGCTGGCGAGACCTTCCGCCTGATGGACCCGGTGAGCCAGCGCATGCTGGGGCTGAGGGCCGATATGACGCCACAGGTGGTGCGCATCGCCGCCTGCCGCATGACCTCGGCACCGCGCCCGCTGCGCCTCTGCTACGCCGGCCAGGTCTTGCGCCAGCGCGGCGACCAGCTGCGCCCCGAACGACAGTTCGCCCAGGTCGGTGCCGAGTTGATCGGCAGCGAGTCGGCGGCTGCCGATGCTGAGGTGGCGCTGATGGCAGCCGACTCGCTGATCAGCTTGGGTGTGCAAGATCTCTCCCTCGACCTCTGCCTGCCCTCGCTGGTGACCGCGGTCGGCAAGGCCTTGGGTCTGCCGGAGCGTCAGTTGCGTCTGCTGGGTGAGGCCTTGGACCGCAAGGATGCGGCCGCCGTGGCCAATCTTGCAGGGGAGAAGGCCAAACCCTTCCTGGACCTCTTGGCATCCGTCGGGCCCTTGGATGCTGCCTTGCCACGCCTGGAGGCCTTGGAGCTGCCGCCTGCCGCAGCGAAGCAGGTCGCGCGGCTGAGCGAGGTGGCGGCGATCCTGGTGCAAGCAGCCCCCGATCTCACCTTGACTATCGATCCGGTGGAGCATCGTGGCCATGTCTATCAGATCGGTCTGTCGTTTACCCTTTTCGGCAAGGGGGTGCGCGGCGAGTTGGGCCGTGGCGGACGCTATCAGGCAGACTGTCTGGACGGCGGCAGTGAGCCGGGCACCGGCTTCACGCTCTTCACCGATACCGTGATGCGCGCGATTGAGTTGGGCGAGGGACCGCGGCGCCTCTATCTGCCCTACGGCACCGCGCGCGAGGCGGCGATGGCCCTGCGCGAAGCGGGCTGGGCTACGGTCAACGGGCTTTCGGCGGAAGCGGATTGCGAACAAGAAGCGCGGCGCCTGCGGTGCAGCCACCTATGGCACGAAACCGAGGCCCTGCCGCTTGATGAGGAGACAGCAGGATGAGCAATGTCGTGGTCGTCGGCTCCCAGTGGGGCGACGAGGGCAAGGGAAAGATCGTCGACTGGCTCTCAGAGCGGGCCGAGGTGGTGGTGCGTTTCCAAGGAGGGCACAACGCCGGTCACACCCTGGTCATCGATGGGGTGGCCTATAAGCTCTCGCTTCTGCCCTCCGGCGTGGTGCGCAACAAGCTCTCGGTGATCGGCAATGGCGTGGTGGTCGATCCCTGGGCCCTTCTGGCCGAGATCGAGCGCCTGAGCGAACAGGGCGTGATGGTTACGCCCGAAAACCTGCGCATCGCGGAGAACGCCTCTTTGATCCTGCCGATCCATGCGGCGCTGGACCAGGCGCGCGAAGCGGCTCACGGCGATGCTAAGATCGGCACCACCGGGCGCGGCATCGGGCCGGCCTATGAGGACAAGGTGGGTCGACGTGCCATCCGCCTCTGCGACCTGGCCGACACGACCTACCTGGAGGAACGCCTGAACGGCCTCTTGGCGCACCACAATGCCCTGCTGACCGGCCTGGGTGCAGAGACCTGGACTCTGGAGCAGCTCCTGGCGCCCTTGACGGAGATCGCGCCAAAGCTGCTGCCCTATCAAGACTATGTCTGGCGGATCCTGGACGAACATCGCCGCCGCGGCTCTTGGGTCCTCTACGAAGGGGCACAGGGCGCGATGCTGGACATCGATCACGGCACCTACCCCTTCGTGACCTCGTCCAACACGGTGGCCGGGCAGGCTTGGGCCGGGGCCGGAACGTCTTTGAGTGCCGCGACCTTCGTGCTCGGCATCACCAAGGCCTACACCACCCGCGTCGGCTCCGGTCCCTTTCCGACCGAGTTGACCGATGCCTGCGGTGAGCGGCTGGGCGTGCGTGGACACGAGTTCGGCGTGGTGACGGGGCGCAAGCGGCGCTGCGGCTGGTTCGATGCTGTCCTGGTGCGTCAGGCGGTAAAGGTCGGCGGCATCGACGGCATCGCGCTTACCAAGCTGGATGTGCTGGACGGCTTCGAAGAGATCAGGATCTGCACCGGCTATCGCATCGACGGTGAGCCCTACGACCACCTGCCGGCCTTGCCGGCCCTGCAGGCGCGGGCCGAGCCGATCTACGAGACCCTGCCCGGCTGGAGCGAGAGCACTGAGGGCGCGCGCAGCTTCGGCGCGCTGCCGGCGGCTTGCATCAAGTACGTGCGGCGGATCGAAGAGCTGATCGAGGCGCCGGTAGCCCTGCTGTCGACCTCGCCGGAGCGCGAAGATACCATCCTGGTCCGCGATCCCTTCAGGGTGTAGCGAAGCGGGCTCTAAGTCTGGGCTGGCTTTGCCGCATTGATAGGCTATGTTAGGCTTCTGCTGCGGGCGTGGGCAGATGCGGTGTCTGCGCGCCCCCGGCGAAGCCTGACGGACGGCCATGTCACTCGGCACCACGAATGCGAGCGCGCTCTCTCCCAAGATCCTGGCGGCGGCAGCCAGCGGGATTGAGGAGCTGATTGCGCGCCACGGCGGCGATATCGACGCCATCTTTGGCCGTGCCACCATCTCCACCGATCAGCTGGCCTCGCCGATCAACGAGCTTAACCTGACACAGTTCTGTGCGCTCTTCGAAGAAGCGGCCAAGCAGACCGGCTACGACAACTTCGGTCTTCAGTTCGGGCAAGGATTCGAACCACAGCGTCTGGGCGCCATCGGCTACATAGCCATCACCTCACCGACCTTGGCGGCCGGGCTCAACAACTTGGTGCGCTACTTCCCGGCGCATCAGGATTCCTCGATCCTCTCGCTTGAGGAGGATCGCGATCTGCTGTGGCTCACCTATCAGATTTTGGATCCGCGCATCGAGAACAGGCGCCAAGATGCCGAACTCTCACTCGGCATGTTCTGCAATGTCCTGCGCAATGCCTTGGGGCCGGACTGGGCACCTTTGGAGGTGCACTTCGAGCACGGCAAGCCGGATGGTGGGAACGAGCATGAAGGGCGCTTTGGCGCGCCCACCCTGTTCGGACAGCGCACCAATGCCATCGCCTTTCGGCGCGAGGCCTTGGGCCAGGCGATGGGCGCCTGCGATCCCTATCTCTTCGCGGTGATAGAGCCTTTCCTGGCAGAGCGCGTGGCCAGCCGTCAGGCGCCGACCGATCTGGTCGCAGCCCTGAAGCAGGAGATCAAGCTGCAGCTGGGCGAAGGCTCTTCCACGCTGCGTGCGCTGGCGCGCCGTATGGGTGTGGAATCGGCCGAGCTGCAGCGTCGGCTGCGCGCACTGGGGGTCAGCTACAACGATCTTATGCGCGCAGTGCGGCGAGATCTGGCGCTGCGCTATGTGCGTGAGAGCGACATGCCTCTGACCGAGATTGCTCTTGCTGTTGGCTATTCCGAGCTCTCGGCCTTCTCCAGAGCCTTTCGGGCTTGGACCGGTGTCTCCCCGCAGCGCTATCGCAAGGGCGCAGAAGACTGACGCGAAGACTGACAGCGACTGTCGTGTTGCTCTTGCGGGTCGGGCGATCTAGGCTAGCGCCATTCCAAGCAAGAGGGTCCGCGAAAACGACCTCGATGGGATGGACAGGGAACGTGTGCGTAACTGCGCAGATGAATGTCTTAGCGGCAAACGGCAGGTCTATTGACGATGCTGGAACTGCTTTGGCTAGTGAAATGAACGATCATATGGTAGCTTTCGGTCCTGCGCAGACAAGAACCGACCGCGTAGTAACGACTGGATAGGGAACAAGAGAGGCCTCATGTCCAAGCAAATCGACAAACTTAACCGGCGCTTTATCTCGGGCGAGATCGATCGTCGCGACTTTATGCGTGGCGCCTTGGCGCTGGGCTTGACCGTAACGGCCGCGTCCAGCCTGGTGACTAAGGCAGAGGCGGCGACGCCGAAAAAAGGCGGGCGCTTCCGCCAGGGTCTGACCGGTGGTGCGACCTCGGATGATCTCGATCCGGCGACCACGCTCGACACCTATATGATCAACGTCAACTTCAACCAGTTGCGCAACTGCCTGACCGAGATCTCGCCCAGCGGTGAGTTGATTGGTGAGCTGGCGGAAAGCTGGGACGCCTCGCCGGACGCGGCGACCTGGACCTTCAAGCTGCGCAAGGGCGTGGAGTTCCATAACGGCAAGACCATGGACTCGACCGACGTGGTCGAATCCTTGAACCATCACCGCGGCGACGACACCAAGTCGGCCGCCAAGGGCATCATCGCCGGCATCACCGATGTGAAGGCCGATGGGCCCGACACCGTGGTGATCTCTCTGGCCGACGGCAATGCCGATCTGCCCTACCTCGTCAGCGACTATCACCTGCTGATCTGTCAGGCCAAAGACGGCGGCGGCATCGATTGGGAGAGCGGCAACGGGACCGGCGGCTATGCGCTGCAGAGCTACGAGCCGGGCCTGCGCACCATGACCAAGCGCCACCCCAACTATTGGAAGGAAGGTCGCGCGCACTTCGACGAGGTCGAGACCCTCTTCATTCCCGATACCGCAGCCCGCACGGTGGCCCTGCAGACCGACGAGGTCGACTGCATCAACAATCTGGAGCTGAAGACCATCGGCTTGCTTCGTCGGGCCGGCGGCGTCAACATCATCGAGACCACGGGCAACAAGCATTGCACCCTGCCGATGCTGACCGACACCAAGCCCTTCGACAACAATGACCTGCGTCTGGCCTTGAAGCTTGCGATCAATCGTGACGAGTGCCTTAGCCGCGTGTTCAAGGGGCATGGACAAGTCGGTAACGATTTCCCGATCGGCCCGGCCAATCAGTTCCGCGCCACCACGGACGAGATTCCGCAGCGCGAGTACGATCCCGACAAGGCCAAGCATCACTTGAAGAAGGCCGGCTATGACAGCATCGACCTGAAGCTGCATCTGGCCGAGACCGCCTTCACCGGTGCCTTGGATCTGGGTCAGCTCTATCAGGAGTCGGCACGGCCGATCGGCATCAACATCGAGTTGGAGCAAGAGCCAAACGACGGTTACTGGTCCAACGTCTGGCTGGTGAGGCCCTGGTGCGGTAGCTATTGGGGCGGGCGTCCGACCGAGGACTGGATGTTCAGCCAGGTCTATGCCGCCGGTGCCGACTGGAACGAGACCAAGTGGAACAACGAGCAGTTCATGAAGCTCTTGGCCGCCGGTCGTTCCGAGCTGGACAAGGACAAGCGCCGCGAAATCTATGTTGAGATGCAGCGCCTCTGCCGCGACGACTGCGGCTCCGTCATCCCGGCTTTCCTCAGCTACCTCGACGGCACCAGCGACAAGGTCGCCACGCCAGAGGTTATCGGCAACAACTGGGAGCTCGACGGCGAAAAGAGCTGTGAGCGCTGGTGGTTCGCCTAGGCCGCGAGCCTTTGACTAAAGAGAAGGCCCTCGTTCCGCTGGAACGGGGGCTTTTCTCTTTCGCTGGGTTGGAGCCTTTCTTTCGATGTTCGTGCCCTAGTAGGACACGCTGGCCCGACGGTCTGGCGCCAGCTGATCGTGCAGATCGGATCTCTGCCCCTCCATCGCGTCTGCCAAGAGCAGGGCGCTGGTCGGACCCAGGGTGAAGCCGTGATGGCCGTGCCCGAAGTTGAACCAGAGGCCCTCGTGGCGCGGGGCCTGGCCGATGACCGGCAGCATGTCGGGCATGAAGGGGCGGGTGCCGTACCACTGCGGCTCTGAGATCGGCTCGCCTAGGTCGAGGATTTCGGAAATGCCCTTAACGCCCTGGCTCACCTGTCGCGGGTCAGGCTTGGCATTCATGGGCACAAGCGCTGCGCCGCTGGTAATGCGCAGGCCCTTCTGCATCGAGGCCGCCACGACGCCATTCTCGACATCCAGAAAGGGGCGCCGGACCGCAGTCGGCGCTGCAAAGTGCTGATGATAACCACGCTTCAGCACCATCTGGACGCGGTACCCGAAGGGTCTGAGGTGACTGGGCGACCAAGGGCCCAATGCCATCACCACACCTTCTGCCGTCAGCGACCCGCCTTCGGTCTGCACTCGCCAAACAGCACCCTCTTGGGTGAGAGAGGCGGCATCGCCCCTTTCGATGCGGCCGCCGCGCTCCGTGAAAAGCGCGGCATAGCGCCTGGTAAGTTCGCCGGGGTCAGAGCAACTCCAGCTTTGCAGCCAGTGGATCGCGCCGGCGGGTGTCTTGGTGATCGCCGGCTCTTCGGCGGTGAAGGCCTGGCCGTCCAGCACCCGAGACGTGACGCCATAGCGCGCTTCGATTCGGGCGAGGTCGCTGGCTGCCTGCGCCAAGGCAGCAGGGTCGCGATAGACCTCACACAAGCCCTCTCGCGCGATCAGGTTGTCTGCATGGGCCGCCTTGATGAGTGCTTCGTGATCCTCCGTCGAACGGGTGGTGAGCTCAGCATGCCAGCGCGAGATCTTCCGGTGTCTCTCGGATTGAGAACTGCGGTAGTAGGTCCAGAGTGCCGGGGCCTGCCGTATCAACTGAGGGAGCGTGAAGGTGAAGTCGTTCGAACGGCCGAGCAGCATCCCGAACAAGGTGGGGATATCTCGCGGCATCCCATAGGGCTCGGCAGCCTCGGCCTGGATCACCCCGGCATTGCCATAGCTGGTCTCTACTCCGGGCTGCTTGCGATCGACCAGGACCACCGCGTGCCCACGGGCCTGCAGTTCCAGGGCAGAGCAAACACCAACCATGCCGGCGCCGAGGACGATGATCTCTGACATTGCTATGCTCCTTGACTGAGTGGTCCGATCCAGACGCTTGGTGCCCAAGCGTCTGGTGGATCGGCCCATCAAACTTTTGATCTCGTGGTGCAAACCAGAGGGATGGGTACCGTCTGTCTGAGTTGCACCACGAGGGGCCGGCGTGCCGATCGTGGCGTTGTGCCTAGGCTATAGCGGGAGAGGACAATGACCGTCGAGATCGACAAGCAGGACGAGGTTTGGACCATCATCAACCGGCGGCCGGAGGCACGCAATGCGGTCGATCCGGAAACCGCTGACGCCCTAGTCGCAGCCTTTGAGGCCTTTGAGGCCAGCGAGGCCAAAGTGGCCGTCTTCTATGGCGATGCCGGGGCCTTCTGCGCCGGTTGGGATCTGAAGTACGGCGCCACCATGACCGACGGCGCGCGCTTTCAGGAAGAAATCGTCGAAGCACTGGCCTTCCCGATCGGTGCCAAGAAGGCGCCGCGCGGTCCCATGGGCCCCTCACGCATGGAGTTCTCCAAACCGGTGATCGCCGCCCTGGAGGGGCCGGCTGTCGCCGGTGGCATGGAGCTGGCGCTGCTCTGCGACTGCCGGGTGATGGCAGAGACGGCCTACATGGGCGTCTACTGCCGGCGCTGGGGCATTCCCCTGATCGACGGCGGCACCGTGCGCCTGCCGCGCTTGGTGGGCCAGGGTAAGGCGCTGGAGATCACCATGACCGGCCGTAAGGTCACCGCCGAGGAGTGCTACCGCATTGGGCTCTGCGAGAAGGTCGTGCCGGAAGGCGAGGCGCGCGCAGCTGCCGAGGCCATGGCTCGTGAGATAGCCCGCTTTCCCCAGGCAGCCGTCCTCGCCGACCGCCGCTCCATCATCGAGACCCGCGGGCTGCCGCTGCACGAGGGCTTGAAGGTGGAGTGGGCGAATGGCGTAGACGCGGTCCGGGCTGAAGGCGCAGAGGGGGCGGCACGCTTCACGGCGGGTGTCGGTCGGCACGGCGACTACGAGACGATTTGAAGCCCTGGCGCGGCAGGCTGGCTATCGATAGCGTCTCTTCGCAACAAAGAGGACGAGGAGGGTAGCCATGAGCGAGCAGGACCAGGACGAGCGTTACCAGCGTGCCTTTATGGATGCGCTCTATTGGTGGGGCGTACCGACGCTCTTTCGCGCGCCGCACATCACCGACCCGGCAGACTGCGACATCGCGCTGGTCGGCGTGCCGCACTCCACCGGCAACGGCACGACAGAGCGCGATCAACACCTGGGGCCCAGAGCCCTGCGCGACGTCTCTGCCAATGGCCGTCGGGTGCACATGGCCTTCCAGCTGGACCCCTGGAAGGCCTGTCGCATTCATGACCTGGGCGACGTGCCGCTGCCCGAGGGCAATCACAATGAGAAGTCGATCCAGCGCATCACCGACTTCTATCGCCTGATCGACGCGGCCGGCACGCGGCCGGTCTCCATCGGCGGCGATCACTCGGTCACCGGCGGCATTCTGCAGGCGCTTGGCGGCAGCGGCTCAAACCTGACCGGCGGCGAGAAGGTCTCGATCCTGCACTTCGACGCCCACACCGACGCCTTCAGCGGCATGAAGCACTTTCTGGGTGCCGAGAAGTCGGCGGCTCACTGGGCGGCCTATCTGGTGAACGACGGCCATGTCGATGCTAATCGCAGCGTCCAGGTCGGCATCCGCGGCAACCCCCGCACCCTGGACTGGCTGAAACCCAGCTATGAGCTTGGCTACGAAGTCATCACCATGGATCGCTACAAGGAGATCGGCGAGGCGGAAAGCTGTCGCCTGATCCGCGAGCGCATCGGCGAACGCCCGCTCTACATCACCTTCGACCTCGACTGCCTGGACCCCATGGTGGCGCCCGGCGTGGCCAACATAGAGCCCGGCTGCAACGGCTTCATGATCGATCAGGCCATGGCGCTGATCCGCTCGGTCCGCGGTCTGAACGTGATCGGCGGCGACGTGGTCTGCATGATTCCGACCAAGGACAGCCCCAACAAGATCACCGCCCAGGTCGCCATGGCCGTCATGTTCGAAATGATCGCCCTGATCGCCGACCGGCATCATCGCTAGACGGCTCCCGAGAGAGATCAAGAGCAAGACTGCTATTCCTTGCCGCCCCTGGCCGGGTCAGGGGCGAGCAACTACACTGTTTCGCGCCCTGCCATGAAGATTCCTGCCTCCTATCCAGACCAACAAGCTGCCTTTCGCGGCGGTATCCGCGCTGCGGCCGGTGCGCCGGCCTTGGCGATCGGTGCGAGCTTTCTGGGCTTTGGCACCCTGGTCCGGGAATCGGGCCTGACCTTATGGCATGGGCTGATTTCGACGGCGACAACCTGGGCGCTGCCGGGGCAGGTGGCGATGGTGGAGCTCTACGCTGTGGGGGCGGGGCTGATTGCTATTGGGCTGGCGGTCGGCGCCAGCTCTTCGCGGCTCTTGCCCATGGTCATGACTCTGCTGCCGCTAATGCGCTATGGGCGGGTGAAGCGGGGGACCTACTTTCTGGCGGTCCACTTTATCGCGATGACGGGCTGGGCCATTACCATGCGGGTCGGCCCCGGGCTGCCGCCCGCGCTGCGCTTGCCTTTCTTTCAGGGTTTACCTTGACCCTTTGGTCGACCACCCTGGTGGCCACCGCCATCGGCTATCTGCTGCCAGAGATCCTGCCGAAGTATGTGACCCTGAGCCTGGTGATCCTGACACCGCTCTATTTCACTCTGCTCTTCCTGGAAGACATGGTCGGCAAGCGCAAGGTGATGGCGCTTGGATTCGGCGCGGTTTTGGGGCCGCCACTGTTCCTGCTCTCACCTGACTGGAGCATTATCCTGACGGGGCTGATCGGCGGCAGCCTGGCCTTCGCGCTCACCAAGCGCGATCGGCGCTAGATCATGCAGGAAACCTGGATCTGGCCCCTGCTGGTGCTGGCCGTCTCGGCCATAGCCACCTACTTCTGGCGCGGCCTCGGGGTCCTGCTCTCCGGCCGGATCAATCCCGACAGCGCCGTCTTCGCCTGGCTGGCAGCGGTCGCCTATGCCCTGCTGGCCGGCCTCATCACCCGCATGGTGGTCCTGCCCATCGGGCCCCTGACCGAAACGCCGCTGGAGGCCCGCTTGACCGCAGCCGCGGTCTGCATCGGTTGCTTCCTGCTGACCCGGATGCTGCTGCTGTCAATCCTGGCCGGCGGTGGCAGCCTGGCGCTCTGGCTTGCTCTCCTGCCGGGATAGATGGGGAAGGCGCAGAGGCGCCCTCCCCTAACAGATCCTAGCTGCGCGCGGGCTCCAGATCGATGGACCAGAGCGCCTGATCCTCGATGTCGCGCAGGGTGACGGTCATCACACCCGTGGTCGGGTTGATCTCGGCCTGACCAAAGAACTGCAGACCCTCCGACGGCGGCAAGTTTGCACCCTGCTCTTCGCTCGGCGCTTTCACGAAACGCACCTCGGGGCCAAAGGTGTTATCCAGTGTGTTCGGGCCGAAGCTGCCGGCGTGCAGCGGACCGGTCACGAACTCCCAGAAGGGCTCGAAGTCCTGGAACTGGGCCCGGCTGGGGTCATAGTGATGGGCGGCGGTATAATGCACGTCGGCCGTCATCCAGACCGTGTTGTCGATGCCGGCAGCCTTGATGAAGCGCAGCAGGTCGGCGATCTCCAGTTCGCGACCCAGGGCCGGGCCGTCGCCATTGGCGCCGTTCTCGAAATGCTCCTTGCCGTCGGCGACGACCAGGCCGACCGGCATGTCGGACTGGATCACCTTCCAGACCGCCTTGGAGTTCACCAGCTCTCGCTTCAGCCAAGCCAGCTGCTCCGGCCCCAGGAAGAGGGTCTCCGGGCTCTGCTCCACCTGACGGTTGGCGCTGTTGGCGCCGCGATAGCTGCGCTTGTCGATCACGAAGATGTCCAAGAGCGGGCCATAGGCGATCTTGCGATAGACGCGGGTAGGCTCCTCAGAGGAGGAGAGGATCGGGTACATCTCGTGGAAGGCCTGGGCCGAACGGGCCACCAGCTTGTTTACCGAGCGCTCCTGATAGCGGTCGTCGTTCAGGATCTCGCCCGGGTACCAGTTGTTGACCACCTCGTGGTCGTCCCACTGCACGAAGACCGGGACTTGGCCATTGAAGGCCTGCAGGTTGGCATCCAGCAGATTGTAGAGATAGTTGCCGCGGAACTCGTCCAAGGTTTCGGCGACCTTGACCTTCTCCGGGGTCACCAGGTTCTTCCAGACCGTGCCGTCCTTCAGCGCGACCTGCTCTTCCAAGGGGCCGTCGGCATAGATGGTGTCGCCGCTGTGCAGGAAGAAATCGGGGTTGTGACCGACCATCTTGGCGAAGATCTTCATGCCGCCGCGATCCTGGTCAATGCCCCAACCCTGGCCGGCGACATCGCCGCCCCAGACGAAGGAGACCTTGCGCGCGCCCAGGGGCGCGGTCCGCAGGTGCCCGACCTGTGGCTCGCCCAGCAGGTTGACGTCATCCAGGCTGCGCGGGGTCACGCGATAGAAGATCTCTTGATCGGCCGGCAGGTCACGAACCAACAGCTTGGCGGCCTGACCGCTGGACGGCAGAGCGTGTACCGGCGGCAGACGGCGGGCGTCTTTGAAGGAGTCCGTCGTGGCGACCTCGACCAGAAGATCAGCCGGGCGATCGGCGCGGGCCCAGATCACGGCGCTGTCGGTGCTGACGTCGCCGGACTGCAGACCGTGGCTGATCATCGGGCGATCGGCGGCGCGGGAGATGCCGGGCAGGCCGAAGCCGCCGGCCAGCAGAAGGCTGGTGCCGGCAGCACCGCGCAGCAACGAACGCCGCGAGGGACGGAAGGAGCTCATGGCTGGTTCCTCATCAAGACTAGGGAGAGAAGCCCCAGTCTCTTCCCCTGCCGTAACGATGGGATCACCGGCCAATGAAGCTTTCGTAAATCTAACGTGCGGATGCGGATCGATCCGCGGGCGCGACTATTGCATCAAGGCAGCAACGCCTGGCAGGGTCTTGCCCTCCAGCCACTCCAGGAAGGCTCCGCCGGCCGTGGAGACATAGCTCAGCTTGTCTGCCGCACCGGCCTGTACCAGGGCCGCAACAGTATCGCCGCCACCGGCGACCGATAGCAGGCTGCCACGCGCTGTCAGTGCGATGACCGAACTGGCGGTGATCATGGTGGCGCGATCGAAGGGCGGGAACTCGAAGGCGCCCAGCGGGCCGTTCCAGACCAGGGTCCTGGCCTCTTCCAAGGCCTCTTCGACGGCAGCGATGCTCTTCGGCCCGACATCAAGGATCATCTTGTCGGCTGGGATGGCATCCAGCCCAACGGTTTCGGCGTCTATCCCGCTCTCCAGCTTGGCCGCCACGACAGCGTCCTCCGGCAAGAGGATGCGACAGCCGGCCTGGGCTGCCGCGGCGTCGATCTTAGCGGCGGTCTCGGCCAAATCGCGCTCACAGAGCGAGGCGCCAACCTCGACACCGCGGGCATGGAGGAAGGTGTTGGCCATGCCGCCCCCGATCACCAGTATATCGACCTTCTCGATGAGATTGCCCAGCAGCTCCAGCTTGGTCGAAACCTTGGCGCCGCCGACGATGGCGACCACCGGACGCTGCGGCGCGTCCAGTGCCTGGCTCAGGTGCTCGATCTCCTCCTGCATCAGGCGCCCGGCCGCGCTCGGCAGGTGATGCGCCAGACCCTCGGTTGAGGCATGTGCGCGGTGCGCGGTCGAGAAGGCGTCGTTGACATAGCCTTCGCCCAGGGCCGCCAGGGCCGCCACGAAGTCCGGATCGTTCTTCTCTTCGCCGGCGTGGAAGCGCAGGTTCTCCAGCATCAAGAGGTCACCGTCCGCCATGCCTGCGATTGCGGCCTCGGCAGCCGGACCCAGGCAGTCTTCGGCGAAAGCCACCGGCTTGCCGATAGTGGCAGCCAAGGCTTCGGCGACCGGCTTCAGGCTCATCTCGGCTACGACCTTGCCCTTAGGCCGGCCGAAGTGAGAGAGCAGGATCACCTTGGCGCCGGCCTGGCCCAGCTCTTTCAAGGTCGGCAGGCAGCGCTCGATGCGGGTAGCGTCGGTCACCTGGCCGTCGCGCAACGGTACGTTGAGATCGACCCGGACCAACAGCCGCTTGCCGGCCAAGCCGCCCAGTTCTTCGCCCAAGCCCTCGATCGTCTTCAGCCCCGCCATGACACACTCCCGCTTTTCTCCGAATCTCGCGCGGCGAGAGGGACCACAAAGCGGGGGCCGAACGCAAGGGGCAGCGCTGCCGTGCCGCAAGGCCTGGCTGCTAGACATTGACCACTGCGCTTGCCTCCCCCACCCTTATGCTCATGAGCGAGAACACGAGAGCGGCCAACGGCTTTGGCGTCCGCCCATCGAAGCGGCACCTCAGTCCACTGCAGCGCCGCGCCTATCGGCTGAGCCAGACGGCAAGCGCCGGACTCTTCCTAGGCCAGAAGTGGCTCTCCACCCGGGTAACCAAGCCGGTGAAGGCCGACCCACCGATCGAGGGGCCCTTCCCGGACAGCAAGGATATCCTGACTGACCTGGAGCAGCTCTTCGTGCTGGACTTGGAGAACGTCGAACAGGGGCTTTATCCCCTGCCGGACGATCTGGTCAGCCGACCGCTTTCGGCGCTGACCGGTGCTGCACGCTACTTCGCCGACCTGCCAGCGGTGGAACGCCGTCGCCATGCCAAGTCCGGGCAAGAGGTCTTTGAGGAGCAGCGCCGTCCGGGCTTCCCGCGTTACTACCAGCAGAACTTCCATTTTCAGAGCGACGGCTGGTTCACCCGTGGTTCGGCCAAACGCTATGATCATCAGGTGGAGGTGCTCTTCACCGGCGGTGCTGATGCCATGCGGCGTCAGGCCCTGGTACCGCTGGCCAAGGTACTGCGCGGCGGCAGACAAGAGGAAAAGCGGGTCCTGGATCTGGGCAGTGGCAGCGGCGGCCTCCTGCCCTTCCTGAAGCAGGCCTATCCCCGCGTCGGGCTAACCGGCCTCGACCTCTCCCACCCCTATCTGTTGGAAGCAGCGGCACGCCTCAGCGCCTATCGCCGCTGGCAGCTGGTACAGGCCGCGGCCGAGGATCTGCCCTTCGGCGCGGACAGTCTCGACGCGATCACCAGCGTCTTCCTCTTCCATGAGCTGCCACGCAAGATCCGTGCTCAGGTCGTCAAGGAAGCAGCCCGCGTGCTGAAACCCGGTGGCAGTTTCGTGCTGGTCGATTCGATCCAGACCGGCGACGTGCCTGCCTATGACAACCTGCTGCGCTATTTCCCTGTTGCCTTCCACGAGCCCTATTACAGCGACTATATCGGACAAGACCTGGAAGCGCTCTTCGGCGAGGCCGGCTTCCGCGTGGAAAGCGTCTCCGTCGCCTACTTCTCCCGCATCATGCACCTGGTCGTCACTGCGTGACGGCCGGCTTTCTGCAGCAGCTCGCCGAGCGGTCGGAGGACAAGAGCCCCTTCTTGAACTTCCTGGAGCGGAGCTGGTCACGCCATGACCTCTGGCAAGAAGCCGGGCGTGCCGCCGGGGGTTTGAGTGCGCTGGGGCTGTCAGCGAAGCGGCCGCTAGGGATCTTGCTGCCGAACCTGCCGGGCGCCGTCACTGCACTCTTGGCAATCTGGTTGGCGGGGCAGCGGCCGGCCCTGGTGGACGGACGCCAGGCCATGCCGGCTCTGCACCGCTGGGCAGCCGAGAAGCAGCCAGCCGCAGTTGTCACCCTGGACCTGGCCTCGGTCTTTGAGCGGGCTCGTGCGCTGGCCGCGGTGACCCCATCTTGCCGTCTGATCGTCATGCCGATTGCAGACCAGCTTGGCTTTTGGAAGCGGATCATCGCGCCCTGGCTACGCGGCGGCGGCGCAGCCAAGCGGCCCGACGATACGGAGTTTCTGGCCTGGAGCGACCTCCTGCACGCCGGTGCAGCAGGGGAGCTTCCGAGTGATCCTGCTGGACCCCCCGAGATCCAAGCCTGGCCGCAGGGCGCCAAGGGCCTGATTACCTGCCCACTATCGGCGCCGGAGGCACAGTCTGCCCTGGTCTCCGCCTGGTGCGGGGAGGGACGCCTGATCCTCTCACCCCGCCTGGATCAGCGCTCGCTGGATAAGGTGAGAAAGGCCAGCCGGCCCGACCTGGAGGTGACGGCCGAGGTGTCTAGAGAAAGCGCTTAGAGGCACCGGCCAGCAGGTCGGCGGCGTCGCGAACCATTTCTTCGACGATCGCCCCTGCCGGCTTCACCGCATCGATCAGGTCCACGACCTCGCCGCCGATCACCACGCGGGTCGCGTAGTCTTCGTCATCGGCTGCGTCATAGGCCTCGCGCGCCCTTTCGCCCTGCTGCTGCATCTCCGCGATCCGGCTGTGCCACTGCCTTGAGAAATCGTTCTCAAGCACCCGGCCACTGAAGTGCCAGGGCCAGTCGACGTCGCGGGCCACGTCGAAGACCTTGGTGCGCAGGGTCCCGTCACCCTCGGCGGCAACCAGACGGGCCTTGGCGCTGTCGGGGCCATCAGCCTCGTCCGCCGCCCAGAAGCGGGTGCCGAGCATCACACCGTCGGCGCCCAGCATCAGGGCCGCCGCCAGCCCGCGGCCGTCGCCGATGCCACCGGCGGCAAGCAGCATCTGGTCCGGCCCGGCCAGATCACGCACGGCTGGCAGCAGGGCCATCAGGCCGCGGTCCATGCCGTGGCCGCCGGCCTCTTGGCCCTGCACCACGATGATCTCGGTGCCAGCCGCCAGCGCCTGGCGCGCCTGCTCCAGGCGCTGCACCTGCCAGAGGCTGGGAATCCCTGCCGCTTTGCACTTGGCGACGTGGTGCCCGGCCTCACCGAAGGAGAACATGACGGCCTTGGGTCGCCGCGCCAGCACCAGGTCCAGCAACTCTGGTTGTTTGTCCAGAGACCAGGTGATGAAGCCGGCGCCGACGACCTGATTGCCGGCCTCGTCGAAGGCCGCCGTCAGCCAATCCGCATTGCCATAGCCACCGCCGATCAAGCCCAGACCGCCGGCCGCAGAGACGGCGGCAGCCAGGCGCCCGCCCGCGATCTTGTCCATCGGCGCCAAGA
The DNA here is from genome assembly GCA_963669335.1 of Rhodospirillales bacterium. Lineage (GTDB taxonomy): Bacteria > Pseudomonadota > Alphaproteobacteria > Kiloniellales > JACOMY01 > JACOMY01. The sequence continues at coordinate 6,612,076 of OY770023.1, forward strand.
GCACCGGATGCTCGATACCGAGAGCTTCAGTCACCTTGGTCTTGATCATCACCCTTATCCTCCCGCTCGTTGATGAGCGGTGAGGCAAGCTCACCGCTTCGCACCGGCCCGCTCCCCCTCCCGGCCACCCATCAGGATACTCACGTGGGCGGCCGGGAGGGGGAGCGGGCCGGTGCCGCCAAGCCATGTCGGTCGTTCTGATGACCGACGAAATCAACTTCTATACCTCGAAGAGCTTCTCGAAGCCGCCGAAGACCAGACGCGTGCCGTCGAATGGCATATGCCCTTCGCGCATGCGCGGATCGGCCATGGCCTTTGGCATGGCTGAATTCCGGAACTCCTTCGAGGGCCATTGGATCCAGCCCATCACCACCTGCTCATCCGGCTTCAGCAAAACCGCGGTGTGGAAGGAGTTGAGCTTGCCCTCGGGGATCTCGTCGCCCCAGCACTCGACGATTGAAAGCGCGCCGACCTCCTTGAAGATGGCGCTCATCTGGCCGGCGCGCTCCTGATAGGCCGCCTTATTGGCCTTGGGCACCGGCGCCAGAAAAACATCGATGTAGCTCATGATGAGGCCTCCCTTGGGTGCTGGATCCAGCCAGCGGTTGAGACGATGCGTCAGACTTCGCCGAACTCTGCCCCTTGCTAAACAGCTGAGAGCGACAAGCGCAAGGGAAGAAGCCATGACCTCTCTCCCGGATCCCCACCTGCTGGACCGAGTGATCACCCAGGCCACGCGTGCGCCCTCCAGCCACAATACGCAGCCCTGGCGTTTCCGCAGGTCTAAGCAGGGTATCGACCTCCTGGCGGACCGCAGCCGGGCGCTTCCGGTCAATGATCCCGAAGACCGTGAACTGACGATCTCTTGCGGTGCTGCCCTCTTCGCGCTGCGCGTCGCGGCGGCGGCGGAGGGATTGCAAGGCGGGATCACCCGCTTTCCCCTTGCAGAGAAACCCGACTGTCTTGCTCGAATTTCGTTGAAAGCGAGCCCGATTGACGAGGCGCTGGCCCCGCTCGCAGCGGTCCTCGAGCAGAGACAGACCGAACGCGGTCCCTTTCTGCAGCAGCCCCCGGGCAGCCTCACAAGCCTTTCCGCGGCTGCTGAACAAGAGGACGCCTGGCTGCTTCCCTTGGACGAGGAGGCAGAGCGTCAAGCCCTGGCTGATCTGGTCGCCGAGGGCGATCGCCGGCAGTGGGCCGATCCGGCCTGGCGCCGCGAGCTGGCAGGCTGGATGCGACCGGCCAGCAAGGGCGATGGTCTGACAGTTCCGGCTTTGCTGGCGCCAGTCATTCGCACGGCGGTCCGTCATCTCGACCTGGGCAAGCGCTTGGCTGCGAAGGACAGGGCGCTGGCTTTGGAAGCGCCCGTTCTGGCTTTGCTGGGAACGCCCGGAGATCGGCCGGCCGATTGGCTGCGCGCCGGCGAGGCCCTGCAGAGGCTATTGCTGACGGCCTGTCGGGCGGGGATCCAGGCTGGCTACCTCAATCAGCCGCTGCAGGTGGCCGCCCTACGCCCGGACCTGCAGGCGCGTTTCAAGACCCCGGGTGCCGTGCAGATGATCCTGCGATTGGGCCGACCCAAGCAGCAGCGCGCAGCCTCGCCGCGCCGGCCGCTCGTCGATGTGACCCGCGCTTGATCCAGGGTGGCTTGGCGGCGGAGCCTTGCGGTACCACTCTTCAAAGAGTGACAGAGGAGAGAGCGATGGCAGAGCAGGCCTATGACGAGACGGTAACCGCCCTGGTGATCGGTGCGGGTCCGGCAGGCTTGGCGGCCGCCCTCACCTTGGCGCGCTCCTTGCAGACCACCCTGGTGCTGGATCCCGAGGCGGGTTATCGCAACCGCGATTCGCCCGGAGTCGGCAGCCTCTTGGGCCGGGACCTTGTGCAACCTGCAGACCTGCGCGGTCTCGGCCGGCAAGAGATCGAGGGCTACGGCTATACCCGTTTCCTCGCCGACACGGCCGCTTCGATCGAGGGTGCAGCACCTGAGCGCTTTACCGTCACCACGGGCAACGGACGGCGGATCGGCGCACAGGTCGTGCTGCTGACCTGCGGCATGATCGATCTGATGCCGGAAGTGCCGGGCCTCGGCTCCTTCTGGGGTAGCCACATCATCAACTGTCCCTTCTGCCACGGCTTCGAACTGAAGGGCCTGCCCTGGGGCGTCTTCTGCGACCGGCCGGAGATGCTGGCCGCGGCCGAGATCTACGCCACCTGGACCCCGGACCTGATCTTCTTCCTGCAGCCCGGCCAGGAGATCGAACCCGCGCGCGAGGCCGCCTTGAGCGCCCGCGGCTTCGGCATCGAGACCCTACCGATCCAGCGTTTTTTGGGCGACGAGAGCGGCCTGAAAGCTGTCGAGCTCTCTGACGGAAGCGAAGTCGCGCGCCAGGCCATGGTGCTCTGGCCGCGCCAGCGCCAGACCGACCTGGTGGCGCGCCTGGACCTCCCGCTGGATGAGAGCGGCTCGGTCACGGTCGATGAGGGCTACCGCACCGCCCACCCGGGCCTCTATGCCGCCGGCGACCTGCTTTATCAGGGCCATCAGAACGTCAACACGGCGCTGCATATGGGCAACCTGGCAGCCTCCACCATGGTCTTCGATCTGTCCCAGCGGGCTTAACTCTGCTTTTTGACCGCAAAGCGGAAGACGTAGAGGCCGGCGGCGACGATCACGGCGGTTCCGACCCAGGTCATGCCGTCGGGGAAGTTTCCGAAGACCAGCCAGCCCAGCAGGGTCGCCGAGACCAGCTCCAGGTACTGAAAGGGCGCCAGCACCCCGGCCTCGACCAGGGCCAGCGCGCGGACGATCAGTTGGTGGCCGACCGCTGCGACCAGGCCCAGGGCCAGCACCAGGGCGCCGTCGCGCCATGTCAGATCGCTATAGTGCGTCGGGTTCAGGCTTTGGCTGCTGGTGAAGGCCAGCGCCAGAAGCAGGGTTAGGGCGGCAAAGACCCCGGTCCAGAACTGCAGTAGGAGCGGCGAGCCCCGCTGTGACATGACCCGCGTGGTCAGCATGTAGCAGGAGAAGAAGAGCGCCGTCGCCAGGGGCAGGAGCGCGGTTGCACCATAGGCCGCCACGTTGGGGCGCAGCACCAGAAGCGCACCGGCGAGCCCGACCAGCACGGCCACCAGCCGACGGAGGCCCAGCTCTTCACGCAGCAGCAGGGCGGCCAGCAGGGTGAGCAGCAGCGGCTCCACGAAGAAGATCGCCAGCGCATTGGCAATCGGCATCTCGCGGATGGCGAAGTTGAAGCTGAGCAGGGTCATGCCCAGCAGCAGCCCGGCAAGCGCCTGGCCCGGTCCCGGTCTGGAGATCTGCTGCGGCCGCAGGACCAGCGGCAGCAGCACCAGGGTCTGTGCCAGAAAGCGCGCCGCGGTGACCTCAAGCGGCGAGAGGCGCGCCATCAAGAGCTTGGAGATCACATCCAGCGCCGGTACCAGCAGCATGGCTGAGGCCATCAGCAGCATGCCGTAGAGCTGGTTCGAGCGCGTCATGGCCACCGCCGCCGCAGAGGCGGGGTCTAATCCTTCTGCTCGGCGTCCTCAGCCAGATACTGGAACAGGCGGTCGGCGCGCTTGGCCAGCAGGGCCTGGCCGTCCCGCGCGGACCAGTCATAGAGGCCCTTGCCGCTCTTCAGGCCGAAATGCCCCTGCTGCACCAGTTGGGTCACTGCCTCGGGCGGCACCTTCGTGTTGTCGAGGTCGGGGAAGAGGAACTCCGCGAACATGTGGATGATGTCGAGCCCGCCCAGCTCCGCCGACTCGATGGGGCCGGTGACCGAATAGCGCCGCCCCAGGGTGAGGCGCATGGAGTCGTCGATCGCCTGGGCCGAGGCGACCCCATTGGCCCACATCGACCAGGCCTCGCGGATGATGGCGAACTGCAGACGGTTGACGATGAAGCCGTCGACCTCCTTGTCCATCACCGCCGGCGTCTGCCCGACCGAGGACAGCAGGTCAGCGGTCCAGCTCACCACCTCGGGCCGGGTCTTCTCGCCGCCGCAGACCTCGACCAGGGGCATCAGCTGGGCCGGATAGATGAAGTGCGCGGCGACCGCACGCTCGGGATGCGCCATACGCTCCACCATCAGGCTGATCGGCTGTCCGGAGGTCGAGGCCAGCACCACCTCTGGACCGCAGATCCCGTCCAGGCGGCCGAAGACCTCAATCTGGGTCTCGCGCACCGCCGGCACCGCCTCGATCACCACATCGGCCGCAGCGGCGGCCTCATAGTCGGTGGTAGTGGCGATGCGGCTGAGGATGGCCTCTGCCTCCTCGCGGCTGGTCAGACCTCGCGCGACGAAGGCCTCGACATTCTGGCCGATCACGCCTTGGGCGCGGACCAGGCTATCGGAATTGCGCCCGATCAGGCTGACCCTCTTGCCGGCGCGTGCGAAGACCTGCGAGATCCCCTGGCCCATCAGGCCGTTGCCGATGATGGCGACCCGCGTCACCTCTGCGATGGCTTTCATTGTCTCCCCTCCCCACGTGGTTTCTCTTTTTAGTGTGCCGGCGCGCGGCGACGGCACTGATCCCCAGCAGGGCAAGAAGAACTGACGGCAGCTTTGTCCGCAGTTGGCCCAAGAAAGGCTAATGGCCCTGCAACACCGCCATGATCCGCAGCCGGGGAGAGAATGGCTAGTCTAGAATTCGGATCTGCCGTTTGGTCCTCTAACCACGGATTGGTCGGCACGTCTTTCCGTGAGCGCGCTCCGCGCCGCCTTTGATCTTTGCGGCGACCAGAGCGCGAGGTAGCATGGCAGCCGCCCAAGGCGGGAAGAACGTGCGTGCCGCCCTTGGCTCTCTGTTGGGTAGGGACAGCAAGGAAGGCGGCATGACGGGGAAGGAGAGCGCCCGGGTTCTGAAGCGCTTCATGAAGGGGCTGGAGCGACGCAATCCCTACGAAAAGGAGTTTCTGCAGGCCGTCCACGAGATCGCGCAGTCGATCATGCCCTGGTATCTGGACCAGCGCGCCTATCGCGACGCGCAGATCCTGGAACGCATCACTGAGCCCGACCGCATCGTCATCTTTCGCGTCACCTGGGAGGCCGATGACGGCACGATCCGCGCCAACCGCGCCTGGCGCGTCCAGTTCAACCATGCGCTAGGACCCTACAAGGGCGGCCTGCGCTTCGACCCGGCGGTCAGCCAGAGCGTGCTGAAGTTCTTAGGCTTCGAGCAGATCTTCAAGAACAGCCTGACCGGGCTGCCGATGGGCGGGGCCAAGGGCGGATCCAACTTCAACCCCAAGGGCAAGAGCGACCGCGAGGTCATGCGCTTCTGCCAGTCGATGATGACCGAGCTGCACCGCCACATTGGCGAAGATGTGGACGTGCCGGCCGGCGACATCGGCGTCGGCGGACGCGAGATCTCTTACCTCTTCGGCCAATACATGCGGCTCGAGAACCGCTGGAGTGGGGTCTTGACCGGCAAGGGCCTCTCCTTTGGCGGCAGCGCGGTCCGTAAGGAGGCGACCGGCTTTGGCTGCGTCTATTTCCTCGAGCGGGTCTTGGCCGACCGGGACGAGGGCCTGGAGGGCAAGAGCCTGGTGATCAGCGGCAGCGGCAACGTCGCCCTCTATGCCGCCTACAAGGCCCTCACCATGGGGGCGAAGGTCATGACCTTGAGCGATTCGGGAGGTTTCATCCATGCGCCCGAGGGTTTGAGCCCGGAACAGCTCGACTTCATCCGTGTCCTGAAGGAGGAGCGCCGCGGCCGCATCATCGAGGCCGCCGAGCGCTTCCCGGACCTCCGTTTCCATGCCGGCGAGAAGCCCTGGTCCGTCCCTTGCGAGATTGCGCTGCCCTGCGCCACACAGAACGAACTGGGTGGCGAGGACGCCCAGCAGCTGATCAAGAACGGCCTCAGGGTGCTCTGCGAGGGCGCCAACATGCCGACCAGCGAGGCGGCCGCCCACTGCCTGCGAGACGCCGGCATTGCCCATGCCCCAGGCAAGGCCTCGAACGCCGGCGGCGTCGCCGTCAGCGGCCTGGAGCAGAGCCAGAACGCCATGCGCGTCAGCTGGAGCCGCGAGGACGTCGACCAGCGCCTAAAGACCATCATGACCGACATCCACGCCCGCTGTCTGGAGTACGGAAGAGCCGGCGCAGGCGAGATCGACTACATCCGCGGGGCAAACATCGCCGGATTCAAGAAGGTGGCGGACGCGATGCTGGCTTATGGGGTGGTTTGAGGGGAGCACAGGACCGCGAGATCACGGAGGCGGCGGCGGTCGTGGATGGCTCCCTCCTACTGGGACTGGGCTCGACCGCGTTCACCGACTGGATGCAGGCAGAGGGCATCAACCACGCCGAACACAACGCACCGCCGCATGCCCGGCAAATTCTTGCTCGGCAGCCTGCGCCGCGACGACGGCATCATCTCTACCGTCCCCTGTTCCATCGAGTCCGACCTCCGCGCCAACCGCCTCCCCTTCACCGACCGCAAAGACTGCGGCTACTATCCGGTGACCCGGCCAGACGTCCAGCGCCCAACCTTGAAGCGTTTTGTGGCATGGCTGCATTCGGTGCCGTGATGACCGAAGTCGGCCCAGTCCCGAGGTCCATTTCATAACGGGAAGAGCCCTGAAACAGACGCAATTCGACATTTTCTACCTGCGGGTAGATAATACAAATCTCTCTATTTTTTTCTTAGCGGGAGAATGTCATGTCAATAGCATAAAGAGGTCTTACTCCTAACAATCAGCAGAACCCTCATGTCAATAAAGAAGCGCCATATCTAGATTTATCCAGAACACCAATGCCCAAATGATGTAAAGTTCAGTTTATGAAAAAACAGAAATTCTCTCCCTAGAATTGCTCAGTAGGTCAACACATAACTCATATATAATGCCTAAATGGCAATGGTGGCACCTCCCGATCATAGGTAGACACAAGGACATCACCAATTGCATCGGCAAACCTCATCGACACAGGCATTCCGTCAGCAAAAACGCATGAGTTAAAGTTCATTTTCGTCAGCGTCATGACATCCTTTAAAACGGTCGATAGACTGGCATTTGATTCACCGCATATTTCAACGCGCAGAGGATTGGGTGTCTCCCGTCCTTGGTAAGTCTGCAGATGCTCTACGAAACCCGAGGTCCAAAGATAACCCAGTTTTTCAGAAACCATTAAGGCTGTGCCACGGTTAACAGGATGAAGCCCATCGGTATACAGTTTTACCTCGCTCGTGCGAGTGATCCTTACTCCAGTGACCTCCGTTTCGTGCCGCGCAGCTTCTCTAAATCCTTCCAGTTCTGCATAATTAAATCGAGTTCGTCCGTGAACAAATACTTCTAAAGGGTATACATTGTGCTCTGCACGATAGCTATCCAATGCCACAGTCATAAGATTTTTTGCCTCAGCTTTAGATAAGTGAAATTGTTTACTATCAGCTGAGTACCAAGGGCCAAGAGCTCCCTTAAAGACCACACCCTCGCCGCTCTCCAAAAATAGCTGAGCACCACAGCAATGATTATTACCCCCTCTCCGCGGGTCTCTCTTAAATATCAGCCCTACATAGCATACTCCTGGACGAGCTGTCGTCACTTTCCATGGCCGACCGCCAGACTTAAAGTAGCACGCTGTCCCAATATTCCAATGAACATCTGAAGGCTCTTGCATCCTCCTAGAGCCTTGCAAACCTCTCTGCTGTTCACGCTCTCTGTTATTTTCACCTTCTTCTTGTTGCTCTTCACTCGATGTCGAAATGGCGTGCATAATCGAGCTTTCTCGAAAGATCTGCGTAACTGCCTTAACATCCAACAAACGATTCTTAAGCTGATGATGAAAGTCCGCATGGTATTCAAATACTCTCGCAACTTCATTGTCTTTTGCGAAAAGGGATGGGCTATCCAAAGTGAACCTTGCCGCTATCCGCCGAGTCAGTGGATTGTCCGGCCGAACAGCAATATCTCGTGGCACTCTGGACGTCGGTCTACCCAAAACGAACACTTCCTCTGGAACCACCACAAACCAAATATCAACATTTACATCATCTTGATGAACCGCCTGGTAAATCTCATCAACAAATAGTCCAACAGTTTTCGCTACAGCCTGATGCTTCTCTGACAATCTAATCGCATTCAAAAGATCAGTTCTTGGTATAGGTCGAGAAACAATCGGGCTTACTGGCCATTCAGCTCCAAAAACTGCATCGAATCCAATGAATGGAACTTGATGAACACCAGAGGCTTCTGATTCAGTCTTGGTAAGTTTCTTGAACTGAATGCACCACTGTGAAAATAATTCTATCCCCTCTGGTGCACCAACTACTCCTATTCGTACTGACTTCGGATTTCTGACAAACTTATGTGGCCCATAAAGCATCAATCCTTCGCGTGGGTCCAATGCTCTCTGATTATGGCCAAACTCTAGAGGTGGCTCTTCATAATAGGTCAAAGTACCTCCCCTTTCGAACCCGTCTACGATACTGAGACAAGAGCGAACCCTGATAGAGCTCGAGGGAGACACAGGTAAACATATTTCATCTCTCCCCTGTGCAAGAAAAGAAAGCATTCCTTGAATCAGAGTCCTCCATCGGTCATTCCACCAATTTCGACAGAACGCTCGCCTTAGCGAATGCTGCTTAGAGTTAGAAACTATTGGCCTTTTGCCATCATAGCTAAAAATGACATGAGATCTAAGGCGTACCAAATTCGATGTATGGTCAAAGTTAGCTTCTATCCCCAAGTGCCAATAAACACCTCGTTTATTACTTCGTCCTACCAAATTCCGCCGCTTCTTCTTGCCATCCACGTCGACAAACTGAACTTCCGTGATGCCATCACCAGCAATTGGAACATACCAACAGCTGTGGCCACTAGACATCTCATATCTGAGTAGCCCGCGTTGCCTACACATTTCATTCCAGGAGCTCCGTACAATCCGACTAACTGCACGGCGCGCCTCTGACCAGCTCAGATCTAGAGCACCGATAACATCCTCATCTAAACCATTCACTAAAGCAGCTGATGCGCCGACCTCTGCCAAATCTCGGTCAGCAAACCACCGCTCTAACTCCGCACCTTCAGCAAAGCAAAGATGTCCACCAGACACGTGACCAGTCGCAAGGAATGGTCTGACCACATCAGATTGAAATCTCGGTAGCAAACGAGGGAGCGGGGACTTTCTCAGAGGGTTAGGCCAATGTGATACCTCTACAGCATTCTGTATGGTGAGATACGTGCGCGGGTCAGCCCGCCCATCAACCTCTTCCCGTGATTTCCGCCAGGTGCTTAGCGCATACGAGACATCGTCCACCTCCTTAGGTAAGTTCATATCTTCCAGTGCCGTAAGAATCTCTGTCAACGCATTGCTGAGATTCTTAGATCCATCAATTACATTCTTACGCGCTAGATTAGCACGAATTTGGCCAAATGGCAAATCATCAACTCGTACAGGCAGCACAAATGTATCTAATTTCAGTTGCCGTTCAGTAGAGATAGCGACATTGACCTCATCTAGTACGCCAGCTTTATCATGCCCCTTCCTAGATAAGAGAACGATAACACATCCCGATTTATTCCTAATAATATTTTCTATAGAATCCCAAAAATACTCTCCTCCAATCAGTTTTGTTATATCGGACCATATCTCATACCCCTCGGCTGCTAATCTCGCTCCAAACCAAAGAGCCGCGTCGTTGTCCTCGGGGTTAGCGTGACTGATAAATACGGTCTTACGAACAGCCGTATCCAGAATGCTTGGCGATCCCTCTTGCCACAGAACAATTTCCCATCCCCGACCATCTTGATGTGGCAGAGCACTTTCAACTCCATCTATAAACTGCTCGTTAATAAACTCTTCATCCAAAAAAAGGAGTACTGGCCCAACCAGCGGTTTTCTCGTACGCAACAGTGTCTGCATTATCTTTGGCATCAAGAGCTTTGGATTAGATGATGCATCTCTGGGGCTAGATATGTCTAAAGCCCCGGCCACATCCAAATAGCGAATCTTGTATGCATCAAAGAGCGCAAATATCGTTTTTCTGTTAAGAACACCAATTGAGAAAGTGGGAACTCGTCTTAAATCAAAAATGTATTTTGGCCTAACGTCTGACAAAAGAGATTGGAATGTACGATCAGACATATGCTTGATCGCAATAAATCCTAGTGTAAAGTTCGATGAATCAGAAAACAATGTTGATTGAAAGTCTGTAAGCAGCGATACGCTCTGGTTTGTAACTGCATCTGCTTCATTGTCCAAATCTACAAGTCGCAGATATTTGGCTTTGATATCTCTCATGATGAAAACTGCTGTGCCAGTGACACCTCTAACTCAGCATAACTTACTCTAGATATATCATAAGGTGAGCCCCACTCTGGTTGTCCTATATGCATATCGCCCGTGACTGAGTTCTTTAAATCCCTGTTCTTTTGGAATGCCCTTCTATACATTCTTGGGGCTACACCGGTAAAAGGACGAAAAAGAACCCGCTCGCCACCAGCTGAAGGTGGAGACCAATCATCGGAACTTAGTTCGTTTTGAATAGAGTCTCCATGAAGCGAAAACGCCTTTGATTTTGGATAGGGTTCAATAAATTGAACTTCATCCACTCCAGCTGAAACAAGATGTCTCGCGCAGTAATGACATGGAAATGTTGTAACAAAAACCCTTGTACCTACAGTGCTTATGCCCTTGCGTCCAGCTTCTAGGAGAGCGTCCATTTCAGCATGTACTGCACGACTAAACTCTAGAAGCTCACCTATTCGGCTGGCTCTAATCATACGGATCAAAATCTCGTCAAGCACATCATCTTTTAGTACTTCCTTCAGGTCTTGTACCAAATCCTGTGCAATCCGAATTTGTTCTAGAGTGTTTGAACAAGATTTTCTACTTATGAAGCAACGGTGGTCATGCGTGTTCTCCCCCAAAGACTCACCATACACGCCACCACCTGCCTTTGGTACCTCATTAGTCCCGGTTGCGACCACATTGCCATGTTTGTCCAGAACAGCCGCTCCAACTTGTCGAGATAAACAAGCACTTCTCATAGCGGCGCCGCCGGCTGCATACATGGCTGTTTCCTCAGATCTTGGTCTCTCTATCTTATCGTGGGTAACGAGTCGGATCAATCGTTCAAGGTCATCTGGTATGCTCCAATTTCGATTTGGCTTTGCTGCGTCATCTTCTAAGAATTGGCTAGCAGTGTTATTGATAAAAAAGTCCGAAAGGTGAAAAGCGTCAGATACTCTCTGGCCATGTTTCTGTGACGCTTTTGCATCCCGCTGCATAAATGCTTCAGCTGCATCTAAACCAGCATCTCTGTATTTCCTTGATATACGTGATGCTCTTGTGTCACCGTCGCATACGACACCAACTAACACAAATGCGTCGCCATACACCCGGCGCAACAAGTTAACCTCTGCAGGGTGTCGCAGGGAATCTAGAATGTATGCTTTTGGCGTCCCATCTGGTATCACAGGTGTGTCTTTCTCAAGGTCCATTTGCTGCAGGCGAGCTCTTTGTTCTCGAACTTGATGAATTAGGCCAAGTGCCACTGCAGCATGATCTCCTTCTTCACGCATGGAGTCGCCCAGGTCCTGCATAGCTTCCACCGCCTTCATTTTCGGAGTATCACTCGAAGGAAGTTGTTTCGCTCTGGTTTTGGCCCAGCTTTCGATAACATCACGGGCTTTCAGAATCACCACTTCTTGCGTTTTTCCGTTAACTGTTTGGTTTTTGAGGATTAATCCAAGTTTATTTGCTATCGTACTAGTTCCGGATCCAACATGACCCACTATTCCGAATACTAGCTCTCTTGCTATACTTGATCCATAGAGTTCTGTTGACTTTTTTGCAGTATGTTGATTAGAATTCAGATCTAAAGATTTCGCTGCTTCTGCCATGATGAGTACCCACGATGTCTGGTCGATAGGCATGAAGGTCCATCTCTGACCAGGGTTAACAGAACCGCAACCCTCTGCCCGAATTGCTAGCACACGGAGCTTTGGGGTGCGGGGTCTCCAACATCACACTCCTTGCCGGTTTGGTGTTGGTACAAACCTTACCAAGACACCCTAGGAAACCCGAGCGCTTTCACCTCTTACAAAGACTGATCCACACCGAGCAGCTTTAAAGGAAACTGCCAGAAAACCACAGTCGTGCTTCTACCTATAGTCTGCGGTTTTCCTGCAATAGTCAACCTCACTGCCCCTCGCGCCGCCAAGCCCAAACCGCCGCCGCCAGCGCCAGTAGCAGGAACGCCCAGGCCGGAAGCAAGGCGGCTTCGCTCACGCCTGTGACGCGGTAGCGGTCTTGGCGGACGAGGCCGACCCAGTCGTCGCCGGAGCGGCGGCCCTCTTTGGTGATGGCGCGGAGGCTGGGGTCGGGGGTGTCCTCCAGCCAGAGGCTGCCGCCGCCGCTGGCCTCGACCAGGTGGGCCAAGGGCTCGGGGCTGCTGCGCAGGTCGGCCAGCTCTAAGGGGTTCAGGGGGCCGGCGGCGGCCAGGGTCGCCAGGTCGTCGTGGCGGATGGTGTAGAGGCCGGTCTCGGTCAGGCTGCGGCGGCCGATCATCAGGCCCGGCTGCTCCTCGGCCAGCTCCATCTCTTCGATCGAGCCGTCGGGGTTCTCGACCGTGACCACGACGGGCTCGTCGGAAAGCGAGCGGCGCTCGACGATCAGCTGGTCGCCCTGGACACGGGCCGTCAGGTTTTCCTCTTCCAGGTCGGGTTCCTGCATCAGCCAGTGGGCGACGCGGCGCAGCAGTTCGGCCTGCGGGCCGCCGCCCTCGAAACCGCGGGCCCAGAGCCAGACGTGGTCGGACATGAGCTGGGCGACGCGGCCCTCGCCGACCCGCTCCAGCACCAGCAAGGGGCGCCCGCTGGGGCCCTCCATCAGCATCTGGCCGGCGGTCTGCTCGGCCTCCACCAGGCGGAACCAGCGGCCCCAGTCGGGCTTCTCCTCGGCCGAGGCATTGGCGCCCGGCAGGCCGGCGGTCACCGGGTGGCGCTGGCCCAGGTCGGTCAGCTCCGGGCGATAGCCGCGCTCGACGATCTCGCCGGTGGGGGCCAAGGGCATGACCCCGCCCAAGGGGGTTCCATAGAGCGACTGGCTGGTGGCCGAGGCCGGGCCGGCCGATTCCAGCAGGGCGCCGCCTTCTTCGACATAGCGGGCGATGTTCTCCAGGTAGAGCCTGGGCAGCACGCCGCGCCGGCGGTAGCGGTCGAAAATGATGAGGTCGAACTCATGCAGCTTGAGCGAAAAGAGCTCGCGCGTCGGAAAGGCGATCAGAGAGAGCTCGTGGATCGGCGTGCCGTCCTGCTTTTCCGGCGGGCGCAGGATGGTGAAGTGCACCAGGTCGACCGAAGGGTCGGACTTCAGGATGTTGCGCCAGACCCGCTCGCCACTGTGCGGCACGCCGGAGACCAGCAGCACGCGCAGGCGGTCGCGCACGCCGTTGACGGCGACCACGGCGCGGTTGTTCTCCAGGCTCAACTCCTGCTCGCCGGGCGAGACCTCGAGCAGCAGCAGGCTCTCGCCGCGCCGCTCCAGGGTGAAGGGCACGCGGACATTGCGGCCGACCGGCACGCTCAGCCGCTCTTCGCGGCCGCCGTCCTGGCTCAGGGTCAAGAGGGCCGTGCCCTCTCCGCGCCCCGGATCCTCGACCCGGACGGTCAGGCTCAAGTCCTTGCCGACGATGCCGAAGCTGGGCGCCTCTACGACCACCAGGCGGCGGTCCTCAGCGCCCTGGCGGCCGGTGATCAGGTGATGCACGGGCGCCTCGATGGCGAGCTGCTCATAGCTTTCGGGCACGTCGTGGATCTGCCCGTCGGAGATGACGAAGATGCCGCCCAGCTGTGCGCGCGGCATGTCGGCCAGGGTTTCTTCCAGCGCGCGGAAGAGGCTGGTGCCCTCGCCGCTGTCGCCGGCGCGGACCACGCGGGTCTCGACCGCCGGCAGCTCGGCGAGCTGTTTCTCCAAGCCGGCGAGTGCCCGCGCGCTCTGGGCGCTGCGGTTCTCGACCTGCTGCGAGGGGCTCTCGTCCAGCAGGATGATGGCCTGCTCGGTCAAGGGCTGGCGCTCTTCGCGGATGAGGGAGGGATTGGCCAGGCCCAGCAGCAGCAGGGCGAGGGCCAGCCCGCGCAGGGGCCAGCCATTGGCGCGGCGCCAGGCGGCGAAGGCCAGCATCAGGAAGGCGATCACGGCCAGCGCCAGCAGGACCGGCGCCGGGATCAGCGGGGCAAAGGCAAGAGAAGCAGAACTCACTGTCCCAAGCGCTCCAGAATGAAGGGGACGTGCACCTGGTCGGCCTTGTAGTTCCCGGTCAGGCTGTAGAGCACCAGGTTGATGCCGAAGCGGAAGGCCATCTCGCGCTGCCGCTCACCGCCCGGGATCACGGCAAAGTGCGGCCGCCCGGCACGGTCCAGGGCCCAGGCCGCAGCCCAGTCGTTGGCACCGATCAGCACGCGGGCGACGCCGTCGTTGGCGACCGTGCCCTCGGTATCGACCCACAAGGTGCCGCCGTCATAGCGCCCGGGATAGTCCTGCATCAGGTAGAAGGCCTTGGTCAGCACATGCTCCGGCGGGACCGGGGCCAGGGGCGGGATCTCCAGCTGCTCGGTAAGGCGACGTAGGTTGAGGGTGGCGCTGGAGGCCGGGCCGCCGCCGCCCGGATCACGTAGATCGAAGAAGATGGTGCCGCCGCTGGCGAGGAAGGCATTGACCCGCTCGGCCGCGGCCTCGCTGAGGCGCCCCTGCTGTGCGGTCACCGGCCAGTAGAGCAGCGGGAAGAAGGCCAGCTCGTCACGCTCCAGGTCGACGCCGATTGGCGGGCCGGCCTCGACCGCTGTGCGCCTGGTCAGCATGCGTGACAGACCCTCCAGCCCGACGCGGCTGATGGCATCGACCTCGTCATTGCCGGTCTCGACGAAGGCCAGGCGGGTGTCCCGCGTCGCCTCCATCGCCAGGCCATCGTCCACCGCCCAAGAGCGGCTCTGCGGTACCGCCACCAGCGCGAGCGCCAGGAGCGCGGCACCGACCGGCCGTACCAAGAGACCGCGCATAGCCAGAGTCACCATCAAATCGAGCAGCAGCAACAGCAGGGCCGCGCTCAAGAGCCAGGGCTTTAGCTCAAAGGCCGGCTCGATGCTATAGGCCTCACGACTGACGCCGGTGATCTCGGGCATGGGCAAGAGGCGCGGCACGGCTGACTCCAGGTTGAAGGCGCGACGAGAGTCTTGATTGCCATAATAGCCCGGTGGGTGCCTGGGGCCTACGGCATTCTGGGTCACGACCTCGGCCGTCAGGTCCAAGACCGAGGGGGAGGGCTCCTGCAGGCGGCCGAAGGCGTCGAGGCTGGAGACCGGCGGCAGGCTGGCCTCGCCGATCAGCGGGGTCAGGCCCTTGGCCGTTTCCACCACGCGGCGCAGCATGTCGACGAAGAGGCCGGAGAGCGCCAGGTTGCTCCAGGCCGGGCTGGCGGTGGTGTGGATCAAGACCAGGGTACCGGCCCCCTCTTCGCTGGCGGTGACCAGCGGCGTGCCGTCGGCCAGGCGGGCCCAGGTACGATCGGCCAGCTCCGGCGAGGGCTCGGCCAGGACCTGGCGGTCCACCGTCACCTCTTCCGGCACGATGAGACCAGCGAAGGGGCCCTCGGTCAGGGGGGCGACGGCGACGGGATCCTCCCAGGACATGACCCCGCCCAGGCGCCGGTCGCCGCCGCGCAGGGGCACCGGCGTGAAGCCGTCGGGGCTGCCGGCCAGCCGCGGGCCGGCGAAGCGCAGCACCAGGCCGCCGGCGTCGAGGAAGGCATTGAGATTGGCCTGCTCCTGCGGCGAGAGGGCGCCGCGGTCGGGGATCACCAGGACCGAGAGGTTCTGCTCCAGAAGGTCGGGCAGGGTTCCGCGAGAGATGACAGAGAAGGGCGCCAAGGCCTGCTCGACATAGTGCAGCTCGCTCAAGAGCGGCTGGACGGCAACGCCATCGCTGCCGTCCTCGACCAGGCCGACGGCCAGGCGCTGGGCGCGACCGTCCAACAGCAGGGTGGTGGCCGCCGTGCGCTCCTCGATCAGGGAGAGGCGGGCAATGGCGTTGCGCAGCTCCAAAGGAAGCTCCAAGGCGGCTGTCGCTTCCGTCGCCTCCTCTTCGAATTCGATGCTGGTGCGGCCGACCTCGCGGCCGTCGTCGCGGAGCGCGCGCAGAGTGAGAGGCACGCTGGCGGCAGCCTCAGGGCGCTCCATCAGGACCAGCAGGCCCTTGTCGATGTCTTGCGGCGGCCGGATCAGGCGCGGCAGGTTCTCGGCCTCTGGATGCAGCTCCGTCACCGGGCCCAGCGCCGCCAAGGCCCGTCCGAAGTCTTGCGTACCGAGGGAGTCCAGGCCATCGCTGGCCCAGATCACCTGATGGTCCGCACCGCCCAAGGTCTGCAGGGCCTCCAAGGCGGCTTCGCGATCTACTGGCCAGGCGCGCGGCTGCATGCCGGCGACCTGGCTGCGTGCCTGGCTTGCGGTCATGCTGCCGGAGACGACCGGCGCCTCGCCGGCCTCGCCGGGGGCGGTGCGCAGCAGGCGGACCGAGACGCCGGAGCGATCGGCCTCGGCCAATTGGATATCCACCGCGGTCAAGCGCTCGCGCCAGCCCTTGGCTGCCGACCAGCCATCATCCATCACCACCAGCAGCGGCGACTGGCTGCTGAAGGTGGTGGCCGCGTTCAGAAGCGGGCGGGCGAAGGCCAGGATGATCAAGGCGGCGACCAGCAGGCGCAGCAACAGGAGCCACCAGGGTGTGCGCTGCGGCGTCTCCTCGACCGGATGCAGGCCGAAGAGCAGGCGGATCGCGGGAAAGCCCAGGCGCTTAGGCGCCGGCGGGGTCGCGCGCAGCAGCCACCAAAGCAGCGGCAACAAAGCCAGCGGCAACAAAAGCCAGGGCAGCGCGAAGGTGAGGCCGGCGAGCAAGCTCATCCTCTTGTCCTAAGGCCCGGCGCCATGCCGGCATGGAGAGAGGCCAGCGCGGCGGCGGCCGGATGATCGGTCGAAATGGCGATAAAGCGCCAGCCCAGGCTGAGGGCCAGACTACCCAAGGCAGCCTGGTGATCCTGAAAGCGCTCGACATAGGCAGCGCGCAGGGATTCCACGCGCGGCGCCAGCCAGCGGCCCTCACCCTCCAGGCCTTCGAAGCGCACGCGCCCCTCGAAGGGCAGCGCCGCCTCGGCGGGGTCGTAGATCTGCACCATCAGGCCGCGGGCGGTGCGGGCGGCCAGCAGGCCCAGCCGCTTGGCCAGCTCGTCGAGCGGGCTGAAGAAGTCACTGAAGAGCACAAGGTCGGACTGGCGCGGCAGCGGCCCTTCCGGCGGCAAGCTCTCGTCCTGGCCGCCGCTCAAGACCTCGGCGATGTGGGTCAGTGCAGCGCGCCCCTGACGGCCGCGTTGATCCAGGCCCAGAACCGCCACCTGCTCTTCGCCGCGGATCGAAAGCGCGGCCAGGCTTAAGAGCAGCAGATCGGCACGATCCAGCTTGCTCTGGCGATCACGGGCGCCGCGCCAGCGCATGGAGGCGCTGGCATCGCGCCAGAGATAGAGACTGGCGGCGGCCGACCACTCCCGCTCGCGCACGAAGAGCTGATCGCTGCGGGCCGAGACCCGCCAGTCGATCTGTTGCGCCATGTCGCCCTGCACATAGGGGCGGAACTGCCAGAAGGCATCGCCCGGACCGGAGCGGCGGCGGCCGTGCGCCCCGCCGGCGACGGTGTCGGCGATGCGGATCGCCTCGATCACCAGCGGCGGCAAGCGCCCGGCCAGCGCCTGCGCCGGCCCCAGGCTGGCGGCAGGATCGTTGGCGCCTGTGGCCCCTCTACGCCTGGCCAGATCAGTCAAGCGTGCCAAGGAGGCGCTCCAGGATGTCTTCCAGACGCAGGCCCTCTGCGCGGGCGGCAAAGCCCAGGGCCATGCGGTGACGCAGGACGGCGGGCGCCATCGCAGCCACGTCGTCCAAAGAGGGCGCCAGGCGTCCCTGCATCATCGCCCGCGCCCTGACCGCCAGCATCAAGGCCTGGCTGGCCCGCGGGCCCGGTCCCCAAGAGACATGGGCCTGAACATCGGCCAGCCGGCTGGTCTGCGGACGGCCGTCGCGCACCAGGGCCAGGATCGCATCGACGACCTTGTCGCCGACCGGCACCTGACGCACCAGACGCTGGGCCTGCTGCAGGGTCGCGGCGTCGGTGACCTTACGCGGCGGCGCCTCTTCCAGACCGGTGGTGGCGATCAGCATGCGCCGCTCTGCCTCCAGATCCGGATAGGCGACGTCGATCTCCAGCAAGAAACGATCGAGCTGGGCCTCCGGCAGCGGATAGGTGCCTTCCTGCTCGATCGGGTTCTGGGTCGCCAGCACGTGGAAGGGCTGGGGCAAGGCATGAGTCTCGCCGGCCACGGTCACGCGGTGCTCCTGCATGGCCTGCAGCAGGGCCGACTGGGTGCGCGGGCTGGCACGATTGATCTCGTCGGCCATCAGCAATTGGGCGAAGACCGGGCCGGGCACGAAGCGAAACCGGCGGCGACCGTTCTCGTCCTCTTCCAGCACCTCGCTGCCCAGAATGTCGGCCGGCATCAGGTCGGGGGTACATTGGATACGCTTTTCACTGAGCCCGAAGACGGTGCCCAGGGTCTCGACCAGCTTGGTCTTGGCGAGACCCGGCAGGCCCACCAGCAGGGCATGGCCACCGGCCAGCAGGGTCACGAAGGTGGCGTCAACCACGCTGTCTTGGCCAAAGATCACCTCGCCGACTGCGGCGCGAGCATCGGTCAGAGTGGCCGCGGTTTCTTCCATGGAGGCGGCCAGGTCCTCGGCCGTCTGCTCCACCCTCATCTCACTCTCAAGAATAACCACGCGTTAACCCCTTGCTGTTTCTCGAATAAGGAGGGGTCGCTTTATCCCCACCCTCTCACTCAAGCCTCTTTTTCTGGCGCGACCGCAGGCTTAGGTTACCCTAATCTAGGTATGCGGCGGCGACGCTGCCCCCACAAGCTGGCGACAATGTGATCCTGTCATGACCAAAAGCGCGAACGAATCGCTTCTCAACACTCTAGGGCGCGAAAACGCCAGTGACCAGTCGGCCGCACGAGAGTCCCTACAAAAGAAGGGTCTGGCGCCGAGCGACGAGCGGGATCTACAGATGCGGATCGCCGCTGACGGGACCTGGTTTTATCAGAACTCGCCGATCAATCGTTTGCCGCTGGTCAAGCTCTTCGCCTCGGTCCTCAGGCGCGAAGCCGACGGCCGCTATTGGCTGGTGACGCCGGTCGAGCGCGGCCTGATTGCGGTCGACGATGCCCCCTTCGTCGCTGTTGAGTGCTGGGCCGAGGGCAGCGGCCAGGACCAGGTCATCCACTTTCGCACCAACCTGGAGCAGGAGGTGGCGGCGGGGTCCGATCATCCCATTCGCGTGAGCGAGGATTGTGAGAGCGGAGAGCCACGCCCCTATGTGCTGGTGAAACCGGGTCTGGAGGCCCTAATCAATCGCCCCGTCTTCTATCACTTGGCCGAACTGGCCGTGCCTTCGGAGGCCGAACCCAATCAGCTTGGCCTGTGGAGCGGTGGTCTTTTCTTCCCGCTGGGCAAGGCTGCCTAGTCGATGACGGCCTTCACGCTCGATCAACTCTCCCACCGCCTGTTACAACTGCCGGAGCCACAGCGCCGCGGGGCGCCCAAGGGCGTGACGGAGAGCGGCCTGCCGCGCGGTGATCATGAGCTGAACCCGGAACTCTACGATCCTGATCAGCGGTTGCGGCAAGCGGCCGTCTTAGTGCCGATCGTTTTGAACAAGACGACGCCCAGTCTGCTGCTGACCCGCAGGACCCAGCACCTGAAGCATCACTCCGGGCAGATCGCCTTTCCGGGCGGTGGCGTGGAGGCAGTCGATCGCTCGCTTGAGGACACGGCCTTGCGGGAGGCTGAGGAAGAGGTCGGGCTGAACCCGGCCGAGATCGCGCTCGCCGGACGGCTCGACACCTATGTTACCCGCACCGGGTTCGACGTGACGCCGGTCATCGGTTTGCTGCAGCCACCGCTTGACCTGACCCTGCAGGAGAGCGAGGTGGAATCAGCCTTTGAGGTGCCGCTGGACTTTTTCCTCGATCCCAAGAGCCGTCGGATCGATAGCCGCCTCTATGCCGGCGCCACACGCTATTTCTATGCCTTTCCCTACAACGACTACTACATCTGGGGCGCGACTGCCGGTATGATTAACAACCTGATCGAGGTCCTCACCGACCGGGTCGAGGCCTAGCCCATGACCCGCGTGCTGATCGTCCTCCTCTGTCTCGTCCTGCCGATCCTGGTCTACCTGCTGTGGATGTCCTTCGAACAGAAGCGCAACTTGGCGCTGGTGCGCGGCGCCACCAAGGGCTGGGCGACCCTGCCCTGGGCCTGGCTGATCCTCTCCTCCATCGCCTTGATCATCCTCTCTTTCCTGTCGCTGTGGTTCTTCGACCTCGATCCCGACGGCTGGATCGGCGGGCCGAGCCTGATCGACCGCACGCAGGAAAACCGTTAGCCAGGCCAGCCTCATGGCATGACCGAGGTTACACCACCCCCCTGGACGCAAGAGGCGGACGTCAAGGAACTGCTTGCCGCCCTTGCGGCCGCTGGTGGCGAGGGCCGCTTCGTCGGCGGCTGCGTGCGCGACAGCCTGCTGGGCCGGCCGATCCAGGATGTCGATATCGCAACCCCGCTCTTGCCGGACGCGGTGATGCGGGCGCTGAAGGCTGCCGACCTGGGTGCCGTGCCGACCGGGATTGAGCATGGCACGGTGACGGCCCTGGTGCGCCATCGCCCCTTCGAGATCACCACTCTGCGCCATGACATCGAGACCGATGGCCGCCATGCGACGGTCGTCTTCACCGACGATTGGAGGCTGGACGCAGAGCGGCGTGACCTCACCATGAATGCCCTCTTCCTCGATGCCGAGGGTCGGCTCTATGACTATGTCGGCGGTGCTGCCGATTTGGCGGCCGGCCTCGTGCGCTTCGTCGGGGATCCGGCCCGCCGCATCACCGAGGACTATCTGCGCATTCTGCGCTTCCTGCGCTTTCACGCTCACTATGCCAAGGGCCCGCCTGACCCGCCGGCCCTGGCGGCGGCAACCGAACTGGCCAGTGGCCTGTCCCGCATCTCCGCCGAGCGCAAGGCCAAGGAGGTCCTGCGCTTGCTGGAGGCTCAGGACCCCCTGCCGGTTATCCGCATCATGGCGGCCAAGGGTATCATGACCCATGTCCTGCCGGCCTTCGACGGTCCGGAGCGCTTGGCACGCCTGATCCGACTTGCCCCTGCCAGCGACAGCATCGAACGACTGGCCGCTTTGTTGCCGCCGGAACAGACCGCAACTCCGGCCACGACGCGGGCTCTTAGGCTTTCGAATCAGCAGAAAAAGCGGCTCGGCCAAATGGCAGGCGCCGCAGCGGCCCCTTCCGATCTGGCAGAACCCGTGTCGCGTCGACGCCTGCTTTTCTACAAGGGCGCTCAGAGCCTCTTGGATCAGGCCCGCAGTGCGGCGGCGGCCGGGCAGCTGGCGCTCGACCTCCTGCCCGCAATCGAATCAGAGGCTGCTGCCTGGAAGCCGTTGCGGCTGCCGATCGGCGGACGCGATCTGGCATCACTGGGGTTGGAAGGGCCCGCGCTGGGACAGCTGCTGCGTGGTCTGGAGACCTGGTGGATCGAGGCCGCCTTCGTGCCCGATTCTGCAGGTCTGCTGGCCGAGGCGGAGCGACGTAGCGGTCAGAGGATTATCCCAAAAACGGGATAGTCCGTTCCTTTTATCCCCAATTGTCTCACTCTTTTGCGATGCCATGTTTACAGCAACGGTGGGCTTCGGCCGTGCAACCGCCGAAGCCACGCGCTGAAGAGGAGTTGAGACAATGATCGAACGGCGTCCTTTTGAGGGTCTCGGCCACTTTCAGAACGATTGGCTGAACGCGCGTCACCACTTTTCCTTCGGGCACTACTTTGACCCGAAGCGTCTGGGATTCGGCACGCTCCGGGTCTGGAACGACGACACCATCCGACCCGGCAGCGGCTTTGACCGGCATGGCCACCGCGACATGGAGATCATCACCTATGTCCGCAAAGGGGCCATCACCCACCGCGATCATCTGGGCAACGAGGGCCGCACCTTGGCCGGCGACGTTCAGGTCATGTCGGCCGGCAAGGGCATCCTGCACGAGGAGCACAACCTGGAAGGAGAGGAGACCCAGATCTTCCAGATCTGGATCGAGCCCGCGGTCACCGGCGTCAAGCCGCGCTGGGAGACCCGCGCCTTTCCCAAAGAGCACCGCGGTGGGGTTCTGGTGCCGCTGGCCTCCGGCCGGGCCGACGACGAAGGGGCGCTTGAGATCCACCAGGACGCCGCCATCCTGGCGGCGACCCTGAAGCCTGGCGAGACCGCAACCCACCTTCTGACCGAGGGGCGCGGCGCCTATCTGGTGGCAGCGACCGGCGCCTTCACAGTGAACGGTCTTCAAGTCTCTGCCCGCGACGGGATCGCCGCTGCAGGTAAGGAGCAACTTGAGATCGTCGCGCAGGAGCTGACTGAGCTCTTGGTCGCCGATGTGGCGCTCAACTAGGGGAATAGGGGGGCCATCTTGGCCCCCTTAACCCGACCGATGCTCCAAGTCTTTAGAAGAGTAAGCCGTTGCTCTAGCTATAGAAACCCGGCGAGAGCAGGTAGTCGGGATAGCTTTCCGGGTCGTGCGAATAGAAGAGCTCTGCATCGTACTTCTCTGCCAGGTCCTTCAGGCGCTGCATCGACTGCAGGCTCGCCACCGGATCCAGGTGGAAGGAAGAGATGCACATCATGTCCATGTTCTTCTGGCTGTAGCAGGCATCCGCAGTGAAGAGCATGGGCTTGCGACCACCCAGTTCCACCATCAGGCTATAGTGCCCCGCCGTGTGGCCCGGTGTTTCGAAGAGCCATAGGCCCTTGGCGATTTCCTGATCGCCGGTCAGGGTCTCGAACTTGGGCGTGTAGATGTCCAGGACCGGGTCTGGCGGCAGCTCCACGCCGCGCTCTTTGGCGATCTCAGGCGCGAAGGTCATGTCGGAATAGCCTAGGCCTTCGAAGGGCTGCGGGCAGCCGCAGGCCTCCAGCTCTTTGGAATGGCAGAGGGTACAGGCCTCGGTCAGGTGCTTGTTTCCGCCGCAGTGGTCGAAGTGATAGTGCGAGTTGATCACGTAATCGATGTCGCTGGGCTTCAATCCAAGCTTCGCGAGCTGTCCCGGAATGGTTTGTTCCGGCGTCTGCAAGGGCTTCTCGAAGGGCAGGACGCGCTGCACATGGTCGTAGTCGTAGCCGGTGTCGAAAATATAGCGCCCGTCGGCATGCTCGATCAGGACCGAGTAGGTGGGAAAGCGCAGATCGCCGCCGGGCCCACGGTTCCAGAAGGCGTGAAAGCCATCGATCACCAGGGTTCCGCCGTCCAAGAGATAAACCTTCGTGTCGCTCATGTTTCCTGCTCTCCCTCTTCTGGATGGTTGTTAGCTTAACTCGCTCCGCGCTGAACCGGCACCAGCCCTCACCCCCGCCCGGCCGCCCAGTTCAGGATACTCTCGTTGGGTGGCCGGGCGGGGGTGAGGGCTGGTGCCGATTGGTAACGCATGACACTAGCGGTCTCCACGGACGTAGGGGAGCCCTAAGGCTGGCGGCAGCAGGGAATGGCGTCCGAAGATCACCAGGACCAGCATGACCATGCCGAAGGGCAGCATCTGCACCACGTCCGTTGGAATATTGAGGCCCGCCACCTGCAGTGCTGTGGTCAGGGCCAGGCTGAGGCCGAAGAGCAGCGCGCCGAGAAGCACCCAGAGGGGCCGCCCTCTTGCCAGCATGGCCAGCACGATGGCGATGAAGCCGGCACCGCCCGTCATGAAGGGGACGAAGAGCCCGGCGGCGATGTTCGCCATGTAGGCACCGCCCAGGCCGCCCAGCGCTCCGGTCGCGAGGACCGCACCTGTGCGCGTGGCGAGAACGGAGACACCGGCGGCGTCCAACGCCCCTGGCTTGTTGCCCGCGGCCTCCAGGTTCAACCCGACATAGCTGTTGCGATAGAGCCAGGCCAGGATCGGCACCAGCAGGACAGCCAGATAGACCAGCAGGGTGCGGTCGAAGAGGGCCGGGCCCAGGACCGGAATCTCCGAGAGGCCCGGCAGTGGCCAGCTCTCGGCCGGCGAGAGGCTGGGGCGGGCGCGGGCGAACTGAAAGTGATGCAGCAGGGCCGTCAGGCCGTCCATCGCCAGGGTCAAGGCGATGCCGATCACGATCTGGTTCATGCCAAGCCGCACGCAGAAGAGTGCCATCAGCAAGGCCACGGCCATGCCGCCGGCGGCACCGCTCAAGAGGCCCAGCCAGACCGAGCCGGTGAAGTAGGCGCCGCAGAAACCGGTGTAGGCGCCCAGCAGCATCATGCCCTCTAGCCCGATATTGAGCACGCCGGCCTTCTCTGAGATCTGCTCGCCCAGACCCGCCAGCAAGAGCGGGATGGCGGCGGTGATGGCACCGGCCAAGAGGGTGGTGAGGAAGATCTCGCTGAAGAGGCCGGTCATGCCAGGGCCCGCCTCAGGCGCCGCTGGTGGTCCAGGTACTCGACCAGGGCCAGGAAGACCAGCAGCAGGCCGACCAGCACCAGCACGAAGAAGTTGGGGACACCCAGGCGCCGCGCCGCACTCTCGCCGCCGATCGCGAGCACCGAAAAGAAGAAGACGAACAGCAAAGTGCCATAGCCGTTGAAGCGCGCCAGGAAGACCAGCGGGACCACCAGGAGGCCATAGCCGGGGTTCCAGTCCGCACGAACGTTGCCATAGACACCCAGAATATCGACCGCACCGCCGACTCCGGCCAGGGCAGCACTCAGCGCGAAGGTCGCATAGGTCAAGAGGCTGACATTGAGGCCTGCATGGATGGCCGCGCGCGGGTTGGCGCCGACGATCTGCAGGCGCAGGCCGAAGGCAGTGCGGGTCATCATGTAGTGCACGGCCAGAATCAGCACCACGGCCAGGATGATCCCGGCGTTGACAGTGGTGCCGAAGAGGCGCCAGAGGCGATCGTCGACCGGCAGAGTGAGGGTCTGCGGTACCGTCGTACTGGTGTCGTCGAAGACCAGCTTGACCAGCACGTTGGCAAAGGAGACTCCCAGGAAGGACATCATCAGGGTGGTGATGATCTCGTTAATGCCATAGCGCGCCTTCAGAAGCGCCGGCAGCAGGGACCAGGCCGCCCCGATCAAGCCGGCGACGGCAAAGCAGATCAGCCAGGTCAGCCAGTCCGGCAGGCTTTGGGCCAGCACCGGCGCCAGGGCCGCGGTAAAGACAGCCGCCAAGAGAAACTGACCATCGACGCCCAGGTTCCAGATCCCGGCGCGGAAGGCGATGATGAGGCCGGCGGCAATCAGCAAGAGGGGCGCGGCGCGGGTGATCGTGGCTTGCAGACCGCTGGCCCGCAGCAGCCCGCGCTCTACCACATAGCCGTAGTAGGCGAAGGGGTCCTTACCGAGAATCCAGAGGATCAGCGCGCCCACCAGCAGGGCCAGCAGGATCGGCAGCAGGATGCGTGCCAGGCTGCTGAGGGTCTCGCCGCTCATGCGGCTTCCGCTCCCGTCATCAGCATGCCGATGCGCTGTTCGGCGCCGGGTGCGTTCTCGACGATGCCGGCGATGCGGCCTTGGAACATCACGGCAATGCGGTCGCTGACCTCCAGCAACTCATCCAGCTCGGTGGAAATGACCAGGGTCGTCAGCCCCTCCTCAGCACCCTTCAGAATGCGTTCGCGCGCCAGTCGGATGTTCTGCAGGTCCAGGCCGTAGGTCGGCTTGTTGAAGAGCGCGACGCGGGTCTCGCCCTGATCCAGCTCGCGGGCCAGCAGAACCTTCTGGATGTTGCCGCCGGAGAGCTTGGCGATGGGTGTGCGTTCGCTGGGCGTGCGCACGTCGTGCTTTTCGATCTGTTGGCGGGCGTGAGCGTGGATACGGCTCCAGCGGCTGATGCCGTGCTGCCAGAGCGGGGCGCGCCCGGTCTCTTTCATCACCAGGTTGATGGCCACCGAGAAGGGCCCCACCGTGCCTTCGCCCAGGCGCTCGTCGGTGACGTAGCGCAGGCCCAGCTGGCGACGGGCCGCAACGCCGGCCTTGCTGACGTCCTGCCCATCGATGCTGATGTGCCCGGCTGCCAGCGGACGCTGGCCCGACAATGCTTCGGCCAGATGCTTCTGCCCATTGCCGTCAACGCCGGCGACGCCAAGCACCTCGCCCGGTCGGATCTCGAAAGAGAGTGAGTCCAGAGGACACTCGCCGCGTTCGGCGGTGGTGCTGATGGCCTCGACCTTCAGGCAGGGCTGCACAGACCTGTTGATCTCGCGTCGTGCCGCCTTCTCGCCATGACCGGAGAGCGCCCTGGCATCATCCTGATGCCCTTCGGTCACGCCGAACATCAGGCGGATAACCTCGTCGGTCGCCTCCGTTTCGCTCATGCTGTCCAGCTGTTCGGGGTCGAGCTGGCCCACCAGGCTCCCCAGCCGCAGCACCGAGATGCGGTCACCGAAGGCATAGGCTTCGTTCAGTTTGTGGGTGATGAAGATGAGCGCCGTCCCCTGCTGCTTCAGCCGCTTCATCACCTGACCCAGGTCCTGAACGCCCTGTGGGGTCAGCATCGAGGTCGGTTCGTCCAGGATCAGCACTTTGCTGCCCCGCCACAGCGCCCGCATGATCTCGACCTGCTGTTGCTGGCCGAGCGACAGGCGGCCAAGCTGGCTGTCGGGATCGAGGGTGATCCCAAGGACATCCGAAAGCTCTTGGAAGCGCGCCAGGGCCTGGCGCCGGAGCAGCCGCTGCCACCAGGGCCCGCCCAGCATCAGATTCTCGATCACGCTGAGCGAGGGGACCAGCAGGTTGTGCTGAAAAACCGTCCCGATCCCCAGAGCCAGGCTCTCCCGCGGGGAGGTGATGCGGACCGGGCGGCCGGCGACCTTGATCTCGCCTTCGTCCGGCTGCTGCATGCCGGCCAGCATGGCGATCAGGGTCGATTTGCCCGCCCCATTCTCGCCCAGCAGCACATGCACCTCACCAGCCTCGATCTCCAGGGAGATGGAGTCGTTCGCCACCACGCCGGGAAAGCGCTTGGTCAGAGAGGTCAGCGAAAGCGCCGGCGCGGACATGGGGCAAGGGGGCTAAACGTTGGGATATCCGTAAAAGAAAAGCCCCGAGGGCGGCCGACAGGGGTTGCCGCACCTCGGGGAAAGGCGACGAAGATTACTCCGCGTCGACCGAAGACATGAGCTTGCGAACCTCGACCGCGTCGAAGACCGGCTCGATCACCAGGCTGCCGTCGACGATCTGACCGCGCAGCACCATGATCTCGTCCCAGATCTCGGCCGGGATGTGATCGGTCTTCAGGAGCTTTACGGAATCGTCGTTCAGGCTGATCTTGTAGTGGTTCTTGCCGAACGCACCGCTCTTCAGATCCTCGACCATGGCGCTATAGACCGGCACCATGTTCCACATCACCGACGACAGCAGGTGGCCCTTGTCCAGCGAGGACTTGTCGCCGATCACGTCGATGAACCAGACATCGCCGCCATCGGTTGCCTTGGTGTTCTCGACCGCCTCAATCATGCCGAAGGAGGAGCCATTGCCTTGGCCGAAGATGATATCGGCGCCGGCGGCGATCACGGCCTCGGTCACGCGGCGTCCGCCGGCGACGTCGGCATAGGCGGCCGGGCCGATCACGGCATAGACGATCTTGACGTCGGGATTGCCAGCCTGGACACCCTGGGCGAAGCCTGCCGACTGCGAGTTCCAGGAGGGAGGCTCGCCCGAGACGACGATGCCGACCGTGCCGGTGCGGGTCATCTTGGCGGCCATGATGCCGGCCAGATAGGCGCCCTCGTGGCCGCTTAAGGTGTAGTCGGCGACCAGGCCCGGCTGCAGTGCGTCGGGGCTGTCGACGATGGCAACCGGAACGCCGGTCTCGGCTGCGATCTCGGGCGCAGCCGTCTTATAGCCGCTGGCGTGCGCGATCATCAGGCTGGCGCCATCCTCTGCCAGCTCACGCAGGGTCGGGCGCACGTCGCCATAGCCCAGGCCCTCGGCGGGCATGAACTCCAGCCCATAGGCCTCAGCCACCGCGCGGGCGGCATCGACGCCCTGCTGGTTCCAGCCATAGTCGGTGCCCTGCTCGGGCACCAAGACGGCAATTGCCGTGACATCGGCCGCATTGGCCGCGCCGAAACCCAGGCCTACGGCCAAAGCCAAGCCCGCACTCGCCTGCATGAAGCCTTTACGTGTCATCATGGTCATTTCTCCTCATGCCTCCCTCGTTACAGCGCCAGTTCGCCTGTTCGTAATTGTGCCCGCCAAGGCAGGTGCGAGGTCAAGCCTCCAATGCCTTGCGGACGGCCACCAGTTTCTTTGCACGCTCATCCCTGAGGGCGGCCGCTTGCTCAGGGGTGTAGTCGAAGATGCCGCCGCCGGTCTTGATGCCGAGGCGCCCTGCGGCGGTTTTGTCTGTGACGTAGGGGCTGACGTCGCCTCGGGTCGAAAGGTCGGCGTTCAGATAGCTGCCGACCGCCTGATAGATGTCGAGCCCGGCGACATCCAGAAGAGCCATGGGGCCGATGACCGAGAGCTTGTAGCCAATGCCCCAAGAAACACAGGTATCCAGCCCTTCGGCGTCGATCACGCCTTGCTCGACCAGGTCCACGCACTCGCGCAGCAGGGCATAGAGGATCCGGTTCTCGACGAAGCCCGGCACGTCGCGTTTCACCACGACCGGCAAGAGACCCAGGGACTTGATGGTGTTGCACATCCAATCGACGGTCGCCTGGCTGGTGGCACCGCCGGCGATCACCTCGATCATCGGGATGACGTGCGCCGGATTGGACCAATGCATGCCGACCACCCGGGCCGGGTTGCTGTTGCCCTCTTGCAGCTTGCCGATGGGGATGCCCGAGGTGTTGGAGGCCAAGACGCAGTCGCTGCCGACCAGGGCATCGATCTCTTTGAAGACCTGCTGCTTGATCTCCAGCTTCTCCGGCACCGTCTCGACGACAAGCTCGGCCCCCTCGAGCGCTGCCTCCAAGGTGTCGACGATCTCAACCGTACCGCCCCGATCCTCGACGCCCAAGGCGCCCAAGACCTTCTGGGCCAAGGCCACCATCGGCGGAGACCTCTCCCGCTGCTCGGCGCTCAAGTCATAGGCCGTCACGGTCATGCCGCCGCGTGCCAAAGTGGCGGCGATCCCCGGACCCATGGTCCCCAAACCGACGACTGCTGCCTTTGTCATGCTCTCCCTCCTCTTAACTCACTTACAGTCCTGGACCCTAGCCGATGACCACCTTGGCGAAAGCAGGACGTTTTTCCAAGTTGCCGTGCCAGGCGCTAAGGTTGTCCAATCCCCCGTTATCGATCGGAAAGGCCAAGCAGCGCTTGACGATGGGCCCCAGGCAGATGTCGGCCAGGGTCAAGCCCTCCGACGGCAGCAGGCCGTCAGGCGTCATCGCGGCGTTCAGGATCTCCAGCAGACCACGCAACGCTTTGGCGTCGGTGGCGAAACTCTCGGCCCGTTCGCCCTCGGCCTTCTTCGATTCCTTGAAGATGGCGACATAGGGTGCGTTCAGGCTGGCCAGTTGCCAATCCATCCATTGGTCGATCTCGGCACGCAGGGCGGGTACCGCCGGATAGAAACGCCCGCCGTTGCTGTTCGCCAGATAGCGCAGGATGGTGTTGCTCTCCCAGATGACGGTCTCCTCGTCGACCAGGGTCGGGACCTTGCCGTTGGGATTGAGCGAGAGGTAGCTGCCGCCGGTGTTGCCGAACTGCCGGCCATAGTCTTCGCGGGCATAGTTCAGGCCCAGCTCTTCCAGACCCCACAGCACCTTCTGCACGTTGCCGGAGGTCGCCCGGCCCAAGAGTCTCAGCATCACTGGCTCTCCCTTCCCTCAGGTTTGTAGGCGATGCAGTCCATCTCGACCTTGCAGGAGATGACGGCGCGGGCTTCCACCGTGGTCCGCGCAATCCGCCCTTCCGGGAAAAAGGTTGCGAAGACCCGGTTGTAGCGGCCGAAGTCGCGAACATCCTCCAGGTAGGTCGTGACCTTGACCACATCCTCCAGGTCCGCCCCGGCTGCGTTCAGGACGCGGCGCATGGCCTCGATGGTCCAGCGCGTCTCGTCCTCGATGTTGCCGACGCACATGTTGCCCTTCTCGTCCTTGGCGACCTGGCCGGAGACGAAGATGAAGTCGCCGACCCGCACGCCCGGATGGAAAGGCAGATTGGGGTTCTTGGTCCCGACTGGCGTTATGGCGTCGTTGGTCTTGGTCATTGCGAGCACTCCCTAGAATGCCGAGCTTTCGATGATGTCGACGCCGCGCTGACGGTCGATCAGATAGATCAGGCCGCGCGAATCGGTGGTGACGTCATTGGAAGAGGCGCGATCATAGCCCTCTGGTGCCTCGGACTCGTAGTAGCCCACTTCCTTCGGGCGGAAGGGATCGGAGAAGTCGAGGATGCGCAGGCCCTGGGCGAACCAGGCAAAGGGCACGATGTTGCCGTGAAAGCGCTCAGAGGGCTGATGACAGCCCGTCATCGGCGGCTGCGGACTGCCGTCCTCGTCTATCCCTTCGACCTGCCAGGTGGCGATCGGGGTCGGCAGGCGCTCTTCCGTGATGTCATAGACCCAGGTGAAGGCGGGCGGTGCTGGCCAGAGCTTAGCCACATCCTCATCTGCGACCACCATGATGCGCCGGCCCTTCAGAAGCTCCGGCATCACCAGGCAGGTGTGGGTCGGATGCGGATAGAGCGGCGAGGTGTTGCCGCCGGAAACCACCTTGGGCTTGGACATGTCAGAGATGTCCAAGATGAAGAAGCCATGGTGCCAATAGCTGACGTAGAGGCGATCGCCCACGCGCAGCGGATGATGGCAGCGCGGCGGGGTCCAGTCTTGCCAAGGGTACTCCTCGCCGCCGGCCTCCCACTGGCCTGGGATCCACCAACGACCGACCTCCTCCGGCTTGGCCGGGTCCTTGAGGTCCAGGATCATGACGAAGTTGCCGATGAAGCCCTCAGCGGTTGGCGAGATGTAGGCATAGCGGCCGTCGAAGTCATAGCGATGCACGCCCTTGCCATGGGTGCGCCACTTGGTGATGAGCTTGGGGTCGCTTGGCTTGGAGACATCATAGATACCAAGCCCACCACCGAACTCCGGCGTCTCGTCCGGCCCCAAGCGCTCGTGGTTCACCACCATAATGTCGTCGGCAACCCGAACCTTGTGCGAGTGCCAGCCACGCGGCAGGTCCAGACGCGCCAACTGCTTGGGATTGGCCGGATCGGAGACGTCATAGATCGAGGTACCGCTGGGGTTGCGCATATGCCCGACGTAGAGTGTCGTGCCGTCAACCCAGACCTGACCGCCACCGGGACAGTCGATGTGGCCAAGCCGTTTGCAGTTCCAGGCTTTACTCATGCTGTTAGACCAGCCTCACAATTTCGCCGCTCTCCAGCTTGCCGTGCTTCTGGTAGAGGGCGAGCGCCTTCAGGGTTGGCTCGTCGCTGGCAACGAAGAGAATCGCGTCTTCGCTGTCCGAGCCGTTGACGTGTTCGCACCAGAGACCGCCGGGGACGGCGAAGGTGTCGAACTGGGTCCAGTCCAGGCGCGTGCCGCCGACCAGGGAATGGCCGCTGCCCTTAAGCGGTGCACAGAGCAGGCTGGCGTTCTGCTTCAGGGGGCGGGTGCGCTCGCCGGGCCGAAGCATCTGCGCGAAGAAGGTGATGGTCTTGAAGACCGGCCCGCCATTGGTCGGGTCGGTGTATTCCACCAGCAAGGCCTCATAGGGGTCGCCCTCCCAATCGCGGAACGTCTCCAGCAAGGCCTGCATGACCTCCCAGCGATAGACATACATGGGCGAGGCCTGGCCGGTACCGCGGTGATGCGAGAGGAAGCGGGGTGTCAGTCCGCCATGGCCATAGACCCGCTGGGAATAGTCGCTTGGGAAGCGCTCTGACTGAACCGCCTTGCGAACCTTTTCGCCCTCCACCTCTTCGCGATAGTCGTGCTCGAAGTAGGTGGCGTTCAGGGTCTCGACCAAAGGTACATCCAGGACCGAGAGGTTGATCGCCGGCTCGTCGCCCTGGTTGCCGTGGTTGTGCCAGGTGTCGTGCGGGGTCAGCACCATGTCGCCCGGCCCGAAGGTGATGTTCTCGCCCTCGACCCCGGTGAAGTTCTGCGATCCCGTCAGGCCCAGGCGGATGGCGTTGGGCGAATGGCGATGCGGCGGCATGATTTCGCGCGGATCGTTCAGCCGATAGGCCGTGTACATGGTGCTGACCGAGGCGCGACGCGGCGCCAGGCCAGGGTTCACCAGGATCAAAGAGCGGCGCTCTGAGCTCTCCATGGTGATCAGTTCGGCTGAGCGTTGCAGCAGCGGCTCGATATCGCGTGCATAGTTCCAGAGGAAGGGCAGGGCCTTCTTCTGATCCATCACCTGGCGGTCTTCGTCGTTCTTATTGCCTTGCTCCATGGCCCAGAAGGGGGCCATGTGCTTGTCGAAAACCTCCTGGTGGAGCTGGTCCAGCGCTGCTTGATGATTGCTTTCCAGCTCAGCTTGCGGTGCAGTTGTCATCCAAGTCTCCGCAGTCCTCCAGAGGGCCTCTTTTGTGAACCAAAATCAACAATGGTTCTGCAAAATCGGTCGTTCTAGAGAGAAGCTAGCGAGAGGGTGGACCAATGGTCAAGCCGAAGTGGGACGTTCTATGCAGATTTTTTGTGGATTTAGATGAAACTTGACGAAAGCGACCTGAACCATTTATCCAGATTGGTGCAACCGTTGGCCCGGTGGAGTGCCGTCCGGGCGGGAGAAAAATGCGATGGAAGAGGATAGGGAAACCCTGGAGAAGCTGAGGCAGATGATTGCCGAGGGGGAACTGGGCGAGGATGGGCGCTTGCCGCCGGAACGCAGCCTGGCAGCAGACCTAGGTGTCGGCCGACGATCGCTCAGACGCGTGCTGGATCGCCTGGAAGAGGAGGGCAGCATCTCGCGTCATCAGGGGCGGGGCACCTTCCTGCAGTCGGCTCTGCGTGACGCGGCCACGGCTGAACTGGCGCGCCTGGTCGACCTATCCAACCCGCCGGAGGTCATCGAGCTGCGCTTGGCGATTGAACCCTTCAGTGCCCGCCTGGCGGCCTTGCGCGCCTCGCCCTGTGACATCCGTAGGCTTCTGGAGTTGGCGGAGGCCAGCGAGACGGCCCGTGGCGAGGCCGACTATGAGGCCGCAGATGCCGCCTTTCATCGCGCCATCATCGCAGCGGCCCGCAATGAGCTGGCCTTGCGCGTGAGCGATGCCTTGGCGCACAGTCGCAAGGATCCGGCCTGGCGTCGGCTGGGCGAGAATGCCCACTGCTACAAGCGCCAGTCGGTGCATGTCTCCTTCCATCGGCGGATTGCCGATGCCATCGCTGCCCGCGACGGAGAGACGGCCTTCACCCTGATGCAGGCGCACCTGAGCGACATCCAGCAGCACATCTTCCGCCATACCTTTCCCCAGCAGGCCGAGAGCCAGGCGGCAGAGTAAGATCAAGAGCCGCGCCTGGCCTCGGTCAGGACGGGAACCGAAAGAAAGCCGTAACGCCGATCCGTTACGGCTTCGTCTAGCTGCCGGAGCCAGTCTTGGCAGGTCTCGTCCGGGACCCCCTGGGCGGCCACGAAAGCTGCCATGATCTTGGCGACCCAATAGCCGGTGTTGCCTTCGTCATAGCTTGTTTCGAATAAGGTCACCGGCATCTGGCGCGGTGTCTCGAAGCCAACAGAGGTGAGAAAGTGGGGCATCGCGGTCGGCAAACTCTGGTGCGGACAATGCGCACGCCAAGCCTCGTTGATCTCCGCGTTCAAGCTGTCCTCAGGTCCGGTAAAGAAAAAGGCGTCCCAAAGGACGGAGATCAGCGCCACCGACCCGCCAGGCTTGGTCACGCGCGCGATCTCGGCGAAGGCTGCGTCCAGATCCGCCACATACTCCAGAACGTGGACCGACGCGATTCCGTCGATGCTGGCATCGGCGATCTCGATCTTGGTGGCACTGCCCTGCGTCACACTGACATTCGCCTCGTCGCGACAGAGCGTTCTGGCTGCCTCTACCTGCTCTTCGCTGACGTCGATCCCCAGGACCGACCCGCCGCCCTGCATCGCGCTAGCCAAGTCCAGTAAGAACTGACCACCGCCGCAGCCGAGGTCGAGATAGCGGCCACCTCTCTCCGGTGCGAGCGACTGCAAAGCTGCCGCCCGGCGCAGCTGGCCGGCGGGCCCCTCGGCAACACGGCGTTGCCAATAGGCGATGTCACCCGCGAATTGCATCTCTGTTCCTCTTCTGCTCACCGCTTCCGACCGACGGCAGTCTTCCATAGCCCCTCTCGTTCTGCTACCCGCTGGTCCATGCAGAAGGACAACGAGAAACTGGATCCGATCGCTCAGGCGATCTTGGAAGCGGTGCGCGAAAAGGGGCCGGGTCAGAGCGCATCCCCGACCGACGTCGCCCGCCTCTTGGCCGAGCGCAAACGCCGGCCGGGTGACCCACCTGATCTCTGGCGACGCTATCTCCAAGCGGTCAGCGAGCAGGCGCGCTTTCTGGCACGCCAGGGGCGTATCGACATTTTGCGCCGCGGCGAGCGACAGGACCCACATGCGCCGATCAAAGGCCTGATCCGGCTGAGCCTGCCTGGAGACAACGGCGGGCAGGAAGAGAGCGAAGACTGATGTCTGAGGATGTGCCCAGTCCCATCGATCTTCGTCTGAAAGAGGATGCCGCGGTCTGGGCGGCGCAAGCCGAAGGGCGTCCCGGCCGGGCCGAGATGCTGGCGCGCATCGTCGAAGATGTTGGCCGCCTCGGCGGCGATAAGCCCAAGGTGCTCGAATTGGGGTCCGGGCCGGGCTTTCTGGCCGAACGCTTGCTCGGCGCCTTGCCTGGTATGCGTTACACGGCTCTAGATTTCTCGCCCGCCATGCATGACCTGGCGCGAAGCCGCCTGGCGTCCTTCCTAGCGCGCGCGACTTTCATCGCGCGCAGCTTCAAGGCGGAGGATTGGGCCGAGGGGCTTACCGGTTTCGACCTGGTAGTGACCAATCAGGCCGTCCATGAGCTGCGCCACAAGCGCTATGCCACTGCTCTACACCGACAGGTTAAGTCTGTTCTGAAGCCCGGCGGTTACTACCTGGTCTCGGACCACGTCTACGGCAAAGCAAAGACCCTCAGCAACGCGCTCTACATGACCCGCGAAGAGCAGGAAGCCGCGCTCAGAGAGGCTGGATTTGCCGAGGTCACCTGGCTCTTCTCCAGTGGCTCCTTGGCGCTCCACTGTGCCACTATGGAGGCGTAAGCAGAGAAAAGAACAGAACTCTCGGGGGGACAAGCATGACCTTCAGCTATGATGCCTTCGTTGAAAAGGCACGCGCCGCGGCCGCTACCGCTTCGCCGACCAAGGCGGTGCGAGCCCTGCTAGAGGAGATCATCTCCGATCCGGCGCTGCAGGCCCAGGGTCTGCCCGATCAGGACGAAGACGAGATCCATCTCTTCGAGGACGAGACGGTCTCGATCTGGTCGTGCCGTTTCAGCCCTGAGGTCGCCATGCCGCCGCACGAGCATCTAATGGATGTGCACATCGGCGTGGTGACGGGCGCTGAGAAGAACATCTTCTTTCGCGAAGAGGCGGGACAGCTAAAGCACGTCAGCTCCAAGATCGTACAAACGGGTGAGGTTCTGTCCCTAGGCCGCGATGCCATCCATGGCGTTACCGCTGATGGTGAGATCCCAAGCCACGCGCTGCACGTCTATATCGGACCCCTGATGCAGATCGAGCGCCGTCTCTTCGAATGGGACAGCGGGCAATCCGTCCCCTTCACCATGGAGAACTTCGAGCGCCTGAAGCTGCCGCGCGCACAAGCGGCCGCCTATTGAGCCTCGATTATCGTAACGAGGTGCCTCACTGCTTGGCGGTAGCCTTGCAGCGTCTCTGGGTGCGCAATCGGAAAGTAGGCAGCGAACTGTTCGAAGTCGAACTGTGGGTAGCTCTGCCGAAGTGACTGGTAGGCCTGGCGGGCTGCTTCCCACTCGTCCAGCATGGCATGCGAGAGGCAACGGAAGAGGAAGGCGGAGACCTGCCGAGGCGCAGAGCGCGCAGCAGTGATGCTGCGCCGATAGTCGCCAGCGAAGAAGGCCAGCCGGGCTTCGACGAAGTTGTACCAGCTTGGCGGCGTGGGGTTCAGGTGTAGGGCGCGGTCGAAGAGGCGCCGGGCCTTGGCGTGATCACCGGAGAGCACAGCCCGAGAGGTGGCGAGACAGACGCAGGCGTCTGCATCTGTCTCGCAGGCTGCCTCTGCCCGATCCAAGGCAACGATCGCGCTGTTCTGATCGCCCTCCCGCCATCGCTTGAGCGCCGTCAACGCCAAGGTGACAGGATCGCCGGGATCGAGCACGTAAGCCTTCTCCAAGGCCTCTCCAGATGCCTGGAGTAGCTGGAAGTCGCGCTCGGCGAAGACGTCGAAGGCGTATTGCAGCATAGCTGCCTTCACCACCCAGCAGCGCGCAAAGGTGGGGTCCAGCGCCAAAGACCTATCCAGATGGTGCAGACTGCGCCGGAGACTGGTCTCGTCGAAGGTTAGTTCCAGATCACAGGCGCGAATGAAGTGCTCAAAGGCGTTGAGCTCGTCGCTGCCTTTGCGCGACAAGTTCTTGAACTCCGCCCTGTGCAGCTCTCCATGCCAGCCGGTGAGCGCATTGACCACGGCGGTCGCCAGTTTGGCGCCGAGCGTCAGCCTGGTGTCGACGGGATCCTCGTATCGTTCGGCCCAGAGATGACGGCCACTGATGCCGTCCACCAATTGAAAGCGCACACGCACGATCTGATCTTGAACCGTCAAGCTGCTGGAAAGCAGATAGTTGGCGCCGACGACGCTGGCAAAGGCCCGAACGTCAGTGATGGCCTCGTCAGCAAAGGAGGTCTCACGCGCGACCACGGCAATGTCATGAAAGCGGGCCAACCAGGTGATGATGTCATCGGCAAGGTCGTGGGCAAAGTGGACCCAGGCACGCTCCGTCTCAAAGGTATCGGGCTTGAGGACAGCTACCGTGGGTCGGATTTCGCCGATAGCCCCAGGGGCTCCGCCGTCCTCCTCTGAAACGAGAACGATGTCGCCGATCAGGCGAAATCCGACTCCACGGACCGTCTCGATGTAGCTGGGTTTCTTGGCGTCGTCGTGCAGAGCAGAGCGCAGGTCAAAGACGTACTCTCGAACCAGATCCTTCGTGACGTGCAAACCCGGCCAGACCTCGGCAATCAGGGCTTCGCGTTTGACCGCGACGCCTTTGTGCCGCAAGAGGCAGGCCAGGACTGCTGCTGCCTTCGGGGTCAACTGAACGGCTTCGCCGTCGCAGGAAAGGCGATTGTTCGCGTCCGAGAAGATCCAAGACTGCAAGACTACACCTCTACTCTCTGAACAGTGTGGAAGTATAGGGTGGGGGTCGACAACCAGACAAGGCACGGTGATTGATCGGTGTCTGATAAGCCGTTGCTTGGCGTGGCAAACAGACTCAACGATCGCTCAACGCCCACTCCACAAAAAACTGCTTACATTTGAGGCTGGCAGAGTTTCGCGTAACGCCCACAACTGGGATCTCTTCTGCCATTCCGTCGCGCCAGGCCTGCGCGTTGCTTCCTTCCTATCGCTTCGCTGACCGAAGAAGAGGAGAGGTGTTATGAAAGCAGGATTTCCCTAGCGCACTTACAACGCTCTTGCGCTCATCCGCAGTGCTCTAGCCGTTTGTTTTAGAACGCAAACTGTCGCTGGTGACTACATCAGCTCGGGCTTTGCTCTAGCCCAAACGCTATTGGCTGCCACCGACCCTATCCGAAGACGATGACTCGGGAGAACGACGATGTTTCGCTCTCTACTAACCTTGCTCGCCTTGTCTATTGCGGGCGATGCGCTGGCCCAATGCCTTGATGCGCCGATACCAGGCTCGGTCGTCGGTTTGCTTTCTATGGTGCTTATGTTCTTGGTCCTTGGTCGAACCGATCAGGGATCGGCCCGTATCTTCGATGCCGCCGCCCCCTACTTCCCTTTTCTTTTCGTCCCGGCCGCCGTCGGCGTCGTCGCCAGCATGGATGTTCTCTACGATTCTTGGCCGGTTTTCCTTGCGGCAATCGTCGGCAGTACTGCTGCTGCGATCTTGGCCACGGGATATGCAGCAGAGCTGCTCTTCTCCAAACCGCAGGCGGGAGAGCCATCATGATCGAGGAGGCCTCTCTCTTTCACCAGCATCCCTTCTTCGGTGTGACGGCAACCGTTGCCGCCTATGCCTCGGCAGTCCTCCTCTGGCGCCGCCTGGGAACGCCGGCCCTTTTGCACCCGGTCCTGGTCGCGACCAGTGGTCTCGCGCTGCTGCTCGTCGCCCTCGGCATGCGCTATGAGGATTACTCTGGGCAGACGCTTCTGCTGACCGAGGCCCTCAGCCTGGTGATCATTCTCTTGGCCGTGCCTCTCTATCGGCAGGCTAAACTCCTCAGGGAGGTGGGATATCCGATCATCGTTGCGCTTGGCCTTGGGTCTCTCGTCGCGCTGACAACGGCTCTCAGCCTGCCGCTGCTGCTGGGGACGTCGCGAGAGCTCTTGGCCAGTTTGGCGCCGAAGTCGGCAACGGCTGCGGTCGCGGTGGAAGTCGCCGAGCGCCTGGGGGGAACAGCTGGTCTAACGGCAATCGTGGTGATCTCGACCGGGCTATTCGGAGCGGTCTTCGGGCCGGCGATACTGCGTGCTGCGGGCATCAAGGACGAGCGCGCGATTGGCTTGGCGTTGGGCGCGGCCTCACATGCGATCGGAACCGCACGTGCTCTCGGGATCTCTGAGGCCTGCGGCGCCTTTGCCAGTCTGGGGATGATCCTGAATTCACTTCTTACGATCGTCCTGGCACCGCTGGCCTTAAGTCTGATCGCTACACCATAAACCTTGAAGATCCCGCGAAGCAGTCTCCTGCTTCGCGGGATCTCGTTCGACAGGTCGCGTCTTTAGCCAATCGGCGTGTGCTGATAGAGGCGCTCCACCCAGCGGCCGTCCTGCTGCTGCCAAATGATGGTGATGGCTACGTGCTCCGGTACCGGGACGCCGTTGTAGGAGCCCCGCATCTCGGCATCGAAGCGCTGGATCACCACGCCGGGTGCGATCTCCTCCACGACCACATCAGAGACGATCTCTCGGTTGAACCCGACCAGCTTGTTGTCGCCCAGGCGATCGACGACAGACTTGTCGGCGCTGCCGGCATGGGTGACGGCAACGTGGTCATCGGTGGTGAGTCTCTTCAAACCTTCGACATCACCGTCGATGAAAGCCTGATTGATCTCCTGATAGGCCTGCATGATCTCGTTATAGAGATTGCCTTGGCCGGCAACGGCGGGGGTTGCCAGGGCGACGCCGGCCAGGGTGGCAATGCCAATTGCTGCTCGCTTCATCTCTCTTCTCCTTAGGCGTGGGGGATCTCTGCCACAGACGTGGGTCCGGCTCGCGGGACAAGAATGAAGAGCGCGTGGAAACTTGCGGGCAGAGTGTGGAGAAAGGGGGAGGGTTAGCTCGCGTAGAAGCGCAGGGTGACCGTCAGGGTCAGCCGCTCCGGGTTGCCCGGCGGGGCTGGTAGGGGACTGGCCCGGATCAAGAGATCCATCACCTCGTCATCCAATCGCCGATGTCCTGAAGAGCGTAGGATGCGCCTGGCGATCACCCAGCCTTCGTCGTCCAAGGTGAAGCGCACCACGACCGTGCCCTCTTCACCGCGAGCCATGGCGTCCGGCGGATAGATCTTCTGCCGGTTCAGCTGGCGGGCGACCTGTCCCAGATAGTTCGATTCCGATCCACCACCATAACCACCACCGTCGCCAGACTGATCGCTGTCATTCTGGGCTTGGCGGCCGCTTCGCTCGTCGGGGGCTATCCTGGCTTGCTGTTGGCGCGCTTGACGCTGCTGGCGGACTGGGCGTGGAACCTCAGGCAAGGTGACTTCGCGCTCAGGTTTGCTGGGTGGGACCGCGAGCGGGCCGCTGGGCTCCTGCTCTTGCTCTTCGCGCTCGATGGCGGCGGCCACCAGAACTTCGGTCAGCGCGGTGTCGAAGGCCGGCTCTTCAATGGCCTGCTCGTCACGCTGCGGTGCGGCAAAGTCTCTGGCCTGCTCCGTCGTTTGCAGAAGCGCGAACTCGGGTAGCTCGGTCGGTGGTGCCGCCAGTGGCTCCGGCTTTGGCGCTTCGACCGGGGTTGCATCCGGCTCCGGCACGGCCGGCTCTGGCAGGGCTGGCTCTGGCAGAGCCGGCGCATCCAAGGCCTCGGCTAGGGTCTCCGGCGGCGGGGCATCCTCGACCGGCGTTGCCTCCGGTGGCGTCTCGACGGGTGTCTCAGGTGGCGTTTCCGGGGGCGTTTCGGCGACCTCTCGCTCCTGCGGCGGTTCCGGTTCGGATTCCAGCGGAGGTTCCAGGAGTGGCTCAGGCGGGGTCTCTGGCGCTTCCTCTGCTTGGGCCGTTTCCTCTGCGGGTTCCGGTACCTCTTCGACAACGCTGGGTTCCGTTTCCGGCTGGTCCAACTCGCCAGTTGCGGCCGTCTCGCCTTCGCCTACGTCTTGGCCCTGGTTGACCCGTCCAATGTCGATCGGGGTCTCCTCCGGGGCCGGCGGTGCGATCTCGATAATGGCGATCACCTGCTCTTCGAGGTCCTGGCTCTCCGATTCCTCTGGAATCAAGAAGCTGAAGCTCGTGTACAAAAGCAGAACGATTCCGGCATGAAGAAGCAAGGCGAAGGCAGAGGCCAGCACCATCGCGAAAGTCCGGGCTGTACCCGATTCGGGGCTCAGCTCGACCTTCGGGCGTTCCTCCCCTGTTATCACCAGGGGGCTGGTCATGATGGGCAAGGAAACGACATGACGTCCCTTCGTCACCTGGGCGCAGGGCTTGGTTCGGGATGGCAGTGATTGTCTCTGCCTAGCAGAGTCTTACGCGTCGCAGGTAGTGGCGTTACTTAGGCACGGGCGGCTTTGAAAGAAACGCATGGGGATCTATCTGGCCCTCGCCCTGCTGCAAATTTTTCGTGAGCGGAGGGATCAACCGTGCGGCATGGCCGCGTCCAAGGCGGCCCGCGTGAAGGTCTCGGTGTAGTCCAGAAGGGCGTTGGTCGCTGCGAGTGCGGCCGCTGGGTCCCCTTGGGCAATGGCACTGGCTTCATCGGCGTGCAGGCGTGCACAGAGCGGTAGGTCCAGGACCTGCTTATAGTGCACGTACCAGAAACGCCGCGAGAGACCCTGCAAGAGACCCATGGCGCGTTGCGCATAGCGATTGTGGCAACTGTGCGCGAGCAGCAGATTGAACTCCCGGTCGAGCCGCATGAAACCGACATCGTCCGCGCGGTCAGCAGTATCACGCATCTCTGTCGCGATCTCGGCAAAGCGGTTGCGGGCCTCGGCCGTGGCGCGGGTGGCGGCCAGCTCTGCCATCAGGCATTCCAGCACACGCCTGACCTTCAAGGCCTCCAGTTGGTCGCGCACATTGATCTCAGAGACCATGACGCCGCGGCGCGGCATGATCAGCACCAGGCCCTCGCGCGCCAGGCGCTGCAGGGCCTCACGGATCGGCGTGCGCCCGATGCCCAGCGAGGCGGCCAGAGCGCTCTCCGACAGTACGGCGCCTGGCGCCAAGGCCAAGGTCACGATCCGCTCTTCCAAGGCCTGATAGGCCTTGTCGGTTAAAGACATCGGCGTCTCTCTGCCGCCGCTCCCCGCCAGGCCGGTCTCACTCTGGTCCAAGCTATCTACCTCGCCCCTGCAGGGGCGCCGTCTTGCCGCTTCCCATCCATCATCCTTGCCGCTCCTCTCTCCTCTCGCTCGCCCCGACGACAAGCCCGTCTGCGAGCCGGTTCAGTCATGCCGTCTGTCAGCGCACTTGACAACTATGCAGCAAATGATCTTCCATTGACATATCAGATGTCGACGAGTGGTCTTCAAGCCACCGATCAGCGGCCATAGGCGGAGAAAGAATGGCGGGGGAAGCAGGCAATAAGCGCACCATCGAAGAGATCCGCCGCTCGAAGCAGAGCGGCGAGAAGATGGTCTACACCTCGGTGCCGGACTACACCTCGGCCCAGTGGGCAGAAGCGGCTGGCGTCGATGTCTGCGTGGTTGGTGACAGCCTGGCGATGATCGCCCATGGGCACAAAAACACGATCCCCGCATCCATGGAGATGATGGTGATGCATGCCCAGGCGGTTCGCCGTGGGGCGCCCAACACCTTCGTCCTGGGCTGCATGCCCTATCAGAGCTATCACACGCCGGAGCGCGCGCTCGCCAACGCCACCCGTTTCATGCAGGAAGCCGACTGCGATGCGGTGAAGCCGCAGGGCGGCAAGTCCCAGGCGCATATCCTGAAGGCCCTGGTAGATGCCGGCATCCCGACCGCCTCGCACATCGGCCTGACGCCGCATACCATCGCCATGTTCGGCGGCTTTCGCCTGCAGGGAAAGACGGCGGAAGGCGCGATGAAGATCCTGGAAGATGCGCTGGCGATCCAGGATGCCGGCTGCTTCATGCTGGAGTTCGAGGCCGTACCGGCCCCCATCGCCAAGGTGATTTCGGAGCAGCTGGAGATCCCGACCATCGGCATCGGTGCTGGTGCCGGGACGGATGGTCAGATCCTGCTGTCCTATGACCTCTTGGGCGTCTTCACCGACTTCAAGCCGAAGTTCACCAAGCGCTACGCCAACCTGACCGAGGTCGCGGTGGCCGGCCTCAGCCGATATGTCGAGGAGGTCAAGTCCGGGGTCTTCCCGGATGATGACCATAGCTATGGCGTGCAGGACGCGGAGTACGAGCGTTTCCTCGCCCTGGTCGAAAAGCGGCGTCAGGTCTGAGGGAGC
Source organism: Rhodospirillales bacterium (assembly GCA_963669335.1). GTDB lineage: Bacteria > Pseudomonadota > Alphaproteobacteria > Kiloniellales > JACOMY01 > JACOMY01. The sequence goes on from OY770023.1 coordinate 6,654,969, forward strand.
GACAAGCCATGAAGACCTACCGCGGCATGCGCACCTTTGATGATCGAGAGGTCACGGTCGACGGACGCGACCTCGATCCCCGCTTCGATCTCAAGACCTTCTCGTCCAACGGCTTCGAGTGGAGCTTTGAGGGACGGGAACCCAGCCAGCTGGCGCTCGCCATTCTGGCCGACGCCTTCGATGCCGACACGGCGCTGAGACTGGTCGAGCCCTTCATGCGCGCCATCGTCGCCAACTTCGACAACGACTGGGAAATGACCGAGGCGCAGGTGAAGGCCGCTGTCGCGGCTCTGGATGCGGGCTAAGGCGCCAAAAACGATAACCCAAGGGAGGAGTAAGAGAATGACTGATAAGAAACGCAGAGGCCTGATGCGGGCCACCTTGGCGGGCGCCTTGTTGGCGCCGGCAATCGCATTCTCCGGCGCCGCACAGGCGCAAGAGAGCCATGACCTCTCGATGGCGACCTCCTGGGGCGGTGGGCCCTTGATGGAGATCGGCGCCCAGGCCTTCGCCGACAAGGTGGCGGAGATGTCGAACGGCCGTATCACCGTGGAGGTCTTTCCGGCCGGGACCCTGGGCCCGGGCCTCAAGGTCTCAGAGACGGTGAAGAATGGCGTGGCCGACATGGGCCATACCTGGATCGGCTATGACTGGGGCAGCGATCCCACGGCGGTGCTCTTTGGCGGCTTTGCCGGTTCTTTCGACACCGAGAAGATGCTGCATTGGCTCTATCGCGACCGCGGCGTCGAGCTGCAGGCCGAGTGGCGAATGGAGAACTACAGCCTGGTTTCCATGCCGCTCTTCGTGCGCACGGCCGAGGTCTTTCTGCATTCCCGCAAGGAGGTGCGTACCCTGGAGGATCTGGCCGGCCTGAAGCTGCGCACGGCTGGTGCCTGGCTTGAGATCTCCAAGTCGATGGGGGCGGCCCCGGTGACCATGCCCGGCGGCGACGTCTATCCGGCCCTGGAGCGCGGCGCCATCGACGCCACAGAGTGGGGAACGCTCTATGAGAACATCTCGCCCGGCTTTCATCGGGTGACCAAGTACGTGATCATCCCCGGTGTGCATCAGCCCACGGCCCCCTTCGAACTGGTGATCAATCCCGACACCTGGGATGCCTTCTCGGACGCCGACAAGCAGCTGATCCGCGACGCCGCCTTTCTGGTGACCATGAACTCCTGGCTCACCATCGGACAGGAGGACGCCAAGGCGCTGGCCTTCTTCCGCGAGCAGGGCAACGAGATTATCGAGCTGGAGCCTGAGGTGCAGTATGCCGCGCGCGAAGCGGGCCTGGCCTGGGCCGAGAAAGTGGCGGCCGAGAATGCCTGGTTCCGCCGGGTGCTCGACAGCCAGATCGCCTTCGGTGAGCTCTGGAGCGATGCCGTGCGTTATCGCAACGTCAAGGTGCGGCCCCAGTAGACTCTCGTGAGCTCAGTTTCCAAGCGCTGCCGGAACGCCCGCCTTGTCTCGCTCGACTGACAGCACAGCCTGCGGCCCCCTGACCCGGGTGGTGCGTCTGATCGATGGATTGAGTGAAGGCGTGGGCTTTCTGGCAGCCTTGGTCGTCATCCCCTTGGTGCTGGCGACCTGCTACGAGGTCTTTGCCCGCTATGTCTTTGGTGCGCCCACGATCTGGGCCTTTGAGCTGGGCTACACCTTGATGGGGGTGCATTTCCTCTTGGGCGGCGCCTTGACCCTGAAACGTCAGGGCCATGTGCGCATCGACCTGATCTATGGCCAGTTGCCGGCGCGCAAGAAGGCCTGGATCGACCTCATCCTCTATCTCTTCCTGGTCCTGCCGGCCTTGGTGCTGGTGGCAGTGCGACTCTCGGACTACGCGGCCGAGGCTTACCTCTCGGGCGAGACCACGGGGCAGTCAGCTTGGAATCCGCCGATCTGGCCCTTTCGGGTGGTGATCGCCTTCAGCTTCGTCCTCCTGACCCTGCAGGTCCTGGCCGAATGCCTGAAGGCCTGGCGGACCATTGCCGAAAGTGCCTCCAAGAGCGAAGGAGCCATGCCGCGATGATGGCAATCGCCATGTTCCCGTCGCTCTTCGTGCTGATCTTTTTGGGCTTTCCGGTGGCCTTTTCGCTGCTGGGTGTGGCCTTCGGCTTCGGCCTGATCCGCTATGGCGACGCCGTCCTCTTCCAGTTCGTGCAGAAGATCGAGGACGTAGCGTCCAACTTCGTGCTGGCTGCCGTTCCGCTCTTCGTCTTCATGGGCGCGATGCTGGAGCGCTCCGGCATTGCCGAGCAGCTCTTCAACGCCGTCCACCTCTGGACCAAGCGCCTGCCCGGCGGGCTTGCCGTCGGCACCGTCATCATGTGCATCATCTTTGCCGCCTCGACCGGTGTGATCGGCGCGACCGAGACCGTGGTCGGCCTCCTCGCGATCCCGGCGATGATGAAGTACAACTACTCCAAGCCGCTGATTTCCGGGACGATCTGCGCTGGCGGCTCGCTCGGCACCATCATTCCGCCCTCGGTGGTCGTGGTGGTTCTGGGGCCTATTGCCAATGTCTCCATCGGCGACTTGATGGTGGGCATGGTCTTTCCGGGCCTGATCCTCTCCGGCCTCTACATCATCTACATCGTGGCACTTTGCATCCTGAACCCCGGCATGGCACCGCGGGTGCCGCCCAGTCCTGACGATCCGGGATTCCTGGAAAAGGTGGCCATCACCACCAAGGCCCTGGTGCCGCCGGTGCTGATGATCTTTGCCGTCCTGGGCTCCATCATGCTGGGCTGGGCCGCACCGACCGAGGCGGCGGCGATCGGGGCCTTCGGTGCCTTTCTGCTGGCCATCTTCTACGGCAAGTTCACCTTCACGGCCTTTCGTGAGGCGCTGGTCAAGACCATCATCATCACCTCGATGATCATGTTCATCCTGCTGGCCGGCAGTCTCTTCACCGGGGTCTTCGTCGGCTCCGGCGGCATGCGGGTCATGCGCGAATTGATCCAGGTGCTGGATGTCGGACCCTGGGGCCTGCTGCTGATCTTCCTGGGGCTGGTCTTCATCGCCGGCTTTTTCCTGGAATGGATTTCGATCCTGCTGATCTTCGTACCGATCTTCATGCCCTTCATCCTGAAGAGTGGGTTTGAGCCGGTCTGGTTCTGTATGCTGCTGCTGGTGATGATCCAGACCAGCTATCTGACGCCGCCCATGGCGCCGGCGATCTTCTATCTGCGCGGGGTGGCCCCCGACAACATCACGCTGAGACACATGTACAAGGGCGTGATGCCCTTCATCGTGATCCAGCTGGTCGCGCTCGGCATCGTCATCGCCTTTCCGCAGACCGCACTTTGGCTGCCCCAACAGCTCTTGGGATTCCAGTAGAGGAGGCCCGTTATGACACCCGAGGAGATTTTGAGCTTTCCCGCCCGCGTGATCGATCAAAAGGCGCGCGAAGGCTATTTCGAGGAGGGCGGCGTCCTCGTGCCCTCGCTGGTCTCCTCGGAGTGGCTGCAGCGTTGCCGTGCCGCCGTGGCCCGTCTGTTGGAGGAAAGCCGCAGCAAGACGCAGTCCGACGCTGTCTTCGATCTGGAGCCCGGTCATAGCGCTGAGACACCGCGGCTGCGCCGAATCTCCAGCCCCTGCGACCAGGACGCGGTCTTCTGGCAGCTCTTGGTCGAGGGACCCTTGGGCGATCTGGCCTGCGATCTGCTGGGCCCGGATGTGAAGTATTACCAGTCCAAGCTCAACTTCAAATCTCCGCGCGGTGGGACAGAGGTGGAGTGGCACCAGGACGCGCCCTTCTTCCCGCACTCCAACCACGCCGTGCTGACCATGGGCGTCTATCTGGAGGACTGCGACCTAGCGCAGGGCCCGCTTGAGATCTTGCCGGGCAGCAATCAGGGCGAGATCTACGATCACTATGATCCGAAGGGTGCCTGGCGTGGACAGATCGGTCCCGACGACAGTCAGGGCCTGAAGACCCAGGAGTCGCGCGTCTTCGCCGGCCCGGCGGGCTCCGTCACGGTGCACAACTATCGCACGGTGCACGGATCAAAGCCCAACAATTCCGATCGAGCGCGACCGCTGCTGCTCTATGTCTTGAGTGCTGCTGACGCCATGACCTACACCCCGCAGCCGCTGCCTTCGCGGTACGAGGAGCAGATCTTGCGGGGTGAGCCGGCCCGCACCGCGCATCATGAACCCGGCCGCTATCGCCTGCCGCCCGATTGGAGCGGCGGCTATGGCTCGATCTTCCAGACCCAGCAGCAGGAGGCGCAAGCCGGCAATTGACGGCGCGTGCCTAGTGATGTATAAGTGATATATCAGATGGAATGAGAGGCTGAGAGAGCCCGACCCGAAGTGAAGGAGAGGTAGGATGGAACTGGCACAGAGCCCCATGGAAGCGCGCCAACGGCAGTACCGAGAGGTCTACCGCTCGCGCATCGACGGCTGGTACAACGGCTATCTCCATGTCGCGATCATCTATGCGATCGGCGCCCTGTCCCTCTGGTACTTCATCGCCCATTTACAGGCTGTGGCCTGGTGGGAGTGGCTGATCGTTCCCGTCACCTTCCTGGCCTGCAACATCTTCGAGTGGGCGCTGCATAAGTATGTCATGCACCGCCCGCTGCGCTTCCCGGGAGCGCGTGCCATCTATCAACGCCACACCCTGCAGCATCATCAGTTCTTCACGCAGGAAGAGATGCGTTTTGCCGACCAGCACGACTGGCGGGTCACCTTCTTTCCGCCTTATGCGCTGATCGTCTTCATCCTCATGTCGATCCCCGGCGTGATCGTGCTGCAGTGGCTGATCAGCCCCAATGTCGGCTGGCTCTTCATCTGCACCACGGTCGGCATGTACATCCTCTATGAATTCATGCACTTCTGCTGCCACGTGGACGAGAACGCCTTCGTCCGCCACATGCCCTTCGTCAACACCTTGAGGCGCCATCACTTCGCCCATCACAGCCAGTCAATCATGATGGAGCGCAACATGAACCTGACCTTCCCGATCGCAGACTGGCTCTTCAGAAGCTCGGATCTGAACCGCGGATTGTTGGGCCACATCTTCAACGGCTACGACACGGCCCACGTGAAGACCGACATGCGCAAGGTCTCCCGCAGCCCCTCGGTCGAGACAGCTCCGACGGTAGCAGCCGAGTAGGCCTCATGCCGACCAACATCAAGATCGGCCTCTCTCTGGTGGTGATCGTCGTAACGGCGATCATCGCCTGGGGCGACTTCGCCGGCCCCGACGGCAGCCTGGGCTACATCGTGGTCGCCATCGGCGCCATCATGCTCCTCGGCCTCTGGTGCTTCCCGGAAGCGGGCGGGGGCAAGCCGGAGAAGAAGTAACGGCCTTCACATCGTGACCACCGTCGCATCCAGTCCTTTCATAGTGGCGGCGGTGTCGATTGCGACTTCTAGTTCTTCCAGTCGGAAGCTCTGCAGATGAACAGCGTCGAGGTCTAAGCGGCCGCCGCGGATCAGGGCCAGGAGTTGGCGATAGGCCTCGGGCTGGTACATGAAGTGGCCGATGACCTCCCAGTTGTTCAGCAAGAGCTCGCTGTAGGTCAGGGGAAGTGGACTCTCCATGCTTCCCATCAGGACGAGGCGTCCGCCTCTGCGTAGGGCTCGTAGTGCTGCCAGGGTTCCATTCGGGCTGCTAGCGCCGCCTACCATGTCGAAGACCAGATCGGCGCCTCCGCCGGACGCGGTCTTCAGCGCGGCGCAGTCGGCGTCGGGATCGCCTGTCATCTGGACGTGCACGAGCCAATCACCGAGTTGCTTCTGCAAATCCTGGAGCACCTCGGCATTGCGTCCGGCGGCCACGACCCGTGCTGCCCCCAGGGCCTGTGCCAAGAGCAGGGCCGCCGATCCGAAGTAACCGGTGGCGCCGTGCACGATGACGGTCTCGCCGACCGATAGACGCCCCCGCAGCAGACCGCCCAAAGGCACGATGAACTTGCCGGTCACGGCGAGGCGCGTGTGGTCAATGCTGTCGAGACCCTCTGCGGCGATCACAGTCTGCGCTGGGAAGTCTGCGATCTCGCGCAGGGTTCCGCTGCTCCAGTCCGACAAGAGAGCGCCGCAGTCCGCGCTGATCCCGGTAAGGCCGATCAGGATCTGTGCTGGGTCGCGAACCGGCTCGGAGGCGACCAGATAGGGGTTCACGATCACCCTTTGACCGACCTCCAGGTGATAGACGTCGGCCTTGCGGCAATCGGACTGTGTCGCCGTGCTGCCTAGTCGGGTTCTTGCACTCGACTGCGCCGGACTGGTGACAGGTCAAGCACCTGTCCAGCTAGAGCCCTTCGCCACACGGTTTGGCTGGCACCAAAGGGTGTCCAGGGACCCTCTGCACAGCTGGTTCCGCCAGACGCTGTCTCAAGCAACCCAATGAGCGACCTCCGGCACAAAGGCGTCGAAGACTCCTTCCCCAAGCGCGTTACTCGTCTTTGATCCTCGAAAGGCGCAAGCGCTCACGGACGCTCTGGCGAGGTGGGCCACCCTTAGCCTCGCCGGCTGCTGACCAGCGTTCCGACAGGACGGCGTCGTCCTCCGTTCGAATGCGCGGCAAGTCATCTTCGATGTTCAGCCAAGCGAGCTGGTTCTCGGTTCCGAAGTGGCAGGTTGGCGGATAATCTTCCGGGTTATCCAAGGTCGCCAGCCTGATGGAATAGTAGGGAGTTCCATCCGCTCCCTTGATCTCTGTGTAGATGCTGGTGCCGCAGTGCGCACAGAACGCCCGCCTGGCGATTGGAGAGGACTGAAAGATCTTGGGCGGCTCGCCAAGGAAGGTCACGTCGGCAGTCTTGAAGGCGGCCCAAGCATTCAAAGGAGCGCCCAGCGCCAGTTGGCACATCCTGCAATGGCAGTATCCAACCGCTGCGGCCTCGCCCCAGATATCGAAATGGACGCGACCACAAAGACAACCGCCCGAGGTCTGAGGTTTTTTGGCTGGCGGCGATCCCGCCACATAGGGCCATTGGCGCGGAGCCTCGCTCTTCAGCGAGGCACTGGCCAGTCGGGCCATGTAGACCCGAACCGGACGATCAATGTTCTTCAGACGCCGGTACCCCTGATCTTCAAAGGGCTGATTAACCTTGCCTGCGATCTGTTCGTGGATGGCACCCGAGATGCAGAGGCCGTCAGGATCCGAAATCTCTTGAAGGCGGGTCGCTAGATTGACGCCATCCCCGAAGAGATCGTTGTTCTCTGCGATGACATCGCCAAGATGCAAGCCAATCCGCAGTCGGATTGCACGCTCTGGATCGCTGTTCGCATATCGAGCGGTGAAGGCAGTCTGCAGCTCGATGGCCCACAGGACTGCATCGACTGCAGACGCAAACTCGATCAACAGACCGTCGCCCATCGTCTTTATGATGCGGCCGCCACGCTGGTCGAGCAATGGGTCGATGATCTCGACCTGGCAACTGCGGAGATCGGCATGGGTTCCAACCTCGTCCCGTCCCATTAGGCGGGAGTAGCCAACCACGTCGGAGGAGGCGATCACAGCAATGCGGCGGGAGGGGTGACTCGTCATGGCATTAGCTTATGCCCGGCGTGTTTCGCCGTCCACGGCTCGTGCCCCTTCAGGGGCAACACCAGGGGCGTGACCTTTGCCGCCTGATCGGTAATGATCGGCCTCACAGCAGTCACGCGACCAAGGAGGGGAGAGCAGCATGACCCGGAATTCCAAGACCCGAAGCATCGACCGCCGTAAGGCTCTGGCGACCATCGGCACTGGCGCGGCGGTGGGCGCTGCCGGACTGGCGGCACCGGCGATCGCACAGGATGTGGTCGAGTGGAAGATGGTGACCTCTTGGCCGAAGAACCTGCCGGGGCCCGGCGTCGCCGCGCAGATGCTGGCCGATCGCATCACCGCGCTGTCTGGCGGGCGCATCAAGGTCAAGCTCTATGCTGCTGGCGAGCTGGTCCCGGGGCGCGGCGTCTTCGATGCGGTCTCGGAGGGCACGGCAGAGCTCTATCACTCGGTGCCGGCCTACTGGGGCTCCAAGTCCAAGGGCATCCTGCTGTTCGGCTCGCAGCCCTTTGGCCTGCGCGCGGACGAGCAGGTGGGCTGGATGGAGCATGGCGGCGGCCAGGCGCTCTATGACGAGATGTATGCGCGCTTCAAGCTGAAGCCCTTCCTCTGCGGCAACTCGGGCCCGCAGTGGGCCGGCTGGTTCCGCAAGGAGCTGACCTCGGTCGACGACCTGAAGGGCCTGCGCTTCCGCACCGCCGGTCTGGCGTCGGAGATGTGTGCCAAGCTGGGCATGGCGGTGCAGGCCATGGGCGGGCGCGACATGTTCCAGGCGCTGCAGTCCGGCACCATCGACGCCGGCGAGTTCATCGGGCCCTGGTCCGATTCGGCCCTGGGCTTCTATCAGGTCTGCAAGCACTACTACTGGCCCGGCGTGGGTGAGCCCTCTTCGGCCGAGGAGTGCGCGGTCAATGCCGATGCCTATGCCGCCCTGCCCGACGATCTGAAACAGGCCGTCAGATTCGCCTGTCAGTCACTCTATAATCCGGTCTGGACCGACTACACGACCAACAGCGCCAAGGCCCTGAAACAGCTGGTCGCCGAGCGTGGGGTGCAGGTGCACCGGCTGCCGGAATCGATCATCATTGCCATGGGCAATGCCGCGGGTGAGGTGATCGGCGAGCTGCGCCAGGATTCCGACGAGCTGGTGAAGCGCATTGTCGAGAGCTTCCTCGTCTATCGCGCTTCCATGGTCGACTACATGGTCTATGCCGACAACGGCCAGATGAACGCCCGCGTGCTGGAGTTCAACTACGGTCAGTAGGGACAAGGAGGGGCCCCGGTCCCTCTCTTTCCCAATGCTGGGGCTTGCGCACAGACTGGATGCCGTCAACCGCTGGACCGGCCAGGTCGTGCGCTGGCTGGCGCTTGCCATGGTGCTGGTGCAGTTCCTGATCGTGCTGCTGCGCTATGTCTATGGCTTCAGCGATGTCTTCGCCTCTGAGAGCGTGCTCTACATGCACGCCGCGCTCTTCATGCTGGGTGCCGGCTACACCCTGCTGGTCGATGGCCATGTGCGCGTCGACATCTTCTATGCGCGCTGGGAGAAGCCGCGCCAGGCACGCGTCAACGTCGCCGGTGCGCTGCTTCTCCTGATCCCCTCCATGGCCTTGCTGGCCTGGGTCACCTGGCCCTTCGTGCGCAACTCCTGGTCCATTCTCGAAGGACCGATTTCGGTCGGCGGCATTCCAGCCTCCTTCCTCTTGAAGTCGATGATCCCGCTCTTCTGCGGCCTGCTGATCGTGCAAGCAGCCGCAGCCCTGCTGCGTGATCTGGTGACCGCCAAAGCGGAGTCGCCTGAGGCATGAGCCTGCTGGTCGAGTACCTGGACCTGGTCATGTTCCTGGTGCTCTGCGCCGGGATCCTGATCGGCTATCCGGTCACCTTCACCCTGGCCGGGGTGGCGACCGCCTTTGCCGTCCTGGGCTGGCTCTTGGGCGCCTTCGACTTCAGCCTGATGGGCGCGTTGGCGCAGCGCGTCTTCGGCATCATGACCAACAGCACTCTGATCGCCATTCCGCTCTTCGTCTTCATGGGCGTGGTGCTGGAACGCTCGCGCATCGCCGAGGATCTGCTGGAAGAGATGGGGCGGCGCTTCGGGGGCCTGCGCGGTGGGCTCGCCGTCTCGGTCACCCTGGTCGGGGCCTTGCTGGCGGCCTCGACCGGGATCGTCGGGGCGACGGTGGTGACCATGGCCCTGATCGCGCTGCCCTCGATGCTGCGCAACGGCTATCAGCCGGCCTTTGCTGCCGGGACAGTCTGCACGGCCGGGACTCTGGGACAGATCATTCCGCCCTCGACGCTGTTGATCATCCTCTCGGACGTCATGTCCTCGGCCTTTCAGCAGGCGCAGTACGAGAAGGGCCTCTTCACCGTCGAGACCATCTCGGTCGGGCAAATTTTTGCTGCCGCCCTGCTGCCGGGCTTGGTCCTGGTGGCCCTCTACATTCTCTATGTGCTGCTGCGTGCCTGGCTGCGTCCCGGCGATGCGCCGGCCCTGCCGCGTGATGGCAGTCAAAGCGATGACCGTAAGGCCGTGATCAAGGTCCTGGTGCCACCCATCGTGCTGATCGTTGCCGTGCTGGGCTCGATCCTGGGCGGCATCGCGACACCCAGCGAAGCGGCCGCGGTCGGCGCCGTCGGCGCCCTCTTATTGGCTGGTCTCAGGCTGGAGACAGGTGGCTCCAAGCTGCCCATGCTGCTCTCGATCCTGTCCCTCTTGGCTCTGGTCATTCTGGTCAACCTGACCTCGATCCGCATTCAGCGCTCTGACGCCGGGACAGCGGACTGGCTCATGGCGGCGCTGGCCGCGGTGCTGATTGCAGTCGCCCTCTATGGCCTCTGGGTGGCGCTCAGGCGCAGCGGCCAAGCCGGGATCCTGGGCGAGGTGGTAACCCGCACCATGACCATCACCGCGATGATCTTCGGCACCATCATCGGCGCCAGCATCTTTTCCTTGGTGTTTCGCGGTCTGGGCGGCGACGAGCACATTGAGCTCTTGATCGAGCAGATGCCGGGCGGCGAGGTCGGCGCGCTGCTCTTCGTCATGATCCTGATCTTTCTGCTGGGTTTCGTGCTGGATTTCGTCGAGATCTCGGTGATTATCTTGCCGATCGTCGCCCCGGTGCTGATGATCATGGGCTTCGACCCGATCTGGCTCTCGGTCCTGATCGCGATCAACCTGCAGACCTCCTTCCTGACTCCGCCCTTCGGCTTCTCGCTCTTCTATCTGCGCGGTGCGGCACCGCCGGAAATCTCGACGGGTCAGATCTATCGTGGGGTGCTGCCCTTCGTCGGCCTGCAGGCCTTGGGGGTTCTGGTGATCTGCTTGCTGCCGGTCCTGGCCACTGGCTTGCCGCGCTGGCTCTTCGGATAGGCGGCCCTGGTCCCAGCCTAGGGCCGCCACCGGCGCTTAGGCCGCGCGCGCCGCCCTGGCTTGGGTCAGCATCAAGGCTGCTTCAGCTGCCTCGCGCCCCTTCTGCACGAAGTGCTGTCGGAAGATACCGATGTGATGGTCGGTTTCCTGGAAGTGATGCGGTGTTAGCGCAATCGAGAGGACCGGAACTCCACTCTCCAGGCCGGCCTGCATCAGGCCATTGACCACGGCTTGCGCTACAAAGTCATGGCGGTAGATCCCGCCATCGACGATCAGAGCCGCAGCCGCAACTGCCTGGTATCGGCCGCTCTTGGCGAGATCGCGGGCAAGCAGCGGCAGTTCGAAGGCGCCTGGCACATCGAAGACCTCGACTTCTTCTGCTGCGATGATCTCTTGGAAGCCGACGAGGGCTTGCGCGACGATCTCTTTGTGCCAGTTGGCTTGGATGAAGGCATAGCGGGTGTGTGTCATGGTGATCTCCTTTCGCAACGACACGGTCACCCAAGGCGATCACATACGCAGGCCCGCAAAGCTGGCTTGCGGGGACTGTCGCACGTTCTCTTCCATCCGGACTGTAACCGTCGGCTCAGGAATTACACCTGATCTGCTTGACCCCTCCCGAAGGAGGGCGCTCGCGGGCTTTCGGGAAAACCCCGATCACCGCCGGTGGGGACTTTCACCCCGCCCTGAGAACGAGCTCTTCATCGCAAGAATCCAGGTGACGCGCAAGCGTGGGAACAGTGGCGCCAAGCCCTCGCCGGCCCGGCATAGGTTGACGACCCTGGTCGCATGGCGATAGTGCCTGGCCTGACGTTCCTTCACCGCTGCAGTCAGGAAAGCTTCATGACGCCGCCGCTCGATCTGCGCCCGCTCAACCCCTTCGTTCGCTTGAACCGTCTCTTGGACGGGCTGATGCCCGGGTCCTCGCCCAAGGCTGACGGCACGCCACTGAACTTGGGCATCGGCGATCCGCGCACCGGTATGCCGGAGATGGGGCTGACCGCGATGAACGCCGGGGCGGCAGGCTGGTCCTCCTATCCGCCCTTTCAGGGCCATCCCAACCTGATCCGCGCGGCCACGGACTGGCTGACCCGCAGCTACGCGCTGCCGGAGGGCTTTCTGGCCGAGAAAGGCCGCGTTCTGCCCGCGTCTGGCAGCCGCGAGGGCCTCTTCTTCCTGACCATGGCGGCTGCCACCGCCAAGCGGCACGAGAGCGGCGAGGCCCGCCCGCTGGCGCTGCTGCCCGACCCTGGGTATCACGTCTATGCCGGGGCTGCCCTGGCCGCGGATCTGGAGCCCCGCTATGTGCGCGTCGGCGCCGATACCGGGCATCTGCCCGACTTCTCCACCTTGCCGGAGGAAGATCTGAAGCGGGCAGCCATCGCCTTCTTCTGTTCGCCGGCCAACCCGCAGGGAGTGGCCGCCAGCCGTGCCCAGGTGGCCGATACCATCGCTTTGGCCAGGCAGCACGGGGTCTTGCTGATGGCCGACGAGTGTTACGGCGACCTCTACTTCGGCGAGGCGCCGGTCGGCGCTCTCTCTGTCGCTGCCGAGAACGGCGACATGACTGGCCTGGTGACCGCGCATTCGCTCTCCAAGCGTTCCGGTGCGCCGGGCCTGCGGTGCGGCTTTCTGAGCGGTGATGCGACGGTCTTGAACCAGGTCGAGGGCCTGCTGCGCTTCGGTGGCGCCGGGGTGCCGCTGCCGGTGCAGGAAGCGGCCATCGCCTTGCTGGCCGACGAGAGCCATGTCGAAGCCAACCGCGCCTTCTATCGCCGCAACATGGAGGTGGCCGAGCGCCACTTCGCCCAGCCCTTCGGCTGGAGCCGGCCCGAGGGCGGCTTCTTCGCCTGGCTGGATGTCACGACCACGCGGCAGGGCAATGGCGAGGCGGCCGCACGGGATCTTTGGCTGGAGGCGGGAATCCGCACCCTGCCGGGGGCCTACATGAGTCTGTCAGGGCACGAGGGCGCCGAGAACCCCGGCTATCCCTACCTGCGCATCGCCCTGGTCGACGAGGCCGATTTGCTGGACAGAGCGCTCGCAAAAATCGCCGCGACTCTGCTATGACCTCTCGCACATGAGCAGTCGAACCGATAGCGACGACCTGATCGTCGAGCGACACAGCCACGGCGTGCTGCCGGCCGGGACGGGCGGCTGGGCAAGGCGACGGCTGGGCGATCTCTTCGCCCTCGTCATGCTGGCCGCAGCTGGCGCTTTTCTCGCCATGCTCGTGACCTACAGCCCGGAGGATACCTCGCTCAACACCGCGGGCAGCGACGTCTATCGCAATGTCTTCGGCAAGTACGGCTCCTATCCTGCCGACTTCTTCATGCAGCTCTTCGGTATCGCCGCCTATCTGATCCCGGTGGTCTTCCTGGGCTGGATGTGGCGCACCTTGAGGCGGCAATCTCTCGCCCCCTTCTGGCTGCGCGCAGCCGCGTCCTTGGCCGGCCTTTTCATGGTCTGCATGGTGTTGGCGCCTTTCGACCCCTGGCCCGAGCTGAAGCTGCCCGGTCCCATGGGCGGGGCCGCCGGCGCGCTTTTGAACGTGAAGGTGGCCGAGGCCTTTATGCTGGAGCCGGGCTTGATCGCCCTGGTCGCCGCCCTGCCGGCGGGCATGCTCTTCGTCTATGGCTCCGGCCTGCGCTGGCGCGAGGTTGCGGCGCTCTTCGCCTGGCCCTTGGGACTGCTCGGCCTCTTGGGTGGCAGCCGCCGTCGGGCTCAGCGCTTGGAAACTCCAGCCGAGCCGGAGGATCTGGCGACCGCGACCCAGCGCAGCCAGGACTACGAGACCACCTGGGCCGGACCCAGCGACAGCCCACCGCCGGAGCCCGCAGGAGCGGGCCGACTGCGCATTGAGGTGCCGCCGGCCATGGCCGAGCAGGTGGCGCGCGCCAAGAATAAGTTGAAGCCGAAGCGGGAGACCCAGCCACCGGCAGATGCCCCGCCCTTGGAGGCAGTGCCGCAAGAGAAGCCCAAGCGGCGCATGCCGAAGTTGTGGCCAGGTGCTGGGCGTCGTTCGGATCGCCGCGAGCCGCTGTTCAATCGCGAACAGCATGAGCAGCCCTCGCCGAATGAGCCACAGCTCTTTGCCGGTCGGATCGGGCCGGACGACGAGGCGCCGCTCTCTATCTCGATGCCTGATTCGACCGATCCGGGACCGCAGAGCGAGCCGCCACCTAGGGCACCGGCACCGCCGCCAGCTCCACGGGTCGCAGCACCGGCACCAGCCAGCCGTCCTGCCCCCAAGCCGCCGCAGCAGGAGCTGGATCTGCGTCGGGAAGGCGAATACCGCCCGCCCAGCATCGACTTCATGGCCAAGAGCGATCCCAATGCCGGTCCCAGCCTGGAGAGCCAGGACGCATTGGAGAAGAACGCACGGCTCTTGGAAAGCGTTCTCGAAGACTTCGGCGTGCGCGGCGAGATCGTGACCGTGCGGCCTGGCCCGGTGGTCACCCGCTATGAGCTGGAGCCGGCACCCGGCACCAAGACCAGCCGCGTGGTCGGCCTGGCCGACGACATCGCGCGCTCCATGTCTGCGCTCTCGGTGCGTGTCGCGGTGGTGCCGGGCTCCTCCGTCATCGGCATCGAGCTGCCCAATGCCAAGCGCCAGACGGTCTACCTGAGTGATATCATCGCCGATAAGTCCTATGCCCAGTCCAAGCATCGCCTGGCCTTGATCCTGGGCAAGGACATCGGCGGCGCGCCGCAGGTGGTCGATCTCGCCCGCATGCCGCATCTGCTGGTCGCCGGCACCACCGGGTCTGGCAAGTCGGTGGCGATCAACGCGATGATCATGTCGCTGCTCTATCGCCTCTCGCCACAGCAGTGCCGCCTGATCATGGTCGATCCCAAGATGCTGGAGCTCTCGGTCTACGACGGCATCCCGCATCTGTTGTCACCGGTGGTGACCGATCCGAAGAAGGCCGTGGTCGCGCTGAAGTGGGCGGTGCGGGAGATGGAGGATCGCTATCGCGCCATGTCGCACCTGGGCGTGCGCAACATCGACGGCTACAACGAGCGTCTGGCGCAGGCCCTGGCCAAGGGTGAGGTTCTGACCCGGCGCGTCCAGACCGGATTCGACCCCGATACCGGAGAGCCGGTGATCGAGCAGCAGCCGCTGGACCTGAAGCCGCTGCCCTACATCGTCGTGATCGTCGACGAGATGGCCGATCTCATGCTGGTCGCCGGCAAGGAGATCGAGGGCGCGGTGCAGCGTCTAGCGCAGATGGCCCGCGCGGCCGGTATCCACATGATCATGGCAACCCAGCGCCCCTCGGTCGATGTTATCACCGGGACGATCAAGGCCAACTTCCCGACCCGCATCTCCTTCCACGTGACCTCCAAGATCGACAGCCGTACCATCCTGGGCGAGATGGGCGCAGAGCAGCTCTTGGGTCAGGGTGATATGCTCTACATGGGCTCTGGCGGACGCATCCAACGTGTGCATGGTCCCTTTGTCAGCGATCAAGAGGTGGAGCAGGTGGTGGAGCATCTGCGCAAGCTGGGCCCCAGCGACTTTGTCACCGATGTCACGGAAGAGCCCGAAGAGGTGATCGCCTCGGCCCTTGCTGAGAGCAGCGATGGTGACCAGCTTTACAATCAAGCCGTCGCCCTGGTTCGCGAACACAAGAAGGCCTCGACCAGCTTTGTTCAAAGGCATCTACAAATCGGGTACAATCGCGCCGCCCGCCTCGTAGAACGCATGGAAAACGAAGGCGTGGTCAGTGCCGCGAACCATGTCGGCAAGCGCGAGGTTCTGGGCGGAGACCACTAAGACTCCGCAGTTTCGCCCCAATAGGGGGTCAGGGTCTGGTTAGACCCACATTTTATTGAGCGATGAGAGCCCAAGGGCGGCCAGGCTGCCCCATGTGAAGGAGCCAAACCATGTCACAAGAGCGATCCCTGCTGCAGCAGCCCTTTGGGCGACGCCGCCTGCTGGCCGGCATGGCCGGTGTCGGCCTGATCGGCAGCCTGGGTGGCCTGGTCGGGCGCGCCCATGCGGCGAGCGCGATCGTCTTGAACGAGAACGATAAGCGCATCGTCAGCGGTGTGGAGCAATATCTGAACGGTCTCAGCACCGTAAAGGCGCGCTTCGTGCAGTCTGCCTCCAACGGCAGCTATGCCGAGGGCGTAGTCTATGTCGAGCGACCCAGCCGCATGCGGTTCGACTATGATCCGCCGGTGCCGATGCTGATCGTCGCCGACGGCTATGCCGTGGCGCTCTATGACCGCGAGCTGAAGCAGGTGACCCAGCTGCCGATCTGGGAGACGCCGCTCTGGTTCCTCTTCAAGGATCCCATCCAGCTGGATGACAAGCTGGTCCTGACCTACCTGAGCCACGGGCAAGGCAGTATCGTGATGACGGTCCAAGAGGAGCAGGCAGAGGGCAATCTCGCCTCCGTCACCCTGACCTTCAACGAGAACCCGGTGGAGCTGCGCAAGTGGGAGGTGGTCGATCCGCAGGGCGTCATCGTCCAGACCGGCCTGATCAACCCCGAATACGGCATGCGCCTAAGCGACGACCTCTTCGACCTGCGCGAGCTGGACGTCTTCAAGTACCAGGGCCCAGCGGGTCGCTGACCTCTCGGACCCGAAGGGTCCATGAAACAGGCGTGAGGAGCCAGGACTGCTGCAGCGGTCCTGGCTCCTCTTTCATTTACCCCGCGGTTAGGAAAGCCAGAGGAAGTCGCCGGTCGTGAGCTGACTTGCTTGGTTCAAGCCGGTGATCCGGAATGCGATATCGGCTGTGCCGTCGCCGTCCTGGTCGACCTGCACCTGACCGCTTCCGGCGTGACGCGCCTCGCTGTCGCCGCTGGCGTTGAAGCTCTGACCGCCGATGTAGGCGAATGTCCCGCTCTCCATACCGGTGGCGAAGGCCAGGCGGTCGCGGTCGCTGGCGGCATTCAAGATCAGGCCTTGGAAATCCTCGATCAGTGGTCCACCGGAGCCACTGCCGTTACCCACCTCGTCGCCATTGAAGAGGAAGCGGTCGTCCCCGGTCCCACCGAAAACCGTGTCGCCTTGGCCGAGCCAGAGGCTGTCGTTGCCATCTCCGCCCTCCAAGGTATCGCGGCCTATGTCATCCCCGCCTTCCAGGGTATCGTTGCCGGCACCGCCGCGTAGTGTGTCGGTTCCCAGGCGGCCGCGCAGCATGTCATCACCAGCTTGACCAACCAACCAGTCATTGCCCTCTGCCCCATAGAGTTCGTCATCGCCAGCACCACCGATCAGGCTGTCGTCGCCGCTGTTTCCGACCAGACGGTCATCGCCGGCGAGGCTGAAGAAGGTGCGACCCACACCGTCCCCGGCATTGCGCAGCACCTCGACGTTGGTGGTGATGACGAAGCCGTTGACCTCTGCCGTGATACGGTCATGGCCGCCGTCGGCTGCCTCTTTGATCAGGTCGTTCAGCTGATCGACGAAGATCTGATCGTCGCCGGAGCCACCGCTAACGATATCTGCACCGCCACCTCCATCAACGGTATCATTGCCGGACCCACCATTGAGCTTGTCGCTCTTGCCATGTCCGAAGAGGGCATTGTCACCCTCGTTCCCTTCCAGATCGTTCGCGCGGCTGTTTCCTTGCCCGTCAATGTCGCCGCTGCCCGTCGCAAGCTCGAGCATCTCGACGTGCGTTGCAAGCGAGTGGTCAATCTTGGCCAGCACCAGATCCGTGCCTTGATTGCCCTGCTCGACCACGACATCGCCGGTGGCATCCACCACGAAGACGTCATCGCCGGAATTGCCGATCATGGTGTCGTTGCCACCTTTGCCGTCCAGCACATCGTTGCCATCACCGCCGGCTAGGATGTTGCTGAAGGAGTTGCCGATCAGCTGGTTGTCGAAGCGGTTGCCGGTAAAGTTCGCCGCGCCGATCCCGGTCTTGATGTTGACCAGTTCGACCATTGCAGCGTCTGCCAGGGTATAGTCCTGAGCGTTGGAGTGGATCACATCCAGGCTACCGTCCGAGGTTCCCTCGATCACGACGTCAGTTTGGGTGTCGATGGTAATGGTATCGTTACCCTTACCGCCAATCGCAACATCGGACCCACTGCCACCGTTCAGGCGATCATTTCCTATCTCGCCAGACACGGTGTCACTGCCAGATCCACCGAACACCGAGTCGTTGCCATCTCCTCCACCGGCAGTGTCACTTCCTTCACCACCGAACACCCCATCCTTGCCTTGACCACCAAACAAGGTATCCGCCCCGGAGTGCCCGCGGACCACATCATTTCCGCTCGAACCACTGGCGGTGTCACTGCCGGACCCGCTTCTGATGTCGTCGTCGCCGGTTCTGCCGTTGATGAGTTCGCGCACAGAGGAATCCAGACCACGAATGCTGTCGTCCCCATCCTTGCCACGGGTTGAGACCAGTTCGATGTTGGTGAGACTGACAAGGCCAAACAGGGCCTCCGCAGAGTGAGCCAAGACGAGATCTGGTCCGCTGCCGCCATCGAAGAACTCTCCCGGCGCTACGTCGCCCGAGCCCAGGATGATCGTGTCGTTCGAATCTCCACCAAAAAAGCTATCGCGTCCTGGTCCGCCAAACAACCTATCGAAAAAGTCGCCGCCATAGAGAAAATCTTGGCCCTGACCGCCATAAATCTGATCCTGTTCGGAGCCGCCGAAGAGCTTGTCACTCGCCGATCCACCGTAGAGCGTGTCTTGTCCGCTGTCGCTGAAGATGCTGTCAACGCCGCCGCCGCCGGTGGCTGTATCGTCACCGACACTGCCCCAGATTGAATCACTGCCGTTTTGGCCGCCGAGGAGATCACTGCCGCTGCCTCCGGCCAGGATGTCCGTCTGGTCTCCGCCAAAGAGACTATCGACTCCGGTTCCTCCCCAAAGCCAGTCCTCTCCGCTCTGCCCAAGGATAGTATCGTTGCCTCTCATGCCAACAGCAACATCATCGCCATTGGCTCCGCTCATTAGATCATCACCACTACCGCCGAACAGGGAGTCAGTTCCGCTCGACCCGAAGATGATATCGAACCCGGATCCACCGACGAGGAAGTCGCTGCCGCTCTTTCCAGTGATGATGTCGTCGCCATCGAGGCCGAAGATGTGATTGTTGCCGTTGTGATCGCCAAAAAGCTGATTGTTGATGTTACTGCCAATCAAACTTGCGTCGCCACCGGCCACAGCGTTCTCGAATCCGGTGAAGAAGTCGGGTGTGAAGACAAAGGGTGCGCCGGCGAAGCCATTTCCCAGATCGATGGTCACGGCGTTGCTCAGGTTGGCGCCTTCCATATTGATCATGTCGATGCCATCGCCACCGAAGAAGTTGTCTCCTTTGAGTCCATCATAGTCATAGACGGTGTCGTTCCCAACGCCGCCGAACACAACATCGGATCCCGACATGGGGTAGAAAGTGTCATCCCCGCTGGTACCGAAGAGGGTGTCGTTTCCCGAACCACCTTGTTCAAGGACATTCACTACAGGATTGCTTGGCGATGTCAGTGTCGTCGTCATTGCTCTTGTTCCTTTGGCTCACTCGCCGCTCACGCTTGGGCGCTAGAGGCTGCGGTCTTTGACCGAGAAGGGATGGATGCATGTCACCTGACGTCTTGGTGCTTGCCCGCAGGTCAGGCCGGTCTGCGGGCAAGCACCTTCAGGAGAGCCAGAGGAAATCGCCGTTGGTGAGCTGGTTCGCCTGGCTCAAGCCGTTGATGCGGAACGCAATGTCGGCCGTACCATCGCCGTCCTGGTCCACCTGCACCTGGTTATTGCCGGCGTGGCGAGCTTCGCTGTTGCCATTGGCGTTGAAGCCCTGTCCGCCAATGTAGCTAAAGCTGCCGCTTTCCATACCGGTGGCGAAGGCGAGGCGGTCACGATCCATGGTGGCATTCAGGATGAGGCCCTCGAAATCCTGGATCAGTGGCCCGCCGGAGCCATTGCCGTTGCCAGTCTCATCGCCGTTGAAGAGGAAGCGGTCGTTTCCGGTGCCGCCGTAGGCCGTATCGCCTTGACCCAGCCAGAGATTATCGTTGCCATCTCCGCCTTCCAGGGTGTCCCGTCCCTTGTCGTCGCCACCTTCCAGGGTGTCGTTGCCAGCGCCGCCGCGCAATATGTCGTTTCCCAGCCGGCCGCGCACAAAGTCATCGCCGGCCTGACCCACCAGCCAATCGTTCCCCTCTGCACCATAGAGCTCATCGTCGCCGGCGCCACCGATCAGGCTGTCGTCGCCGCTGTTGCCGACTAGGCGGTCATCGCTACCGACGCTGAAGAAGGTGCGGCCCACGCCATCCCCGGCATTCCTCAGCACCTCGACATTGGTTGCGATCAGGAAGCCGTCGACCTCTGCAATGATGCGGTCATGACCGCCGTCGGCTGCTTCAAAGATCCCGTCTTTCAGCTCATTGACGAAGATCAGATCGTCACCGGAGCCACCGCTGACATTGTCGACCCCACCGCCACCATCCAGCGTGTCGTTGCCGGAACCACCGTTTATGCTGTCGCTCTTGCCGTGTGCGGAGAGGCTGTTGTCGCCGTCGTTGCCGTAGAGCTCGTTGCTGCGACTGTTGCCCTGGCCGCCGATGTCGCTACTTCCCGTCTGTAGCTGCAGGATCTCCACATGGGTGGCGAGCGAGTGGTCGAGCTTGGCCAGAACGACGTCCTCCCCCTGATTGCCCTTCTCAACGACGACATCACCGGTCGCATCAACGACGAAGGTGTCACTGCTTGAATTGCCGATCATGGTGTCGTCGCCTTCACCGCCGTCCAGCAGGTCGTCACCCTCGCCGCCGACCAGGATGTTGGTGAAGGAGTTGCCGATCAGGCTGTTGTCAAAGCTGTTCCCGGTGAAGTCAGCCGTGCCTGCGCCTTGGGTAACGAGAACCTTCTCGACCATTGCACTGTCAGCCAGTGTGTAATCCTGCGCGTTGGAGTGGATCACATCCATAGCGCCCTCCATCGTGCCCTCGACGACAATGTCCGTCTTGGTGTCGATGGTGATGGTGTCGTCGCCGATGCCGCCGATTGCTACGTCGGTCCCGCTGCCTCCGTTCAGCCGGTCGTCGCCTTCATCTCCGACCACGCTGTCGAAGCCGGATCCGCCGAACAGCGAGTCTCGCGATGTGTTTCCTTCGAGACGATCGTCGCCTGCGCCGCCGAAGGCGGTGTCAGTCCCGGTGCCGCCGCTTAGCGAATCAGCACCAGAATGGCCACGCATCGCGTTCATTCCGGAGGAATTGAACATCGTATCGTTTCCAGACCCGCCCCTCAGATCATCATTGCCGCTGCCCCCAAAGAAGAACTCGACGATAGAAACATCCAGGCCGATGATGCTGTCATTGCCGCTGGTGCCGAGGCGACTGATGCGCTCTATCTCGGAGAACTCGACCAAACCGGCGAGCGGGACGGCAGAGAAGGCATAGACGGCATCTAGGCCGCTGCCGCCAACGATTTTCTCACCAGCCACGACCTGGCCCGATCGCAGCCAGATGACGTCGTTGCCGTCATCCCCATAGACAGAATCGCGGTTTGCCCCGCCCTCGATGATATCGGTCTCTGCGCCGCCAAAGATCTGGTTTTGCCCCTGACCACCGTAGAGCAGGTCTTTGCCACTACCGCCGAAGAGGCTGTCGCTCGCCGACCCGCCGCGCAGCGTATCTGACCCATCATCGCCATAGATCCGGTCGCTCTGCCCGCCGCCGAAGGCGAAGTCGTCTTCACTGCCAGCAAAGATGACGTCGACGCCCGATCCACCGACCAGGAAGTCCGCGCCGGCGATACCGAGCTGCGTGTCGTTGCCGTCGCCCCCATAGAGCCGGTCGTTGCCACTGGCACCCCAGAGCAGATCGTCGCCGCTGTCCCCATGGGCCGTGTCCACGCCGTCCGCTCCATAAGCCGTGTCGTTGCCATCGGCGCCGAACATCAGATCATTGCCGGTTCTGGCGATAAGGACGTTGTCAAACTGGTCGCCCGTGAGGCTGTCATTCCCGGAGGTGCCGACGAAGTTCATCGTCGCCGCCTGCGCCGGGTCCTGTGGCAGATCAAAGGCGGACCCTCCGCCCAGCAGCGTGGTTGCATCGAGATTGCTTGAAGTGGAGAGTGTCGTGGTCATCCCTTACGCTCCTTGAACTGTCCCGGCCGTGCTCACGTCTGTTGCGTGAGAGTCCGGTCGTTGACACTGAAAGGATTGATCTTTGCTCCCGAGGTTATTCCGACCCGGCGGCCCTAGGAGAGCCAGAGGAAGTCACCGTTGGTGAGCTGACCCGCCTGGCTCAGACCGGTGATCCGGAAGGCAATGTCGGCCGTGCCGTCGCCGTCCTGATCGACCTGCATTTGGTTCCCGCCGGCATGGCGCGCCTCGCTGTCGCCGCTGGCATTGAAGCTCTGGCCGCCGATGTAGGCGAAGCTGCCGCTCTCCATACCGGTTGCAAAGGCCAGGCGGTCGCGGTCGCTAGCGGCATTCAGGATCAGGCCCTGGAAGTCATCGATCACAGGTCCGCCGGACCCGCTGCCGTTGCCGACCTCATCGCCGTTGAAGATAAAGCTGTCATCCCCGGTCCCGCCGAAGGCCGTGTCGCCTTGACCGAGCCAGAGGCTGTCGTCGCCATCCATCCCTTCCAAGGTGTCACGACCCTTGTCATCACCACCCTCCAAGGTATCGTTGCCGGCACCGCCGCGCAGCGTGTCGGTACCCAGACGGCCGCGCAGCATATCGTCGCCAGCTTGGCCGACCAGCCAGTCGTTGCCTTCGGCACCATAGAGTTCGTCGTCGCCGGCGCCGCCGATCAGGCTGTCGTCACCGCTGTTGCCGACCAGACGGTCGTCGCCGGCGAGGCTGAAGAAGGTGCGGCCCACACCGTCCCCGGCGTTGCGCAGGACCTCCACGTTGGTCGCGATGACGAAGCCATTGACCTCAGCCGTGATTCGGTCGTGGCCGCCGTCCGCTGCCTCTTTAATCAGGTCGTTCAGTTGGTTGACAAAGATATGGTCGTCGCCGGAGCCACCGCTGACCAAGTCTGCTCCGCCACCACCGTCTACAGTATCACTGCCGGACCCTCCAATGATCTTGTCGCTCTTGCCATGCCCGAAGAGGGTATTGTCGCCCTCATTCCCGACCAGAATGTTTGCGCGACTGTTCCCCTGGCCATCGATGTCACCGCTCCCCGTTGCAAGCTCCAGGGCCTCCACGTGGGTGGCGAGCGAGTGGTTGAGTTTGGCCAACACCAGATCCTCGCCTTGGTTGCCCTGCTCAATCACGACATCGCCGGTGGCATCCACCACGAAGACGTCATCGCCGGAATTGCCGATCATGGTGTCGTTGCCACCCTTGCCATCCAGCAGGTCATCGCCGTCGGCGCCGACCAGGATGTTGGTGAAGGAGTTGCCGACAAGGCTGTTGTCGACGATGTTGCCGGTGAAGTTTGCCGATCCGAAGCCGGTCTTGATCTCGACCAGTTCGAAGATGGCGTCGTTGGCCAAGGTGAAGTCCTGCGCGTTGGAGCGCAGCACGTCCATCGAGCCGTCGAAAGACCCCTCGAAGACCACGTCCGACTTGGTATCGATCGTAACGGTGTCGTTACCCGTTCCGCCGAAGAGCGTGTCGGTACCGCTACCGCCACTCACACGATCAGTGCCGTCGCCGCCATAGAGGATATCGCTGCCAGAACCGCCAATGACTGTATCGTTTCCAGTGGCGCCGACACCAAGATCTACGCCATCTCCGCCAAAGATCGTATCCTTGCCCTCACCGGCAAAGAGAGTGTCCTCGCCAGAATGACCACGCAAGGTATCATTGCCGGTGAAACCAACAAGGGTGTCTCCGCCTGACCCGCTTCTGATGTCGTCATCGCCAGACGCACCGAAGATCACCTCTTGCAGAGAAAGATCCAGACCGCGGATGGAGTCGTTTCCGCTGGTGCCCTGGATGAGGACTACCTCTACGTTCGAGAGCTCGAGCAGGCCGAAGATGGGCTCGGCGGATTGAACCATCAAGATGTCACCGCCGCTGCCGCCGTCGATGGTCTCTCCAAGCGCCGCGTCGCCGGACCGCAGAATGACGGTGTCGGTGAAGCTTCCGCCAAAGAAAGTATCTCGCCCGGGACCGCCATAGAGCTTGTCTGTAAAGGATTCGCCATAGAGGGCATCCTGACCTTGGCCGCCATAGAGGCGATCCAGGCCGTTGCCACCATAGATCTTGTCGCTGGCCGATCCACCGAAGATGGAATCGTCGCCGTTGTTCCCCCAAAGCGTATCGGATCCGGCCTGACCTTCGATCAGGTCCTCGCCGCTGTCACCGACCATGAGATCGCTCTGGTCGCCGCCGTAGAGGCTGTCGTTGCCGCTGCCTCCCCAGGATGTATCGCTGCCCGTTTGGCCCAGGATCGTGTCAATGCCATCGTACCCACGGGCAATGTCGTCGCCATCACGGCCTTCCAGAGTGTCGGGTCCGCTGCCGCCGAACAGCGTGTCGCTACCCGTCATCCCGATCAGAACATCGCTGCCTGATCCACCGAAGAAGCCGTCATCGCCACCGCGTCCACCGATGAAATCGTCACCATCGAGACCGAAGATCTGGTTGCTGCCGGTGTTGGATGAAAAGAGGTTGTTGTCGCCATTCGATCCTATGAGCGTGGCATTGCCACCAGCGACAGCGTTCTCGATGCTAAAGAAGATATCGGGGACAAAAATAAAGGGCCCGCCAGCGAAACCGGCTCCCAGATCGATGGTAACACCGCTATTGAAGTCATTCTGCCTCATGTTCAGCGAATCGCTTCCGCTACCGCCGAAATAGGTGTCTGAGCTTAAGAGATCTTCGTCATAGAAGGTGTCGGAACCGCTGCCGCCAAAGACCACGTCTGCTCCCGACTCTGGATAGAAGGAATCCGGACCACTGCTGCCGAAGAGGGTGTCGTTGCCGCTGGTCCCAAAATAGTAGGACATGGCGACAGGGGCCGGATCATTGAGCCATTCGTTGCTGGAGCCACCTTGCAAAAGGTCGGTCTCTCCCAGATCGGCTGGGGAGGTCAGTGTCGAGGTCATCCCTTGCGTTCCTTTGGCTGTCCTAGCTGCTCACACGTCAAGCGCATGAGGGTCCGGTCGTTGACATGGAAAGGATCGATCACTTTCCCGTCCGCTTCTTCTTGCTTGCCAGAACAGTGTCGACAGTCTGTTCGGGCACCCCACCATAGGCCGCTGCTTTGCCCCTAGATCACGGTCTCCTCACGGCGCAGTGATGCGGGTCCGACTAACGAAAGCCATGGGTCTGGCCATTTCAAGAATGGGATTGAAGTGGTCCCGAGAGGTCGTTCTCAAAATCGTGAAAATGTTAGCTGACAAAGCAAAGCTACCTCCGCGCAAACCTTTGCGTCTTGGGTCTCTCTACGCCAGCGTCGCATTGTATCGTTACAATCGGCGAAAGTCTTGGCAGCCGTGCCAAACCTGCATATCTGGAGCAGAATCCGGGAAACCATAAGGAGCTGTTTTGAAACCTATAAGACGAGTTGTCTGCATGAGTGAGCGTTTAGAAAACGCATGCTCAGCAGATGTCCCCAGGCGGGCACTTTCGCGGCTATCGTCTCTGCTTCTTTGAGTGAGGCAGCCGCAGTCAGGAGCAGTCGCGGCCGTCTTGGTCCGGGTGTCATCATTCATCCGAACGGCCGATCAGGCCGAGATTGAGGCCGTAGAGATCCAAAAGGGTGGCGGCAGCAACGATACGCCGATGCTGGGGCCTGGGATGACCCTCCGGGCCGGTGTTGTGGTGACCGGCATTGAGAGCCTTGTTTGCGGTTACGCCTGTTTGGTCCCCGGCCAATGGCCTCCCATATGGAGCTCACGGTGTGACACTTCCTGTCATGCTGCGGCCACCCAGCAATCATAGATCCGCGGAGCCTGGTATGAATGACGCAGAGCTGATCGAAGCCGGTCTTGAGAGCGCCGCGATCGGGCTCGACGCGCAGAACCGGATCTGGTGCGACCACAGCGACGAGAAGCTCGACTGCGGCCGCGGCCTCATGTCGGCACTCAGGCTGCTGCACCGGGTGCTGCCTCAGGATGAGCGCCTCACCGGCTTGTCGATCGGCTCCAGCGAGGCACCGCAGCTGCCCTTGACCCAGGCGGCCTGTCAGGAGCGTCTCTTTCTCTACGACATCGACCCGGTCGCCTTGGAGCGCTTGGAGGGGCGGCTGAAGCGTCAGTTCATGGAGCATGTCGCCCCGGTTCAGGGCGACTACACCCTGGATTTCCGCGACACCGATGCTGCTGCGCAGGCCATGCAGCGGAAGTTCGCGGCAAGCGCGATCCATCTCATCGTCCTGCATCACTCCCTTTACTACACCGAGGTCGAGAACTGGCCGACCCTCTTTGAGGCCCTGCACGACGTGGTGATGGCACCCCAAGCCGCACTCCATGCCGTCATGATGTCAGCAACGGCGACTGGGGAGGAGACCACCACGGCGCTCTATAACCGCTTCGTTGGTCGCTATTTCGGCGAGCGCACGGATCAGGATCTCGTGGCCTTCGGGGATGCCTTGAAGCTGGATCCAAGGTTCGAGACGGCGATCATCGGTCAAGCCACCAGAGAGGTCAGGTTCTGGGCCGATGACTTCCACGACTTCATGGCGCCGGTCTGGATGATCATGCTCTACCCGCAGGTCTACGACTACAGCCTGGATCAGCGTCGGGAGATCACCCGCTACATGCTGGAGACCTTCTGGCGGCCGCAGCGCCCCTTGGTCCAGGTGCAGGACTATCTCACTCTGGTGAAGGGTGTGGGTCCTGGCGAGATCGGCGCCGACTTTGATGGCGTCAGCTTTGCGTAAGTGTCTTAGACTGGTCTCGCACCCACTCTAGGACCTCTTCCCTCGTTTCGCCTTGGGAGCCGACGCAGGCGCTGCTTCTTTTTGATGGGTCAAGAGGCTGCGGATGGATTCCTCGTCCTCGACTTCGGCCGTGGCCTCGCCGCGCCTGATGTCGCCAGCGCGCACCTCGTCTCCGAAAGAGAGACCTGTCGCATTTTCGATCTCTTCGATCGTTGAGAGGAAGTCGCGCACCTTGGTTAGATTGGTGAAGCTCTCACGACCGGCCATAGCTTCGCTCGCCTGGCGCTGGAAAGCTTCAGGCATGACGGTCAAGACCTCCTCTTGATCGGCAATCAAGGCGAGGCTCTTCAGGGCGTCTCGGTCGATCCACACAACGATCTTGAAGAAGCGCCTGGGTATCATGAAGGTACTGCGATAGAAAGGATCATCATCCCGGAAGATTGGCCCGGTGAACGAGGTGGCGCGCTTCTTCTCGACCAGGGCGGCGCGCAGCATGTGGTTTTCGACCGCCCGCCAGAGATCGCCGCTACCCGGAATGCTCCGATCGCTTCGTCCCTGATTGAAGGCACCGACTTGTGGCGAACAGTTGGTCCAGTGGAAAGTATCGCGCTCGGCCGCCAACACATGATCAGTGTCGTCGCCCCAGGTCGGATCCAACCTGCGTACCAAGTGGCCACGCTGGAACATGCGCAGAATTCTTCCGCGACTCCGCGGATCAGGGAACCCGGGTACAACCTGTCCAGAGTAGACGTCACCCGCAGCGTAGTGATCCTCGTCCAAGCGCGGATCCTTGAACCAGCTCTCGCCTTCCGCGTCTATCAATTCATCAACCAGAGCTTCGGGACCTATGACACCCAAGGTCAATGGGCGAACCTGCTTCTTCTTTCTGTTGACGCCTTTGGCGGTCGCGCCATCAGTGTTGCAGGCCGTGAAGAAGGCCAGCCGTCGGACCCTGTTAACGACGACGCTGAAATGATGGTACTTGAGCTCAAAGGGATGATCGTCCGGCTTGGCAAGGCGGTTGGGGGCTGCCTGCTCCTCAAGGGTCTCCCCTAATTCTGGCAGTGCAATGTGATGACCCGGCAGAAAGTCGGGATCGTAGCCGCTGCGGTCCGAATAGTCTCTGCGCGGTCGCCGCTCTTCAGCACTTTGGGGTTCTTCCGGCGGGGCTGCGTCTTGCGTCGCCGGTGTTGGAGCTGCCAGACCTGGAAGCCGAACCGAGACCTCGAGCGGCAGGGTCCAGGTCACGCGACCCTCGCTATCGAGCCGGGGTTCCGAGGGCGAATGGGATGGACCCTGCGCTCCGGCGCTTGGCCGACCATTCAGATTTCCTCTGCTGTCGCTCTCCAGAGCTAGAGCCAGGGCCACTCGACGGCGCGTGCTCGCCTCAAGGTCCGCCAACTCTTCTCGAAGAAAGCGTACGATCGAGGAGATTCGAATGCCCTCATTGATCTCACGCGGCAATATTCGGCCTTGGTCGTCGCGCCACTGCTTCCACGGACCACCCCAATGATGCAGTGCGATCATCTGCCACTCGCTGTTGTAGACCGGAGAGCCGGAGGATCCAGGTTCGGTGTCGGCGACGTAATGCAGACAATCGGCCAATCGCGAGACCAGTCGGTTTTCCCGCAGCACGACCTCCTTGAATCGCCCCTGCGGGTGTTGGACGATGTTCGCAAATTCGCCCAGCATGTGCTTGTCACCGGCATCCGAGAGGCTGGAGGTGCCGAAGGCCGACAGCGGTGTCTCGCCATCGCGCAGTGCGCCCACAGCGATAAGTGTGAAGTCCAATCCCTCGATATCGTCAGTAATGAAGACCGAAGGATCGATGTGAAAGCGCGAGATCGGACGAGGGCGGCCGCTCAGGTCTGTTTCGTAGTCAAACTCAAGCACCAAACCGGCGGTCTGGCTGGGATGCTCAATCACATGGTGGTTGGTAAGAAAGAGGCCCGGACCCACCAGAACGCCGGAGCCGAGCGGGCTGCCGTTCTCAAATGCAACGCGACCGACAGAGCGCGCAACTTCTGCTCCCTTCGTCAGGAAGGAGACGCTGACAAAGTCCATCGTATCGCCCCAGACTTTTTCTCTGAGATCTAGGGCTTCGGCTGCCAATCCTTGTCCGGTTTCCTCGGCCCGAGCGGCAAGGTCGATGTATTCGGCCATCGCTTCGCTCTGCTTGCTGGGGACAGTCGACTTAGCCATCAATCGACCACGCATCCGCACCGGATCGTTTTCTGCGCCCAGCGGATTTCCAACCTCGGCATGACGCAGCGATTCCTTGATCTCGTAGAGATTGCGGGTGATGCGCCTTCTGGCGATGTGCTCTAACCTGTCCATCCTGTTTGCCTCTCCCCTTGTTAAGCGGGCACGCGGTCGAGCCCGGGCAGTTTCCAACCACTAACGAGTTTCATCGCGGCATCTCTGGAGGCCTCCACACCGAAGCCCCAGAGGAAGAGGGCGATGTAGTCTATCGCCGCCCCAAAGGTTGGTTTGCCGCGATAGAGTTCGGTAAACCCAAAGAAACCCAGCAAGAACAAAGCGACCAGATAGCTGACACTCAGATAGATCCAACGACGCAGGCGGGCGGACTTGGCAAAGTCCAGCGATGGTTGAGACGTCCGTTGGTCGCTTAGCCCTGTTGCGGCCTCGGCCTGACCAAGGTTCTGGGCGAGGCAGGTCTCCAGTGCTTTGCTTGCCTCCGTTAGGGCCTGGCTGGCGTTACCCACTTCGCGCAGTTGCAAGTGCCATTTGACCTGCCAGACCTCTTTCCAGAAGGCCGGACAGCCGTTTTGTTCGGGCGTGATCCCTCGCAGTTTTGCGAGGTCGACCAGGTGATCGAGATCAGTCGCAATCTTGTCCAACTTCATTTGACCGCTGCGGTACCAGGTGTTTGCCATGCCGAGCCCAAGGCCAAACAGGAGGACGAAGAGGGCCAACCAAGGTCCGTCTTTCAAGGTCAAGGTGAAGGGAATAGTGAAATTCAGGATCTCAGGATCACCGCCGTTTCCGTTGCTCGTTGCCGCTTCTTCTTGCTCTTGGACAGAGACCCGAATGACGCCCTCGTAGCGTCCGGCGCGGCCCGGTGGATTGAAGTAATGCAGCGTTAGAACCTTGGGATCTTGGCTTATTTCGAAACTCTTGTGTGCACAGTCAGTAGTAGCCTCGGCGATGTCCGCGGCAGCTGTTAGGCAGAGGTTTGGCTTACCTTCTACGAGGCTCGTGTCATCCCGATAGAGTGACCCACCCCTTTGCCGAAGCTGGAGTTCGCCTTTGGAGGCAGCGACCTCTAAATGAACCTCAAGATTCTCGGCTGGGGTGGCAGTCGGTCTTTGCCCTCCCTGGGCGTCGTCAAGAAACAGAAAACGCCAAAGACCTGGTTCGGTGGTACCCTGGATCTTCAGAGCAGCGGGTGTGATCTTGGGGAGGGAAAGCTTGGTTTCAGCGCGAGTGCCGGAAGGAAGGGTCAGAATGCTCGTCAATCCGACCAGAACCGCGCCCAGCCCGCCGAACCAAATTGACTGAGACATCCTCTTGTTTCTTAGAGAAACCAATGCCGCTCCCTTCATTGTTCGCTCTGAACAATCAATAATGCTACGTGCAAATTTTACTCTATCATTAGATGTTGACATTGCCAAGTCTTGTTTGCGTGATGAGTGCCAAGGCAAGCGGACGTCATCAGCAGGTGCAATGCTGCCAATCCACATTGGTTCATGAAGATAAGGCAGGGGACCAGCGTTATCGGAATGTCGCCGATCGAGATAGAGTGATGTCTATGATGAAAGAAGGATGTTGGGCAGCTAGAGCAAGATGACCGCAGGTCGAAACGACCCGCTGTCTGTATCCTACACTAAAGCGCCGGCCGTCTGGCGCGGAAGGCCGCCGTCAAGGTGCCTTCGTCGAGATAGTTGATCTCGCCGCCAAGCGGGATGCCTTGGGCCAGGCGGGTTACGATGACCGGCTCCGGCAAGGCGGCGAGACGCTCGGCGATGTAGTGGCCTGTGGTCTGGCCGTCCAGGGTGGCCGGCAGGGCCAGGATGACCTCACCGACCTCGGCGGCCGCGGCGCGCTCGATCAGTTGGGACAGCCCGATGTCGTCCGGCCCGCGGCCGTCCAGGGCCGAGAGGGTGCCGGAGAGCACGTGATAGTGACCGCGGAAGGTGGCGGCCCGCTCCAGTGCCCAGAGATCGGCAACCTCGGTCACCACGCAAAGCAGACTGCGGTCGCGTTCCCTGTCACGGCAGATGCCGCACGGTGAGAGGGTGTCCAGGTTGCGGCAGGTCTCGCAGGTCTTGATTTCGCGGGCGGCGGCGGCCAGGGCCTCTGCCAGCGGCAACATCAGGGACTCGCGCTGCTTCAAGAGCTGCAGCACAGCCCGCTTGGCCGAGCGCGGGCCCAAGCCCGGCAAGCGGGCCAAGAGCTGCGTCACCCGCTCCAGCGCCGATTCCGCCACCCTCTCTGCCTTCCTCTTACTCTAGAATGGCAGTTTCATGCCGGGCGGTAGCGAGAGGCCGCCGGTCAGGCCCTGCATCTGCTCCTGCACCTCGGCTTCCATTTTGGTGCGGGCGTCGTTGGCGGCAGCGACGATCAGGTCCTCCAGCACCTCGACTTCCTCCGGATCGACCAGGGCCGGATCGATCTTGACGGATTTTACGGCCTGCTTGCCGTTCACGGTGACCTGCACCATGCCGCCGCCGGAGGTGCCGGTGGCCTCGCTGGCCTCCAGCTTCTCCTGCATCTCGGCCATCTTGCTCTGCATCTCTTGCGCCTGCTTCATCAGCTGGCTCAAATTCTTCATAGTCTCTGCTCCTTTGTCGTGAGGGCCGCCGGCCTTGCTCTAGGGCCTAGCTTTCTGGCCAGACACCGGCCAGATGGGCGCGATCCTCATCCGAGATCTCGTCCGGCTCTTCGTCTTGATCGGGATCGGGCGTAACATCGCCATCGGTTAACGGCAAGGCGCCCGGCTCTTCGCGCCGGTGATCGATTAGGCGCGCGTTCGGAAACTCATCCAGAAAGGCTTGGGCCAAGGGGTGCTTCAGCGCCTCGGCCTGACTCTCTGCCGCGGCGGCCTTGGCTTGCTGACGCAGCGGGGCAGCGCCCTCCTCGTCGGAGATCTCGATGCGCCAATCCGCGTCGGTCCACTCGCCCAAGAGGCGCGTCAGGCGGGTGGTCAGGTCCTTAGGCGCGCCCTCAAAGAGATTGATCACCAGATGCCTGCGCTCAAAGCGGACCAGCGCGACATCGCACTCCAGATGGTTGGCAAGGCGCTGCTCGCCTTTGTCGCGGACCAGGGCGACGAGGGCCGGGAAGGAGGCGATAGCCAGACTGCTGCCACGCGGTCCTGCGGCAGGGGGTGGGGCGCCTGGTGGGGCGATTGGTGGGGCAACGGCTGGAGCCGCCTCCTCAAGCTTGGGAGCGACTTGCCGGGCCAAAGCCGTCGCCTCTTGGCGGGCCGGCTCTCTCGTCTGATCTGCTGCCGGTGCCGCAGAGGGTGACGCGCTTAGGGCGCGCGGCGCTGCCGCCGGCGCCGAGGATGCCGGCCCGGGATTGCCGCGGTTCCCGCCCGAGGGACTCTCGTTGCGCAGCTGGCGCAGCAGCTCGCCCGGCGGCGGTAGACTGCTGGCATGGGCCAGGCGGATCAGCACCATCTCGGCTGCCTGCAGAGGCAGAGGGGCCACCTGCGCCTCACCGTAGCCTTTCAATAGGAGCTGCCAGGCCCGGGCCAACTCCGCCAGGCCCAAGCCCTCACCCAGAGCCTGACCACGTGTGCGCTCCAGATCGGGCAGGGCCGAATCCTCTGCACTGACCGGGGAGAGCCGGAGCCGTGTCGCGGCATGGACGATCTCCATCAGGTCCTGCAGCACGATCAAGGGATCGCCGCCAAGGCTATAGAGCTCGCCCAGGATGGTCAGGCCTTCGTCCAAGCGACCGCCCAAGGTCGCTTCGAGGAGGTCGTAGAGGCGCCCTCTGTCGGCGATGCCCAGCATCTCGCGCACGGCCGCGCCGGCGACCTTCCCGTCGGTCAGTGCGATGGCTTGATCCAACAGAGAGAGCCCGTCGCGAACGCTGCCGTCGGCGGCCCTAGCGATCAGGCCAATGGCATCCGGCTCGGCCTCCGCGCCTTCGGTCCCTGCGATCCGCGAAAAATGCTCGGCCAAGAGCTGTGGCGAGACGCGGCGCAGGTCAAAGCGCTGACAGCGCGACAGCACGGTGACCGGTACCTTGCGGATCTCGGTGGTGGCAAAGATGAAGACGACGTGCGGCGGTGGCTCCTCCAAGGTCTTCAGCAGCGCATTGAAGGCGCTGGTGGAGAGCATGTGCACCTCGTCGATGATGTAGACCTTGTAGCGGGCCTCCACCGGGCGATAGCGCACGCCCTCGATCAGCTCGCGGATGTCGCCAACGCCGGTGCGGCTGGCGGCATCCATCTCGATCACATCGACGTGACGGTCTTCGGCGATGGCCTGGCAGATCGGGCAGTCGTCGGTCGGACCGGCCGTCGGCCCCTTGTCACCCTCGGGTCCACGATAATTCAGGGCGCGAGCCAGGATGCGGGCCGTCGTCGTCTTGCCCACACCCCGCACGCCGGTCAGGATATAGGCCTGCGCGATGCGCTTGGCCTCGATGGCATTGGTCAGGGTGCGGACCAGGGCATCCTGGCCGATCAGGTCGGTGAAGCTTTGCGGGCGATACTTTCGGGCCAGAACCCTGTAAGCGGCCGCGCCGGGTTGCGCTCTCTCCTCGGCCTCGGCCATGGGCCCTCCGCGCGCAGGATTCTCTTGATAACGGGTGGGAGGCTGACGGGCGACCCGAAGCGAAACTCGTTGCGGCTGCTTCCTTCCGGACCTGACCGGGTTGGCGAGGACTCCGTCCGCTGCCAACCTCCCTGCCCCAATATTCGCCCTCTGGCGTCGGAGTGCAAGAGGAGAGGTGTTGCAAGGCGCGTAGGACACGACTGCGCAGATGGGGGTGATCACAGGTTATTGGATGAGCGGGCACAGTGGCAGCGTTGATCGCTGGCATGCGCGGCCATATCTCAACCAGCATTGCAATGAGAAGCCGGTCTGCCGCCGGCGAACCCAAGCGAGGAAGCAGCATGCAAGAATTCAGCGACTACGAGCCGCCCAAGGTCTGGACCTGGGATGTCGAGAACGGGGGAACCTGGGGCAGCATCAATCGGCCGGTTGCCGGTTCCACCCACGAGAAGGACCTGCCGGTCGGCAAGCACCCCATGCAGCTCTACTCCCTGGGGACGCCGAACGGGCAGAAGATCACCATCATGCTGGAAGAGCTGCTGGCGCTGGGCGAGAGCGGGGCGGAGTACAACGCGCACCTGATCAAGATCGGCGACAGCGAGCAGTTCTCCAGCGGCTTCGTCGCGGCAAATCCCAATTCCAAGATTCCGGCCTTGATCGATCAATCGGGTGAGACGCCGATCCGGGTCTTCGAGTCGGGTGCGATCCTGCTCTATCTGGCAGAGAAGTTCGGACACCTCATGCCGACGGAGCCCGAGAAGCGGGTCGAAGCGCTTTCTTGGCTGTTCTGGCAGATGGGATCTGCCCCCTATCTCGGCGGCGGCTTCGGGCACTTCTACAGCTATGCGCCGATGAAGCTGCAGTACCCCATCGACCGCTTTGCGATGGAGGCCAAGCGTCAGCTCGACGTGCTGGATCGCAGGCTGGCCGAGACGCCTTACGTCGCCGGCCCGGACTACTGCATCGCCGATATCGCAATCTGGCCCTGGTATGGTGCCCTGGTGCGCGGCACGCTCTATGATGCGGGCGAGTTCCTCGATGCGACCTCTTACAAGAACGTGGTGCGCTGGGCCGAATCGATTTTTCAGCGCCCGGCAGTGCAGCGTGGCCGCATGGTCAACCGGACCTGGGGCGAGCCCGAGACGCAGCTGCACGAGCGCCATGACGCCAGCGACTTCGAGCTTCGCACACAAGCACAACTCGCCCCCGCTGACTGATTGGCGTCGCGTGGGGTTAGAGGCGCTGCAGATAGACCGCGAGCGCCGCTCGGTAGAGCGGCGCATCGCCGTAAGCCTCGGCCTCTTCCTGTGCTGAGTAGAGCAGCTTGATCTGGTGATCGTCCTTCGAGGCGATGGCTGCCTCTGCCAGGTCCTGCCAGTGGTCTGGTGCGGCTTGCCGGAGCATCTCCAGATCTTTCGGGCTAGGCGGTTCCGGTGCGCCGATCGAGAT
Organism: Rhodospirillales bacterium; assembly: GCA_963669335.1. Lineage (GTDB taxonomy): Bacteria > Pseudomonadota > Alphaproteobacteria > Kiloniellales > JACOMY01 > JACOMY01. Next base: position 6,689,826 of record OY770023.1, read on the forward strand.
GTAGGCCGCAGCCAAGGCGCGCCAGTGGGCGTCGAGGGCCGGCTGCGTATCATCGATCCAAGGAGAGATCACGCGGAAGGCATGGCTGGCCGTCAGGGCATGAAGGGCAGTGAAGTCTCCGCTGCCGGCCAGCAAGGCCAGTGACATCTCGGCAAGCGCGTCGAGCCTGGTGATGACGACCTGGTCCACTGTCCGAGAGAAGCCTTTGTCTTGCGCGATGTGTTCGAGGCGCTGGAAGATCAGGTCGAGCTTCGGCATGGCCTCATAGATCGGGCGGCCGACCAAGGAGAGCTCGGCCAAGGCCGCGCGCCAGGGCAGCTCGTTTCGCTGGGATGGCTGTGACCTGCCCAGATCGCCAAAGCTGACCGCCCAGAAAGCCAGTGCCACGCCAAGCTCTGCGTCATCGCCGGTCTCCAGCGCATAGGCGGTCCGGATCATGGGATGAAAGGCACTGGCGCTGAGGCCAGGCAGGAAGAGCGGAAGATAGGTCCGCAGAACCCAGTCTCTGCCCCTAGCGGTGATCTCTGCCTCGAAGAAGAGGCGAGCCTCGGCTTCTCTGTCGCGTCTTCCAAAGAGATCCTCCAACGCTAAGGGCGCAGTCTCACGGGGCGGCCTGAGCGGAACGAGGCTGTGTCTTGAGCGGTAGCTCTGAGCAAAGCCGTCTACGGTCTCTGGCGCGGCACCCAAGCGATCAAGCGCGATCGCTGCCATAGAGAGATGATTGGCGAGTTGACCGCCCCATTCGGCGCTGACCAAACGGTTTTCCTGCAGCAGTGTTGCAAGCGGGCTCACAGCTCTTGTGCCGTTCAGGCTAGCGCAGATCGCGATCAGGTGGACTCACCTGTTCGCGTGAATCTGCTCTGTTATTCAAACGTGTAGAGCATGATTGAGACGATAAATCGTTTCGATGTGGCGTCATCACGCTCTAGCGCACAAAGGTGAGTGGACGGCCGCGGGCATCGGGTTGTTCGAAACGCAAGAGCGTGCAGTCCCGATCATACCAGAGGGAGCAGGGAAACTCGCCGCGCAGACGCCAGCCGCGAGCCGGAACCTGGGTACCGCCAACGACAATGCGGGTCTCGGGCAAGCTGTCGGAACGCACCACCTTGACCAGGCCGTCGATAACCGACAGCAGCGCCTGGGCATAGGGCGTGTCACGGTGCCAAAAGGTCGTCGCGATCACGTGACCGGCGACGTTGAAACGCAAGTCTCCGGCCTGGCCGGCCAGGCCACCGCCATGGCCGCCGGCGATCGGGTCGTCGCTCTCTTTGTCGGCCGCACCGCCCTTGCGCTCTGCGCGCAGGCGATAGGGGACACCATCCTCAACGGTATCGGCCGTCAGCGCGACCAGCCAGCCGTCCTGCCAAACCTCCTCGACCTTCTGGCGAAAGCTCTGCCTGGGGCCGAGTTTGAGCTCGGTCTCGCTCAAGACCAGCAGCCTCCCGGATTGACGGAAGAAGGCCATGCGCCGCCAACCCCGCGCCTCGCCTTGCTTGATCGCCAGAAACTCCATGCTCTCGCTCTGCGGATAGAGCCCACAGAGACCCAATGCCGGCTGCGGCAGGGCTAAAGCTGCCGTCGCGACGCCAGCGGCCGTCAGGACCTGTCTTCGGCCATATCGAAAGGAGGTCTGCCTCATGCTGACAAGCCTGAACCAGGGCTGCCTAGGGGGCAAGTCAAACCCACTTGAGATCTGCCTTACGTGCTGCGCTGCTGCCCGCAATTGCTCCGTTGTCTAGACCCCGCTGCCCGTGCCACTCTCCGCTCCCGCATGAGACAAGCAGCCCTCAATTTCTATGCCGGTGCCGGCCTCGATCGCGTCGACAAGCGCCGCCGCGATACCGCCTGGATAGAAGAGCGACTGGCCGATCCGGAAACGCGTTTTCTGCCTGTCTGGCGCGGTCGCAATCTGGTGGCCGATCCGGATCGACCGAGCCTTGCCTGGCTATCTGCTGCCGAAGCGCGCCACTATCGCGACCGTGGGGCGGTTTGGGCGCTGCTGGGCCTGATCGGTGACCACTGCTACGTCGCCCTGGACGTTTCTATGGAGGAGACGCCGGATCATGCGCCGCTGCTGGTCGGCCGCGGCCATTTCAGCGATCTGCGTGTGGTTGGTCCCTTGCTGGGGCATTCCGAGGGCGCCTTACTGGCCTATGCCCGCGGCCTGGTCTATTGGCACGAGCGCCATCTCTTCTGCGGTGTCTGTGGGTCAGAGACGGCCTTGGTCCAGGGCGGCCATGTCCGCAAGTGCAGCAACGAGCGCTGCGCCACCCAGCATTTTCCGCGCACCGATCCGGCCGTCATCATGCTGATCCACGACGGCGGAGAGCGCTGTGTCATGGGGCGCCAGAAGGTCTGGCCGCCGGGCATGCATTCGACCCTGGCCGGCTTTCTGGAGCCGGGCGAAAGCCTGGAAGAGGCGGTTGCCCGTGAGGTCGAGGAGGAGGTTGGCCTGAGGGTCCGCGATGTCACCTACCATTCCTCCCAGCCCTGGCCCTTCCCCTCCTCCTTGATGGTCGGGTTTCACGCTCGTGCAGACTTCGGTCCGCTCGAGATCGATCCCGACGAGATCGAGTCGGCTGGCTGGTTCGATCGCGAGACTTTACGCAACGCGCCGGAGGATGAGACTCTGCGTCTCCCCCGTCGCGATTCCATAGCGCGGCGCCTGATCAACGACTGGCTGGACGAGGCTTGATCGCCATGCGCTTTGGATTGCTGTTGGCTTTGCTGCTGGGTGCTGTCCTATTCGGCCGAGCGTCGGCCGCACAGGAAAGCCTCTACGGGCATCTGGGCTATCCCGAGGCGGCACCGGAGACCCTGATTGCGGTCTGCACCGGCAACTCGGCGCGCCTGCATCAAGACGTGGCCCAGCCACTGCGCGTGATGATCGAGGCCGCCAGAGCCGACGGCGTGGACCTGCGCGCCCTCTCTTGCTTTCGTTCGATCCGCAAGCAGCGCTATCTCTTCTGCCGCCACGTCTGCGATGCGAGTGGCCCGGTCTGTGGCAGTGGCTGCGAGGGACGTAAGCAGAGCGAGGTGGTGCGCGCCCAGGTCTCGGCCCCGCCGGGCTACAGCGAGCATGCCACCGGCTATGCCGTCGATTTTGCCGATGGGCGTAACCGCCGCTGTGATTTCGAGGTCTGCTTCGGCGAAACCAAGGCCGGTCAGTGGCTCCTGAAGTATGCGCCGGACTATGGTTTTGAGCTCTCCTTCCCGCCGGAGAATGCGCAGGGTGTCTCCTATGAGCCCTGGCATTGGCGCTTCGTCGGCACAGCAGAGGCCATGTCCCTCTTCGACAGGGCGCGTCAACTCTATCCGGCAAAGCCAGCTGCCCCCTAAGAGCCCCTAACCTTGGGGCTGCCGTTCAAGTCTTTCCGACAATGAAACAATTTGTCCTCCCGCTGTTGTCAGCTTAAGCTTTCACCAGAGATGCCGCCAAGCATGCGTAACCAGCAGCGGCAGGGAGGGATGAATGATTGCTTTCCGCAAGGTGCTTGCGACTTTCGCTGTACTTTCGTTTGTCTCTTTCTGGCCCGGCGCGTCTGCAGCGGACTGTACGATTGCCAGTGGGACTGCGACCTGTAGCGGTGATCTCTCGGCGGGTGTGACCCTGATCGATGACGTGACCGCGATCATCGTCGAGAACCTGACGGCCGACATCACCCCGGCCGCAGGTGATGACGGCATCAAGGGCGAGAACACCGCCTCTGATAAGGATTCGGCTGATCCCATCTCCATCGACTACAGCGGTGATAGCTTTGCGATCACCAGTTCCGGCTTTGGCATTAAGAGCAGGTCCATCGGCGGTGATGGTGAGGACGGCGATGAGGACAGCAAGGTCTTCGGCAATGCGACCGGCGACAGTGGCAAGTCCGGCGGCGACGGTGGCAATGTCTCCATCACTTTCCAAAGCGGCACGGTAAGCGGGATCGGTCCCGATGCGCTGCTGATCGCCGAGAGCCTTGGCGGCAGCCGCGGCGACGGCGGTGAGGGCAAGACCGGGCTTGGCACCGGTCGCGGCGGCGATGGTTCCCGCGGTGCGGCAGCAGGAGAGTCCAGTATCTCCGTCGTCTCGGGAACCTTTTCGGTTCAGGGTTTGGATGCGCATGGCTTCCAGGCCTTCTCAATCGCCAATGAGGGCGGCAGGGGTGGTGAGGGGCGCAGCGGCGGCGGCACGACCCATGGTGGTGATGGCGGTGAAGGCGGCTTTGCCGATGTCTCCACCATCACCATCACAGACGCGACGGTCACCAGTGCCGGCAACACTGAACGCCTTTTGGAATCGGCATCGGTCGGCGGCGACGGCGGTGATGGCGGCGAAGCCGACACCGATACCACTTTCGGCGCCTCTAACGGCGGCGATGGTGGCGACGGCGGCGATTCCGCGGGCGCCAACGTGACGATCAGAGGTGGGACCTTCACTTATGACGGCGACCAGTTCCTGCTGCTGACCGAGTCGGTTGGCGGTGATGGCGGTAGTGGTGGTGAGGCCAAGAACACCGGCGCCGATGCGACCGGCGGCAGGGGTGGCGAAGGCGGCAGCGGTGGTCCCGTGGTTGCGAAGCTGGACGGTGGCAGCTTCACCGTCGGCACCGCGGGCAGCTCGGCCATCTTCGTACAGAGCAGTGGTGGGGCCGGCGGCGATGGTGGCGAGGGTAAGGTCACCGTCGTCGACAAGCGCGCCCAGGGCGGTGACGCGAACAAAGGCGGCGACGGCGGCACCGTCACAGTGACCTCAACCGCACCCGGCGTCACCATCAGCACCACCTCGACCACAGTAACCCAGCATGGGCTCCGCGCCGAGAGCATCGCCGGCAGCGGCGGCGATGGTGGCGAAGGCGATTCCGACACCTTCGGCAATGGTTTCGGTGGTGACGGTGGCCAAGGCGGTGCCGGCGGCACGGTCTCGGTCCAGTTGATCGGCGACATCACCACAGCCGGCCCCGGCTCTCAGGGTGTCTTTGCCCGCAGCTATGGCGGCGATGGTGGCGACGGTGGCGACGGCGATGCCAAGGCCGGCAAGGGTAAGGGTGGTGCCGGTGCCGGCAGTGGGCCGGCGGGCAACTCCAGCATCGATTTCTCAGGCACGGTCGAGACCACGGGTGACGAGGCCAATGCCGTCATCGTGCAGTCGGTTGGCGGCTTCAGCGGCGATGCCGGCTCCAGCGCCGGCTTTCTGGCCTATGGCGCGGGCAGTGAGAGTGCTGGTGCCGGCGGCATCGTCGCGGCCACTCTGGCCGAAGGCAGCAGCATCACGACCAAGGGGGATAACGCGACGGCCATATTGGCGCAGTCGATCGGCGGCGGCGGCGGTCGTGGCTCCTCTGCCGCCTCGATCGGCGCCTCGATCGGTGGCAGCGGTTCTGCCGGCGGCGATGGTGGGACCGTCACCCTGACCACAGAGAGTGGTGCGAGCGTCACCACCGATGGGCAGGGCGCGCGCGGGCTGCACGCCGGCAGCCGCGGCGGTGGCGGCGGTGACGGTGGCTCGGCTGTGGGCATCGCGGCCCTCGGTGGCTCTGGCGGCAGCGGTGGTTCCGGCGGCATGGTGACCATGACCAACGCGGCTGATGTCACCACCCTGCAGGATCAATCGGACGCGCTCTATGCCGCCAGTCTAGGCGGTGGCGGTGGTTCAGCCCACTCCACGGTCGGTATCCTGTCGCTCGGCGGTTCGGGGGGGTCCGGCGGCGACGGCGGCATGGTCATGGCCAACTCCTCCGGTGATCTCTCGACCAGCGGCGACGATGCCGACGGTATCTTCCTCTCCAGCGTCGGCGGTGGCGGCGGTGACGGCTCGTCGGCTGTTGCAGTTTCAGGCCTTTTCTCGGTCTCCATCGGGGGCAGTGGCGGCGACGGCGGTGCCGGCAGCAATGTGACCTTCGATGATGAGGGCGCCAGCGACTACACGATCGAGACCAGCGGCGAGCGGGCACGAGGGCTCTTGGCCAAGAGTGTCGGTGGCGGCGGCGGCGACGGTGGTTTTGACGTCTCAGCCGGTGGCTCGCCGGTCATCTCCGTCACCCTGGGCGCCAGCGGCTCGGGCGGCAATGCCGGGACGGGCGGTGACGTCGCTGTCACCAGCGGTGCCGACATCACGACCAAGGGCGGCAATGCCGGCGCGCTGATCGCCCACTCGGTCGGCGGTGGTGGTGGCTCGGCCGGGACCAGCGTCTCGTCGGCCAATGCACCGATCGGGGTCAGCACCTCGCTGGGTGGGAGCGGCGGTGCCGGCGGTGACGGCGGCAACGTGATGGTCGATGCCAGCGGTGACCTCTCGACCGAGGGTCATCTCTCAGCCGGCCTCAATGCGTTGAGCCATGGCGGCAGCGGCGGCACTGGCGGCACGGCGGTCGCCGGCAATGCGATTGGCGGGGTTTCGGTCACCCATGCGGTCGGCGGAGCCGGCGGTGCGGGCGGTGCCGGCGGCACGGTCTCGGTCAGCGGCAGTGGATCGATCGACACCATGGGCGACAACGCGCCTGGCCTCTTCGCCCAGTCGGTCAGTGGCAGCGGCGGTGTGGCCGGCACCACCGTGGCGGCAACCGCGGTCTCTGCCGTCACCGTCAACGTTGGGGTTGGCAAGGACGGCGGCAATGGTGAGGCGGCCGGTACGGTCACGGTCGATGTCGATCGCAACATCACCACCAAGGGCAACATTTCTCCGGGTCTGACGGCGCAGTCGCAGGGCGGTACCGGCGGGCATTCCGGCGTGACCGTCTCTGGTAGTCTCGATAGTTCGCTCGACGTCAATGCCACGGTCGGCGGCAGCGGCGGCAAGGGCGGTGCCGGCAACACCGTGACCGTCACCTCGCAAGGCTCGATCGCGACCGAGGGGCATTCTTCCAGCGGCCTGGTGGCCCATTCGGTCGGCGGTGGCGGCGGCGCCTCGCACTTCACCGGCGGCTTCAGTGGCGAGTCCGATGGGTCGGTCTCTGCTACCGTTGGCGGTAGAGGCGGCAGTGGTGGTGCCGGCGGCATGGTCACGGTCGATACCTCCAACGCCATCTCGACCGCGGGGCACAATGCGCCCGGCATCACTGCGATGAGCATCGGCGGTGGTGGCGGCGACAGCGGGACGACGGTCAGTGGCGCGCTCGCCAGCGGCGCCTCGGTCGGGGTGACGGTGGGTGGCGATGGCGGTTCGGGCGGTGACTCGGCGGCCGTAGAGGTCTCCTCCTTCAGTGATGTCACGACCGAGGGTAAGCATTCGGTCGGCATTCGCGCCAAGAGCATCGCGGCCTCGGGCGGCAATGCCGGGACCGTGGCCAGCGGCTCTGGCGTCTCCGGTGGCGCCGTCAATGTGTCGGTCGGCGGCAGTGGTGGCAACGGCGGTACCAGCAGCACCGCGACCCTGATCTCACGCGGATCTGTTTCCACCAGCGGCGGTTTTGCCAATGCCATAGAGGCGCAATCCATTGCCGGCGGCGGTGGTACGGCCAAGGGCTCGATCTCGGCCTCGGCCCTCTCGATGGGCAATGTCTCTGTCACCATCGGCGGCGCCGGTGGTGCCGGCGGCATGGCCGACGACGTCTCGGTCACCAGCACTGGGGCGGTCGAGACCAAGGGGCACCATGCAAGGGGCATCCTGGCGCAAAGCCACGGCGGTGCCGGCGGCGACGGCGGCTTCGCGGCAGAGGCCAGCTTCACGGCTGGCGAGGTTTCGGGCCAGCTCGGCGTTACCGTCGGTGGGTCGGGCGGCAAGGCCGGCAGCGCCGGCAATGTCTCGGTCGCGGCCGAGGACTCGATTACGACAAGCGACTTCGGCGCCACCGCCATCCTGGCGCAGTCGGTTGGCGGCAACGGCGGTGCGGGCGGCAATGTCTATACCGGCAACCTCTCCTTCAGCAGCGACGGCTCGGCCCAGATTGATGTCGATGTCGGCGGGGCCGGCGGCGACGGTGCCAAGGCCGGCACGGTCTCTATCAGCAACGCGGCTGAGCTCTCGACCGATGGCTTCCTCTCCAGCGGCATTCATGCCCAGTCGATCGGTGGCAACGGCGGTAATGGCGGCACGACCTACTCCGTAATCGGCGGCATCTCCGCCTCGGCCTCGGCCAACGTTCAGGTCGATGTCGGTGGCTCTGGCGGCGACGGTGCCGTCGGAGACACCGTCGAGGTGACCAACACCGGCGGAATCGGTACGGCCAAGGGCGGCTCCAACGCCATCTATGCCCAGTCGATCGGCGGCGGTGGTGGCGATGGCGGCTCTGCGGCCAACATCAACCTGCAGCTCTCTCCCTCGGCGCCGGAGGGCACCAGTGTCAGTGCCAATGTCGGCATCAGCGTCGGCGGCAAGGGCGGCACCGGCAGCGACGGCGGCGACGTCATGGTGACCAACAGCGGTGATCTCGTGACCACAGGCGAGACCTCCAAAGGCATCGTGGCGCACAGTGTCGGCGGCGGTGGCGGCAATGGTGGCGCGGCCTCCAGTGCCTCCATCTCCTTTGCCGGCAACTGCCAACTGGTCGGCAGCATCGCCGGCTTCAGCTGCTCCAGCGCCGAGAACCCCGAAGAACAGACGACAATCAAGGCAGCACTGACCGTGACAGTCGGTGGCAATGGTGCCGGAGGCGGCGACGGCGACACGGTCACGGTCGACAACAAGGGCGGCATCCTGACCTCCGGAGACGTCGGGCATGCCATCGTGGCGCACAGCCATGGCGGCGGTGGCGGCAATGGTGGCGAGGGTGATCTGGGCCTCGCCGGCTGGACCACCAATTCGACCGCGGAATCGATCGACAAGCTGGATACGGCCTTCACCTCGGTGCCCAGCTTCACCAACATTTCGGCCGCGGTCGGCGGCCAGGGCGGCGCCGCCGGCGACGGCGGCAAGGTGAGCGTCACCAACAGCGATGACATCGCCACTCTGGGCGACCATGCCTTTGCCATCCATGCCCAATCGATCGGCGGCGGTGGTGGCAACGGCGGCGCCGGCAGCAGTGGCCTCTGGTCGGTGGCGACCGTAGGTGGGCTTGGCAGTGGCGGCGGCGATGGCGGTGCCATCGATATCATCCACTCTGGCTTTATCGGCACCGAAGGCGAAGGCGGTGTGGGCATCTTTGCCCAGTCCGTCGGCGGCGGTGGTGGTACGGCCGGCGATGTCGAGAAGGGCTTCACCGCCTCCTGGGCCGATCTCAACATCGGTGTCGGCGTCGGGGTGCAGGAGAATGCCGGTGACGGCGGCAATGGCGGCGCGATCACGGTCACCACCAGCGGCAAGATCGAAACGGAGGGTACGCGCGGGCATGGCATAGTCTTGCAGTCGGTGGGCGGCAGCGGCGGTGCAGTTGGCATCACCGGCGTGCTCAGCGGCTTCAACATTGACAATTTCGTCGGTAACGCCGGCGATGCCGGCAACGGCGGGGCGATCATGGTCACCATCGGCGAGGCCATCGAGGTCAGCGGAGAGGAGGCCCATGGCATCTTCGCGCAGTCGGTCTCCGGCACCGGGGCCTCGGACACCAGCGGTGCAATCACCCTGGACATCAATGCCGACATAACGGCCAGTGGCGAGAAGGGGCGCGGGATCCTGGCTCAATCGGCCAGCAACGACGGCTCCAACGCCAAGATCGAGATCACCATTGCCGAGGGCGCCACGGTGATGACGGCCTTCGACGGGCACGAGACCATCGGGCTCTTCGACGGTAGTGACAATCTGATCACCAACAACGGTACACTGATCCAGGAGGGCGGTGCCGCGGCCAGCGGCTTCGTCATTCGCACCAACGGCATGGCCTCCCTGACGGTGGAAAACAACGGGACGATCGAGGGTTCCGTCAAGACCGCGCTCAGCAGCACCGCGGCAGCGCCCCTGGGCGCGGCTGCGGCAACGACGGCGCTTGAGCCCATGGGCATCAGCTTCATGAACAACACTGGAGCCACCTTCGGGCTTGGCTCTGAGGTAGACTTGGGTGGTGCCAATGGCTCGCTCACCAATGCCGGTACCATCTCTGCTGGTGGGACCGGGGCAATTGCTCGCTCAGCGCTGAAGGGACAGCTGACGCAGACCAGCACTGGCCAGACGTGGGTCGACTTCGCCTACGGCGGCAGCAACGACCTGATCGTCGTCTCTGAGGCAACAGGCAACAGCCTGGCCGGAACGGTGAAGCCCAACGCGCTCAGCGGTGCGCCGAAGAGCGGCGACAGCGCCAGCTTTGCAATCCTTCGAAGCAGCGGCACCCTCGATACCAGCGGCCTATCTGTCGCCAGCACCGCCACGGTCGACTATGGCCTTCGGCAACGCACGAACAGCCAAGGCCAGCAGGCGCTCTTGCTGAGCTATGATGTCAACTACACGCCTTGGAACGGCTCGGCGACGGCTCAGGCTAAGGTACCGGACTCTGTGCGAGAGATCATCAGTTCCAACCACACGGCCTTTGGCGAAGCGATCAACGGCATCGTGGATGATTCGACCGCCGGCACCGATGCCTTCGTGACGGACCTCACCAACTTCCTGCTGACGACCGAAGATGTCGCCGATCTGGTGGATACCTATGATCGTTTCGCACCGGCTGAGATCTTTGCACCATCGGACGCGGCCCTCTTCTCCAGCCTGCGCTTTGCCGACGATCTGAACTCCTGTCCTGCCCGAGGACCGGAGGGGCAAGTGGTCTTCACCCAGCAGGGCAGCTGCGTCTGGCTGCAGGTGAACGGCGGCGGCATCGACCGCCAACGCACCAGTGATTCCATCGACTACGACGAGAGCTTCGTCGGTGTCTCTGTGGGCGGTCAGATGGCAGTCGGCGAGGGCTACTTCCTGGGCGGCGCCTTCGGCTATGAGGACAGCAACCTCTCGAACAGCCGTGTCAGTGGCGATGGCTCTCGCTTCCAGGGCGGCATCGTGGCCAAAAAGGAGATCGAGGCGACGACGATCTCGGCCTCCTTCTCCGGCGGCGTCGGCATCTATGACCTCTCCCGACAGGTGATCACGCCCAGCGGGACAGTGACGGCCGATTCCTCGCCCAACGTCAACTGGATCTCTGGCCATGCCCGCGTCAGCCACGTGGTGGACCTAAACGAGGAGATCTACGTGAAGCCCTGGTTTGACCTGGGTATCGATCATCAGTGGCAGGGTTCCTTCAGCGAGACCGGCGCCGGTGACTATGGTTTGGACGTAGAGAGCTTCAGCCAGACCCTGGTGACCCTGAACCCAGTGGTGGAGTTGGGCAGCGACTTTCAGATCTTCGGTGCGGAAGCCAATGCCTCCGCATCGGCCGGCCTCCTGGCGATCGTCAGCGGTCGCGACCGTTCGACAGGTGTCAGACTTCGTGGCATGGGCGGCTTCGGCCCAAGCTATGAGGTCAGTGACGAGGCCCGGCCGCTCTTCGCCGACGTCGGGGCGAACTTTGAGGTCCGGGTGCACGAGCGGGCCCTGATCTCGCTGGGTGGCCAGGCCTTGCTGGCCGGCAATCAGCAGGAGTATGGCGGAACGGGCAGGGTCTCGATTTTCTTCTAAGTCAGAGTGCGGATCGACGAGTAAGCTGCTCTGAAAAATGCAATTTGTTATCAACCGTTAGATTATTGTCTGAACGTTCATTTCAATATTAAACTGCTGAACCGTTTACATGCGAAAGAATTGCAGTCTATACTGCTGTTTGAAGGACGCTGGGTTTGACACCTAATGGTGCTAAACGCTTTCTCTACAAAACATGTGTAAGTGGCTGTTTTCAAACAGCGAAATGCGATAGCAAGCTAAAGTGGATGACGAGCGCATGTTCACGAATCGCCGTGCTGCCTACCTTTACGGAGCTATCTTCTGGTTGGGTGCATCTGTGCCCGCTGCGGTAGCCGACTGCACCATCGACGATCTCGACGCAACCTGCACAGGTGATATCTCGGGCGGCGTTAGCTTCTTGAACGAGGTCGGCCAACTGACGGTCAAGGGTCTGACAAGCGACATTCGGCCCTCGGGCAGCGATTCAGCCGCCTTCATCGGCGTCACCAACCCAGACGTTGCTCCAAACAAGAACATCGAGCTGATTTTTGACGGCGGCAGCTTCGAGGTCTCGGTTCAGGGTGATGGTGTCACCTCGTCCTGGATTAGCGATAAGGGAGCGGACGGCAAAGAGGACAGCAAACCGCTGGGTGGAAATGCCTTTGGCGGCAAAGGGGACCCCGGGGACGACAGCGGCAGTGCGACCACGGTCGCAATCTTTAGCGAGGGTGAGATCCGAGGAGCCGGCCCCTCCACCGCCCTCGTCCGGGCGGAGACTGAAGGCGGCGATGGCGGCACCGGCGGCGAGGGCAGTTCCGATGCGGGAAGTGGGACGGGCGGATTTGGCGGCGATGGTGGATCTGCCAGTTTGGCAATCGTGTCCGCGCAAGATGGACTCTTCTCAAACACCGGGCATGCCGCAGCCGCCATCCAGGCACGCGCGACGGGTGGCGATGGCGGCACCGGTGGAGAGGGCTTCTCTCTGACCAATGTCGGTGGTGGCGCCTTTGGTGGCATTGGTGGTGACGGTGGCGCAGCCAAGACGGTCCTATTGGATGTCCAAGGCTCAACAGCGATTGGCCTCGGTGGCAATTCAATCGACGCGGTCTCGGCCAAGGCAGAAGGCGGCGCTGGCGGTGACGGCGGCTTGGCCAATGGGAGGGCTGGCGACAAGACCATCGGTGGCCAGGGTGGAGCCGGCGGCGCCGTTGCCGGCAATGGCAGTGGCGACAGTGGTATTGAGGTCACGATCGACGATTCCTCCATCTCTCAGGGGGGCGGCTCGGGTTCTGCCCTCTCCGTCACGGCCATCGGTGGCGATGGCGGTAAGGGCGGCGAATCCAAGGGCGGGGGCACGACGGCAAAGGGCGGCGACGGTGGCGCTGGTGGCGATGCCGGCTCCACAGCAGAGACCCAGATGACGGTCTCGATCAATACCTCCACCTTCACGGTCAGTGGCGATGGTGATGCCGCAATCTTCTTGCAAAGCAGCGGCGGGGCTGGCGGTGACGGCGGTTCCTCCATTACCTCCTTTGCTGGTGATTCGACTGGCGGCGATGGCGGCAGCGGCGGCGCCGGTGGCAATATCACGCTGAACATCGGTCAGGACGATGCAACCACCATCACCACGATCACCACCCTTTCGACGGGGCCGCTTCAGCACGGCATTCGTGCCGAGAGCTTGGCGGGGGCCGGTGGTAGCGGCGGCGACTCGACGGCAGGTATTGCCTCAGAGGCCAAGGGTGGTGACGGCGGCAAGGGCGGCACTGGTGGCACGCTTCAGATCAATGCGATCGCCAAGATCTCGACCATCAGCAACGAAGCGCAAGGCCTCTGGGCTCGCAGCTACGGCGGCGCCGGCGGCGATGGCGGCAATGCGACCGCGCCGGTCGGTTCCGGTCAAGGTGGCTCTGCTGAGGGCAGCGGACCGGGTGGAGATGTCGCCGTCCAGTTTACGGAGAGCGTGTCCACCAAGGGTGATTCTGCTAACGCTATCTTAGCTCAGTCGGTCGGCGGTTTCGACGGCAAAGCAGGCGACTCGACGGCTTTCGTAGCCTTTGGTGCCGGCGGCCAGAGCGCCGGCGATGGTGGCGCGGTTCAGGTCACCATAGGCAGGGGCAGCGCTCTCACCACTGCTGGCACCTGGGCAGATGGTGTGCTGGCACATTCCGTCGGAGGTGGCGGCGGCCTCGGCTCTAGCGCGGTCGGCGTGGTCGCCTTGGGCGGCAGCGGCTCTGCCGGCGGCAACGGTGGCGCCGTCAGCATTTCAGCCGGTGAAGAGACGACCATCCAAACCCAGGGCATGGGGTCCCGCGCCCTGCATGGCTCCAGCGTCGGTGGTGGCGGCGGCGACGGCGGCAGTGCCGATGCCATCGTCGGACTTGGTGGGTCAGGCGGCAGTGGTGGCGATGGCGGCAAGGTCGCTATCACCAACCTGGCCGAATTGACGACCACGGGTGATCAGGCGACTGCCTTCTATGGGTCGACGGTCGGTGGTGGCGGCGGCTCTGCCAATATGACAGCGGCCGTGGTGGCCATCGGTGGTAGCGGTGGCGATGGCGGCAACGGCGGCGAGGTCAAGGCTCAGAACGCCGGCAACATCACCACCAGCGGCGATGACTCCAATGGCATCTTTTTGCACTCTGTCGGTGGCGGCGGCGGTGCCGGGGCGGGTGCGCTCTCAGTCGCGCCGGTTGTCTCCGTGGCCATCGGCGGTAGCGGCGGTGACGGCGGTGACGGTGGGTCGGTCTCTTATGATGATGGCGGTGCCGACGGCTACTCGGTGGCGACCGCGGGAGAGCGCGCTCGCGGCCTCTTGGCCGAGAGCGTCGGTGGTGGCGGTGGCGATGGCGGCAACTCCGTCTCGATAAGCGGGTCGCCGGCCTTCGACATCTCGATCGGCGCCAGCGGCGATGGTGGCAAGGGTGGCCATGGCGGTGCCGTCTCGGTCACCAGCAACGGAGATTTTTCGACCAAGGGCACGCATTCTCCAAGCCTGCATGCACAGTCCACCGGTGGCGGCGGCGGCAGTGCTGGGACCAGTCTCTCGACCGATGCTGCCCCGGTTGGCGTCAGCCTCTCGGTTGGTGGCTCCGGCGGTGGGGGTGGTGATGGTGGTGCGATCGACGTCACCGCGAATGGCACGCTCTCCAGTGAGGGGGATGTCTCGGCCGGCTTGGTTGCGCACAGCACCGGCGGTGGCGGCGGTCACTCCGGTACCAGCGTTGCCGGCACGGTGGTCTCGCGCGTCTCCTTGAACGCCTCGGTGGGCGGGTCAGGTGGCGATGGCGGTGACGGTGGCGCCGTCACGGTCCAAGGCAACGGAACAACGACCACAGAGGGCCACTTGTCGCCTGGCGTCTATGCGCATTCGGTCGGCGGTGGCGGCGGCTACGCCGGATCCACGGCAGCGATGAGCGGCGGCTCACAGGGCAGCTTCAATGCGGCGGTCGGCGGCAGTGCCGGCGGCGGCGGCAAGGGCGGCACGGTGAAGGTCGGTATCGACCGGAACATCTCCACAGTCGGCAGTGTCTCACCCGGTGTTACGGCCCTCTCGGTCGGCGGCGGCGGCGGCCACTCCGGCGCGACTGTCTCGGGCGCACTCGCCTCGCAGATGGATGCGAACCTGAGCGTGGGCGGCAGTGGCGGCAGCGGCGGCGACTCGGGTGAGGTCGAGGTCACTTCCAGTGGGGCGATCGCAACAGAGGGTCACTCCTCCGCAGCCATTGTCGCCCATTCATCGGCTGGTGGTGGCGGTGCTGCGCATTTCGCCGGGGCGGTTTCAGGCGTCTCCGAAGCCGGGACTCTGAATGCCTCGATTGGCGGTTCGGGCGGTGCTGCCGGCAATAGCGGTGCTGTGACGGTCAAGACCATCACCGATGGTGATCTCACGACCAAGGGGCACAACGCGCCCGGCATTACCGCCATGAGCATCGGCGCCGGTGGCGGCGCGAGCGGGGCGACGGCTGCTGTGGACGGTGCGGCGAAGGTTGGTCTCAACATCGCTGTGGGCGGTGATGGCGGTGCGGGCAGCACGGCCGGGACGGTCTGGGTCTCTGCCGAGAGCAATATTTCTACAGCGGGTTCACACTCGGTCGGGATCCGTGCCCAGTCAGTAGCTGGGGGCGGCGGCGATGCTGGAACAGTCGTCACCGGCAGCGGGGCGTCAAAGGCAGATGGCGGCCTCACTCTAGGCGGCAGCGGCGCCTCTGGCGGCACGGCGGGACTCGTCGTCGCCGACAACAGCGGCGACATCACCACGAGCGGCGGCTATGCCAGCGCGATTGCCGCGCAATCGATCGGCGGCGGCGGCGGCAGTGCCAAGGGCTCAATCGATGTCTCGGGCGTCTCCATGGGCAATGTCGGCGTCACCATCGGTGGCGATGGCGGCAAGGGCGGAACCGCCAGTGCCACCTCGGTATCCAGCACCGGCAACCTCACCACCAGCAACCACCACGCGCACGGCATCCTGGCGCGCAGCCACGGCGGTGCCGGCGGCGATGGCGGATTCGCTGCCCAAGGCGGCATTACCGCCGGTGAAACCTCCGGCAACATCGATGTCACCCTTGGCGGCTCGGGTGGTGACGGTGGCAAGGCTGACAAGGTCAACGTCACGGCCAGCAACTCTATAACCACCAGTGATTTTCACTCCCTTGGGATCTATGCCCAGTCGATCGGCGGCAATGGCGGCGCCGGCGGCAATGTCTATACCGGCAACCTCTCTCTCAGCCGTGGCAAGAACCTCAGCGTTTCCGTCGACATCGGCGGCAGCGGCGGCAGTGGCGGCACGGCCGATACGGCGACGGTCGTCAGCGAGGCGGACATTTCGACTGATGGCTTTCTGTCCGACGGCATTCTCGCACAATCGATCGGTGGCAATGGTGGCGCTGGCGGCGATACCTATGCGGTGGTCGCCGGACTCTCCAGTCAGGCTTCGGCAAAGGTTGACGTGACTGTCGGTGGTACGGGTGGCTCGGGTGCGGTGGGTGGCGATGTCAGCGTGACCAATAACGGCAACATCACCACCAACAAGGGCGGCTCGATGGGGCTCTTCGGGCACAGCATCGGCGGTAGTGGCGGCAAGGGTGGCACTGCTGCCAATCTGAATATCAACCTGGCGCCGAAAGCTGTGGAGGGCAATAGTCTCAACGCAAGCTTCAGCTTTGCCGTCGGCGGTGACGGCGGAACCGGCAATGATGCTGGTAGCGTTAAGATGACCAACAATGGCGTGGTCATCACCAAGGGGAACAGTTCCAAGGGCTTGGTGGCCCAATCGGTCGGTGGCGGCGGTGGGCATGGTGGTACTGCTTCCAGCATGTCGGTCTCGGTTTCCAGCGTCTGCAAGCTGCTTGGCAGAACCGGAAAACTGAGCTGCGGCAGTGAAGCAGAGAATAACGACACCGAGGCCGAGATCGAGCTGACGGGCGTTATCGGTGGCAGCGGCGGTGCCGGTGGCAACGGCGGCGACGTGACGGCGACGAACCAGGCCAGTCTGCAGACGGAAGGGCGTGTCGCCCATGCCCTGGTTGCGCAAAGTGTGGGCGGCGGCGGCGGCTCGGGAGCCGACGGCGACCTGGGTCTCGCTGCCTGGACGACAAACGATACGGTCAATGCCATCGACAAGGGTTTCGACGCCGTGACTGAGGTGCCGAGCTTTACCAAGGTCTCCTTCGCCGTTGGCGGCAGTGGTGGCGCCTCGGGCAATGGCGGTAGTGTGACGGCCAGCAACGCCTTCCAGATCGAGACGAAGGGCGACCACTCCTATGGCATGCACCTACAGACCATCGGCGGCGGCGGTGGCAATGGCGGTGCTGGGAACTCCGGCCTTTGGGCGGTTGCAACTGTCGGCGGAACCGGCAGCGGCGGCGGCGATGGCGGCAAGGTCACCATTACCAACAGTGGTTCCATCACCACCGCGGGCGACGGCGCAGTGGGGATCTTCGCGCAGTCCGTCGGCGGCGGCGGTGGCTCCGCCGGCGATGTCGAGAAGGGCTTCGCCGGCAGTTGGGACAACCTGAACATCGGTGTCGGGGTTGGCATACAGGAGGACTCCGGGATTGGCGGCGACGGCGGCGACATTAGCGCTACGATTAGCGGTCGAATCTCGACCAGTGGCGAGCTGGCGCACGGCCTCATTCTTCAATCGGTTGGTGGCAGCGGCGGGGTCGTGGGAATTTCGGGCACACTCTCTGAGGTGAACATCGACAACTTCGCAGGCTCTGCCGGTTACAGCGGGTCCGGCGGGAAGGTGACCGCGACGATCAGCGAAGAGATCCTAGTGACCGGCGAGCGGGCGCATGGGATCTTTGCGCAGTCCGTCTCCGGCAGCGAAGAGAGCAACTCCGGTGGCGACATAGACGTGACGATCAATGGCAGCGTGAGGGCATTGGGCAAGCAGGGTCGCGGGATCTTGGCCCAAAGCCAAGGCGTTGACGGCGGTGACGGTACCATCACCATCTCCATCGCCGAGGGGGCAAGAGTCGAAACGGCCTCCGACGGCTGGGAGACCATCGGCCTGCGCAATGGCAGTGACAACAAGATCACCAACCTGGGGCGTCTGCTGCAGGAAGGCGGTGCAGAGGGCGATGGCTATGTCATTCGTACTGATGGGCAGGCGGACTTGACGGTTGTGAACAAGGGCTATCTCGAGGGATCAGTGCGCAGTTCTTTGGTCGCTTCCGGCGGAGCCGCCGCGGCAGCCGCTCCTGGCAGTGGAACGGCAGCGCCGATCAAGATCGAGAACTTCCCGGATGCCACCTTCGCGTTGGGTTCGGAGATTACGCTTGGTGACGGGGGCGAGCTCAGCAACTCCGGCACCATGTCGGCCGGCGGCGTCGGCTCCTTAGCCTTCTCCACCGTCAGCGGCCTGGTTCTGCAGAACCCCGACGGCAACACGACGGTCGATATCGACTTCGGCAGGACCAACGATCTGATCATCATAGAAGATTCGGCGGGTGGGTTCTTCCAGGGCTCGGTCCGGCCCAATCCTATTGGCGGAACGCCCTCGGACGGCACCCGGGGCAGCTTTCCCTTCCTGCGCTCCGACAGCGACCTGGCAATCGGCAATCTCACGGTGGCCAGTACGGCCACGATCGACTATGGCCTCCGCCTCTCGACCAACAGTCAGAACGAGAAGGAAGCCCTGCTGACCTACGCCGTCGACTACACGCCTTGGAATGGTTCGGCGACGGCGCAGGCCAAGGTGCCGGGCAGCCTGCGGGAGGTCATCAGTCCCAACCACACGGCCTTCGGCGATTCCATCGACGGCATGATTGATACTTCGAACAGCAATACCGAAGCGTTCGTATCCGATCTCACCAACTTCCTGCTGACGACGGAGAGTGTGACGGACCTGGTAGACGTCTATGACCGCTTCGCGCCGGCAGAGATCTTTGCGCCTTCGGACGCGGCCCTCTTCTCTAGCCTGCGCTTTGCCGACGATCTGAACTCCTGCCCTGCCCGTGGGCCGGAGGGCCAGGTGGTCTTCACCCAGCAGGGAAGCTGCGTCTGGTTACAGGTGAACGGCGGTGGGATCGATCGGCAGCGCACCAGCAATTCGATCGACTACGACGAGAGCTTCGTCGGCGTCTCTGTGGGCGGTCAGATGGCCGTCGGCGAGGGCTACTTCCTGGGCGGCGCCTTCGGCTATGAGGACAGCAACCTCTCGAACAGCCGCTTCAGCGGTGATGGCTCCCGCTTCCAGGGTGGTATCGTGGCCAAGAAGGAGATCGAGGCGACGACGATCTCGGCCTCCTTCTCCGGCGGTGTCGGGATCTACGATCTCTCCCGTCAGGTGATCACGCCCAGCGGGACGGTGACGGCCGATTCCTCGCCCAACGTCAACTGGATCTCTGGTCATGCCCGCGTCAGCCACGTGGTGGACCTGAACGAGGAGATCTACGTGAAGCCTTGGTTCGACCTGGGTATCGATCACCAGTGGCAGGGCTCCTTCAGCGAGACCGGCGCCGGTGACTATGGCTTGGACGTAGAGAGCTTCAGCCAGACCCTGGTGACCCTGAACCCGGTGGTGGAGCTGGGCAGCGACTTCCAGATCTTCGGTGCGGAAGCCAATGCCAGCGCGTCAGCGGGCTTGCTGGCGATCGTCAGTGGTCGCGACCGCTCAACCGGCGTGCAGCTGCGTGGTATGGGCGGCTTTGGCCCGACCTACGAGATCAGTGACCAGGCGCGTCCGCTCTTCGCCGACGTCGGGGCGAACTTTGAGGTCCGGGTGCACGAGCGGGCCCTGATCTCGCTGGGCGGTCAGGCCTTGCTGGCCGGCAATCAGCAGGAGTATGGCGGCACCGGACGCGTCTCCATCTTCTTCTAGCCGGCGTCTTGACCAAATCACTGTGTCTCGAGGGCGAGGGAGAGGTCGTCGACGACCTGGATCAAGCCGGCCAGGTAGAAGATCTGCTCCAGACGTGTCTCCAGGTGATGAGGGTCGCTCTCCTCGAAATCCAAGTTGCCATCGCCATGTAACCGTTCTTCCATGTCTGACAGGAACTGATGCACGTCTGCATGCGCGCCACCATAAAGCGCGGTCAGACAGTGCAGGGCCTGCTGTCGCTGTTCGCGCGCTTCGCGGTCACTGGGCTCGTCGCCCTGCTCGAAAGGCAATCCTCGGGCACTGTACTCCAGCAGGGCAAGATAGCCACAAATCGCCTCTAGTGCGGTGTGCACCGCCACCGGTCGATCCAAGACGCGAAGACCAATCCAGCTCTCAGCGCGTAGCAATGGCAGGCTGTCACCCAGGATAGCGGCGTGACGCACGAGGGTCACACGTCCCTGCCGTAGGTCCTCTGGCGCGCGACGACCCAATTGGGAGAGCTGCTCTGCGGCTGCGGCCAACCAGGCCTTGAGTTCCCGGCGAAGCTGGCGGCCCAGGTGCAGGGGCAGCACCAAGCGTGCCACGGCGATACCGATGGCAGCACCGATCAAGGTCTCGTAGATGCGCGCGAACATGGCCGCCAGGGTCAGATCCTCCACCAGGTGCAAGAGGGCGATCACCAGGAAGCCGATCCCTACCGCGGCAGCTCCCCAATAGCGCTGCACGATGACGATCACGACGAAGAGCGCGGCGACGGCGAGACCGGTGAGCAGGCCATTGGCCCTGTCGCCAAGCAGCCAAACATAGGTCATGGCGGTCATCACACCGATCGCAGTGCCCAAGATCCGTCGTTGCCCGCGCAACAGGGTCTCGCCCAGCGAGCCTGAGAGAATCATGAAGGCCGTGATGGTGGCCCAATAGCCATGCTCCATGTCGAAGGCCAGATCGATAAGGTTGGCCAGGCTGACGCCGACCAGGCCTTGCAAGACCAATCGCTTCGCTGGTGAAAGCCCGGACGGAGGCCTGGCCACGGCGCTGGCCACGGCGGCTGGTTGTGCGGGTGCTTCTTCCGTTTCGGCCCTGTGGATGAGCTCGCGGAGCAGGAGCAAGCGCCTGAGTGCGGCCGCAGCGGCCACCAGATGACGACGAGGATCGGCCTGGCTGGCCGGCAGTGCCAAGGCGGTCTCGCGCAGTCTTGCAGCAGCGTCGCTCCCAGGCTGCGGTGCATTTAGCGGTTTCTTCAGAACATCTGCCGCCTCATGCAGGGCATCTTGGCTTTGTTGCCATAGAGCTTCTGGTAGCCCTCTGGTGGTCGCCAAGGAGTGGCTCAAGAGACGCAAGGTCTGTTCCATGCTGTAGGCGATCAGCAATTGGCGGATGACCCTGTCCTGCGGTCCCGGCTCCTGCAGCCTCGCCGTTCGCAGCAGCGATCGTAGCGGTTGGCGGCCCAGCCAATAGCGCCGCCGCTTAGGGGGGTGGCCAGGCTCGCTGTCGGCAAGCGCCTCTAGACGCTCGGCAAGTTCTTGCAGGAAGGCGCGCTTGGCAGCCGGCAGAGCCGAAAGCGCGCTCGGTTTGGGCAAGAAGGTGATGAGCAGGAAGAAGAGGCCGCTTCCAAAGCCTGTGGCCAGCATCAGTGATGGCGTGTCGGCCCAACGCGGGCTCTGCATTGCCGTGATCATGGCGAAAAGGAAGATCGCCTTGCCCAGCCCCTTGGCGCCCGGGCTCGCGGTGCTTAAGGCCAGGCCGAGCGCTGCCAGGGGCAAGAGCAGAAGTTTGGCGAGCCACGGCGCTTGCTCTGGTGTCAGGAGCGCGATCAGACCGAGGCTTAAGAGGATCGTCTGGAAGGCCGACGCGCCCACCAGAAGCAAGCGTCTTTGGCGCTGCTTTGGCTCCGGCCCGACGATCAAGACCAGGCCGAGAACGCCGACCCCGGCGAAGAGCATGGCGTTTGCGGACCAATGCTCCGGGAAGAACGCAGCCAGTCCCTTTGCCGCGCCAATGGCGAGTGCCAAAGCGACGAGCGCGATGGCTGCCTTGGCAGACTGAATGAGGCCTGGGTCGAAAGACCAGATCAGATAGCGCAGCCAGGCCTTGCTTTCCTGTCTCAAGTCTCGGCGCTCCAAGCCTGCCCTGTCCTCTCTGCTATCGCCTCTAGTGGGCCGATTCACCAGGTCGCATCGGCCTCTGCTCTGAGCGAAGATGATGCTGGTAACAAGTTGCGTTATTCCATCCCAATGGCCTAGGCTTCTGCGAAGGCAGTCTACGCTGGGGAGGGGGAGATGTCGGGGCGCTTTAGGTCACTAGGGCTCTGCGCTGCGATTGCCACAGTTTGCCTCTGGCCCCTCTTGGCGATGGCCGATTGTGATGTTGCCAAGGGGGTTGCGACCTGCAGCGGCGACCTCAGCAGCGGTGTCTCCTTTATCAATACGATCAATCTGCTCAAAGTCGAGAACCTAACCGCGGACATAACGATCGTGACAGACGCTGTTCTCGGGGCCAATGCACCGGGGGATCAAACGCCGGCAGGTGATATCGCCATCGACTACAGCGGCGGCAGCTTCCTCATCGAGACATTTGATCGGGGACTGGTGGGTCAATCACAGGGTCGTAATGGCGACAATGAAAAAGGGGAGCCGGGGGCGGCGAGCGGGAATGCCTCCGTCACTTTTCAAAGTGGGACCATCACGGCGCCCGAAGCGAGTTCCTTCCTGCTTGCAGAATCTCTGGGCGGCTCTGGAGGCACAGGCGATGAGGACAGTCCGGTTGGCGGAACGGCCAATGGTGGCGCGGGGGCTGTGGGTGGTGCCTCCGGACAGTCCTCGGTCACCCTGGTTCAAGGCGACTTCTCCGTCGTTACGGTCTTGGGTCAGAGCGCTTTTTGGGCGCGCAGCCTCGCTGGAGCCGGCGGTGCCGGTGGCGAGGGTACGACCGGCGCTGGGTCGGCCTTCGGCGGCAGTGGCGGCAATGGTGGCTCTGCTGAGAGCGCGCAACTGACCATCGCCCAGGCCAATCTGTCGCTACCCGCAGTCTCTGAGCGCGCGATGGAGGTCGTCTCTGAGGGCGGAGCCGGTGGCGACGGCGGCGAAGCAAATGTCACAGTCGGCGGGGCCGCCAACGCCGGGCAAGGCGGTGCTGGAGGCAGCTCAAGGGGCGCGTCTCTGCAGGTGATGGGTGGAGATTTTTCGGTCGGGAGCAATGGCATCATTCCGAGCAACGGTGGGCTCTTGCAGGTGCAGTCCTCTGGTGGCGATGCTGGGACTGGTGGCATCGCCAAGAGCACCTTTGGGAACTCGACCGGTGGGAAGGGTGGTGCCGGCGGCGCCGGTGGCCCCCTTGTGGCCGAACTGGACGGCGGACGCTTTACCGTCGGGCCGCAGGGGACGACAGCCATACTGCTGCAAAGCAGCGGTGGTGACGGTGGCGATGGTGGCGAAGCGGATGTGCGCGGTGTGAGCTCCCGGGGACAGGGCGGCGATGGTGGCCAGGGGGGTGCAGCAGGCTCCGTAACCGTTACCTCCAAAGGGGCGGGTGTCACAATCACGACCAGCTCCACCAGCAAGACCCAGCATGCCCTGCGCGTGGAGAGCGTGGCCGGCAGCGGCGGCGATGGCGGTGAAGGCAAGTCGACCGTCGCCGGCAATGGCGATGGTGGCGACGGCGGCCAAGGCGGTGCCGGCGGCGATGTCTCGGTGCAGCTCGTAGGTGACATCTCGACGGCAGGGCCCAGCTCTCAGGGAGTCTTTGCACGCAGCTATGGCGGCAATGGGGGAGACGGCGGCAAAGGCAGTGCCTTCGCCGGTGACGGCAAGGGCGGTGCTGCAGCAGGAGACGGACCGGCTGGCAATGCTTCTATCGACTTCTCCGGCTCAATCGAAACTTCGGGCGAGGAGGCCAATGCCATCATCGTGCAGTCGGTCGGCGGCTTCAGCGGCGATGCCGGGACCAGCGTCGGCTTCTTAGCCTTCGGCGCCAGCGGAGAGAGCGCCGGCGGCGGTGGCACGGTGAGCGCAACCCTGGCCGAGGGTAGCAGCCTCAAGACCCAAGGGCAGAGCGCGGCGGGCATTCTGGCGCAGTCGATCGGCGGTGGTGGTGGGCGCGGCTCAACCGCGGTTGGCTTGGGCGCTGCACTTGGCGGAACCGGCTCCGCCGGCGGCGACGGTGGAATGGTCACGGTCTCAAGCGCCGGAACCATCGAAACCTCGGGTCAGCGAGGTCGAGGGATCCATGCGGCAAGCCGGGGTGGCGGCGGTGGTGACGGTGGCACATCTGTTAGTATCGTGGAGTTCGGCGGGGCTGGCGGCAGTGGTGGCGATGGTGGTGAGGTCACGGTCGCCAACGCCGCTAGGGTCAGCACCACAGGCGATCAAGCCGATGGGCTCTATGCGTCCAGCCTGGGCGGCGGTGGTGGTTCGGCCCACACCGAGGTCGGGTTCTTCTCGATTGGTGGAACCGGCGGTCAAGGCGGCAGCGGCGACTCGGTGACCGCTGGCTCTAGCGCATCGATTTCGACAGTCGGCGATGACGCCGATGGGGTCTTCCTTTCCAGCATTGGCGGCGGTGGTGGCGACGGATCCGCCGTCATCGATGTCGGCGCAGCTGTCGAGGTTGCGATCGGTGGTGGTGGGGGGCCGGGCGGTGACGGCGGGGCCGTCACCTATGACGATCAGGGGGCCGAGGGCTACAGCATCGAGACTGCGGGTGAGCGGGCGCGTGGGCTCTATGCCGCCAGTGTCGGCGGTGGCGGTGGCGATGGCGGGACGGCGGTTTCCGTCGGCATTTCACCGGTTCTGAATGTGTCTGTGGGTGCCAGCGGCGACGGTGCCAATGCCGGCAGTGGTGGCGCGATCTCGGTGACCAGTGGAGCTGACATCGCGACCAAGGGCGATCATGCGGCCGCCCTTTCGGCGCACTCGACCGGTGGTGGCGGCGGTTCGGCCGGGACCACGGTCTCGAGCTCTGCAGCACCGGTGACATTCGCTATGGCCATTGGCGGCAACGGTGGCGAGGGGGGTGATGGCGGCCTGGTCTCGCTCGCAGCCGATGGCGATCTCTCAACCCAGGGCCACCATTCTGCCGGCATCGCCGCGGTCAGCCATGGCGGCGGCGGCGGCACCGGTGGCACTTCGATTGCGGCCACCGCCGCCGATTCCGAAGGAATCTCTGTCAGTCTTGCCCTGGGCGGGAAGGGTGGCCGCGGTGGGGCCGGCGGTGATGTGTCGGTCGGCGGCAGCGGCTTGATCGCAACCGCGGGCGATCTCTCGCCAGGCCTCTACGCCCATTCGGTCGCCGGCAGTGGCGGCGTGGCCGGGACCACGGTGGCGGCAAGCGGTATCACCAGCTTCAACGCCGATCTCGCTGTCGGCTCCGATGGTGGGGGTGGCGAGGCCGCCGGATCGGTCGAGATCTCAGTGGCACGCGAGATAACCACCAAGGGGCACATCTCACCCGGCCTGGCGGCGCAGTCGATCGGCGGTAGCGGCGGGCACGGCGGCGCGACGGTCGCAGCCGACCTGACCGCTGAGATCAACGCCACCCTGGCCTTGGGCGGCACCGGTGGGGCTGGTGGTGACGGCGGTCCTGTCAGCCTCACGTCGCAGTCAGCGATCATGACAGAGGGGCATTCCTCTGCCGCCATCTTGGCCCATTCTATTGGTGGCGGCGGCGGTAGCGCACATTTCACCACCAGCCTTCAATTCGGGACCTCCGAAGGGACTGCACAGGTGAGCGTTGGCGGCAGCGGCGGCGCTGCCGGCAACGGCGGTGAAGTTACGGTGACGACCGAAACCGCGCTCACGACTGTTGGACACAATGCCCCTGGCATCTCGGCCCTCTCGATCGGCGGCGGTGGCGGCGACAGCGGCACGACCCTGACGGCGGAAAAGGCGAGCAGCGGCACGATCACGGCGACGGTTGGCGGTGATGGCGGAACCGGCGGTTCAGGTGGTCCGGTCTCCGTCACCGCGATGAGTGACGTGACGACAAGCGGCCATCATTCAGTCGGCATCGGGGCCAAGAGCATCAGCCAGTCGGGCGGCAGTGCCGGTGCCGTCTCGCAGGGCTCGATCATCTCAGGCCTTGCCGTCTCGAGCAGTGTGGGCGGTAGCGGTGGCGAGGGCGGCATAAGCGGGAAGGCCAGCCTTTCCAGCCAGGGCAATGTCACCACCAAAGGCAGCTACGCCAATGCACTGGAGGCGCAGTCGCTTGCCGGTGGCGGCGGCAGCGCGAAGGTGGTGCTCTCGGCCAACACGATGACCATCGGCAATCTCGACGTTACCGTTGGCGGCGCTGGTGGGAGCTCTGGCTCCGCCGGCGCCGTTTCGATGACCAACAAGGGTGTGGTCAAGACCGAAGGTCACCATGCGCGAGGCATGCTCGCTCAGAGCCTGGGCGTCAGCGGCGGCGATGGCGGTGTCGCCGCCGAAGGTGGCTTTACCTCCGACGAGTTTGGCGGGCAGATCGGTGTGACCATTGGCGGCTCGGGTGGGACCAGCGGCCAGGCAGGCGATGTGACTGTTTCGAATGTCGGCTCAATCACCACGGAAAATCTGCGGGCGACTGGGGTCCTGGCACAGTCCATCGGCGGGAACGGCGGCACCGGTGGCGGGGTCTACACCGGTAACATGAACCTCAGCAGCACTGCCTCTGCACAGATCGATGTTGCGATCGGCGGCTCCGGCGGTGACGGAGCGCAGTCTGGGCAGGTGATGGTCGAGAATCTGGCGCAGATCTCGACCGTTGGATTCCTCGCAGACGGCATTCTGGCGCAGTCGATCGGCGGCAATGGCGGCTCTGGCGGCGGGGTTTCCACCTTGGTTGCCAACACAACAGGCCAGGTCATGGCCAACATCCAGGTCGCCGTAGGGGGCAGCGGTGGTGGGGGTGGCCAAGGGGCTGCCGTTACCGTCACGAACAGCGGTGAAGTCGGAACCGAGCGCGGCGGCTCCAACGGTATCCGCGCACAGTCGATCGGTGGTGGTGGCGGTGTCGGCGGCGCTGCCGGCACCATCAATCTGCAGCTCTCTCCCTCAGGCCTCCCGGCCTCCGAGGGCAACAGCTTCAGCGGCAACGTCGACATCTCGGTCGGCGGCTCCGGCGGTTTTGGCAGCCATGCCGGACCTGTCTCTCTCACCAATGAGGTCCTGGTGGTCACCAACGGCGATATCGCCAAGGGGCTGATTGCAGAGAGTATCGGTGGTGGCGGTGGTTATGGCGGCCCTGCCTCAGCAACCACGATTTCCTTCGCCGGCGCCTGTTCTCTGACAGAAGGCCTTGGCAAGTACGACTGCAGCAGCAGTGATTCGGAAGAGACCACCACGATCGATGTCTCCCTCAGTCTGGCCATCGGTGGCAATGGCGGTGGCGCCGGCAATGGTGACGTTGTGGATCTGACGAACAGTGGCGCGGTGCAGACCTCGGGTGAAGTGGCTCATGCACTGGTTGCGCACAGCATCGGTGGCGGTGGCGGCAATGGTGGCGAGGGTGATATGGGGGTCGCCGGCTGGACCACCAACGCGGCGGCCGAGGCGATCGACAATCTGGGAACGACCTTCACCTCTCTGCCCAGCTTCACTGACATCGAGGCCACGATTGGCGGCAGAGGTGGCGCGGCCGGCGATGGCGGTAACGTCACGATCAAGAACCCGGGCGCTCTGGTGACCCAGGGGGCCCACGCCTACGCCATTCATGCGCAGTCCATCGGTGGCGGCGGCGGCAATGCAGGCGCAGGCAGCAGCGGGATCTGGTCGGCCTTGACGGTCGGTGGTAGCGGCAGTGGCGGCGGTGAGGGTGGTGATCTTACTGTCACCCACGCAGGCACAATCGAGACCTTTGGTGAGGGTGGAGTGGGCATCTTTGCTCAATCGGTTGGCGGCGGTGGTGGTACGGCTGGCGATGTCGAGAAGACCGTGACCTCGGCCTGGGACGAACTCAACCTCGGTGTCGGTGTTGGCATACAGCAGAACGGCGGCAAGGGCGGTGACGGCGGCCAGATCGAGGTCGTCACCAGCGGCGCCATCAAGACCGAGGGTCAGGCTGCCCATGGCATGGTGCTGCAGTCGGTCGGCGGCAGCGGCGGAGCAGCCTCCGTCACTGGCCTCCTCGGATCCCAGACTTTCAATACCTACGCCGGCAGCGCCGGCGATGCCGGCAACGGTGGATCGATCTTCGTGACGGTCGGCGAGGCCATAGAGGTTACCGGCGATCAGGCCCACGGCATCTTTGCACAGTCTGTCTCCGGCAGCGGAACCCAAGACAGCGGCGGCGGCGTCACCATGACCATCAACGCCGATGTGATCGCCAGCGGAGATCAGAGCCGGGCCATTCTGGCACAGACAGAAGGCAGATCGAGCAACGGCGTGATTCGAATCACCATTGCCGAAGGCGCCACGGTGCAGACGAGCGCGAATGGCGCAGAGACCATCGGCCTCTTCGACGGCAGCAACAACATCATCACCAACAAGGGAAGCCTTGTTCAGGAAGCCGGGCCAGATGCTGCTGGCTTCGTCATCCGCACAAATGGAACAGCGGTCCTGAACGTCGACAACGAAGGCCTCATAGCGGGTTCGGTCCTCACCGCGCGCAAACCAAGCGTGACGCCAGCGGGCGTATCTTCTGTTGCGGCGACAGCGCCGGCCAGGGGGATTCTCTTCACCAACAAGGCGGGTGCTACCTTCGCCATGGGCTCAGAGGTCTCCTTAGGTGCAGAGGCGGGGTGGCTGCAGAATGAGGGCCTCATGTCGGCTGCGGGAACTGGCTCCGTCGGACTCTCCAGAGTGACCGGACTTGTCACTCAATCCAGTACGGGCACGCTCTGGGTCGACTTCGGAGATGAGGAAGGCGCGGACCTCATCACCCTCGCCGGCGCAGAGGGCAACAGCCTGGCCGGTAAGGTCATGCCCAATCCTTTGGGTGTGATTGCTGGGAAGCAGGCTCTGCCAATTCTCATGTCGCTTGGCAGCTTGGGCAGCAGTGACCTCACGGTCACCAGCACCTCAACGGTCGATTACAGCCTCAGCCAGAGGGCCAATAGCGCTGGCCAAGAGGTTCTCTTCTTGGACTATAGCGTCGACTACACGCCCTGGAACGGCTCGGCGGCGGCTCAGGCCAAGGTGCCGGGCAGCCTGCGGGAGGTCATCAGTCCCAACCACACGGCCTTCGGCGATTCCATCGACGGCATGATTGATACTTCGAACAGCAATACCGAAGCGTTCGTATCCGATCTCACCAACTTCCTGCTGACGACGGAGAGTGTGACGGACCTGGTAGACGTCTATGACCGCTTCGCGCCGGCAGAGATCTTTGCGCCTTCGGACGCGGCCCTCTTCTCTAGCCTGCGCTTTGCCGACGATCTGAACTCCTGCCCTGCCCGTGGGCCGGAGGGCCAGGTGGTCTTCACCCAGCAGGGAAGCTGCGTCTGGTTACAGGTGAACGGCGGTGGGATCGATCGGCAGCGCACCAGCAATTCGATCGACTACGACGAGAGCTTCGTCGGCGTCTCTGTGGGCGGTCAGATGGCCGTCGGCGAGGGCTACTTCCTGGGCGGCGCCTTCGGCTATGAGGACAGCAACCTCTCGAACAGCCGCTTCAGCGGTGATGGCTCCCGCTTCCAAGGCGGCATCGTGGCCAAGAAGGAGATCGAGGCGACGACGATCTCGGCCTCCTTCTCCGGCGGCGTCGGCATCTATGACCTCTCCCGACAGGTGATCACGCCCAGCGGGACAGTGACGGCCGATTCCTCGCCCAACGTCAACTGGATCTCTGGCCATGCCCGCGTCAGCCACGTGGTGGACCTGAACGAGGAGATCTACGTGAAGCCCTGGTTTGACCTGGGTATCGATCATCAGTGGCAGGGTTCCTTCAGCGAGACCGGCGCCGGTGACTATGGTTTGGACGTAGAGAGCTTCAGCCAGACCCTGGTGACCCTGAACCCGGTGGTGGAGCTGGGCAGCGACTTCCAGATCTTCGGTGCGGAAGCCAATGCCAGCGCGTCAGCGGGCTTGCTGGCGATCGTCAGTGGTCGCGACCGCTCAACCGGCGTGCAGCTGCGTGGTATGGGCGGCTTTGGCCCGACCTACGAGATCAGTGACCAGGCGCGTCCGCTCTTCGCCGACGTCGGGGCGAACTTTGAGGTCCGGGTGCACGAGCGGGCCCTGATCTCCCTAGGCGGTCAGGCCTTGCTGGCCGGCAATCAGCAGGAGTATGGCGGCACCGGACGCGTCTCCATCTTCTTCTGAGCCCGAGCGGGCGAACCTCGCCAGAGCGTCCTTGCAGTTTAATCACCACGAATTCTGCCGGCCTCAGCGCGGCGAAACCGACCAGGATGTCGACCCTGCCCAGGTTGATGTCGATCTGGGTCACGGCGCGCGATCAGGCTCGATGAATCGGACTGGTTGTCGTGAGTTGCCTTGCCGGACCAAGCAGCCGCGCGATAGCCTTGCCGGCCGCTTCTCTTGATAAGGAGAGTCCCTTGCGACTGACGGTTTGCTGCTCTGTTCTGCTTTTCGTCGCGATCATCGTGACCTCCCCCCTATCGGCTGATGACCGTCAAGCCTGCCAGCAGGGTGTCGATGCGCAGCAGCGCGGTGACGCGGCACTCGCGGTCCAGCTCTATGATCGCTGCCTCGCGGCGGGTGGTCTCGCGGATGACAATGCAGCGCTGTTTCACTATCTGCGGGGCTCAGCACTCGCCGATCAGGGGCTCTATCGGCGCGCGCTTGAAGACTTTGACAGGTCCATTGCCTTGGCGCCGAACAGCGCGACCGCCTATCAGGATCGCGGCGTGGTCCATCATCTGATGGGCGATATCGATCGCGCCATCCGGGATTTCGACAGCGCCATCGACCTTGATCCCACGGATTCCTACGCCTTTGCCAATCGGGGGATCGCCTTCCGCGATCTGGGTCTCTTTGATCGTGCCATCGCGGATTTCGACCGCGCCCTCCAACTGGATGCCCTGGATGCCGACAGCTACCACAACCGCGGCATCGTCTATCTTGAACTGGGCCAACTGGATCAGGCGATTGACGACCTCAATCATGCGATCCGTCTGAACCCCAGAATGGCACTGGCCTATGACAACCGTGGCCTGGCCCTGCAGGAGCAAGGGCACTTGGATCGTGCCATTGCCGACTTCGATCAGGTGCTGCGCCTGGACCCGGGCGACCCCTACGCCTACAGCAACAGGGGCTGGGCCTATCAAGAGAAGGGGATGAACGACAAGGCGATCGCCGACTTCGACGCAGCCCTCCGCCTCGATCCCAGCAATGACGATGCCTTGAATGGGCGCGCCTATGCCCGCGCGTCGGCCGGTGACCTGAAGGGCGCACTCAAGGATGTCGAGCGGGCCTTGAGCTTGCGGCCAGGCGATCCGCACATCACCGACACCAAGGGCGATGTCCTCTGTCGCGATGGCCGCGTTGAGGAGGCCTTGACGGCTTGGAGGCAGTCACACAGCGCCTCGCCAGAGGCACAGGCGGACAAGCAAGTGAGGTTGGAAAAGGAAGGCTTCTATAAGGGGTCCTTCGAACCGGCATTACGCGCCTGGGCCGACGCCGGCTGCCCCGGCTTCTAAAAAGGTTCCTACGCGGCGGTCCTGTAGAGGTGATAGCGTCCCTCGGGGACAGCGGCCGGCAGGGGCGCTGTGGTAGCATCGGTCATGGTCAGCGCCTGATCGCTTAGGACCAAGGCCCCCGGGGCCAAGGCTGGACGCAAGGCCTGACTGACGAAGGCGGCTAGGCGGGCATTGGCCTCGGCGTCGCCGCTGCCCATGTCGGCGTGCACCAGCACCACCTGA
The DNA here is from genome assembly GCA_963669335.1 of Rhodospirillales bacterium. Lineage (GTDB taxonomy): Bacteria > Pseudomonadota > Alphaproteobacteria > Kiloniellales > JACOMY01 > JACOMY01. The sequence goes on from OY770023.1 coordinate 6,721,380, forward strand.
CCCAAGAAATCCTGCGCGGCCCGCGGCAAGGTTTCCTGAAACTCACCGAGATAGAGCCGATCTTTGGGTGGAATGCAGTCGGGATGCGCCGCCACCTTGCGCTCGAAAACGAAGATCGGCCAGCGGTCTTGCGGGTCGGACAGACGGCTGCGCAGATGGTCATAGGTGCGGCCGTTGCCCAGTCCCAACTCAAAGACCGGTCCAGGCCGTTCGGCGATCGCTGCTGCGGCATGGTCCAGGCAGGCGCGCTGAGCCTCCAGCCGGCGAATGAAGGAATCGAGGCGACTCAAGGAATGAACTCTTCCTCGGTCTTATCTAGTGCCCGCCGCGGGCGGCGTAGAGATCCTGTGTGGTCTTCTCCAGGCGTGCGGCCAAGATGCGCATGACCTCCATCCCGATCTGCGGAAAGTCCTGCACCAGGCGAAAGAAGAGCTCTTTGGTGATCTTCAAGGTCTGGGTCTTCTCCTTGGCACGCACCGTCGCGGTCCGGGGCACGTCGCAGAGAATGGCGATCTCGCCCAGCACGGCATGGCGCTTCAGGGTGGTGATCACCACCTCGCTGCCGTCCTCTTGATCGATCACGACCTCGGCCTCGCCCTCCAGGATGATGTAGGCCGCATCACCTTGATCGCCCTGCTTCACCAGGGTTTGGCCAGGCTTGTAAGTCAGGCGTTCGCTGGCGAAGGCCATCAGCTTCAGCTTGCTGGTCTCGATGTTGGCGAAGAGCGGCACCTTCTTCAGGGCATCGACTTCTGCATCTATGCTCATGGTCTTTTCTGCTCCCTGCCTTTCTAATTTAAGGCGTGCCGGGCAAATGCCCAGGACTATCCTACCGGTTATCCTCGGCCCATCTCTGCGGCCAGCGCGCCACCGGCCCCGGCCAGCTCTTCGAAGCTGCCGCGTGCAGTGATACGTCCGTCACTCATGACTGCGACCTGATCGAAGCCCTCAGCCGCCTGGGGTCTGGTCAAGGCCCAGACGATACCGCGTCCGTCGCGATGTTCGCGTACCCGTTCCATGATCCGGGTCTGGGTGCTGCTGTCCAGAGATCCCAGAGCGTCGTTGACGATCAAGAGATCGGGGTCTTTCAAGAGGGCACGGCCCAGGCCCAGCAACTGACGCTGCGAGTGGCTGAGGCGCTTGCCGCCAAGGCCCACGTCGTAACCGAGGCCTACCTCCATGACAGCGCCGCGCAGGTTCAACTCGTCCAGCACTTGAACCACCAGGAACTGCAGGGTCGATTCGCCCTCGGCCTGGCCATAGACCACGCGGCCGAAGAGGACATTGACCAGGATCGGCGCGGCGGCGTTGTAGTGCGCGGGATCGTAGGGCTCCAGCTCGCTCATCTCGCCGCTGCTGAGGCGCTTGGCCAGCGCCTTGCGTCCAGCCAGGATCTTCTCTTCCTTGGTCTCGTCGATCAGGCCCAGGCGATGGCGCGCCTCGGAATAGCTGAAGGTCAGCTCCAGCAGCAGCGAGATCTCTTCGTCGTTGAGGCCCTCGATACCGGAGCGGTCGGCCTTTTGGATCAGACCCTCGAATTCGGGCAGGTCGTCGGCCTCGATGAAGCTGAACTGATCGAAGAAGGGATGGCCGGCCGGCAGATCGGCGAAGAGCTCGACCATGGTGCGGGCGATCGAGAGCCCGATCTCGCGCAGATCCTGGGCCAGGCTGGTACCACCGGCCTGCGTTTCCGAAAGCACCTCCAGAACCAGTGCGTTTTTGGCCAAGGCCTCGCCCTGCAGGCTGGCCTGCGTCGTCGTGCCGAAGAGCAGATTCTCGGCCAGGGTGCTGGAGCGGTTGTAGGCGTCGGGGTCGAAGCGATCGACCAGATCGGAGAGCCCCTCCTCTTCCAGCTTCTCGCTCAAGAGCTGGCGGGCCTTCAGAAGCTCGGCCGCCATCTCCGGCCGCTCCTGTGGGTCGATCGTGCCGTAGATGCCGAAGCGGAAGACATCGTGCTCCATACCGATCAGGTGCAGCACCTGCCGCAGCGCCTCGTCCTCGTCTTGCGGCTTGTCGCCGATCGGGCCGCGATCAATCCAGTCGTAGTGCGTCGGCAAGACCGGGTTGCCCGCGCGCTTGCTCTCGCGATCACGGAAATCTTCCTTGGGATCTTTCTCCACCCCGCTCTCACGATAGGGCGCATGGCGTAGACCATAGAGCAGGTTCTCGCGCACCGAGAGCGGGAAGTGATAGACGTCGGGCGCGACATAGCTGAGGCGGCGACCGGTGACCCACTCCGGCAACTCAGTCAGGTCCTTACCGCCGATTCTAAGCGAGCCACCGCTGGGATCCTCCAAGCCGGCGAGCACGCCGGCAAGGCGTTCCTTACCGCTGTTGGAATCGCCGACGACAGCCAGATGCTGCTCCAATGGCATGTCGAAGGTCAGGCCCTGCAAGCGATAGGTGCCATCGTCTTCCACCAGTGAGACGTTGCTCGCCTCCAGCTTGCCGGTCAGCGGGGCCGAGGCCTCTGTGGTCACGGCCTGGGAGGCCGGCGCGATCATCTCACCCGGCTCGAACTGCTCGATCACCTGTTCGTACTTGATGGTGACGTCGAGGCGCTGCTGATCCCAGTCGATCAGCTCTTTGATCGGCCCCGGCAGGTCCTTGTAGGCGGCGATGACGGCGACCAGCGCACCGATATCCAGCTCTCCGCTCAGGGCCAGCAGACCACCCACGAGATAAAAGATGAAGGGCGTCAGCTGGCTCAGGAAATTGTTGAGAAACTTGACGAAGAACTTCCGCTGATAGATCTCGAAGCGGATCAGGAAGATGTGTCCCAGACGCCCGACCAGATCGGCACGCTCCCAGTTGGAGGTGTCGTTGGCGTGCATCTCGGTGGCGCCGTCCATGACCTCACCGATGCGACCCGCCAGCGCGCGGGCAGCCAGCTGGCGTTGCTTGCCCAACTGCAAGAGGCGGCGACGAAGCTTTGGGATCAGCCAGGCTTGGGTCAGTACGATGGCCAGCGACACAGCGCCCAGATAGACCGACTGCACCATGATGAAGGTAAGCGCCGTCAGGGCCTGACCGCCAAGGAAGGCCGGCGTGACGAAGGCATCGCCGATGAAGCCGCCCAGCGGCTCCACCTCGTCCTTGATCATGGTGGCAACTTCCGCCTGCTTCATCTTGCGCAGATGCGGCAGCGGGAAGCGCAGGACCCGGTCGCTCAATTCATAGCGCAGCCGCCGCAAGAGGCGTTCGCCCATGCGCCCCTTCTTGGTGTTGATGTTGAGCTTGAAGAGGCCGTTGACGATGACCAGCAAGAGAAAGCTGCAGGCCAGCACCACCAAAAGGCCCGCTTGATCGAGTTGAATGCCCGAAAAGAGCGTGATCGGGCTGCCGGTCAACATTTCCCCGAAGGGCACGGAGATTACCAGGAAGGATTGTTCAGTGGCGTCCTCAGAGAAGCCCTGACCCTGGATACCCTGGTTGACGATCTGTTTGGGCAGGTCGAGCGAAAGGAAATAGAACGGCATGGAAATCGCCACCAGCAACAGGATGGTCACCTGCTCCGGCTTGCTGTGGCGCCACACGTATTTGAAAAGATTGTGCTCCATACCCTCGCTTTCGGACCCCGCCCGTCTGGGCGACAGTCTTGCCGTCCTTTCCCGGAAATCAAGTCTTCTTCTTGGCGACACCCCTGCTTTGCGCCTAGTGTTGAGGACGGCGTCGCGCTTGACAAGCCATTGGGGCGGGGGCACCTACGCCGGAACCAAGGGGCAGGATCGGGAGTTTCCATGCGCCGAAAGAGCAGGCGGATCCTCATCTACAGCCATGATTCCTTCGGGCTGGGGCATTTGCGGCGCTGCCGGACGGTCGCCCATGCGCTGGTTGAGGCCGATGATGAGCTGTCGGTGCTGATCCTTTCCGGATCGCCGATCATCGGCAGCTTTGACTTCAAATCACGTGTCGACTTCGTGCGCGTGCCCGGCGTCATTAAGCTGCGCAACGGCGACTACACCTCGCTGAAGCTGCGCATCGACGTGGAAGAGATGCTGGCGCTGCGCGCCTCCATCGTTGAGCACACGGCCAAGACTTTCGATCCCGACCTCTTTCTGGTGGATAAGGAGCCCTTGGGTCTGCGCGGTGAGGCCGAGCCCACCTTAGCCATGCTGCGCGAGCGCGGCGTGCCCTGCATCCTGGGTCTGCGCGACGTGATGGACGACCCCGAGCTCTTGGAGAACGAGTGGGAGCGCAAGCACACCGTTCCGGCCCTGGTCAAATACTATGACGAGATCTGGGTCTATGGACTGCCGCAGATCTGCGAGCCCCTGGCCGGCATCGATCTGCCGGACTCGCTGCGGAAATCGCTGATCTATACCGGCTATCTCAGGCGGCAGCGCTCCAAGAGCCTGAGCCGCATGCCCTTGGAAAAGATCGAAGAGCCTTACATCCTGGTGACCGTGGGCGGTGGCGGCGATGGCGAAGACATCATCGATTGGGTGCTGCGCGCCTATGAGAGCGATCCCAATCTGCCGCACCCGGCTCTGATGGTGCTGGGGCCCTTCATGGCCAGTGAGCGCCAGTCGGAGTTCCTCACCAGAGCCGCCAAGCTGAAGAACCTTGAGGCCATCACCTTCGATGCCCACCTGGAGGATCTCTTGGAACGGGCTGCGGGTGTTGTTTGTATGGGCGGCTACAACACCTTTTGTGAGCTGCTGTCCTTCGACAAGCGCGCCGTGGTCATCCCGCGAACCCGGCCGCGTAAGGAGCAGTATCTGCGCGCCAGCCGGGCGCAGGAACTGGGCCTGGTGCACATGCTGACCGACGACGGCAAGCGCGATGCGGTTGACATGGCGACAGCCTTGCGTCACTTGCCACAGCAACCGCTGCCCTCTTCGGTGGTGGTACCGGGATTGCTGGATGGTGCGGAGAATGTGGTTCGCTTGACAAACCGCTGGGCTGCGAGCGGTCGTTCCATGCCCGTACGCCGCAGGCCAGCCCGCGCCTAGTGGTCCGATCCAGACGCTTGCTCCCCAAGCGTTTGGTGAATCGGTCCATCAAGGTACTGATCTGATGCCGCCTCGATCCCAGAGGAACGCAATGCCGAGGTCGAGTAGGATGCCGCAGCACAAGCTTGCCGTGGTCTTGAAGGGCTATCCACGGCTCAGCGAGACCTTCATTGCCCAGGAAATCCTGGGTTTGGAACGCGCCGGGCTGAGCTTGCATCTCTATTCGCTGCGCAAGCCGACCGATCCGGCCCATCATCCCATTCACGAAGAGATCCAGGCGCCGGTCACCTATCTGCCCGAGTATCTGCACAATGCACCGCTCACGGTTCTGGGGGCTTGGTGGCGGCAGCGCCGACAGCCCGGTTATCGTCGGGCCAGAGCGACCTTCCTGCGCGATCTGAGACGAGATCGGACCCGAAACAGGGTTCGTCGCTTTGGACAGGCACTGGTCTTGGCTGACCGTCTGGATCCCGATTGCGATCGGCTCTATGCCCACTTTCTGCATACGCCGGCCTCAGCCACGCGCTACGCGGCCATGATCCGAGCGCTGCCCTGGTGCTGCTCAGCCCATGCCAAGGACATCTGGACGACTGAGGAGTGGGAGAAGCGGGAAAAGCTGGCCGATCTCGACTGGTTGGTCACCTGCACGGCTTTCGGCTACGAGCATCTCTCCTCCCTCGCAGCCGATCCTGATCGGGTGAGCCTGGTGCATCACGGGATCGATCTTGCCCGTTTTCCGCATTTCCCCCGCCGCGCCGGAACGGCCGAGGGTGCCGAGGGCGGAGAGGTAGCGCTCTTGTCGGTCGGCCGGGCAGTGGCGAAAAAGGGCTATGACGACCTGCTGACGGCCTTGGCTTCTCTTCCCAAGGATCTCGCTTGGCATTTGACTCATATCGGCGGCGGCAGTGATCTGAAGCGCTTGCAGGCGATGGCCAAAGAGCTTGGGCTTGAGGGCAAGATCACCTGGCTGGGCGCGCAGCCGCAGGCTCGTGTTCTGCAGGCCTACCGCGACGCCGATCTCTTCGTTCTGGCCAGCAAGATTGCGGCCGATGGGGACCGCGACGGTCTGCCCAATGTGCTGATGGAGGCGCAGAGCCAGGGTTTGACCTGTCTGGCCACCCGCCTGCCCGGCATTGAAGAGCTGATCCTGGACGATGAAACCGGTGCTCTGGTTCCGGCGGAGAAACCTGATCTCTTGGCCGAAGCTTTGGCGCGCTTGATCCGGGATCCTGCTAGGCGCTTTGCGCTGGGGGAGGCCGGCGAGCGTCGGGTGAGAGAGGTCTTCGATGCTGAGACCTGCCTATGGGACCTGCTGGAGCGCTTGGGCATGCAAACTCCCGCAAAGCAGCTTGCCGAGGCCAATTGAGCCCTTGTGATGAATGTTGCCTTCTATGCGCCGATGAAGCCGCCAGATCATCCTGTGCCCTCCGGCGACCGTGCCATGGCGCGCCTGCTGATGAAGGCACTGGACTATGGCGGTCATCGCACCTTTCTGGCCTCGCGCTTCAGAACCTGGCAAAGCGCGCCGGACCTGACCCGCCAGGCGCGACTGGCGGACCTTGGGGAGCGCCTTGCCTATCGGCTCACAAAGCGTTTTCAAGGGCAGCCTAAGGCAGAGCAGCCTGACGCCTGGCTGACCTATCACCTCTATTACAAGGCACCGGACTTCATCGGCCCGAAGGTCACCGCGGCGCTGGGGATTCCCTACCTTCTGGTCGAGGCCTCGCTGGCCTACAAGCGCGCCGGCGGACCCTGGGATGTCGGGCATCGGGCTGCGCTAACGGCTGTCGATGCGGCCGAGATGGTCTTTCAGATCAATCCCGAGGATGCAGAGTGCCTGCCCCCAGAGGCTCGTCAGAGCCTGCTGCCGGCCTTTCTCGACGGCTCTGCCGATCGCCGAGCCTTGGCAGACCGACAACGCCTGCGCGCGGAGATGGCCGAACGCTGCTCGCTGCCGATGGACTGCCCCTGGATCGTCGCTGTCGCAATGATGCGCGATGACGTGAAACTCGTCTCCTATCGCATACTGGCCGAGGCCCTGGGTCGCTTGACGCATCTGCCCTGGCGCTTGTTGTTGGTCGGCGACGGCCCGGCACGCGGCGCGGTCGAGGCCGCCTTTGATGCTGCGCTGGGCGCCTGTAAGGATCGCGTCCGCTATCTGGGCACTCTCCCGCAGACCGCTGTGGCCGAGCCTTTGGCTGCGGCGGATCTCTTCGCCTGGCCCTCGATCAACGAGGCTTACGGCATGGCTTTGCTAGAGGCACAGGCCTGTGGCTTGGCTGTGGTTTCCGGTGACCGGCCAGGTGTTGCCGCAATCCTGCGTGATGGCGAGACCGGGCTCTTGGCGCCGGCCGGCGATGTAGAGGCCTTTGCCGTCGCTCTGAAGCAGCTTCTGGTCGATGACGAAGGCCGCACGCGCATGGGCCAAGCGGCAGCGGCTCATGCAGCGAAGAACCATGATCTGGCGGTGGCGGCCGAGCGTTTGACCGCCGCGCTGGAGGAGGCGCGGCGATGAAGCTGCTGCTTCTGCGCCATGCCTCTACCGCTTGGAACGAGGCCCGCCGCCTGCAGGGACGCAGCGACATTGCGCTCTCGGCCAAAGGACGGGTAGAGGCCTCAAGCTGGCGCCTGCCCTATTGGGCAGCCGGTTGGCCGGTGCTGACCTCGCCACTGAAGCGCACACAGCAGAGCGCGCTTCTGATGGGGTTACGCGCCAGCAGCGTGACCTGGTTGATCGAGATGGACTGGGGCCGCTGGGAGGGACAGCGGATCGCCGATCTGCGGCTTGCCTTGGGGCCGCGCATGGCAGCGATGGAGGCCCGCGGGCTGGACCTGCGACCGCCGGGGGGGGAGAGCCCACGTAGCGTCGGACAACGGGTTCTGCCCTTTCTTAGGGGCTTGCGGGGTGACGGCCGGGTGCTGGTCACGCATAAGGGCGTCATCCGCGCGTTGCTCGCCACCGCCACTGGATGGGACATGCGTCAAGACTGGCATGAGAAGCTGCTGGCCGAACGTGGGCATCTCTTCGACATCAGCGGCCAAGGGCAGCTTCGCCTTTGCCAACTCAATTTGGAGCTTCGCGCATGAGCGAGCGCTGCGATCTGCTGCTTTACGTGCAGCATCTGCTTGGGATCGGTCACTTCAAACGGGCCGCCCTGATTGCCCGAGAGGCGGCGCGGGCTGGGCTCAAGGTCACGGTGGCGACCGGGGGATTGCCGGTGCCTGATGCCGACTTCGGCGGCGCCCGCGTGGTGCAGCTTGAACCGGCCTTGAGGACGAAGGACCAGGCCTTCAGCGCCCTGGTTTTGGAGGACGGGAGCCAGCTTGGAGAACAGGAGAAAGCGCGGCGCACGCAGCAGCTTCTCTCGCTATTTCAGGCTGAGCAGCCGGCTGTCCTCTTGACCGAAATGTTCCCCTTCGGCCGCCGTCAGATGCGCTTTGAACTGCTGCCCTTGTTGCAAGCGGCGAAGGCAGCGGCCTGGCGACCCAAGATCGTCTCCTCGGTGCGTGATATTCTCACCACCCTGAAGCAGCCGGGAAAGATCGCCTGGATCGTCGAGACCGCGGATCACTTTTATGACTGCGTTCTGGTGCACGGCGATCCAGCCCTCATCCCCTTCGAGCGCACCTTTCCAGAGATCACCGCTATCGGCGCCGAGATCCGCTACACCGGCTACATCGTCGATTCCAAGATTCCGCCGCGCGCCGCTTTGGCGAAGGGAGAGTTCCTGATCTCCACCGGCGGCGGTGCGGTCGCCGAGCCTTTGGTGCGCGCCGTGCTGGAGGCCTATCCGCTGTCGCCCTATCGCGATCGGCTCTGGCGTGTCTTGATCGGCTACAATCTCCCTGACGAGCGTTTTCAGGCGCTCGCGGCCGAGGCGCCCGGAGGCGTGCTGATCGAGCGCTCGAGGCCCGATTTTTTGACTCTCCTGTCCAAGGCAGCGCTTTCGATCAGCCAGGCCGGTTACAACACCTCGCTCGAAGTGCTGGCGGCCGGGGTGCCGGCCGTGGTGGTGCCCTTCGCTGCCGGGGGCGAGAGCGAGCAGACCCTGCGGGCGCGTCTCTTGGCTGACGCGGGACGCCTCGTCCTGGCCGAGGAAGCAGGCTTGACCGGGGCGCGGCTGAATGACGCCATCGAGCGGGCCTTTGCCCTATCCACTACAGCAGGACGTGAGCAGGGCTTGCGTGTTGGGAGGGCCCCCGTGTCTCTTGACGGCGCGGCAGAGACCGCGCGCCAACTGGCGGCCTTGGCCGGTCGCGAGGTGAGAGAAGGGGAAGGATGCTAGAGCTGCGCTATCCGCCGAAGAGCTTGACGGCCGACTGGCTGCGCACCCTCTGTGGCCTGGGCATCGGCTTTGGCATGCTCTTCTTCACGCCGCTGACCTGGTGGACCGGCATCGTCTTCGGCGCTGTCGCCCTGCTGTTCCTCTACTTTGGTCGGCGAACCCTGGAAAAACAGTTGCAACGCGTGTCGATCGGCGATGATGGGCTTTGGGTCCGTGACCTGGGTGAGCGGGTCCTGCCCTGGAGTGAGCTTGAGCACCTGCGGCTGCGCTTTTACGGTAGCCGCCGTCAGCACCGAAAACTGAAGGCTGGCGAGGAGATGTCCAGTGGCTTCATGGAGTTGACCTTGAATGCTGGTAGGACGAGGGTGAAGTTCGATTCAACGATGGAGGGCTTCACCTTGGTGGCATGGCGCGCGGCGCGGGCGGCGCGTGATGTGGGTCTGGCACTCGATCCGGCGAGTGCAGGCAACCTCTTGGACATTGGGGTTGATCCAGACCAAGATACCGCACCGCCGGAGATGGCCGCGGAGTGGCGCTCTGCCATGGCGGCGCGCGCATCAGAGCAAGGGTAGGCAGGGGTGAAGAGCAGATCGCGTAAGCGCGGAGGGGAGCAAGGGTGACTGGCAACCTCCTGGAGGTGAAGGATCTGCGGATCGCCTTCAGTCTGGCTGAGGGCCGGCTGGAAGCGGTGCGTGGTGCCAGCTTTCGTATCCCGCAAGGAGGGACCGTCGCTCTGGTCGGTGAGTCGGGCTCCGGCAAATCAGTGGTGAGCCAGGCGATCATGGGGATCCTGCCGCAGGTCGCCAAGATCGAGTCCGGCTCCATCCTCTTTAACGATCCGGAAAGAGGCGGCGCACCACAGGACCTGGCACAGCTCAATCCCAAGTCCAAGGCTTACCGCTCCATTCGTGGCGGACGCATTTCGATCATCTTCCAAGAGCCCATGACCTCGCTCTCGCCGGTGCACACCGTCGGCAATCAGATCGGCGAGGCCGTTTCTCTGCATCGCGACGTCAGCCAGGCCGAGGCCCTGGGGCTGGCGGAAGAGATGCTGACTGCAGTCGGCTTTCCCGATCCGGTCCGCGCGCTCAACACCTACCCCTTCGAACTCTCCGGCGGCCTCCGACAGCGCGCGATGATCGCCATGGCGCTGGTCTGTCGGCCGGCTCTGCTGATCGCCGATGAGCCGACAACGGCGCTGGACGTCACCATCCAGGCGCAGATCCTGAAGCTCTTGAGCGACCTGCAGAAGAACTTCGGCATGGCGCTGCTGTTGATCACCCACGATCTGGGCGTGGTGGCGAACATGGCCGACGAGGTGGTGGTCATGTACCACGGCCAGGTCATGGAACGCGGTACCCTGGAAGACATCTTCCGCGCGCCCGGCCATCCCTACCTCAAGGCCCTGCTGAAGGCCGTGCCGCGCTTTGACATGGCGCCGGGCGAACGGCTGACGCCAATCCGCGAGATCCCACAGAACGAGCACAGCCGCCTTCTGGCCAAGCAGGTGCACGAAAGCCAGGGCGCGGCCGTGCCGGGCTCTCCCATCCTTGAGGTCTCGGGCGTGCGCAAGACCTTCAAGCTGCGCCGCAGTGCATTGCTGGGCGGTGCGAAGACCGAGGTGCTGGCCGTTGACGACGTCAGTTTCGCGGTCAAGCGTGGCGAGTGCCTGGGGCTGGTCGGTGAATCGGGTTGCGGCAAGACCACGCTCTCCAAGATCATCATGCGCGCGCTGTCGCCGGACGAGGGGCAGATCTCTTTCACCGGGTCCAAGGGCCGGATCGACATGCTGTCCTTGAAGGGCAAGGACCTGGTGCGCTTTCGCCCGACCCTGCAGTTCATCTTCCAGGATCCCTTCTCTTCGCTCAATCCGCGGATGACGGTCGGCGACCTGATCCGCGAACCCCTGGACATTCACAATGTCGGCAGCCAGACCGAGCGTGAGGCCCTGGTTGCGGAGTTGCTGCAGGTCGTGGGTCTCCAGCCCTTGCACTCCAAGCGCTATCCCCACTCCTTCTCCGGCGGACAGCGGCAGCGCATCGGCATCGCACGCGCCTTGGCGCTGAAGCCGGAACTGGTGATCTGCGACGAGCCGGTCTCTGCGCTGGATGTCTCGATCCAGGCCCAGATCCTGAACCTCTTGAAGGATCTGCAAAGAGAGCTGGGCCTGACCTACCTCTTCATCAGCCACAATCTGGCGGTGGTGAACTACATCGCCGACAGGATCATGGTGATGTGCCGCGGTCGCATCGTCGAGATGGCACCCTGTGACAGCCTGATGCGCAATCCCTTGCATCCCTACACCAAGGCGCTGCTGACGGCGGTGCCGGAACCCAGGCTGGAGGATCAACTGGATCTGACCGCCCTGATGGCCGGTCGTGCCTCTGACCCCTCGGCCTGGCCGGCACCCTTCACCATCACCGAGGGAGAACGACCCCGCTTGATTGAGGCGCAGCCGGAACATTGGGTGCGCGCCAGCGCAGTGCCCAGCACCTTGGAGGCCAGCGCAGCATGCTGAGCTATCTCGCCCGCCGCCTGCTGATGATGGTGCCGACCCTGCTGGTCACCTCCTTCATCATCTTTGCCATCATCCAGGCGCCGCCGGGGAACTATCTCGACACCTACATCACCGAGCTGCAGAGCCGCGGCGAGGCGGTCGACGAGGGCCGCATCGCCTTCCTGCGCGAAGAGTACGGGCTGGATAAGCCCTTCTTCGCCCAGTACATCGATTGGATCGGCAATCTTCTGGTCGGCGATTTCGGCTTCTCCTTCGAGTACCAGTTGCCGGTCAACGAGGTGGTGGGCGACCGCCTTTGGCTCACCTTCCTTGTTTCCTTCGCCACCATCATCTTCACCTGGATCGTGGCCTTCCCGATCGGCATCTATTCGGCGGTCAGGCAGTATTCCATGGGCGACTATGCCTTCACGACCCTGGGCTTCATCGGCCTGGCGACGCCGAACTTCCTGCTGGCGCTGATCCTGATGTACTTCATGAACGTCTGGTTCGACGTGCAGATCGGCGGCTTGATGGACGACAAGTACCTGGACCAGGACTTGAGCATGGATAAGCTGCTGTCGGTCCTCGCCCACCTGATCGTTCCGGTGATCGTCATCGGCACCAGCGGGACCGCCGGCATGATCCGGCGCCTGCGCGCCAACCTGCTGGACGAGCTCAACAAGCAGTATGTGACCACCGGACGTGCCAAGGGGCTCTCTTCGAGCAAGCTCTTGCTCAAGTATCCGCTCAGGGTCTCGCTGATCCCCTTTGTCGCCGACATCGGAAACTATCTGCCCTCGCTGGTCTCCTCCGCGGCCGTGGTCTCCATCGTGATGAACCTGCCGACCACAGGGCCGATGCTGATCCAAGCCTTGAAGGTGCAGGACATGTACCTGGCAGGCTCCTTCCTCATGTTCCTCTCGATGTTGACCATCGTCGGCATGATGCTTTCCGACCTTGCCTTGGCGGCGCTCGATCCCCGAATCCGTCTGGAGGGGGGGAGCCAGAAATGAAGGGGCGTCGCGACGATCTGGCCGATCGCCTGGAGCACTTCGTCAGCGAAGCGCCCTTCGATCCCTATTCCCGCGAGGTCATGACCGCCGAGCAGGAGCGCTATTTCCAGGCACCGGCCTGGAAGCTCATGTGGTGGCGCTTCAAGAAGCACCGCTTGGCGCTCTGGTCGCTCTATTTCCTAGCAGCCCTCTACCTCATGACCCTCTTCGTCGAGGTCATCGCGCCCTATTCCCTAGAGACCCGCGACACGGCGCACATCTATGCGCCGCCGCAGTCGATCAATCTCTTCCATGACGGGTCGTTCGTCGGGCCTTTTGTTTACGGCTACGACTACACCCTGAACATGGAGACCCTGAAGCGCGAGTACACTGAGAGCAGCGACAAGATCTATCCGATCCGCTTCCTCTGCAGCGGTGACAGCTACAGCTTCTGGGGTCTGTTCGACGCGGATTTCCACCTCTTCTGCCCCGCCGCGGACGGCACGCTCTTTCTGATGGGGACGGATCGCCTTGGCCGCGATGTACTCTCCCGCATCATCTACGGCGCCCGCATCTCGCTTTCAATCGGTCTGATCGGAATCTCCTTCTCCTTCCTCTTGGGCATCACCATCGGCGGTCTTGCCGGCTATTATGGCGGCCTGATCGATAGCGCCGTCCAGCGCCTGATCGAGGTCGTGCGCTCCTTTCCGGAGATCCCACTCTGGTTGGCGCTCTCGGCAATCCTGCCGGTCACCTGGTCGCCGCTCTGGGTCTTTTTCGGCATCACCATCATCCTGGCGCTGCTGGATTGGCCGGGCTTGGCACGCGCGGTGCGCTCAAAGCTGCTATCTCTGCGCGAGGAAGACTTTACGCAAGCAGCCCAATTGATGGGTGCTTCGCCGAAGCGCATCATCTTTCGGCATCTGCTGCCCAGCTTCTCCAGCCACCTGATCGCCTCTCTGACCCTCTCGATCCCCTCAATGATCCTGGCAGAGACGGCGCTCTCCTTCCTGGGCCTGGGGCTGCGTCCGCCGATCACCTCCTGGGGCGTACTCTTGACCGAGGCACAGAACATCAACGTGGTGGTGCTCTACCCCTGGCTGCTGCTACCGGCCTTGCCCGTGGTTTTTGTGGTGCTGACCTTCAACTTCCTGGGTGACGGCCTGCGCGACGCTGCCGACCCCTATCGCTAGGCTCAGACGTGCTGTCGGGAGACTCGGCGTTCAGCTCTCGTCGTCCCTGAGGTCAGGTCATGACAGAGGCCGCGAACAACCAGGACACGCGCCGCCGCCGAGTCTTTTGCGCGCTCGATCCGGAATCGCATAGAGGCAAGGGGCTTTCGCGCGCCAACCTGGTGATCTCTGCGGCTATCATCGTCTCGGTTCTGGTTGCGATGATGGAAACGGAGCCGTTGATCGCAGAGGGACGGCACCTCATCTTTCTCGCGATCGAGGCCGGGTTCACGCTCTTTTTTCTGGTCGAGTACCTAATCCGTCTCTGGGTTTGCGTTGAGGATCCACGCTACGCCGACGGCTGGCGCGGGCGCCTGCGCTATGCCTTGACGCCGGTCGCCATCATGGACCTGCTTGCGCTGGCGCCCTTGCTGCTGACTCTCGGCGGGACCAGTCCCTTCCTCTTGCGGCTCTTTCGCTTCATTCGGATCTTGCGTCTGGCCAGGCTCGGGCGCTTTTCGCGCTCCATCAAGGTGATGGGGCAAGCTCTGCGCCGCCGGCGCTATGAGCTTTTCCTAAGCGGCTGTATCGCCGTATTGCTGCTCATGATCTCCTCGACCCTGCTCTATCTGGCGGAGGGCGCCATCCAACCGGAGGCCTTCGGCAGCATCCCGCGGGCCATGTGGTGGTCGGTGGCGACCCTCACCACCGTGGGCTATGGCGATGTCTACCCCGTGACCGGGTTGGGCCGCCTTCTGGCCGCGATAACGGCGCTTACGGGAATAGGCTTGATCGCCGTGCCGACGGGCATCCTCGCAGCCTCCTTCAGCGATGTTCTAAGGGAGGGCAAGAAGGACGCAGGCGCGCGAGAAGCAGAGCAGGACTGAAGGATGTCCTCGGCCGAGCGATGCAATCCCCTGTCTCCCAGACTATCGCGGCTGTGATCGGGGGTCGCCTTGCTGATCCTTGAGCCCGCTCATCAACCTGGCCTAAAACAGGGTCACTGATCATCAGGTCTTGGAACCCAGAGCATCAATCCTACCTTAGAATCTGACAAACTGCTGAAAATGTAAGCGGAGGTGCCTTGTGAAGAAGCCTGTCCATTGGGCGGTTGCAGCCCTTACCGGCGGGGGGCTGCTGCTCTCCACACTCGCCACGTCGGCCAATGCCGAGGTGCTGAGTTCGAGCGACGGTCTCGAGCCGGGTCTGGCTGTCTGCTACATCAACGGCATGATCCGGCACATCGACGAGATGGCCGAGTGGGAGCGTCAGGTGAAGTGCCGGCCGGGGCCGCCGCTTCTGGAGGTGAACTCCAAGGTCGGCAAGAAGAAGGTGCTGACCAGCCGCTTCTCGGATGGCGTCATGGCGGTGATCACCGGCTACGTCCATCTTGATCAGACCGGTCAGTATGGTTTCGTCTTCGCCTCCAACGACGGTGTCCGTTTGGAGATTGACGGGCGCCAGATCCTTGAAGATCCCGACGTTCACTCCGATCGCTTCTCGGACATGGGTTTCTTCGATGTGAAGACGCCCGGCTGGTATCCGGTGACGATCCGCTACTTCGAGCGCAAGAACACCTCGACACTGCGCTTCTTCTGGCAGCCGCCGGGACACGAGGGCACCATGCCGACGGTGCCGCCTGACGCACTGGCGCACAAAGCGGGAGCCTAGCCCTTCCTAGTCTGCTAGGACCACCAGGTCCACGACATCGCCGACCTCCGGCAGGGTCATCTGCGGCAGGCTGCGCCAAGCACCTGATGGTGGGTAGCCCTGCTCGGCGGCGAGCGCGCAGGTGCGGGCGTCGGCCAACGCACGGGTTCCCAGGGCCTTGTTGTGTTTCTCGACCTTGGCCGCCAGGTTTACCGCCTCTCCGATCACGGTGTATTCCAGGCGCGCGCGCTCTCCGATCACGGCAAAGAGCACCCGACCGCTGGTCAGTGCGGCATTGACCTTCGGCGCGGCCAGGCCTTGCTGGCGTCGTTCTTCCTCCCAGGCTTGGGCCGCTTCCATGGTGGCGTGGAGCGCCCGCATGGCGTCGGCGGCGTAGTCATCGCGTTCTTCCACCACGCCGAAACTGGCCAGAATGCCGTCGCCCAGGAACTTGTCGACGGCACCGCCATGCGCGCGGATCAGCGGCACCATCAAGGACTGGTAGTCTGAAAGCAGTTGGATCGTCTCCTCCGGCTTCTGGCGCGCCGCCAGTGGGGTGAAGCCCCGAAGGTCGAGCGAGAGGATGGTGGCATCGCGCAGCTCGCCCTGACCGCTGTCGATCTCGCGTTCGGCACTCTTGATGCGCTCAGCCACGCCCGCGTCGAAGAAGCGGGAGAGGTCACGTGCCTTCTGCTCTTCGCTGACCGAGCGCAGCAGCAAGGCTTTGGCACGTGCCAGGGCAACCGCCAGCACTAGGGTGAAGATGATGATGGTGATGATCTTGTCGAACTCGGCCCCGAAGAGCAGCGAGTTGGAGGTCATGTAGACGATGTAGTCCCGGGTCACCGGCATGCTCTCGGCTTCCAGGATCACGACGTAGGTCACCATGGCCGCCCATCCGGCCGCCGCCATGCCCCCGGACAGCAGCACGAAACGCGAATCGAAGCGCAGACAGCGCAGGCCGATGAAGATGAAGACGTAGAGCAGGGTCGGCGCCTTCAGGAAGAAAGAGGGCGGCTGGCCATAGGTCAGGTGGAAGGACCAGATCACCGTCATCAAGAGCACCATGTCGAAGACGACGGAGACCGCCAGCGACCAGTCCGGCAGGCGCGTGCGGTAGGACCAGATGATGCGGATGACGGTCAGGATGAAATAGATCAGCAGTGCTGCCGGCACCGGCAGGGCATCGATGCCGCTCGCCATCTTTGGCGAGATCGCCCAGAGCGAGGCCCAGAGCAGGACGACGGAAAGCTGGATCCAGCCGGTGATGCGTTCACTGTGGTCCTGTTGATTGCGGATCGCCTCACGCAGACGCTCCGGCAGATCACTCTCCGAAGGCCCGATGAAGAAATCACGCAACCATTGCCACATGGGCTGAGGTGTCTCCGCTTATCGCCGCAAATGCCGGATGGATCGGCCAGTGTCGCTCTTTCAAGCGGTCGCAGGGGGTCAGAAGGCCGTGAAGCCTTATCCCGCTAGAGTTCCAGGGTGAGCCCTTCGTGAGCAACCAGAGTGCCCGGGCGCGCGGCCTCGGCACCGGCAGCGATCTCGTCCATAACCTCGTCGTTGTGGCTGGGGTCGTGATGAAAGATGATCAGACGCTTGACCCCGGCCGCATCGGCCAGTCGGGTGCCCTCTTCCCAGGTCGAATGCCCCCAGCCGCGGAACTTCGGATACTCGTTGTCGGTATAGCTGGCGTCGTAGACCATGATGTCGGCCCCCTCGACCAGTCGCAGGATGCCCTGATCCAGGGCGCCCTCGACATGCTCGGTATCGGTCACATAGCAGAAGCTGCGCCCGCCATGATCCAGCCGATAGGCCGTTGCCCCTTGGGGATGGTTCAAAGGCGTCGTCTTCAGACTGGCCCCCGGACAGGGTTCAAGGGTCTCGCCGACCTCGAAATCCTTGTACTCCATGTCGGCGGCAAAAATGTCGGGCGGCACAGGGAACAAGGGCTCTGCCATGTATTTGCAGAGCACATGTTTCAGGGTCAGACGCGGTGCCAGGTTTCCGGCCCAAACCCGAAAGCGATTCTGCGGTGCGAAGAAGGGCAGGAAGAAGGGGATGCCGTGAATGTGATCGACATGGGTGTGCGTCAGGAAGATATCGGCGTCCAAAGGAAACTCGTCGATCAGCGCTTTGCCCAGCGGCCTCAGTCCCGTGCCGGCATCGAAAATCAAGACGCGCTTGCCTAAACGCACCTCAATACAGGAGGTATTGCCGCCGTAGCGGACGTAGTCCGGACCTGGGCAGGCGATGGATCCACGCACGCCCCAGAAGCGGACGAGGAACTGCTCTTGCGTTTGTTCCGCCGTCATCGGGATCTTATTCCAGCCCCCCAACCCAATCTTTTGCCGTTTCACCGATCTTTTGCACTCTAGGACATGGCGATTGGCCCGCGAAAGTGCAAAGGCTTCACCAGTGACGGTCCATTTGAGGAAGGATAGCCGTGATGACAGGCACAAGCGGAGAGAAAACCCGCTGGGGCGGGGTTGCTTTCGGCTTGTTACTGGCCAGCTTTGCCGCCTTCCAACAGTTCAAGTTGCCCCCTGTCCTGCCGATCATGCTGGAGGACTATGGCTACGATCGGGTGCTGGCCGGTGGCTTCATGAGCGTCTATGCGCTGGTCGGCCTGGTCGCGACCTTGCCCCTGTCCCGCTGGATCGGCGGGGGGCGCGTCGTCCCGGCCCTCTGGTTGGCGCTCCTGCTCTTCCTTCTGGGAACCTTGTTGGCCCTGGCCGTGCCGCAGTCAGCCTGGGTGGTTCTGGCCGGCCGGGCCTTGGAGGGGCTGGGCTTTGCCATCCTGGCGCTGATCGGTCCTGCCAGTGCCGGCGCCAATGCTGCGCGCCAACATCTGCCTTTGGTGGTGGCGCTGAGTGCGGCCTGGATCCCTGTCGGTCAGATGACAGCGGCGCTGATGGCCTTACCGACCCAGGATGCGGGCCTCTGGCGTCCGATCTGGTGGATCGGCATTGCCGCGACCCTGATCATGGCGATCTGGCTCTTGGGCATGCAGCGCGGACGCGGCGTCTATCTGGGTGCCGGTAACGCGCGCTCGGACAAGAAGGCTGGCGGCCTCGATGGCGAGGAACGCCTGCTGCTCTGGGTCGCCGGTGCTGCCTTCCTGCTCTTCTCCGGCCAGTACATCGGCTTCATGACCTGGTTCCCGGACTACATCGTCTCTGCCTTGAAGCTAAGCGCAGCAGAGGCGGTCTATGCCTATCTGATTCCGGTCTTGCTGGTCGCCATCTTCAACGTGGCCTCGGCATCTCTGCTGCGCCGCGGGGCGACACCGGCAGGATTGCTGATTGTCGGTTTCGCGCTGGAGGCGGTTTGCTGGTGGTTCTTGCCAAACGTTGGCGAAGACCTTTGGGGCGTCATCCTGCTGATTGCCTATGGCACCGGGGCGGGCCTGATACCCGCCGGCCTCTTCGCCATGCCCAACACCATCGTCGGTCCGGGCGGCGCCACCCTGGCCGCCTTCGGGATCATCATGACGATGCGCAACCTGGGTGTCTTCGCCGGTCCTCTGTTACTGGCTCTGCTGATCGGACCGGAGGGCGGCTGGCAGCTGGCCTCTCCGGTCTTCGCCCTCTTGTCGTTGGGGGCGATGCTGCTCTGTCTCTGGCTGGCTCGGCGCTTGGCGCGCCGTAGAACCGCTACCGCCTAGGGTGCCAGGCGATAGCCGCCGGGTTCGGTCAGCAGCAAGGCCGGGCGCGTCGGATCGGCCTCGATCTTCTGGCGCAGGCGATAGATGTGGGTCTCAAGCGTGTGGGTGGTGACCCCGGCGTTGTAGCCCCAAACCTCGCCCAGCAGGGTGTCCCGCCCGACCGGCCGGTCTCCGGCGCGGTAGAGATACTTCAGGATCGCCGTCTCCTTCTCGGTCAGGCGCACCTTCTGCTGCTTCTCGTCGTGCAGCATCAGCTTGGCGGCTGGCCGGAAACTGTAGGGACCGATGGTGAAGGTCGCATCCTCGCTCTGCTCGTGCTGGCGCAACTGCGCGCGCAGGCGGGCCAGCAGCACGCCCAGGCGGAAGGGCTTGGCGACATAGTCGTTGGCGCCGGCATCGAGGCCTAAGATCTGGTCGGCATCGGTGGCAGAGGCCGTCAGCATGATGATCGGGCACTTGACCCCAGCGCGACGCAGCAGGCGACAGACCTCGCGCCCGTCGATGTCCGGCAGGCCGACATCCAGCACGATGGCGTCAAAGATCTCGTCCTTGGTCTTGTCCAAGGCGGCCTGGCCACAGTCGGCCTCTTGCGTCACGAACTCTTCGTGCAGATGCAACTGTTCAGCCAAGGCCTGCCTTAGCGCCTGGTCGTCATCGACCAGAAGGATCCGTTTTCCGACGAGACTGCTCACTCTTACCTCCTGCTGTTCGCCAAGCAGGCTTCGATTAGCCAGCGGGTTACCACATGGTGCGCGTTCGTCAGAACGTCCACCACAGAGAAGTGGTCCCGACCGCTGATCTTTAGCCCCTCTATGGGTAAATCCAAAGCCTGCCAGAGCGTCACGAGCGCATTTTGTTGTCTTACGAATTCTGCTGTTTCTTGATCCCCGACCGCAACAAGAACCGGCGGCGCAGAAGCCGGCGCGTTGCGCAGAGGGCTTAACTCTCCCACCTGTCGCTCATCGATAGAGAGCACCATCTGCTGATAGGAATGCCTAAGCGGTTCCAAGTCGAAGAGTCCCGATAAGGACAAGAGGGCCGCCGTTCTGGGTCGGTCCATCTCGCCACGTGCCACAGCCCGGCGTTCGCGCACCATCTCTTGCATGACCAGATGCCCCCCCGCCGAGTGGCCGGCGAGCACGAAGTCATGATCCAGGCAACCCAGCGCGCCAACCCGGCTTTGCAGATGGTCGATGGCGTCGGTCACGTCAGTACAGATTTCCGCGAGCGAAACTTGAGGTGCCAGTCGGTAGTTGATCGAGGCGAAGGCGATCCCGGCCGCCAGGAAGGGCGGCGCCAGGTGGCTGAAGTCGCTCTTGTCCAGGCCCTGCCAATAGCCGCCGTGGATGAAGATCAAGAGCGGCACGGGGTCTGCACCTGCCTCAGGCTGGAAGAGATCCAGGGTCTGCAGCGGGTGCGGCCCATAGCGCAGGACCTCCTTATTGGCGATCGCCTCTCGCGTTCTCGCACTCTCTTGGGCACAGTTGTCCAAGATCTCTTGATGCGAGGGCCAGCGCGCGCGCAGGTTCAGCTGTTGGTCCAGGCCGTCCTGCGTCAGTCCCTGCCAAAGCACGTCTGGCATATCGTTCCCTCTCCTCAGCATGTCGGCGTGCCCAGGGTGCCTTCCCAGGCCAGGTGAGTGCGCCCTTCCTTGACGCTTTTCACCAAACCTGCCATTTCCGCGGTCGCGTGGTAAACAGCCTCGAGCGGGTGCTTTGTCGCCCCTTCGCTGTCCTGCGTCGGAGGCGCGCAGACCAGCCATGAAGGCTGTGACCGTCCCGCGTTCAAGGAAGTAGAGTAGGGTCTCTGCGGATTGACCTCGCACCCGCAGCGGCCAAGCGTTTGAACCCACCTGGGGCAACCCACCCGGATCGATAGAGATGAGCGATAGCCTGCCAGTCAATGCCCTAGCCGACGATGCCTTGTTGCAAGGCGTTGCGCGCGTGCTGGCGGAACTTCGGCGCGGTGCGCCTGTCCTTCTCCACCAGGGCGACGATGCAGCCTTGGTGCAGGCGGTCGAAATGGGTGAGGCCCTGGGGATTGCCGTTCTGTCCCGCCTGGCCGGGCGCCGTCCGGTCATGCTGGTAACCCCGCGGCGTGCCCATGCGCTGGGCCTGGAGAGCGATGACGAGCAGGCCGTGGCCTTGGATATCGAGGGGATCGAAGGAGAGGCCCTGGTCGCGCTTGCCGATCCGACGGCAAGAGAGACTGCGGGTAAACCGGCCACCGCCCTGGTGACCTCCGATCCCGGACTGCAGGCGGCCGCAATCGATCTTGCCAAGCTTGCGCGCCTCTTGCCGGCCGCCCTCTTCGTGCCCCTGGCGCCGGAGCGGCGGCGATTGGCCGAAGCGGAAGACCTGCTCTCGGTCGCCGTCAGTCAGGTCGCGGACTACCGCCATGCCGGCACCCGCCGCTTGAGTGAGGTAACCTCAGCCCGTGTTCCTCTGGCTGGTGCGGAGAACACACGCATCCACGCCTTCCGGCCCGGTGATGGTGGCTTGGAGCATCTGGCAATCGTGATCGGGGAGATTGATCCCAGCCAGCCGGTGTTGGTGCGGCTTCATTCCGAGTGCTTTACCGGTGATCTCTTGGGCAGTCTGCGCTGTGACTGCGGCGAGCAGCTGCGCGGCGCGGTCGAGACCATCGCAGCCGATGGAGCCGGGGTGTTGCTTTACTTGGCTCAGGAGGGACGTGGCATCGGTCTGGTGAACAAGCTGCGCGCCTATCGCCTGCAGGATCGCGGCGCCGACACCTTGGATGCCAACGAGCAATTGGGCTTTGACGCAGACGAGCGGATCTATCTGCCGGCAGCAGAGATGCTGCGGCTCTTGGGGCTGCGCCAGGTCCGCCTCTTGACCAACAATCCGGAGAAAGTGGCAGGGCTGGAGCACTGTGGGATCGAGGTGACAGAGCGTGTCCCACTGTCCTTTCCGGACAATGAACACAACCGCCCGTACCTGCGCACCAAGGCGCGGCGCTTCGGACATCTCTTCTAAGGTCAGGCTTTGACTCCGGCTCACGGCAAGGAAATTGTGGTCCAGCCGGAAGGGCAGCGATGGAGGCTGCATGCGGCCGGCCAGGCATGGCCTTGCGCCATCGGGCGCGGCGGCGTCACCGCGAGGAAACGAGAAGGCGATGGTGCGACACCGCTCGGATGCTTTCCTCTTCGCGGTCTCTATTTTCGACCGGACAAGGGACTGGTACCCAGCTGTGGCCTGCCTCTGTGGCCTTTGCGCCCGGACCTTGGCTGGTGCGACGCGGCTGTGGATTCGGCCTATAATCGAGAGATCGCCTTGCCGTGGTGCGGCAGTGCAGAGCGGCTATGGCGTCAGGATGCGCTCTACGATCTGATCGTTCCCTTGGGCTATAACGATGCTCCGCCCCGGGCTGGCGCAGGTAGCGCCATTTTTCTGCACGTGGCGCGGCAGGGCCTGACTCCGACGGAAGGCTGCGTGGCTTTACGGAAAGACGATCTCCTGTCCTTGCTGGCATTGCTCGATCAAAAGTGGTGGTTGCGAGTCCTAGGCTAAGGGCGGGCGCGGCGGAGAAGAGAGAGAAGGAATCAGATGTTCGAAACAACGCAAGCCATGACCCTCTTCCCGACCATCTGCTGGATGCATGACTTGCCGGCAGCGGAAGCGGCGCGACTTAATGGTGAGCTGTCGGCGGCGATTGCGGCCCTGCTGGGTCCCAATCCTCCGCTCTCGCCGGGTCGCAACTGGCAAACCAGTCAGGATCTGCATCTGCGTCTGGAGTTTCAGTCTCTGGTTCGCTTGATCGAGGCGGCCGGACAGGGCGTGGTCAACTATCTGAAACTGGCCCACACCGCTTTCGAGATCACGGGCTGCTGGGCCAACATCAATCCTCCCGGCGTGCCGCACTCGATCCACACCCATCCCAACAACCTGATCTCGGGCGTCTACTACGTTAAGGCTGACACAGGCGCTGATCAGATCTCCTTCTATGACCCCCGGCCCCAGGCGCGGGTGATCTCGCCGAAGCGGACGGAGGGCAATGTGGCGAACGCTCTACAGAGCAATATCGACGTCAAGGCCGGGCGCTTGATCTGTTTTCCGGCTTGGTTGGAGCACGGCGTGCCGCCTAATCGCAGTCAAAGCGAGCGGATCTCGATTTCTTTCAACCTCATGCAAAGCGATTTTACGCGTGTGGTGTCGCCACCAAAGTGGAAAGGTCTGGGTGCGAATGAGGGCTCTTGAGGCTTAGGTCAGCGGCTGACGCTTGCCGAAAATGGCGGTACCGACACGTATGTGGGTGGCGCCCAAGAGGATGGCGGTTTCGTAGTCCGCGCTCATGCCCATCGAGAGCAGCGGCAGATCGAGATCGCGGGCGCGCTGGCGGAGAAACTGGAAATGCGGGGCCGGCGGCTCGTCGACCGGGGGGATGCACATCAGGCCCTGCACGTCGAGGCCAAGCTCCTCTTTAGCCAATCGATAGAGGGCTTCCAGATCGCTTGGCAGGCATCCGGCCTTCTGCGGCTCCTCGCCGGTGTTGACTTGAAGAAGGCAGCTCGGGCGACGACCCAGCTTGTCCATCGCTTTGGCCAGGCTGCGCGCCAACTTTGGCCTGTCCAGGCTTTCAATGACGCCGAAGAGAGCGACTGCATCCTCTGACTTGTTTGTCTGTAGCGGGCCGATCAGGTGAAGGTTGAGCTGGGGATGGGTCTGGCGCAGATCCGAAAACTTGGCCTGCGCTTCCTGCACGCGGTTTTCGCCAAAGACGAGCTGACCGGCCTCGAGTGCTGCCAGGACAGCGTCACTGCCGTGGGTCTTGCTGACCGCAACCAATGTGATCTCAGAGGGATCGCGCTCTGCCCTGCGACAAGCGTCAATGATGCTTCTGCGGACTCCTGCGAGGCCATCTGCGACGCGGTGGTTCTGATCCGGCATGGCCTTGGCGATCTCGTGAGGTGATTGAGGAGGTGCGACCGGCAGAGATTACGCAAAGAAAAGGGGCGCGGGAAAGACCCGCGCCCCTCGACAGGCTGGCGCCGAAGCGCCGTTGTGTCTTCTTAGAAGCGGAAGGACAGACCCGCGGCGCCGATGACGCCGGTGTTGACCGCACCACTCTCAGCACTCCAACGGCCGTACATGACACCACCGCGTGCGGTGATTCCCGGGCCGAGTGCGTAAGTCAAACCACCAGTGGCGGCGTAGAGCTTGTCGTCGTTGCGTGCACCGACAACACCCGAACCTGCAGACGTATTGCTGCTGTTCGCTACCACGCCGTCGACTTCACCATAGAAGTACTCAGCACCCACGGTCCAAGGACCGGCCGAGTAAGCGATACCAACGTCGAAGGACTGGCCCTCTGAGCTGATCGCGTAAGGCGTACCAGAGGTGTCGGTGTCGGTTGATGCTTGACCATCAAAGGCATTGGCGTAAGCACCACCGATCGTCACACCGGCATAAGAGAAGTTAGCGCCGACGTTGAAACCCTGATAGTCGTCGATTCCGAGACCAGCAGAGGTCAAGCTATCGGGAGCTTGTGCGCGGGTGTAACCGACCGAGATCGCGACGCCGATGCCGTCGAAGTCATCGACGAAGTTGGCGCCAACGGCGAAGCCGTTGTTGTACTCGGTGTCGTTGTCAGCTTCGACCGGGAAGTTCTTGCCTTCGCCAGTGCCCACCACAGCCGGCGCATATGAGAGACCGAGCTGGAAGCCCGAGAAGCGCGGGGTGTAGTAGGTGATCTGGTTTTCGTCGTTGCCGTAGTCGAGGTAGGTCGACACAGACGGCGTGCGGAAGCCAACCGAGCTGTCAGCGTTAGGCGGAATGAACACAGTCACCCAGCCAGAGTTGATCGGCAGGCCAGAGACCGGAGCCGCATAGTGCATGATGTAGGCTGCCGAGTTCTCGGAGCCGGCCACGACACGACCGAAATCACCCTCAACGAAGATGTAGTGCTCGTCAATGGTGTCAGAGCTGGTGCTGGAGGCGAAGACTTCAAGCTCGACACGGGCGCCGAAGCGGATGCCGTTGTCATGCTTGTAGCTGCCCAGGAACCAAATCTCACCGTCCGCCCAGAGGCCGGTCGGATTGTAGTCCGGCGCACCGCTGCCCGGCGCACTCAATGTGCCGTCGCTGCCCCGGACATAATCACGTCCACCGGTGGCGTTGATGCCGCCAGCGCTGAACATGGTGTTCATGTAACCACCGAGACCCAGCTCGATGCCGTCGGCCGCGGCGCCCGTCGCGCCGAGCATGCCCGCCGCGCAGAGGGCCGTGGTACCGTAGAGGACCTTCTTCATAGCCTCTCCCTCTCTATCCTTAAGTGACCCAGTTTCCGTTCTAGAGCTCTAGAGCCCTTCACCGATCGAACCAGCCGTCTCAGGGCTACTCTTTGGATCCAGGCCAGTTCACGTTGCCCCCCGTCGGAGTTCCGCGGGATAGCTATTGGAGTTAAGCCTCTTACCCCCGTTTGGGTCAACGCTCGCGATGCCTTTGAACGGCCACATCTGTGACAAGGATCGCTGTCTGTTGCACTCCCGCCACAGTGGGTTATTGCCCAGGTCTCCGCATCGCGTGTTGCGGTGACCTTGTCGGAGACTAGCCAGAAAGGCTGCGCGGTGGAAGGCGCCGTCGCTCTATAGGGAGATGACGTAGGTCCCAGCGGTAGGCCCAAGCGCCCCTGCATAGGCTGGGTAGCCGTACCGCTGAGAACGATCAAAATAAGGGAGTTGCAGGGTTAGAAAGAGAGGGTGAGACCTGCGGCGCCGATCACGCCTGTGTTGACGGCACCACTTTCTGCACTCCAGCGGCCGTACATCACACCGCCGATGGCATTGATCCCAGGGCCCAGTTGATAGTCGATGCCGGCGGTGGCGGCATAGAGCTTGTCTTCGTTGCCGCTGCCAACGAAACCTGCGGTTCCACCTGGCGCGCCCTCGACCTCGGTCTGCAGGTAGGCGGCACCGATGACCCAGGGCCCTTCGCCATAGGCTATGCCGACGTCCCAGGCCTGGCCTTCTGTGGTGTTGACCAGGACGCCATCTTCGACCGTCGCTTGACCGTCGATGGCATTGGCGTAGGAGCCGCCCACGGTCACACCGGCATAGCTCAAGTTGGCGCCAAGCGAGACACCTTGATAGTCGTCGCCGCCGGCGGCGGTCACGCTGTCGGGTGCCTGGGAACGGCGATAGCCACCGGCAAGCGCGACGCCGACCCCATCGAACTCCTCCACATAGTTCAGGCCGACCGAGAGGCCGTTGCTGTATTCCGTGTTGCGATCGGCCTCCACCGGGAAGTTTTTGCCGTCGCCGGTGAAGCTGATCGAAGGCGCGTAGCTGAGGCCCAGTTGGAAGCCTTCGATTCTCGGGGTGTAGTAGGTGAGCTGGTTTTCCTTGTCGCCATAATCGATGAAGGTGGAGACAGAAGGCGTGACGAAGGCGACGGTGCTGTCGGGGTTGGCCGGAATGAAGACCGTCACCCAGCCGGAGTTGAGCGGCAGGCCCACGACCGGTGCCGCGTAATGCATCTGATAGGCCGCCGAATAGCGCGATCCCGCCTCGACCCGTCCATAGTCACTTTGCACGAAGATAAAATGCTGGCTGATGGTGTCTTCGCTGGTCGAGGAGGCGAAGACCTCCATCTCCACCCGGGCGCCGAAGCGCATACCGTTGTCATGCTTGTAACTGCCGGTGAACCAGATCTCGCCGTCAGCCCAGAGGCCGGTCGGGTTGTAGTCC
The DNA here is from genome assembly GCA_963669335.1 of Rhodospirillales bacterium. Taxonomy (GTDB): domain Bacteria; phylum Pseudomonadota; class Alphaproteobacteria; order Kiloniellales; family JACOMY01; genus JACOMY01. The sequence goes on from OY770023.1 coordinate 6,748,307, forward strand.
GGCTTTGGATCCGGGGCACCGCCGTCGACCGGATCGCGTCCGGCCGTGGCATTGATGCCGCCCGCGCTGAAGAGCGTATTCATAAAGCCGGAGATGCCCAGCTTGATGCCGTCGGCCGCGGCGGTTTCAGCGCCCAAGGTTGCAAGCGCACAGAGCGCGGTGGTGGCGTAAAGCCCCTTTCTGAAGTGCTTTTCGCCGACGTTGGATAGGCTCGTCATCGCTATTCTCCCGATCGGGCGCACGCATAGGAATGCCTGTCGACAGACAAGGCCTGCGTGGCCCTGGTCCTTTGAAGCTTTCGGATTTTTCGAAGATCTGGCTTTTGGCTGGTCGCGGCTTGAGTGTGAACTGAAGCGCTCTTCTGATCGGCACTCTGTCGCTCAGATTCTAAGAATGCAAGTGATTCCTATTATCAAATTTTCTCCAAGCCCACTGTGTGAATAGCTGTGGCTCTAGAGACACTAATTTGCACCTGTGCAGCGAGAAATTAGGCCTTTTCAGACCGTTATACGCCTCTCCCCGGTGAGATAGCCGTGCTCACGCAGCAAGGGTTCAAAGCGCTCGATCAAACGATCACGATCGCTCTCGCTCATCAACTGGCGCCAAGATCCGCTGGTGCCGGCGCGGAAGAAGGGGGCGGCGCCGTCGGGACGCGCTTCGATGAAGCGCTTCTCCTCCTCTTGCTTCTTCAACTCTTTGAAGGAGGCGAAACGAACCGCGCGCTTCAGGCGATTCATGTCCTTCTGAAGCCCCAGGAAACGCACCACCTCACCGAACACCTTCAGGGGCTTGGCCTGCAGGTCCTCGTAGCGCAGAATCAGGCGCGTCATCCCGGGTGCGGTGGTCCAACTGGTCACATGCTGTCCCCAGTCGCCCAGATACTGATCCAAGATGCCGCCCTGTTCGGGCAGGCGATAATCGTCCTGACAGAGGCTCTCGACGGCACGGGAGAGGTCGATCTGATAGTGGTTGGCGAAGGATACTGCGACATCAAAAGGATTGCGCAGCACATAGAAGGCGCCGGCCGTGGCCGTCGGGGTGATCAGCGGCACGCCATCGGCCAGGGCCACGGCGTTGTGGGTCTTGACGAAGATATCGTGGCCATGGCTCAGCGCCATCCACTGATGGACGCGCGGCCGCAGCTCCGCGATCTTGGCGGCGTCCAGCGCCCCATCCTTCAGGCCGCTGAACTGCAGATAGTGCTGGCGCAGATTGTCACCCAGAATGTGCTTGGGCAGATCGTTGATCGCCACCGCCTCGCTCGCGTTCGAGAGGTAGTTGGCGAGGAAAGCCCTAAGCCAGGTGTTGCCGGACTTGGGATAGGATGCCAGCCAAATGATGCCGGGCATTGCGTCACCGTCTTGCGAATCGTGGAAAGCGGCAGGCTTAGCCTCTGCGTCGAGCGCTTGGCAAGTCTGCTTAAGCTCCCGCATCCCTTGACCTCCGCTCGGCCTGAGGCTACCCGAGCCATTGCGGCAAGACAGGCGCCCGACAAGGGAAGGCGCTTGCCCCGTCACGAAGGAAGATCCCATGCGTGTAAGCCCCGAAGACGCTGCCCGCCGGCAGCAGGTCGATCAAGCCTTTGTTCGCGCTCGCAACTTGCAGGGCGAGGGCGAACTGGACGAGGCCATTCGGATCTATGAACAGATCCTGCTGCGCTTTCCCCAGCATTCCGATTCCCTGACCCTGCTGGCCTCTGCCAGCTATCAGCGTGGCGACGACATTCAAGGCGAGGCCTATGTCAATCGCGCGATCGAGGCTCAACGCTATATCCTGCAGCGCCTGCCCGACGCGCCGACGGCCTGGGCGCCGCTTGCCAACCTGCTCTTGGCACGAGAGGCCCATGATGAGGCGGAGACGATCTGCCGACGCCTTAATCTGCCTTTGAACACGATCCGCTCGGACCGGCAGAGTTTTCTTAGCCGGCGCAATCAGGCCATGCTCTCTGGTTTGCCGCCGATGCTGATCACGACCCTGCCGAAGTCAGCCAGCGAGAGCATCTGGAATCGCCTGGCCGAAGGCTTGGGTCTGGCGCAAAGCCATATATCGATCGGCCTCTTTCCGGACTGCTGTATTCTGGGACCCAGAGCCCGGGACTTCGCCCAGGGCGGCGTCATCTCGAAAGAGCATGTGGCGGCGACCCGACATAACCTGGCGATGCTGCGCGAGGCCGGCATCCGGAAGGTTCTGGTGCACCTGCGCGATCCTCGGCAGGCCGTGATCTCTTGGGCACACTTTGTACGCAATGATGTGTCGATGCGGCTCTTGGCGCCGATCTGGCGCAAGATCGTGCCGCCGGCGGCGGTCTTGGCCAAGGATTTGGATGCGGTCATCGATTGGAGTCTTGAGAACTATCTGACGCTGCAGATTGACTGGGTGCAGACCTGGGTAACGGTCGCCGATGACGAAGCGGCTGGGGTGGAGCTCCTCTTCCTGGACTTCGAGGGCTTCACCCAAGATTCCGAAGGCTATCTGCAACAGGTGCTGGGCTTCTTCAGAATTGCGCCGGAGGCCTTCGATCAAGCCCGTGGAGCGGCGGCAGAGGACATTCATCTGCGCCGCGGCGAGACCGACGAGTGGCGGCAGGTCCTGTCGAAGGCCCAGCAGGCCAGGGCGCTGGAGATCATGACGCCAGAGCTGTGCCAGCGCTTTGGCTGGTCTGCCTAAATCGCTCAAAGCCGATGCTTTGCCGACACGACGACTTCCGCTATAGTGCGCCCGTCGTGGGCGTCTCGTGCCGCGCCCTTTCTGTGCGGCAAGACCTCGACCCGAGGAAGCAACGCCCTGGCCTGAGGACATGCTCGGCTGGCGACGCGAGAGGGCCCCTGTTGGGACATGCAGTCTTGAGGAAAAGTTAGGATGTTGGCCAAGACCATCACGAGGAAAGCACGCCTTCTTGTCGTCTGTTTTGCTGCGGCCTTGATCGGCTGCGGCGGCTACTACGGTGATGATCAGACCGTCTATCCGATCGACAACGTGCGCCGAGGCGGCCAGAACAACTACGACACATCCAACGATTCCCTCTTCGGGTCGGATGGTCTGTCGCTCGGCTTCGGCAGCGAGGCTGCGCCCAGCACGGCCGGCCTAGGCGGCACCACCGGAGTGGGGGTTAACTCCTACCTCTGGCGGGCCTCTCTGGACACGGTCTCCTTCATGCCGCTGGCATCGGCCGATCCCTTTGGTGGCGTCATCATCACCGATTGGTACAGCCCAGAGAACACGCCGGATGAGCGCTTCAAGGTGAACGTCTACATCCTGGCGCGGGACCTTCGCTCGGACGGCATCCGGGCCTCTATCTTCAAGCAGAGGTTAGAGAACGACGCCTGGATCGACGCGCCGGTCGATCCCGAGACCGCGGTCCGGCTCGAGGACGCGATCCTGACCCGCGCACGCGAGCTTAGGATCGCTCAGCTGCAGTAGCCGGGCACTTTCCGGCTGTTTTGCCGCAAGAGGGCCTCAGTTGCCCTTTGGGTCCCTAACAGGCAGCCCCAAGAACGATGCGGATCATCGATCCGACCCTCTTCCTCTGACCGCGACGGCTGACAATGGAACGCTACAACACCCGAGAGCGCGAGGCGCATTGGCAGGCGGTCTGGGACCGTGAGGCCTCTTTCAAGGCTGCCGAACTGCCCGATCGCCCCAAGTACTATGTGCTGGAGATGTTCCCCTACCCATCCGGGCGCATCCATATGGGCCACGTGCGCAACTACACCATCGGCGATGTGATCGCGCGCTACAAGCGGGCGCGCGGTTTCAACGTGCTGCATCCCATGGGCTGGGACGCCTTCGGCCTTCCGGCCGAGAATGCCGCGATCGAGCGCAAGGTCCATCCGCGCGACTGGACCCTGGAGAATATCGCCACCATGCGCCAGCAGCTGAAGTCCATGGGGCTGTCGCTGGACTGGAGCCGAGAGTTCGCGACCTGCCTGCCGGAGTACTACGCCCACCAGCAGAAGCTCTTCCTGGCCTTCCTGGGCCAAGGACTGGCCTATCGGCGCAAGTCCTGGGTCAACTGGGATCCGGTGGATCAGACTGTGTTGGCCAACGAGCAGGTGATCGACGGGCGCGGTTGGCGCTCTGGCGCGCCGGTCGAACGGCGCGAGCTGGAACAGTGGTTCCTGCGCATCACCCGCTATGCCGACGAACTGGTGCAGGCGATCGAGGGGCTGGATCGCTGGCCCGACAAGGTGCGCACCATGCAGCGCAACTGGATCGGTCGCTCGACTGGCGCCAAGGTGCGCTTTCGCCTGGCCGATCGGGAAGAGTGGATCGAGGTCTTCACCACCCGGCCCGATACGCTCTTCGGCGCCAGCTTCCTCGCACTTTCGCCGCAGCATCCGCTTTCGGCCGCATTGGCTCAGCACAGCCCGGATCTGGCGACCTTCCTGGAGGAGTGCGCCAGTCTGGGGACCAGTGAGGCTGCCATCGAACAGGCACCCAAGCTGGGCTTCAACACAGGCTTGGAGGTCTTGCACCCCTACCTGCCGGAGAAGCGGCTGCCGGTCTATGTCGCTAACTTCGTGCTGGTCGAGTACGGCACCGGTGCGATCTTTGGCTGTCCGGCGCATGACCAGCGCGACCTCGATTTCGCCCGTCGCTATGACCTGCCAGTGATCCCGGTGGTGGCGCCGGTTGCCCAGGACGCCGAGGCCAGGGCCGCCTATGTCAAGCAGTTGGCCGAGACCGCGACTGAGGCCTATGACGGCCCAGGCGAGGTGATCAACTCGCACTTCCTGAACGACCTTGAGGTCGAGGCGGCCAAGGCGGCCGCGATCGAGCGCTTGGAGCAATTGGGCGAAGGCAAGGGCGAGGTGCAGTATCGCCTGCGCGACTGGGGCATCTCGCGGCAGCGCTATTGGGGCTGCCCGATCCCGGTAGTGCATTGCCCCAGCTGCGGCGTGGTGCCGGTCCCGGAAGAGCAGTTGCCGGTGACCCTGCCCGACGACATCGACTTGGGCGCCGGTGGCAACGCACTGGAGCATCATCCGACCTGGAAGCATGTCGACTGTCCGGAGTGTGGTGCGCCAGCTCAGCGCGATTGCGACACCATGGACACCTTCGTCGATTCCTCCTGGTACTTCGCCCGCTTCTGCAGCCCCTTTGCCGAGGCGCCGGTGGATCAGGAGGCGGCGCGCTATTGGCTGGCGGTCGATCAGTACATCGGCGGCATCGAGCATGCCGTCCTGCACCTGCTCTATTCCCGCTTCTTCATGCGGGCCATGCAGGACTGCGGCCTGATCGCCTTGGAAGAGCCCTTCGCCAGCCTCTTTACCCAAGGCATGGTGGTGCACGAGACCTATAGCGATACCAAGGGGACCTGGCTCTCGCCGGACGAGGTGGTGGTGAGCGGCGGCAAGGCCGAGACCAAGGACGGTCAGCCGGTCTCCATCGGCCGCATCGAGAAGATGTCGAAGTCGAAGAAGAACGTCGTCGACACGGATCACATTATCTCCTCCTACGGTGCCGATACGGCCCGCTGGTTCATGCTCTCCGACAGCCCGCCGGAGCGTGACCTGGTCTGGTCGGAGGCCGGGATCGAAGGCGCCTGGCGCTTCACCAACCGCCTCTGGCGCCTGGTGAAGACGCCGGAACAGAGCCTGGCTGCAGCCGATAGCCCCATGCCGGAGGCGGCCAAGGAGGGTGACGCCGGTCAGGTCCTGCGCCAACTGCACCGCACGATCGAGGGTGTGACCCAGGATCTGGAGCGCTTTCACTTCAACCGCGCGGTGGCCCGGGTGCATGAGTTCGTCAATGCGCTCTCCGGCCTAAAGGCCGAGGACGAGGCGGCCGCCTGGGTGCGGCGCTTCGGTGCGGAGACCTTGGTTCGCTTGATCGGGCCGATGATGCCGCATCTGGGCGAAGAGCTGTGGCAGGCGCTGGGCGGCAATGGCCTGCTTTGCGATCAGACCTGGCCCGAGGCCGATCCGGCTTTCCTGGTGGAAGAGACGATCACCCTGGCGGTGCAGATGAACGGCAAACTGCGGGCGACCATCGCGGTGCCGGCCGACGCCGACAAGGAGACGGCAGAGCGCCTGGCCTTGGCCGACGAGACGGTGCAGCGCCACCTGGCCGACAAGACGCCGCGCCGCGTCATCGTGGTGCCGGGCCGGGTGGTCAACATCGTGATCTGACCTGGCCTTTACGAGGTCGGGTCCGGGATGAGAGGGTGAGCCAATGCGTGTTAGTCGACGACTTCTCCTCTTGGGGCCGCTTGCGGCCGTGGCTGCCTGTAACGTCCGCCCTCTGCATGCCCCGCAGCAACAAGCACAGGTCTCGCAGAGTCTCTCCAGCACGCGCATTCAGCCCCTGGCCAACCGCCTGGGGCAGAAGCTGCATAACCTGCTGCGCGATCGCATTAATCCTTATGGCCAGCCCAGCGACCCGGCCTATCTGCTGCAGGTCTCAGTCAATCGCCGAGAAACTGAAAGCGGCCTGCGCGAGGACGAGACCGCGACCCGTATCACCCTGACCTTGACGGCCAACTACCGCCTGACCACTAACCAGGGCGGCGAGGTGGTGACGCAGGGCACCACAGGGGCGCAGGCCGTCTTCAACATTCTGGAGAACCGCTTTTCCAGTCAGGTCTCTGAGGAGACCGCGGAAGAGCGTGCCTTGGCGCTGATCGCCGATTCCATCACCACGCGTCTGACGACCGCACTCAGCTAGCCCGATGAAGGTTCAGCCGCGCGACGCCGAAGGCTTTTGTGCCAAGCCGCCGGAGGCTATGGCTGCCGTACTGGTCTATGGCCCCGACGGCGGTCTGGTGCGCGAGCGGGCAGAGAAGCTCCGCGCCTCGGTGGTGCCCGATGCCGACGATCCTTTTCGCCTGGTCGAGTTGACGGCCGATGACTTGAAGGGCGACCCGGCCCGCCTGCGCGACGAGGTCCAGGCCATGGCCTTTGGCGGCGGCCGTCGAGTCGTGAAGCTGCGTGGTGCCGGTGATGGCTTGGCCAAGCTCTTTCAAGAGTTCCTGGCTGAACCGCTGGGCGAGGCTCTGGTGGTCGTCGAGGCCGGCGATCTCAGCCCCCGCGGCCTGCGTAAGACCTTCGAGGGAGCCAAGAACGCCGCCGCTATTGCCTGCTATCGGGACGAGGGCGAGGGGCTCAAGACCCTGATCCGACAACACTTGAACGAGGCCAAGCTGCAGGTAGCACCTGATGCCCTGGACTATCTGGCGGCGCGCCTCGGCGGTGATCGGCGTCTGACCCGCTTGGAGCTGGACAAGCTGATCCTCTATGTCGGTGATGCTGGCCAGGTTGACATCGAGGCTGCCGAGGCCGTCGTCGGCGATTCGGCCGAGCGCACTCTGGACGACCTGGTCCTGGCGGTTGGCTCCGGTGACCTCGCTGCCGCGCTCAGGGACCTCGGCCGCGCCTGGGCCGAAGGTGTGGCGCCCATCACCCTGCTGCGGGCTGCGTCCCGCCATCTGCAGCGTCTGCATCTTCTCTCCGGCGCGATCGCTGCTGGCGCTCCTCCGGCAGAGGCCGTCAAGCGCCTGCGCCCGCCGGTCTTCTGGAAGCAGCAGTCCGCCATTGCCGCCCAAGCCCGCACCTGGCCCTCCGACCGCCTGGGCTGGGCACTCTCTCGCCTGCTGGAGACCGAGGCGGCTTGCAAGCGCACCGGCGCGCCCGCCCAGCTGCTGACCGAGCGGGTGCTGGTAGAACTGACCGCGCGGGCGCCCCGGCGGCGTTAAAGCGCTACCCCTTCTCAGAGACGAACCAGACGTTCATGGGGTCGTGCTCCAGGATATGTCGCTTGATTTCTGAAAAGCCGGCTTGCTGCAACAGGGCCTCGGCCGTTTCCCAGCCCCACATGGTGCCGAGACCCTGACCGCCCTGTCCCAGCGAGACCGGCATGCAGTGGAAGGTCGAGACCGTGTAGAGGTAGGCGGCCATGGGGAAGTCGCGGTTGTTCTCCAATCTGGCTGAGCCGGCGACATCCTGCATCAGATAGAGGCTGCCGGGTCGCAAGGCGCGGTGCAGGCGCCGGATCAGGTTGGCGGGATCCCGCTGGTCATGGACGGCGTCGAAGGAAGTGACGAGGTCGTAGCCCTCTTCCTCATCGAAATGGCTGAGGTCCCTGACCGCGACGTGCAGATTGTCGAGCCCGGCTTGCCTTCCGGCTGCTTTTGCCGTGTCGATTGCCTCGGCGGAGAGATCATAGCCGGTGAAGCGGCTTTGCGGATAGCGTTCTGCCATGGCTAGAAGCGCCCGACCGCTGCCACAGCCGGCGTCCAAGACATCAATGCCGGCCTCCAGCCTAGCCGTAAGGCCGTCAGCCAGTGGCAGGACTGATTCGAAGAGTTGGGCCACGACGGTCTGCGCCGAATCCTCGGCCATGATGGCGTGAAAGCAGGGGTATTCCGCATAAGAGAGCCCCTTGCCGTCACGGAAACGCGCGAGGATCTCCTCTTGGACTGCGCCCGCCATCGGCAGGAACTGGGCATAGACAGCAAGATTGCCGAGATCTCCGTCCCGCGTCAGACAGCGGGCATGGTCTTCCGGCAGGCTGTAGGTCTGGGTCTTGGGATCAAAGTCCAGGATGCCACCGGTCACCATGGCGGCCAGCCATTCGCGCACATAGCGCTCGTCCAGGCCGGCTGCGGCCGCAATGGCCTCAGATCTGCTGGGCGGCAAGGTGGCTAAGCTGTCGAAGAGCCGCGTGCGATGCCCGAGGGAGAGCATCAAAGCGATGGCGCCATCGTTCAAGACCCCGCCGATTCGCTCGGCGAAGGCTTCTGCACTCTTGGTCATGAGCTGTTCCTTGCTAGCGCTTCAGCACTGGTGCTGCGCGGGGATTAAGAGCTGGCCGCTGCCGGTCTTGACCGCGGCGCCACCGACTTCAAGCGAGAGGTTCCTGCCGTCGCGCTCCTTGACCGAAAGAGATAGGCGGCTCGGCCGGCCCATCTCGACGCCCTGATCCAGGTGCCAGGGGCCATCCAGCCCCGCGTCGGTCAGCAGCGCAGCGAGGGCGGCCGCAGCGGCCCCGGTCGCTGGGTCTTCGGCGATCCCCATGGCCGGGGCGAACATGCGCACCCGAAAATCGGCGCTCTCCTCGGCGCTGGCCGGGGCGATCAGATAGAGGTGCGGTGCCCAGGATTCAGCCAAGAGATCGCGCCAAGTGCCTAGATTGACCTCAGCTTGCGACAGGGTCGTCAAATCTTTAACCGGCAGGATGGTAAAGGGCACGCCCATGGAGACGGCCTTGGGTGAGAGTTGTCGGCCGTCGATACAGGTGCCCAGGTCACCCGCTTCAAGGCCGATCAGGTTGCCCAAACGTTCCAGCGCCTGGGGCTCCCTAAGGTCCGGCTCGGCCGTGATCGTCAAGCGGGCCTGGACGGCTCTGCGGTCTTGCCAGGAAAGCGTGACGGACACGGGTCCGACGCCTTCCTGGAAGACCAGGTCATCGCCCTCCTTCAGCAGACCGGCCCAGGCCATGCCCAAGGCCGTGCCGATGGTTGGGTGTCCGGCGAAAGGCAGTTCCATCTTCGGTGTGAAGATGCGCAGCGGCCAGGCGGCTCCTTCCGATTCCGGCCGGCCCAAGAAAGCCGTCTCCGAGAGGTTCAGTTCAGCGGCGATGGTCTGCATTTGGGCCGAGTCCAAGCCCTCGGCATCCAGAAAGACGGCCAGCGGGTTGCCGCCAAAGGGCCGCTCTGTGAAGACGTCGGCCAGCACGAAGTTCTTTTCCATTACCAAGTCTCCGCAAAGGGTCTGATGACCAGATCAAAGCTCCAGGTCGAGCGGTCCTGATGTGCAATGTGGAAGACCTCCTCGGCGATTGCAGCGGGTTTGGCGAAAAAGTCTTCGCGCGCATGGGGCCAGCCCGGCGGTGGGACCAGCCATGAGGGTCGCTCGGCCTCGGGTCCAAGCCAGGTCACGTCGATCGCCGCGTCTATCGTCACGTAGGCCACATGGATCCCTTTGGGGCCGAGGTCTCGTGCAAGAGACTCTGCCAGAATGCGCTGGGCGGCTTTGGTTGGCGCAAAGAGGGCATAGCTGGGCACCCCTCTATGACTGGCAGTGTTGCCGGTTGCTATGATCGCGCCGCGGCCGGCCTCGATCATCTTCGGCGCCAGCGCCCGGGCGAGATAGAGGAACGCCGTGGTGTTGACCCGGAAGTTGCACTCCAGGACTGCCGGGTCGCCTTCGAGAAAGGTCTCGAAGCTGTGTGCCACGGCGTTGTGGATCAAGACCTCTGCGGACCCCATCTCGGCCTTGATCCGCTCTAGACAGGTTTCCAGCTGGTCCAGATCCTGCAGATCGCACTCAAAGCCTCTGGCCCCCTCAAGTTCTGTTTCCAGATGGGCCAGGCGTTCGGGGTTGCGGGCGATCATGGCGACCCGATAGCCGCCTTCGGTGAAGCGGCGGGCCAAGGCGGACCCGGTGGTATCTCCCACACCAGTGATCAGGGCCAGGGGTTTCATGCGTCCGCACTCCCGGTCTCGTTGGCCAGACCGCCGCGCAGAACCTCATGCAGGTCTTGGCGAACCTCATAGCTTCGGACCCACTCTTCGCTGCCTTCCGGCATGAGGCGGCTCGAGTGTGGCGACTTGGCCTTCCGTCGATAGCGCACCAGCGCCATACGGCAGGCCTGTCCGCCGAAGCCATAGTCGTAGTGATCCTCGCCCTCAGCCACGAAGCGGGCGCGGTAGAGCTTCCAGAAGGCACCATCGTGCTCATAGATCGAAAAGCTCAGCTCGTGGGTGTCGTACTGCCAGTGCCACTCAGGGCTCTCGTAGACCAAGCGCCAGTCCTCGGCCAGGCGGCTGCCGTCCTCGAAATCCAGGCCGCGGGCGCGCCATTGCAAGGTGTTCCTCATTGCCGGGCTCCCGCTTCGGCCAGGCGGGTCAGCTGGCCGGTCTCGATGTCGTAGATGTAGCCATAGACCTTGGCCTTGGGCGGCGTGCCGGCTGCCGCACGGATCAAGCGGACGTCATGATCCAGGGCTGCCTGATGATCAGAGATGCAGACACTCTCAGAAGGGTAGAGCCCCGCAATGTCTTGCCCCTGCTCTTGCCTGAAGGCCTCGACGATGCCCGCTTCGGTATAGGAGGTGGCGCCACAGTGGGTGTGGTGAACCACGACGATGTTCTCCACACCCAAGAGGTGCTGGCCGACGGTGATGGATCGCAGTGCGTCGACGGCGCGGCCGCCGGCCACCACCACGGTCAAAAGGGTGGTATCTGCACCGATGACGTTGCCTTCCTCATCGGTGATCGGGCCGCCGGGATAGGTGTCCCCGAACGCTTCGGCGACGGCTTCGGGAATGCCGGCTGCGCGCGGATCGAAGCAGTAGATCGCGATGGTCTTCAGCGGCATGAGCTTGGCGAAGGCCGCGCGGGTCTCCTTCTCGACATAGTCGGGCTGTGCCGAGAAGACGTACTTCTGGAAGTCTTGTGTTTGGCTCGACATGGGATCTCTCCTTGGATTGAGGGCTTAGCTGGCGCGCTTCAGTGCGCTCTGGATCAGCGGGGCGTAACCGAGGGTGGCCAGGCTGCGGCCGATCTGGCGGAAGTAGGCTTCTTCGTTCTCGAAGCCGTGCGCATCGACCAGGCGATTCACCAAGTTGAAGAGGGCGATAACGGCGATGGCGTCTTCGATCGCCTGTTCGCTTAAGCCTGACCGCTGCAGGTCGTCGATCTCTGCCTGGTCTATGGTCTTCGGTGCCGTGGTCAGGGTTCCAGCGAAACGGAGCAGGCGCCTCATGGGCGCTGAGAGCTGCAGGCTTGCGGCACCCTGTTCGAGGGAGTCGAGGGTCGCTTGATCGACGCCGAAGGCCGCCAAGGTCCAACGATGAGCCGAGACACAGAAATCGCAGCCGTTCAGCCTTGAGACATGGGCGGCCAGGATCTCGCGCTCTTCCTTGCTGAGTTCGGAGGGGCGGGTCATCACCGCCTCGATGAACTGCAGCAGCGGTGCGTAGAGATCGGGGTCGTGCAGAAAGAGGTCGGCGACGCCGGCCATCGACTTGGTATGGGACAGGTAGGGCATCTGATTTCTCCTCGCAGGTTTCATATCAATTGATATGAAACTGGCCAAAAAAAGGAGAGCTGGACAGTCAATCCAGAACGGTGAGGGCGGTTTGCAAGTGACGCTCCAAGGCCTCCAGATCGTTTCCGGCACGCAGCAGAAAGCCGAGGCTATAGGCTGTTGTGGCGAAGAAGCCGCCTAGATCGTCAGGTGATTTGCCGTCATCGAGGTATCCTTCAGCCTGGGCGTGTTCCAGCCGCTCACGGAAGGCTTGGCGCAGCAAGTCCATGTGGGCACGGACACGCGCAGCGGCCTCGTCATTCTCGGGTGCGACCTCCACCGCTGCATTGGCAATGAGGCAGCCGACAGCGCCATCCCTGGTCTGCATCCGCGTGATCAAGTGCCGGAAGGTGGCCGCGATGGCTGCGGAGGGATTGCCCGGTTGCTGCAGAATCTCAAGCGCTTCGGCGGTGACCGTATCGCGATAGCGGTCGAGTGCGGAGAGATAGAGTCCCAGCTTGTTCCCGAAGACGCCGTAGAGACCGTACTGATTGACCCCGGTCCGAGCCGTCAGGTCCCGGATCGAGGTGTCGTGATAGCCCTTGGCCCAGAACAGCAGCATCGCCTGCTGCAGGGCATCATCGGGTTCGAACTCACGTGGACGTGCCATAGCTGCCTCGTTTCATATCAGTTGATATGGAATGGGGTTCGACCATGAGAAGATCAAGCCCTTGGGCCCTGAACAGTCCGTCTATTTTGGATCTACAGGAATAGCTATGCGGACTGACGCCCCATTTGACGGCGTTCCTGGAGGGAATGACGCCATCGTGAGTTGATGGAACCGCTTCCAGCAGGCTTGAAGAGATCACCTGCCAGCCACTAAAGATCTTGCCTATGACCGATCGGACTCTGCTCTTGTCGCCGCTCACCCTGCGCGGCGTCACCCTCCCGAACCGCGCCGTCGTCTCGCCGATGAGCCAGTACCTCTCGAAAGCGGGCTACGCCAACGACTATCACCTGGTGCACCTGGGTCGCTTTGCGCTCGGCGGTGCCGGACTGGTCTTCACCGAAGCGACGGCAGTCGAAGATCGCGGGCGGCGCACCCCTGGCGACTTGGGGCTCTGGGAGGATGGGCAGCTGCCGGAGATGCAGCGCATTGCCGCCTTCATCAAGCAGCAAGGATCGATCGCCGGAATTCAGTTGGCCCATGCCGGGCGCAAGGCCAGTGAACGGCGGCCTTGGGATGGGGAAACCCCGCTGGATGATGAGGATGCACGTCTGAGGGACGAGGCCCCCTGGGGCACGGTGGCGCCCTCTGCCGTGACCTTCGGACCCGATTGGCACGAGCCGGAGGCTTTGGACCAGGCCGGCATCGACGAGGTCATCGAGGCCTTTGCCGCTGCGACCCGGCGCGCTGCCGCTGCCGGCTATCAAGTGCTGGAGATCTACGCCGGGCATGGCTTCCTGGTGCATCAGTTCCTCTCGCCCGTTGCCAACAGGCGGACGGATGGCTATGGCGGCAGCCTTAAGAATCGTATGCGCTTTGCCTCAGAGGTCGCCACGGCTGTGCGTTCTGCCTGGCCGGACGATCTACCGCTTTCGTTCCGCATCTCAGCGGTCGATTGGCATGACGGCGGCTGGGAGCTTTCCGACACCTTGGAACTGGCCAAGGTCTTGAAGGCCTGCGGAGTCGATATCCTTGATTGTTCGTCGGGCGGCATTACCGGTCATCCGGGCCGGCAGAGGATTACCATCGGACCGGCCTTTCAAGCACCCTTTGCTCAGGCGGTGAAAGAGGCCACGGGGATGACCACCATGGCGGTGGGCTTCATCCGCGGTGCTGCCGAGGCGGAGGCAGTCCTGCAGGAGGGGCAGGCCGATCTGGTCGCGATTGCGCGCGAACTGCTCTATGACCCAAACTGGACCCTGCACGCCGCCGAGACCCTGGATGTCGACACTGACTTCTCCCTCTGGAAGCCACAGTTCGGCTGGTGGCTGATGCGCCGCGGTCGTGCACTGGCGCGTCTTGCCCAAAAGGCGGCGGAGAAGGCAAAGGCGTGATCCGCGCGCTCCTCCTGGTCCTCTTGTTCCTGCCGTCCTTGGCGCTCAGCCAGGAAGCAGACTTCGACGCCGAGAGCCTTGGAGAAGCCTTTGACGAGATCGTCTTCGGCGCGGCCGGCCCCCACCCGCGTGACATCCTGCTCAGGATCGAGGGGCCAGTGGTCTTTCTGCCGAAGGGGCGCGTTTCAGAGGATCATCTGGCTACGCTGGAGGCCCACGCGGCAGAGCTGACGGCGCTGACCGGCTTCCCCTTTCGCGTCGAGCGTGGCGAGGAGATCGGGCCGGATGAGCGCCCCTTTTGGATCTACTTCGTCTCTAGAGCGCTGGTGCCGGCGGTGGTCGATCGGCGTTGGATCGCTCCCGGTCTTCGCGGCGTCATGGCCTCCGCGCTCTGTTCCTTCGTAACCCGTGGCGATCACCGCATCAAAGAGGCGGTCATCGTCATCAAGCGCGATCTGGATCCGGTGACCAGCCGGCACTGTCTGATCGAGGAGACCAGCCAGGCCCTGGGGGCGATCGACGACACCTATCTTCTCGATCCCTCGGCCTTCAACGATCTGGGCGGATTGGTGGATCGGCTGCAGCCGGCTGACCGCGTGATCCTGCGGGCCCTCTTTGCGCCAGAGGTGAAGGCGGGATTGTCTCGCTCAGATGTTCTGGAGATCTTGCCGGCCCTCCTCGCCAGAGCCATCAAGCAAGAGGCATCTTGAGTGCAGAGAGAGGCTGAGCCCCTAGTCAGGCCTGGTGATCCGGCCGGACGAACCAGCCGGATCCCACGTCGATATGCTGCACCCAGTGCTCTTCGATCAGGTCCTCATATCCCTCAGGCAGGAATGACACCTGCCAATCGGGGCCGAATCGCGTTTTGATCGTACTGAGGTCCGTCCAAAAAGAGGCGAAGACAACCACGTCTTCGTCCAGGCTCACCCCCTGCCCAAAAAAGTAGCCCTTGTTGCCGGGTTCGTGCTGAACGACCTCCGCCGAAGTCGTCGCAAACTTGCTCAAGAGATCCGCAGCACAGCCGGGCTTAACGCGGACATGAAAAAGTCTCATGACCAATTGGTGGGGCGCTTCACTGGAGCTCATCGTAAGATCCTCTCGTCCTGTTGACCGATGCTTAGCCCTATGCGAGGCTTTTGAGAAACGAAAACCATTAAAGTTCCAGTTCAAGAATTGTGATATATTGGCTGGTTTCAGAGCAAAGCACCGCGGAGGGTGACGCGGAGAAGAGGACAAGTATGAAAGTCGAGATCTGGTTCGAGTTTGCCAGCACCTACTCCTATCTAACCGTATCCAGAGCCGAGGATCTGCTACGGCGATCGGGACTGGAGTTTGCGTGGAAGCCCTTCCTGCTGGGGCCGATTTTCCACGCGAAGGGCTGGAACACCTCTCCCTTCCTGCTGGATGAGGTCAAGGGCGCCTATATGTGGCGTGACATGGCCCGTCGGGCGCAGCGCTTTGGTCTGCCCTTTCAGAAGCCCGCGATCTTCCCGGTGCACTCCCTATTAGCCGCGCGGACCATGACAGCGGCACTTGCAGAACCCTGGTGCGGTGCCTTCGCACGAGAGGTCTTTGCGGCACAGTTTGCGCGCGGCGAGGATATCTCCGATCCGGAGGTCTTGGCGCGTGCTCTGGAAAAGCAGGTCTCCGAGCCTGGGCATTGGCTCGCCTTGTCAGCAACGAATGACGTCAAAGCGGAGCTTCGCTCACGGACCGAGACCGCCGCATCCATCGGCCTTTTCGGCGCACCGAGCTTTCGGGTTGGAGACGAGATCTTCTGGGGCGATGACCGCTTGGAAGATGCCATTGCCTGGGCGAGCGAAGAGTCCAGGAATTGATTTGATCTGAAAAAGCGAAAGGGCCGGGGCGCTTTGCACCCCGACCCCGTTTGCTTCGCATTCGCTGCCTTGGTTAGGCGGCCTTGGCGTCACCCTCGATCACGCGGGGCTCGGGCGCCTTGACTTGAGTGATCGCGATGCTGCGGGGCTTCATGGCCTCCGGCACTTCGCGGACCAGGTCGATGTGAAGCAGGCCGTTCTCCAAGCTGGCACCGCTGACCTTGATGTGGTCGGCCAGATCGAAGCGGCGCTCAAAGGCGCGCTGGGCAATGCCGCGATAGAGGAAGCTGGGATCTGCGCCCTCGCTCTTGGCCTTGCGGCCGGTCACCACCAGGTTCTGCTCCTTGGCGGTAATCTCAAGCTCCGCCTCGGCGAAGCCGGCAACGGCCATGGAGATCCGATAGTGGTTCTCGTCGAGCTTTTCGATGTTGTAGGGCGGATAGGCCGGTCCTGCGTCCTCGGCGCGCTGGGCGCTGTCCAGCATGTTCGCCAGACGGTCGAAACCGATGGAGGCACGAAGCAGGGGGGTAAGGTCGTAACTGCGCATGTCCTTGTTCTCCTAAGCATGAGCAACAGGTCTGTGGGCGCCACCGCTGTGCGGCTGATGCCCAATGGCTTGCGGCGCTCTCGAGGCCCCAATTGGGCACCTTCTGGCCGCAGACATGCAGGTAGGTATGCGGGCATCGGCCTTCAAGAGCCGGCCCAGCGACGCTTTAACAAGGACTGAACGAAGAAGGGCGCCCAGATCGGAGCGCCCTCGCAACAAGGTTACCTGGCGCAGGCTTAGGTCTTGATGCCCAGGCCCTGGAAGCGCTTGTTGAACTTGGCGAGCTGGCCGCCGGAATCGATCAGGCGATGCACGCCGGTCCAGGCCGGGTGAGTCTTGGGATCGATGTCCAGACGCAGGACGTCGCCCTCGCTGCCATAGGTCGAGCGAGTCTTGAACTCCGTGCCGTCGGTCATCTGCACGGTAATCTCGTGGTACTTGGGATGGATGTCAGCCTTCATTGGGCGCACTCCGTAGTAACTTGAGCGCGTGCATATAGCGGAGGGCTGGCCGCTGTGCAAGCGCCTCAATGCAGAGGTGCCCTCTTGCTCCAGCATGGCAGCCCGGAGATCCCGCGGGCTCCGGGTCGCGCGATGGCCAAAGGTGGCGCTACCTCACGTCTCTTGCCTTGCAGCGGCCAGCCCGGCACAAGGCATGAGGTCAGACAAGAAACAACGGCAGTTCATGCGACAACCCTCACCGATACAGCAGGCTCGCAGCTCGACCCGGCCGAAGCAGCGCGGACTTGGGGTGTTGCTGGGGCTCGGTCCCTTCCTTCGGCCTTACCGCCTTCAGGTTGTTGGAGCCCTGATCGCGCTGACCGTCGCGGCCGGGACGGTCCTGGGTTTGGGCTTTGGGTTGCGCAAGCTTGTGGACGAGGGCTTCGCTCAGGGGGACGGGCGTCTTCTGGATCAGGCCCTGATCGTGCTCTTGGGCGTGGTTCTGGTCTTGGCGCTCTCCAGCTATGCCCGCTTCTATCTGCTGTCCTGGTTGGCTGAGCGTGTCGTGGCCGACTTGCGGAAAGCCGTCTATCGGCGCGTGCTGGCGCTCTCACCCTCCTATTACGAGGAGACCAAGACGGCAGAGGTGCTGTCGCGGCTGACGACGGACACCACCTTGTTGCAGGCCGTCATCTCAACCTCCGTCACCTCGGCGCTGCGCAACAGCCTGATCCTGGTGGGCGGACTTGCCCTCTTGATCGTGACCTCGCCGATGTTGACCGGGCTGGTCTTGCTGCTGGTTCCCGTGGTGGTGGTTCCGATCATGGTTTTTGGGCGGCAAGTCAGACGCTTCTCTCGGCAGAGCCAGGATCGCGTGGCCGCCGTGGGCGTGCGCGTCGACGAAACCTTGAGCGCCATTCGCACCGTGCAGGCCTTCACCCATGAAGAGGCCGAGCGGCGCCGCTTCGCTCAGGCGACCGAGGCCGCCTTCGACGTTGCCATCCTGCGCACCCGGGCGCGGGCCCTGCTGACCGCGATGGTGATCCTGCTGGTCTTCGGTGCGGTCTCGCTCATCCTCTGGATGGGCGGGCATGAGGTTCTGGACGGGCAGCTCTCCGGCGGTGCGCTCTCGGCCTTCGTCTTCTATGCAATCCTGGTGGCGGCTGCCGTCGGCTCCTTGAGCGAGGTCATCGGCGATCTGCAGCGTGCTGCCGGTGCAACCGAGCGCTTGCTGGAGCTCTTGCAGAGCGAGCCGGAGATCGCGGCACCCGATCAACCTCAGACCTTGCCGGTTCCGGCCCGCGGGGCGGTACGCTTCGAGGGGGTGAGCTTCACCTATCCAGCCCATCCCGATCGCTCGACCTTGCAGCAGGTCGATATCGAGGTGGCGACGGGCGAACGTGTCGCCATCGTCGGACCGTCCGGAGCCGGTAAGACCACGCTGTTTCAGTTGCTTCTGCGTTTCTACGACCCCAGGGCCGGGCGCATCACCTTTGATGGTTTCGACCTCCGCAGCCTCGATCCCAGGGCCCTGCGCAGCCAGATCGGCCTGGTGCCGCAGGAACCGGTGATCTTCTCGGCCTCGGCCATGGAGAACATTGCCTATGGCCGGGCGGATGGCAGCGACGAAGTGAGTGAGGCGCAGGTCCGCGACGCGGCCGCAGCGGCCCAAGCCCTAGACTTCATCGAGTCTCTGCCTGAGGGCATTCAGACCTTCTTGGGCGAGCGGGGCGTCAGGCTCTCCGGTGGGCAGCGCCAGCGTGTCGCCATCGCGCGGGCTTTGCTGCGCGACCCGCCGCTGCTGCTCTTGGACGAGGCCACCTCCTCGCTCGATGCGGAGAGTGAGCGGGCGGTCCAAGAGGCTTTGGAGCGCCTGATGGCCGGGCGGACCACCCTGGTGATCGCGCATCGCCTGGCTACGGTTTTGAAGGCCGATCGCATCCTGGTCCTGGATCATGGCCGCATCGTCGAGCAGGGGCGCCATGCCGATCTTGTGCGGGCCGGTGGGCTCTATGCGCGTCTGGCGCAGCTGCAGTTCGACCAGGACGTAGAGGCCGCAGCGCTTAGCGCTGAGTGAGCTTCAATTCGATGCGTCGGTTCAGGCGATAGGCCTCTGCATCCTCGCCCTCGGCGATGGGTTGAAACTCGGCAAAGCCGGCGGCGGCCAGACGGTTGGCGGGAATTCCCTGGTCAATGAGGAACTGCACGACGCTCAGGGCGCGCTCGGCCGAAAGTTCCCAATTGGAGGCAAAGCTCCCAGAGACCAAGGGGCGACGATCGGTGTGGCCGTTCACCTGCAGGACCCAGTCGATGTCCGCCGGGATCTCCGGGATGATCCGCTTCAAGGTCTGGGCCAGGTCTGCCAACTGCACCTTGCCTTCAGGCGTCAGTGAGGCCTGTGCGGAGGGGAACAAGACCTCTGACTGCAGGACGAAGCGATCGCCGACGACGCGGATATCGTCCCGCGCGCCCAGAACTTCACGCAGGCGCCCGAAGAACTCCGAGCGATAGCGCGCCAGCTCCTGCACTTTGGTCGCCAGGGCTTCGTTCAGGCGCTTGCCCAGATTGACGATCTGCACCTGGCGTTCTTCGTTCAGCGTTTCGCTGGCGTCCAGAGCCAGAGCGAGTTGCCCGAGCCGCTCTTCCAGAGCTGAGACCTGGTTCTGCAGGCGTTCGACCTTGCGATTGGCGTCTTCGCTCAAGGCGCGCTCCTGGGTCAGCCTCTGAGCCGCTTCGGCGCGTGCCGTCTGGCCTTGCGCATCGGCTTCGGCCAAAGCCTCTTCGGCCAGCCTCAGACGCTGATCGGCCAGAGTCAGGTTGCGTCGGCTCTGGGCCAACTCCGCTTGCAGACCACTGGCCATCTCGGTCAGGCGATCCAGAGCGGCATCGCGTCCCTCGATCTGCGCGCGGGCCTCGGCCAAGCGACCCTCGGCATTGGCAAGCTGGGCGCTGAGCTCCGAGGCTTGATTGGTCTTGCCCGCCAATTCGGTCTCGGCTTTCCAAAGAGCCTCACTGCTGCTGTTCACCTGCTGCTGTAGTTGGGCCAAGTCTGCCGTAAGGCGGCGCAGGCTGCGTTGTCGCTCGACCAGCAAGCGGGCCAGCGCTTCTCGCGAGGCCTCGGTCTTGGACAGGCTGGATAGGCTCTCGCCTTTGACCCGGCGTTCCTCTTCTAGCGCAGCGGTCAGGCGAGCGCTGGTCTCTGAAAGCGTTTCTTCGCGCAGCCTCAGTTCCTGCTCCAGTTGGGCCAAGCGTTGAGTGAGCGATCGTATGGCTTCGCTGCGCTCGGCCTGCTCTGTGGCCAGGCTGTCACGTTCACCGCTGGTCTGTGACAGGAGGGCCTGGAGGCGCCGCAGCTCACTCTCGCTCTCCGTCAGCGCAGATCTAAGGCGTGCCTGTTCCTGCTCCAGGGTGCGCCGCTCTTGGCCCGCCAGGTCGATTTGCTCTTCGTCGGCCGTCGCACGTGCCTCCAGGCTCGCGAGCTCCCGATCCCTTGCGGCGAGCAGCTCTGAGAGTGTGTTGCGTTCGGCTGCTAAGCTCTCAGCCAACTCTAAGAGGCCATCGCGTTCGCTGGTCGCGGTCGCTAAGGCCTCGACCAGGCTCTCGCGTTCGGCGAGGGCCGTGCGTGCCGCCTCTTTGCTTGCCGCCAGACTGCTTTCCAGCGAGTCTCTGCTCTCCTCCGCGTGGGTCAGAGCGGCCTTCCCTTCGCGCAGCAGAGCCTCCATGCGCCGCCGCTCCAGCTCGCTCAGAGCAAGGCTCTCCTCGACGGCCAGCCGCTTGGCGTCCAGGGCGGCGAGTTCCGCCTCCAAGGCCGCCTGGCTGCGAGCGAAGGCCGCAATCTCGGCCTCGCGGGCGGCCAGGGTCTTCTGCAGATCCTCTTGGGTCGAAGACCCGCTTTCGAGGCTGCTGCGCAGCTCCGCCAGACTGCTGCTCAGCACCTCGATGCGCTGTAAGGCGGCAGCCGCATCGTTGAGCGCCGCGTCGCGCTCTGAGAGAAGCCGCGCCACGCGCTCTTCCAAGAGGGCCAGGCTCTGGCCTCGCTGTTCTGCTTGGCTTTCGGCGCTGCTGCGTCCGCTCTCACTGCTTTCCAAGCTTGCGCGCAGGGCCTCTTGCTCGGCCTCGATCCGGGCCAGGGCTTGGCGTGCTTGTTCCAGTTCGGCCAGACGTTCCGCCAGGGCTTGGTCCAGGGCATCGTTGCCCTTGGTTAGGGTCAGCACCTCGGCGCCGAGGTTGCGCCTCAGCGCATCGAGGGTCACGACCTCCTCCGCCAGTTTGCGCGCTTCGGCCTCCAGGGCCGCGATGCGGGCGCGCTGCGCGGTCAAGGACCGCTCGTCTCGCCGCCTTTGTTGCTCGGCGACGGTGAGTGCCTCTTCCCGCGCCGCCAGGCGCTCGGCCAGTCGCTCTGCAGCATCGGCATCGCCGCTGTGGGCCTCTTGCAGACTGGTCAGGTCGGCGACCAGGCGATCGTTGCGGCTGTCGGCAGCCTGCAGCTCTTCCGCCAGGCGGGCCAGGGTGGCCCGCAATTCGGCCCCAGCCTCGCGCTCCAGGGCCAACTGCTCCTGGGTCTGGCCCAATGTGCGGGTCATCTGCTCCAAGGCGTCGTCGCGACCGGAGAGCGCGCCGGAGAGGGTGTTCTGAGCCAGCACGAAGATCAGCAGCACAAAGACCACGACCATGATGAGGGCGGCCAGCGCATCGACGAAGCCCGGCCAATAGTTCAGAGACCGGCGCGGGCGTCGACCGTAGCCCGGCTCCATCAGTTCCCCTCTTCAGCCAGGGCAGCGATGGTGCGGGCCAGCAGGCGGATTTCGTTGCGCATCTCTTGGATGATCTGGCCCCGGCCCTTGTCCAGCTCGACCGCCATCCGCTCCAAGGACCCATGCAGTGCGCGCAGATACTGCCGCGATCCCTGTTCGGATCCGCCGGTGACTTCGGCCAGCTGTTGCAGGGTTTGGCGCAACTGTGCCTGGGTCTCGATCAGGCTGGAAAAGGCTGCCTGTTGCGCGTTGCTCTGGGCCGCCAGGTTGCCCAGGCGCTCGCCGATCAGGCTCAGGCTCTCGGTAAAGGCTTGCCGCTCTTCCTCGTTGCGCGCCAGGGTGCGCTGCAGATTGTCCAAGCTATCCGCCGTGTGCTCCAGCAGCGCCTGGACATAGGCCGGGACCGAGCCTTCACTCTCGCCGCTGCCGAGCGACCCGCCGGAGAGCTTGGTCATGCCGGCAAGCCACTCCTCCAGGTCCTGCATGAAGCGGTTGTGCGCCTGGCTCGACTGCAGCTCCAGAAAGCCCACGACCAGAGAGGCGGCCAAGCCGAAGAGTGAGGAGGTGAAGGCTGTGCCCATGCCAGAGAGCGGCTGTTTCAGGCTCTCCTGTAGCTGCCGCATCACGTCGACGCCGCTGCCGCCGCCGGCCTCGAGGCCGGCGATGGTGTCGCCGACCGCACCGACGGTCTCTGCCAGGCCCCAGAAGGTTCCGAGCAAGCCCAGAAAGATCAGCAGGCCGACCAGATAGCGCGAGAGGTCATGTGCCTCGTCGATGCGGATCTGGATCCCGTCCAGCAAGGTGCGCATCGAGAGCGCGGAGAGGCTCACGCGACCGCGGCGCTCTCCCAGCATCCGGGCCATGGGCCCCAGCACCCGCGGCTGCGGCAGCTCCTTCAGTGAATCGGGATAGAAGAGCCGCTCGCGCGTCTCCTGCATCAGCTGTTGCAGCCAGCGCACCTCCGGCCCCAGCAGGATCACCTGGCGAATGGTATGCAGGATACCCAGCAGGGCGACGGCGAGGATCACGCCGTTCAAGAAGGGGCTGGCAAAGAAGGCGCGAACCAGGCCGGGTCCGAGCATTGCGCAGACGAGGGCGACGCCTAGCAGAAAGACCAGCATGCGCAGCAGATAGCGCATCGGTCTGGTCATGGGCTCATCCCGCTTCTCTGCCCCGCCGTGGTCTTAGACTCAGCTGCGGTAGCTGAGATCGACCCGGTCTGCCGGTCCGCTGCCGTAACGATCGCCTTGTGCCCGCACGATGAAGCGCGCAGTGCGGATACCCTGATCGATCAGGTAGGCCCGCACCGCCAGGGCGCGCGAGAGGGAGAGACGGCGCGCATCGGAACTGCTGCCATCCTCGGCCGAGGCATAGGCCAGCAACTCCAGGCGCAGGCTCTCGTCGTCCTGCATCTGCCGGGCGATCTGGTTCAGGGTCGACTTGTCCGCATCGGTCAGGACGGAAGAGCCACTGGCGAAGAGCAGGCGTTCGCTGTCGCCGCCACCAGTCGCTGGGGTCGGTGTCGGCGCCGCCGCAGCGGTGACCGGTGCTGGGCTTGGCGCAGGCGAGGGTGCCGCGACGGGCGCTGGTGCCGGCGCTGGCGCAATGGCGGCCGTCTGAGGGGCCGGCGCCGGGGCGACGCTTGCAACCTGACTGGGCGCCGGTGCTGCACTCGGCTGACTGCTGCCGGGTTGGGTGATGGAAACGCCGCCACCGCCGCTGCTGGTGCCAGAGCCGCTGCCGCTGCCGCCGCCGACGATGGTGACGCCAGAGCTGGGCGCGCCACTCGGTGATGGGCTGGGGGCTGAGAATCCTGGTGCTGGCGTGATGGTTACGCCAGCGGCGCCGGAGGTCGGTGAGGATGCCGTAGTCGGCGCCGGAGCCGGGCTCGGCGCAGGCGTGGTGGCCGGTGCGGCACTGCGCGTGCCCGGTGCCGGGGTAATGGTGACCGTGCCGCTGCCGCTAGACCCGCTGGACCCCGTCGACAGAGAGGGCAAAGTACTGCTGCTGCCGCTTCCGGAACCTGGTGAGATCGAAAGCCCACCACTGGTCTGCGGCGCCGCTGCCACCTGCGGGGCAGGGGCCGGAGCCGGGGTTGGCGCCGGAGCGGAGGTCGCTTCGACCGGGGCTGGGGCTGGGGCTGGGCTGGGTGCCGGGGCTGGGCTCGCAACCGGGGCTGGGCTGGGCGCGATCGAGGGTGTGGTGTCGGTGGACCCGGTCGAGGGCAGACCTGCGAAGGAATCTTTAGGCGCTTCCTGTGGCGGTTGCGGTTCGCTTGCCACCGGGGCAGGCGCCGGGCTCGGCGCGGGCGCTGGGCTCGCCACCGGAGCTGGTGCCGGGCTCGGCGCGGGCGCTGGGCTCGCCACCGGTGCTGGCGCCGGGCTAGGTGCAGGGGCAGGGCTTGCCACTGGTGCCGGTGCGGGACTTGGAGCGGGCGCCGGGCTGGGTGCCGGTCTGGCTGCCACCGGTGCTGGCGCCGGAGAGGGCGCGAGTCTTGGTGCCGGCGCAAGTGAGCGGCTGGTGGTCGGGGCTGGAGCCAAACGCTGCTGCGGAACCGGCGCGGTCACCACCTGTGGCCCTTGGCCAGGGCGGATCAAGGTTGGGGCCAGCTTGCCGCTGCTGCCTAGCTGGGCTGGTTGACCGAGCGGCTGCAGGGTTGCTGTCTGCGGTGTCGGCACGGTCAGCTGTGAGCGTGGATCGTTCAACGGCGGATAGAGCAGGGCGCCACCGCCTGGTTTCACCAGCACGCGGGCATTGCCGCTGGAGTAGGCATAGGCGCTGGACTGCTGGCCGATGCCATAGCCGCCGTAGTTGCTGCCTGGAGACACCGGGATGGCCGGCACCGCGCCGCTGGGGCCCAGGCTGTTCAGCACGCCGGTGTTCACGATCACATTGGGCGAGCCGCCACCATAACTCTGAGCGGTGGCAGTCTGTGGCAGGAAGGTCGAGAGGGCCAGGGTTGCGACCCCGGCCAAGAGGCGCATGCGCCGTCCCGACACCTTTGCTTGTTTGATCATCATCTGCTTGGCCATGCCTAAGCTCTCTTCTGACGCCGGCTCCCCACCGCCTAGATCCCTGGGCCTCACCCCTGAAGCGACCTTAAGCGCTGGTCCGCGAACACACAATCGCCAGGCGCGATCACGACAGAGCGTCGCGCCGACGGACGCATCCCTTAACCCGTCTCATACCTGCAGGCGCGGGCAAGCGCAAACCCTCGGTCCTAAGCCAGGCTGTCTTTTCTACCGCGTTGTAACATATAGGCCCTCCGCGCCGGGAGGGGAGAGAAGCCAAAGCGCACCTTGGTTCAATTCTTCTTGGCCGCCCGACCGCCGGCCGTCAGCATGCGCGACAGCTCTTCGTGAAGCTGGCTGTTGCTGGCCAGCAGCGATCCGCCGTCCAGGGTGAAGTCGCGGCCGTCGATGGCGCTGACATAGCCGCCGGCCTCGCGCACCAGCAGCACGCCGGCCGCCACGTCCCAGGAATTGAGGCCCCGCTCCCAGAAAGCGTCGAAACGTCCGGCCGCCACATAGGCCAGATCAAGGGCCGCGACCCCCCAGCGTCGCACGCCGGCGGTCTTGTCCATGACTGTGGCCAACTCGCCCATGAAGACCTCACTGCCCTCCTTGCCCTTGAAGGGCATACCGGTGGCCAGCAGAGAATCCTCCAAATGCGCGCGGGCAGAGACTCTGAGCCTGCGATCGTTCAGGAAGGCGCCGCCGCCGCGCTCGGCATGGAAAAGCTCGTCCTTGATCGGATCATAGACCACGCCGGCCAGCAGAGCGCCGCGCTGTTCCAGTCCGATAGAGATGGCGAAGTGCGGTAGGCCGTGCAGGAAGTTGGTCGTGCCGTCCAAGGGATCGACGATCCAACGGCGCCCCTCCGAGTCGGGCTCCTTGAGGCTGCCCTCTTCGCTGATAAGACCAAACTCTGGGCGCCCCTTGATGAGCTCGTCTCGCAACACCTTGTCGGCCTTGAGATCGGCCGTCGAGACAAAGTCCGCCGGGCCCTTCTTGGAGACCTGCAACTGCTCGATCTCGCCAAAGTCGCGCTTCAGGCCGCGTGCCGCGCGCTGGGCTGCGCGGACCATCACATTCATCAGGGGGGATCGCGGTGCCATGGGACATCCTCTCTCTTCGTCATGAGCCCACAGACCGAGCGCCTCGAGCGGCCGCACTCTGCCGCTCCGAAGGCGCCAATGCCAAGCGCGAAGAGCAGAAGGCAGCGCTGATTGGACTGCAGGGCCTTTGCTAGCCCGACACCAAACTGTCCGAAGGCAAGACTCTGGAAGGGCTATCGCGAAGGGCCCTTACGTCCCTTCAAGCCGGCCTTGGGTGAAAGCGATCCGGGGGTCTGAGGAATGTTCGACCTCATCGCCTGGGACCTCGACCCATGCATGCTTTCGATGCTCGTAGACGGAAAAGCGAGGCGGCGGAAAGGTCGGGTCAGCAAAGGCACCGACCGGGATCGCTATGACGCCAGGCCAGCCTTCAATGACGAAGGCGAGAGTCGAACCACAGCTTGGGCAGAACTTGTAGGTCGCTCGATGCCCGCTGTCGGCGACACGCTCCCAGACACGAAACCCACCCGACAGCGTTACCCTGTCCTCGGGCCAGCGCGCTTGCGTCGCAAAGACGCTGCCACTGCGCTTTTGGCAGTCAATGCAGTGGCAAACGGAGATCCGGGTGGGCTGCCCCTCGCAGAGCGCTTTGAACTGCCCGCACCTGCAGCTTGCTTCTCGAACCAGCATCGCCAAGCCCTCCTGCATCTCTATTCGTCGAGCAACTCATGGTTCTCGAGTTGCGCCGCGGAGCGATAGTCGTGACTCAGCTTGGCGCCATGCTCAAGCCGTGGCGTTTCTCTAGTCTTTTGCCAGTGGGTAAGGGAGGAGGGAGGCTCTCGCTAGGCTTTGCCCAGGATGTCCAGGACCTTGTCGTGCAGCGCGGCGTTGCCTGAGGCCACGATGCCGCCGCTGGACGCAAGCGTCAGCGGCTGGCCTTGCCAATCACTGATCGAAGCGCCGGCGCCCTCGACCACCGGCACCAGAGCGCAGAGGTCAAAATTGCTGAGGTTGACGCCGGAGAGGCAGACCTCAAAGTGGCCGGCGGCTAGCGCGCCATAGCCGATGCAACTGCCGTCATAGATGTTCCAGCGCGAGGTCTTCCTTAGCGCGTTGAAGGCCGGCAGACTCTCCGCGTCATGGGATTCCTCGTCGGAAAGATTGACCACGGACTCTGCAAGCTCTGTGACCTTGCTCGGCGTGATGGGCTGCCCGTTCAACCAGGCGCCGAGCCCGGTGATGCCGAGATAGGTCTGCCGCGTTTCCGGTTGCGCGATCACGCCCATGACCGGCTTGCCTTCGTGGCAGAGTGCGATCAGTACGCCATAGTTCGGCAGGCCGGCGACGAAATGTTTGGTGCCGTCGATTGGATCCAGGACCCAGGCCCAATCCGCCTCTGGTGCCCTGTCATCGAACTCTTCACCGATGATGCCATGGCGGGGGTGGTGGCCTTCGATCGACTGGCGCAAAGCCGTTTCGACGGCGCGATCGACCGAGGTGACGGGGGAGCCGTCGGCCTTGATCTCTGTCGTGGCGTTGGACTTCAGGCCCAAGACCACCTGACAGGCCTGGCGCGCCAGGGCCTCGGCGAAGGGTTTGAAGGTTTCCGTTTCTGCTGTGCTCATGCCTCACTCCTCAAGGATTTGTTGGCCAGGGTAGCCGATCTTTGTTGCGCTTGCGTGGCGTCACTCGGCTTCGGCGATGGCCTTTGCGAAAGCCTTGATTGCTGCAAGCGGACCACGCTCGTGGTTCCACACGGCATTGCGCAGTGCCAGGAAATCGGCGCCTGCACCGGCATAGTCGGCGGCATTATCCAGGGTGATGCCACCCATAGCCACGCAAGGCGGCTCCATCATCTCTTGCCACCAGGAGAGCAGCTCGGGATCGGGCGGCAATGGCTCAGGATCGAAGGCGCCAAAGCTGACATAGTCGGCGCCAGCCTCCCCTGCCTCCATGGCGCTGTGACGCGACAAGCCGCAGGCGGCGCCGACAATGGCGTCTTCGCCCAGCGCCTGTCTGACGGCGGCAACCCGCGCCTTGTCGGCCAAGAGGTGCACGCCGTCGCAGCCATGGGATTGGGCGAGATCGGCACGGTCTTCGAGGACCAGCGGCAGAGCGGCCGCGTGCGCCAGAGGCAGGAGCCTATCGATCTGCCGCTTCAGACTGTCGTCGTCGCGGCTGGCCTCAGCGCCGCCACTGCGCAGCAGCAGGGCGTCGACCCTGGGACCGGTCAGCGCGCTCTTCAGCATCTCGGCAAAGCGATCCAGCGAGATCTGCCCGGTCGCCAAGCCGATTGGGGTCACCAGATAGAAGTTACAGTCCGCCATGATCCCCTGCCCGTCCACAGGCAAGAAGCCGTTTCAGGGCCTCCACGTCGGGGCAATCCAGCGCGTCTTCATCGAGGCGGTCAAGCACCAGCGCGCCAGTGACCTGCGCCAGCGCTTTCAGACTGGCCAACTGCTGCGGCTCGGCTGTGGAGAGAACATAGCTGGCGCCGGCTCTCAGCGCCTCTGCCGCGATCCCGGCAGAGGGGCCGGCATCGAAGACGAACTGCAGCGGCGTGTCGCCGGCTTCGGCGGCTCGGATCATCGCCTGAAAGAGGTGCCAACCGATCGCACCGTCCGAGAGGATCACGGCTGGCTTGTCGAGCACACGGGCGACCGCGGCGACACGCAGGATGTCGCGGCTGGCGAAGACCCTGAGGACGGGGCCGCGGAGCGGGTCCGGAGCCTGTGGCTCCGGACCCGGCTCATCCATGTCGGCCGAACTTGCGGCGATCAGAGGTAGCTGCCCATCGCGACGGCGGTGTCGCTCATGCGGTTGGAGAAGCCCCATTCGTTGTCGTACCAGGACATGACCCGGACGAAGCGGCCCTCGATCACCTGGGTCTCCTTCAGATCGAAGATCGAGGAGGCCGGGTTGTGGTTGTAGTCGCTGGAGACCAGCGGCAGGCTGTTGGTCTCAAGCACACCCTTCAGCGGGCCGGACGATGCAGCCTCGATCGCGGCGTTGATCTCTTCGGCCGAGGTTTCGCGGGCGGCATCGAACTTGAAGTCGATCAGGCTGACGTTCGGGGTCGGCACGCGCATCGCGGTGCCGTCCAGCTTACCCTTCAACTCCGGCAGCACCAGGCCGACCGCACGGGCAGCGCCGGTGGTGGTGGGAATGATGGAAACGGCGGCTGCGCGGGCCCGGGCCAGATCCTTGTGCAGGGTGTCCACGGTGCGCTGGTCGCCGGTGTAGCTGTGGATCGTGGTCATGAAGCCACGCTCGATGCCAACGGTGTTGTGCAGGACGTGGGCGACCGGTGCCAGGCAGTTGGTGGTGCAGGATGCGTTGGAGATGACGACATGCTCGGCGCCCAGCTTGTCGTGGTTCACGCCATAGACCACGGTCATGTCGACGCCAGAGGCTGGTGCTGAGACGATGACCCGCTTGGCGCCGCCTTCCAGATGCGCCGCCGCCTTGTCGCGCGAGGCGAAGATGCCGGTGCACTCCATCACGATGTCGACGCCCAGGTCACCCCAGGGCAGCTTGGCCGGATCGCGCTCGGACAGCACGGTCACTTCCTTGCCGTCGACGATGATGCTGCCCTCCTTGGCCTCGACCTGGCCGGGGAAGCGGCCATGCACGGAATCGTAGGTCAAGAGGTGTGCGTTGTCGGTGGCCGAGCCCAGATCGTTGATCGCCACGAACTCGACATCGTCGCGCTTCGACTCCATCGCGGCGCGGAACACCAGGCGTCCGATACGGCCGAAGCCGTTGATTCCAACCTTCACTGCCATTGTCTTGGTCTCTCAGTCCCTCATGGTTCCGGCGCCTGGCGGGGAAACCGCAGCGGCGCCGTTTCGTCAATCGATCGCGTTAGGCTGCGTATTGGCCCAGCGCTGCCTCGCCATTGGCCTTGGCCCGCTCCAGATAGGCCGCCTGGGCTGCTGCCAGGTTGGCACTCTCGCCGCTCCAGGCCTTCAAGGGAGCGGCCTGCAGGGCGCGACCATAGGAGAAGCTGAGCGCCCAGGGGGCAGAGCCCAGCTTGTTCATGGCGTTGAGGTTCAAGGTCGCGTCCTCGTCCGACTGACCGCCGGAGAGGAAGACGATGCCCGGAACCGCAGCCGGCACCACCCGGCGGAAGCAGGCCAGGGTGCGCTCGGCAACCTCTTGATGGCTCGCCTGCTGCGGGCAGTCAGAGCCGGAGATCACCATGTTCGGCTTCAGCAGCATGCCGTCCAGCTGCACCTCGGCCACGGCCAGCTCTGAGAAGACGGCGCGCAGCACCTCTTCGGTCACGAACTCGCAGGTCTCGATGTCGTGGTCGCCGTCCATCAGCACCTCGGGCTCGACGATCGGCACGATCCCGGCCTCCTGGCAGAGCGCAGCATAGCGCGCCAATGCGTGGGCGTTGGCGGTGATGCAGGCAGCCGACGGCAGGTTTTCGGCGATGGAGTAGACACCGCGCCACTTGGCGAACTTCGCACCCAGGCCGGCGTACTCCTTCAGGCGATCGGCCAGGCCGTCCAGGCCCTCGGTCACGGTCTCGCCCTCGTGCAGAGCCAAGGGCTTGGCGCCCTTATCGACCTTGATGCCCGGAATGATGCCGCGAGTCTGCAGGATCTTGACCAGCGGCGTACCGTCGGCGGCCTTCTGGCGGAGGGTCTCGTCAAAGAGGATGACGCCGCTGACGTACTTCTCGGCCTCTTCCGTGGTGAAGAGCATCTGGCGATAGTCGCGGCGGTTGTCCTCAGTGCTCTCGACAGAGATGCTGTCGAAGCGCTTCTTGATGGTCCCGCTCGACTCATCGGCGGCGAGGATACCCTTGCCCTTGACGACCAGCGCCTGGGCCACCTCTTGCAAGCTTGTCATGGCTGCACCCTTTCCTTCTCTACTGCGTGCTTGGCCGCCGCTTATGGGGCGACCGCTTTATGACCCCGGTTATTGTCGTTGGGCCCTCTGGTCCGGCTCCTAGAGTCTGGCCCTTAGAGTCTGGCCCTTAGAGTCTGGCCCTTAGAGTCTGGCCCTTAGAGTCTGGCCCTTAGAGTCTGGCCTTCACCGCCTTCACCACGGCCTCCGGGGTAACGGAAAAATGCTGATAGAGGTCCTTCGCCGGGGCCGAAGCGCCGAATGAGCGCATGCCGACGAAGCTGCCGCCGAACTCGATCCAGCGCTCCCAGCCGAAGGGGCTGGCCGCTTCAATCGCGATGTGCAGCGCACCCGGACCCAGAACCTCGTCGCGATAGTGCTGCGGCTGCTCGCCGAAGAGCTCCCAAGAGGGCAGCGAGACCACTGCTGTGGCAATACCGTCTTCCTCCAGCAAAGCCTTGGCAGCCAGTGCGACATGCACCTCCGAGCCCGAGGAGATCAGGCTGACCGCGCGCGGTCCCTTGGCCGGCGCCAGGATGTAGCCGCCGAAGGAGGTGAGGTTCTCCGACCCGTCCTTGCGCACCGTCGCCAGACCCTGACGGCTGAGCGCGATGATGCTGGGCCGCTTCAGCTGTGACAGGGCGACCGCCCAGGCCTCTGCCGTCTCCACCTGATCGCAGGGGCGCAAGACCAGTAGGTTGGGGATCGCGCGCAGTGCGGCCAGATGCTCGACCGGCTGATGCGTGGGGCCGTCTTCGCCCAGCCCGATGGAATCATGGGTCATCACGTAGACGACCGGCAACTGCATCAGCGCCGACAGCCGGATCGCCGGCCGGCAGTAGTCCGTGAAGCACATGAAGGTGCCGCCGTAAGGCCGGACCCCGCCATGCAGGATCATGCCGTTCATGGCCGCGGCCATGCCGTGTTCGCGAATGCCGTAGTGGATGTAGCGGCCGCCGTAGTTCTGGGCGTCCAGCACCGCCATCGGCTTGGTCTTGGTGTTGTTGGAGCCGGTGAGGTCGGCCGAGCCGCCGATCAGGCTGGGCACCGCCGGTACCAGACGCTCCAGCGCCTCCTGAGAGGCCGCCCGGGTGGCCAGGGTGGGTTTCTCTTCCGTTGCCTGCTGGATCAGCGCCTTCAGCGGTTTACGCCAGCCGTCGGGCAGCTTGCCCTCGAAGCGTCGATCGAAGGCCTTTCGGTCGGCCTCGGGCAGGACTGCCAGACGCTCGTCCCAGGCGGCCGATGCCGTGGCGCCGCGGCTGCCGGCCTGGCGCCAGGCAGAGAGCAGCTCTTCGGGGATCTCAAAGGGAGCATGGGGCCAGCCGAGTGCGGCGCGCGCGCCCTCGATCTCTTCGGCACCCAAAGGCGCACCATGGGCTTTGGCAGTGCCGGCCTTGGTGGGCGCGCCGAAACCGATGGTGGTGCGGCAGGCAATCATGACTGGCCGCTCGGCCGACTGTGCGGCCTCTAAGGCAGTAGCAATCGACTGCGGGTCATGCCCGTCGCAAGCAAGCGTGTCCCAGCCGGCGGCGGCAAAGCGCTGTTCCTGGTTCTCGGAGGTCGACAGGGAGATCGGCCCGTCAATCGAGATCTGATTGTCGTCGAACAGCAGGATCAGGTTCTTCAGGCGCAGATGGCCGGCCAAGGTAATGGCCTCTTGGCTGATGCCCTCCATCAGGCAACCGTCGCCGGCAATCACATAGGTCTTGTGGTTGATCAGCTGGTCGCCATAGACCGCGTTCAGGTGTCGCTCGGCGATCGCCATACCGACGGCATTGGCCAAACCCTGGCCCAGCGGTCCGGTCGTGGTCTCGATCCCCGGCGCCTCACCGAACTCCGGATGGCCGGCGGTGCGGCTACCCAGCTGGCGAAAGCCCTTGATCTCCTCCAGGCTCATCTTCGGATAGCCGGTGAGGTAGAGCAGCGCATAGAGCAGCATCGAGCCGTGCCCGGCCGAGAGCACGAAGCGGTCGCGATCCGGCCAATCCGGGCGCGCCGGATCGTACTTCAGGAACTGCGTGTAAAGGACCGTCGCCACATCGGCCATGCCCATAGGCATGCCGGGATGGCCTGATTTCGCCTGCTCCACCGCATCCATGGCCAAGGCTCGGATGCAGTTGGCCATATTGCGATGCACCGTCATCGGGGTCGCACCATCCATGCTTTGGCTCGTATCGCTTCGCTTTCGAGGGAGGCGCCAGGTATCACGAGAGCGCTCCGGATTTCTGTCCACGTTTCGGCCGCGTCGGATCCTCCCGATAGAGCGGGCCTGCGGCGCGAAAACGTGGCGGAACATGCCGCCCAAGCCGCACCACGTCAACTGCGATCCTGCTGCACCGCCGCATAGGGCCTATGTGGGTCGCTTGGGGAGCATTCCAGGCACCGCGATGGGTGGGCCTGGCCGCCGCCATTGACGACCACGCCATGCTCTGGCCACAGTGCCTGGCAATAGCTGTCTCACGCGTGGGTTAGGCCACGAAATCAAACAAAGGAGCGAGGTCCAAGGTGTCCGATAGCACGATGTCCAATGCAGAGGTGACCAGCGGCAAGGTTGGCGAGGCCATGCGTCGCTTGGAGAGCGCCATCGCCAAGGTGGAGGTGCAGAACCAAGAGGTGGTCCGGCTGCGCAGCGCTCTGGCCGAAGCCGAGGCGGAGAAGGAATTGCTGCAGGAACTGCTGTCGGAGACGGGCACCAAGCTCGACAGCTTGATCGAGAGATTGGAGGGCCAGCTCTCAGGCAGCAGCCAAGAGGGGTAAGGCCGAGTTAGAAGATCGCATCTGGTCTCGAGGGCGCCTGCTCTCGGGACCAACGCGACGGGCGAGGGCAAAGTGGCACGGGTCGAACTCACCATCCGGGGGCGCAGGCACGATCTCATCTGCGACGACGGGCAGGAAGAGCATCTGCGCTATCTCGCCGCGCAGCTCGATCGGCGCCTCGCCGGCCTGACCGAACAAGCCGGAAACCTGCCGGAGGCCCGCCTTTTGGTCATGGCGGCCCTAATGCTGGTGGATGAGCTGGAGGATGCGGATCGCCGCAAACCGCCACCCACCGGACTGATCGACGACCTGGACCAAGCGACGCGACGCTTGGAAGCGATTGCCGAGAACGCCGCGACATCCTAACTAGAGGCTCTGGTGCTGCGGGGTGCGTTAGACGATTCAATCCCTGGGGCCGATAAGTCTTCTCTTGGGAGCTGGCTCTGTGTGAGCCCTGGTTCACGTACCCCGGTGCCCACCTGCTTTTGCGGGTCCGAGAGGATGAATGACGTCGACGGCCGCCGCGGCACCAGTCTATTCCGGATATCTCTTACCCCTGTAGCGAGGCCATCCCGGTCGTGAACGCCACCCTGGCAGAAGAGAAAGCGGCCCTGCGCAAGGCGGCGCGGGGGAGGCGGGCGGCAGCAGCACGTGAGGCGCCCGATGCGGCGGTGGGCTTTCTGCAGCAGTTGGAGCGGGGTCCTCGGATACCTCCAGAGGCCAAGGTCTCTGCCTTCTGGCCGATGGGCTCGGAAATCGATGTCGTGCCGGCGATGCAGGCACTGCATGAGGGCGGCCATCTGGTCGCCTTGCCGGTCATGCTTGGACCGGCCCAACCCTTGATCTTCCGCCTTTGGACGCCTGGCTTAGACCTGGTGTCTGCCGACTTCGGTACCTCCGAGCCGCCGGCGGACGCGAAAGAGGTAGAGCCGCAGTTCCTGATCGTGCCGCTGCTGGCCTTTGATCGACAGGGGTTTCGGCTGGGCTATGGTGGCGGCTTCTACGACCGCACCTTGGCCAAGCTGCGGGCCAAGGGTCAGGTGCTGGCCATCGGTGCTGCCTATGCCGCACAAGAGGTCGAGGCGGTCCCGCGCGAAGCAACCGACCTGGCCCTGGACTGGATCGTGACGGAAGGCCACGCGATCAGGATTGACTAGCAGCCGAGCTATACCTTGACCAATTGCGCCTGCGGGTGCAGGTGAAGGCGATGCGTTTCCTCTTTCTAGGCGATATCGTCGGCCGTCCCGGGCGCGAGGCCATCACGCGCGAGCTGCAGAGCCTACGACGCGACCTCAAACTCGACTTCGTCGTGGCCAATGTCGAGAACGCCGCCGCTGGCTTTGGGGTGACCAGGAAGATCGCCAATGAATTGCTGGCCAGCGGTGTCGACGTCATGACCGGCGGCAATCACTCCTGGGATCAGCGCGAGGCGCTCTCCTTCATCGAGGAAGAGCCGCGCTTGCTCAGACCGGCCAACTACCCGAGCGGCACGCCGGGCCGCGGGGTCGCCGCCTTTCAGACCAGCAGCGGCAAGAAGGTGCTGATCGTCAACGTCCTGGGGCGTCTCTTCATGGATGCGCTGGACGATCCCTTTCAGACCGTCGGCAAGGCTTTGGATGGCTATCGCCTGGGTGCCACGGTGGATGCGGTCATCGTGGATATGCACGCCGAGGCGACCTCTGAGAAGATGGCCATGGGGCACTTCTGCGACGGGCGCGCCAGCCTGGTCGTGGGCACGCACACCCATGTGCCGACGGCTGACACCATGATCTTGCCGGGCGGGACCGCCTATCAAAGCGACGCCGGTATGTGCGGCGACTATGATTCGGTGATCGGGATGGACAAGGCCGTGCCCTTGGCTCGCTTCACCAAAAAGCTGCCGACCGAGCGCATGTCGGTGGCGACGGGGCCGGGCACTCTCTGCGGTGTCCTGGTTGAGACGGATGCGCGCAGCGGCCTCGCCCAGACGGTAAAGCCGCTCAGGATCGGCGGCATCATTCACCAAGCCGATCCGCGCCAGGCCTTGGCGCCGGCAAACTGATCAAGAGCGAAGCTTAGGAAAGCAGAAAGAAGCAGACGCGTTATGGCTGGTCACTCACAATTCAAGAACATCATGTACCGCAAGGGCGCGCAGGATAAGAAGCGCGCCAAGATCTTCGCCAAGCTGACCCGTGAGATCATCGTTGCGGCCAAGAGCGGCATGCCCGACCCGGCTGCCAACCCGCGCCTGCGCGGCGCGATCCAGGCCGCACGGGCGGAGAACATGCCCAAGGACAACATCGAGCGCGCGATCAAGCGCGCGACCGGCGGCGACGACGATACCGTCTATGAAGAGATCCGCTATGAGGGCTATGGCCCCGGCGGTGTCGCCATCATCGTCGAGGCCTTGACCGACAACCGCAATCGCACCGCCAGCGACGTTCGGGCCATCTTCTCCAAAAACGGCGGCTCCATGGGTGAGACCAACTCTGTCTCCTTCATGTTCGAGCGTGTCGGCTATCTGGGCTACCCGGCGGAGATCGGCTCGGCCGACGATGTCTTCGAGGCGGCAGTGGAGGCCGGGGCCTCCGACGTTCTGTCGTCAGAAGATCTGCATGAGGTTTTTAGCGCGCCCGAGGACTTTTCTCAGGTGCGCGACGCGATGTCGGAGCGCTACGGTGATCCGAGAGAGGGTCGGCTTTCCTGGCGGCCGAACAACGGTGTCCCGGTGGACAACGATTCGGCCCAGACCTTGATGAAGCTGATCGACGCCCTGGAAGACAACGACGACGTACAGACGGTTGCCGCAAACTTCGACATACCCGAAGAGGTCCTCGCCGAACTCGCCAACTGACACCCAGCCCAAGGTGCTGAGAGTCCTGGGCGTGGACCCCGGTCTGCGCCGCACAGGTTGGGGGATGATCGAGGCGGAGGGCAGTCGGCTCAGCCACATTGCCCATGGTGTCGTCGCCACCGACGAGAAGCAGGACTTGCCGACGCGGCTCGTCATCCTGCATCAAGCCTTGTCTGAGGTGGTGCAACAGCAGCGCCCGGACGCGGCTGCCGTCGAGGAGACCTTGGCCAACCGCAACCCTTCCTCCACCTTGAAACTGGGGATGGCGCGCGGCGTGGCCCTGCTGGTGCCCAGCCTGGCCGGGCTCACGGTTGCCCAATATCTGCCGATGATCGTCAAGCGATCCGTGGTCGGCAGCGGACATGCAGAGAAGGGTCAGGTGGCGATGATGGTGAACCGCTTGCTGCCCGGATTGGATTTGAAAGAGGGCGATGCCGCTGACGCGCTGGCGATCGCCATCTGTCACGCGCATCACGCCTCGACGGCCCAGTCCTGGACCGGCTCGGCGCAGGGCCTGCCGCGTCGTCGCGGCGCCAGGCGCAGCTAATCCGCCATGATCGGCAAGCTTAAGGGACGCCTGGACGAGAGCGGCGAAGGCCAGGCCATCGTCGACGTCGGCGGCGTAGGCTATCTGGTCTTCGCCTCGAACCGCACCTTGGCCCAACTGGGCCGCCCGGGCGATGCCGTCTCGCTTCTGATCGAGACCCACGTGCGCGAGGATCACATTCATCTCTACGGCTTTGCCGAGGCCGGCGAGCAGGCCTGGTTTCGCCTCTTGCAGAGCGTTCAGGGTGTCGGCAGCCGCTTGGCACTGGCGATCCTGTCCACCCTCTCGTCTTCAGAGCTGACCCGCGCCGTGGCTTCTGGCGACAAGACCGCGCTCACCCGCGCGCCGGGCGTTGGTGCCAAGCTGGCGCTGCGCATGATCTCTGAGTTGAAGGACAAGGTGGCTACCTTGCAATTGGGACCGGCCGGCAAGGTGGAGCCCGGTGTTGCCCCGGCTCTGGACCAGGATGTCGCCGCCAAGGATGCGGCCCTGGCGCTGGAAGGCTTGGGATATCGTCCCTCTGAGGCTTTGGCCGCAGTTTCCAAGGCGCGTGACACCCTGGGCGAGGCGGCTGGGGTCGAAGACCTCCTGAAAGCGGCTCTTAAAGAGCTGGCGCGATGAGTGAGGAGCGACTGATTTCCCCGGCGCCCGACGGGGAAGATGCCTTCGAGCAATCGATCCGTCCGCAACAGCTGCGCGACTTCGTCGGGCAACGTACCCTCTGTGAGAATCTCGAGGTCTTCGTCACTGCGGCCCGCCAACGCGGTGAGGCCCTGGACCATGTGCTGCTCTTTGGGCCGCCTGGCCTCGGCAAGACCACCCTGGCGCAGATCGTCTCGCGAGAGATGGGAGTCTCCTTTCGCGCAACCTCGGGGCCGGTCATCGCCCGGGCCGGCGACTTGGCGGCCCTGCTGACCAACCTGCAGCCGCACGATGTGCTCTTCATCGATGAGATCCACCGCCTCTCGCCTGCCGTCGAAGAGATTCTCTATCCGGCGATGGAGGACTTTGCGCTGGACATCATCATCGGCGAGGGGCCGGCGGCGCGTTCGGTGCGCATCGACCTGCCGCCCTTCACCCTGGTGGGTGCCACCACCCGCTCTGGCCTGATCACGCGGCCCTTGCGTGAGCGCTTCGGCATCCCGCTGCGCCTCAATTTCTATTCGCCCGATGAATTGCAGTCGATCGTGGAGCGCGGTGCCAGGGTCTTGGAGATGGCTCTAAGCCCCGAAGGCGCGGCCGAGATCGCGACCCGAGCCAGGGGCACGCCCCGGGTCGCGGGGCGCCTGCTGCGCCGCGTAAGAGACTTTGCGGCCGTTGCTGGCGCAGAAGTGATCGATCGCAAGCTGGCAGATGGCGCATTGACCCGCTTGGAGGTCGATACCGGCGGATTCGATGCCATGGATCGCCGCTATCTCGCCATGATCGCCGAGAACTATGCCGGCGGTCCGGTCGGGGTCGAGACCCTGGCGGCCGCCCTTTCAGAGCAGCGCGATGTTTTGGAAGAGGTGATCGAGCCCTATCTGATCCAACAGGGCCTGCTGCAGCGCACGCCGCGTGGCCGCAGCCTGACCGCACAGGGCTATCGGCAGATCGGCCTGGCGGTGCCGCGCTCCAGGCAGGCAGAGGCTGAAACGGACCGGGACCTCTTTACCGAAGGGGAGCGCGACTAGCGCCGCAGAGGATGTCAGAAGATAACCTGCACGACCCCATGCGCCCCACGTCCGGTCGCTTCGAAGGCCGGGAGCATGCCTATCCGCTGCGCGTCTTCTATGAAGACACCGACGCGGCCGGAATCGTCTATTATGCCAACTATCTGAAGTTCGCAGAGCGGGCGCGGACCGAGGCCATGCGGCTTTTGGACCTCGATCACCGTCGCTTCGCGGACACAGAGGGATTGGTCTTTGTGGTAAGACGCGTAGAGGTCGAATACTTGACACCAGCCCGCCTGGATGACGCCTTGATCGTGCGCACACGTTTCGTGGCGATGGGGGCGGCCTACGTCGACGCCGTTCAACGCGTGATGCGAGACGAGGAGGTTTTGGCCAAGGTGACAATGCAGGTGGTTTGCATGACCAAGGCAGGTGGGGTCGCGCGCATTCCGCGTCTGTGGCGCGAGGCCTTCAAGACCTACTTGATCGATCGCGATCGGGTAGAGACGCAAGGGATTGGGGGCGCTGCGGCGCCATGATCGGGATTTAGGGAGACCGCATGCGATGCCCGAAGGAGGTTTGAACGCCTGGACTCTGTTCCTCCAGGCAGACCTGGTGGTCAAGGTGGTGATGCTGATGCTGTTGCTCGCCTCCTTTTGGACCTGGGCCATCATCTTCGACAAGGTCGTGCGGCTACGCCGGCTGCGCGGTCAGGCCGACCGCTTTGAGGATGCTTTCTGGTCAGGGGGCTCTTTGGAAGACCTCTATGACCGCCTGGAGGGGCGACCCCAGGATCCCATGTCGGCGGTTTTCATCGCCGCCATGCAGGAATGGCGACGCAGTGCTGCCCACTCGCTCTCTGGAAGCGACACGCTCAGAGCGCGCCTGACGGAACGCATCGATCGGGTGATGAACATCGCCATCGGTCGCGAGGGCGGGCGCCTGGAGCGCTATATGGTCTTTTTGGCCTCGGTCGGCTCGGCGGCACCCTTCATCGGCCTCTTCGGCACGGTCTGGGGCATCATGAACGCCTTTACCTCGATCGCAGCGGCCGAGAACTCCAGCCTGGCCGTGGTGGCACCGGGCATCGCCGAGGCGCTCTTCGCCACGGCGCTGGGCCTCTTCGCCGCCATCCCGGCCTCCATCGGCTACAACAAGATCTCCAGCGATCTGAACCACTATTCCCAGCGCTTGGAGACCTTCGCCGATGAGTTCAGCGCCATCCTCTCACGCCAGGTTGAGGAGGCTTAACCCATGGGCAGTGGCGTCATGAACCCCAGGGGTGGTGGCGGCGGTCGGGGCCGTCGGCGCGGCGCCTGGCAGCCCATGTCGGAAATTAACGTGACGCCCTTCGTCGACGTCATGCTGGTGCTGCTGATCGTCTTCATGGTGACGGCCCCGCTCTTGACGGTAGGCGTGCCTGTGGATCTGCCGCAGGCCGACGCACAGCCCATCACCACGCCGGAAGAGCCCTTGGTGGTGACCGTGGATGCCGAGGGGCGCCTCTACATCCAGGAAACCGAGGTGGCCGAGGTCAGCCTGGTGCCGCGTCTGCAAGCCATCACCGATGCCAATCCGGAGACCCGGATCTATGTCCGCGGCGACCGGGCGATCGCTTATGGCAAGGTCATGGAGGTGATGGGCCTGATCAACGAAGCCGGCTTCCGCCGCGTAGCGCTCTTAGCTGAAGCGCCGCCGGCGGATGCGAACTAGCGGCTGAAGGTACGATAAGGGAGGTGACGGCAGCGTGCGCAACGGCATGGTCTTCTCGTCAGCGTTTCATGTCGCGCTGGTGGCCTTGCTGCTCTATGGCCTGCCGGACAGTTCGCGCGAGCTGACCCTGGGTGGCGGCTCTGCCATCCCCGTCGTCTTCGAGAGTGCCAGCGGAGAGAACGGCGAGGCCGAGCAGCGCCCGCAGCTACAGCCGCCTGAAGAGACCGCCACGCCCGATGAGCCGGCCGCCCCGGAACAGGCCGATGTGGACCCGCCGGCCGCCGAAGCACCGGAGCAGGAGAGCCTCTTGACCGCTGAGGGCGCGCCGGAGGAACCCACAACTCCCCCGCAGGCGCCGCCCCAAGTCCCGATCGCCAAGCCGAGCCTGGCCGCACCGGAGCATCCCGAGATTGCGCTGGCGCCACTTCCGGACAGCCCGGAGACGCCGGCCAGCCCGGAAGCCCCGGCCATTGATCAGCCGGAGACCAGCACCGCGGTCGAACCTCTAGAGACGGCGCCCGAGGAGCGACTGAACGAGCAGCCCGTGCCGGAGCTGCCGGAGGGCCCCTCCCTAGAGGTGGTGCCGTCGCCCGTGACCCAAGCGGTCCCGCAAGCCGACTCGCAGCCGGTGGAGGAGCTCTCTCCGGAGCCCTTGTCCGCACCCGAAGTCTCGCCGACCTTGACGGAGACGCCCAGCCCCGATCCGCAGCCCTCTCCGGCACCGCAGGTCGCGACTGAACTGGCGCCACCCGAGCCCACCCTGCAAACCTCGCCCGATCTTCTGGCCGAGACCGACAATCCCGAACCCGACGAGGTGGCACCAGAGGTGGCGGAAGCCCCGGAGCCCATTCCAGAGCCGACCGCCGAGCGTGTGGAAGAGCTGCTGGAGCCGGAGCCCGAGGCTCCGACCAGCACCCGTCCGGGACCGGAAGCACCGTCACCGGAAGAGATCCCGGCCCCGCCCTCGCCGCAGGTCGCAAGCGTGCCGGAACTGCAAACCGCGCCGACCCCGCCGGCCCCGGCCGAGGCAACCGCGCCGCAGCCCGCGCTGGCCGTCCCGCCGAGCGCGCCCAAGCGTGACATCGCGCTGCCGGAGACGCGCCCGGCACAGCAGCAACAGCAGACCGCGCGGGCTGAACCCAATACTGGCCGGCAAGAGCAGACCACGCGCTCCGACAACGCGGCCGACAGCTTGATCGCCGGTCTTGCGGGCGGCAGCAGCCAGCAGCAGGCGACGAACCCCAGCAGCAACAACAGCCGCAGCAGCGGCGCCTCCGGCCGTTTGTCGCGAAGCGATGAAGATAAAATTCGACGCGCCGTCAGCCGCTATTGGAACGTACCCTGCGGCCAGCGCGGGCTGCGTGACATGGAAGTCGGCATTCGCCTGCAGATGAACCAAGACGGCACCGTTGCACGCTGGGAGATCATCGACAGCAGGCGCTTCAACAGTGACCCGGCCTTCCGTTCGGTCGCCGAATCCGCAGTTCGTGCCATCCAACAGGCACAACCGCTGCCATTCCCAAGAAACAACTACGGTGTTTGGCGCGACGCTCGACTAAACTTCTGGCCAAGAGACGTCTGCCGCTAGAGGCTTCAAGGAGACGCTGAGTGATGAGACCCCTCTTTACCCTACTGCTTGTTGGCCTGGTGGCTGCTTTCGCGAGCAACACCGCCCGGGCTGAAATCGAAATCGACATCACGGAAGGCTTCTTCAGCCCGCTGGCGATTGCGGTGCCGACCTTCACCAGCCCCGACGACACCCAGGCCCGCTTGGGACGCGATATCGCCGGCGTGGTGGCGGCCGACCTGGAACGCTCCGGCCTTTTCCGGCCGATCGACTCCGGGGCCTTCATCCAGACCTCGGAGAGCCTCGCTGCCGATGGCGTGCGCTTCGGCGATTGGCGCCTGATCAATGCGGCAGCCTTGGTCGTCGGCTATGCCAAGACCTCGGCTGACGGACGCCTGCAAGCGGGTTTTCGCCTCTACGACGTTCTGGCCGAGCAGGAGCTGGAAGGCTTTGAGTTCACCGCCTCACCAGCCAACTGGCGCTCGGTCGCGCACAAGATCGCCGACAAGATCTATAGCCGCCTGACGGGCGAGACCGGCTATTTCGACACCCGCGTGGTCTATGTCGCGGAAAGCGGTCCCCAGGATCGCCGGCAGAAGCGCCTGGCGATCATGGATCAAGACGGCGCCAATCAGCGCTATCTGACCGATGGGTCCGATATCGTGATTTCACCGCAGTTCTCCCCGACCCGGCAAGAGATCACCTATGTCTCCTTCGTCCCCGGAACCGTGCCGCGGGTCTCGCTTCTGAACCTGGACACCGGACAGCGCGAGGTGGTCGGCAACTTCGATGGCATGTCCTTCGCGCCGCGCTTTTCGCCGGACGGCAACAAGGTGGTGATGGCCGTCGCGCGTGACGGCAACTCCGACATCTACGTGATGGATCTGCGCACCCGCAGCCTCAGCCGCCTGACCACCGGGCCGGGCATCGATATCTCACCCTCCTTCTCGCCGGACGGACGGCAGATCGTCTTCGAG
This sequence comes from Rhodospirillales bacterium, assembly GCA_963669335.1. Classification (GTDB taxonomy): domain Bacteria; phylum Pseudomonadota; class Alphaproteobacteria; order Kiloniellales; family JACOMY01; genus JACOMY01. Next base: position 6,790,876 of record OY770023.1, read on the forward strand.
AGCGATCGCTCGGGCCGGCAGCAGCTCTACATCATCAGTGCGTCCGGCGGCTCTGCGTCCCGCATCTCCTTCGGTGACGGCAGCTATGCCACGCCCAGCTGGTCGCCGCGCGGGGACTACATCGCGTTTACCAAGCAGCAGGGCGGGCAGTTCTCCATCGGCGTCATGGAGCCGGACGGCTCGAGCGAACGTATTCTCTCCAGCGGCTATCGCGTGGAGGCGCCGACCTGGGCGCCGAACGGTCGTGTCATCGCCTTCTTCCGCCAAGGCCGCACCGACGAGCGGGGCAATCTGGCGACCAGCCTCTACTCGATCGACATCACCGGCTACAACGAGCGTGAGATGGGGACCAACTCGGCTGCCTCCGATCCCACCTGGTCACCGCTTAACCCTTAAGAGTTTTGAGGATCACGGCGCCGGCCCGCACCCCCGCCCGACCGCCCACGAAAGTATCCTGGATTGGGCGGTCGGGCGGGGGTACGGGCCGGCGCCGCTAGGGAAATGAGCAACCCTGCTCATTTCCAGTAGGACCCGAAGGGTCTCCAACGAGCGACTTTGCGACGAAGGTCCTAGAGGCTTCTCTAAGGCCTCGTCTTATGGTGCCACCCGAAAACAGCATTCCGGGAGGAACCATGAAGAGTCTGACCCTGGCTGCCTTTGCGGCCCTTGCTCTCATCATTGCGCCGATGGCAGCCGACGCGCATGGCCCGACACGGCAGAAGATCACCGAGACGGTCGAACTGCCGGTACCGCCAGAGGTGGTCTGGGAGCGGATCGGCAACTTCCATGACATGAGCTGGCACCCAGTGGTCTATGCGACGGCCGGTGAAGGCGGCAATGCGATCGATGCCACCCGCGTTCTGACCCTGGTCGAGGAAGGCGGTCCGACGATCGACGAGATCCTCTACAAGTACGACCCGGACAAGCGCAGCTATTCCTATCGTATCACCGCAGTCGATGTAGAGGTGCTGCCGGTCACCAACTACTCCTCGCATCTGACGGTGAAGGAGGGTGCAGATGGGGGGTCTCTCGTGGAGTGGCGCGGCGCCTTCTATCGCGGCTATCCCAACAACGACCCGCCGCCGGAGCTGAATGACGAAGCCGCCGTCAAGGCGGTCAGCGCCGTCTACCGCGCTGGCCTCGATTCTCTGGCGGCCGAGTTCGGAGCCTCCAACTGATTCGTTTCGCAGTCCTCGGGGTCTTCCTCGGCGCTGTCGCTTCTCCGGCAGCGGCCGAACCCCTGGCCTACATCACCAATCAATCGGACAACTCGCTCTCGATCGTCGATCTCGAGACGGGCACAGTGGCCCAGACCTTGTCCATACCCGGCCGTCCGGCAGGGGTCGCTGTTGCCCCGGATGGCGCGGTCTGGGTGACCAGCCCAGAGGCAGGCGGCCTGACGCGCTATGACCCGGCCAGCGGCGAGACAGCCGTGGTTACTTTGGGTGGAGGCCCGCTCGGGCTCGCAATCAACCCGGTCAGCGGCAAGGTCTATGCTGCGGACTGGCACGGCGATCGCCTGATCGTCATCGAAGCAGAACAGGTGGTCGGCGAGGTCAAGACCGGTGACAGCCCCTCAGGCGTTGCCGTCACGCCGGACGGTCGCCTGATCCTGACCGCTGACCGCGACTCCAACCAAGTTTCGCTTTTCGACGCAAAGAGCCTGCAAAGGCTTGCCGTGATCGACGTGGGAGAGCGTCCCTTTGGCGTGACCGTGGATGCGGCAGGCCGCACTGCTTATACCGCCAACGTCGCCTCTAACGATGTCAGCGTGATCGATCTCGCAAAGCGCAGGGAGACGGCCCGGATCGCGGTCGGGCAGCGTCCCTATGCCGTCGCCTTGGCGGCGGGTCGCGGGTTCGTCACCAACTCCTATGGCGACAGCGTCACCGTCTTTGACTTGGAAACCCGGCAGCCGCTTGAGACGATTGAGGTCGGCGAGTATCCCGAGGGCATCAACGCCAATGCAGCGGGGACGCGACTCTACGTCGCCAATTGGATGAGCGACAGCCTCTCGGTGCTCGACAGCCAGTCCCTGCAGGTGATTCAAGAGATCACGGTCGGTGCAGGTCCCCGCGCGTTCGGCGATTTTCTGGCCGAGGAATAGGCTGAGAAGAGGTCCCTTTCACACACTGTTGCCACTTCACCCCAGTTTGAAGTCATAAAGCGCTTGGCTTTTGCTAGCCATGGCTTCGACATGGGTTTGACAAAATTGCAGGCGACTGCTGTTGTGCGGCCGCCAGTTAAGCCCCCATGAGCCCTGCGGATCAGGTTGCAGTATCCTAGATTGGGACTCAGGCTTAGAGCCGCAGGAACGGCCCCCCAGGCGCCCTTTTTCGTGATGGCGCCGAGATAGTGAAGAAGGACTTTACAGTATGCGCCTCAAACTCGTTCTGCTGCTCGTTGCCGGCGCGATCGGATTGGCCGCCTGCTCGTCGTCGTCGGACGACCAGCAGCCGGTTGCAAGCCAGCCGCCGCAACCGGTGGCACCGGCCCAGCCGACCTTCGGCTCTCTTGAAGAAGAGCTTCGTGCCCAGGTCGGCGACCGCGTCTTCTTTGACTTCGACAGCTCGTCGCTGCGCCCCGATGCACGTCAGATCACCGAGTCCTTCGGGGCCTGGCTGCAAGCGCGTCCGACCGTCATCACCACCATCGAGGGCCACACGGACGAGCGCGGTACCCGCGCCTACAACCTGGCTCTGGGTGAGCGCCGTGCCAGCTCGGTGAAGCGCTATCTGACGACCCTGGGTGTCGCCTCGAACCGGATCAACACCGTCTCCTTTGGCGAGGAACGCCCGGCGGTTACCGGATCGACCGAGTATGCCTGGGCCTTGAACCGCCGCGCGCAGTTCGTCGTGGCGCAATAACAGTCCGATCGGCGGCCGCCTTGCCGGGCGTTGGCAAGGCGGCCCTTTCGGATAGGGAGTAGAGAGCCATGTCGCCATCCGCACTCGCGCGATCTCTGGGAGCCTCCGTCCTTGCTCTGCCGCTGGCCGGGCTTTTGTGGGCGGGGCCGGTGCAGTCGGCCCAGACTCTATCCGGACTATCCGCTGAGATTAACCAGACGGAACGCGACCTGAAGGCCGCCCAGCGTGACCTGCTGCATCTGGCCCAGAGTTACGGCGTCTCTGACCCCAATGCGATCGAGCGGCGCTTTGCTGCTCTGGAGCAAGAGATCCAACGCCTCACCGGTCAAATCGAGCGCCTGGGCTTCGAGCAGCGCCAGATGATGGATCGGGTAGAGCGCATGCAGTCGGATATGGAGTTTCGTTTAAGCCGATTGGAGGGCGGAAATCCGGCCCCCAGCAGCAGCTCCAGCAGCTCTAGCGGCGGAAGCTCAGGCAGCTTCAGCTCGGGCGGCAGCGGCGGCAGCTTTGCCGGCTCATCCGGCTCTGCCGGTTCGACGCAGTCTTTAGGAAGCGTCTCGGCTCAGGAACTGCAGCAGCTGCAAGGGCTTGGGCAAGGTCAGACCGCCAGTGTCGGACAGAGCTCGGGCGGCAGCTACTCCGGTCAGACGAACTTCCAGACCGGCGCGCTCACGTCCAACAGCGGCTATGGCAGCGAACAGAACAGCTTCGCCCAGCCCTCGACGGCCAATCTGCCGGCCGGCTCTGCCGAGGAGCAGTACAATCACGCCTTCGGGTTGCTGCGTAAGGCCGACTATCAGGGGGCCGAGCAGGCCTTGAAGGCCTTCATTCAGTCCAACCCCACGGACCCGCTGGTCGCCAACGCGAAGTACTGGCTGGGCGAGACCTACTATGTGCGCGGCAACTACAGCGACGCCTCGCAGGCCTTCGCGCAGTCCTATCAGGACCACCCGAACGGCTCCAAGTCGGCGGACAGCCTGCTGAAGCTGGGCCTATCGCTGTCGTTGCTGGGACGCACCAACGAGGCCTGCCAGGTGCTGCAGGAGCTGCAGGTCCGCATGGGCAACTCGGCGCGCGCCAACATCCTGAACCGCGGGCGGCGCGAGCAGGACAATCTTGGCTGCTGAGCCGGACACCATCGCAAGATAGGGAAGCGGCCGCCGCAGTAACGGCTGCGGAATTCGATGCCGGCATGGCGGCTCTGGGGCCTTTCCCCAAGGCCCCGGCCATCGGCGTTGCGCTTTCAGGCGGCGCCGATAGCCTGGCTCTCCTGCTTCTCCTTCAGATCTGGACCGAAACGCGCGGCGGGGCAGTGGTTGCATTCGTCGTTGATCACGGTCTGCGCCAAGAGAGCCGCAGGGAGGCCCTTGGGGTTATCGCACAGGCGCAGCGTTTAGGGGTGGAGAGCCATCTCTTGAGATGGCGCGGGGCGAAGCCGCTGAGCGCATTACAGGCGGAAGCCAGGAAGGCGCGTTATCGCTTGCTGGAAGCGGCCTGCCGAGAGCGCGGTCTCATCTATCTCGCGAGCGGTCATCACCGCGACGACCAGGAAGAGACCTTCCTGCTGCGCTTGGAAAGCCGGAGCGAACTGCCTGGCCTTGCTGCCATGAGTGCGATCTCTGTCCGCTCGAGCGTGCTGCATTTGAGACCCCTGCTTGCTATTGCGAAGGAACGCTTGGAGGCTTTGCTTCGAGAGCGTGGTCTGACCTGGGTCGAGGATCCGAGCAACCAGGATCACCGACACCGGCGCGTGCTCCTACGCGGTTTGCGCCCGGCTCTCGTCGATCAAGGTTGGGCAATTGGCGCGATCGCCAGGACAAGCCAAGTCTTCGCGCGTTTGCGCCGACAGTTTGAAGAAGAGATGCTCGCCTTTTTGGCCAAGTCCTGCGCTTGGCGACCCGAAGGTCTTGCCGTTCTTGCGGTAGAGGCCCTGCAATCGGTCCCGCTTCCGATCGCAACGCAATCCTTGGCACTGGTTACACAGACGGTTGGCGGTGCGGCCTATGCGCCTTCGTCGCAGCGGGTGACGCGTCTTTTGAGCAACCTGTGGCGTGGCGAGGGCAGCACGACCCTGGCAGGCTGCCGCTTTCTGCTCGCGGATCAAGACCTCTTTGTCCTGCGCGAGAGTGCGATGCCAAGGCCGCTTAGACTGTTGCCGGGCGCGGCGCAAACCTGGGATCGGCGCTTCCATCTGCGCTCTCACCCCGCGCTACCGCCCAACTTGTGCCTAAAATGCTTGACAGAAGAGGGTTGGCGAAGGATGGATCGGCGGCCCGCGGGCCAGGACTTGCCGATTGAGGCAATCTGGTCTCTTCCCAGTGTCTGGGATGAGGTTGGGCCGTTGTCAGTCCCGCATTTGGCGTGGCGACGCCCGGATGAAGAGGAATTGGGCCTCTCACTAGAATTTCATCCGCAATCTAGGCCGGGTTCAGCCCTCTTTGCGGTTGCTTGAGGCCGTCGGGCTCTTATCTATGAGCTGGAGTGGTGCGACGCTCTTTAGACCGATGCGAGACTCCGAGGCAGGCTTAGGCTAAGATCTTGGTCGGTTGACGAAACGTGGAAGGTAGGTGACAGGTGCAATTCAGCCGCAACATCGTCCTCTGGGTGTTGATCATCCTTTTGATCGTGATGGTCTTCAACATCTTCCAAGGGGGCGTATCGCGCTCGCCACAGTCGCACTTGATCTTCTCTAAGTTCATCGAGGAGGTCGAGGACGGCAAGGTCAAGGAGGTGCAGATCCAGGACCAGAAGGTCACGGGCACCACCAGCGATGGGCAGAGCTTCTCCACCTATATGCCGCAAGGCTTCGATCTGGCCGACAAGCTGCTTCAGCACGATGTCGCCGTTCAAGCCGTCCCACCGGAAGAGCCGAACATTCTGGTTTCTCTGCTGGCCTCTTGGGGCCCGATGCTGCTGCTGATCTTCGTCTGGATCTACTTCATGCGACAGATGCAGTCGGGCGGCGGCAAGGCCATGGGCTTCGGCAAGAGCCGGGCACGCCTGCTGACCGAGAAGTCGGGTCGCGTCACCTTTGAGGACGTGGCCGGCATCGAGGAAGCCAAGGTCGAGCTTGAGGAGCTGGTCGAGTTCCTGCGCGATCCGCAGAAGTTCCAGCGCCTGGGCGGTAAGATTCCGAAGGGCTGCCTGCTTGTCGGCCCTCCGGGCACCGGTAAGACTTTGCTGGCGCGCGCGATTGCCGGCGAGGCCAATGTGCCCTTCTTCACCATCTCCGGCTCTGATTTCGTCGAGATGTTCGTCGGCGTCGGCGCCAGCCGCGTGCGCGACATGTTCGAACAGGCGAAGAAGAACGCGCCCTGCATCGTCTTCATCGACGAGATCGACGCCGTCGGCAGGCATCGTGGTGCCGGCCTGGGCGGCGGCAATGACGAACGCGAGCAGACCCTGAACCAGCTGCTGGTGGAGATGGACGGTTTTGAGGCCAATGAGGGCGTCATCATCGTCGCCGCCACCAACCGGCCGGACGTCCTGGATCCAGCACTGTTGCGCCCGGGTCGCTTCGACCGTCAGATCGTGGTGCCGAACCCCGACGTGCTGGGCCGTGAAAAGATCCTGAAGGTGCACATGCGCAAAGTGCCCTTGGCCCCGAATGTGGAGGCCAAGGTGATCGCCCGCGGTACCCCTGGATTCTCCGGTGCGGAGCTTGCCAACCTGGTGAACGAGGCGGCCTTGATTGCCGCGCGTGCCAACAAGCGCGTCGTGACCCAGCAGGACTTCGAGGCTGCGAAAGACAAGGTCTTGATGGGGCCGGAGCGTCGCTCGATGGTCATGACCGAGGACGAGCGCAAACTGACGGCCTATCACGAGGCCGGTCACGCTCTGGTCAACCTCAACGTCCCGGGCAACGATCCGCTGCATAAGATCACGATTATCCCGCGCGGCCGGGCGCTTGGCGTCACCTTCTCCCTGCCGGAGCGGGATCGCCTGGGCTATCGCAAGAGCGAGCTGGAAGCCCGTCTGGCGATGATGTACGGCGGCCGCATTGCGGAAGAACTGATCTTCGGCAAGGAGAACATCACCACCGGTGCCTCCAACGACATCCAGCAGGCGACCCAGATGGCACGCGCCATGGTCACCGAGTGGGGCATGAGCGAGAAGCTGGGTGCGCTCCGCTACAACGACAATCAGGACGAGGTCTTCCTGGGTCACTCGATTGCGCGCCAGCAAAGCGTCTCCGGCGCCACGGCTAAGATGATCGACGAAGAGGTACGGCGCATCTGTGAAGAGGCCGAGGCCACGGCCCGTCAGGTGCTGACCGACTGCCTGGAAGATCTACACACCCTGGCCAAGGGGCTCTTGGAGCATGAGACCCTGAGCGCCGACGAGACCCGGGCGGTGATACGCGGTGAGGACATCGATCGCGACGGTGATCGCAGCGGCAGCAACGACACGCCGCGTCGTTCCTCGGTGCCAAGCGCTCGCAAGACGCCGCGTGGCGGCCAGTCGGGATTGGGTTCCAATCCGGAACCCCAACCCGGCAGCTAGGCATTGGTGGGCGCTTCTTTAGCAGCCAGCGAGAGAGACGGACCGGCAGAGGCGAAGACCTTTGCCGGTCTCTCTTTGTCGCGTCCGCTGATCATGGGCATCGTTAATGTGACGCCCGACAGTTTCTCTGATGGGGGGGATCGCTTTCAGGCGGAGGCTGCGATCGCGGCCGGTCTGGCGCAAGCCGAGGCCGGTGCTGACCTGGTCGATATCGGCGGGGAATCGACCCGCCCGAATGCCGAGCCGGTCTCGCCGCAAGAGGAGCAGCGCCGCGTGCTGCCGGTGATCGAGGCCTTGGTGAAGGCCGGTATCCCCGTATCGATCGACACGCGCCACGCGGTTACCATGGCGGCCGCCTTGGATGCAGGCGCCTCGATCGTTAACGACGTGACGGCGCTGACCGGTGATCCGAAGTCCCTGGCGTTGGTGGCGGAACGACGCGTGCCGGTGATCCTGATGCATATGCAAGGCACCCCGCAGACCATGCAGAAGGCACCCGAGTACCGGGACGTGGTCACCGAGGTTTCGACCTATCTGATGGGCCGCGCTCAGGTTTGCGAGGCTGCTGGCATCGTTCGCGAAGACATCTGCCTCGACCCGGGTATCGGCTTTGGCAAGACGATGGCGCACAACTTGGCCCTTCTGGCTGGGCTAAAGTCCTTGGTAGACCTGGGCTATCCGGTCCTGATGGGGCTCAGCCGCAAGTCCTTTATCGGTCGGCTGGCTGGCGGTGCGGAGCCTAAAGCGCGGATGCCGGGCTCAATCGCCGGTGCGCTGGCGAGCGTCGCCAAGGGCGCCAGCATCTTGCGCGTCCACGATGTGGCCGAGACCGCGCAAGCCTTGGCGGTTTGGTCGGCGATAGAGGCGCACTAGAGTCGGTTGGCTCCGTGAATCGGCTCTCCTATTCAACGTGATAGAGCAAAAGCAGCGAGTGCGAGAGATGGCAGAGACAGAGCGTCGTGGTCGCGTGTTGATCGTGGCTGGTTCCGATTCCGGCGGCGGGGCCGGCATTCAGGCCGACATCAAGACGGTCACCGCCTTGGGCGGTTTCGCCATGACCGCGATTACCGCCCTGACCGCTCAGAACACGCTCGGTGTGACTGGCATATTGGGCATCGAGCCGGCCTTCATTCGCCAACAGATGCGGGCCTGTCTCGAGGATCTGGGCGCAGATGCGATCAAGACCGGAATGCTGCACGCACCAGAAGTGATCGAGGCGGTTGCGGCAGAGCTGGATGCCTCGGCCCCCGGCATGCCGCTGGTGGTTGATCCGGTGATGGTGGCGCAGAGCGGCGCCAGCCTGGTCGAGGATGCAGCCGTCGAGGCAATCCTGGGTCTCATGCTGCCGCGGGCTAGCCTCTTGACCCCCAACACGCCGGAAGCCGCACGCTTGACTGGCTTGGTCGTGGAAGACCTGAAGGGGCAGATCGCTGCCGGCGAGCGCTTGATCGCGCTGGGTGCCAAGGCGGTCCTGGTCAAGGCCGGCCATCTCGGCGGTGATCCCTTAGTGGATCTCCTCTGCACCGCTGAGGGGCATGTCGAACTGCCGACACCGCGGGTTGATACACAAGAGACGCATGGTACCGGCTGCACTCTGGCTTCGGCGATAGCCACCGGCCTTGCCCAGGGCCTTGCGCTCAAGGAAGCCGTTCCACGCGCGCAGGCCTATCTGCGCCGCGCCTTGGAGACCGCACCTGGCTTTGGCCAGGGGCAAGGCCCAGTCAATCACGGGCATACGGTCCGGACGGCAAGTTGAACCGCGATTAGGCCAGCGCGATCGTGCTGGTCCCGGCCACCACGATGGCGGCCCCGAGGAGCGCTTGCGGTCTTGGAGGCCGGCCTTCCTTGACCCAGAGGATCGGCAGAACCAAGACCGGCGCCAGCGATCCGAGTATAGCCGCGATCCCGGCATCGGTATTGGCAAAGGCATAGAGCAGCAGTGAGGACGAGACGGCATATCCGATGAAGCCCGGCAGGACAGTCCGTGCCAGCAATCCGGGCGTTGTTTGACACTTGGGCCGAAAGACCTCCAGCGGCCAAAGCGCAATCAGCGAGATCAGTAAGGCAGCCCCAGTCAGCCGGAGTGCCGATGCGGCGATCGGATCGGTGCCGGCCATCAATGCGGGCTTCATGGACAAAAAGCCGAATCCCTGACACAGGGTCGCCAGGATACCCAAGGTGATCACCAGGCTGAGCCTGGATTCCAGCCGCTCCAGTCTTGAGCCGGCGTCGTTGCCATACAAGATCGCCAAGAAGATACCGCCCAGAACAAGTGCGCCCCCCAGCAGGTCGGCAAGAGATAAGGTTTCGCCCAGCCAGAGATAGGCGGCAAACGCCGTGATCGGCGCGTTGAGTGCCAAGAGCAGCTGCGTGCGCTTGGGGCCACCACGTCTCAAACAGGCAATCATGGCCAGGTTGCCTGGTACGATCCCGATACAGGTGCTCGCCAGGATGGCTGGCCAATGCTCCCAGGCGATCGTTTGCCAGGCTCCCCTGGCAGTGCAGATCACAGCCAGGATCGTGCCGCAGGCGATGAGTTGGATTCGGGTAAACTCGAAGGCGCCGATGGCCCGCGCTGGCGCCTGCGCCAGGACGATGCCGGTGGCCCATCCGCAGGACGCACCGAAGGCAGCAAAGAGGGGTAGGAAGATCATGACAGCAGTCCAGTCAAGCGCTACACTATCGATAGCAAAGCATGCTACACAAAGAATAGCAAGGGTTTTCGATGAGTGCAGGGACACCAAGACCGGGTTCGCCGGTGCGGGGATCCAAGACCGGCAAACCGATCATGGCCCTGTTCGATCTTCTGGGACGAAGTTGGGCCTTGGGCGTGGTCTGGTGCTTGTCAGAAGGACCGCACACCTTCAGGCAACTACAGGAGAGCTGCGAGAGCGTATCGCCTACGGTCTTGAACAGAAGACTGAAGGAACTGCGTGAGAGCGGATTGGTTGAACATGGTGATCAGGGATATGGCCTAACGAGCCTGGGCAGGGAGTTGTTTGGGTTGCTGGAACCCTTCGGTGCTTGGTCCGATCGCTGGGCTAAGGCCCTGCCCTCCGCTGACCGCGCCTGATCGCAGCACACCAATCCAAAGCCAAAGTACTGAAAAGGCGATCGGCTCTCGTGGCTGGGTAGGTGTCATCTGGGTCTGTCTGTTGGCTCCAGATCAGCCATGGAACAAGCCGCCGCTGGTGGTGGACCTGTTCATGGTGGCACGGAGCGGCGCCAGCCTGGTCGAGGACGCAGCCGTTGAGGCGATCTTGGGTCGCATGCTGCCTCGCGCGACCCTCTTGACCCCCAACACGCCGGAGGCCGCAGGCTTGACCGGCCTGGTCGTGGAGGACCTGAAGGGACAGATCGCGGCCGGCGAGCGCTTGATCGCGCTGGGCGCCAAGGCGGTCCTGATTAAGGCCGGTCACCTTGGCGGAGATCCCTTGGAGGATCTCCTCTGCACCCCGAGGGGTATGTCGAGTTGCCGACACCGAGGGTCGATACGCAGGTGACGCACGGTACCGGGTGTACCTTGGCCTCGGCGATTGCGACCGGACTGGCGGGGGGGCTCGCCCTGGTGGAGGCGGTGCGCCGTGCGCAAGCCTATCTGCATCGCGCCCTAGAGACCGCACCCGGATTTGGTCAAGGGCAAGGTCCGGTTAGTCACGGGCATACGGTCAAGGCCTTCACATTCGACGCATCTGCCTAGAACAACTCAGCCCGTCTCTGGGCCATTTCCGCCTGCGCTTTCTTCCAGGCCTCCTCTTCTTCTTTGGCGCGCTGTTTGGCGGCCCTTTTCTTGGCGTCGCGGCCTTCCCCATCAAGGCTTGGATCGGCTGACTGCAGTCCCAGGGGCATAAAGGCCAAGCTGCTGCCGGCCTCTTCGACCAGGCGAATCATGTCCAACAGCAGCCGGCTGCGGATCGACTTGAAGCTCTCGGGGCCGCCACTTGCGACCTGTGCCGAGATCTCCAGGTCCAGCGAATAGCTGCCGATGCCGCGGAAGGTGACATGCAGGGTCTCTTTGATCACGTCCTCTTCGGCATTCAAGCGCTTGGCGATCTGATCGACCAGCAGGCCTATCTGCTGGCGCGTGGTGTCGGGGGAGAGGCGCAGCACTTCATGAAGCTCTTGGCGGTCGCGGCTTTCCAGGTTGACCAGGCGCATCTGTGCGAAGTCTGTGTTTTGTACGACGATCTTGGCACCGTCGCTGGTGCGCAACCGGGTCGAGCGAATGCCGATCGATTCGACGATACCTTCCAGATCGCCCAGTTTGCAGCGCTCACCGACGCGGATTGGGCGGTCTGAATAGAGGATAATGAAGCCGATGAAGTTCTCTAGGGTCGGCTTGACGGCGAGCGCCAGCGCAAAACCGCCGACGCCGAGGCCGGCCACAACCCCGACCAGCGGCAGGCCGATGGCATAGGCGCCATAGGCCAAGATCGCCGCCCCGACCAGTATGCCCAAGAGGCGGAAACAGATCCTGAGCAAACTTGCGTCCAAGCTTTCGGGACCGATCCGGGGGGAGGAGATAATCCACTCGGCGATCAGACCGAGGATCAGGAAGGCGAGCCAGACGGCAAGCATGGTGGCGATGGCGTCTAGGCCGATGTCGATCCACCAGGAGACATCGCCGGTGATGTTGATCACCCCGTCGACAGTCTCGTCGAAGCCAAAGCCGATCAGTAAAATCAGAATTGGCGTCACCAAGCGCGCCAAGGCCTTTTGCCGGCGCGTTCTCCTGGGCAAGAGCTTGTGTCTTCGGACCACGAGCGCGACGCCAGAGAGGGCGAGGAAGCCGACAAGGCCCAGGCCGATCCACTGCCAAAGCGCCTGGTCGGCATAGATCAGGCGAAACTCGGGTGGCAGAGCCATGATCAGCCAGAACCACTTGGAGGGCAGCAGCTCCCCAGGTGAGATCGAATAGGACTTGTAGAGGTCCGGACGGTTCGGGTCCCGCTTCGGCAGATCTTTGACTTGGCGATAGTAGCGCGGAAGGCGAGAGACCGTATCCGCGCTGAAGAGATAGCGTCGCGGGTAGGTTTGCTCAGGATCCAGAGTGATCCTGATTTCCGTGCCTGGAAGGGTGTAGCCGGTGATGTCCGGATGGGTTTCGACCTCAAAGTCACCCGGCGCGTCCTCAAGGTCGATCGAGGGGAGCCGATCGAGGATCTCCATCAGCAAGAGGACCGATTCCAGCTCTACCCGTCTGCGGGTTGACTGCGGGACCTGCCTCAAGTCGAAGGTGCGGGCTGCGTGTTGCAGCAGACCTCTCACCTGATCGATCTGCCTCTCCACCGCTTCGGAAGGGAAGAGGCCCTCCTCGGTTTCGTGTTGCTTCAGCGCATGCTCAAGAATCTGGCTGGCTTCGCGCGTGTCCAGAAGGTAGCTGAAGAGAGTCTGCCTGGGGCTTGAGGTCTCCGGCGGCGCCAGGGGATTGGAAATGATCGGCAGACCGGTACCGGTGGGCCCGGTGTCGGAGACCACCTGACCGTGCTCCCAATCCTCACCCTGCGCTTTGGCCTGCCCGGCACCGACCAACAGCATGGACAGCAGCAGCCCCAAGAGCGGCCAAGCAAAACCTCTTCTCAACACCCGACCTATCCCCGCCTCTCGTTCTGAACGGGGGGCATCCTAGACCACCAGGCGGTAATCGGCGAAGTCTCCCTTTCGACGAGGCTCTATTGAGGCGGCAGGTGATGCACCATGATCTCGTCGCTTTGCAAGAGATCGCGAATGACGGAGAGGCCTCTTTCCAGCTCGTCCTCGGTCCTGGGGCCGGTCACCGAGAGCCGGATCGCGTGCGGTACGCTTTGCCGATCAACGGCGAAGAGCTCGCCGGAGGCGACTGCCACGCCGCGGCGCAGGCATTCGGCCGTAAAGGCCTCCCGCCCCCAAGCCTCGGGCAGGTTGACCCAGACGTGGAGTGAGGCTGCCTGACGGTGAATATCCCAATCATCGAGGTAGCGGCCGACCAGCGCCTGGCGACGAATGGCCTTTTGGCGCACCTGCGCCGCATTCTGGAAGGCCGTGCCGTTCTTGATCAGCCGTGCCGCGACCTCGTGCATCAGCGGAGAGACCATGACACTGGTGGCGCGAATTCCGGTCAAGAGTCCGGCGGTCAACTGCGGCGGCCCGGCGATGTAGCCAACCCGGAAGGCGGGGGCAACAGGCTTGGAGAGATTGGCGACATAGACCGTCTGCTCCGGCAGCAGACTGGCCAGGGTCGGCAAGGGCCGTTCCAGCAGGAAGTGATAGATATCGTCTTCGATGATGGTGACGCCGTGGCGCGCACAGACCTCGGCGATGGCCTCGCGACGGGCGACCGACATGACGCCCGCCGTCGGGTTCTGCACCGTCGGGCTGGTGTAGAGCGCGCGCGCGCCGCTTGCCTTGATCGCAGATTCCAGAGCCTCGGGGATCAGGCCCTCGCCATCCATCTCCACCCCCTGCAGGCGCAGCCCCAAGAAGCGCGCCAGGGTCTTGAGGCCGAAGAAGACCAGGTTTTCGGTCAAGAGGCACTCGCCAGCACCGGCCGCAGCCGAGATGGCGGTGATCATGCCGTGCTGGGCACCGTGGGTGGGGATCACCGACTTGGGATCGACTTTGAGGCCCAGGTGTTCCATCCAGGCCGCACCGGCCGCAGCATGGGGTGCCATACCCTGGCTTGGCCGATAGCGCAGGAACTCGGCAAAGTCCTCGTCCTCTGCGACCTCTTTCAAGGTATCCGCGATGCGACCGATCAGAGGCGGGTTGGGCGGCGCGTTGCCGGAGAGGTCGATGGGACCACGGGCGTTGATTTCGTTGGCCTTGCGATAGCGTGTTTCGGCCTCGCCCGGCTCGGCATAGTCGCTCATGTCCGGGCGCACGAAGGTACCGCGACCGACTTCGCCGGCGATCAGGCCTCGACGCTCGGCCTCAACATAGGCGCGGGTGATGGTGCCGACCGTGACACCCAACTGCCAGGCCAGCTCACGGTGGGTCGGCAGGCGTTGGCCGCTGCGCAGCCGTCCATTGGCGATATCGGCCTGCAATGCGTCGGCGATCGCGCGGTAACGCGGTCCACTGCGCCCCTCCAGGCTCGGCATCCAGCTAAGGCCCTCTCTTGCATCCGGCATGCTCGCCACTCCTTCCCGACTGTCCGCACAGATTATTGTAACGGTAACAATGTTTATATTGTATCGAAAATTGCTTCAACTTAGGTTTGATGTCAAGCGCAATCTGGCGTAAGGGATGAAGGAAGAGGATGGTTGTATGGATACAATGCTCCCACAGAGGTCCTGCGAAGGGACCATCGCACGGCGTGGAAGCCTGCGTCGCTTTCTCTCCAGCCTCCTTAGTCTGCCGTTGATCTGGCAGGAGCGTTACACGCAACGTCGACACCTGGCTGAATTGGAACCATATATGCTGAAGGACATGGGGTTGACGAAGGCGGACGTGAATGAAGAGAGCCTCAAGCCCTTCTGGCGCGACTGATGGCCTGATCCTCTGCCCGGCCAGGGCAGAGGATATGGGCGAGGTCGCGCGTCTCTTTCGCGACTACGAAGCCTGGCTGGGTGTCTCTCTTTGTTTTCAAGGCTTTGAGCAAGAGGTGGCGTCGCTGCCGGGCGTCTATGCTCCGCCTGCAGGTGGTCTCTGGCTGGTCTGGCGCGACGGTAAGGCCGTTGCCGTGGTCGGTCTGCGCGCCCTCGGCTGTGCCGGATCTTGCGAGATGAAGCGCCTGTGGGTTGATCCCTCGGCTCAAGGCCTGGGGTTGGGCCGGCGCTTGGCAGAGCTTTGCGTCGCCGAGGCGCGTGCGCGGGGCTATGTCACCATGCGTCTCGATACCCTGCCGACGCTGACGGCAGCGATCGCTCTCTATGAGACAATGGGCTTTCGATCCTCCGAGCGATACAATGATAACAATTTGCCGGGCGTTCTCTTTCTGGAAAAAGACTTGACCCAAGGCGTGACAGAGCGCGCCTAGCCGTCGTCGCCTTACTCCCGTTATATTGCACTGCAGCAAACGAGGGGAGCCTCCCGCGACAGGCAGATGGACGATCTCTTTTTCGAGGATTTCACAGCGGGGCGAAAGTTCCGCACGCCGGGGGCGACCTTGAGCGAGGCGCAGATCCTGGATTTTGCGCTGACCTATGATCCGCAGCCCTTCCATCTTGACGTGGTGGCCGCACAAGACTGGGGCTATGACGGCCTGATCGCCAGCGGCCTGCAGACCCTTTGTATCGGGTTCCGCCTTTTCCTGCAGTCGCGGATCATCAATGCCTGCTCCCTCGGATCGCCCGGCATGGACGAATTGCGCTGGCATAGGCCGGTGCGGCCCGGCGACACCATCCACGTCCGTGCCGAGGTTGAAGAGCAGCGGCCATCGCGTTCAAAGCCGGATCGGGGCCTGATCCACATGCGCTACCAGGTCTTCAATCAGAAGGACGACTGCGTCATGTCATGGCTGGCCGTCCAGATCCTGGCTAAGCGTCCCCCAGTCTAGGCTCCCCGGCCTAGCGCCGAGAAGTCTTCCAAAACCACCCACCCTGTTCAAAACAGCAAGAAGGACCTCACGATGCCGGTCAGCATGCCTGCCCACCGCCCCGCCAATCCCTGCTTCTCTTCCGGCCCCTGTGCCAAGAGGCCGGGTTGGTCGCTGTCGGCGCTGGAAGGTGCCGTGCTGGGACGATCGCATCGCGCCAAGGTCGGCAAGGCCAAGCTTGCAGAGGTGATCGAGCGTTCGGCCCGCCTGCTGGGCCTGCCCGAAGGCTGGCGCCTGGCCGTGGTTGCCGGTTCTGACACCGGTGCGGTCGAGATGGCGCTCTGGAGCCTGCTTGGCCCGCGCCAAGTCGAGGTCTTGAGCTGGGAGAGCTTTGGCCAGGACTGGGCCAAGGATATCGCCAAAGAGTTGTCCTTGCCGGACCCGATCCTCAGGAGCGCCGACTATGGCAGCCTGCCGGATCTCGCGGCCGTCGACTGGTCCAATGACGTGGTCTTCCCTTGGAACGGCACGACCTCGGGCGTGCGCATTCCGGGCGGCGATTGGATCGCGGCAGATCGGCAGGGCCTGGCGATCTGCGATGCGACCTCGGCCGTCTTTGCCATGAACCTGCCCTACGACAAGCTCGATGTCGTGACCTGGTCCTGGCAGAAGGTGCTGGGCGGCGAGGCGGCGCACGGCATGCTGGCTTTGAGCCCGCGTGCGGCGGAGCGTCTGGTCTCAACCCCGGCGCCGCGCGGCCTGCCCAAGATCTTCCGCATGACCAAGGGCACCGGCCTGAACGAGGGGCTCTTCAAGGGCGAGACGATCAACACCCCCTCTCTGCTGGCGGTAGAGGATGCGCTGGACGGCCTCACCTGGGCGGAGGGAATCGGCGGCCTGCCGGCTCTGATCCAGCGCTCGGAGGCCAATCTGGCAGCACTCACCAGATGGGTCGAGGTCAGTGACTGGGCGGCTTTCCTTGCTGGAGACCCGGCCACGCGCTCTTCGACCTCGATCTGCCTCAAGATCGTCGACCCCTGGTTCGCTGGCCTGGAAACCGATCAGCAAAATGCTGCGATCAAGCGTATGGCAGCTCTGCTGGAGGAGGCCGAGGCGGCCTATGA
The DNA here is from genome assembly GCA_963669335.1 of Rhodospirillales bacterium. Lineage (GTDB taxonomy): Bacteria > Pseudomonadota > Alphaproteobacteria > Kiloniellales > JACOMY01 > JACOMY01. The sequence continues at coordinate 6,807,825 of OY770023.1, forward strand.
TGTGGCCGGCTATCGTGCGGCACCTCCGGGCCTTCGGATCTGGGGCGGTGCTACGGTGGAGACTGCCGATATCGAAGCTTTGACGCCCTGGCTCGACTGGGCCTGGGCCAGCCTGCGCGCCGAACTGGCTGCCTGAACAGACAAGAGACAAGAGAGTAGAAAGCTATGCCGAAAGTCGTCATTTCCGACAAACTGAGCGCCTCTGCGCGCACCATCTTCGAAGCCCGTGGGGTCGAGGTCGATGTTGCCGTCGGCCTCTCACCCGAAGAGCTGGCCCCGCGGCTGGCCGATGCCGAAGGCCTGGCCGTGCGCTCGGCCACCAAGGCGACCGCGGAACTGATCGCGGCCGCGCCCAAGCTGAAGGTGATCGGGCGGGCCGGGATCGGTGTCGACAACATCGACCTGACTGCCGCCACCGAGCGTGGCGTGGTGGTGATGAACACGCCGCAGGGCAATGCCACCACCACGGCCGAGCATGCCATCGCGCTGCTCTTCTCCGTGGCCCGTCAGATCCCCTCCGCCGACCGCTCCACCCGCGCTTCCAAATGGGAGAAGTCGCGCTTCATGGGCGTCGAGCTGACCAACAAGACCCTGGGCCTGATCGGCTGCGGCAACATCGGCGCCATTGTTGCGGAGAAGGCGCTGGGGCTGGGCATGAAGGTTGCCGCTTATGACCCCTTCCTCTCGCCGGAGCGGGCCGCGGACCTGGGCGTCGAGCGCGTCGATCTGCCGACGCTTTATGGCAAGGCCGACTTCATCACCCTGCATGTGCCCTTGACCGATCAGACCAGGGCGATGATCGATGCCGAGGCGATCGCCCAGATGAAAGACGGCGTGCGGCTGGTGAACTGTGCGCGCGGCGGCCTGGTGGTCGAGGCCGATCTCAAGGTCGCGATCGAGAGCGGCAAGGTCGCCGGGGCTGCCTTCGACGTCTTTGAGGAGGAGCCGGCGCGGGACAATCCGCTCTTTGACCTGGATCAGGTGGTGGTGACCCCGCATCTGGGTGCCTCGACCAGCGAGGCGCAGGAGAATGTCGCGGTCGAGATCGCCGAGCAGATGAGCGACTACCTCTTGAACGGCGCAGTGCGCAATGCGCTGAACATGCCCTCGCTGACGGCCGAGCAGGCGCAGAAGCTGATGCCCTACATGAAGCTGGTGGAACAGCTGGGCTCCTTCGCCGGGCAGTTGACCAAGACCGGTGTGCAGGCGCTGCATCTGGACTATGAGGGCCATGCCTGTGAGCTTGATTGCCGGCCGCTGACCCAGGCCGCCATCATGGGCTTCCTGCGCCCCATGCTGGACAGCGTGAACCACGTCAATGCCCCGGTGTTGGCGCGCCAGCGCGGCATCAAGGTGGCCGAGACCAAGCATGATGCAGCCAGCGACTATGCCGCCCTGATCCGGCTTACGGTCCAGACCGAGCGGCGCACGCGATCGGTTGCCGGCACGCTTTTCGGCGGCGGCAAGCCGCGCATCGTCGAGATCAAGGATATTGCAGTCGAGGCCGAACTGGGGCCGCACATGCTCTATGTCACCAATGACGATCGGCCGGGCTTCATCGGCGCGATCGGCCAGCTCTTGGGCGGGGCCGGGGTCAACATCGCGACCTTCCATCTGGGACGAGCCGAAGCCGGCGGCGAAGCGATTGCCCTGATCGGCTTGGATCAGGAGTTGAGCCCCGACCTCTTGGCCAAGGTGCGCGCTCTGCCACACATCCAGCAAGCAATGCCGCTTTCTTTCTGAGCGTTTGTTTGAGAAGAGGCCTTAAGGCCTCTTCTCAAGTCGGCGCCGGCCCTCTCCCCCGCCCGACCGCCCACGAGAGTATCCTGTACTGGGTGGTCGGGCGGGGGAGAGGGCGGTCCAGACCGGATAGATGGGTGACAGGTGAGATGTCGGCCAGGAGGTGGCGGCGGCGATCCTGCAGCTTCGCCGGGAACGCCCGAGCTGGGGGCCCCGCAAGCTGCGCTTATCTGGAGGCTCATGGCCAGGATCGCGCCTGGCCATCCAGAGCAGAATGGGCGCCACGAGCGCTTTCACCTGGCTTTGAAGCAAGAGACCTCTAGCCCACCGGCAGCCAGCCTGGCCGAGCAGCAGCGTTGCTTCGATCGCTTCTGTCATAGCTACAACAGCGAGCGCCCGCATGAAGCCCTAGGCCAAAAGCCGCCGAACCGCAAAAAGTGTTACCCATCTATCCGGTTGCTCAGGCCGCTGTCGCCGAGCAAAGTCGGTCATTGTGAATGACCGACGGTGATACAGCCCGCCTAGCGCCGCTGCTCCTGCAGACTGACGGTGACCGTGATCGGGCCCTTGTGGTTCGGGTAGGGATGGCGCGCCTCGAAGGGCTGGCTGCCGCCTGGCGGCAAGGAGAGCACGGCGGCGCGGAAACGCCACTCGGCGAGCGGCTGACCGCTGGCGTTGCTGGCGACTGCGATCACAGTCGGCACCGGTCGGGTCGAGGTCGAGCTGTTGAAGATCGTGCCGGTCACCACCAGGGTGGGATCGCCCGAGATTTCCTCTTCGCGGAAGGCGACGTTCTGCACCTCCAGCCCGTCGTCGCGGCCGGCTTCGGCCTCGATCCCCAGCGCGGCATAGAGGCGAGCCGCCTCTGGGATTGCGGCCACGACCTGGTCGCGGAAGTACCAACCGCCGGCCAGGACCGCCGCCAGCAGGATCAACACCAAGGACCAACCGACGACCAAGGGGGCCTTTGAGCTGCTCTTGACCGGATCGAGATCCAGCCGCTGGTGACCGCTTTGCCGGGCGGCTGTGCGTTGGCGCTCCTCGACCTGCTCGTCGCGCAGCCGGGCACGGCGCGCTGCCTCGGTATCGCCCAAGCGTGCTGAGAGCAGATCGCTGGATTGTGCGGCCGGACTGCCGCGCCGATCGCCTTGCAGGCTGGGTCTGGCACCCGCGGCCGCTCGCGGCTGTCCCTCTTGACCCTGCTCTTGATGACTGGGTGCAGGACTGTCTTCGCTCTGCGGTGCCGGCGGCTCTTCCAGCGGGGCTTGGTGCCAGGCATGTTTGCAGCGACCGCAGCGCAGACGACGACCGGTCTCGCCGAGAGCATCGTCGGCGAGGCGGAAACGGGCGCTGCAAGAAGGACAGGTGACGATCATCGCTGGTCCGGAGATGCGGTATGGCCTAGGGTCCGCGTTATAGAAGTGGCCTCTGCGGCGTGCAAGAGAGCGCGCGCAAGCGGGTCTGGAGTGCGGCCTTTGCACCACGGAGCCTTTGCACAACGCCGATGCCCGTGCCAATGTCCGCCTGGCTCTGGCCACGCCGCGTGGCCCGGCTGCGTAGAACGCTATTCGAGACAGATTTCAGGGAGACGGCGGGGACGTGGTCCGCTTCGAACAGGTATCTTTGCGCTACGACGATGGGCCCTCCGTTCTACGGGACCTGACTTTCTCCCTCGATCCGGGCAGCTTCCACTACGTCACCGGTCCCTCCGGCGCCGGTAAGACCAGCCTGCTGCGTCTGATGATCCTGGCGCAGAAGCCGAGTTCGGGGCGGGTTGTGCTCTTCGGCCGCGACGGTGCCACCCTGAACCGTGACGAGCGGGCCGAGACGCGCAGGCGCATCGGCATGGTCTTTCAGGAGTTCCGCTTGCTGGATCATCTGAGCGTGATGGAGAACGTCATGCTGCCGATGAAGCTGATCGGCCACACCGGTCCGCAGGTCGAGCATCACGTGCGCGAACTGCTGTCCTGGGTCGGCCTGGGCGAGGCGCTGGACTCTCTGCCGCACACCTTGTCCGGCGGACAGCAACAGCGCGTTGCCATCGCGCGCGCGATTATCGGCCGGCCCAGTCTGCTGCTGGCCGACGAGCCGACCGGCAATGTCGACGACCAGATCGCCGAGCGCCTGCTCTATCTCTTCGAAGAGCTGAACCGTCTGGGCACCACGGTGCTGATCGCCACCCACAACGAACATCTGATTGAGCAGTTCCGGCATCCCATCATCCGCCTGGATGAGGCCCAAGCCGAGATGCTCTCCTCGGACGAGGAAGAGGACTAGACCGGCGCCCATGCTGCTTGCCCGTCCCGATATTCCGCTGGATCAGGACTCGACCTCGCGATTTCTGCCCTGGCTCATCGCCTTCATGGTCTTCCTTGCCAGCCTGGCCTTGGCCAGCCTGCTGGTGGTCGAGAGCCTGGTGACCCGCTGGGACCGTGGACTCAGGGCCGAGCTGACGGTCCAGATCCCGCCGCCGGATAGCAGCGGCGGCGACGAGGAACTGGCCGGCCTCAGGCAAGAGCGGCTGGACCAGGTGCTGGCCGTCCTGGCCAAGACCAGCGGCGTGCAGGATGCCGAGGTCTTGAGCCAAGAGGCTGTGGCGCAGCTGGTCGAGCCCTGGCTCGGCAGCAATCGTGACGAGATGGCGATCTTCCTGCCCTCTTTGTTGGCCGTGCGGATTGATCCGCTGACGCAGATCGACGTTCCCGCTTTGCAATTGGCGCTGGATCAGGCTGTCGCCGGGACCCAGGTCGATGACCATCAACGCTGGCTCGGCGCCCTGGTGCGTCTGGCTCGCTCGGTAGAGCTCGGGGCCTTGCTGGTCTTGCTCTTGGTTGCCATGGCGGGAACCGCGACCGTTGTCTTCGTCACCCGGGCCAGCCTGGCCATTCACCGACCGGTCATCGAGCTGCTGCATCTGATGGGAGCGGAAGACCGCTACATCGCCAAGCAGTTTCAAGGCCATGCCTTGCGATTCAGTCTGCGCGGCGGGTTGGTCGGCTTTGCCGCCGCGGCCGGTATTCTGGGGCTCTTTGCATACCTCGGCGACCAGATGGAAAGCGGCCTCTTGCCCAGGGTGGAGCTCTCTATTCTGGATTGGGCAATTGTGGCGGTGGTGTTGCTGGTGACCTGTGTGATTGCCATGCTTACGGCACGTTTCACCGTCACTAGGACTCTTGGGAAGCTGCAGTAGGCGCGATTCGCGGGACGGTGGCTTTTGGGGCGGTGCCGTTGCCGAGCAGAGAGGTCTTGAAAACGGCGCGACCCAGCTTCAGCACTATCACGTTGGACTTTAGGGCCGATTCGCGGAGCCGATTGCTACCATCCGGATCCGATCGTCTCTAGGCATAAGAGGAAAAGCTCCGGGCACGACCATGGTGCGTACACTGCTGGCCGCATTGCTCCTCTTCGTTGGATTGGGAGTGGGTTTCATCGTCTTCACCGTCTCGCTGCCGAACGCGCCCAGCGAGGACCCGCGCAGCAGCGACGCCATCGTCGTGTTGACCGGTGGGGCTGCGCGCGTGGCCGAAGGCCTGCGCCTGCTGGCCTCCGAGCGGGGCGAGCGGCTGCTCATCTCTGGCGTGCATCCCGATACTGAATTGGCGGCTCTCCTGGCCTTGGCACCGGAGGTACCTGGCAGCCTGGCCTCGCGCATCACCTTGGATCGCGACGCGGCCAACACCGCAGGCAATGCCCGCGAGACCGCGCGTTGGGTCCAAGACAACAAGATCGCCAGCCTGCGGGTCGTCACCGCGGCCTATCACATGCCGCGCAGCCTCTTGGTGCTGAAGCGCGCCTTGCCGGAAGTCGAACTCATCCCCAACCCGGTCTTTCCGCCCTCGGTCGATCAGGATCGCTGGTGGACCTCCTCTGACAGTGCCAGCCTGCTGCTGGGCGAGTACCTAAAGTACCTCTTCGCCTTAGTGACCGGACCCTTCGAAGCCAAACCAGCGCGTGAAGAGGCCTCTTGACGCGCCCCTCGGGCTCGCTCACCTAGGAGCCATGAAGCTTCTTCGTGCCATCCTCTTCAATATCTACCTGCAGATTTGGACGATCAGCATGGCCCTGCTGTTCGGGCCAACCCTGCTGTTGCCGCCCAACCCGGTGATGCGCTTTGCCAAGATCTGGGCGCGCGGCGTGGTCTTCGGCTGTTCCGTCTTTCTGGGCATTCGCTCCGAGATCCGAGGAATGGAGCATCTGAAGGACAAGCGGGTCATTCTGGCGTCCAAGCATCAGTCCGCCTGGGAGACCATCAAGCTTTCAACCATCGTCGATCTGCCGGCCACGGTTCTGAAGCGCGAATTGGCGAATATGCCGGTCTATGGCTATTACTTCCGCCGCGCCGGCATGATCCCGATCGACCGCGATCTGGGCGGCAAGGCAATCCGCGACATGATCCGCCTGGCCCGTGAGCGCTTGGACATGGGCCGCACCATCATCATCTATCCCGAAGGCACCCGCAACGCGATCGGCGAGAAGCCGCGCTATTTCCCGGGCGTCGCCGGCCTCTACAAAGAGCTGGGTGTGCCCATCGTCCCGGTGGCGCTGAATTCCGGCCTCTATTGGCACAAACGCGGGTTCACCAAGACCCCAGGCAAGATCATCGTCGAGATCCTACCGCCGATCCCGCCCGGCCTCGACCGCAAGACCTTTCTGCGCGAGCTTGAAGAGCGAATGGAGACGGCGACCGCGAGGCTGATCGAGGAAGGGCGCGCGGACCTCAGGCGTCGGGGCTACGATCCGGATTGAGCCTCCGGGCGTTCGGAACAAAAAAGGAACAAACCCTTGACCTCTGGCCTGTCTGCTCCTACTCTCTTTGGCCCGACAGGATAGGGTCCTGCGATGATGGAATTGACGCCGATTGCCCAGCGGATCTGGGAGAGCAAGTACCGCCTGACCTCGACCGAGGGCGGGCCCAGCGATGCCAAGGTGGAGGATAGCTGGCAGCGCGTGGCGAGCGCTTTGGCCGCGGTCGAGGCGGAGCCGGCGGTCTGGAGCAAACGCTTCTATGGCGCGCTGGAGGACTTTGCCTTTCTGCCGGCCGGGCGGATCCTGGCCGGCGCCGGGACCGGTCGGCAGGTCACCCTCTTCAACTGCTTTGTCATGGGGACGGTGCCGGACGATATGGGCGGCATCTTCGCCCATCTGCGCGAGGCGGCGCTGACCATGCAGCAGGGCGGGGGCATCGGCTATGACTTCTCGACCCTGCGACCCAAGGGGGCCTTGGTGAAGGGGGTGGGCGCCGATGCCTCGGGGCCGGTCAGCTTCATGGAGGTCTGGGACGCCATGTGCCGGACCATCATGTCGGCCGGCGCACGGCGCGGCGCGATGATGGGCACTCTGCGCTGCGATCATCCCGATATCGAGGGCTTCATCGCCGCCAAGCGGGCGGCCGGCAAGCTCACCAACTTCAATCTCTCGGTTCTGGTGAGCGATGCCTTTCTGGAGGCGGTCGAAGCGGACCAGGCCTGGCCCCTGATCTTCGAGGGCAAGACCTATCGCACCTTGCCGGCCCGCGCGCTCTGGGATCAGATCATGCGCGCGACCTATGAAGCCTCAGAGCCCGGCGTCATCTTCATCGACCGCATCAATGCTGCCAACAACCTGGGCTACTGCGAGACCATAGCGGCCACCAATCCCTGCGGCGAGCAGCCTTTGCCGCCCTATGGCGCCTGCTTGCTGGGTTCGATCAATCTGGAGCGCTTGATCCTCGACCCCTTCGGGCCCAGGGCGCGCCTGGACGAGGCGCGGCTCAAGCGCCTGGTGCATCTGGCCGTGCGCATGCTGGACAATGCCATTTCGGTCTCGCGCTTTCCCCTCACTGAGCAGCGGGCCGAGGCCGAGGCCAAGCGGCGGATCGGTCTGGGCATCACCGGCCTGGCCGATGCCTTGATCTACTGCGGCCTGAGCTATGGCAGCCCGGGGGCAGTCGCTCGCGCTGAATCCTGGATGCGGCTGATCCGCGACAATGCCTATGCCGCCTCCATCGCTTTGGCCGAAGAAAAGGGCGCCTTCCCGCTCTTCGATCGCGAGGCCTTTCTGGAGCGTCCGGGGATCGCGGATCTGCCCGAAACCTTACGGCGCGGCATTGCCGCCAATGGCATACGCAACGGGCTTTTGACCTCGATCGCACCGACCGGCACCATCTCCTTGCTGGCTGGCAATGTCTCTTCGGGCCTGGAGCCGGTCTTTGCCTTCACCTATCGGCGCAACATCCTCCGTCCCGACGGCAGCCGTGACAGCGAGGAGGTAAGCGATGCCGCCTGGCGCCGCTATCGCGACCTCAAGGGGCCGGAGGCGCCGCTGACCGAAGCCTTCGTCAGCGCCGGCGACCTCGATCCGGCGGCCCATCTGGCCATGCAGGCGGCAATCCAGCGCTCTGTCGATGCCTCGGTCTCGAAGACGGTGAACCTGCCGCAGGAGATCGGCTTCGAGGACTTCAAGGAACTCTATCGCGAGGCCTGGCAGCTTGGCTGCAAGGGCTGCACCACCTATCGGCCAAGCGCACTGCGCGGCTCCGTGCTGGAAGCGAGCAAGGCGGTGGCGCCGGCGCCCGCCCCGGTGGTTCTGGAGGCGCCCGATGCCGAGGGCGCGGTGGTCTACATGAGCCAACCCTTGGATCGGCCGGAGCAGCTCGACGGCCATACCTACAAGCTGAGGTGGCCCGACAGCGACCACGCGCTCTACATCACCCTGAACGATATCGAACAGCCGGGCGCCGACGGCCAGCCGCGCCGCCGCCCCTTCGAGATCTTCATCAATTCCAAGAACATGGAGCACTATGCCTGGACCGTGGCCTTGACCCGGATGATCTCGGCTGTGTTCCGCCGCGGCGGTGATGTTTCCTTTGTGGTGGAGGAATTGAAGGCGGTCTTCGATCCGCGCGGCGGCACCTGGATGGAGGGGCGCTATGTGCCCTCCCTGCTGGCGGCGATCGGCGGTGTGATCGAGCGGCACCTGCAGGCGATCGGCTTCCTGGCAAGCTCAGCCGGTCTGGAAGAGGTGGCGCTGCCCAAGCAGCAAAGCCAAAGCAGTGGCGGTACCGGCAGTGCACTAGAGGCGCGCCAGCGCCCCAGCCAGTGTCCGCGCTGCGGCAACGCCAGTCTGCTGCGCCAAGAGGGCTGTGCCCTCTGCAGCGACTGCGGTTACTCCAACTGCGGCTAGCAGTTAGGACCCGCTGCCCATGTCCGGCTCAGAGCGTGTCTGCCAACGCTGTTCGGCGCCGCTGGACCCAGACGACATCCGCTGCGCCCGCTGCGGTGCCCGCACGCCGGTCGTCTACCCCTGGTACCTTCCGATCGTCAGCGGCGTACTCCTGCTCCTGATCGCCTGGGCCCTGATCGACTTCGACGCAATCTGGGACTACCTCACCGGCTTCGGCAGCCGGCCGATGTCGTAGCGTTTCTTGATGATGGACTACCAGTCCGGTACTCCAATGATAAAGCCAGTGTTACGCGCATGCTAAAGAGAATCGGCGTGTTCAGTGTCCTGATCCTCTTTAATACAATTTGGATTTTTGACAGCAAAGCACAGAGCATTGACTACGGGTTTGATGAGAGCCTTTTCGACTCAGCCTATCACGCTATCGTTGTCGTGCATGAGATTGAAGATAAATGTGCGTTTCAACACTCTGTGCCGGAAGACTATGTCGAGTCATTTAGGATGAGTTTAGCGCTAGGCCGAGAATACTTGGCTGAGGGGCTATCCGAGGTTTTCGATGCGAGATGGGAGAGGGAGGTTCAACAAGACGCCAAACTGGTCAGTCAATTTTTCCCTTGCAAGCTTCTCGAGCTGGTCGAGGGCGACTATCAGCTCTTGAGGAACCTGGAGGACGCCTCTGATCTCGCGAGGACATTTAATGGTCGCATTGGAACCAAGTATTATCCAGATCCAATCTTGAATGAAGAGCAGAACCAGTCGGAAGAACATCGTTGGCTGGCAGATGCCCTCGAAAAGGGAAAGAGATGTGAGAACGTCGGTGGACACGCCATCACAAATCTGGAGGCTTACTTCGCTGCTCTGAAGGATCAAGAGATTGGCCCGAAGTGGGAAGATGCGGTTGGATTCTACAGCCGACACAGCCGGTTGGACTCGGGCTTCGACAGTCCGACTTGTGATGCTCTCCAGGTACGCGCTATCCAAAGCGCGGAAACTCGTGCCAGTGTGCTTCTGGAAGATCTAAAGCATAGATGATGAGGGGTAAGTAGTTCTGATTGTCAGTGCCTTGATCAATGAAATTTTTGCCCTTTTTCTGCCAATTCAATGTGAATTATTGTTTGTTGTATAGATCTTTTTTAGGATTTACGGTAAATCGATTTGCTTCAGTAAATACTCGTAGCGCGTCGAACCAAATCCATAGCAACCCAGGCTAAGTCACCATGGGAGCCCTGCAGATAACACGCTACAAGTGCGCCAAAGGTCTGCCTACGTAGAGTAGCAAGACCAACGTCCTGCACGCTCGTGGCCCTATCCATCCTTCGGATGCCTAGCAGGACCCCTCGCACCAGCGAAGAGCCCCCCCGCGCCACCTTGAGATCCCTGGCTTGCATGGACAGGCAAACAAGGTGCGCCTCTCATGTCTCGTTCAATCCTCTTTACGCCTGCCACCCAGCTTGACCGACTAGAAAAGGCCCTGGCCGCAGAGCCCGACTGGGTGGCGTTGGATCTGGAAGACGGTGTTGGACCTGCGGACAAGGAGACGGCGCGCGCGGCGCTGACTGCCTTTGCCGAGAGCGGCATGGAGGATTTCGCCGATCGCCTGGCCGTCAGGATCAATGCGCCGGACACACATAACGGCATCCGGGATCTGGCGGCGTTGCTCGATTGGCCGCTCTGGCCTGGAGTGCTGATCCTGCCCAAGGTGGAGGCAGCGGCACAGGTTAGGCAGATTGTGCGCCTCTTTTCGAACGACAGGGGCCGGCCGCGACTGCTGCTCAGTCTGGAAACGGCAGCAGGAATCGCTGATGCTGCCGCCATTGCCAGAGCGGCACCCGAAGGAGCCCTGTTTGGCTATGGTTCGGCAGATCACATGGCCGAGACCGGCGGCACCATGACCGAGGCCTCCCTGGCCTACGGTCGTGCTCAAGTCATCAATGCCGCAGCGCTTGCCGGCTGCCCCGCGCTTGATGGGGTCTGGCTCGACTACAAGGATCTGGCCGGGCTTCGGGCCGAGGCCGAACTGGCCAAGTCTCTGGGCTTCGCCGGCAAGATCGCCATCCATCCGGGACAGATCGCGACCATCAACCAGGTCTTCTCTCCAACCCAAGAGGAGATTGGCCGGGCGCGCGAGATGGTGGCGGCTGCCGAAGCGGCAGGCGGCGGGGCTTTCGCTTTCAAAGGCAAGATGGTCGACGCGCCCGTTCTTCAGCGGGCCAAACGTACAATTGATAGAGGAGAGTAGGAACATGACGCGCAGATTGAACGGCTTAACCCATGTCGAGGGTCAGCGCTTTCGCGAGGATCCCGGCCTGGACTACGAGGACTTCGAGGTCGGCGACATCTACGAGCATTGGCCGGGACGGACGATCACCGAGGCGGACAACATCTGGTTCACCAATCTGACGATGAACACCCATCCGATCCATTTCGATCTGAACTACGCCAGCCACTCCGAGTTCGGAAAGCCGCTGGTCAACTCGACCTTCACCGTCGCCCTTGTCGGCGGCATGACGGTCTCTTCGACCAGCCAAAAGGCCATCGCCAATCTAGGCTGGGAAGAGATCAAGCTGCCGGCGCCGGTCTTCGTCGGCGACACGCTCTATGCCGAGACCGAGGTGTTGGGCAAGCGCGAATCGAAGTCGCGGCCGACGGCTGGGATCGTCCGCGTGCGCCATTCCGGCAAGAACCAGGACGGCACCTATGTGCTGCACATGATCCGCTCTTTCTTCGCAGCCAAGCGCGGCCACTCCATCGTGGATGTCCTGCGCGAAAGGATGGGCTGAGATGAGACCGCTCGACAGTCTGCGCATTCTTGCGATTGAGCAGTATGGCGCGGGGCCCTTTGGCACGCAGCTCTTGGCGGACATGGGCGCAGAGGTGATCAAGATCGAGAACCGGAAGACCGGTGGAGACTACGCCCGCGCACTGGGCCCCTACTTCATCGACGGTGCCGAGGAAGACGATTCGAGCCTCTTCTTCCAGTCGGTCAATCGCAACAAGAAGAGCCTGACCCTGGACCTCGGCAACCCCGATGCACGGGCGATCCTGGAGCGTCTGGTCGCCGGTGCGGATGCTGTCGCTGACAACCTGCGCGGCGATGTACCGGGAAAGCTGGGTCTGACCTACGAGGCCTTGAAGGAGGCGAACCCGGCCATCGTCTGCGCCCACTGCTCGGGCTATGGGCGAGAGGGGCCGCGTAAGGCCTGGCCTGGCTATGACTTCCTGATGCAGGCCGAAGCCGGCTACTTTCACATGTCCGGCGAGCCCGGAACGCCGCCGACCCGTATGGGCCTGTCGATCGTCGATTTCATGGCTGGCACCTACATGGCGCTGGGCCTTGTCTCCGCCGTTGTGGGCGCCCGTGATACCGGTAAGGGAAGCGATATTGATGTGAATCTCTACGACACAGCGCTCTTCAACCTCAGCTATCTCAGCACCTGGGCCCTGAACAAGGACTATGACCCGAGGCGCGTGGCGCGCTCGGCGCATGCCTCTCTGGTGCCCTGCCAGCTCTATAAGACGGCGGATGGCTGGATCTATCTCATGTGCAACAAGGAGAAGTTCTGGCCGGAACTCTGCCTGGCGATCGATCGGCCGACCTTGGCAGAGGATCCGCGCTTCCGAACCTTCTCCGACCGCCTGCAGCGTCGGGATGAGTTGACCCAGATCCTGGACCAGGCGCTCTCCCACGCCAGCAGCGCGGAATGGCTGGAGCGCCTTCGCGGCCGCATTCCCGTCGCGCCCGTGCGCACACCGCGGGAGGCCTTGAACGATCCCGACATGCAGGCCTCGGCAAAGATCGAGACCGTGGCGCGCGCCGATGGCGCCCGCTTCCAACTGCTGCGCTCTCCCATCCACTGCGGTGTCGATGTCGCCTCCCAAGCCTGTCCACCGATGGGCCATGACACCGATGCTATTCTTGCCGATAGCGGCTACACGACCGAGGAGATCGATAGCTTTCGCGCTGCACAGCTGATCTGACGCGCCTTTTCAGCACCAGCCTGCGACGGCCAAGTCCCTCTTTGGAAGATTCAAGCCACTGAAGTGTCGGATGTGAGAGATGATCGAAGCTCATTACATCATTTGATGTTTTGAACACGACCAGAGATGTGAAACGGTAAGAGACTGTACCTGGACATCCTTGTCATTCGGTCGTCTAATCAGCCTGCGTTCGCGTCCGTGATCACCGAAGACTTGGTGTGTCGGAGCCGAAGCGGGCGCAGGGGCATGGGTGACGAGGGGCAGGACTTGGCTGAACCGGAAGAGCAGAAGCGATCTTGGGGCGGCGATCTCTTTGCGGGTACTGGCGTGGGTCTGCTGTTGGGCACGATCGTCGGTCTTTCGGCGTCGGCGGTGGTCGAGGTAGTGATCGGGACCCTGATGTCCCTGTTGGCGGTCTTCCTGGGCTTGGAGGGCAGCAAGCTCTTGAAGGGCGATGGGCTGGCCGGCCTCAAGATCAACCACCTGAGGATTGGCGCCTTTGGCTTTGCCACCTTGATCGGCGTCTTGCTGGGCCTCTTTATCCGCATCAACAACCCGCTGATGGAGCCGCTGGACAATCAACTGGCGCGCTGGAACGCCGCCTTTCCCGATGACCCGCTGCTGGCCAAGCAGATGGTGATCTATGAGCGGACCGGCATTCAGCCCAAGGCGCTGGACTATGGCGAGGGCTCGGAGGGGCCGACGGAGGTAACCCTGCAGAAAGAGGCGGCAGCGGCAGCCCGCTCCGTCCTCTATTCCGTCTTCGGGAAGTTCAAGGTCTGCACCCAGCTCAATCCCGAGCGGCTAAGCGAAGCCAGCCTTCTAAAGAATTACCGAAGTGCGAATGCGCCGGACTATCTGGCCGAGGTGGCCGATCGCATCGAGGCCATGCCCGCAAGCGCGCGTGGCGAGGTCTTGATCATGACCCATGACCTGCTTTGCACCCTGCACAAAGAGGAGCGCCGGAATGCCAAATCGTCTGACTAGAGCTCTCGTCGCTAAGGCCCTGGTCGCCTCTGCCTGTTTGGCTTTGCCCGCATCCTGGGGAGCGAGTGCCTTGGCCGAGAAGGATCGGGAGAGCGCGCGCTCCGTTGTGCAGATCCGCTGCATCTCGGATCAGGGTGAATCCAAGGCCACCGGCTTTGTCTGGCCAGAGCGCGGATCGGTCGTCACTGCCTTGCACGCGGTCGCTGCCTGCCCCGAGATCCTGGTCTTTTCGGAGCCCAAGCGCGAACAGACCAGGGCCAGAGTAACCTCCGTACTCCTGGAAGCCGATCTTGCTCTGCTACAACTTGAGCAGGATCTGGGGATCGAGCCCATCGCGCACCTGACGGACGAGCCGAACACGCGCGGCGACTATTACATCTGGGGCTATCCTCTGGTCGAGGAGGAGATGTCGGGCAAGCCACTCGACTTCGCCGATGGCTGGAAGGGTGGGGTCACCAGCCTGGGCTCGGCCTTCGAGTCTGAAGAGCTGCACGAACTCTTCGACGCACAGAACTATCCGACCGAAGAGACCAAGATCCTGCGCGTCGCCTCCACAATCCAGCCCGGTCACTCAGGCGCGCCGATTATCTCTACGGTCGACGGCCGGGTCGTCGCCATCGCCGACGGCGGTCTTGAGGACGGCTGGCGCGGCGTCAACTGGAGCATTCCCGCGCATATCTATCTGGCCAAGCTTCAGGGCTCGGATGACGACCATCCAACCGTCAGGCCGGACGCTGATGGCCTCTTCAGCCAGACCACGGCTGTCCAGGGCGGGGCAAAGGAGATTGCGGTCAAGGCGGCGCCCGGAGGTATGCCGAGCCAAGACGGCGGCGCGGGCGAGAGCCAACTGGTGCACGTGCGCTCTCTCAGTCTTGATGCTCTGGACGCTATCATGAAGCGCGAGGGGGATGATTGGTGGGGCGAGTTGGTGCCGGCGATCCACAGCTACGCCGATCACCTATCGCCGCCGCCTGATCTCTCTTTCGATATCTACGAGGACTTCGTGACCGGATCGACGATCGGGGTCCCTGCCGGCCTGGAAATCTATTGGGACGATGAGATTGGTGCCTTGGCCGCTTTCAGCGACAGCAACGCGGTCGCTCTCTTCGTCGCCGTCTTCACATTCGAAAACTACGAGCAAGCGCGGGATCTGGCGCCCCATGCCTTCTTCAATGTCTTCTCCGACGGTGTGATCTGGTCGGAAGATCTCTCCGGCTTCGCCTACAGCCACCAAGAAGACGATCTCCAACACGCCAACTTCGCGGGTTTTTATGATGGCAAGGATCAAGTGACCGGAGAGGCCCTGGATCTGCAGATCTCACTGACTGTCTCCGGTCCCGATATCCTGGGCTACGCCGTCCTCTCGGTCGAAGACCAGATGCAGGATCGCGACTGGGTCCACAACATGATGATGCAGTTAGGGGCCGCCAAGCTCTCGGATTTCGCGATCAAATAGCTCTAGCCCTTTGGGCGCAGGCCGCTAGCGCGTCGGGACCGGCGTTTCGCCCGTATAGTCGTAGAAGCCGCGGCCGGCCTTGCGTCCGACCCAACCGGCCTCGACGTACTTCACCAGCAAGGGGCAGGGGCGGTACTTGCTGTCCGCCAGGCCCTCATAAAGCACCTGCATGATGGCGAGGCAGGTGTCCAGGCCGATGAAGTCGGCCAGCTCCAGCGGGCCCATGGGGTGGTTGGCACCCAGGCGCATGGCGACGTCGATGGACTCGACCGATCCCACGCCCTCATAGAGCGTGTAGATGGCCTCGTTGATCATCGGCAGCAGCACGCGGTTCACGATGAAGGCCGGGAAGTCCTCGGCAGAGACAGGCTTCTTGCCCAGCTCCACCGCCAAAGCGCGGAAGATCTTGACCGTGCTGTCGTCGGTGGCGATGCCGCGGATCAGCTCGACCAGCTTCATGACCGGCACAGGGTTCATGAAGTGCATGCCCATGAAGCGCTCAGGGCGATCGGTGGTCGAGGCCAGACGCGTGATGGAGATCGAGGAGGTGTTGCTGGCAATCAGCGTGTCGGCCTTCAGCAGCGGGCAGAGCTGCTTGAAGATCTCGCGTTTGACCGCTTCGTCTTCCGAGGCGGCTTCGATCACCAGGTCGCAGTCACCCAGGGGCTCCAGCCCGATAGCGGTCTGAATGCGACCCAAGGCGGCGGCCTTGTCTTCCTCTGTGATGATCTCTCTGTGGATCTGGCGGTCCATGTTGTGTCCGATCGTGGCCTTGCCTCTGGCCAGCGCATCCTCGGAGAGGTCGCTCATGTGAACGTCCATTCCGGCAAGGGAGCAGACATGGGCAATACCCGTGCCCATCTGTCCGGCCCCGATGACGCCTACCGATCGAATTCTGCTCATGAACACCTTATCCCTTGTTGCCGTCAGAGAGGGGCCTGACCGCCTCTGCTGCCAGGCCCGCTGCTAAGATCGGCTAGCCCAGTTCCTTGTCCAGCTCCGGCACGGCCTGGAACAGGTCTGCGACCAGTCCGTAGTCGGCCACCTGGAAGATCGGGGCCTCTTCATCTTTGTTGATCGCGACGATGACCTTGGAGTCCTTCATGCCGGCCAGATGCTGAATAGCACCGGAAATGCCGACCGCGATGTAGAGATCAGGGGCCACAACCTTGCCGGTCTGACCGACCTGATAGTCGTTCGGCGCGTAACCGGAATCGACGGCAGCGCGGCTGGCGCCGACGGCGGCACCCAGCTTGTCGGCCACCGATTCCAGCATGGCGAAGTTGTCGGAGGACTGCATGCCACGGCCACCGGAGATGACGACGCGGGCAGTGGTCAGCTCCGGCCGCTCGCTCTCGGTCAGCTCCTGACCGGCAAAGCTGGAAAGACCGCTGTCACCGGTGGCATCGACCGCCTCGACTGCAGCGCTGCCGCCGCTCTCTTCGACCGGATCGAAGGCCGTGGTGCGCACGGTCAGGACCTTGATGGCGTCGTTCGACTTGACCTTGGCCAGCGCGTTGCCGGCGTAGATCGGCCGCACGAAGGTGTCCGCGCTCTCGATGGCCGAGATGTCGGAAACCTGCTGCACGTCCAGAAGCGCTGCCGCACGCGGCATGACGTTCTTGCCGAAGGTGCTGGCCGCAGCCACCAGGTGGCTGTAGTCGCCTGCCAGTTTGACCAGCAGCGGTGCCAGATTCTCGGCCAGCATGTAGCCATATTCCGGCGCGTCGGCCTTCAGGACCTTGGCCACGCCCGGCAGGGCGGCGGCGGCAGTGGCGGCACCGTCGCAATCGCTGCCGGCGACCAGGACGACCACGTCGCCACCCAGATTGGCGGCCGCGCTGACGGCGTTCAGAGTGCCAGACTTCAGGCTGGCGTTGTCGTGTTCGGCGATGACGAGAATGCTCATGACAGGACCTTCGCCTCATTCTTGAGCTTCTCCAGAAGCTCGGAAACGGATTCGACCTTGATGCCGGCTTTGCGGCCCGGCGGCTCGCTGACCTCGACCACGGTCAGGCGCGGCGTCACGTCCACGCCGAGGTCTTCAGGGGCCACGGTCTCTAGCGGCTTCTTCTTGGCCTTCATGATATTCGGCAGGCTGGCGTAGCGCGGCGTGTTGAGGCGCAGGTCCACGGTCAAGATTGCCGGCATCTTCAGGCTGACTTTCTCCAGGCCGCCATCGACTTCGCGGGTGGCGGTCAATTGATCGCCGTCGGAGGCAATCTTGGAGACGAAGGTGCCCTGGGCCCAGCCCAGCAAACCAGCCAGCATCTGACCGGTCTGGTTGTTGTCGTTGTCGACGGCCTGCTTGCCCAAAAGCACCAAGCCCGGCTCTTCCTTCTCGACCACGGCCTTCAAGAGCTTGGCAATCGCCAGCGGCTCCAGCGGCACGTCGGTCTTGATCAGGATCGCGCGGTCGGCACCCATGGCCAGCGCGGTGCGCAGGGTTTCCTGCGACTGCTGGACACCGGCGGCGACAGCGATGACCTCGGTGGCGGTTCCGGCTTCCTTCATGCGCACGGCCTCTTCGACCGCGATTTCGCAGAAGGGGTTCATGGCCATCTTGACGTTGGTCGTCTCGACGCCGCTCTTGTCGGCTTTCACGCGCACTTTGACGTTGGCGTCGATCACCCGTTTGATCGGTACGAGTACTTTCATTCTATTGGCCTCAGGCGTTCCTCTTGGAGAGATCCGATGGCGTGCTGTTCGTGTTCGAAAGACCGCGGCACGCCTGGTTCCGAAAATGCCGGCTTTGCGGTCAGCCCTGACTCATTTCGCGCCGCACAATAAGTGCGCAGCGGAAAGCCTGTCAATCATGCCAAACGCCCATGCATAGCTGCCTTTCGGAGACGCTGCCTCCCAAACGCCAAGGAGCGGCAAGGCCCGCCACCAGGCGGTCGTAAGGTCGCAATCCTTCGCGTCTCTCTAGCGATTGGCGCCCGGCACCCAGAGTACATCGGCCTGGCCTTTGTCATTGGCGTGGCGGGCCATGACGAAGAGCAGGTCCGAGAGGCGGTTGACGTACTTGATGGCCTCGGGATTGATCGCCTCGATATCGCTCAAGGCGGTCATCTCGCGCTCGGCTCGGCGGGCCACGGTACGCGCCATGTGCAGATGCGCCGCGGCGGGTCTGCCGCCGGAGAGCACGAAGGATTCCAAGGGCGAGAGATCGGCGTTCAAGCGATCGATCTCGGTCTCCAGGCGCTCCACCTGTTGGCTGGTGATGCGCAGCGGCGGGTACTTGGGGTCCTCGTGAAAGGGCGTTGCCAGATCGGCGCCCAGGTCGAAGAGGTCGTTTTGGATCAAGGAGAGAAGGCCGTCATAGGCAGCATCGACGTGCAGCCGGGCAAGCCCGATGGCCGCCCCGGTCTCGTCGACCGTGCCATAGGCGCCGACCCGCAGGTGATGCTTGGCGACACGAGACCCGTCGGCAAGCGAGGTCGTCCCCTTGTCGCCGCCACGCGTATAGATCTTGGTGAGTTTGACCAACGGCTTCGCTTTCGAAAGGTCCCTTGGGGGATCAGGAGCTGCCCGACCCCTTCAGCAGGACGGCCAAGAGAAAGAGTCCGATCGCGATGGCCTGGGCCATGACGCGCCAACGCATGTACTTGTTGCTCCGCGCCATGTTGGCGCTGCCGCCGCGTGCGAAGGAGATCAGACCGGTGAAGAGCACCACCAGGGTCGTAACCATGGCGATGACCATCAAGATGATGACGAAGGTTTCCATAGCCCGATCAATGTAGGCCGCTGGGCCGGCTCAGGCCAGCCTTCACTCGGCACCTTTGGCGCGCTCAATCGCCTCTACGATCATGGCTTCGGCTTCCTCCTTGCCGCCCCAGCGCACCACCTTGACCCACTTGCTCTTCTCCAGGTCCTTGTAGTGCTCGAAGAAGTGCTCGATCTGCTCCAGGGTGATCTTGGGCAGGTCTTCGATGGTCTGGATCTTGTCGTAGCGGCGGGTCAGCTTGTGCTGCGGCACGGCGATGACCTTTTCGTCGCCGCCGCTCTCATCCTCCATCACCAGAACGCCGATCGGGCGGCAGCGCATGATGGCACCCGGCACGATGGGACGCTGGTTGGGGACCAGCACGTCGATCGGGTCACCGTCCAGCGAGAGAGTATGCGGAATGAAGCCGTAGTTTCCCGGATAGCGCATCGGCGTATAGAGGAAGCGGTCGACGTACATGGCGCCGGCCGCCTTATCCATCTCGTATTTGATCGGCTCACCACCGACCGGGACCTCGATGATGACATTGACGTCTTCCGGCGGGTTCTCGCCGATCGGTACGGCATCGATACGCATGGGGGGTCCTTCCTAGTTCCGCCCGCTCGCGAGCAAACCGCGGACGATGACCTGTGCCTGAATCTCGGCCGCACCTTCGAAGATGTTGAGGATGCGGGCATCGCAGAGCACCCGGCTGATGCGATACTCCTCGGCGTAGCCATTGCCGCCGTGCACCTGAAGTGCATTGTCTGCATTGGCCCATGCCACCCGCGCGCCCAAGAGCTTGGCCATGCCGGCCTCGATGTCGCAGCGGCGATCACTGTCCTTCTGCCGGGCGGCGAAGTAGGTGAGCTGGCGCGCGATCATGGTCTCGACAGCCATCCAGGCAAGCTTGCCGGCAACGCGCGGGAAGTGAATCAGGGCCTTGCCGAACTGCACACGCTCCTTGGCGTAGTCGAGGCCCAGTTCCATCGCATTCTGGGCCACACCGACAGCGCGGGCGGCGGTCTGGATGCGGGCCGATTCGAAGGTTGCCATCAACTGCTTGAAGCCGAGGCCCTCTTCCCCGCCCAAGAGGTTCTCGCCGGCGACCTCGAAGTTGTCGAAGGCCAGCTCGTATTCCTTCATGCCGCGATAACCCAGCACCTTGATTTCGCCGCCGGTCATGCCTTCGGCCGGGAAGGGGTTCCCCTCGGTGCCACGCGGCTTCTCGGCCAGGAACATGGAGAGGCCGCGCCAGTTGTTGGTCTCGGGCTTGCTGCGGGCCAGCAGGGTCATGAGGTCGGATCGGCTGGCGTGGGTGATCCAGGTCTTGTTGCCGCGGATCTTCCAGCTCTCGCCGTCGCGCACTGCGCGGGTCCGGAGCGATCCCAGGTCAGAGCCGGTGTTGGGCTCGGTAAAGACCGCGGTCGGCAGGATCTCGCCCGAGGCGATCTTGGGCAGATAATGCTCTTTCTGCGCCTCGGTGCCGCCCAGCCGGATCAGCTCTGCTGCGATCTCAGAGCGGGTGCCCAGAGAGCCCAGGCCGATGTAGCCGCGCGACAGCTCTTCGGTCACCACGCACATGGCGGTCTTGCCAAGGCCCGAACCGCCGAACTCTTCCGGTACGGTCAGGCCGAAGACGCCCAGATCGGCCAGTTCCTGCACGACGGCATCGGGGATCAGCTCGTCCTTGCGGTGCCACTCGTGTGCCGCTTCGGCGTGGTTGTCGGCGATCTTCGCGAACTGTTCGCGGATCATCTCCAGGGTCTCGTCGTCGAGGCCGGCCTCGCCGAAGTTGCCCTGGGCGAGGAAGCCTGCCAGGCGCTGCCGGGCTGCCGGCGTGTTCCCCTGGCTCACCAAGCGCTTGATCGCGGGGTTCCAGAGTGCGTGGATCGCCTCGTCGCTCATGCCCATGTCGGCCGGGCGCAGGATTTCGCCCTGGCTCATTGGCAGACCGCCCCAGAGCTGCTGCAGGTATTCGCCATAGGCGATCTGCAGGATCAGCTGTTCCGGCTCGCCAAAGGCGCCGTTCTCTTCCAGGCGCTGAGCCCAGGCCAGCATCTCGCGCAGGGCCGCGACATAGGTCAGGGTCCAGGCTAGGCCATGTGCGCCGTGCTGCTCTTGCTCCAGCAGGGCCGGGTCGACCTTGCCGCTGGGTGCGATCAGGGTGGCGACGCTGCGGCGCGCGGCCTCGCCAAAGCGTTCGGCTGCCTCCAGCGCTTCCGCGCAGTCGGTCAAGAGCGACGTGACGGTCCAGCCCTCCTGGTCGGCGACGAGTGCAGCTTGTGGCATGGCGACTTTAGACTCCTAGTGAATGGTTTCGTTGCTTGCGGGCGCTGTCAGGGCAATGGCCAGCAGCGCCTGGGTGATTAGGGCTCGGTCTTCCAGGCTACGGCCCAGTGGGCCGCCCGAGACCAGGGCCGTGTGATCGGTGCCGTGGAAGGTGACATAGTCGCTGAAGGGCAGAATGGCAGATCCCAGCGGCACCAAGCCGTCGCTCGGGATGCCGACGCCGCGCATCCACAGCAGAACCGGCAGGTTGATCGAGACGTGATCTTCCAGATCGTCATCGGCGCTCAGCAGGCCGGCGACCGAGAGGATCGGGATCTCTTCGTTCAGAGCCTGCAAGGCCTCCAGGCGCTCGGCGGTGTAACAGTTGTTGTTGCTGGTCATGTCGCCCAGGGTCTGGGCCTCACCGCCAACCGCATCCAGCAGCGCCTCTGAGGTCTCGCGCGGCAGCCACCACTCGGCGGTGACATCGGCCAGGGGTGCACCGGCAAAGGGCGCCTGAAATGTGATCCAACAGCTGAAGCGCGCGCGCTCGGCAGGCTCCGCTTGCAGGAGGTAGGTCAAGCTGTCGAGGCCGCCCTTGGAATGGGTGATGAGGCAGAGCGGGCCTTCAGTGCCGGCCACCGCGTCGGCGATGGTCATGGCATTGGTCTTGGAGGAGGCTTCGCTGTTCAGATCGACGCGAATCACCTCGCGGACCACCTGAGCCGCCCCTGCTTCCTGGCCATCCAGATAGTCTGAAAGCCCGAGGTTGCGCAGGATCTCGAGGGAATCAGTCAGGAAGCCCGGCACCACCAGCACCGTCAGCTCCGAGAGTTCTTCCTTTAGTGGGGCCAGCAGCGCCTCGACCTCTGTCCGCTTCGCCTGACCCTCGTCTGACAAGAGCGGCAGCAACGCGGCACTACGGTCGTGAGCCGTGCCGGGGGCCGGAAAACCCTCTTGCCAAAGCTGCGCGCTCTCGGCCTGGCAGTCGGCCAGAGCGACGCTTGGAACAAGGCTGGATAGAAGCAAGAGGGCGAGGCCTTGGCCTCGCCCTGACGCAGACGCTGTCAAAGGTCTAGGCCTCGCGCGCCTCTTCGATGGTGCGCATGCCGGGGCGCTTGGCCTGGACCAAGACCGCCATGTTGCCCGGCTTGTGCTGGTTCTGCATCATCTTGGTGTGGGCACGCGGGATGTCGTCCCAGCTGAAGACCTCGCTCATGCAAGGGTCGATGCGACGCTCGACCACCAGGTGGTTGGCCTGGCTGGCCTGCAGCAGGTTGGCGAAGTGGCTGCCCTGGATACGCTTCTGGCGCATCCACACGAAGCGGGCATCAAAGGTGATGTTGTAGCCCGTCGTGCCGGCACAGAAGACCACCATGCCGCCGCGCTTCACCACGAAGGTGGAAACCGGGAAGGTGGCTTCGCCCGGGTGCTCGAAGACGAAGTCGACGTCGTTGCCCTTGCCGGTGACCTCCCAGATCGCCTTACCGAACTTGCGGCACTCCTTCATATAGTCGGAGAAGCCCTCGCCATTGACCGGCGGCAGCTGGCCCCAGCAGTTGAAGTCCTTGCGGTTGATCACGCCCTTGGCGCCCAGCGAGAGCACGAAGTCGCGCTTGGTCTCGTCCGAGATCACGCCGATGGCGTTGGCGCCGGCGGTCGCGATCAGCTGGATCGCCATGGAGCCGAGGCCGCCCGAGGCACCCCAGACCAGGACATTGTGGCCTGGCCGCAGGATGTGCGGGCGATGGCCGAAGAGCATGCGATAGGCGGTCGCCAGGGTCAGCGTGTAGCAGCCGCTTTCTTCCCAGGTCAGGTGGCGCGGGCGCGCCATCAGCTGGCGGTCCTGCACGCGGCAGAACTGGGCGAAGGACCCGTCCGGCGTCTCGTAACCCCAGATGCGCTGCGAGGTGGAGAACATGGGATCGCCGCCGTTGCACTCCTCGTCGTCGCCGTCGTCCTGGTTACAGTGCACCACGACCTCGTCGCCGACCTTCCAGCGCTTCACCTTGGAGCCGACGGCCCAGACGATGCCCGAGGCATCGGAGCCGGCAATGTGATACTCGGCCTTGTGCACGTCGAAGGGCGAGATGGGGGTGCCGAGACCGGCCCAGACGCCGTTGTAGTTGACGCCGGCGGCCATCACCATGACCAGCACGTCGTGGCTGTCGAGCTTTGGCGTATCCACCACCTCGACCTGCATGGCGGTCTCCGGCTCGCCGTGGCGCTCACGCCGGATCAGCCAGGCATTCATCTTGCTGGGCACATGACCCAGCGGCGGAATCTCACCGACCTCGTAGAGATCCTTGACCGGTGCATCGTCTCGTAGTTGCACCACGTTGCTTGCCTCTGTCATCGTCCATCGCTCCTCAGGTATGCCCTTAGGTCTCGGTCTCATCGGCCCCCGATCCGGGGTCACCGACTGGCCTCTCTCCCAGGTGCGGTCTTGTTCTTCGGCACTGCCTCTTTTCTGCAGTGCAGCATGTCTGACACTTAACGCGATCCAATCCGCCTTGGCAATTGGCAATTTACCACCGTTTTGCACAAAATCTGAGCAACTATCTTGCTGGTGAACCGTTTCCATCTCATTTCCAAGCCGGAAACGCCTCATTCCTGTTCTGTTGCGCTGCAAAAAGTCGCGCTCTGTCAGGCAGTGTGGCACCTTGTCACATAGTGTCTGGATTTGCAAGTCAAGGCTTCAAGAATGCCAATGACTTTGCGGGGTCAAGGCAGCGGCGGGTCACAAAGGGCCCTCCACCCTTGTCAGTCCGTCGCGGAGACGGCAGGCTCTTCTCTGTTGCGCCGCAACAGAAAGGATCATACCTATTGCGGGCGATGTGCGACATAATCTTGCGCCAATAGGGCTGCAGGCAGGAAGCGGAGATTAAGGACGATGAGCGAGGCGAAGGATAAAGCGGGCAGCAAGGCAGAAGGACCCGATCGGCCCTGGTTGATGCGGACCTATGCCGGTCACTCGACGGCGGCTGCCTCAAACGCGCTCTATCGCAAGAACCTGGAGAAGGGTCAGACCGGTCTTTCCATCGCCTTCGACCTGCCGACCCAGACCGGCTATGACAGCGACCATGTTCTGGCCAAGGGCGAGGTCGGTAAGGTCGGCGTGCCGGTCAGCCACATCGGCGACATGGAGACCCTGCTGGAGGGGATCCCGCTGGATCGCATGAACACCTCGATGACGATCAATGCGACGGCCCCCTGGCTCTTGGCGCTCTACATCGCGGCTGCCGAGCGGCAAGGGGTGGCGCGTTCGGCCTTGACCGGGACGACGCAGAACGACGTCATCAAAGAGTATCTCTCCCGCGGTACCTATATCTTCCCGCCCAAGGCCTCGCTGAAGCTGACCGGCGACGTGATCGCCTTCACCGTGTCTGAAGTGCCGCGCTGGAACCCGACCAATGTCTGCAGCTATCATCTGCAGGAGGCTGGCGCCACGCCGGTGCAGGAGCTGGCCTATGCGCTGGCGACCGCAATCGCCGTCTTGGATACGGTCAAGGCCTCCGGCCAGGTGCCGGATGCGGCCTTTCCCAAGGTCGTGGGGCGTATCTCTTTCTTCGTGAACGCCGGCGTGCGCTTCATCACCGAGCTTTGCAAAATGCGCGCTTTCACCCAGCTGTGGGACGAGATCTGCCAAGAGCGCTATGGCGTGGAAGATCCCAAGCTGCGCCGCTTCCGCTATGGCGTGCAGGTGAACTCGCTTGGCCTGACCGAACAGCAGCCGGAGAACAACGTCTATCGCATCCTTTTGGAGATGCTGGCCGTCACTCTCTCCAAGGATGCGCGGGCCCGTGCCGTGCAGTTGCCGGCCTGGAACGAGGCCCTGGGCCTGCCGCGCCCCTGGGATCAGCAGTGGTCCCTGCGTCTGCAGCAGATCGTGGCCTTCGAGACCGACTTGCTGGAGTACGACGACATCTTCAATGGCTCGCCGGTGATCGAGGCCAAGGTCGAGGCGCTCTGCCAGGAGGCCAAGCGCGAACTGGCCCGCATCGAAGAGATGGGGGGCGCCATCGCGGCGGTCGAGAATGCGGCGATGAAGCGGGCCCTGGTCGAAAGCGCCACTTTGCGGATGCAGGCCATCGAGAGCGGCGACTTGAAAGTCATCGGGGTCAATGCCTTCACCGGCAGCGAGGCCTCGCCGCTGACCACAGGGGCCGAGGATGGCGGTGCCATGACGGTCGATCCGGCCGCCGAGTCCGAGCAGGTGGAACGCTTGAAGAGCTGGCGCGATGCGCGCGATTCAGCTGCCGCCGAGGCGGCCCTGGCTGAGCTGGAGCGTATCGCGGCCGAAGGCGGCAATGTCATGGAGGCTTCGATTGCTTGCGCCCATGCCGGGATTACCACCGGTGAGTGGGGTTCTGCCCTGCGCCGTGTCCTGGGCGAGTTCCGGGCACCGACCGGTGTCGGCGCCGGCCTGCCGACGGCGGACGAGGGGCGGGTGGGGCAGGTGCGCAGCCGGATCGAGGCACTCTCCAACAGCCTGGGCCGGCGGCCGAAGATGCTGGTCGGCAAGCCCGGTCTGGACGGTCACTCCAACGGTGCTGAGCAGGTAGCGGTGCGGGCGCGCGACTGTGGCTTCGAGGTGGTCTATGAGGGGATCCGCCTGACGCCTGAAGAAATCGTCAATGCCGCCTTGGAAGAAAGCGTGCATGTGGTCGGGCTCTCGATCCTTTCGGGCTCGCACCTGGTTCTGGTCGAAGAGATCCTGCGGCTGATGCGGGCTGAGGGCCTGGGCGAGGTCCCGGTCGTCGTCGGCGGCATCATTCCGCCGGAAGATGCCGAGCGGCTGCGCGCCTCCGGTGTTGCGGCGGTTTATACGCCCAAGGACTTTGACATGACCGCCATCATGGCCGACATCACCGGCCTGCTGGAAGGCGACAACCGCGAGGCTGCCTGAGCCCTTTTTGAGTACTTGTTTGGCGCGAGCAGAGGAAAAGCTCTGCTCGCCGGCCACTCCCTATGTCGAAAAGCAGATATAGAGATTGGCTGATCGCTATTCTATCCGTCGCCATACCGAGGGCCGAGCCACAATCTGGCTGCATGTTTCAAATAATCGCCAAATAGATGCATACCCTCGAAGCGCAAGCATTTTAGTGCGATTCGAGTGAATGCCTGGGAACTCACGTGAACGAGCGTATTTTAGTGTACTTATCTGGCCGGATCGTCTCTAGAATTCAGTGACTTGCGTGTTGTCAGCGGTCTCGCCTAACGAAAGTCGAATCATTTCACTTGATCGACTCTGCCTGACGTGATGCACTCCGTCTAAAGGGGGGGGGGAAGGCTCGGCAAAAGGCTTTCGAAGAGAAAAAGCCATGTCGGCGATGCAGGGGCGGACACAAAGACAAGCAGGGTAAAGGCTGGGAGCATTATCATTGAGATCTCTCAACAGCCTGCGAACATCTTCCTCAAACGGATCGCAACACGACGCTCTGACTTAGGAGCTGTCGTGGTTCTTGGCCATCATACCTCCCCATAAACCACAGCAAGGGCAGGGAGAGGAACAATGGCAGTCATTACGGGAACCGCGGGCGTCAACAACACGCTGACCGGCACCAATCTGGTCGATACCATCTTTGGGCTGAGCGGAGACGACAAGCTCTATGGTCTCGACGGCAATGACAGTCTCTTCGGTGGCAGCGGGAAAGACGGAGACCTCTTCGGTGGATCCGGTGTGGACCGCATCTTTGGTGACGCTGGGGATGACAGCTTCTTGCGCGGCGAGTCAGCCAGCGACCGGATCTATGGTGGCAGCGGCAATGACAGCTATCTCTTCGGCGGGATCAACGGCAACGATCGGATCAATGGTGGATCCGGTGACGACCGCCAGCTTACTGCCGGTAGAGGCAACGATGTCATCAACGGAGGCGATGGCAGCGATTCTTTCCTGCGTGGCGGCAGCGGCAGAGACAAGCTAAACGGCGGAAGCGGACGGGATGTGTTTCTCTATGGTCAGTCTGGTGACGATTCGCTTTACGGCGCCAGTGGCGACGATGAGATCCTTTTCGGATACGACGGCGACGACACCCTCTACGGCGGCGATGGTAAGGACATCAGGCTAGACGGAGGGTTGGGTAACGACATCGCCTTCGGAGGCAGCGGTAACGACTTCTTCTTCGATGGCTCCGCCGGTGAAGATACGCAGTACGGCGGTACCGGCGATGACGAGCGCTTCGAGGGCGGGGCAGGCAATGACACGCTCTTTGGGGGTGATGGCAAAGACGGCTTCTTTCTGGGTGAAAGTGGGGACGACCAGATCTTCGGTGGTAGCGAAGCGGATGGCTCTTTTGCCGGGCTCAATGGAGGCTCCGGCAACGATTCGATCTACGGCGGCGATGGCGACGACACCAGTCTCTATGGTGGCGACGGCGATGATAGGGTCCTCGGCGATAGCGGCGCCGACTATTCGCTCTTCGGCGGTTTGGGAACCGACATCCTGATCGCCGGCAGCGGCAACGATCGTAATGTGCTCGGCGGCGATGGGGTCGACACCCTGGGCGGCAACAACGGCGATGACTATGCCTTCTTCGGCAGCACCGGAAACGATACGCTCTTCGGCGGACTTGGTGACGACAGCAGTTTCTTTGGCGGTCTGGACGATGACCAGATCTTCGGTCGCGGCGGCAGCGACCGGAACCTCTCCGGCGGCAGTGGTGCAGACAAGATCTACGGCGAGCGCGACGATGACACCTCCCTCTTCGGCGACAGCGGCAATGACACCATCATGGGCGGCAGTGGCAAAGATCTTGCGCACTATGGTGGCTATGGCGATGACCAGCTCTTCGGCGGCAGCGGAAGCGATGGCGGCGTTTTCGGCGGTAGCGGTATCGACCGGATCTACGGCGACGCAGGGGACGATTCGCAGGCCTCTGGCGGTAGCGGCAACGACTTTCTCTTCGGCGGCAGTGGTGTGGACTCGGCCTTCGTCGCAGGACAGGGCAACGACAGCCTCGTCGGCGGCTCAGGTTCTGACTACTTTTTCTTCGGTGAGGACGGCGCGGACAAGATCTTTGGCGGCTTAGGTGACGACGTCGCGCAGTACGGCGGTAAGGGGAATGATCAGTTCCGTGGGGGTTCTGGAAACGATGTCGCTTATGGCGATAGCGGTGCCGACACGCTCTTCGGTGCCAGCGGCATAGATATCTTTTTTGGTGGCGAGAGCAACGACCAGCAGGCCGGTGGTACCGGAAACGACTTGATGTTCGGAGACGCGGGTCGCGACCGCCTGAACGGCGGCAGTGGCGCCGATACGGCCTATGGCGGTCTGGCCAACGATACCTTCATTATCGATATCAAGTCTGACCTCATTTTCGATGGTACGGCCCAGGGCAGCGATGTGCTGCGTTCCAACGCCGACGACTATACCCTCGGCACCGCAGCAGAGGTTATGGTCGAGCGGGTGATCGTCACCACGGCGGCCAGCACAGCCTCCATGTCCGGCAACGCCAACGACGACCTGATCTGGGGCAACAATGACGACAACAGCCTGGCGGGGATGAGCGGGGCCGATCGCCTGAACGGGCAGTTCGGAACCGATACCGCGAACGGCGGGTCCGGCAAGGACACCTTCATCGTCGATACCGCGACCGATCAGGTGGAGGAGCTTGACGGCGAAGGCACGGACCTGGTTAGGGCCTTGACCAGCTATACCCTGCCCACCGGCACGACGACGGCCTTCATCGAGAACCTGCGCCTGCAGGCCGACAAGGGTGACGTCAACGGCACCGGCAACGCGTTGGACAACACCGTCCAGGGGAACAGCGGCAACAATCGCCTGGCTGGCAATCAGGGCGACGATGTTCTGCAGGGGCGTCAGGGTGACGACAACATGTTCGGCGGCGGCGGCAGCGATACCTACTTTGGCCAGACCGGAAACGACACCCTGAGTATGGGTCTTGGCGACACGGCCTTCGGCGGCAGCGACGAGGATAGCTTCCTCTTCACCGGCGGCAGCCTGGGCTTTGGCGGCTCCGGCGGCCCGCTGATCGGCGACTTCGACGGCGCGATCCTGGGTGCCGGTAACAGCGAGGACAAGCTGGTCTTCAGAACGGGTCTGGAAGTCGGTGCCTTCTCTTACATCGAGAGCAATGCCTTCTCGGCCGCCGGCAACAGCCAGGCGCGTTTTGCCGGCACCGAGCAGATCCAGGTTGATCTCAATGGTGACGGCAGCGCCAATGTCCTCTTCAAGGTCTCGGGCATGACCGCCGGCAACCAGTTGACTCAGACCGACTTCGTCTGGTTGTAGGAGGGCGAGACCAGACAAGAGGCCGACCGGCCTCAGGCAAGGAGGTTGGCATGGCCGATGCACCCGTCGCTGTGGTCACCGGGGCCAGCGGCGGCATCGGCTCCGCCATTGCGCGCGCTCTGGCCAAGCAGGGCTATCGCCTGGCCTTGATGTCGCGCAGCGGTTGTCGGGAGATCGCGGCGGAGACGGGTGGCATCGGCGTTGCCGGGTCGGTGCTGGCGGATGGCGATGTCGAAGCGCTGGTTGCAACCGCACAGGAGGCCTATGGCCGGATCGATGCCGCGGTCTTTAGCGCCGGGCGCCATAGCGAGGTGATGCGCGGGCATCAGGTCCCGGCCCCGCCGCTGGCGACCGCGGCCTCTTTTGCCTTCGATCCTGACTACAAGCGGCAGATCTTCGACATACCCTGGGGCGCCTGGCACGACGACTATGAGATGATGGTGATCGGGCCGATGCGCCTGGCAAAGGCCGTCGTCCCCAGCTTCCAAGAACAGGGTAGTGGAGCCTTCGTCGCCATCTCCGGCATCGAGGCGACGGAGCCCAGGCCGGTCTTCCCCTTGGGACCGACCAGGCTGGCCCTGCATGGCTTCATCAAGCTTTTGGCCGATCGCTACGGGCGCGAGGGCCTGCGCTTCAACTGTCTGGTTCCGGGGTTGGTCGAGAGTGCCGCCAGCGAATTTCATCCGGGCTGGGTCGATCTGGTGCCCTTGGGGAGGGTGGCGACGGTGGAGGAGATTGCCGAGAGCGTGGCCTTCTTGCTCTCACCGGCGGCTGGCTATATCACCGGTCAGGCGATTACCGCGGACGGCGGCGTCAATCGAGGTTGTTGAGCAAGAGACGGGGGATCATGCTGCCTGAGAGCCTCGCCGACTGGGCACTCTTTCTCGATTTCGACGGCACCCTGGTCGATATCGCGCCGACCCCCGATGCCGTTGTCTTGGAGCCCTCGCTGCACAGCGCACTGGGGGACCTTGCAGGGCAACTGGACGGCGCCTTGGCGATCGTCAGCGGCCGGCCGATCGCCGAACTCGACCACTTCCTGGCACCCTTGCGTTTGGCTGCCGCTGGGGTGCATGGGCAGGAAATGCGTGCTGCCGACGGCAGCCGCAAGGATCTGTCACCCGATCTCGATTTCGCCGCTTTGCGTCAAGCTGTCGATTCCCTGACCGGGCGTCACCCGGCACTTTTGTTGGAAGACAAGGGCTATGCACTGGCGCTGCATACCCGAGCGGCGCCTGAACTCGCAGCAGAGTGCCTTGCAATCCTGGCACCCCTGGTTGAGGCTGACCCGGCCTTGGCCCTCCTTAAGGGGCATTGCGTCTTTGAGATCAAGGCGGCGGGTGTCGACAAGGGCCTGGCCTTGCGTCGTTTCATGCAAGAGCCACCCTTCGCCGGTCGCAAGCCATTGTTCGTCGGCGACGACACCACGGACGAAGACGGGATTGCGGCGGCGCAGGCACTGGGTGGTCTTGGTGTTCGCATCGGCGCGGCCACGAGCGGGGCGACGGTCAAGTTGGAGAGCCCGGGGCCCTTTCGCCAATGGCTGATGGACCAGGCGAAGCCGAGCCCCTAGTCTCATAGCAGGACGGCACGGCAGACCATCTGAGAGAGGCATTAAGGCATGGAGGAGTCCCTTCAGCAGGACGCAAGTGGGGGATCCCTCGATCTGGGCGTGCTCGGCAATCTCGCGGTTTCCGCCCTGATCGACCGCAATGCCAGCATCATCTGGTGTTGCCTGCCCCGCGTTGACGGCGATCCCGTCTTCAATCGCTTGCTCGCACCCGACAGCGAACGCGGCCACTTCACGATCCGTCTGGAAAACCAGGTCGCGAGCGAACAGAGCTATCTGACCAACACGGCGATCTTGCGCACGGTCCTGACCGATGCCGATGGTCAAAGCCTGGAGATCACCGACTTTGCCCCGCGCTTTCTGGCGCGCGGTCGCAGCTTTCGCCCCTTGATGCTGGTGCGCCGCGTCAGGCCGCTGACCGGCAGCCCCCGCATCAAGATCGAGCTTCGCCCCCAGTTCGCCTGGGGCGCTGAAGAGCCACGGCTGACGCATGGTTCCAACCACATCCGCTATGTCGATTCCGGCAAGGCCATGCGGCTCACCACCGACGCCAAGATCGACTATGTCTTGAAGGAGACGCCCTTTCTGCTGGACCGGCCGATCGACCTGGTGCTGGGGCCGGACGAGACCATGGACCGCGGCGTCAGCGAGGTGGCCCGCGAGTTTGAAGAGAAGACCGCGGACTATTGGCGCACCTGGACGCGGCGCCTGGCGGTCCCGCTTGAGTGGCAGGAAGCTGTCATCCGGGCCGCCATCACCTTGAAGCTCTGCGTGGTGGAGGACACCGGTGCCATCGTGGCAGCGCTCACCACCTCGATCCCCGAGTTTCAGAACAGCGGTCGCAACTGGGACTATCGCTACTGCTGGCTTCGCGATGCCTTCTTCGTCGTCCGCGCGCTCAACAGCCTCTCGGAAGTGGCGACGATGGAGGACTATCTGGTCTATCTGACCGATATCATCCACGACGCCGGCGAGGGCATCGTACAGCCGGTCTTCGGCGTCGGCCGCGAGCGGCAGTTGACCGAAGAGATCGTGACCTCTCTCTCGGGCTATCGCGGTATGGGGCCGGTTCGACGCGGCAACCAGGCGCACGAACACCACCAGCATGACGTCTACGGCAACGTCATTCTGGCAGCCTCGCAGGCTTTCTTCGATCAGAGGCTCTTTCGCCGGCCGGGCCCACGCGAGTTCGAGCGCCTGGAGTTGATGGGCGAGAAGGCCTTCGCGCTGCATGACAAGCCCGACGCCGGCCTCTGGGAGCTCCGGACCCGGGCCCGGGTGCACACCTCTTCGACCCTGCTCTGCTGGGCCGCCTGTGATCGCCTGGCCAAGGTTGCTATCGAGCTGGGATTGACGGCACGTGCAGTCTATTGGGGTGAGCGGGCTCAGCGCATTCACGCGACCATCCTGGAGCGTTGCTGGAACGAGCGGCGCCAGGCCTTTGTCGAAAGCTTCGACGGTGAGGATCTCGACGCCAGCGTCTTGCTGATGGGCGAGGTGGGCTTTCTGCCGGCCCAGGACCCACGCTTCCTCTCTACCCTGAAGGCAGTGGAGGATGAGCTCGC
The DNA here is from genome assembly GCA_963669335.1 of Rhodospirillales bacterium. GTDB lineage: Bacteria > Pseudomonadota > Alphaproteobacteria > Kiloniellales > JACOMY01 > JACOMY01. Next base: position 6,840,510 of record OY770023.1, read on the forward strand.
TATCGGCCATCACATGCTACGCTATAAGGCACCGGACGACTTTGGGCCTCCAGAGACGGCCTTCAACGTCTGCACCTTCTGGCGCATCGATGCGCTGGCCCGCGCCGGCCGGCATGAGGAGGCACGCGAGATCTTCGAGGCCATGCTGGCTGCGCGCAATCATCTGGGCTTGCTGTCGGAGGATGTGGACAGCAAGACCGGAGAGCTTTGGGGCAACTTCCCGCAGACCTATTCCATGGTCGGCATCATCAACGGGGCGGTGCGGTTGAGCCGGCCCTGGGAGACCCGAACATGAGACAGCTCGTCGTCGTTTCCAACCGGGTGGCCCTTCCCAGTGCGCAGGGGGCGGCCGGCGGGCTCGCGGTCGCTCTGGGCGATGCCTTGGCGGAAGACGGCGGTGTCTGGTTCGGCTGGAGTGGTCGCGTGGTGGAGCAGTTGCCGCGGCGGCCGCAGACCTATGCCCGCAAGGGGGTGCGCTATGTTACCGCCGACCTGACCCATGAGGACTATGAGGAATTCTACCTGGGCTTCGCCAACTCGGTGATCTGGCCCTCCTTCCACTTCCGCCTGGATCTGGCTCAGTTCGAGCGCAACTTCTTCCGTGGCTATCGCCGGGTGAACGGTGCCTTCGCCGACAAGCTGACGGAGAAGCTGAAGGGCGACGAGGACATCTGGGTCCACGACTACCAGATGATCCCCATGGGGGCGGAGCTGCGCGATCGTGGCTGTCAGCAGCGCATCGGCTTCTTCCTGCACATTCCCTTTCCGCCGCCGCAGATCCTGCAGGCCCTGCCCGGCAATGAATACTTGGTGCGCAGCCTCTTCGCCTATGACCTGGTCGGCTTTCAGACCCATGCCGACCGCAAGAACTTTACGCGTTATGTCCGTGAAGAGCTGGGCGGCTCCGTCAGCGGTGGCGATCGGGTGACCCTGCGCGACCGCACGGTGATCGCCAAGACCTTCCCCATCGGCATCGACGTCGATGTCTTCCAGGCCATGGCCGACAGCCGGGAGACCAGGAAGACCACCCAGCGCATGCGCCAGCGCAATCGCAACAACACTCAGATCATCGGAGCGGAGCGGCTGGACTATTCCAAGGGCTTGCCGCAGCGCTTCCGGGCCTTTCGCGCGCTCTTGGAAGACCTGGTGAAGGAGAGCGATGAGGAGCGCAAGCTGCACGGCCGCGTTTCCTTCATGCAGATCGCTACCCCCTCGCGCGAGGGTGTCTTGGCCTATGACGAACTGCGCCAAGAGCTGGAACAGCTCTCGGGCCAGATTAACGGACAATTCAGCCAGTTCGACTGGACCCCGCTGCGCTATCTGCACCGCACCGTGCCGCGCGCGACCCTGGCAGGGATCTTCCGCGAGAGCCGGGTCGGCCTGGTCACGCCTCTGCGTGACGGCATGAATCTGGTCGCCAAGGAGTATGTCGCCGTCCAGAACCCCGAGGATCCGGGCGTTCTGGTTCTCTCCCGCTTTGCCGGAGCCGCCGAAGCCCTGACCGAAGCCCTCATCGTCAACCCCTATGACGAAGAGCAGCTGGCCGACAAGATGCACCAGGCCATCGTCATGCCCTTGGACGAACGTCAGGAGCGGCACAAATCGCTACTCGAAAAAGTGCAACGAGAAGACATTGTTTCTTGGCGCAAGAGCTTTTTGACGACTCTGCGGGCGATTTAGCCGCTTCTCGCTTGATTTCCCCCTAAATGGGTGCAGTTTCTGCCGGAGCGTCAATCGGATCTGCGGACATGCCCTTCAACCCAAGCGACAAGCAGGCTTTGCTATCACGACAGCTTGTCGTCGCCTTGTTGCTGTCCCTGGTCTTGCTTGCGGTTTCAGCCGCCTCTGCGATCGCGCACAACGTGACCGAGGGCGATGCGGGCTACATCCAAGAGATCTGGGGGGTGAAGCTGATCCCCTTCGCCTATCTCGGCGCCAAGCACATGGTCACGGGCTACGACCATATCCTCTTCCTCTTGGGCGTCGTCTTCTTCCTCTATCGGATGAAGCATGTCGCGCTCTATGTCAGTCTCTTCGCTGTCGGTCACTCCATCACCATGCTGGCCGGCGTCTACTTTGGCTGGAACGTCAACGCCTACATCATCGATGCCATCATCGGCCTCTCGGTGGTCTACAAGGCCCTGGACAACCTGGGCGCCTATCAGCGCTGGTTCGGCTTTCAGCCCAACACCAAGTGGGCGACCTTCATCTTCGGCCTCTTCCACGGGCTGGGACTGGCCACCAAGATCCTGGACTATCAGATCGCCGAAGAGGGCCTTTTGCCCAACCTCCTGGCCTTCAATGTCGGTGTCGAGATCGGCCAGATCCTGGCGCTCTCGGTCATCCTGATCGCCATGGGCTATTGGCGCCGCACCCTCGGCTTCTGGCGGCATGCCTACACGGCCAACGTCGTGATGATGTGCTTCGGCTTCGTCTTGATGGGCTATCAGCTAACCGGCTATGTCGTATCGGCCTGATCTTTGGAGACGCCTAAGATGTACAACGCGGAGAAACCCAAGAAGGAAGAGCTGCCGAGTTCGAAGCAGTTGCTGCGCTCGACCTTCATCGCGCTGGTGGCTGCCGTGGTGATCCTGGTGACCATCGTGCTGCCGGCGGAATACGGCATCGACCCGACCCGCATCGGCCGCGTCCTGGGCCTGACCGAGATGGGCGAAATCAAGCAGGACCTGGCCGAAGAGGCCGAACAAGACGATCACAGCCGTCACGGCAACGGTGAGGACTGGAGCCTGGGCGCAGAGGTCCTGGGCCTCTTCATTGGCTCCGCCCAGGCGCAGGACGCAGCCTGGAGCGACGAGTTCTCCTTCACCCTGGCCCCTGGTGAAGGCTTGGACTTGAAGCTGGTGATGAAGAAGGGCGCGGTCGCCGAATACAACTGGGTGGCCGAGGGCGGCCGCATCAACTTCGACCTCCACGCCCACGGCGACGGCACCTCCAAGACCTACGAGAAGGGCCGCGGCAAGGCCAGCGGATCGGGCAGCTTCACCGCAGCCTTCGACGGCGAGCACGGCTGGTTTTGGCGCAACCGCGACAAGCAGGACGTCACCATCATCATGCAGATCCGCGGGGAGTACAGTCAGTTGAAACAATGAAGCTAGGTAGTATTAACTTGTTGATTAGAGACAACAAGCGCTACTTGGAACTTGTGTTTACTTTTTGATCCAATGGTCTCCAGCTCAGCCACATATCGCGCAGGGCGGGCACAAGAGAATCCAGCTGTGGCGTGGAAAGGGTGAACTGTGCAGTTCCCTGTGCGTCTGCGTTTTCTTTCCCAGTGACCGTTGATTCTGAAAGCAAGTGGCCAAGAACTTGAAAATCATACTGCCTATCTTGTGGCTCGTAGTATAAAGCAATGCTCAATTTGCTGCAATGGTCGTGCAAATCCAAGATCAGTATTCTCAAATCTACTGGGAGATAGGAGAGGACATGCTTTCTTATTGTGCTTTCGGGAAGATCATACCAATAGGCATAGCCGTGTAGAGCGCCAACAGTGATATCTTTTTCCATGCCTATCGGGTAAAGATCTCCAGGCTCGAACTCGGGGATTGTGGGGGTGTTTAGGGACTCAGTCGGGTGCACTCGACGTCCATGTTTTTCGAGCGCAAGCAAGCGATCTTCATACAAGCGAGACTCACGCTCTGCATCAAGTTGCTTGAAGTCAGCATGCCCCAACACTCTATCCAACAAACCACAGCCACCGCAATTGAGGGCGTTTGCTGCCAAGGGCTCATTGTTGGTTAGGTCCCAATCGGCACCGTCGAGGACGAAACGATAGATGTGTTGGGTGTCGCTCTTCTCGTAAAGGGCTGCGATCTCTTTGGGGTGGTTCGCGCGAACTCCCAATAGTTCACATGCACTTGCGCTAGCAGGGCCGAGATTGAGAGCGCCCATTACTAGAATCAACATCGCAATACGACTTAAGAAAGAACGAAGCACGAACTCATATCCCGGCGTCTGTTGTTGCCTGTCACCCAGCTCGTTGGGGCGGAGATAAGGCACAGTATCTCACGGCACTTCTGTCGACTGCGGTGACTGCAGAACAACGTTCAGAATGATAACAGGCGACAAGACCTGGCAGGGACGCCTCACACCCCCGCCACGGTCAGCCCGTCGATCCGGATCGTGGGCGCGTCCATGCCGATGCGGAATTCCAGGTCGTTGGCAGCCGTCAGGGTGGGGTACATGTCCAAGAGGTTGCCGGCGATGGTGAGGCCGCTGACTGCAAAGGCGATCTCGCCCTTCTCGATCCAAAAGCCCGACGCGCCGCGGCTGTAGTCGCCGGTCACGTCGTTGACGCCGCGCCCCATCATCTCGGTCACATAGAAGCCCTGCTCGATCTCGCCGATCATGTCTTCGGGGCTGATGCTGCCGGGCTCCATGTAAAGGTTGGTGGGCGCCGGCGATGGCGGGCCGGCGGTGCCACGCATGGCATTGCCGCTGCTCTCCAGGCCCAACTGGCGGGCGGTGCCCAGGTCGAGGAACCAGCCGGTCAGCACGCCGGCGTCGATCATGGCGCGCTCGGAGCCTGCCAGACCCTCGGCGTCGAAGGGGCGCGAGCGGCGGCCGCGGGTCTTGAAGGGGGCATCGATCACCCGGATGCCTTCGGGCAGGATCTTCTCGCCCAGCTTGTCCTTCAGGAAAGAGGTGCCGCGGGCGATGGAAGAGCCGTTGATGGCGCCGGCCAGATGCCCGATCAGCGAGCCGGAGACGCGCGGGTCATAGACCACCGGCACCTTGACGGTCTCGACCTTACGGGCGTTGAGGCGCTTTATGGTGCGCTCGCCGGCCCTCTTGCCGACCTCGGCCGGGTCGCGCATGTCGCCCAGATGTAAGGCCGTGGAGTAGTCGTAGTCGCGCTCCATGCCGTCGCCGCTGCCGCCGATCACCGCTGTCGAGACCGAGTGGCCGGTGCGGGCATAGGCGCCGGCGAAACCGTTGCTTCCGACCAGGGCAAGCTCGGTGCGGTTCCAGCCGGCATCGCCGCCTTCGGAATTGGTGATGCCGGGCACGGCGCGAGCCGCCTCCTCGCAGGCCAGCGCGCGGGCCGAGAGCTCGTCGGCCGAGGGCTCCGTGGGATCTTCCAGATCGAGATCGGGGAAGCTGCTGGTCAGTTGCTCCGGATCGGCGAGCCCGATGTAGGGATCCTCCGGCACAGCCTTGGCCATGGCGATCACGCGGTCGGCCAGGCCCTCAAGCGCCTTGGGGCTGAGGTCGGCCGAACTGGCGGCCGCCTGACGCTTGCCGATCAAGAGGCGCAGGCCGATGTCCTGGCTCTCCTCGCGCTCGCGCCGCTCCGGCTGGCCCAGACGCACCGACTGAGACATGCCGACGGACTTGACGAAGACGGCGTCGGCGGCGTCTGCACCCTTGCGCTTGGCAAGTGCGACCAGGTCGTTCAGGCGGTCGAGAATCGCGGGATCGGTGGGCAAGGGAGAGCTCCTTAGTCTTTTGTTCCATCGTCGGTTAGACCGCCGATCATCGGCGGCACCGGCCCTCTCCCCCTCCCGGCCACCCAATACATTATCCTATAGGGTGGCCGGGAGGGGGAGAGGGCCGGTGCGAGGCGGTGAGTCTTGTTCACCGCACAATCTGTCAGTCAGGAGGTAGCCACTGGAAGCGCCGACGCCAAGGGCCAAGAGCAAAAACTACCGCCGCCAAATGTCTTTTCCGCTGCCGGGCAGGCCCAGCTTCGGCCAGATCTGGTCGATGCGGTCGATGATCTTGTCCTCCATCTTGAGGACCTGGCCCCACTCGCGGTCAGTCTCCGGCGGCCACTTGTCGGTGGCGTCCAGCCCGATCTTGGAGCCCAGGCCAGAGACCGGCGAGGCGAAGTCCAGATAGTCGATCGGCGTGCTCTCGATCACGGTGATGTCGCGCGCCGGGTCCATGCGGGTCGAGACCGCCCACATGACGTCCTTCCAGTCCCGCGCGTTGACGTTTGAGTCCACGACGATGACCCACTTGGTGTACATGAACTGCCTGAGATAGCTCCAGACCCCCAGCATCACCCGCTTGGCGTGGCCGGGATAGGCCTTCTTCATCGAGACCACGGCGATGCGATAGCTGCAGCCCTCCGGCGGCAGCCAGAAGTCCACGATCTCCGGGAACTGCTGCTGCAGCAGCGGGATGAAGACCTCGTTCAAGCCTTCGCCCAGGACCGAGGGCTCGTCCGGCGGACGGCCGGTGAAGGTCGAGAGGTAGATCGGCTTTTGCCGTCGGGTGATCGCGGTGACGGTGAAGACCGGAAAGGGCTCGACGGCATTGTAGTACCCGGTGTGGTCGCCGTAGGGGCCTTCGTCGCCATAGTCCTCTAGGCTGACATGACCCTCCAGCACGATCTCGGCCTCCGCCGGGACCTTCAGGGGAATGGTCTTGCAGTCGACCAGTTCCACCTTGCGCCCGCGAAGCAAACCGGCGAACTGATACTCGGAGAGTGTGTCGGGGACCGGGGTGACCGCAGCCAGGATGGTGCCGGGATCGGCACCGATGACGGCAGCAGCCGGCAGCGGCTCGCGCTTTTCCAGGCCCCAGCGGCGGTGATGCTGGGCGCCGCCGCGGTGCTTCAGCCAGCGCATCAAGGTCTTGTTCTTGCCCAGCACCTGCATGCGGTAGATGCCCAGATTGAAGGCATCCTCCTTTTTGCCGCTGGGCCCTTGCGTCACCACCAGGGGCCAGGTGATCAGCGGTGCCGGCTCGCCCGGCCAGCAGGTCTGGACCGGCAGGGCGCCCAGGTCGATCTGATCGCCGGTCAGCACCACCTCTTGGCAGGGCGCGCGGCTGACGTTTCTGGGCCGCATCGCCATCACCGTCTTCAGAAGCGGCAGATAGTCCAGGGCCTCGCGAAAGCCGCCCGGCGGTTCCGGCTGACGCAGGAAGGCCAGGGTCTCCCCGACTTCGCGCAGGCCGTCGGGCTCACGGTCCATGCCCCAGGCCACCCGCTCCACGGTACCGAAGAGGTTGACCAGAACCGGCATCTCGTAGGGACGCCCGTCTGGATGCACCACGCGCTCGAAGAGGACGGCCGGACCGCCCTCGGCCAAGAGCCGCGTCTGGATCTCGGTCATCTCCAGGACCGGCGAGACCGGGTGGCTGACGCGGACCAGGCGACCTTGGCTTTCCAAGCGTTCCATGAATTCGCGCAGCGATCGATAGGGCATTCAGGCTATCCTCTTGGCCAGTCTCGTTCTTCACACCTGCCGCGCCTGGCCGCGTCGGGCAAGCCTTCGGGGCAAAAACGCGCAAGAATCGCAATTTGACCGTTTATTGTCTTATATGTGTCATATTCGCAACTCTGAGAGCTGACAGGCCGATGCTTGGGCCCGGCGGTAAGTCCAAACCGCCAAACTTGCCCAAACTCGCCGTCAAAAACGACAGATTCGACCCCTTGCGGTAGCCAGAGGCGACAACCGCGATGGCTCTGTATCGGCCCTGCAAAAGCCTCATGCCTTCTCCATGAGAGGCCTCCCTATATTCCGGCCCGCGACGACTTGCAGAGGTCGCGAAACGCTATCAAACTGTTCTCGCGAGGTGAGGGACCAGTTGATTGGTCTCGTCGAGCAAAGAGGGTAGGGCAATGCAACAGTACTGGGTCGTTGGGGGCGAATATACGACCACCCATTTCACGGCAGTCGTTCCAGGCAAGGACGAAGAGTGGATTGGGCCTTTTGAGGATTATGACGTCGCCAAGGCGGAATGGCAGAAGCGGTCCTGGCAGAGGGTGGACAACTGCTTCTCTCGTTACCGCATCGAGAGCATGAGCGACGACTGTCCCCCCTGTTCCGACTAAGCAGCCTTTGCGGTTTCTTAGTCGCGTGATGGTAAGAGAGGCCGGCTCGCCGAGCGGGCTGGCCCTATGATCTGGGCGCTGCCACATGATCCGGAGGAGCTGCTATCGCTGGCTCTGGATTATCCCTATGAGGCGCCTGAGTGGTCTTACGTGCTGCGCGCAGGTGCGCTGGCGCCACTGACGCAGCGGCATGATCCGGAGCTCTTTGACGAGCGCTATGCCGTGGTCGCACACGGCTCCAACCGCTCGCCGGAGCAGCTGCTGCGCAAGTTCGGCAGCAGCGCAACCATCCCGGTCACCTATGGCTGGCTTTCCGGCTTCGACGTGGTCTATGGCGCCCATGTCGCGCGCTATGGCGCGATTACCTCGACCTTGGCTGCGATTCCCGGCTGTCAGGCCCGCATTGCACTCACCTGGCTCACCCGTCAGCAGTTGGCGCGCATGCACCAGAGCGAACGGATGAACTACAGCTACGGGCATCTGCCGGCTTTGGCCTACATGCCCGAGGTCGGGCCCAGACCAGGGACCTTGAGCGTCTACGTCGGTAACCGCGGTGCCTTGCTGCTTGACGGTCAGCCGGTCGGTCTGGAGGCCGTGCAGTCCCAGGGGCGTCCGCATGTCGCCATGACCCAGCGCTTGATACAGCAGAGCCTGATCGACCGCTTCCTGCCAGGCCGCAACATGGTCGAGGTCATCCTGGAGCGGGTCTCCGACGCCAACCTGCGTGCCGACTTCGCCGCGCGTCTGCCGGGCGGCGGCATGGAGGATCTGGGTGAGTTCGAACAGCTAAAACGCCTGGATGGGCTCTTGGAGTAAAGCCCGACGGGGTGATAGCCGCAGGAGCCCCTACGGACGTGGCAGGCCAACCAGCAACGCAAGCCCAGAGGGATCATCGCGTCCGTCGATGGTGAGCAGTAGGTCGATGGTCCCGGCCTCCCGATCCTCGCTCAGCAGGGCAATACCCTCCAGCTTCTCTTTCGCCCAATCTCCTTTGAAGCGATAGAGCTCGATCGGATCTTTTCCAATCTCCCAAAGCCAGATCCGGGGTGCCACCTGGTCCTCCGTCTTGGGACGCATATTGGGCAGTGCGTCGCTCTTGGTCTTCTTCAGGCACCGCTCACGGACTTTGTCGAGTTTCTTCGGAACACCGACGCGACTGTCGCCAGTGGCGATCAGGAAGCCCGAGCCAAAGGTCTCCAGAGCTCTGATGCCGGTGTTTGGCAGCGGGGCTCCGTTGGTATCGCGAAAGACGGGGCGGTGAAGGATGGTGTCATCGACGGCAAGGCTCGGATCCTCCAGGACCTGGTCCGAGACCTCTAGGATCAGGGCGGTGGCGGCTTCGCGGTCGATGGGCGCGCGCAGGCCGAAAAAGAGCCGATCGTCGATCAAGCCGAGCCCCTCAATGTTGAGCCCATCGCACTGAAGCGGCAGATCGATGCTCTTTCTCAGCAGGGGGTGCTGGGTGAAGACGGTCTTCAGCGCATTTGTATCAGTCTGCTTGCGCAGTGTGTCGGGTAGGGCGGACCCATCCGCCTGTACTTCATAGCTCGCTAGGAACCAACGCTCGGGCTTCAGCTTGCCCTTGTTCTTGCTGGTGCCCAGAGAGCCGCTCATCACCACCTTGCCGCTATCGCCGGCAATGGCCTCCAAGTCGACTTCGCTGCAATCGTCCTCATCTGCAATGTTCTCACAGATGTCGGCGAAGAGAAGGGCGTGATGATGCCCCTCGGCACTGTCGTCCTCTGGGACTGCAAAGGTGGGTGTTCCACCTTCTGGAATGTTCAGGCGGATCGGCTCGATCGCGACGATCTCGTCGGCCACGAGCAGGCAGTGCTCTCGATCCCAGCAATGCGCGCCGCTGACATTCTTGTCAGGATCATTGACGTAACCTTCGAAGAGATCCTTGCCGCTTGGCTGCACCCAGACCGGATCACCTGCCAAGGCCGTACCCGCAGCCAGCCCGACCACCAAGGCACCTGAGGTTGCCCCCGACATCAAAGAGAACATCAAAGAGAAGAGGCCCACTCGCATTGACGCCGCCCTCCATTCAGAAATGCTTGACGCCGAACGCTATCAGATCGAGTAGAGAAAATATACCTAAACAAGCTTATCTCTGATTTCATGCCTCTTTCGCGTGTATTTAGGGATCTCGTTTACACACCGTGATGCGTGGCTTTTAGCACCTACAACCAGACGAAGTCGGTGACCGTTAGCTGGCTGGCCGCGGCGATCCCGTCGACCTGGAAGGCTTGATCGACGTTGCCGTCGCCGTCTTGGTCAACCTGGATCTGCTGCGGGCCGGCAAAGCGGGCCTCTGAGCTGCCGTTGCCGCTGAAGTCCGCTGCCTCGATGTAGGTGAAGCTTCCTATCTCCAGACCGGTCGCGAAGACCAGCTTGTCGCCCTCTGCTGTGGAGAAGTCGCCGACCAATGGGCCGCCGGATCCGCCTGAGCCCAGGGTCCCGCCATTGAAGCGGAAGGCGTCCGCGCCGGAGCCGCCGAAGGCGGTGTCGCCGCTGCCCATCAGCAGCGTGTCTGCTCCGCTCTCACCTTCCAACTCGTTGGCGCCGGCACCGCCGAAGAGGCGGTCGTCGCCCTCGCCCCCCTCCAAGCGATCGTTGCCGCCTAGACCGCGCAGCAGATTGGCGCCGCTGTTGCCTTCGATGCGGTTGGCCAGGCTGTTGCCATTGCCGTCGATGTTGCCCTTGCCCCCCTGCATGCGCAGGTTCTCGATGAAGGCAGAGGCGGAGCCGTCGGGCAGGGTATAGTCCACCTCAGCCCGGACCAGATCTACGCCTTGACCAGAGAAGTCCCGCACCACGTCGGCCGACGTGGTCACCACGAAGGTGTCGTTGCCGCTGCCTCCGGTCATGGTGTTGGTGCCGCCGCGAGAGTTGAGGCGGTCGTCACCGCTGGCTCCCACCAGCCTGTTGTCGAAGGAATTCCCGACCAGAATGTCATCGTTGGCATTGCCGACCAGGCGGGCGTTGCCGGCATCCCTGTTGATGTTCGCCCGCTCAATCATGACCTCGGCAGCGGTGCCCAGGGTGTAGTCGTCTGCGTTGGAGCGCAGCACGTCACTGCCCTGTCCGGTTCCGTCGAAGAGCCGGTCCGTCTTGGTGTCGATGATGAAGGTATCGCTGCCTTGCCCACCATAGGCGGTGTCGGTGCCAGAGCCCCCGTTCAGACGATCCTGCCCCTGACCTCCGGATAGCGTGTCGACACCGCTGCCGCCGGCCATCTGGTCGCCGCCATCGTTGCCGGAGAGGTTGTCGGCCCCCTCAGCACCGAAGAGGCTATCTCGGCCACTCTCGCCAACAACAACATCGTCATCGAGGCCACCGCGCAAGGTGTCGGAGCCACTGCCCCCATCGATCTCATCCTGTCCGCTGCCGCCGACGACCGTATCTGCGCCGGCATAGCCCATCAATTGGTCGTCACCGCTGCCGCCGAACAGCCGGTCATCGCCACTGCCGCCGTAAAGGACAGTATCGTTTCCTGCCCCACCATAGATCGCATCGCTGCCGCTGCTGCCAAAGAGTAGACCGTCGTCTCCAAGGCCACCGAACAGGCTGTCATCACCGAAGCCGCCGGACAGGAGGTAGTCGTTTCCGTTGTCGCCGTGCAGATGATCGTCGGCTTGGGCACCGAAAAGGCCGGTGTCTTCACCGCTGCCGCCATAGAGGTGGTCGTCACTGCCCTCACCTTGGAGATTGATGTCATTGCCCGTGCCGCCGTAGACGCGATCGCTGCCCGCTACGCCGTTCAAAAAGGAATCTGCACCGTCGCCACCGAAAAGGCTGTCGTCTCCGCTGCCCCCATTGAGGTTCTGGTCATCGCCATCGTCTCCATAGGCCCGGTCTTTTCCGCTGTTCCCAAAGAGGGCCGCATCGTCGCCCTCACCGCCGAACAGCCTGTCATCACCACTGCTGCCATAGAGGAGGCTGTCGGCTGCGCTGCCGCCCCGAAGCTCGTCATCTCCATCGCCACCATAGAGGCGGGTGTCGTTGTAGTTGCCGCCCTGTATGTAGTCTGACCCGCTTCCGCCGTAGAATCTTTGAGCCACCCCGTCGTCACCAAACAGGCTGTCTTGGCCCGTATCACCTATGAAAGAGACGTTGGCTCCGGCACCGCCGTAGAGGCGGTCGTCACCAGATCCGCCAAAGAAGGAAGTGTCTAGCCCCGCACCGCCGAAGAGCCTGTCGGCGCCACTCTCACCGAGAAAGCGCGCATCGTTCCCATCGTCGCCATAGAGATGATCGTCGCCGGCTCCCCCTAAGAAGGCGCCGTCCTGTTGACTGCCACCGAAAAGGCGATCGTCACCGCTATCACCATAGAAGCCCGCGTCATACCCACTCTCGCCAAACAAGTGATCGGCACCGCTGCCGCCATAGAAGAAGACCTCTCCTTCAAGACCGCCGAAGAGACTGTCGCTGCCGTCATCTCCGAAAAAAGAGAAATCGTTCGACCCGCTGCCGTAGAGGCCATCGTTCCCGACACCCCCGAAGAAACTGCCATCACTCGAAGAGCCACCGAAGATTCTGTCGTTGACGAGGCTGCCAAAGAGATCTCTGTCCACGCCAGAGCCACCAAAGATGCGGTCGGAATTCGCGCCGCCGACGAGGCTGTAATCATCGCCGTCTCCACCGAAGAGGTGGTCGACCCCCGTACCTCCATAGGCGTAGTCGCTCCCGCTACCACCATAGAGCTGGTCTCGACCGGAGAGGCCATAAAGGCGGTCGGCGCCGCTCAAGCCGTAGATGGTGTCGTCGAGACTTGTGCCGACCAGGGTGCTGTTCTGCCCAGCGGTGCCAAAAATGACTGCCATTCCATGTCCCTCTCTACCCGATCCGCAGTCTGTCGGGTCCGCTATCTGTCGGGTCTGCAGCACTGCGCGAGAGTGACTTTTTACACGTTTTGTCGATCAGTGTTGAGTGTTTTTCAGTTGGGATTTATGGGCGTGGAGATTGCGAAGCCTTGCTCAATCGACTCTGCGCCTTCCAAGCATCGCAGGTCGTCGAAGCGACGGCCGATGAGCTGCACACCCTGCGGCACGCCGTCGTGCAGCAGCACCGGCACCGCGACGCTGGGTAGGCCCAAAAGGTTGCATAGCTCGGTCAACCTGAAGGAACGGATGAGGCGCCACATGACCTCCGCACCGCCGCGGTCATAGCCGACCTTGAAGGGCTCCATGGTCGAGACCGGGCCTAGGATGAGCGGAAACTCTTGCATCAGCAGGCTCCAGGCCGCGGCGATGCGATGGCGGGCTGCGATGGCATCCCGGTAGCGTGCGGCGTCTGGGCGCTCGGCGACGATGGCCGTCAGGATGCCGGCAGCGTCTGGCGATACCATGGGCAGGAGGTCGTCGAGATAGGAACCAAGCTCGGTCTCGTAGAGGCGCTGGATCGTCTCTTCGGCCTCTTCGATCATGGGTGGGTCGATGTCTTCGACCGTGTATCCAACCTCTTGCAGCAGCGTGGTAGCCTTGGACAGGGCCAGAGCAACGCCCGGGTCTAAACCTTCGCCCGAGGGGTCCTTGACCAGTCCGACGCGCCTTACTCTCCCTCTCGGAGAAGGAGGAGCGGCAGCCGGCGTCCAAATCGGATCGCCGGGATCGGGCTGTTCCAGGACCGTCAGGGCGAGGCGTAGGTCTGACACCTTGCGCGCCATTGGCCCGTTGACGCAGGCAACCTGCTCATAGAAGAGCGGTGGATCGTCGAAGATCCTCGACATTACCCGCGAAACCCGGCCCGTAGTCGGACGCAAGCCCGCGACCCCGCAGTTGATCGCAGGCTGGCGGGTCGAACCGCCCATGTCGTTGCCAATGCCAAGCGGCGACATCCCGCTTGCCAGGGCCGCACCTTCGCCGCCGCTCGATCCGCCGGTGGTGCGCACTGGATCCCAGGGATTGATGGTCGGGCCGTGGAGCGCGTTGTCCGTATGCCAACGCATGCCAAAGTCCGGCATGTTGGTGCGGCCGATGACGATGGCGCCGGCGCGCTTGAGGTGCCGGACGACCGGGGCGTCGTGCTTGGCCACGGAATCCTTGTAGGCGACGACGCCGAAGCTGGTGACCGAACCCGCGACGTCGATGTTCTCCTTCACCGTGATCGGTAAGCCGTGCAGTGCGCTTAAGTCCTGGCCCTCGGCCACTGCCTCGTCGGCTTCGTCTGCTGCGGCGAGCGCTTCTTCGCTGAGCACTTGGGTGATGGCGTTGACATCGGCGTTGATGTTCTCGATGCGGGCGAGATGGGCTTGGACGACCTCGCGGCTCGATACCTGTTTCGTGCGAAGGGCCTGGACGAGTTCAGTGGCGCTAAAGCGCCATAGATCGTTGGACATGGAATTGACCTGCTCAAAACTGGGATTGGAAAAGGCATGCAGTCCCGCCCGAAAAGGGGAGCGGGGCCATGCAAGGCAATGCCGCCAGTGGCGGCAACAGTCAGGCCATGAGCGTGATCATGTGTTCGAGCATAGGATCAGGAACGTCCAGAGACCAGATGTTTCGCGTCTGAGTCTTGCCTAGTCGCAACAATCCTCTGCCCGACGGCTCGCCTTGTTGCCGGCCGGCGGCAGGTCCATGGTTGGGGCGCTGTCGAAGAAGCCGTTCGGCATCAGCTTGAAACCGCTGGAGATGCAGGCCTGCACGGGAAAGTCCTCGGGCCTCGGCAGATGATGCAGGCCGAAGACGTGCCATGCGACCAGGTCTTCGCCGTCCAGGGAGCGGTCCTGCGCGGCAAAGGCCGTCACGCCGTCGCTGCCGTCTGAGTGATTCACATACTCACCCCCGGCATAGCGCTCTTCGGGGTGGAAGCGGGTGACCCAGAGGTGATTGTAGATGAAGCCAGAGCGCTTGCCCGAAGGCCCCTCCGGTGCCAGGAAGGGCGTGATCGTGTGGCTCGGTTCCAGCTTGTAGGCCGTGTTCTTGCCGACCGCGTTGGTCCTCTCTGCGTTCAGGAACTTCCAATAGCGTTGGCTCTCCGCATTGGCCTTGCGTCCGGCCTCGCGCTCGCTGGAGAGCGGCGTCTCTTCGACATAGAAGGCATTGCCATAGGGGTTCTCGGGGCCCATTGGCAGTGCCTTTGTGTTGCACTCGACGACCCGGTTATGCTCACCATCGACGGCCAGGTCGAGGCGCGCGCAGAAGAGGTGCTGATGCACCTGGCCGACCAGGCCGGGCATCACCTCGACACCGAACTTGGACGGCTTGCCGGGCTCGCAGGCGACCGTGTTGATGATGCCCGTCGCCTTCATCTCGAACTCGATAGAGCCATCCAGGTTAAAGTACCAATAGGCGCCGTATTCATAGTTGCCCACCGTGGCGATGGAGGAGACCACCAGCCGCCGACCGCGCCTGACCTCGGTCTTGTCGGTGCGGAAGTCCCAGTGTTTCCACAGGATGCCGCTGTCCTCTTCGTGGATGCAGATGGCGTTGGGAATGGCATAGGCCTTGCCGTCGGGATCGTTCAGCCAAGCGTCCAGATAGTGGATTGTGCCCAGGCAGTCGCAGCCCAGGGTCAGGGAGTTGGTGAGCTTGCCCAGGCCATACTCGCCAATGTCATAGACGCTCTTGCGATAGTGGCCGGACTCCGGGCTGCCGTAGGGCACCACCATCTCGGAGAGCGAGGCGCGGTAGACCACCGGGCGTCCCTGGACCTGGATATCATGCAGGGTCAGGCCTTCGCGTGCGTTGAAGCCGATGTGGAGCGACCAGTCGTGCCAGGTGAGGCGCTGCCCCTCCAGCTTGAAGCTGACGCCCTCTGGCTGGACCACGTCTATGGTCTTGAGGTCGTCGCGGACATGATCCTGGAACTGGGCCGCATAGTTGCCGTTGCCCTTGGGGATCGGCGCGCCGCCGTGATCGTCGATGCGCAGCACCTCGCCGGTCTTGACGTCGACGATGGCATTCAAGCCTTCGATCGGATGGGCATAGAGGTTGTCGTCCTCGAAGGAGCGGACCCAGGCGAAGGTGTGACAGAGGTGGCGGCCCTCTTCTTCCGGCACGCCGAAGCTGCCGCCCGACCAGGGATCGACGCAGACCAGGCTCATATCGGTGATGCCGCGCGCCTCACAGGCGGCGATGAAGCCGGCATCGGCCTTGACCGCAGCCTCAACCTCTTCGAATTCCTCCAGCTGGATCATCGGGCTGGCCTTGGGCCGGTGCTCGATCGACATCAGCTCTTTCTTGCTGAGCGAGACCAGACAGCGCCAGACGCCGACACCGCGCCGCGAATAGACGTTGAGGCGCGCCTGCCGCTCGATGGGATCGCCTGGCTTGAAGTCGCGCACCTCGGCCTTATCGGGTTCTTTCAGCTCGATCACCTCAAAGCGGATCGGCGCCTCTTCGATCAGCGCGGCGCGCGCGATCTCGGCGGCCAGTTCCAGCTCGTTCTTGGTAAGCGGGTCCAGGGGATGCTTGACGGCGGTGACGCCTTCGCTCGGGATGCTGTCCATGCTGTCTCTCCTCAAAGGCGTGGCGCAGGCGTAGAGGACTGCGCGCCACGGCGGAAACCAATCTCAGCGTTTCCCTTTGGGCCTTTATCAGACCTTCAACTTACAAGCCTGCCTGAGTGGTCCCCGCCTGCCAACGCTTTTCAGCTTGGGAGGACGCGCCAGACCCCGGCGTTCCTGAGGTCGCTGTCCTCGATCTCGCGGGTGGTTGGGACGGCATAGTGCGCCAGCTTCTCCAAGCCTTCGCGCGGCAGGTAGGTCCGCGAGGGATCGCCCATCAGCACCAGGGCACCGCGCGCGGAGAGTGCTCTGAGCCAGTTCATGACGGCCTCGGCCATCGGGCGCTCATAGCAGACGTCGCCGGCCAGAACGACGGGCCAACCCTCATCACGGCTGATTAGATCTTCTTCGCGGACCTCGATCTCAAGATCGTTGAGCGCTGCATTCATGGCGATCGCCGCACAGGCGAAGGGGTCGATCTCCACCGCCTCGACGCGGGCTGCGCCGGCCAGCTTGGCTGCGAAACCCTGCAGCCCGGAGCCGGCGGCGAAGTCGAGAACAGCTTGACCACGGACCAGGTCAGGATTGTCCAGTAGATAGCGGGCGAGCGCCTGTCCGCCGGCCCAGGCAAAGGCCCAGAAGGGTGGCGGCAGGCCCTCGCGCTGCATCCAGGCCTCGCTGGCTTGCCAGATCGGCAGCAGCTCTGAGGCCAGGTGCAGGCGCAGTTCCGGCACCAGGCGTGGAGTCTCGATCCGGCTGTTCTGAGCAATGAAAGCAGGCGGGTCCTTGGCCGCCGTCATTAAACCCAGTGGCTCCCCAGAATCCCGGCCGCCAGGAAGAGGCCTGCCCACTTGTTGGACTGAAAGCGCTTCAGGCAGCCGGCGCCGTCGTCGATGTCCAAGGTCGCCACCTGCCAGGCCAGCTGCAGGGCTGCGGCCAGGAGGCCCAGCGCGAAGGGCCAACCGAGACCGGCCAGCCATCCGGCCAAGGCCCAGCCGAGCAGCGCCAGCAGGTAGAAGAGGCTGACGAGGGGTCGGGTCTTGCGCCCGAACTTGAGGGCAGTGGACTTGACCCCGATCAGGGCATCGTCTTCGCGATCCTGGTGCGCATAGATGGTGTCGTAGGCCAGGGTCCAGAAGAAGCCGCCCAGATAGAGCGCCACGGCCGGCCAGGCCAAGGTCCCTGTCGCTGCCGCCCAAGCCAGCAAGGCCCCCCAGTTGAAGGTCAGACCCAGGAAGGCCTGCGGCCAATAGGTGATCCGCTTCATGAAGGGATAGGCAAAGACCAAGGCCAGAGAGGCGACACCCAGCAGGATGGCCGGTATGGGCAGGCTCAAGAGCACCAGCAGGCCGACCAAGAGCTGCAAGGCTAGAAAGACCAGGGCCTGCTTGACGCTGACCTGACCGCTGGGGATCGGGCGTGTTGCCGTGCGCTCGACCAGGGCATCGAAGTTGCGGTCGACGATGTCGTTGTAGGTACAGCCGGCCCCGCGCATGGCAATGGCGCCGATGGCGAAGAGCAGCAACAGCCACCAGTCGGGCAGGGTCCCTGCGGCGACCGGCGCCATCAGCAGCGACCAGAGGCAGGGCAGGAAGAGGAGCCAGAAGCCGATGGGACGATCGGCCCGCATGATGCTGAGATAGGGCCAGGCCGGCTCGGGGCTGATGCGATAGGTCCAGTGGTTCGGACGGATGTCGGTGGCGCTGTGGAGGCTCATGACTCTGCTGTCCCGGAAATAGCCCCTCCAGATAGCAGAGCCGGCAGGACTTGTCGTCAACCTCGGCGCGACGCAAAGTGAAGCGGCCTAAAGGTGAAGGAGCTGCATGAGCGAGCGCATCGAAACCCGCCTCTTTGTCGATAGCGATTTGGCAGCCGGACAGGTGATCGGGCTGGACTCACCGCGCGCGCACTATCTGCGCTCGGTCCTGCGGCTGAAGCCTGGGGCGCAGGTGGCGCTCTTCAACGGTCGTGACGGGGCCTGGGTCGCGCGGATCGATGGATTGGGCAAGGGCTGGGCCTCGCTGGAGGTCGATCACCTGATGACCGAGCAGCGCGCTGAGCCGGACATCTGGCTTTGCTTTTCGCCGATCAAGCGCGCGCGCCTGGATTTCCTGGTGGAGAAGGCGGCGGAGCTGGGCGTGTCGCGCCTGCAGCCGGTCATGACTGAGCGCACCGTGGTGGAGCGGGTGAACCTCAATCGCCTGCGCGCCAATGTGCGCGAGGCGGCAGAGCAATGCGAACGCCTGACCCTGCCGCAAGTGCTGGAGCCCGTGACCCTGCCGGCCTTGCTGGAGAGCTGGTCCGAAGAGCGCGATCTGCTGCTCTGCGCGGAGGCCGGGGTGGCCCGTCCCTTGGCTGAGCAACTGGCCGATCCCGCCAACCGCGCGAAGCAGGCATTGCTGACTGGACCGGAAGGCGGTTTTGCCCAGCGGGAACTTGACCTCTTGGTTGCGCTGGACTTCGTTAGACCGGTCGGTCTGGGTCCTAGGATCCTGCGCGCCGACACCGCGGCCCTGGCGGCGCTTTCTTGTTGGCAGGCCTGGCGGGGTGACGGTAAGGATCGCCCGGACGAGCGTCGGGCCATTGCCGGCCGGGTCTCTCTGGGGCCGCTGGCGAACGACGAGGAGGCCTAAGGTCGGGCTTCCAGGATCGCGTTTTCTATGCTTCCCGTCGGGATGGAAGCGAATGAAGGGAAGGGACGGAACCGGGTGTCTGCACCGCCAAAGGAGTCCGCTGAGACGGCCGCAAAGCCGCTGATCGGCAGCAAGGACGAACTCGTCGCCTACCTAGAGGCCGGCTGTAAACCGGCCAGCGATTGGCGCATTGGAACCGAACACGAGAAGTTCGGCTTTACCTGGGGTGACCTGCGCCCGCTGCCCTATGACGGCCCGCGCGGCATTCGTGCCCTGCTGGAAGGCCTGGCCCGCGACTTCGGCTGGCAAGAGGTGCGCGAGGGCGAGAACCCCATCGCACTGGCGAAAGAGGGCTGTTCGATTACCCTGGAACCAGGCGGGCAGTTCGAGTTGTCGGGCGCGCCGCTGGCCACGGTGCAGGAGACCTGCGGCGAGGTGCACCGCCACCTGAGCGAGGTGAAGCATGTGGCCGAGCCGCTGGGCATCGGCATGCTGGGCATGGGCTTTCGGCCCAAGTGGAAGCGTGAAGAGACGCCCTGGATGCCCAAGGGACGCTACAAGATCATGCGGGAATACATGCCCAAGGTCGGCAGCCTGGGCCTCGACATGATGCTGCGCAGCTGCACCATCCAGGTGAATCTGGACTTCGCCAGCGAAGCCGACATGGTGAAGAAGTTCCGTGTCAGCCTGGCCCTGCAGCCAATTGCGACGGCCCTCTTCGCCAACTCGCCCTTCGGCGAGGGCAAGCCGAACGGCTTTCTCTCCTATCGCAGCCACGTCTGGACCGATACCGATCCCGATCGCTGCGGAATTCTGCCCTTCGTCTTCGATGAGGGCATGAGCTTTGAGCGCTATGTCGACCACGTCCTCGACGTGCCGATGTACTTCGTCTATCGCAAGGGCGAGTACCTCGACGCCAGCGGCCAGTCCTTCCGCGACTTCATGCAAGGCCGCTTGCCGGCCCTGCCGGGGGAGCTGCCGACCATGGACGATTGGGCAGATCACCTGACCACGCTCTTCCCCGAGGTCAGGATGAAGCGCTTTCTCGAAATGCGCGGTGCCGATGGAGGGCCCTGGTGGCGGATCTGCGCGCTACCGGCGCTCTGGGTCGGCCTGCTCTATGATCAAGGTGCGCTGGATGCGGCCTGGGATCTGGTCAAGGACTGGACGGTCGAAGAGCATCAGCAACTGCGCGACGAGGTTCCGTGTTCGGCACTCAAAGCCGCTTTCCGCGGCGGCACCGTGGGCGATCTCGCCAAGCAGGTGCTAGAGATCTCTGAGGCCGGCCTGCATGGCCGGGCGAAGACCTTGGATCTGATCAGCGACGAGAGCCACTTCATCGCGCCCTTGAAGGAGATCGCCGAGAGCGGACTGACCCCGGCCGAGCGGGCGCTGGAAGCCTATCACGGCCGCTGGGAAGGCAGTGTCGATCCGGCCTTCACAGAGCTTGCCTACTGACCCTCCAAAGCCGCGCGGCCCGGCCGAGATCTGTCTTCAAGTCCACGACCTGGAGGCACAGGGCAGGTTCTACCGTGACCTACTCGGCATGTCCGTCTTCGCAGCAGGGCGCCTTGGTTTCGACGAGCAGGGCTGCTGCCTTAGTCTGCGCCCCGGTGCCAAGGCTCCGCACAAGGCGGACGCAGAGGGGCTCTATTGGAAGATCGGCATTACGCTGCGTGATCTGGATCACGCCGTCTCATACCTGAAGGATCGCGGATGGCCGGTTTCGGAACCTCGACAGTTTCGCGATATCGGCTACATGAGCCATCTCCACGATCCGGAGGGCTTCGCCATAGAGCTCTTGCAGCAGGGCTTTGTGGGAGCGGCAGAGCCAGCCGGTGCAGGCCATCCCATCGGCGGTCAAGCAACCTTGGCGCACCTCACCTTGCGGACGGTCGATCAAACCGCAATGACGTCGCTCTTCGAACAGCGGTTGGGGATGCGCCTGCTGTCGCATCAGCCGGTCAAGGATCTGGGTTTCTCGCTTTTCTTCTACGCTTGGAGCGATGAGGCCTTGCCCGATCCGGACCTAGAGGCCGTTGCCAACCGCCCATGGCTGTGGGCCCGGCCCTACGGCCTCGTTGAGGTCCAGCATCTGGAAAGCGGAGAGCGGTTGAATCCGCCAGACCCCGCGACCGCGGGCGTCACCGGCTTTCGCTACCTGGACGAGGCCGGTGCTCTGCAGGAGGTGTCTCTAGAGGATTTGGCGCCCCTGGCCGGGCCTACATCTGCTTGAGCTTCATCCCCACGCTCATCATGCCGAAGCCGGCGAAGAAGAGATTGATGCCGACCAGCAGGCCCAACACCCAGGTGGCGGCAAAGGGGTACTCGGCGATGATGATCCCGCCTAGCACCAGGGAGCAAAGGCCACCTATCGCCGGCCAAAAGCGATGCCCCTCATTCTCCGGCCGAAAGGCCAGGAAGACGCGCAGCAGACCATCGACCAGGAAGTAGGCCGCGAGGATCAGGGTCAGGGCCAGGATACCCTCGGCCGGCTGCATCAGCAGCAGGATGCCGCAGGCCAGATAGAGGACGCCCATCAAGATCTCGGTCAGGCGTGAGCCCTGGGTCGACCCACCGAAACCCTTCAGCAGGGTGGCGACACCGCCGATGATCAGGACATAGGCAATCACGGCCTCGACGGCCAAGGTTGCGATGTGCGGCAGCAGGATGGCCGCCCCGCCCAGGACGATCATCAGCAGGCCGATGCCGATCATCCAGCCGGCCTTGGCTTTCAAGAGCTCGACCGCCTTTTCACGAAAGGCCTCTTGATCGCGTCTCAGGTTCATCTTGGGGCTCCCCTCTCTCCCGGCTGGCAGGTGTGCCATGCAGGCCAAGCTCTTCGCGCAAATCGGCCGACTGTGCAAGTCTGGCGAAGGTGCCGTCGGTAAGGGATTAGGCTTGAGAGCATGCTGACCTTAATCAATCTGGTCATCCTCTTTGGCGCGGGGTTGCTGGTGCTCTCGGCCTTCACCTCGCTGCTGTCCAAACGGCTGGGCGTGCCGATCCTGTTGGTCTTCCTGGGCATCGGGCTCTTGGTCGGTGTCGATGGACCGGGCGGGATCGCCTTCGACAATGCGCCGCTCGCCTATTTCGTCGGCTCTCTGGCCATGGCGATCATCCTCTTCGATGCCGGCTTTGAGACGCCCTGGTCGACCTGGCGTTTGGCGGCGGGGCCGGGCCTGGTGCTGGCGACCCTGGGCGTCCTGGCGACCGCCGGCCTGGTCGGGGCGACGGCGGTCTACCTGATGGACGTCGACTGGGTGACCGGGCTCTTGCTGGGCGCCATCGTTGCCTCCACCGACGCTGCCGCCGTCTTCCTCCTGCTGCGCATGTCGGGTGTGGTCTTGCGCGAGCGGGTCAAGGCGACCCTGGAGATCGAGTCTGGCAGCAACGATCCCGTCGCCATCTTCTTGGCACTTGGCCTGGTACCGCTGATCGGCAGTCCGAACCCCAGCGACCTTACGGAGTTCGCTCTGGCCTTTCTGCAGCAGTTCTCGATCGGTGGGGTCGGCGGCCTCGTGGGTGGTTTCCTGATCCTCTGGCTGATCGAGCATCTGGAGCTGGAGGAGGGGTTGGCGCCTCTGCTGGTCGCTGGTCTCGCCGTTGCTCTCTTCTCCGCCGTCAACCTGGTGAACGGCAGCGGCTTTCTTTCGGTCTATGTGGCCGGCCTGGTGGTCGGGAACGGCAATCTCAAGGGGCGGGTCGAGGTTCAGCGCTTTCAGGCCGGGCTCACCTGGCTCTGTCAGATCGTGCTCTTCCTGACTCTAGGTCTACTGGCGACCCCAAGCGAGTTCCTGGATGTCGGCATCGACGCTCTGATCCTGGCTGCCGTGCTGATGTTCCTGGCGCGCCCCTTGGCGGTCTGGATCGGGCTCTTGCCCTTCCGCTTCAGCCGCTCGGAGACCCTGTTCGTGTCCTGGGTCGGCCTGCGCGGCGCGGTCTCGATCTTGCTGGCAATCGTCCCGCTGTTGAGCGGCCTGGATGAGGGCCATGTGCTGTTCAACACGGCCTTCATCATTGTACTGGCTTCGCTGCTCTTCCAGGGCTGGACCGTGCGGCCCTTGGCCAAGGCGCTGAAGCTCACCATCCCGCCGCGGATTGGCCCGCTCGACCGGGTTGAGCTCACTCTGCCGGGCGATACCCAGATGGAGGTGGTGGCCTACCGCGTACATGCCGAGAGCCCAGCTGCCTCCGGTCGCCCCTTGCCGCGTTTCGCTCGTCCTGCTCTGGTCCTGCGGCAGGGGCGGACGACCGACCTGGAGGCGGGCGAGGCCTTGCGGGCCGGCGATCAAGCCTTTCTCTTCGCCACCCCCGACCAGGTGCCGCTCTTCGACAAGCTCTTTGCCGGCACGGCGGACATCGGCTCCGACGACCGGCTCTTCTTCGGCGATTTCCAGCTCGGCGGCGATACCTCGCTGGAAGATCTGGCCACCTTCTACGACATCACGCTGGGCGACCTGCCCCTGGATCAGACCCTTGCCCACCTCTTCGAGGAGGAGTTCGGGGAGACCGTCGGACCGGGTGACCGTTTGCGGGTCGGGCCCGTGGAACTGGTCGCAATCAGCACCGGCGAAGAACAGGTTCTCTCCGTCGGTCTGCTGCTCGATCCGCCCGCCAGACCGGGGCCAATTCCCTATCTGCCGACCGGAAAAGAGATCCTCTCCCTGTTTCGGAAAAGAGCAGGTCGGAAAGCCAATGCGGCGTCCAAACCCTTGCCTAGCCCCCCAGATCCGGCGCAAGGTGCCGCTCCCAAATCCAAGCAGGATAAGTCTAGATGAATTTGCCGCGTCTCATGGGCCACCGCGGTGCCGCCGGCTACGCGCCGGAGAACACCCTTGCCTCTCTTGGCAAGGCCAAGGACTTCGGTCTTGCTTGGGTCGAGTTCGATGTGCAGCTAACCGGCGATGGTGTGCCGGTTCTGATGCACGACGACACCCTGCACCGCACCGCCGGCGACCGGCGCAAGATCGCGCGCGTCCCCTTGGAAGAGGTGCTG
Organism: Rhodospirillales bacterium; assembly: GCA_963669335.1. Classification (GTDB taxonomy): domain Bacteria; phylum Pseudomonadota; class Alphaproteobacteria; order Kiloniellales; family JACOMY01; genus JACOMY01. The sequence continues at coordinate 6,864,395 of OY770023.1, forward strand.
ACCCTCGACGCCGGTAGCTGGTTCGATCCGGCCTTCGCCGGTGAGCGTGTGCCGCGTTTCGATGAGACTCTTGCCTTCCTGGAGGCGCGTGGGCTTTGCGCGAACATCGAGATCAAGCCCTCACCCGGTCTGGCACGTGAGACAGCGATTGCGGCGGTGGAGATGGCCAAGAGACTGTGGCCGCAGAACTCGCCGCTGCCGCTTATCTCCTCCTTCGATGTGCCTTGCTTGGAAGAGGCAATGAGGATCTGGCCGGAAGCACCGCGCGGTTTTCTGGCAAAGATGCTGCCGCCCGATTGGAAAGAGATCGTGGCACGCCTCGACTGCGTCTCGCTTCACCTCTGGCATCCGGGCATCACCGCATCGAAGCTGGCCGAGGTAAAGGCGGAAGGCTATCTGACCGCCGCCTACACCGTGAACTCGGCCGAACGCGCCGCGGCCCTCTTCGCCATGGGCTTGGACTGCGCCATCACAGACGACCCGCCGGCACTCTCAGATTGGGCAGAGACTTCCGCAGCAGCCTAGAGCAGATCGCGATCAGGCGGACTCACCTGTTCGCTTAAAGCTGTTCTTTCTTTCAGACGTGTAGAGCATGAATTAGACGACAAATCGTTTCGATTTGACGTCATCATGCTCTAGCTGCTGGCGCCCTTGGCCTTCGAGACCTCGGTGGTGGTGAGGCGGCGCGGGGAGGGGATGCCGATCACGTGGTAGCCGCAGTCGACGTAGTGCACCTCGCCGGTAACCCCTGATGAGAGGTCGGAGAGCAGGTAGAGACCGGCACGGCCGACCTCTTCCAGGCCGACGGGACGGCGCAGCGGCGACTGATCGCGCGACCAGCCGAAGGTGAAGCGCGCATCGGCGATGGCGGAGCCCGCCAGGGTCCGCACCGGGCCGGCGGAGATGCAGTTGACCCGCACGCCGAGATCGCCCAGGTCGGCTGCCAGATAGCGCACGGAGCACTCCAGAGCCGCCTTGGCGACACCCATGACGTTGTAGTTCGGTGTCACCCGCTCGGCCCCCAGATAGGAGAGGGTGAGGAGCGAGCCGCCATCGTTCATCAAGGGCTGGGCCAGGCGTGCGATCTGGGTGAAGGAATAGCAGGATACCAGCAGGGACTGCCTGAAGTTGGCGCGGCTGGTGTCGAGATAGCGGCCCTTCAGCTCTTCCTTGTCCGAGTAGGCGATGGCGTGAACCACAAAGTCCAGCCCACCCCAATCCTCGCGCAAGGTGTCGAACACGTTGGTGAGGGACTCGTCATCCTCGACATCGCAAGGCAGCAGGTGTTTGGCACCGATCGAATCGGCAAGAGGCTTCACGCGCTTGCCGAAAGCCTCTCCTTGATAGGTGAAGGCCAGCTCCGCGCCTGCTGCGTTGAGTGCCGTGGCGATCCCCCAAGCAATGGAGTGATCGTTCGCGACGCCCATCACCAGGCCGCGTTTACCGGACATCAAACCCTCGAGAGCCTGCACGATGGCGGCCTCCCCTCTCTAATCGCGAGCCACTAGGGCTCCTTGGTCGCGCCAAACTTTGCTGCCCTGACTGCCGCCTCGTTTGCCCGAGTGCGGTGGCTTGGGCCCTAACCCTCGTAGCGCTTGAAGGCGAGGCTCGCGTTGGTGCCACCGAACCCGAAGGAGTTCGACAGCACACAGTCGATCTGCGCGTTGTCTTCGCGCGTCCTCAAGATGGGCAGGCCCTCGCCTTCCTCATCCAGATTCTCAATGTTGGCCGAGGCCGCCAGGAAGCCTTCCTGCATCATCAGCAGCGAATAGATGGCCTCGTTCACGCCGGCAGCACCCAGCGCATGCCCGGTCAGCGACTTGGTCGAGTTGATCTTCGGCGCATCCTCGCCAAAGACCTGCTTGATCGCCTTCAACTCCGCGATATCGCCGATCGGGGTCGAGGTGCCGTGGGTGTTGATGTAGTCGACCCGCGTGTTGCCGATCGTTGCCATGGCCATACGCATACAGCGCACTGCACCCTCGCCTGAGGGCTGCACCATGTCGTAGCCGTCAGAGGTGGCGCCATAGCCCACCAGCTCGGCATAGATCTTGGCGCCGCGGGCCTTGGCATGCTCCAGCTCTTCCAAGACCAGGGTCCCGCCGCCTCCGGAGATGACAAAGCCGTCGCGATCGCGGTCGAATGCGCGGCTCGCCTCGCTCGGGCGGTCGTTATAGCCCGACGAGAGCGCCGGCATCGCATCGAAGAGCATGGAGGCGGTCCAGGAGAGCTCTTCGCCGCCACCGGCAAAGACCAGATCCTGCTTGCCCAGCTGGATCAGCTCCATCCCATGGCCGATGCAGTGCGCCGAGGTCGAGCAGGCGGAGCTCATGGAGTAGCTGACGCCCTTGATCTTGAAGGGGACCGAAAGCGTGGCCGAGTTGGTGTTTGACATGATGCGCGGCACCATGAAAGGCCCGATCCGCTTGACCCCGCGATCCTTGGCGATCTGAAAGGCGTTGGTCATGTCGCGGGTTGAGGTGCCGCCGGCGCCCATGACCAGGCCGCTGCGTTCATTGGAGACCTCGTCGGCCTCCAGCCCTGCGTCGGCAATCGCCTCTTCCATGGCGATGTAGTTGTAGGCTGCCCCTTCGCCCATGAAACGGCGGAGCTTGCGATCGAGGCGCGCTTCGATGTCCAGCTTCAGGGTGCCCGCAACCTCGCTGCGGAAGCCCATCTCGGCCTGCTCTTCGTTGCGCTCGATCCCGGAACGGCCTTCGCGCAGCGACGCCGTCACCTCCGCCTTGTCATTGCCGATCGAGGAGACGATGCCCATCCCCGTCACGACGACACGTCGCATCTCCTTGGCTCCAGTTCTTTTGCCCTGGGGGTCAGGCCGTTTCGGTCTTGAAGAGGCCGACCCGCAAATCCTTGGCCTCATAGACGGTCTGCCCGTCTACGCTCATGCTGCCGTCGGCGATGCCCAGAACCAGGCGTCCGCGCATCACCCGCTTGAGGTTCAGGTGGTAGACGATCTTCTTGGCCGTCGGCAGCACCTGCCCGGTCAGCCGCACTTCGCCAACGCCAAGCGCCCGACCGCGGCCGGGTGCGCCCACCCAACCCAGGAAAAAGCCGACCATCTGCCAAAGCGCGTCAAGACCCAGGCAACCGGGCATGACGGGATCGCCTTCAAAGTGACACTTGAAGAACCAGCGGTCCGGCGTCAGATCATATTCGGCGATGATCTCACCCTTGCCGTGCTTACCACCCTTTTCGGTGATGCTCTTGATTCGATCGACCATCAACATGGGCGGCATCGGCAACTGGGCATTGCCGGGCCCGAACAGGCGCCCCTGCGCACAGTCAAGCAGATCCTGATAAGAGAAACTGGACTTGCGCTCGACGCCAGGATCTTTGGTATCGCTCAAGGGACCCTAACCTCCAACCAGCAGAGTTCGGTTCGACGACCGTTTGCTGTTGCTTAACGGGAGGAGCAGACAAAGCCCGGTGCTCGAAAGACGCCTCGCAGCTTTCACGCCCCTATCCGATGCTGACTATCGTACCCGGCTTAGGAATGCAAGCAGCCCAAAGCCTAGCGCGCTGCTAGGCCTCAATTTTTCAGATTCAGAATGGAAATTCGAGGGTTTACCTTGAAGCGATTCCAACTTTCTGCGTAAGTTTAACCGTCAACGCTTTAAACCGCTGCGAAGAGACCCTAGATCTTAGACCATGACACAGGTACGCACCTTCACCCCGGCTTTGGAGCGCCTGCGCGGCGCTGGCCTTCGGCCGACCCGTCAGCGCCTTGCCTTGGCGCGCTTGCTGTTCGACGGCGGCGACCGGCATGTGACGGCGGAATCTTTGCACGTCGAAGCGCAGGGGGACTCCATCCCTGTGTCTCTGGCGACGATCTACAACACCCTGCACCAGTTCACCTCGGCCGGCTTGCTGCGCGAGGTGGTGGTGGATTCCGGGCGGTCCTACTTCGACACCAACACCGATGAGCACCATCACTTCTTCGACGAGGGCGAAGGGCGGTTGACCGACATTCCGGGCGACGAAGTGACCTTGGTCAACCTTCCGCCCGCTCCCGCCGGTCGCAAGGTGCAGCGCGTCGACGTGATCATTCGCCTAAGTGCAGATGACGAGGGCGCATAAGCGCCTATCTGCCTCGTGAGAATTACTCTCAAATCATTCTAAACTGTTGACCAAGCCTTTGTGATGCACTAGATCTTGTTGGCCAAATTGAGCAAAAGCGGAAAGAGATTTCCTCTCTTTCCAACCAAGCCCGCTTGGCACCGAAGAGATCCTGAGCTCACGCCTCGGGGCGTATTATTGCGCGCTGAAGCCGAGGCGAGGCCCATCTAGGAGGAGAAAACCGATGGAACTCAAAGGCAGCAAGACCGTAGACAACTTGAAGGCCGCTTTCGCCGGTGAGAGCCAGGCCAACCGCCGCTATCTCTATTTCGCACAGAAGGCCGACGTTGAGGGCTACAACGACGTCGCTACCGTCTTCCGCTCCACTGCCGAGGGTGAGACCGGCCACGCGCACGGCCACCTGCAGTACCTGGAAGAGGTCGGTGACCCGGCCACGGGTGAGCCGATCGGAGAGACCAGCGATAACCTGAAGGCTGCGATTGCCGGTGAGACCCACGAGTACACCGACATGTATCCGGGCATGGCCCGCACCGCTCGCGAGGAAGGCTTCGACGAGATCGCCGACTGGTTCGAGACCTTGGCCAAGGCCGAGAAGAGCCACGCCGGGCGTTTCCAGAAGGCTCTGGACAACCTCGACGCCTAAGCGCCGCTGTTCGGTGGAAGCTGCCCGGGCCGAGGCTCAGGCAGCTTCAGCCGAACGTTCGCCGACACCAGGCGATCTGGCTTTCGGATTGGGATCTTTTTCCTGATTCTGGGCCAGGTGTCGGTTCCTGATCGCAACGAGATTTTTTCATTGAGATCCCGGTCTCTCCGCGCCGCTTATGCCGCGGGGGCCGAAGGCTATAGGAAGTGGACATAAGGATGGCCGAAGGCAGCTTGGACGCCCCCGTCCGGCATCCCATCGATTGGAACGATCCCGACTTCTACGACATGGAGAAGATCGAGGCCGAGCTGGAGCGGGTCTTCGATCTCTGTCATGGCTGTCGGCGTTGCTTTAACCTCTGTGATTCCTTCCCGCGCCTCTTCGACCTGGTGGACGAAGGACCGACCGGAGAGGTCGATGGGGTCAAGAAAGAGGACTACAAGCAGGTCGTGGATGCCTGCACGCTCTGCGATCTCTGCTTCATGGTCTCCTGTCCTTACGTGCCGCCGCACGAATGGAACATCGACTTTCCGCATCTCATGCTGCGTCACCGCGCAGCAGAGCTGAAGGCCGGCAAGGGCGACTTCTGGACCAAGCAGCTGACCGAGACGGATCGCAATGGACGCTTAGCCGCCAAGGTCTCCGGCCTCGCCAACTGGGCCAGCGAGACCGACAACAAGCTGACCCGGCCGATGATGGAAAAGGTGACCGGCATCGATGCCAAGGCGCATCTGCCGAAATTCCACGGCCGCACCTTCGAGAGCCAGGCGAAGAAAGAGAGTCCCGCGGTCAATCGCGAGGCGCCTGCAGCCGGACGCAAGGTGGCGCTCTATGCCACCTGCTTCGTCAACTACAACAACCCAACGACCGGGCGGGCCGCCCAGGCGGTGCTGGCCAAGAACGGTGTCGAGACTGTCGTGGCCTATCCCGGCTGCTGTGGCATGCCGCAGTTCGAGCGCGGTGATCTTTCCCGCGTCGCCGACCGGGCGAAGCTGGTGGCCAAGGAACTGGGCCAGCTGATCGACCAGGGCTATGACATCGTGGCGCTGACGCCCTCCTGCGCCCTGATGTTGAAGTTCGAGTGGCCGCTGCTGCTGCCGGAGGATGAGTCGGTGGCAAAGCTCAGCAAGGCGACCTCGGACATCACCGAGTATGTTGTGGACATTGCCCAGAAGGAAGGCCTGGCTGAAGGCCTGAAGCCGCTGGACGGTGGCGTGGCGCTGCACATTGCCTGCCACGCCAGGGCCCAGAACATGGGCAACAAGGCCAACGAGATGATGAAGCTGGTGCCGGAAACGCCGGTAACTCAGATCCTGCGCTGCTCCGGTCACGGCGGCTCCTGGGGCATCATGAAGGAGAACTTCGAGGTGGCCTTGAAGGTCGGCAAGCCGGCGGCACGCCAGGCGGCAAACGTTGCCAAGAAGGCGGAAGATGCGGCTGCGGCCGGCAAGAACACCCCGGCCAAGACCTACCTTTCTTCGGAGTGTCCCTTGGCCGGCGAGCACCTGCGCCAAGGCATCGACGGCCTGTCCATGGACAAGAAGCCGAACTTCGTCGAGGCCCCGCACCCGATCGAGTTGTTTGCGCGCGCCTATGGCATCACCTACTAGAGCAAATCCCAAGCTGATGGGCTCATCAGCGACGACGATTTGCGTTATGAAACGGAAGAGCTGGAGCGTCGCAGTCGAGCGCGCGAGACGAAGACGCTCTAGCGCGCCCTTGGAGGACGAGATGACCCAGACCATCGCACCGAAGCGAGAAATTACCCGCGGCGACATCCTGCCGATGGAGGATTACGGACGTGAGCGCCGCGACCTGCGCCGCGACCTCGTGCAGAAGAAGAAGCTGCGCCGCCTGGAGGTCGGGCCCGTCGCCACCTTCTATTTCGAGAACTACGAGACCATGTGGCATCAGATCCACGAGATGCTGCACATCGAGAAGGGTGGCGAGGAGCAGATCAAGGACGAATTGGCCGCCTATAACCCTCTGATCCCGCAGGGCCGGGAGCTGGTGGCGACGGTCATGTTCGAGATCGACGAGCCGAAGCGGCGGGCGACCTTCCTCTCCAAGCTGGGTGGCGTCGAGGAGACCATGTTCATCGAGATCAACGGCACCCGCGCAGCGAGCCAGCCCGAGGCCGACGTCGATCGCACCACGGCCGACGGTAAGGCCTCCTCCGTTCAGTTCGTGCACTTCCCCTTCACCGAGGAGCAGGCTGAGGCCTTCAAGACCGCGGGCACGCGTGTGATTCTCGGCATCGACCATCCCGACTATGGCCACATGGTCGTCATCCCTGAAGCCGTGCGCGCTGCCCTGGCAGAGGATTTCGACTAGAGCTCACGCCGGCCACATCCACGTCCAATTCTCCGTCATGCCCGCCTCTCACCAGGCGGGCATGATCTTTTCTGCAAGCCGCGTTAGAGTTGCCGCCACAAACGCGAGGGCTTTGCGAGGAGGGGGATAATGCGTGCCAACCAGGATCTAGAGACGGCGGTGGCGGATGCCGAGGCGCGCTACCTGGCGGCCAACCCAAAGAGCGGGGCTCGCCACGCCGATGCCAAGCAGTGGATGCCGGGCGGCAATACGCGCACGATCCTGCATTACGATCCCTTTCCGCTTGGAATTGCGGGCGGCGAAGGCGCCTATCTCCATGACGTGGACGGGCACCGCTATCTCGACCTGCTCGGCGAGTACACGGCCGGCTTCTATGGGCATTCCTCGGCGCCCATCGTGGCTGCCTTAGAGGAAGCCGTCTCCGAGGGCATCGTTCTGGGAGGGCCCAATCGCTATGAGGCGCGCTTGGCGCAAGCCTTCTGTGAGCGCTTCCCCTCGGTCGATCTGGTGCGCTTCTGCAATTCGGGAACCGAGGCCAATCTCTTGGCCGTGCAGATGGCACGCGCCCTGACCGGACGTAGCAAGGTCATCGTTTTGCAGGGGGGCTATCACGGCGGCGTCTTTCTCTACATGCCCGGTATGGGGGCTATGAACCTGGATCTGCCGGTCGTCGCGGTGCCGCTCAACGACCAAGAGGCCTTGCTCTCCGCCGCTAAAACGGCCGGCGACGAGTTGGCAGCCATTCTGATGGAACCAATGATGGGTGCCGGTGGCTGTCTCGCAGCAGAGCCGGCCTTTCTGGAGGCGGCACGTCAGGCCGCCGACGAGACCGGAGCCCTGCTGATCTTCGACGAGGTCATGACCTCACGTCTGGCCCATGGCGGTCTGCAAGCGGCGACAGGGGTCTCGGCCGACCTTACCTCCTTCGGCAAGTATCTGGGCGGCGGGCTCAGCTTCGGTGCGCTGGGCGGACGGCGCGATCTGATGGACCGCTACGACCCGGCGCACCCGCAGCCCCTGATGCACTCCGGCACCTTCAACAACAACGTGCTGATGATGGCGGCGGCTCTGGCCGGCATGACCCAGGTCCTGACCGCAGATGCAATCGATCGATGCAATGCGTTAGGCGACAAGCTGAGAACACGTCTGGCCGCCATCGGCGAAGAGGCCGGCATCCCGCTGCATATCACCGGCCAAGGCTCGATGCTGGGCCTGCACTTCCAGCCGGAGCGGCCGCGCCATGCCGCGGAGGTGAGAGCCAATCCCGCTTGGCAGAAGCTGATCCATCTGGAGCTTCTGCTGCACGGCCTCTACACCGCCAGGCGCGGCCTCTGTGCGCTGATGCTGCCTATGGAGGAGGCGCAGATAGACGAGGCGGCGGAGGCCTATCGTGAGGTCCTGATGGCCCACCGTGTCCTGGGCCAAGAGGTCCTGTCGTCCTGAACGAGAGAAAAAGGGGGGAATAGATCGGAGAGCCCAGACGTCTATCCGGTGCAACGACTTCAAAAGCCATCCTAGGGAGGGACAGCAATGGCACCGAGAGACGACCGACTTCCGAGTTTAAGCGAGTTCTATGCCGACGATCCGGCCGCTGCCGACGAGGCCTTCTTCGGCCGCCGCAGCCACAGTGACCGTCGCGGGTTCCTGAAAGGTGCGGGCCTCGCCACCATGGGGGCCATGCTGGGGATGGCAATTCCCTATAATCGGACCATGCCGCAGGGTTTGATCCCGGCCGCTTTTGCCTCTGATTCCGTGCTGGAGGGCAAGGACGGACTGCGCCTCTTGAACGATCGCCCGGTCAATGCCGAGACGCCGGCGCACCTGCTTGACGACCCCATCACGCCCACCGACCGGCACTTCATCCGCAACAACGGCCTGCCGCCCGACGATGTGGACGCCGCGACCTGGACCCTCACCATCGACGGGCTGGTCGACAATCCGATGAAGCTGACCATCGACAACCTGAAGAAGGACTTCGAGGTGGTGACCATGGCTCTTCTCATCGAGTGCGGTGGCAATGGCCGTTCAGCTTTCAACCCTCCGGCCAAGGGCAATCAGTGGAGCACAGGCGCCGTTGGCTGCTCCAACTGGACCGGTGTGCGCTTGAAAGACGTGCTGGCCAAGGCCGGGGTCAAGTCGGGGGCGATCTACACGGCCCACGAAGGTGCCGACATCCATCTTTCCGGCGATCCCGAGAAGCTGCCGATTTCCCGCGGTGTTCCGATGGCCAAGGCCATGACCGACGATGTGCTGATTGCGTTTGGAATGAACGGCAGTGACCTGCACCCGATGAACGGGGCGCCCCTGCGCCTGGTCGTGCCGGGCTGGCCTGGCTCTTGTTCGCAGAAATGGCTGACCCGGGTCTGGCTGCGCGATCAGGTGCATGACGGACCGAAGATGACCGGCTCCTCCTACCGCGTTCCGAACCGTCCTGTGGCACCTGGCGAGAAGGTCGAGAAAGAGGACTTCGAGATCATCGAGCGCATGCCGGTGAAGTCGCTGATCACCAACCCGGCCAACGATGCCGAGGTCGACATGACCGCCCTGGTGCGCGGTCATGCCTGGTCCGGCGACCGCACGATCGAGGCCATGGATATCTCCATCGACTTCGGCGCCACCTGGATCCCGGCCGAACTGGATCCGCCGGTAAACGAGGGCGCCTGGCAGAACTGGCGGGTCAACGTCAGCTTCCCCAAGGCCGGCTATTACGAGGTCTGGTCGCGCGCCACTGACAGCGCCGGTGCCATGCAGCCCTTCGCCATCGATTGGAACCCCAAGGGCTATCTCAACAACACCATGCACCGGGTGGCGGTGCGGGTCGCCTGATGTAGGATCGCGGGAGGGGCCGAAGAGGCCCCTCCTTGATCGGGAGCTATCTCATGAAGTCTGTCTTTCTAGGATGGGCGGCTGCGGCTGCCCTTTGTCTTGGCCTGGCCGCACCGGCAATGGCCGAGGAGAGCGAGTTCGGCGTGCTGGTCGTCGCCGAGGGTGTCGAAGACACCTATTACAACTGCATCGCTTGCCACTCCGAGATGATCATCGCGCAACAGGGCCTCACGCGAGAGGCCTGGGACGAGTTGCTGGTGTGGATGGTGGATGAACAAGGCATGCCGGAGCTTGATCCGGAAACCCATGAAATCGTGCTGGACTACCTGGCGGCCCACTACAACGTTGACCGGCCAAACTTCCCTCAGAGCAATTGAGACCTTAGGGAGCCTTAGGTTTAGAGGTCTCCACGTCAAAGATCTGCTGCAGGCCCTGGATCGCATGAGCAAGGACGGAGTTTGACGAACCCTGAGTGCGATAGGCCAGGTAGATCGGCCTGGTAAAACGAGGTGCCGAAGGGACCGGAAAGAGACGTCCGGCCTCGACCAAGGGGCGCGCGGTTCTGGCCAGCAAGACCGCAGCCCCACCATGGGTCAGAATGTGATTGAGTGCGATTGACGCCGAGCCGATCGACAGCCGCGCTGGTGGGCAATCGGGGAAGGCTCTCGCAAAGTCTGCCTTCACCTCTTCGCCCCAATAGACCTCGACCAGGGGCTCTTGCCAGTTAATGCCGTGCTTCGGATCACTGGTGACCAGCCAAAGGGGCTCGACTGACAAGGGCTCGATCACGACTCCGGCGGTAATCCGCGGTTCGAAGAGGACGCCAAGGTCCAAGAGCCCGCTTGCGACCTGATCCATGATGGCGTCGGAATAGTCCGGTTCAATCCGCAACGCCAAGTCGGGCACAGCTTTCAACATCCACGCCAGCCAGGCTTCGACCAGGGTCTCCCAGAGGTAGATCTGGACGCCAAGCGACAGGGACCCGGAAAAGCGCGAATCCAGCCGAGCCTCCTGCTCTCCGCGCCGCAGAGATTGGAGGGCCGCAACCGCGTGGCGCAGGAAGGCTGTTCCGGCACCAGTCAAGGTCACGCCTTTGTGCGTGCGTTGGAAGAGGCGACGGTTCAAGCGCTCTTCCAGAGACTTGATCCTGGCGCTGACCGTTGGCTGAGACACCCTGAGCTTGCGGGCAGCGGCGTGAAAGCTGCCTGCTGTGGCGACGGCGATGAAGCTTTCCAACTGTTCCGGAGTCATGAATGATTAAGATTCCTTATCAAACTAGCAATTTTAATTTGACTGTTTTTTCGCAAGTCAAGCAACTAGCGTTTCGGCCAGCGCCCTACTCAGAGCGGAAGGAGTGAAGGATGTCAGTGATCGAAGGGGCCGGAGCCGCGAGGTTCTCATTCTCTCTTGAAGAGGTGGTGGATCTGGACCGCTATCCCCTGCATCAACGCGGCTCTCGTGCCTATAGAGAGGTCGTCGAACAGGCGAAACGCGGGCTTGTAACGGAGGAATGCAGTTACCTGCCCGGCTTCTTGCGTCCGCAAGCGATTGCGGCGATGCAGGCGGAGGCCTGCTCTTTGGAGGATCGTGCCGTCTACTTTTCCCAGGCGCACAATCCCTACTTCAGTGTTCCGCCTGCGGATCTTGGTGATCGGGACCCGCGGGGCGTGATGGGGCGAAAGACCAACGGCTTGGTTCCGGGTGAGGCTTTCGATCGTACCGGATTGATCTGGAACCTCTGCCGCAGTTCTGCGGTGAAGAACTTCGTCGAAGACTGTCTCACTGTCGGTCCCCTCTATTTCTATCAGGATCCCTATGGCTGCTTGAACGTCTCCATTCAAAATGAGGGGGAGGAGTTCGCGTGGCACTTCGATACCAATGAATTCACCGTCTCGCTACTCCTGCAACAGCCGGACGCGGGTGGTCTCTTCGAGTTCGCGCCAAACATTCGCACGCCAGAGGACGAGTGCTTCCAGGATGTCTTCGAGGTGGTGAGCGGCAGCTCAGGACGCAGCTACGCCTTGGATCTACGGCCTGGCGATCTGCAGCTCTTCAAGGGGCGCTATTCGGTTCACCGTGTGACCCCGGTTGAGGGCAAGGTGCCGCGCTTGATCGCGCTCCTGGCCTATTCACGAGAAGCCGGGATGTACGCCAGCCCTGAGCGCTCAATGCAGATTTGGGGAAAGGTGCACCCGGATCAGATCGCTGCAGCCAGTAACCGCCGTCGGGCCGATGCCCTGATTGATTGATCAGGCGCAGGGCGCGGCTTTCGCCGTGGTCTCGACCAGGGCCAGTCGTAAGGCTTCCTGGTCTTGGGCCCTCACCTGCGCCTCGGCGTAGTCGGCGATGGCGGCGAAGCGTGCACGATCCATGCCGTCGGCCGTCAAGAGGTAGCGGGCGCGGTGGGTTTGCCAGCGTGCCTGTAGGTCGGCTGTCGCGGCCAGGGGGGCGGCCGTCGGTGGCCTGGCAGTCAGCACGACGCGGCAGCCGTTCGGGCCGCGATAGTTCATGGTGACGCGATCACCCCCGGTCTCGCCCCTGATTCCCATCTCGATCAGGACCAGGTTGCTGGCTGCGAGATCCGGCGCGCTGATACCGCCGAGGCGGGCCGGCAGCGAGAGCGCCGTCTCTGCCTCGGTCACGTCAGAGGTTGATGGATTGGCCGGCGCCTCGGCCAGCTTCGGTGCCTCAACCATGGTAAAGCTGTAGACCGCGAAGCCGATAGCGATCACCAGGGTGAGAGAAGCCGCGATCGACCAGACCGGGTTGCGTCCTTTCTTCTGGGGCAGCAGCATCTCGGGCTCGTCTTGTTGGATGCTTTGCGGGCGCAGTCCGGAAAGCGCTGCTTTGGCTGCTCGGATACGGGCCAGCTCATGCGCCAGCTCCGGCTCTCGCTTAAGCCGCTGGCGCAGCTCGGCGGTCTCTGCAGCCTCCAGCTCGCCGTCGGCATAGGCGTTCAGCAGCGTCCAATCCTCTTCACCGATCGTCACCTGGCTGCTCATCTCCGATCTCGTTCTCTCTCCTTTGCGGAGCCGGCCGTCGGCTGCGGATCGACACGCTGCAACAGCGCGCGCCTGGCGCGGCTCACCCGACTCATCACCGTCCCCTTGGGCACCTCCAGGACCGAGGCCGCCTCGGTGTAGGAAAAGCCCATCACATCGACCAGGAAGAGAATCTCTCGCTCCCGCCCGTTCAGCATCTCATAGGCGCGCCGAAGCAAGGCCGAATCCTCGACCGAGAGGCCTGGCGCAGCGCCTGCCCCCTCAAGACGTGTCAGGGCTTGCGCATATTCCCGACGCACCCGGCGTTTTCTCAGTTCGTCGAAGGCCAGGTTGCGGATCGTGCGGAACATCCAGGGACGCAGGCGATCCAGCTCTCGAGGGTAGCGGTCGCTGCGGATCGTCCGCTCGATGGCATCGCCCACCAGATCCTCAGCGTCCTGGGCGCTGTCCGCCAAGGTGCGGGCATAGGCGCGCAAGTCGGGCAGAAGCTGCGTTATCAGCGGCCAGGCATCCATGCTAGCGTTCTGCACGAAGAGGGGTAAGGCTTGCAAGGCCTTGCTGCCGGAAAGTCAGGAAGGCGGTGATCGATGCGCAGCATGGCCCGATATCTCATGGAGCGGACCCGGCGCCAGGACGCAACCCAGTGGGAGGTTGAGGACGAACCTGCGGTCGCGCGCGCACAAGAGGCACTGGAGCAGCACAAGAGAGAGGCCTTGGATCTCGCCGTCAAGGCGCGTTGGGGCGCCTTGGCCGTCATCGCGTTCCTGCTGCCCTTCATCAATCCCAGCTGGGAGGTGATCTATTACGAGGCTCTGTTGCTGGGCTTCGCAGCCATCGGCTGGGCGCAACGCCGGGTCGGGCAGGTCGGGCATTCGCGGGCCGAACTCACCCTGATCTACTGTGACCTTATTCTGCTGACCATCGTCTGCATTGCCCCTAATCCCTTCGCGGCTGTCGATTGGCCGCTGCCCATGCAGTTTCGCTTTGAGAATTTCCTCTATTTCTTCGTCATTCTGGCGAGCGCCACCCTGGCCTATTCCTGGCGGACGGTCTTGGCCATGGGAGTCTGGGTGGCCTTGCTTTGGTGTCTCGGTGTGGCGCTGATCGCCATCTTCACGCAGGAGCCCAGCTACAGTGCGGCCGACATTGCGCTCTATGCCGACAATCCGCGCATGGCCTATGTCTTGGACCCCTACAGCCTGCGCTTGGAGCTGCGCCTGCAGGAGATCGTGGTCTTTGTCCTAGTAGCCGCCACATTGGCAATCACGGCGCGTCGGGCGAGCCGTCTCCTGCTGAAGCAAGCGGTCTTGGAGCGCGAACGCAGCAACCTGGCGCGCTACTTTTCACCCAACGTGGTCGAAGAGCTCTCGAAGAATGACGAACCCTTGCGCCAGGTCCGCCAGCAGACCATCGCCGTACTGTTCGTCGATATCGTCGGCTTCACCAGCTATGCCGCCGATCGCAGTCCGGAAGCGGTGATCAAGACCCTGCGCAGCTTTCATGCCTTGATGGAGGCGGAGGTCTTTCGCCATCAGGGAACCCTCGACAAGTACCTGGGCGACGGCTTGATGGCGACCTTCGGCACGCCCAGTAGCAGCGGCAAGGACGCGGCCAATGCAATGGCTTGCGCGCGGGCCATGCTGGTGGCGCTTGAGCGCTGGAATGCTGAACGCCGAGCGGTCGGCCAAGAGGTGGTCCGGGCCGGCTTTGGCCTCCACTATGGCCCCGTCGTTCTTGGTGACATCGGTGCCAACCGTCTGGAGTTTGCTGCCATCGGCAACACGGTCAACATTGCGGCCCGTCTGGAACATCTCACCCGGACCCTCTCGGTCGACCTCGTGGCGAGCGATGCTCTGGTCCAAGCGGCAGTGGAGCAGTCAAGGGATCCCAGCGTAATCGTCAATCTCGAGAGAAGGGGTCAAGAGTGGATCCGTGGCTACAGTGAAGCCCTTTGCCTTTGGACCTTATCTCGTTAAACGGGACGTTTGTAGGTGAGCGGAGAGACGCTGTCTATTGGCGTTAAATGCCAGCGACTTCCTCTTCTTGTGATCGGCGGTGAGGAGGCGGTACGACCATATGTGGCAGATTAAGGGGCGAGGAGCCGGGGACTGTCTGCATCGAGGAGGAGGGATGGGACGCTATGGCTGTACTCTTTGGAACAACAGGTGGCGACGATAGCATCGACGGTACCTCTCTGGCCGACCGGATCTATGGGCTCAGCGGCGATGATCGTCTCTATGGGCTATCAGGTCCGGACTCCTTGTTCGGTGGCAGCGGGTTCGACACGCTCTTCGGCGGGGCCGGCAACGATGTGCTGCTCTACGGCGGTCGAAGAGCGGATCTCATCTTCGGAGGCGATGGCTATGACTCCTTGCTCTATGGTGGTGGTGGCAATGATCGCCTCTACAATGGAAGCGGACTCAACCGCAGCATCTTCGGCGGAACTGGCGCTGACCGGATCTATGCGGGCTCAGGGAGCAATGAGCTTGTCTTCGGAGGTCCCGGCAGCGACTTTATAGATGCTGGCGCTGGCCGACTGGAGCTCGTCTTCGGCGACGGTCAAAACGACACGATCGTTGGAGGACGCCGCGACGACCGATTCTTGTCTGGATCAAGCGGGAACGACCGTCTCTACGGTTTGAGTGGTAAAGACTCCCACTTTTACGGAGGTGAAGGCGACGATCTAATTGTCCTAGGGAGCGGTGTTGACAGCCTTGTTCTCGGTGACAACGGTGCTGACTCTATCTTTGGCGGTGAAGGCAACGACGAAGTCTTGTTCGGCGGAAGTGGCGATGATCTGATTTCGGGTGAAGCCGGGGCTGACAGTATAGTCTTCGGTGACTCTGGAGATGATAGCATTTTCGGCGGCGACGGTGATGACGTTGCTTTGTATGCCCAGTCGGGCCGTGATCGGGTCTACGGCGGAAGCGGCTCCGACTACACCCTCTTGGGTCACAGCGGCGTGGACCATGTTTTTGGTGGAGCCGATTCTGACGCGACACTCTTTGGTTCGTTCACGGCCGTGCAGAGCCTCTCGGATGAGGCGGCTGACTACATCTATGGCGGTCTCGGCGACGACAGCGTGCTGGATGGAGCAAGGGGAGATGATCTTGTTCGCGGCGGCTCCGGTGCCGACAGCGGCTTGTTTGGGGCATCGGGCGATGACCGCGTCTATGGGGGCAGCGGCAAGGATCTATCGCTGAGGTCGGGAACCGGTGACGACCTGCTCTCTGGCGGCGCTGGTGATGACACCAGCCTCTTCGCAGGGCTGGGCGACGACAGGCTCTACGGCGGCAGCGGCGCGGACACCTCCTTGTACGGCAGCAATGGTCAAGACCTGCTCTATGGCGGCAGTGGCGATGATACGCGCCTCTTGGGTGAAGACGGCGATGACAGCATCTTTGGTGGCCGCGGTGATGACTTTGAGTTGGCGGCCAGGACCGGCGACGACCTGGTAGAGGCCGGCAATGGCGCCGACAGCCAGATCTATGGCGGTGCGGGTATCGATGTCCTCTTCGGGCGTGCCGGTGCTGATGCTGCAGTCTTCGGCGATCCTGGCAATGATAGCATTTATGGCGGCCTTGGCGACGACACCAGCCTGCTCGGCAGAACCGGAAACGACCGGGTCTTCGGGGGCGCGGGCGATGACTATGGCCTCTATGGTGACGTGGGAACGGACAGGATCTATGGAGGCGACGGCACCGACCGCTCGCTCTCCGGAGGTAGCGGGAACGACCGTGTGGATGGTGGATCCGGCACAGACCTGATCCTGGGCGATGAAGGCCAAGACACACTCTGGGGGCGCAGTGCTGTCGATACCCTTTTCGGCGGCAGTGGGAATGACAAGCTCTTTGGCGGTAACGGCATCGACTCCATGGTCGGTGGCAGTGGAAACGATACCTTCTATGTGAACACCCAGTTCGATGTCCTGATCGAGCAGGCAGGCGGCGGAGATGACCGCGCCGTTGTGACGGCCCAGGTCTACACCTTGGCGGAACATGTGGAGCGACTCTCCAACAAGCAGGACGGCGTCGCTCGGACCCTGACCACGAACAGCGGCGGGGCGCGGATCACCGGCAACTCGGCTCTCGACAGTCTGACCGGGCGTTCCGGCGACGATACCCTCTATGGCGCGCTTGGCGATGATCAGCTGGCCGGCGGTGATGGCGACGACAGCCTGCGTGGGCGCTCTGGCGCCGACACGCAGTTGGCAGGGCTGGGGAACGACTTCCTCGATGGCCGCGGTGACAGTGACGTCGGTGATCGGCTGCTGGGTGAGAGCGGCAGCGACCGGCTTATCTTCAATGAGAATGACCTGGTCTACGGCGGCTCTGGCCAGGATGCCTTTGAGTTCCGGAGCGCGGAGCGGGGGCAGACCTTAGCGGGCGGCACGGTCCTGGCCCTCCTGGAGATCGCTGACTTCGAGGGCTTGCTTGTCGCAAGTGCGAGTAATCAGGACAGTCTGGTCTTCGCGACGGGGCTGGAGACCGGAAGTTTCACCTATATCGAGGCCGCAAACTTCAGCGGTGGCGGCAACACGGAGGCTCGCTTCAACGAGGCGCTGGGTCAGCTTGAGGTGGACCTGAACGGTGATGCCACCATCGATATCGCCGCTGCCCTGCCGAACCTAGCCAGCGCGGCGCAATTGACCGCGGCCGACTTCCTTTTCTTGTAGAGCGGCCGTCCTACATCGGCGCTGGTACCAGGTCCTTGTGCCTGGGGCGCTCGTGGAAGGTGCTCATCAGATGCCAGCCGTAGGTGCCGGCGCCAATCCGATCCTCCTGCGCCGCGCTTGCACCGATGGGCGCCAGGCGCGCCGAGAGGGCTGGCTCCAAGAAGAAGCCGACGGACTGGCGGGTCACGCCATGATCGACCACACGGTGCGGGGTCGCCGGAATCTTGCCATCCGTCATGATCGAGAGCACGTCGCCCAGGTGGACCGAGATGCTGTTGGGTCTGGCGGGAACTGCACGCCAGCTGCCGTCAGGTGCCTCGGCCTCCAACCCCGGTGTGTTCTGCCAGAGCAGCGAGAGGCCTGCGGCATCGCAGTGACGCCCAGCCGCCAGGATCTCCCCGGTCTCATCCAGGCGCATGTCCAAGGCCTTCTTCTTGGCTTCGGCGCTCACGGGCGGTCGTGGATAGTTGAGGAGTCTGAGGGTCGAGTTGCCGCCCTCGAAGCGCGATTTGATGACTTCCGCATCGAACCCGAAGGCCCGACCCGCTGAAAGCATGACGGCGAAGGAGACCGCTTGCAGATCGCGATGGTGGCGACGCATCAGATCCTTCCAGCCTTGGACTGGTTCCTGCTCAGGCCAGATGTTTGTCTCGGCAAAGATCTCCATGCCCGGGATCGCTGGTCCCTGCACCGGCTCTTCCGGCCCGATGTCGAAGAACTCATTGTGTGCCCAGCATCCCGGCTCAAGGCTGCTGAGATAGCCGCGATAGATGCGCTTGCCGCTGGGTTCCACGGCACGTGTGGCAACCTTGCGTTTCTCAGCCGCGGGCAGCTCGAAAAAGGTGAGCAGCTGTCGTGTGCGTCGATCCAGGTCCTCGGCGCCCGGAAAGCCGACGATGGCAAAGCCGCCCTCTGTCTCGATCGCCTTTCCGATCGCACGGTCGACCGCGACCGCGTCGCCCGCTTTGTCGAAGAGCGGAGAGACGTCGATGGTCTGAAGCTCAGGCATGCACAGACTCCCTTATGGTCCCTGCTGCCATGATCAGCGAAGGGCGCGATCTATGCAATCCTTGGCTTCAGGTCGTCTCGTTCAGGAAGTCATAGTGATCGGGCAATGGCTCTTCTGCGGTATCCTTCTCCGGTTTCACCCGGAAGAAGATGGCATAGAGCACCGGGACCACGACCAGGGTCAGGATCGTTCCCAGCGCCAACCCGGAGGCGATGACGCAGGCCAGTGAGTAGAACAGCGGATCGCGCACGATGATGATCGGCATCACACCCAGGACGGTGGTGATGGCCGACATCATGATCGGTCTGAAGCGTGAAACCGTGGCTGCGATCACTGCTTCGAAAGCGTCGAAAGTCACCTGACGCTCACTGTCTATTCGGTCTATCAGCACGATGCCGTTGTTGATGATGACGCCGGCCAGGCTGAGGAAGCCCAGGAT
This sequence comes from Rhodospirillales bacterium, assembly GCA_963669335.1. Classification (GTDB taxonomy): domain Bacteria; phylum Pseudomonadota; class Alphaproteobacteria; order Kiloniellales; family JACOMY01; genus JACOMY01. The sequence continues at coordinate 6,883,421 of OY770023.1, forward strand.
CGAGAAGAAGTCGAAGGGCGCGCGCAAGACCAGCAGGCCGACCAGGGCGCCTGAAAAGGCCATGGGTATGGTCAGGAAGATGATGGTCGGCCGGCGGTAGGAATTGAACTGCCAGGTCAGCAGCAGGAAGATTCCCAAGATGCAGACCGGCAATGGGCCAAAGAGCTTTTCGTTGGACTCCTCCGAGTTCTCGATTTCGCCGCCGATCTCCACCTTGTAGCCGGGCGGCAGGTCCAGGGCCTCGATCGCCTCTTCCATGGCAGCGACCAGTTGGGTGGCCTGCAGGGTCTCGTGCTTGGTCGCAACCGTGACGGTCTTCTGCTGGTTGTAGCGGGCGATACGGCTGAACTGCCAGACGCCTTTGACGTCGGCGATTTGAGTTAAGGGAATGCTGGTGTTGTTCGCACGGGAGAAGACATTGAGGTTCCAGAGGTCGCCTAGGACGTCGCGATCGTGATCCTCGGCACGGATGGTGATCGGGATGGCCTGGTCGCCCTGGCGCAGTTCGGTCACGTCGCGTCCGTCGAGGAAGGCCTCCAGCGAGAGCGCGATGTCTTCCGAGGTGATCCCGGCACGCCTGGCCCGCGACTGGTCCACGACCACCTGGGCCTGCAGCACCTTGTTCTCCCAGTCATTGTGCACGAAGGCGATGCCCGGCAAGGTGTTCAATTCACCGGCCAGTTGGCGCCCCTTCTCAAAGAGCAGCTCGGCGTCGGGCCCAGAGATGCGGAACTCGACCAGACCGGGTTCCGATCCGCCCAGCCACATCTCTTTCACCCGTCCGTTGACGTCGGGATAGTTGGCGTCGAGATACTCCTGCAGCCGCTGTCGCATGACCGGTGCATCGGCAGCCGTCACCGTGTTCACGATCATGAAGGCGACATGCGGATCGGGATCGACCGGCGAGAGCGAGAGGAAGAAGCGCGGACCGCCGTTGCCGACATAGGCGATGGTGCTGGCCACCTCCGGATTGATCTCTTCGTTCGAGAGCCAGTTGGTGATCGCCTCGACCGTCTGTTGGGTCGCGTTGATGCGATAGCCCGCCGGCAGGTCGACATAGACCAGCAATTGATTGCGCTCGCTGGTGCCGAAGAAGCTCTTGACCAGGCCGGAGGCAGCGACGCCGGCGCCTGCCAGCAAGGCGATGGTGAGCGCGATCACGATCAGGCGGAAACGCAGTGCGAGACGCAGCAAACTGGTGAAAGCCAGGGTGAAGCGGTTGGGTTTTGGCGGTTCTGCGCCTTCGCTTGATTGCTTCGGCGGCTTCACCTTCATGAACCAGAGGCACATGGAGGGGGTCATGTACATGGCCAGGAACCAGGATCCGAGCAGCAGGATGGTCACCACCATCGGCAGGGAGAAGACATACTCACCGGTCTGACCGGTCACCAGGAACATGGGCGCAAAGGCCAGGATGGTGGTCAGCGAGGAGGTCAAGAGCGGGACCGCCAGGGTCCGGCCGGAGGCCATGGCAGCCTCCTTGCGGTCCTCGCCGCGCTCCATGCGACTGCGTATGTCCTCGGCCACCACGATGGCATTGTCGACCAGCATACCCAGCGCGACGATGGCAGAGATAATCGAGACCCGCTCAAGCTCGATCCCGACCGGGGCCATGATCAAGAGCCCGAAGAGCATTGTGATCGGCACGAAGGAGCCGACGATCAGGCCGGTTCTGAGGCCCAGGAAGAGCATAACCACGATCAGCACGATGACCAGGGTTTGATAGACGTTGGAGAGCGCGCCATCGACGGCGACCACGACCAGATCCGGCTGGAAGGTGGCGTAGTCGAGCACATAGCCGATCGGCAGCTCGTTCTCCAACTGCTCCAGCAGGACTGTGAGGTCTTCACCAAAGGCGACCGAGTTGACGCCGGGTGTGATGGCGACGGAGATCACGATGGCCGGCTCGCCCTTGAAGTAGGCAAGGTCGTCCGGCGGGTCCTTATAGGATCGTTCGATCGTCACAATGTCACGTAAGGGCACCAGTGTGGTGCCGTCTTTGGCCGGGATCAGCGCCTGCTCGATATCGCGCAAGTCCTCGAACTGGCCGGTCGCGCGCATGATGACCTCTTGCCCGGCCACGTCCAGGCGGCCGCCCGGCAGCACCACGTTCTGTGCGCTCAAAGAGTTCACCAGGTCAGCGGTCGAGACCCCGACCTGCGCCAGCTTGGCGTTGGAGAACTTGAGGGTCACCTCTTCGTCCTGCACGCCATAGAGCTCGACCTTGCGGATGCCGTCCAGCACATAGAGGCGGTCGCGGACGTCCTGGGCGACCTGGCGCATCTCTTCCAAACTGAAGCCGTCGGCCCAGAGCGCGACCGTGGCGATTGCAGTCAGGCCGAACTCGTCATTGACGAAGGGACCGACGGTGCCCGGCGGCAGGCTGCGCGAGAGGTCGTCCATGCGATTGCGCAGCCGCTTCCAGATCTCTTGCAGATCGTTGTACTCGTCGCGCGTCTCGGCATGGATCACCACCACCCCGGTCTTGGTGTCGGAGGTGATCTCGTCGATCTCCGGCATGGTGCGGATCTCGGCCTCGATGTGCCGGGTGATCAGCTGCTCCATATCCGACGGCGGCATGCCGGGGAAGAAGGCCGTCACCACGGCCTCGCGGATCACGATGGGCGGATCCTCTTGGCGCGGGAAGTCGAGGAAGCTCCAGACCCCGCCCAGCACGATCAGCAGGATGACGGCGATGGTGGTGCGGGAGTTGTTGAGCGAGAAGCGGGTGATGCCTTCCATCGGCCGCGCCCCCTAGCGATCGCCGGCCAGGCGCACTTCCTGACCGTCACGCAGGAAGGTAACACCGGCCGTGGCGATCACATCCCCGGCCGCGATGCCTTCGCGGACGATCACGAGATTGTCTTGCACGCCGCCGCCGGCGACTATCTGCTTGCGCACGGTCGAGCTGTCAGGATCGAAGATGAAGACATAGCCGCGCCCGGTCTCTTCGCCCGGCAGAACGGCAGAAAGCGGGATCAAGAAAGCGCTCTCGCCGCCTTCTCCTTCGAGGATCAACTCGACCGTCGCCGACATGCCGGGACGGACGTTGGCAGGCGCCTCATCCAGGGTCACCACGACCTCGAAGGTGTTGGCTTCGTTCGCAGCCGAGGAGATCTCGGTGACGCGGCCATTCAGGGTCCCAATGTCGTCAGAGGGGAAGATCACCAGTCCCGGCAAGCCCTGATCGATCTGTCCGACCACGGTTTCAGGAGCATTGATCGCCACCTCCATGGCCTCTTCGACGTAGGCCTCGAAGGCCACTTCGCCGCGGGCGACCTCTTGGAAGGGTTCGATCAGGCGTGTCGCGATGATGCCGTCGAAGGGCGCCTTCAGCACCGTCTTGTCCAGGTCGCGCTTGGCCAGGTTCATTCTGGAGCGGGCATAGTCCAGTTGGTTTGAGGCGCTATCATAAGCGGCCTGTGCCTGGTCCAGCGCTGCCTTCGCCACCCAACCCTTGGCATAGAGCTTCTGCTGTCGATCCAGCTCGTTGGTCTTCTCGTTCAGATCGGCCTGGGCGCGCCCGACATCGGCCTCAGCCGATTCGACGTTCAGCTGATAGGTGGCGGGATCGAGGGTGGCCAACACCATGCCGCGGGTGATCTGGTCACCCTGCGAGACCTCGACGTCACGGGTGTTGCCGGCAACCTCAAATGCCAGATTGGACACGTCAACGGCGCGCACCACGCCGGGGAAACTGCGCAGCTGGCCCGAACTGCGGTCAACCACTTCCATCGAGCGGATGGCGCGCACAACCTTCTTCGGCTCTGGGGGTGCTGCCTCTTCACAGGCAACCACACCCAACAATAGGAGAAGAGGCAATAATTGTATCAATCTCACAGCGAAACCAATCCCCGCTTTGTCTGCTTCCCCAAAAAAGCTAACCGCATCCGGCCGAGGTTGTCGATGCGTTCTTTCTCGCAGGCGACAGTAACGGTACTGAATCAACAGATTGGTGGGGTACGGACCGCAAGATTGGAGTCTATGCTTACCCGTCAGAGATAAGCCTCTTCCAAGGGACTATCGGTCATCAGCAGCGGGCCCTCATCCGTAATGGCGACGGGCTGTTCCAGCTTGACACCTTCAGGTCCTCCTTGCGCGCCGACATAGGATTCGACGCAGACCACCATGCCGCTTTCGAAATGCCCGTCGTAACCGCCCTGATCGGCATCTTCCGGATAGAGGATGAAGGGGTATTCGACCGCCAGCCCACAGCCGTGCAGGATGTCGGCGTAGCGATTGGCGAGATAGGCCTCCGGCAGGGCAAAGGACTTCTCCGAGAACTCGCGGAAACTGACACCCGGCCGCAGGAGTTGGATGTTGTGCTGTAGCTGTTGATGCGAGAGCGCGTAGAGCCGGCGCTGCTGATCGCTGGGCGGCTTGTCACCCAGGACCCAAGAGCGCGAGATGTCGGCGTAGAAGCCATAGGGGCCGATTAGATCGGTGTCGAAGGACAGCAGTTCGCCGGCCTGCATGACCCTCTCATCAGTCTCCTGGAACCAGGGATTGGTTCTGGGGCCCGAGGCCAACAGACGCGTCTCCATGTACTCGCCGCCGCGCGCGACATTCTCCTGCGCCAAGATCGCCAGGGCCTCGGTCTCGCGCATGCCCGGCTGCGCCTTGGCTTTGAGGCTGGCGATGGCGTCGCTGCAGGCATCCTTGGCGTAGCGGAGCGCGTGGATCTCCTCCCCGGACTTGATCGCGCGGGCCAGTTCCATCGGCCCCTTGCCGTCTTGCGGCTCGATCCCCTCGGCGCGCAAGGCCTCGACCGCCAGGAAGTCCGCGCGATCGATGCCCAGGCGTCGGTTGCCGCCGCCATGCTCGCGGATCAAGGCCGCGATGTCTTGGGCCCAGAGGCCGGCGAAGTGGCGGTTACGGTCACCGCAGATCAGATAGTCCCAGGTCTTGGCCGGGCGAATCTCGTCAATGACCTCCAGCCCCTTGGCCAGATGAAAACAGGTCGGCAGTTCGAAGAGGATCAAGGGGCCGCCGTTCACCACCAGGGCATAGCGGCAGAGGTTGTGCATGGTCCAAACCTGCATGTTCCGGCTGCCGCTGGCATAGCGGATGTTGACCGGATCGGTGAGCAGCAGAGCCGCCAGGTCGCTCCGCTCCAGCTGCGCGCGAAGCCTTTGCAGGCGGTAACGTCGGATTGAGGCTTCATCCACCAGCTTCTTCGAGGCGCGCGCTGCCGGAGTCCAGGTGTCAAGCATGGTCGAAAGAGGCTCCCGATCGAAGCGGAGAAGGGACGCGTCCATCGATGTTGGACGCGATCCTCCTCTAGCACAGGCGACAGCGGAGCGACTCATCTGGAAACGCCAACTTGCCGACAGACCCGACACCCGGGCAGCCCGATCACCGGATCATATAGACCTTCCGCACCGTCTCTTCGACGACGCAGGTACCGGTCCATCCGGCCGGGAAGAAGGCGATGCAGTCCGGCGTGATCTCGATTACCTGGCCATCCTCGCCGCGATAGGTACAACGCCCCTCCAGGAAGTGGCAGAACTCGTCACGCTCGACATGGCAGGCCCAGGTCCCCGGGGTGCAGACCCAGATGCCGCACTCTGACGAGCCGTCCGCATTGCGGTGCAGGAGGACGCCCGAGGTCTCGGAGCGTCCCTCCAGCATGGTCGGGATTGCGCCCCAGTCCTTCAGCTCTTGGACCTGGCGCGGCTGATCCAGTTTGGCGACGGGCATCGGGTCTAGCTCCCCAACATGCCGGAGAGGATCTTGGCTGCCTTCTCGGTTCCCTGCTGGCTTTGCATGTGGGCCTTGGTGGCCGCCAGGCGCGCATGCATGGCGTCATCGGTCAGGAGCGTGGTGATAGCAGCCGCCAGTTCCTCTTCCGCCCAATCCGCGCGGTGCATCTTGAGGCCATGACCGGTTTCCTGGACTCGCGTTGCGTTGTCGTGGCCATCCCAGACATAGGGCATGATCAAAGCCGGCTTGCCGAAGAAGAGGCATTCGGTAAAGGAGTTGTTGCCGCCATGGTGGATCACCGCATCGACCTGCTGGATGACCGAGGGCTGAGGATACCACTTGTCCAGATGCACGTTGGCTGGCGGCGCCTCGTAGTCGTCGATGTAGTCGCCGACGTTGACCAGGGCGCGCAGGGGCATGCGGCCGAGGCAGTCGATCAGGCGCTTCAACAGCGCCGTATCGCCGGAGCCGAGAGAGCCAAAGGAGAGATAGATCAGGGGCTTGTCCTGGTGGGCGCCGAAGCTGGGGATCTCATAAGCGGCCTCACTGCGGACACAGCCTTCCAGGTACTGGAACTGGGCGGGATCCAGCGGCTTGGAACGCTTGAACATGACCGGCTCGGGATAGAGCAGCAGGTTCATGTGCGGTGACGCCTCGAAGAACTCGCCCAGGGGATAGGGTGCCTCGCCACACTCGGCGAGGAAGCGGTTGAAGTCTTCGTGGATCGGCTTCACCACGCTGTTGAAGCGCTCTTCGAAGGCCTGGAAGCAGGCCCTGTCGTTCTCGCCGCAACCGGAAAGATGGGGGGGGATCTCGGGATCGGGAATCTCATTCTCCGAGCAAGAGATGATGCGCACCCAGGGCCGCCCCTTCTCTTCGCAGAAGCGTTTGATCGCCGGGAAGAGGATCACGTTGTCCACGCAGACCATGTCGGGATCGAGTTTGGCCAGGGTCTGCGGCAGGGTCTTTTCGGCCCAGACGGAGGTAGAGACGATGGCCTCCCAGCAGTCCTTCACATAGGTGTCGATCTGCTCAAAGGGGCTCTTGTTGAAGTTCGGGATATGGCCGTTGATGAAGTCGGACCAGTACTTGGCCATCTCCTCTGGCTCCATCGGCTCCGACATGGGAACCGCGATCTCCTTGAAGCCATAGCCCTCGAAGACGCCGGTAAAGCCGGGGTCTGTGAGAAAGACCGCCTTATGCCCAAGAGCTTCGCAGGCCTGCGCGATGCCGACAGAATTCAGTGCCGGCCCAAAGGCGGCCTCGGGAAAGAATGCGATGGTCTTTGCGGTCATGTCTTACCTCCTTGGTCGATGCCTTTATCCTGCTTGCGCGCGGCATGGGAAGCGCATCAGTCCTTCCCCAGCAGGCGCGAATGTGCCTTGTCCCAGCCCAGCGTGATCTCGGCCCCCAGCTCAGGGATGGTATCGAGGGTCTCGATGCCCAAGCGCGCCGTCAGTGGCTCCTCCAGAGCCGCGACCTGCACTTGCAGCAGAAGATCTCCGCCGCGATAGCTGACTTCCTTGACCTGGCCGCTCACGCGGTTGGCTTTGCTCGCGGCCGAGGGGCCGAGGGCCAGTCTTTCGGGGCGGACAGCCAGTGACCCGCTTTGCCCGACTTGCAGCGTTGACGGCACGTTCCCTTGCAGCAGTCCAAACTGCGGATGGCGTAGGCCCTCGGCCACGACCTCACCCTCGAAAAAGTTCATGCGGCCGATGAAGCTGGCGACGAAGTGCGTGGCCGGATGCTCATAGAGCTCTTGCGGCGGTCCCAGCTGAGCGATGCGTCCGGCCTGCATCAGGGCGACCCGATCGGCCATGACCAGGGCCTCTTCCTGATCGTGGGTAACGATGCAGAAGGTGATGCCGACCTCATGCTGCAGACGCTTCAGCTCCAGCTGCATCTGTTCACGCAGTTGCCGGTCCAATGCGGCTAAGGGCTCATCCAGCAGCAGGACCTTGGGCCGTTTGACCAGCGCTCGAGCCAGGGCCACACGCTGTCGCTGCCCGCCCGAGAGCTGTTCTGGCTTGCGCTTGGCTAGGGGAGAGAGCGCGGTGATCTCCAGGACCTCGCCGACCCGCTGATCGATCTCACGCTTGGGCAATCGCTCCATCTCCAGCCCGTAGGCTATGTTCTTGGCGACGCTCATGTGCGGGAAGAGGGCGTAGGACTGGAACATGAGATTGACCGGGCGCTGTCTGGGGCGCACCTGGGTCACGTCCTGCCCGGCGATCACGATGCGGCCGCCGTCAGGCCGCTCGAATCCGGCGATCAGGCGCAGCAGGGTGGTCTTGCCGCAGCCCGAGGGGCCGAGCAGCGCGAAGAACTCGTTCTCCGCCAGATCCAGAGAGACGGAGTCGACGGCGGTCACGCTGCCGAAGCGGCGCAGGACCCGATCGACCGAGACCAGTGCGCTCATGTCAGGCTCCCGCGCCGGCCGTTCAGACGCTGGGCAAGCAGGACCAGGGTGAAGCTGGTCAGAAGGAACAAAGTCGCCAGTGCATTGATCTCCGGCGTCACGCCAAAGCGGATCATGGAATAGACCTGCATGGGTAGCGTGGTGGAGGACTGGCCGGGTCCGGCGGTGAAGAAGGCGATGATGAACTCGTCGATCGAGAGTGTGAAGGCCAGGAGGGCGGCTGCGATCACACCGGGTAGAATGGCGGGCAAGGTGACCCGGAAGAAGGTGATGTGCGCCGGCGCACCCAGATCCTCTGAGGCCTCGATCATGGCCCAGTCGAAGTGCTTGAGACGGGCGCGCACAACGGCACAGGCAAAGGCGATGTTGAAGACCACATGGCTCAGGATGATGGAGTGCAGGCCGAGAGAAAAGCTGAGGATGTAATAGAAGGAGAGGAGTGCTATGGCCAGCACGATGTCCGGGATGATCATCGGGGCGAAGAGTAGGGCATCTAGTCCTGCCGAGCCACGTCGTTGCTCGACACCGAGGGCCAAGAGGGTTCCAAGCGCGGTGGCAATGACGGTGGAGACACTGGCGACGATCAGGGAGTTGATAGCGGCCCGCTGAATCGCGGCGTTCTCCCACAGGGCCTCATACCAGCGGAAGGAGAGGCCGGACCAGGAGGTCGGCAATCCGGAATCGTTGAGGCTGAGCACCATCAACAAGAGGATCGGGCCGTAAAGAAAGACGTAGACGGCCAAGAGGTGCAGGGAGAGCGGCCAAGAGCGCAGCATGGTGACTAGGCCTCTGCCCGGCGGTTGCTGGCGCGACGGACCAGCAAGGCCTGCCCGAACAGCAGCAACAGCATGATGGCGATCAAGACCATGGAGAGGGCGGCACCGAAGGGCCAGTCGCGCGCGGTCAGGAACTGGTCATAGATCAGATTGCCGACCATCTGGATACGCCCTCCGCCCAAGAGATCCGGGGTGATGAAGTTTCCGATCGAGAGCACGAAGACGAAGATGGCGCCAGCGGCGACACCAGGCAGTGACAGCGGCAATGTGATGCGCAAGAAGCTGCGCCAGGCGGGGGCGCCCAGGTCTTCCGAGGCCTCCAGCAAGGAGCGATCCATTCGCGCCAGAGAGGCATAGACCGCCAAGACCACGAAGGGCAGGTAGTTGTAGACTAGGCCGGTGATGACGGCGCCCTGGTTATAGAGCAGGGACAGCGGCTCTTCGGTCAGCCCCCAGGTCATCAGGCCTTCGTTCACCAAGCCCTTGCGGTTCAGCAACACGATCCAGGCATAGGTGCGGATCAGGAAGTTGCTCCAGAAGGGCAGCATGACCAGGACCAGCAGTGCTGCCTGCCAGCGCGGTCCGGTTCGGGAGATGGCGTAGGCGGCGGGATAGCCAATCAACAGCGCGATCAAGGTCGCCTGGCCGGCGACCAAGGCGGATTGCCAGAGAATCGAGAGATAGAGCGGATCGATCGCTCGTTGGAAGTTCTCCAGGGTGAAGAGATAGTCGATACCGCCATAGATGCCGCGCTGAAAGAAGGCCAGCAGGAAGACGATCGCTGCCGGTACGACAAGGAAAAGCGCCAGCCATCCCAGGCCTGGCGCCATCAACAAGAGCGAGGCGCTCGGTCGCTTCATGCCAATTCAAGAGGGGCCGCAGCCAGAGGAGACTGGCCGCGGCCGCATTCATCAGTTAGCGGAGAGGACTTCTTGGACGCTGCGGGTAAAGGCGCGCTGACCCTCGCCCAGGTCTTCCACCAGCTCCAGCTGCATCAGTTCTTCCGGTGACATGCCCAGGTTCGGGAAGGTCTCGATCAAAGAGGGATCGACCTCTGCCATCGCAGCCTCGTTTGGAACCTTATAGAGGATGTTTGAGGCGACCCAGGAGTGCACGTCAGGGCGCAGCACGTAGTCGATGAAGGCGTGCGCCAGTTCCTTGTTCTCCGACGCGGCGGGGATCACCATGGTGTCGACCCAGAGGTCAGCCCCTTCCTTGGGCAGGATGAACTTGATCTTGTCGGTCTCGGCAATGCCATAGTTGCACCAGCCGTCCCAGCCCTGCACCAGCACAGCCTCGCCCGACACCAGCTTCGAATAGAAGGTCGTGTCGTCATAGGCCAAGAGCCCTTCTTTGGCCTTGATCAAGAGATCGCGGGCCTCTGCCAGCTTCTCAGGATCGGTCTCGTTGACGGAATAGCCCAAGACGAAGAGCGCCGGCTGCATCAGCCAGCGGTCGGTCTGCAGCATGGTGATCTTGCCCTTGTTCGCCTCGCTGGGCGTCAGGATGGCGTTCCAGCTGTCCGGGGCCGCATCGACCAGGTCTTCGCGATAGCAGATGCCGGTCGTGCCCCAGGCATAGGGCGCCGAATAACGATTGCCCTCATCATAGGGAAGCGCGCGCACCTCTTCATAGTAGTTCGCCAGATTGGGGATCTGCGCGTGATCTAACTCAGCAACCAGCCCCAGCTTGTCCAGGGCCTGCGCAAAAGGACTTGACATGAAGACCACGTCATAACCTTCGCCACGATTGGTCATGAACTTGCCCATGATCTCTTCGTTTGTGGCGTGCGGCGTGAATTCAACCTCGATACCTTTTTCCTTGGCGAAGTTTTCGAGAAGATCTGGCGGCATATAGCCGTCCCAGTTGCCGATTACCAAGGTTTCCGCAGAAAGCGGGGCAGCAAACACTAGACAGCCCAGAGTCACGGCTGTAGAGAGTGTCATTTTCTTGACCATGTTATCCTCGTTTTGTGATCTCATTGACCTGGCGAAGATCAATGCCAAGGTGACAAGTGAGGCCTAGCCTATCCTGACCCTTCGTCAGGGGTCAAATGGCCTTTTGTGAGGAGGCTCCATGCCGCCTCACCTTTTGGTCAGGATCGCAAGGAGGCGGTGCCGGAGCTATGGTCCCCGAACTTTCCCGCCTGGGAAAGACCGGGTTAGTCGGAGAAGCCCATGAGAGGCTATGTGTTCAGATCTTTGATGGCCTACGCTGAAGAGCGTTACGGTTTGTTGACCGTAGAGCGGATGCTGCAGAAATCTGGACTGCCGCGGCAGGGGGCTTACACGGCCGTTGGCCAATATCCCATCGAAGAACTGATCGCATTGGTCGATGCCCTGACAGAGCTGACCGATACCTCCAGCAAAGAGGTCCTGACCGAGTGTGGTCGGCGGACGATTGGCTACGTCATCGACACACAGGCGGGAGAAGGCCCCAGAGATCTTGAAGACCTCTTAAGGTCTCTGGAAGACCTGATCCACGCAAACTATGCCAAGCTTTATCCGGGATCGATTGTGCCGTCGTTGACTTTCGATCTGCACGTCAATGGCTGGGCGGTGCTGACCTATCGTTCGCCGCGACCTCTGGCCGACCTTGCAGAAGGCCTGATCCTGGGATCGATTGATTACATTGGGATTCAGTCCGAAGTCCTGCGCGAAGACCTGCCCCCCTATGATGGGCGCGCGGCGCGATTTCGGGTGAGCTTGTCTGAGCGGTAGCGATCAGGTGGTTGCACTTGGTGTCCTAGGCGTTCATGCTTCACCGCTGGGCGTAGCGCATTGTGTATCGTGAGGGTCTAGGCAATGGATCGCGAAGATTCCTTGGATCGCGAAGAACTCCTGGATCGAAAGCTGAATCGGGAGATCAAAGCCCGGCAAGAGGCTGAGCGACTGCTCGAAGTCAAGAGCAATGAAATCTACCAAGCACAGCTGCGAGCCCAGAAGGCAGAGGCCGATTTGGACGATGCCTTGCGGTCTCTGGATGACGGTCTGTTGCTGTTTGACAAAACGGGACGGTTGCTTTTCGCAAATCGGCGCTTTTATGAGATCTATCCGGAAGCTAAGGGGGTCTGTGAACCCGGTATCGATGAAGGCGAGCTATGGCACGCCATCATTTCCAAAGGGGCCTACGCGAGCGGCAGTCGGCGCCTTGCAGGACTGAAACCCAACTCAGACAAGCCCGGCCGCTCCGATCGTTGGGAGCGGATCACAGCGTCCGGCCGCTATGTCTGCATCATCGAACAGCAAACGGAGGCAGGACAGCGGATCTCCATCCACCGCGATATCAGTGACATTCGCGAGGCGGAATCACAGTTGCAGTGGCGCTTGCAGGCGATTGAAAAGGCAAAAGACGGCCTTGCCATCACCGATCACCTAGGATTCTTCGATTACGCAAACTCCGCCTTCGCCAGCCTGCTGCGATTCAATGATGCCTCGGAGGTCATCAACAAGCCCTGGCGCGCGCTCTTTGACCAGGACGAGCGGGAACGGCTAGAGCAGGAAGTTCTTCCGATCTTAAACCAAGAGCGCGCCTGGACCGGAAAGGCGCGGTCTCTCAATTTCGATGGCACCCAGGTCGATCAGGAGCTGTCGCTCACCCTGCTGCCAGGTGGCGGCATTCTCTGGGTTCTGCGCGATGTGACCGAAGAGGTTAAGGCCAAAGCGGAACAGCAGAGAGTCATGCAGCGCCTCTATGAGGCCGAACGTATGGAAGCCGTGGGTCAGCTGGCGCGCGTTGTGGCACATGACTTCAACAATGTGCTCTCTGCCATCTCTGCCTTTCGTCATGCGCTGGAGGGGGATGAGACGCTATCCCAAGGCTCACGTGACATGCTGGCGAAGATCGGATCCGCCGTTGGCCATGCGGAGGGAATCGTCCAGCGCCTGCAGGCCTCTGATGCGGAGCGTCCGGTCAAGCGCGGGCGGATCGACCTGGTCCGCCTGGCCAGAGACACCAGCGACATGGTGCGTGCGACCTTGGATTCAGGCCAAGTTTTGCGCCTGCGTGCGTCGAAGCCAGTTATTGCAGTATTGGGTGATCACGCGCAGTTGGGCCAGATGGTCTTGAACTTCCTGGTCAACGCGCGTGAGGCGCTGGGAGGCAAGAGTGGCAGCATAGAGGTCACGATCTCTGAGATCAGCGCTGACACCGACGTTAAGGGCGACTGGGCGGTTTACGCCGCTCGTGGCCGCCGGCCCAATGCCCCGGTCCAGGCCGCTTTGACCGTCGAAGACAGTGGCTGCGGAATGACGCAGGATATCATCGATCGGGCCTTTGAAGCGGATTTCTCGACCAAGAGCAGTGAGTCGGTCCGAGGGCTCGGGCTCTCAGCCGCTGAGTCCCTCGCCGAGCACCACCACGGCTTGGTTGCGCTCTATAGTACACTCGGCAGTGGTACCAAGGCACAGCTCATCCTGCCGCGATACAGCATGAGTCTTCCCAGCTCCGGCCGTGTTCTGGTGGTGGACGATGACCCCCTGGCCGGTGAGGCCTTGGCCTTGCTCTTGGAAAATGAGGGCCATCGTGCCGACTTTCTGAACAATCCCTTAGAGGCGCTAGACATCATCGAGGATGACCCGAAGATGTGGAACCTGGTGTTCACGGATCAGCAGATGCCGGAGCTGCAGGGAACAGAGTTTGCCGAGCGCTGTTTGGCCCTGCGCCCCGACCTGCCCATCATCATTGCCACTGGTCTGGATCGCAGCCTGGGCCTCTTACCCAGCAATGTGGTCGGGACCCTGAAGAAACCCGTTGACCCCAGCTCATTGCGCACAATTTTGGCAGAATAGCTTCGTTTTCTGTAATCGAACTTGCAACCACGAGCGAATTTGATCAGCCTATTAGCGTGACCTGATGGGAAGGGTAGTGTCAATGAAAGTGCTTTTGGCGGACGACCATGATCTCGTTCGCGATGGCATGATCGCGATTATGTCGCGCGATGACCCCGCGATCCAAGTAACGGCCGTCGACAATCTGGATACGGCCTTGGGTGTTTTGGAAGAGCAAGACTTCGAAGTAATCGTTCTTGATCTGAGGATGCCGGGGATGCGTGGATTGGCAGGGGTTTCGCGTGTGCGCGAACTCTATCCGGACATTCCCATTGTGCTGATGTCGGGTGCGATCTCTCAGGCCGATGTCGACGAGGCCTACGACCTGGGGATTCGTGGTTTTGTTCCGAAGACCCTCGCTGGAAAAGCGCTGGTTAATGCGCTGCGCCTGGTTGTGGCGGGTGAACGCTATGTCCCCTCCACTATGATTCGGGATCCGACCGAGCAGGATGCGATCGAGAAGGCCGCAGGCGTTCTTAGCCCACGGGAGGTGCAGGTCTTACAGCGCCTGTCGCATGGGGCGTCCAACAAGGAGATCGCTCGCGCGCTCTCGATCCAAGAGACCACGGTCAAGCTCCACTTGCGCAACCTTAGCGATAAGCTGGATGCGAGGAATCGAACTGAAATCGTCATCCGCGCGATGGAGAAGGGGCTGATTTAGGTCCCTCCCGCAAGCGCAGAACCTACCTGACCTTTTCGCTCAGCGTGACTCGACTCGCGGGTTAGACTGTTTCGCTCTGGCTCGGGCGAGAGTTCGTGATGACCAAACGACGAGAGGGAGACGCGGGCCATGCAAGCGGCTGGCGAGGGAACCTTGGTGCTGTTGCTGGCCGTGGCCCTCTTGCTTGCCTTGGCGCTCGCAGGCTTGATCTGGTGGCGTAGTCGTGGGGCAGCGCAAGAAGGCGAGGCCGCACGCAGCCAGCTGGCACAGCAGGCAGCGCGCCTGGAACTGGCCGAGGCCGAGGCGAAGCGTCTTGAGGCTCGCGAAGGGGCCTATAGAGAGCAGCAGGACGAGGTCGCTCGCCTGAAGAGCGGCCTTGCCGGCAAAGACGCACAGTTGAGCGAGCGCACCGATCAGCTGAGCATGCTGAAGCAGTCTCTCGAACAATCGAACGCCCTTCTGGAAGAGCTGCGCAGCGAGGGCAACAAGAGCCGTCAGGAGTTGGCGCGATTGCGCGAAGCGCAGGCCCAAGCCGAGCGGCAGGCGGACGAGAAGCTAAAGCTGCTGCAGGAGGCGCGCGAGCGTATGACTCAGGAGTTCAAGCTCCTCTCCAGCGAGATCCTCTCCAAGCAGGGGGACAGTTTTGCAAAGCAAAACGAGGAGAAGCTGACCGGCCTGCTGGACCCCTTGCGCCGCCGTATCAACGAGTTTCAGACCAGCCTAGAAGGCGTGCAGCGGGAGAGTGCCAAGGAACGGGCGGGACTGGGGCAGCAGATCAAGAGCCTGGCCGAGCTGGGAACCCGCATGAACGAAGAGGCGCGAGGGCTGACCCGCGCACTCAAGGGCAAGAGCCAGACCCAGGGTGCCTGGGGCGAGATGCTCTTGGCGACGGTGTTGCAGTCCTCAGGACTTCGCGAGGGCGAGGAGTTCTCCACTCAAGTCAGCCACACCGACGAGAGTGGCGCCAGGCTTCGCCCCGACGTGATCGTGCATCTGCCCAATGGTGAGCGCATCGTGGTCGACGCCAAGGTGTCGCTGACTGCCTATCAAGACTTCATCAATGGCGAGAGCGAGGAAGAGCGCGCGCTAGCGCTTGCTGCCCATGTGCGGTCTCTGCGCGAGCATCTGCGCGGCCTCTCCGGGAAGGGCTATCAGACCATCGGCGGCGATGGCCCTGAGTTCGTGATCATGTTCCTGCCGCTGGAGGATGCGCTGACGGCCGCCCTGCAGCTCAATCGGGATCTCTTGAACGAAGCCTTGCGCCAGAACATCGTGCTGACCACACCAACGACTTTGATGGCGGTTCTGAAGACCGTGCACAGCCTCTGGAGCATTGACCGCCGGACCCAGAACGTGGAGGAAATCGCCAAGCGTGGCGGGCTGCTCTATGACAAGTTTGTCGGCTTCGTCGATGACATGGAGAAGCTGGGCCAGAGGATGGATCAGGCCCGGAGCAGCTATGATGATGCCCTTGGCAAGCTGAAGCTGGGACGCGGCAACCTGATCGGACAGGCAGAGCAGCTGCGCAGTCTTGGCGCCAAGACCAAGAAGCAGCTTCCGCAAGAGGTTCTGGAGGAGGAAGAGGGCGGACCGCTCTTGACCGTGGTCGGCAATGATGATGACAAGGGGAGCGCGTCATAGCCGCTCCTGTGGCTTGACCGCTTGGAGGTGCCTTCCCAGCTAACCTCTGCAGAAACGCCTGAATCACGACAACCAGAGACCTTAGAACCCATGGCCTTGCTTCCCATCCTCGTGGCGCCTGATCCACGCTTGAAGAAAGTCGCTGATCCCGTGACCCAGGTGGATGATGAGATCCGCCAGCTGATGGATGACATGTTGGAGACGATGTACGAGGCGCCGGGGATCGGTTTGGCGGCACCGCAGGTCGGCCTGTTGAAGCGTGTGATCGTGGTCGACGTGGCACCGGAAGGAGCCGAACCGCAGCCCTACCGCATGGTCAATCCGACCCTGACCTGGGTCTCGGACGAGGACGGGAGCTATAACGAAGGCTGCCTCTCTCTCCCTGAGCACTATGCCGATGTCGTGCGCCCCGCAGCGATCCGGGTGGCCTATCTCGATCCGGATGGCCAAGAGCAAGAGCTAGAGGCGGAAGGCGTACTGGCGACCTGCATTCAGCACGAGATCGACCATCTGGATGGCATCCTCTTCGTCGATCATATCTCGGCGCTGAAGCGCAACATGATCTTGCGTAAGCTCTTGAAGGCCAAGAAGCAGGGCGCCTTGGCCAGCGCTTAACAGAGCGCTTGGCCTTGCCCCGGGAAGATTCCAACATGACGTCGCTGCGACTGGCCTTCATGGGCGCCCCTGACTTTGCCCTGCCGGCACTTGACGCCTTGCTGTCCGCAGGCCACGAGATTGCGGCGGTCTACTCACAGCCGGCCCGGCCGGCTGGCCGCAAGCAGCAACTGCGCGACACGCCGGTTGCCGCGGCTGCAAAGGAACGCGGGATCTTGTTGCGGACCCCGGTCAGCCTAAAGGATAGCGAGGCGCAAAGCGACTTTGCGGCCCTCGACCTGGATGCAGCGATCGTGGTCGCTTACGGCCTGCTTCTGCCAAAACCCATTCTCGACGCACCGCGCCTCGGATGCCTCAACCTGCATGCCTCTCTCTTGCCGCGGTGGCGCGGTGCAGCTCCGATCCAGCGCTCCATCCTCGCGGGTGACCTTGAGAGCGGATGCAGCATCATGCAGATGGATGAAGGCTTGGACAGCGGCGCCGTCTTGGCAAAGCGCGCCCTTCCGATCACCGCCGAGACCACCGGACAGAGCCTGCACGATGCCTTGGCGACCAGTGGTGCGGCTCTCTTGGTGGAGGCCCTGACCGACTTGGCCGCAGGCGAGATCGAGCCGGTCCCGCAGCCGCAAGACGGTATCACCTATGCCGCGAAGTTATCGCGGGAGGAGAGCCAACTGGATTGGCAGCAGCCGGCCGAGGTCTTGGAGCGTCAAGTTCGTGCCTTCACACCCTGGCCCGGCAGCCTTTTCGAGTTGAATGGGGTTCGGATCAAGGTCTTGGCGGCCACCCTTGCAGAGGGTGAGGGAAAGCCCGGCCGGGTCTTGGATGATTGCTTGACGGTGGCCTGCGGCACGGCTGCGCTTCGCTTGCTGGCTCTGCAGCGACCCGGCAAGGCTGCACAGCCGGCCGAAGCCTTTCTCCGCGGCTTTGCCATTCCCAAGGGCAGCCAGCTCTCGTGACCCGCTACCGGCTGACCATCGAGTACGACGGCACCGACTTTGTCGGTTGGCAGCGTCAGGATTCCGGTCCCTCGATCCAGGCGGCCTTGGAAGCAGCCATCGAAGCTTTCACCGGCGAGACGGTGAAGGCCGTCGCGGCTGGCAGGACCGATGCCGGTGTCCACGCCAGCGGACAGGTGGTGCATGCCGATATCGGACGGCCGAGCGAGCCTCGTATGGTGCGGCTGGCCCTGAACCACCACCTCAAACCCTTGCCGATTGCGGTGGTCGACGCAGAGCCGGTCGACGACCACTTCCATGCCCGCTTCTCGGCCCTTCGCCGCCACTACCGCTATCGCATCCTGAACCGCCCGTCCCGCCCGACCCTAGAGCGCAACCGCGTCTGGTGGGTGCCGGTAGACCTGGACCTCGACGCCATGCGCCGGGCCGCCGGCCACCTGCGCGGGCATCACGACTTCACTTCCTTTCGCGCTGCTGGCTGTCAGGCCAAGTCGCCGATCAAGACCCTGGAGCGGTTGGATATCGAGACCCAGGGGGACGAGATCCACCTGCTGCTCTCGGCCCAGTCCTTTCTGCACAACCAGGTGCGGATCATGGCTGGCACCTTGAAGGGTATCGGTACTGCACGCTGGCCGGTCGAAGCCATCCCCGAGATGCTGGCCGCCAGAGACCGCAGCGCGGCAGGCCCCACGGCTCCGCCGCAGGGCCTTTACCTAACGCAGGTGGACTATCCTTAGCGCCAGCCACTGCCTTACACCGATGTGCGGTGAGCATGACTCACCGCTTCGCACCGGCCCACTCCCCCTCCCCACCCGAGTTCAATGGGCCACCCAATAGGATGCTGGCGTGGGCGGTCCAGGCCGGCGCCGTGCAATCTCAAAGGGCACCCCCCTCTTGAGTGACTCCAGGGCCTCTGGCCACTATGTTGGCAACTGACTGGGTCGATGAGAGAAAGGCGAGAGGGGGCATGCGCCTCACCCCTGATCTGCTGTTGCGGGCTTACTCCATCGGTATCTTCCCGATGGCGGAGAACCGTGAATCCGATGAGGTTCATTGGATCGAACCGCGGCTTCGCGGTGTTCTACCGCTCGACGGCCTGCATGTGCCGCGCAGCCTGCGCAAGCGTCTGCGTCAGGAGGGCTTTAGGGTCACCTGCGATCAGGCCTTTCCGCAGGTGATCGCTGCCTGTGCCGAGCCCAGCCCCTCGCGGCAGGAGACCTGGATCAACCCGGTGATCGAGCGGCTCTATGCCGGCCTCTTCGAACGCGGCTTTGCGCACTCGGTCGAGTGCTGGCAGGAGGGGCGCCTGGTCGGTGGCCTCTATGGCGTGACTTTAGGAGCTGCCTTCTTCGGCGAATCCATGTTCAGCCGGGTCAGCGACGCCAGCAAGGTGGCTTTGGTGCATCTGGTCCTACGCCTGCGCAAAGGTGGCTATCGTCTGTTGGATACGCAGTTCGAAACACCACATCTGGCACGCTTCGGTGTGATTGAGGTCACGCGGGAAAGCTATCGGCAGCTGCTGGCTGACGCCGTCAATCAGAGGGCGGAGTTTCCGAGCGGTCCCGTGCTTCGGGCAGAGATGGAGACCTTCTTGGCGAGCCTTGATGGCCCTGGTTGATGGGGATCAATGCGGCAAGGTCGCTTTTGAAGGATAGATCGCCGCAATCCATCGTTCGCGGTGTTGCAACAAGGTAGAGAAGAGGCCCGGCTCAAATTGGCCCAGCCGGCGATCAGTATCTTCTTCGGTTCGTTTCATGGTGCGGGGTAGCCCCGGCCATGCATGTTTTTTTGGGAGACCCAAAGATGTTCACCCTGATCGATGTTCTCCAGCGCGAGCACGTCTCCATGCGCGAGCTGCTGTCGCGCGTGCAGGAGCAGATCGACAGCAAGGCTGCGACGGATTACGACCTGCTGCGCGAGGTCATGCAGTACTGCGAGACCTATCCCGGCGCCTATCATCACCCCAAGGAAGACCTGATCTTCAATCTCCTGCTGGAGGTGGCACCGGAGGAGGCAGCCGCCCTGGAGGATCTGACGGCCGAGCACATGGTGATGGCCGCCGCTGCCGCCGACACCAACCGCATCATCGAGGCCGCTGCCGAGGGCGATGAGAAGGCGCAGGCGAACCTGCCGCAGAAGATCGCCGCCTATCTGCGCTTCTACCGCATGCACATGTCACGCGAAGAGCGGGAGTTCTTCCCTCTGGCCTTGGAGGTTCTCTCTGCCGAACAGTGGCTCATGCTGGAGTCGCAAGTCGTCGACCCGACAGATCCCCTCTATGCTGAGCGATCCGCCCAGCGTGTGCGCGATATGATGGGTGATTGACTCTGAAGTGCGGTGAGGCAAGCGCACCGCGTCGCACCGGCCCGCTCCCCCTCCCGGTCGCCCATGCAAGTACCCTATTTGGTGGCCGGGAGGGGGAGCGGGCCGGCGCCGCTGAATAAAGTCGGTCACTGTCAGTGACCGACCCTACACAGGTCTGTCTTTTCCGATCAAACCAGTCCGGCGAGCTTGGCGAAGGGATCCCAATTGGGATCCTTGTGCCAGTCGTATTCTGTCCCCACGGCGATGAATTCGGCGGCCTCCTGACCGAAGAGCTTCGCCATGACGGCCAGGCTCATGTCCATGCCTGCCGACACGCCGGATGAGGTGAAGAACTTGCCGTCCTCGACCCAGCGGGCTTGCGGCACCCACTGGACCTTCGGTCCGTGATGAATGGTGGCGGTATAGTCCTTCTTGTTTGTCGTGGCGCGGCGGCCATCCAGCAGGCCCGTGGTCGCCAAGAGCACGGTTCCGGTACAGACGGCCATCACATACTCAGCCTTGGAAGAGGCCTCGATGATCCAGGTGTTGATGGCAGGATTGATTGGATCGAGCGGGGCAGCATCGCCGCCTGGAATGAGAATCAAATCGTAATCGCTGCTCTCTGCCAAGGTCCTGTCCACCGTCGTCCTCGTGCCGTGATAGCTAGGAACCGGGTCCAATGTCTCGGCCACGATCTTGATGTCCACCGCGCCGACATCATGGTCCCCGAGAATCTCGATCGGTCCATAGAAATCCAACGTTTGAAAGCCCGGGAATACGAGGGCGGCAAGGGTCTTCATCTCGAACCTCCAGTGACGAAACTGTGCTTGGCGGTGATGCGGCGTCTACAGCCGCACCTTAGATGCCGATCACATATCTCGCTTAGCGTGAACATCAAGCGGCGAAACCGAGCCTCCTGATTGGGTTCAAGGAGCAGCAAGGAGGGGGCGAGGTGGGCAGAGCCCGCGTCCGTCCATGCTGAAAGAATGATTGTCCAGTTTCGGTCGAAATTTGTGGTTAACTAGCTGCCACAATCAAGAAAGGTGGAGGCAGAGGTTATGGCGATCATCTTCGGAACCGCAGGAGTCAACAACACGCTCACCGGGACGGAGGACAGCGATACGATCTATGGCTTGAGTGGAGACGATCGCCTCTACGGTCTCAGTGCAGAAGATACCCTCTATGGAGGCTCCGGCTATGACCAGAGCCTCTACGGCGGCGATGGCCGTGATGGCTTGTTTGGCCGTGACGCAGATGACGGCTTTTTCTTTGGCGCAAGCGGCAACGACTCACTCTTTGGAGACAGCAATAACGACTCTGCCTTCTTCGGCGGCACAGGCAGGGACCTTCTGTTTGGTGACACGGGCGATGACGTCAGCTTCTATGGCGGCAGCGGTCCAGATAACCTCTTCAGCGGGTCCGGTAATGATGGTCACTTTTTCGGCCGCTCTGGAAATGATGCGCTTTTTGGCGAAGCCGGTGACGACAGTTCCTTTTTCGGTGGTGCCCAGGACGACTACATCTTCGGTGCCAGCGGAATCGACGTAGAGCTGCATGGCGACGACGGGTCGGACACACTCCGAGGTGGCAGTGGTTTTGACAGTCGGATCTTTGGCGATAACGGTGCCGACACCTTATTCGGTGGCCCCGGGGTGGATGGCTATGTCTACGGCGCCAGCGGCAACGATCGGCTTTTCGGCAGCAACGATGTCGATGTGAAATTTTTTGGAGCCAGCGGTGTCGACACCCTGGTGGGCGGCAATGCTTTCGACATTGAGTTCTTTGGCGAGCAGGGCGCTGACACCATTTTCGGAGGAAGAGGCCCCGACCGTGCCTTCTATGGCGGCGACCAGAACGACCGCCTTGTCGGAGGCCCAGATGCCGATACTCGGTTTTTCGGCGACAACGATGACGACAGCCTTTTCGGCGGCAATGGCGACGACCTCGCCTTCTATGGCGGCAATGGTACCGACAGCCTCTCCGCTGGCAGCGGCTCAGACTATCTGTTCCACGGAGACTATGGCGCCGATACCCTAAGGGGCGACGCGGGCGACGACACCAGCTTCTTCGGCGGCAGCAACGGTGACAGCCTCTATGGTGGCCAGGGCGACGACACCGGTTTCTTCGGCGGAGCAGCCAGCGATAGTCTTTTTGGTGGCAGCGGGAATGATCTCTCCTTCCTCGGCGAGGAAGGGGACGACAGGCTCTATGGTGACAGCGGCATCGATAGCTATTTCGATGGCGGCAGTGCTGCAGACCGGCTCTTTGGCGGCAGCGGTGACGATGTCGGATTCTTTGCCCGCGATGCCGAGGACCGGCTATACGGTGGGGCAGGCGCCGACGTCAGCTTCTATGGTGGTGGTAGCAACGATAGGCTCTTCGGCGATGAAGGAAACGATACCTCCTTCTTTGCCGGCAACGGCAATGACAGTCTCTTTGGCGGCGACGACGATGATCTCTACTTCTATGGAGACAACGGCACCGACAGCCTGTCCGGTGGAAGTGGCGACGACGTCGGTTTCTTCGGCGGGGCTGATTACGACAGCCTCATCGGCGGTAGCGGAAACGATACCTCTTTCTTCGGTGGCAGCGGCTTCGATGATCTGCACGGCAATGACGGAGACGATGGATACCTGTCCGGGGACAATGGTGACGACAGCGTCTTTGGTGGCAGCGGCACAGATACCTCTCTGATCGGCGGATCGGGCGCCGACTTCATCTCCGGCGACAGTGGTAACGACACCGCCCTCTTGGGCGGGAGTGGTGATGACCTCTTGAACGGCCAAGCGGGCGACGACGCCTATCTCTACGGTGACTCCGGTGCCGACAGCGTGCTGGGCAGCAGTGGTGACGATCGTTCGCTGGTTGGAGGCAGCGGCAGCGACTTCGTTGACGGGGGCTCCAGTGCCGACTCGCTGTTCGGAGATGCCAACAACGATAGCCTCTATGGCGGCGCGGGTTCGGACAGGCTCTATGGCGGCCTTGGCCCCGACCGTATCTACGGCGGCCTCGCGGTGGACAGCGTCATCTACGGCGGCTCGGGACGAGACATCATCTACGGCGGCAGCGATGCCGACCACTTCATCTTTGGTGACAGCGGCGATGACCTGCTTCGCGGTGACAGCGGCAACGATTCCTACCTGAACGGAGATGTCGGCGACGACGGCTTGTCGGGGCGCGCGGGCGACGACGCCAACTTCTATGGTTTCTCCGGCGACGATCGCTTGAGCGGCGGTCTTGGCGAAGATGTCTCCTTCTTCGGCGGCAGCGGAAACGACTATCTGCGCGGCGGAGGCGGTGACGATGCCTTCTTCTTCGGAGGGACCGGTATCGATACTCTCTTAGGCGAGAACGGAAACGACACCTTGAACGTCGCGTTCCAGGAAGACCTGCAGGACGGCGACGTCTTTGACGGCGGGGCAGGCATCGATACGCTGCTGCTCGGCGCCGGCATATCCCTGCCGGCCGGTGTCACGGTGACCAACATTGAGTCAGTGATCTATGGATAGGGCCGGCGGTTTGGCGACGCTCAGAAATAGAAGAAGGTCGCCATCAGGAAGAAGACCAGGACGCCCAGCACGTCGTTGCTTGTCGTGATGAAAACGCCCGTCGCCATGGCCGGGTCGATGCCGATCTTCTCCAGGATCAGGGGGACTGAGGCACCGACCACGGCAGCGATGGTGGTCACGCAGATCAGGGAGAAGAGGACGGAGGCGGCAAGCCGATGCGGCGCCTCGATCGGCACCACA
Source organism: Rhodospirillales bacterium (assembly GCA_963669335.1). GTDB lineage: Bacteria > Pseudomonadota > Alphaproteobacteria > Kiloniellales > JACOMY01 > JACOMY01. Next base: position 6,907,077 of record OY770023.1, read on the forward strand.
AAGCTGGCACCTAGGACAAGGGCGCCGACGATCAGACCGGCCGTACTGCCGTTGATCAATGCGGCCAGAACCTCCTTGATCAGGCGCCAGGCCGTGTCGCCCTGCCAGATCGTGCCATTCGCCAGACCCTGGACGGCAACCGCGGATGCCTGAAGGCCGGAGTTGCCGGCCATCGACATGCAGACCGGAATGAAGGCGGCCAGAATCGCCGCCTTCTGTAGCTCGTCCTCGAAAGAGCCCACCACCAGAGCGGCGATGGTGGCGCCGAAGAGCCCGGCCAAGAGCCAGGGCAGGCGGCCCTTGACGATGCGCACCACGGAATCGCGGCTGTCGGCTTCGGGCGAGATGCCGCTCATCCACATCATGTCTTCCTCGGCCTCGCTGCGCATGATGCGACGCAGCTGCTTGACCGTGATGCGGCCGACCAGATAGCCGGCCTCGTCGACTACGGGCAAGGAGGCAAGATTGCGCTTCAGCGCAACGCGCAGTGCCTCTTCCTGATCGGTCGAGGGGCTGACGGTCACCAGGTTCTCCTCCATGACCTCGCCCAAGGTGGTCTCCGCCGGCTGCAGCAGCAGACGGGTCAAGGCCAGTCGGCCGACCAGGCGGCGCTCGGCATCGACGACATAGAGGGTGTGCAGCTCGCCGACATAGTCGGCATAGCCGCGTATGGTCTCGATGACCTGGCTGACCTTGGTGTCTTCGGGGAGCGCCAGGAACTTGCGGCTCATGATACGGCCGGCGGTATCGGGCTCCTGTTCGCGGTAAGCGCGGACCGTCTCAGCATCTCGCAGCCGCTCGACCAGAGACTCGGCCAGCGAATCGGGCAGGCGTTCCAGCGCTTCGGCCACCTCTTCGGCCGGTAGCTTGTCGAAAATTCGCAATAGGCGATCAAAGGTCTCGTCCTCGAAGAGAGCATCGCGCACCTCGGGCCGTAGCTCGGCGATGACCTTCAAGGAGGGCCCTTCCGGCAGCCACATGTAGAGCTTGCGCGCGTGCCTGAGGCGCAGCGAGGTGATCAGCTCCAAGAGGTCAAGCGGATCCCAGCGCTTGAGCAGGACCACGAGCTCTTTCCGCTTCTCTGCCTTGATCAGAGTGCGGACGCGCTCCAGCGTTTCTTCGCGCAGTGCTTCGGCGGCCTCGTCCTCGCCGCGCGTCCAGCTCAGCGCATCACCCTTCGCTGTTGCCATCCCCTCGTCCTCATTTCTCGCCCGGCGCCGGGCAGCGCGGAGAGACTGCACCAGACGCAGGGATAGATCCTGCTCCGAGATGATAAAGTCTCAGGCTTGCTTTGGAAGTGCTACGCCTGCCGCCGGCCGTCGTCCAGCCCGGCGGCCTCACTCTCGCGCTCGGCTTCGACGATCTTGGCTTCATCGAAGACCCGCCCGGCAGAGAGGTAGCTGTAGACTGTGGGGATGACGTAGAGGGTGAAGAAGGTGCCGACCGCCATGCCGCCGACGATGACCCAGCCGATCTGCTGGCGGCTCTCGGCCCCGGCACCGCTGGCCAAGGCCAATGGCAGGGCCCCGAAGATGAGTGAGAGGGCGGTCATCAGGACCGGGCGCAGGCGTAAGACGGCCGCCTCCAGGGCTGCGTGACGCACCTCCAGCCCCTTCTGCTGGCGCAGCTTGTTGGCGAATTCGACCACCAGAATGCCGTTCTTGGCGATCAGCCCGACCAAAGCAATGAGGCCGATCTGGCTATAGATGTTCAGTGTTCCGCCGGTGATGTTGAGTGCCAGCAAGGCCCCCACCATGGCGAGCGGCACGGTCACCATGATGATAACCGGGTCGACCCAGCTCTCGAACTGGGCGGCCAGAACCAGGAAGACGAACAAGACCGCCAAACCGAAGGCTAGCAGCAGGCTGTCGGAGGACTCGAAGAACTCGCGCGCGGCACCACCGTAATCCACCTGCACGGTCTCACCGCCGATCTCTTCGATGATGCGCTTGGCCTCGGCCAGGGCTTGGCCCTGGGCATAGCCCTCGGCCAGGTTGGCCTCAATCTTGGCCGAGCGCAGCTTGTTGAAGTGATTGAGCTCGCGAGGCACTACGGTCTCGGAGACCTTGATCAGGTTGAACAGCTGGATCATCTGCCCATCGGTGCCGCGCAGGTAGATCCGCGTCAGGTCGTCGGGATTGCGGCGGTCGATGTCGGCCAGCTGCACCACCACGTCGTACTGCTCGCCTTCGCGTTCGAAGTCAGTGACCTCGCGGCCGCCCAGCAAGGTCTCCAGGGTCAAGCCTATGGTCTCGACCGGGATCCCCATGTCGGCCAGCTTCTCGCGGTTCACCTCGACCTTCAGCTCCGGCTTGTTCAGCTTCAGGTCGACGTCGACGTTGGTGAAGCCGCCGTGATCCTCCATCGCCTTGACCGCCGTGGAGACCACCTGTTCCAGGGCCTCGTAGCTGCCGGTGGTCTGCACGATGACCTCGACCGGTCGTTTGCGGCTGGAGCGGCCCAGGGACTGCGGGTTCACCGGAAAGGCGCGAATGCCCTGGATGCCGGACAGCTTGCCGCGCATCTCGTCCACAATCTCAGAGGTCTTGCGGTCGCGATCGCTCCAGTCCTCCAGCGCGATAAAGGAGATGCCGCGCGAGACGGTCGGCGAGCCCACCACCATGAAATAGCGGATGGCCTCCGGGATCTCGGCGTAGAAGTCCTCCATCTCGCCGGCATAGCCGTCCATAAAGTCGATCGTGGCGCCCTCTGGCCCGGAGAAGATGCCGACAAAGTAGCCGCGGTCTTCACGCGGTGTGAGTTCCGAGTTGAGGTTCTGATAGAGCGCGACGCTGGCGACACCGACACCGACGCAGAAAAGCAGCACCATGGGCCGTACTGAAAGCGTGAAGGCCAGGCTGGCGCGATAGGCCAGTTCCATGCGGTAGAAGAAGCGCTCGATCAGATTGAAGGCGACGTTGCGGCTGGTCTGCCGCTTCAGCAGGCGTGAGCACATCATCGGCGAGAGGGTGAGCGCGATGAAGCCGGAGATGATGACTGCGGCCGAGAGGGTCAGCGCGAACTCGGTGAAGAGGCGCCCGGTGCGCCCCTCGGTGAAGCCCACGGGGACGAAGACGGCGGCGATGGTAATGGTGACCGAGATAATGGCAAAGGCGATCTCGCGGCTGCCTTTGAAAGCGGCGGCGAGCGGCGAGAGGCCGTTTTCGATGTGCCGGTAGATGTTCTCCAGCATCACGATGGCATCGTCTACCACCAGCCCCACGGCGATGACGAAGGCCAGCAAAGTCAGTGTGTTGATGGAGAAGCCAAGGGCTGCCATCAGGATGAAGGAGCCGATGATCGAGACCGGGATGGTAATCAGCGGGATGATCACGGCGCGCAGCGACCGCAAGAAGACGAAGATCACCAAGACCACCAGCATGACCGCTTCGGCGATGGTGGTGTAGACCGCCTCGATCGAGGCGTTGATGAAGACCGTGGAATCGTAGGCGACCTGGACTTCCATTCCGTCCGGCAGCAGCTCTGCGATGCGCGGCACCTCTGCCCGCACCGCATCGGTGACGGCCAGGGGATTGGCGACCGATTGCTTCACGACCCCGAGCGCCACGGCGTTGCGGCTATTGAATCGGGCGATGCGGCGTTCGTCTCGAGAGCCGATCTCGACCGTGGCCACATCCTTCAGGCGGATCAGGTAGCCGTCGACATTGCGCAGGACCACCTCTTCGAAGTCCTGGACCGTGTTAAGGTCGGTGGCGGCCTGCACCGTCAGTTCGCGGTCGCTGCCCTCCACCCGGCCTGCCGGCAGCTCAACGTTCTGCCGGCGCAGCGCCTCTTCCACATCCTGTGTGGTCAGGCCATAGGCCGCGAGTCGCGCCGGATCGAGCCAGATCCGCATGGCGTAGCGACGCTGCCCGAAGATGCGTACCTCGGCGACACCCGGCAGGACCTGCAGGCGGTCCTGCACCAGGCGGTCGGCGGTGTCGGTTACCTCCAGATCGTCATGGCGGTCGCTGGAGAAGGCCAGATAGAGGATGGGCCGCGCATCGGCCTCCACCTTGGCGATGATCGGCTCGTCGACCTCGTCCGGCAGCCGGCCGCGGGCACGGCCGACCCGATCGCGCACGTCAGAGGCTGCGGCGTCGGGATCGCGATCCAGCTTGAAGACGACAGAGATCTGGCTGCGCTCGGCCCGGCTGATCGAGGTGATGAAGTCGATGCCTTCGATGCCGGCCAGGCTGTCCTCAATTGGTTTGGTGACCTGCGACTCGACGATCTCGGCATTGGCGCCCTTGTAGTTGGTCGAGACCGTGACCGTCGGCACGTCGATGTTGGGGTACTCTCTAACCGAGAGCGAGAAGAAGGCCACGGCGCCGACCAGGACCAGCAGCAGGTTCAAGACCGTGGCGAAGACCGGTCGCCGGATACAGACATCCGAGAGCTTCACCCGGCCGTCTCCCCGGTCTCGGCTGTCACTGGGGCCGGCGGGCTCTCAACGCCCTCGGGCAGTTTCAGATCACTGCCGTCGCGCAGCTTGACCTGACCGGCGGTCACCACCAGATCGCCGGGCCTGAGACCGGAAAGGATCTCGACCTTGCCGGCACGATAGAGGCCGGTCTCGACCTCCGTGCGCACGGCCTTGCCGTCTTCGACCTTGTAGACGAAGAGGCTGCGGCCGCTGGGCACCAGGGCCGACTCGGGCAGCAGCATGGCGTCGTCGTGCTGTTCCAGGATGATCTCGACCCGGGCGAAGAGGCCTGGACGCAGCTGACCGCGGCCGTTGGGCACCAAGGCGCGCAAGACCAGGGCGCGGCCGTTGATGTCGACCTGCGGATCCAGCGCGATGATCTGCCCCTCGAAGACCTGACCGGGCAGCGCATCGACCGTGAGCCGCAGGGTCTGGCCGCGGCTCATCTCCGACAGGAAGAGCTCCGGCACGCGGAAGTCCACCTTCATCGGGTTGATCTGGTCCAGCCGCACCAGGGGCTCGCCCTCCTGTACATAGTCGCCGACCGAAACGTCGCGCAGGCCGACCACACCGTTGAAGGGTGCGCGGATCACGGTCTTCTCTAGTCGCGCTTCTGCGAGTTGTAGCTGGGCGCGTCCGCGCTGCAGATCGGCCACCGCCTCGTCGCGCGAGCGTTCGGTACCGGCGCCGCGGGCATGCAGCTCCTGCGCGCGGCGATGGTTCTGCCGATAGAGAGAGAGGTCGGCGTTCGTGGTCGCCAGCTCGGCCGCAAGAAGGCGGTCGTCAAGGCGGAACAGTACCTGGCCCGCTTCGACGGCCTCACCTTCGTTGAAGCCGATCTCGGTCAACAGGCCGTCGATCTCGGGGCGGACCAGGATCTCCTCATTGGCAGCCAAAGTACCAACGGCCTCGACAGAGCGCACCACGCGGCCGATCTCCACCGCCGCAGCATCGACAGAGACCGGGAAGTTGCCCCAGCCCGCTCCGGCTTCCGGCTCGCGCTTGAGATAGGCCTCCCACAGCCAGTAGGCGCCCGCGCTGACCAGCAGCAGGAAGAGGCTTGCTATAATGTAGCGGCGCGCTGCCATGGGTCTCTTCGCTCATACCGGCGGCCGGGTGGGCTCGCTCAGCGCCCATCCTGCCGGTCCGTGATCCTCGTTCCAGTCAAGCTCCAGCACGACTGCGTCATCTCTACAAGATTTCCGGGCTTGGCTTGCAGCCTTCTTGATAACCGACTAATTCATGCATTGCGAGACTGAACCTTAGAGTCCGTCCGGAAACTGCTTGTGCCCTGCACTGTCTTGTCAAGGTCTTGGGCAAGGAGAGTGGGGCGCGGCGATGCCGGGTGCATCGTAAGCGGCGCTCGACGCCGTAACAAGGCTCTGATAAGACAGCCCTTCGGGTCGCTGCCGGGGCCTCGATGCAGGACACAAGCAGTTTCCGGACGGGCTCTTAGGAAAGGAGGAGGAGATGGAGACCCACCAAGCCCGCTTTGGGATCGGCGAAATCGTGCGTCATCGCCTCTATCCCTTCCGTGGGGTGATCTTCGACGTCGATCCGGAGTTCGCCAACACCGAGGAATGGTGGGAGTCGATCCCGGCTGAAGTCAGGCCGCGCAAGGATCAGCCTTTCTATCACCTGCTGGCCGAGAATGCGGAGACCACCTATGTGGCCTATGTCTCGGAGCAGAACCTGCTGCACGACGAGACCGGCGATCCGGTCGGACACCCGCAGGTCAGCGAGCTCTTCAGCGAGCTGCGCGACGGCCGCTACCAACGCCGCGAGCCCCTGAGCTAAGGGGCCAGCGCGAGCGAATGGCCGGGTCAAGCCCGGCCATCACCAATCGGTTGTTTGCTTGGTAAGAGAGCCCTTCAGTTTTGCCGATCGAGCGCTCCTACCTTCCCACCTAGCGAAAGCGCCGGATCAGCGAAGAGGTGTCCCAGCGGCCGCCGCCTAGTTGCTGTACGTCCTTATAGAACTGGTCGACCAGGGCCGTGACCGGCAGCGGGGCACCGGTGCGGTTGGCTTCGGCCATGCAGATGCCGAGGTCCTTGCGCATCCAATCGACGGCAAAACCAAAGTCGAACTTATCGTCCGCCATGGTGGTGCCGCGGTTCTCCATCTGCCAGGACTGTGCGGCGCCCTTGGAGATCACGTCGAGCACCAGCTTGGTGTCGAGACCGGCCTTGTCGGAGAAGTTTAGGGCTTCAGAGAGACCTTGCAGCAGGCCGGCGATGCAGATCTGGTTCACCATCTTGGTGAGCTGCCCAGCGCCGCTGGCGCCCATCAGGGTAACCGCGCGGCCGAAGGCGTCCATCATCGGCTTGGCACGATCAAAGGCGACCTGCTCGCCGCCGACCATGATCGTCAGCACGCCATTCTCGGCGCCGGCCTGACCACCGGAGACGGGGGCGTCCAGAGCATGAAAACCACCCTCTCTTGCGGCCGCATCCAGGCGGCGGGCGATGTCGGCCGAAGCGGTGGTGTGGTCGACGAAGATCGTATCGGCGCCCATGCCGTGAAAGGCGCCCTCTTCACCAAGCGTCACACTCTCCAGGTCCTGGTCGTTGCCGACACAGCAGAAAACGACATCGTTGCCCTGAGCTGCAGCCTTGGGCGTATCAGCCTTCTTGCCGCCGTGCTGGGCGACCCAGGCCTCGGCCTTGGCGGCGGTTCGATTGTAGACCGTGACCTCAAAGCCCTTGGCTTGCAGGTGTCCGGCCATGGGGTATCCCATCACGCCCAGGCCGATAAAGGCGGCAGTTTTGGTTTCGCTCATGGGTGCATCTCCTTCCCGAGGCTTATGGTCCGCACCCGAAAGCGGTGCAGGTGGTTTCAGAGGTGAAGACCAGCGGGCGCTAGTCTTCGGGCAGGGGGGCGTTCTCGTCCGGCGCTTCCTCGTCCTGCAGAGCTTCGAGGACGGGAACGGACTTGTTCAGGGTATCGCCTTCGACGCCGGAGCAGCCGACGACCCAAATGTCATAGACCGGATGCTCCATGGCCGAGACCGAGGGGGCAGAGGCGAACATCCAGCCGCTGAAGACCGGACGGCGCGGTTGGCCGGGCTTGGCCTCGACGATCTCCAGAAAGGCCGTGCGCTCCGGCGCCTGTGCACGCACGCGGGCCACGCAGTCGCGCACGATCACTTCCAGGCTGCCGAAACGGATCGGCCGATTGAAGGGCGCGCGAAAGGCGAAGGTTTTGGCCGTAATCTTATCCAGCCCCTGTAGCAGCGCCCCGTTGGGCTCTGCCTTGGCGGACAGGGCGAAACCCAGCAGCAACAGCGGGATGAGCAAGAGGCGAAGCGGCATCAGCCTCGACCGTTCTTGCTATAGGGGTTCTCCAGGGAATCGACCAGCTCGCGCAGGGTCTGGCGCAGCTGACGCTCGTCGCAGCCGATCAAGAGGCCGTCTTCCAGGGCGTCCTGAGCGATCTGGCGCAACTCCTCCAGATTCTCGTTCAGAACCTTGATCTTCTCCAGGCAGGAGACGGAGGTGCCGTCCGGATGCTTCCACACCGGAGGCGAAAAGCCCTCTCCTTGCTGTTCTGCGCTCATGACCAAGTCCATCTTCCCGGATCGTTCAACTTTTCCCCTCCAGCAATTGCTAGAGGTCAGACCCGTAAATGAAGCGTCCGATCTGATCGATCAAGTTGATTGGGCTCACAGTCCTTTTGACGAAGCCGCCTTTCTCGATTCGCTCAGAGGCTGAACCGCGGTGCAATTGGACTATGGTCCCGCCCAGCGCGCCATCTTCTGTGAGCGAGGCACTGCTGTCCGTCGGCAGCGCCACGACCTCGTCGATCTCCATGCGCACCTCGACGTCGAAGGTCACGGGATCAACGGCGACGCGAGAGACATAGCCGACCTCAACGCCGGCGACCTGCACCTTGGCACCCTCCAATAGACCGGGGGTCTGAATGAAGTTGGCCTTGACGTCATATGAACCGCTGCTGTCGCGATCAGTCAGGTTCATGACGAAAATCACGAAGCTGGCGGCCACCAAGAGGACCACCGCGGCCAGCACGGTTTCGATCAGATTGCGCCGCATGGGGAGGGTCGCTCTTCTATTGGTCCTGCGAGGCCGCCTCGGCGCCCTGCACGACGAAACGCGACAGCAGATCGACCACGTTGATGGCGCCTTGCGTGCGGTCGTAGGAAACGAAGCTTCCCGGTTCCATGTCTTCCAGCGCCCCGCCGGGTTCCAGCTGCACATAGCTGCTGCCCAGCAGGCCTTCAGGCAGGATCCTGACCCGGCTGTCCTCAGGGATCCGGTAGTCGGCCCCGATCGAGAGGGTCAGCAGCGCCAGATCACCGTCATCGGCCAGTGACTTGCCCACCACCGTTCCGACCTTGACGCCTGAGAGGCGCACTTCGGTGCCCAGGTTGACGCCGGAGACATTGTCGAACTCGGCCTCGATCTCGTAACCGGCGACCGACTGGACGCCTGAAGAGCTGAAGGCAAGGCCGACCGCGGCCGCGGCGATGATCAGCACCACGATCCCGGCAGCGATCTCCATCATCTCCCGCTTGGTGGCGCGCTTGCTGCCCTGAGCGCTGTCTTCTGCGGTCATTCCGGGGTCCAGGGCTCGTAGTCGCCGCCAGAGGCTGCGCGCTTGCCGCCCATTAGGGTGTGCCCCGGCGGCCGGTAGGCCTCGTCCGTTCCGGTCATATTCGCCTTGTGTGGTTTCTGCCAGCTGCGCGTCGACAGGTTCTCCGGCGGGATCTCGTCGGTGGTGTGGTGCAGCCAGGCATGCCACTCCGCCGGGACCTTAGAGGCGTCGACCTTGTCCTTATAGATCACCCAGCGCCGTTCGTGCCGCAGGCTGTCGGCATGCACGGCCGCACCGCGCGCCTTGTAATAGCTGTTGCCATAGGCATCCTTGCCGACGAGGTGGCCCTTGAGCATGGTGAAGAGGCGCGTTCCGATCGTGGCGCCCATGTGCATGTGCTCCCTTGAGGCGGTGATCCTGCGCGGACTATAGGCTCGCGGAGACCCAGGCGTCCAGATCGGCGGATAGCCGCGGCGAAGAGAGTTGGGAAGCAGATGACAGCAGGGCGCAACGAAGGGCTGGGTATGGTCTTCGCCGGTTTGGCGGCCAGTTCCTATGCCATCTCGTCGGTCATGGCCGGTGTGGCCTATGGGGAGGGGACCAATCCTGCCACCGTGGTGACGGGACGCTTCACCTTTGCGGCCATCATCGTGCTGACCTTCCTGCTGCTATCCCGGCGCGCGCTCACCTTGCCGCCGCAGTCTTTCCTGCTGATGGCCGGCATGATCGTCGGCTCGCTCGGCACTGCAACGGGCTACATGAGCGCGATTGACTATATTCCCGTTTCGCTTGCGGTTCTGCTCTTCTATACCTTTCCGCTGTTGGTCGCCGTCGCCGAGTCGCTGATCGAGCGGCGCCCGCTCTCTCCCGCCTTGCTGATTGCGCTGCTGCTGGGCTTCGTCGGGCTTGCCCTTGCCTTGGGACCTGACTTCAGCTCGCTGGATTGGCGCGGTATCGCCTTCGGCTTGCTGGCAGCCTTCTCGTCCCTGCCTCTGTTCCTCTGCGGCCGGCAGTTGGTTCTGCGCTACGACGCCATCACGGTCGCCGTGCAGGTCAATCTTCTCTCCCTGGTCCTGGCCTTCCTCTTTGCCGTCCTCGGCGAGGGGCTGGCCCTGCCGACCTCCGACTCGGGCTGGCTCCTTTTGTTGGGTTGCTGTGGCTTTTTTGCATCAGCCTTTCTGTTGCAGCTTTATGCGGTACGCAACGCCTCAGCCGGATCGGCGGCAATGGTCTTCAACGCCGAACCTCTGGTCACGATCCTCATCGCCTGGTTCCTGCTTGGCCAGGCGCTGGATGGGCTGCAGTGGGTGGGAGTGATCCTGGTCTTCGCGGCGCTCTCTCTCTTGGTGAAGGTCAAGGGATAGTATCCCCAGCCTCATCCACAGGCGGTGCCACGAGATAGGCGATCAAGCACAATATCATGGGGTCAGAGCGCGTCGCAGCACTATTCTTCGCTAGGCGCCCCCAACATCTTGTGGTCTAATACCTCTCAACACGCCAAACCTAGCTGGTAGCGCTATTTTCTGGTTTTCGCAGTCCCGACTCGGGGACGGACGGCGGCGAATCGGGAGGCCCTCTCAGTGACCCAAGGCGGATCGGATCAGACAGGCGATCCTTCCCGAGCGAGCCACGGGGAAGCGATCGGAGGAAGGAAAGAGGGGACCAGGACCACCATGCGCATCAACCGGCATTTCACCCGTTCCAAGGATGATGTTTACGCCGATATCGAGTTCCGTCGGACCAGCAGTGAAATCCGCAACCCGGACGGGACTGTGGTTTTCAGCGCACAGAATATCGAGGTGCCGGCAGCCTGGTCGCAGGTCGCAGCCGACATCATCGCCCAGAAGTACTTCCGCAAAGCCGGCGTCGCCACGCAGCTGAAAGCCGTGGAGGAGAACAGCGTTCCCTCTTGGCTTTGGCGCTCGGTCCCGGACGAGGCGGCCTTGGCCAGCCTGCCGGAGGAAGAGCGGACCCGTGGCGAGGTCTCGGCCAAGGAAGTGTTCCATCGTCTGGCCGGTACCTGGACCTATTGGGGCTGGAAGGGTGGCTACTTCGACAGCGAAGAGGATGCGCGCGCCTATTACGACGAGATGCGCTTCATGCTGGCCAAGCAGATCGCCGCGCCGAACTCGCCGCAGTGGTTCAACACCGGCCTCTACTGGGCCTATGGCATCGACGGTCCGAGCCAGGGGCATTTCTACGTAGACGAGCGGAGCGGCGAGGTGGTGCGCTCTCAGTCCGCCTATGAGCGTCCGCAGCCCCATGCCTGCTTCATCCAGTCGGTCGGCGACGATCTGGTGAACGAGCGTGGCATCATGGATCTCTGGGTGCGGGAAGCCAGACTCTTCAAGTATGGCTCGGGCACTGGCACAAATTTCTCGGCGATTCGCGGGGAGGGCGAGGCGCTTTCGGGCGGTGGTCGCTCCTCTGGCCTCATGTCCTTCCTGAAGATCGGCGACCGGGCGGCCGGTGCTATCAAGTCAGGCGGCACCACGCGGCGTGCGGCCAAGATGGTGGTGGTAGACATCGATCACCCCGATGTCGAGACCTTCGTCGGCTGGAAAGCGATCGAAGAGCAGAAGGTGGCCGCCCTGGTCTCCGGCTCCAAGGTCTGCAAGACCCATCTGAACAAGATCCTGGAGGCCTGCCGCAGCGAGCCCGAGCTGGGCCTCGACGCCTTCGATCCCAAGGTGAACCGCAGCCTGCGCAAGGCGGTGCGTCGGGCCCGCGATCTGGCCGTGCCGGAGAACTATATCCGCCGCGTCATCGACCTGGCCCGACAGGGGCACAGCGAGATCAAGTTCCGCACCTATGATACCGACTGGGATTCCGAGGCTTACCTGACGGTGGCCGGTCAGAACGCCAACAACACCGTGCGCGTGACCGACGATTTCCTGAAGACCGTGGGCGAGAACGGCGACTGGGACCTGGTGCGCCGCACCGACCGCAAGGTCTCCAAGACCGTCAAGGCGGCCGATCTCTGGCAGCAGGTGGCAGAGGCCGCCTGGCAGTCGGCCGATCCCGGCATCCAGTTCCACACCACCATCAACGACTGGCACACCTGCCCGGCTGGTGGCCAGATCAACGCCTCCAACCCCTGTTCGGAATACATGTTCCTGGACGACACTGCCTGCAATCTGGCGTCCCTGAACCTGATGCAGTTCCGCGGCAAGGACGGCGGTTTCCAGATTGCTGCCTTCGCCAATGCCGTGCGGCTCTGGACGGTGACCCTTGAGATCTCGGTCCTGATGGCGCAGTTCCCCTCGCGGGAGATTGCGCGCCTCTCCTACGATTATCGGACTCTGGGACTGGGCTTTGCCAACATCGGCGGCCTCATCATGGCGATGGGCTATTCCTACGATTCCGATGAAGGTCGTGCCTTGGCAGGCTCCCTGACCGCCCTGATGACCGGTGTCGCCTACTCGACCTCAGCCGAGATGGCCGGCGAACTGGGCGCCTTTCCGGAGCACAAGAACAACGCACAGCAGATGATGCGGGTGATCCGCAATCATCGCCGCGCGGCCTACAGCTTCGCCGACGGCTATGAAGGGCTCTCGACCAATCCGGTGCCTCTGGATGAGGCCAATGCGCCTGACGCCGGTCTGGTGCGGGCCGCGCGTGAGGCCTGGGACCTGGCCGTCACCATGGGTGAAATCAACGGCTTCCGGAACGCACAGACCACGGTGATTGCACCCACGGGCACCATTGGCCTGGTCATGGATTGCGACACCACGGGAATCGAGCCGGACTTCGCGCTGGTGAAGTTCAAGAAGCTGGCCGGCGGCGGCTACTTCAAGATCATCAACCGCACGGTGCCGGAGGCACTGCGCGTCCTGGGTTACAGCGGCGAGAAGATCGAAGAGATCGTGCGCTATGCCGTGGGTCACGGCAGCCTGGCCGATGCGCCCGGCGTCAACCATGCGGCCCTGAAGGCCAAAGGGTTCACCGAAGCGGCGCTGGAGGCGCTTGAGAACAGCTTGGGTGGTGCCTTCGACATCCGCTTCGCCTTCAATCGCTATACCCTGGGCGAGGCCTTCTGCACCGAGAGCCTGGGCATCAAGGCAGACGATCTGGATCAGCCTGGTTTCGACATGCTGACGGCCCTCGGCTTCAAGAAGAAAGAGATCGATGCGGCCAACACCTACTGCTGCGGTGCGATGACGGTCGAGGGAGCACCGCACCTGGACCCCGCACACCTATCGGTCTTCGACTGTGCAACCCCTTGCGGCCGCAAGGGCACCCGGGCGCTTTCGGTCGATGCTCACATTCGCATGATGGCGGCGTCCCAGCCCTTCATCTCGGGCGCCATCTCCAAGACCATCAATATGCCGAATGACGCCAGCGTCGAAGACTGCAAGCAGGCCTATCAGCTCTCCTGGAAGCTGGCCTTGAAGGCCAATGCCCTCTATCGCGACGGCTCCAAGCTCTCGCAGCCTCTGGCGACCCAGCTGCTGGAAGGTGAGGACGAGGATGAGGATGCGGTCGACAATCTGATCGAGGCACCGCAGGCCGAGCGTGCAGCCCAGGTGGCGGAGCGCGTGGTCGAGCGGGTCATCGAGCGGGTGGTAGAGCGCGGTACGGAGCGCGAGCGTCTGCCGGGCCGGCGCAAGGGCTATACCCAAAAGGCCGTGGTCGGCGGGCACAAGGTCTATCTGCGTACCGGCGAGTACGAGGACGGTCGCCTGGGCGAAGTCTTTATCGACATGCACAAGGAAGGGGCGGCCTTCCGCTCGCTGATGAACAACTTCGCCATCGCGATCTCCATCGGCCTGCAGTACGGCGTGCCCTTGGAAGAGTTTGTCGAGGCCTACACCTTCACCCGCTTCGAACCCTCCGGCCTGGTCGAAGGCAACGACACGATTAAGATGGCGACCTCGGTGGTCGACTACATCTTCCGCGAACTCGCCATCTCTTACCTCTCTCGCCACGACCTGGCTCATGTCGAGCCGCAGGATACCCTGCCGGACGCCATGGGTAAGGGTGAGGACGAGGGCGTCGATCTGACCGACAGCCTGCGCAAGGTGGCCTCGAGTGGCTACGTTCGCTCCATGTTGACCGTGCTGCCTGGTGGTGCCGAGGGGGGCTCCATCCAGACCACGGCCGTTGCGGCCGAAGCGGCGGTGATCGAAAGGGCTGGCATGACGGCGGTGGCCGCTGAAGCCATCGTCAGCCAGACCCGCAAGAACACTGTCGCTCGTCAGGTCCAGGAAGCCCGCCTCAAGGGCTATGAAGGCGATCCCTGCGGGGCTTGCGGCAACTTCACCCTGGTTCGCAACGGCACCTGCCTAAAATGCGACACCTGCGGCGGCACCAGCGGCTGTTCGTAATCGGTGAGTGGGAGCCTCTCTTCCCGGGAGGCTCCCTCTGACCTATCCTTCCCTGTGAGCAAAGCCCTACACAGAAACGGGCTCAAGGGAAGGAAACTCCGTGCAAACCTTAGCACTGAATCCGGCTCTGGGTGTTCAGGTCGAGGGGCTCGACTTCGATCGCCTCGGTGAAGCAGAGACGATCTCGACCCTGTCGCGACTGCTGTCGCAGCACCAGGTGATCCTGCTGAGAGGGCTTGACCTGAAGGCCGAGGCCTACCTTCGGTTCTGTCGCGCTTTCGGCGCGTTGGAACTGCTGCCCGAGCCGGAGAAGCGGCATCCAGACCACCCGGAAATAGTCCGGCTGTCCAACCGCAAGCCCGACGGAAGCCTGACCGCCGCCGCGGACGAGCAGGCCGTGTTCCTGCGTGGGACTTCGCGTTGGCACAGCGACAGCAGCTTTCGCAAGATCCCCTGCCTGGCGACGGCGCTCTATGCCTTGGAGGTGACGCCCAGCGGTGGCGAGACCGAGTTTGCGAACATGGTCATGGCCTATGACAAGCTGGAGGAGGCTGAGAAGAGCGACTTGCGCAGCCTCGCTGCGGTCCATTCCTATGCCTTCAGTCGGGCGAACAATCCGGGCCGATTGAAGCCGCAGGACGAAGCGGAGAGCAAGCGGCTGCCGGAGGTGACCCATCCGGTCGTGCGTCGACACGGTGACGGGCGGCGATCGGTCTACCTGGGTGGCCATGTCTCTCATCTGGCCGATCACGACATCGAGTCCAGCCGCAAGACGGTGCGCGCACTTGAAGCGCGCTTGACGCAGCTCGACAATGTCTATCGCCATAGCTGGCGAGTGGGGGACCTGCTGATTTGGGACAACCGGACCACACTGCACCGCCTGATCCCCTATGAGATCGACCGCTATCCGCGGTCAATGTGGCGTTGCACAGTGGCTGGGAGCGAACCCGTCGTCGGTGCTGAGGAGTGAGAGGACTGGTGCGATGCGGTGGCACTTGTTCACCGCTGTTACATTGAAGGCCAGCCGGGGAGCGGGTGCTCACCGGCCGGCGCATCTTTCCTATTCGGAGAGGTACTTGTCCGGAACGTCGTAGCCCAGACTCTCCAGGAAGCGGAGCTGGTCTTTCAGGATTGCTTCATACTCCGGTGCGTCCTCGGTGTAGGTCTCGGCGACCACCTGCATGCGGGCCTCTTCCAGCTTGCGCATGTCATCATCCGACCAGCGGATGATGGTCATCCCCTCTTCCTCTGCCAGCTTCTTCAGGATCACGGCTTCCTCGGCCTTGACCTTCATCCAGTATTCGAAGCTGACCTCTTGCAAGGCGGCTTCGACCACCTGCTTCAGGTGATCGGGAAGCGCGTTCCAGGCATCCAGATTGGCAACCCAGTCATAGGTGGCCCCGCCGGAATAGCTGGGCGTCACGACATAGTCGGTCACCTCAGCCAAGCCGAAACCATAATTGACCGGCAGAGTGGTCCACTCGGCCGCGTCTACCGTGCCGCGCTGCAGGGCCTGATAGACCTCCGATCCGGGTAGCGAGACCGGGGCGGCGCCCAGCAGTTGGAAGCTGCGTGAGGCAACGCCGCCGGAGCGGATCTTGAGGCCCTTCAGATCCTCGACGCTGTTCAAGGGCACCTTCGACCAGATATGCTCGCCCGAAACCGGGGTCACCCCCATGTGGTAGAGATTGTCGTCGACCAGCGCATCGCGATAGGCCTGGGCGCCGCCCTGGTCGTACCACATGGCGGCCTGCAGGCGGTCGGCATTGACCGGCCATTCGTTGGCGCTGCGAAAGGCCTTATTCTTGGAGGCGTGGAGCTGCATGTAGCTGTGCCATAGATCGAAGACTCCACGACCGACGGCAGTTCCTGCCTCTAACTCGTTCGACAGCACGCCCGAGGGAAAGACCTTGATCTCCATCTGGCCTTGCGACAGCTCGTTCACCCGATCGGCGAAGGCCTGCGCCAGGTCGTCGTATTCCGAGGTGTTGGGGGCAGCAATGGTCTGCATACGCCAGACCACTTTTTCCTGGTCATCGGCATAGGCCAAACCGCCAACGACCAAGCAGGCCGAAAAAGCAAAGGCCCCAGTTAGCCTTGTCAGATCTCGTCTCACACGTCTTCTCCTCTGTCAAACGCCGGTCCTGCCGGTCGGAGCCAGTTGGGCGCTTTAGCTGCGCCTCTTCCTGCTTTCGCCTCTGCCCCTCCAGATCAACAGTTTGGTGGGCCGCTTCACCAGACACTTGGAGACCAAGCGTCTGGATCGGACCACTAGGGCAGAAGTACGTCCGGGAGCCAGGTTATCACTTCCGGAAACAGAATACAGAGTCCCAAGCCAATTGCTTGTAATGTGACGAAGGCCGGCACTGCCTTGTAGAGGTCAATAGTTGAAATGTTGCGCGGGGCCACTGACTTTAGGATGAAGAGGTTGTAGCCGAAGGGCGGCGTCAGATAGGCCATCTCCAGATTGATGATGACCAGTGCGCCGAACCAGATTGGATTGAAGCCAAGGCTCTCGACGATCGGCAGGAAGATCGGAACGGTCAGGAAGATGATGCCGACCGGGTCCATGATCATGCCGAGCAGGAAGATGATGACCATCATGGCGATGATCACCTCCCAGCGGCCCACGCCTGCCAGCTCCAGGCTATCGCGCACGAAGCTATCGCCGCCCAGACCGGCATAGACCGAGACGAAGAGCAGCGAGCTGACGGCAATCCAGATCACCATGGTCGAAGTGATGAGGGTCTGGCGACAGGCGGCCAGCAGAGTTTCCCAAGTAAGGCGCCGATTGCCCAGAGCCACCAATAGGCTGCCCAGCGCACCCACCGCCGCCGATTCCGTCGGGCTGGCAATGCCGGCGAAGAGCGAGCCCAGGACACCCAGGACCAGCAGCGATGCCGGCAGCACCACCTTGAGGCTGATCAGCTTGTCGCGCAGGGTGATGCTGCGGCGTTCCTCTTCGGGCAAGGGCGGCCCCAGACTGGGGTTGAGGGCGCAGCGCACCGCCACATAGATCAGGAAGAGCCCCATCAGCAGAAGCCCAGGCACGGCGCCCGCCAGGAACATCTTGCCGACCGAGAGATTGGCCATGCTGGAAAAGATGATGGCCAGCAGGCTGGGCGGGATCAGCTGTCCCAATGCACCGCCGGCCAGAACGGTGCCGACGGCAATGCGCTTGTCATAGTTGCGCTTCAGCATCGCCGGCAGCGCAATCGTGCCCATGGTGACCACGCCCACGGCGCTGACCCCGCTCATGGCGGCGATCAGGGTGCAGATGATGATGGTGCCCATGGCCAGGCCGCCGCGCAGCGGGCCCATCCACTTGTACATGGCATCATAGAAGTCGTCGGCGATGCCGGAGCGTGCGAGGACGTTGGCCATGAAGAGAAAGAAAGGCACCGAGATCAGGGTATGATTGAAGATCATGCCGACGATCTTGTTGCCGATCAGAAAGAGGCTGGCCGGTCCCCAGAAGAAATAGGTGATGACAAGCGCGACCGTCCCCAGGGCGAAGACCAGCGGCACGCCCAAGAAGACCGTGAGCAGCAGTCCGCCAAAGGCCAGGAGGGTGATGATCTCAATCGAGACCTCAGTCATGGCGCTTGAGCCCCGGGATCTCTTTAACCAAGAGCGAAAAGGCCTGGAGGATCATCAGCACGGCGGCGACCGGGATCATCGAGATCACCGGAAAGATGTAGGGGCTCCAGACCGAGAAGTGCTGCTCGCGGATGGCGATGGAGTCCAAGGCCTTGATGCCACCGTAGTAGAGCACGATGCTGCAGTAGAAGAAGATGAACAGCAGTGCGAAGATCTTCATGCCCGCGACGGCGCGGCGCCCGGCGTAGTGATAGGCAATCTCGACGCGGACATGACCGTCCTCGCGCAGAGTGTAACCGGCACCCAAGAGGAACATGAAGCCGAACATGATCTGCGCCGATTCCAGCGCCCAGATGGTCGGAGCGGTGAAGAAGTAGCGCAGCACGACTTCCAGCAGCATCACCGCGATCATCGGCAGACTGAGCAGAGAGACGGCCGTTCCGATGACGCCGTTCAGCCGGTCGATGCCGCTGGCGATCCGCGTCAGCACCCGCTCTCTCTCCCTTCTCCTACCCGGACCCTCAACAGTCTAGGCAGCTTCCGGCAAGGGTGGATAGCCCTTCACGCTGATCCTGTGCAGCAGGCGGATGGTTTGAGGTCCTTTGGCCACCTCCATCACGGCAGCTGCATGCATGGTGGCCAGGGTGTCCCAGATGAATAGGTCACCCACCTCGTGGCGCTGTGCGATCACGAAGTCCGGGTGCGTGCAATGGCCCTTGAGGCGGTCCAGCAACGCCAGGGCCTCCGCGTCCTCCATACCGAGGATTCCACGGGCGCTGGCGGCGACGGCATAGAGGCAGGGCTCGCCACTGACCGGGTGGCGCCTGACCAGCGGGTGTGTCACCTCCGGCACCTTGTTTTCTTGATCGCCCTGCAGGCGCCCTGCCTGGTGTTCCTTGCCGGCATCGCGATTGCCATAGCGGTGGCGGACCGTCAGCCCGGCCAGGCGGTCGCGCTCGTCGGTCGGCAGGGCGCGATAGGCGGCAGCCATATCGCAGAGGTAGGTCTCGCCACCCTCCTGGGGCATTGAAACGGCATAGAGCATGGTGGCGCTGGCCGGTTCCGCCTCATAGGAATTGTCTGTGTGCCAAAAGGCCGCGCCATTGTGTCCGTGCGGTTTGCTCTCGTCCTCGATCACGTTGGTCAGGACAAGAACCTCTGGCTGTTCTTTCAGGCGTAAGTGCTCCAGCACATGGGGGTGCGCGCGTCCGAAGAGCCGGGCAAAGCGCAAGAAGTCGGCCGGCTGGATCTCTTGCTGTGGGAAGCGGAGTGCCTTGTGTGTGGCCAGGGCGAGGCGAAGCGCGCGCTCTTGGCTGGCTGAAAGAACCTGACGCAGGTCGATGGAGCGAAGCTCTGCGCCAAAGGCACGATCGGTCCAAGCGTCGATGGCGACCATCACTTTCTCCTTAGATCTCGAAAGGTCCTTAGATCACGGGGGCGCGCAAGGCGAAGGCTGGCCTGTACCTTCCCTCTCTAACGCCCAATAGTCTAGGCTTGTCAGTTGCGCGGCTCTGCCCAGGTGGAGGCCGACGAAACAGGGTGGCTGATCGCGGCGCGCGATCGGTCGGCGAGGGAGGAAGGATGCGCGACAACCCAGTAAAGGCACGGCTGGCGCAAGGCGAGACCGTCTTCGGCACCATGATGTTCGAGTTTCTGAGCCCTGGCCTGCCGCAGATCCTGGCGGGAGCCGGGGCTGACTTCGTGTTCTATGATATGGAGCATTCCGGCTTCACCCTGCCGGACATGAAGGAACAGGCCGCGCTTTGCCGTGGCCTCAGCCTGGTGCCCTTGGCGCGGCCTCCGGGCAAGGACTACCAGTTTGCAGCCCGGCTGTTGGATGTCGGGATCATGGGCCTCTTGTTCCAAATGGTGGAAAGCGCAGAGGAGGCGCGCCGGCTGGTGCAGTGGACGCGCTATCCGCCGCGCGGCCAGCGTGGCGCCATCTTCGGCGGCGCGCATGACGACTACAGCGGCGGCGACATGGGCGAGAAGGCGCTCAAGGCCGAGGCGCGCACCCTGGTGGTGGTCCTGATCGAAACCGCGGCAGGTCTGGAAAGCGTCGACGAGATCATGGCCGTCGATGGGGTCGACGTCGCGCATCTGGGCCATGCCGACCTCTCTCTGGCCCTGGGTATACCAGGGCAGTTCGATCATCCTGACCTGCAGCGCGGCATCGACTCCATCGTCGAGGCGGCGGAGCGCAACGGCAAGGCGGCCGCTTCTCTGGCGCCCAATCAGGCCTGGGGCGAGGATCTGCTTGGGCGCGGATACCGCATGATGTCCTACGGCTATGACATTGCCCTGCTTGGCGGCAGTCTGGCCCAGGGTATCGAAGGCCTAAAGTCGGTGAGCGAAAGGAGATAGGCAATGACCCTGAGCGAGACAGAGGTCGAAGAGTTCCGCAACAAGGGCTGGATCGTCATCCCTGGCGCTTTCGATCAGCAGGAGATCTCCGTGCTTAAGGCCGCGGTCGGGGACGTCAGCCAGCGTGAGGGGCCAGAGGTCGCCCGCGAACCGACCGGCGAACCGCATGTGGTCTACGGAATGCATCTGCTGGACGAGCGTTTCTCCGCCTTGGCGCATCACCCGGCCATCGTCGCAAACTCAGAGCAGCTGCTGGGCAATCAGATCTTCGTTCACCAGAGCCGTGTGAACGTAAAGCAGACCGGTGGCTCCATCGTGAAGTGGCATCAGGATTTTGGCACCTATCACCGTGTCGATGGCCTGCCGAAGCCCGATGGCATCATGGTTGGCGTCTTCCTGAACGAGGTGAATGCCTGCAACGCGCCAGTGCTGGCGATTCCCGCTTCACACAAGCACGGGATTGTTTCCAAGGCCTTCAAAGACCCTAGCTCTCGCGACTATAGCTCGGTGTCGAAGTACCGCTATGACATTCCGAAAGAGACCATTGCTGCCCTGGTCGAACAGCATGGGCTGGAGGCCATCACCGGTCCGGCAGGAAGCCTGCTGTTGATGGACATGACCGTGGTGCACGGGTCTTCTATCAACATCACGCCGCTGGAGCGTGTGATCCTCTACATCAATGTCAGCACCGTCGATAACAAGGGCGAGACCTACGAGAGGCCGGAGTACTATGCCGCGCGCGACTTCTCCCCTTTGGTTGCGGCCAATGCGGACTGTCTGAGACGCCTGACGGTTTGACCAAAAGGCGACGCGGTCAGACTGCTCCAAAGGCTCTTGTCGATCCAATAGCTCCTGGTACAGCCGACGCTGGCTTCGATCCAGCGGGACTTCCGCTGCCTTGCAGGGGTGCTTGACCAATCAACGTCTAGGCGCTTTATGGCGGGACGTGCGTCAGCAACAAGGCGAGGGAAGCTGGAATGTCAGGTCAGGTCGAAGCAAGATTGAAGGAGTTGGGAATAGCGGTGCCGGAAGCTGCGGCTCCTGTGGCCAACTATGTCGGTTGGGTGAAGACTGGGGCACAGGTCTATGTCTCTGGCCAGATCACCCTGAAGGACGGCAAGCCGCAGTACATCGGCAAGCTGGGGGCCGAGGTCGATGTCGACACCGGCAGAGCAGCGGCCGAGCTCTGCGCCATCAATATCATCGCGCAGCTGAAGCAAGCCTGCGACGGGGATCTGGACCGGGTGCTGCGGATCGTGCGCCTAGGTGGTTACGTCAACTCGACTCCGGATTTCGCCCAGCAGCCGCAGGTGATCAACGGCGCCTCCGACCTGATGGTCGCGGTCTTCGCTGACAAGGGCCGCCACAGCCGGGCAGCGGTCTCGGTCGCCAGCCTGCCGTTCGGCGTTGCCGTCGAGATCGACTGTGTTGCGGAGATTGCCGAGGCATAGTTGAAGCCCCTCTAAAGGTCCTCCCATGGATACCTCGCAAGAAGCAGAAAACGAGACAGACGCAGAGGTCTCACGCGAGCGTCAGTACGGCTTTATCAGGCCTCTACAGAATGGCAACCTGCGCGTTCCCCATCTTGTGGGCAGGCTGTCCCTACCGGTGATGCGTCGAGCCGTGCGTGACCATCAGTGCCTCTACTGCGAGCATGCAGGCGAGCGCTCTGGCTTGCTGGTGATTGTGTTTCAGACAGTCGCGCGCAGGCTCGGGATTCCGATTGACGACTTCTCGCGCACAATCAGGATGTTGAGAGCGGACGTGCTGGTCCTCGGGGATCCGGATGCCACGCTCTTGATGTCGGGATTGGAGGCCTGGGGTGCGTCTCGGAGAGAGACACTGTCGGTCCTGACCAAGCTTATCGAGGGGCGCGATCTGACCTCCGTCTGCACCCTCGGACACTCCAGCGGCGGAACGGCGGCGGTCATTTATGCGGCTCTTATGCCAGCCGAGAGGGCTCTGGTCTTCAATCCCATCGTCGATGTGCCATCGCTGATGAACACAGAAGGTTTCACGCACAAGGCTAAGGTCTGGGCACGCATTGAGGACAGTCAGCACCCGGATGAGCCTTGTTTCACCAACCTTACGCAATGCATTGCCGGGCCGGGCCGGACGACGCGCATCCCGACGCCCATCCATGTTCACTATTCCAGGCGGTCTTGGCGAGACCTGGCTCAGATGTCCTACTTGAAGGGTATTGAGTCGGTGGCCCTGCAGGGCTGGGAACACGAGGATCACGACCTTACCCGCTACCTGGCCAAAAAGGATGTCCTGACGGACCTGCTAATCGACGGTTTGAAGTACGACGGACAGCAGATAAGGATGCCCTAGCAGGCTGTTGAGAAAGTCAGGTGATGCAGGAGGGCAGGAGATTTGTTGAAAGATTAGGAAGGCTCCGCAGGACGATACAGATCGTATCGTACAAGGAGCCTGACGCGAGCTTTCGGCAAAGATCCAAGCTCATGCGCGCCTCGACTTTCTCAACAGCCTGCTAGAACACCTCAGATGGTGCCGGACGCGACCACCGGTGACGCAGGTGGTGGTCGCCCCTGCGAAGGTCGCATGCCTCAGGCGCTTGTGACTGTCGCTACTCTGCTGTATCAAGCGCTGCCATCCTCCGAAGCTTGCCGGGTCAGAAGACCCTTGGAGTCGTGGCATGATTATCCGAGACGCTCTCACCTTTGACGATGTTTTGCTGGAGCCGGCGCGGTCCAACGTGCTGCCGGCCAATGCCGACGTCTCCACGCGTCTGACCCGCACGATCAGGCTGACTGTCCCCTTGATGTCGGCCGCCATGGATACAGTGACCGAGGGGCCGCTGGCGATTGCCATGGCACAGGCCGGCGGTATCGGCGTCATTCATAAGAACCTGGAGATCGAGGCGCAGGCTGACGAGGTGCGCAAGGTCAAGAAGTTCGAATCGGGCATGGTGGTGAACCCGGTGACCATTTATCCCGACCGCACTTTGGCCGACGCGCTGGCCTTGATGGACCAGCATAGCATCTCCGGCATTCCGGTGGTGGAGCGCAACGACGGACCTCTGGTCGGCATCCTGACCAACCGCGACGTGCGCTTTGCCGAAAAGATGGATCAGCCGGTCGCCGAGCTGATGACCAAGGACAATCTGATCACCGTGCGCGAGGGCGTGGCGCGCGAAGAGGCCAAGCGGCTTTTGCATCAGAGCCGCATCGAGAAGCTGCTGGTTGTCGACCAGGACTATCGCTGTATCGGCCTGATCACGGTCAAGGACATCGAGAAGGCACACACCCACCCGACTTCTTGCAAGGACGAGCATGGGCGGCTGCGCGCTGCGGCTGCGACTGGGGTAGGGCCGGATGGCATCAGCCGGGCCGAGGCTCTGATCGATGCCGGCGTCGACGTCATTGTAGTCGACACCGCGCATGGCCACTCCGATGGCGTCCTGAACGCCGTCACCGCCGTCAAGCGTCTATCCAATCGCGTCCAGGTCATCGGCGGCAATGTCGCGACCAAGGAGGGCGCGCAGGCCCTGATCGATGCCGGCGCGGATGCGGTCAAGGTCGGTATCGGGCCCGGCACGATCTGCACCACCCGCATGGTGGCCGGCGTCGGCGTGCCGCAGCTGACCGCGCTCATCGATGCGGTCGAGGCCTGCCGCGCGGCCGGTGTTCCGGCGATTGCCGACGGCGGCATCAAGTATTCCGGCGACATCGCCAAGGCGATCGCGGTGGGGGCCGAATCCTGCATGATCGGCTCTCTCTTCGCCGGTACGGATGAGAGCCCGGGCGAGGTCTTCCTCTACCAGGGCCGCTCCTACAAGTCCTATCGCGGCATGGGATCGATCGGTGCCATGGCACGTGGCTCGGCCGACCGCTATTTCCAGGCCGAAGTCGGCGACAAGCTGAAGCTGGTGCCCGAAGGCATTGAGGGACGGGTGCCCTACAAGGGCCCGATCGGCAACATCCTGCATCAGTTGATCGGTGGCTTGAAGGCGGCCATGGGCTATACCGGCAGCGCCACCATCGCCGATCTGCAGGCCAACGTGCGGCTCTTGAAAATCACCGGTGCGGGCTTGCGCGAGAGCCACGTCCATGATGTGGCGATCACCCGAGAGGCCCCGAACTACCGCGGCAACGTCTAGGCGGGGCACTGGCTGGCACCCGGACTTTGCTTTAGGGTCCCGGGTCACTTGAAGCCAAAGAAAGGGGAGCAAAGCCATGGCACCAGACGAGTCGAAATCGGCCGATCCTTATGCAATCGAGGATGAAGCCGCTCTTCGTAGCCGCTTTGGCGCTAAGCATCCGCTGGCGGTCCAGAAGGTCCATAACAGGATCGACCGGCACGGGCGCGATTTTATAGCGCGCGCGCCCTTCCTCTGTATGGCGACGGTCGGCGGTGACGGCGGCTGCGATGCTACCCCGCGCGGCGACCCGCCGGGCTTTGTGAAGGTCCTGGACGATCGCACCCTGGCGATCCCCGACCGGCCGGGCAACAACCGCCTGGATTCTCTAAGCAACCTGCTGGCCAATTCTTCGGTCGGGCTGCTCTTCATGATCCCCGGTTTCGACGACACCTATCGGGTGAACGGCAAGGCGCGGATCACCTGCGATCCGCAGATCCTGGCCTCGATGGAGGTCAATGGCCGCGAGCCGAAGGTCGCGATTGTAGTCGACGTTGAGGAGACCTTCCTGCACTGCGCCAAGGCCTTTCGCCGCTCCAAGCTCTGGGATCCGGAGAGTCACCAGGATCGCAAGGAGATGCCCAGCCTGGCCCGCATCATCTTGGACCAGGTGGGCGAGAGAAAGAGCGAGGAGGAGCTGAAGGAGCAGGATCGCGAGCTGGAAGAGGACTATAAGAAGTCCCTCTATTGATCCTGATGAAACTCTGTCTGCGCGAGGGGGCGCAATGACGCCGGCTGCTCGCCTCCAGGCTTCCATCGAGCTTTTTGAGGCCATGGCCTCTGATCCGCGTCCGGCTGATCAGGCCGTGGCCGACTATCTGCGCGGGCGGCGCTACATCGGCGCCAAGGATCGGCGCGCGCTGACGCAGATGGTCTATGACCGCATGCGCCGCTTGGCGCGGCTGGACTGGTGGCTGCAGCGGGTTGGTTTGCCGCTAGATCCGCGCAGCCGGGCCCTGGCCGATCTGGCTTTGGTCGATGGCAAGGACTTGGTCGGCCTACAGGCCATCTTCACCGGCGGTCGCTTTGCCCCGGCCGCACTCTCAAAAACGGAGGTCGTCAAGCTGCGTGGCCTTAAGGGTGTCAAGCTGGAGCATAGCGACCAGCCGGCCGAGGTGCGCGGGGAATGCCCGCAGTGGCTCTTGTCGAGACTGCCGGGCGAGGCGTCGGGGCTCCTGGCAGCCCTTGCCCGGCCGGCACCGCTGGACCTCCGCGTCAATGCCCTGAAGGCGAGCCGCGAGGAGGCCAAGGCCGCCCTGGCTGCTGAGGGGATCGAGAGCCAAGAGACCCCCCTCTCACCGCTTGGTCTTCGCGTGGCCGGGCGCCGCAACATCGCGGCGACGGAGGCCTTTCAGTCGGGGCTGGTCGAGCGTCAGGACGAGGGTAGTCAACTTGCGGCCTTGCTGGTCGATGCTAAGCCTGGGGAGCGCGTGGTGGACTTCTGTGCCGGGGCTGGTGGCAAGACCTTGGCACTGGCGGCTGCCATGGCAAACAAGGGCAACCTGCTGGCCTTCGACGTCAGCAAGGCACGGCTCGATCGCGCCGGGCAGCGTCTCAGGCGTGCCGGTGCCTTCAACGTCACCCGGCGCGCGCTCAGCGACCATCGCGATCCTTGGGTGAAGCGGCACAAGGGCAGCGTCGATCGCGTGCTGGTGGATGCGCCCTGCAGCGGCCTGGGGGCCTGGCGCCGCAATCCCGACGCCCGCTGGCGGACCAGTACCGAAGAGCTGGAGCGCCTGGTTGCGCTGCAAGGTGAGATCCTGGCTTCTGCCGCACGCCTGCCCCGGCCTGGTGGACGCCTGGTCTATGTCACCTGCTCTCTGCTGCCTGAAGAGAATGAGGCGCAGGTCGCGGCCCTGCTGGACGCGAGAGAGGACTTCGTTCAGCAGGACATCGCCACTTTGCTGCCGCTCGCCGCCCAAGCTGTGGATAGAAAGGGTGGACTCACCCTTCGTCCGGATCGCGAAGGCACTGACGGATTCTATGTCGCCGTGTTACAAAGGACGGCATGACTCTCAGAATCCGTAAGGCGATGCGCATCGATTCGGCCGGCATCGCCGACGTGCATGTCGAGACCTGGCGCACGACCTATGCCGGTATCGTGCCGGATCGCTATCTCTTGGAGCTAACGCCGGAGATCCAGACCGAACGCTGGCAGCAGATCATCACTCAGGCGCGCTCTGGTGAGACCACCTTGGTGGCGGAATTGTCGAAGGTGACCGGCAACGAGATTGTCGGCTTCGCTTCAGGCGGTCCCTCGCGCAAGCGCGGCTCTCCGGCACGTGCTGAGATCTATACCCTCTATGTGTTGAGCGACTATCAGAACCAGGGGATCGGTCGGGCTCTACTGACCGGGCTCTTGCGCGATCTCCATACCCGGGGGTTTCGCGATGCCTTCCTCTGGGTCGTCGCCCGGAACCCGGCGCGCTTCTTCTATCAGGCCATGGGCGGCCAGCTCTTGATGCAGCAGCAGGAGCCCTTTGCCGGCGTACTGCTGGACGAAGAGGCCTATGCCTGGCCCGACCTGGAATCCTGGCTGACGGAAGAGGCCTCCAACCGCGAAGGGCGTGTTTGACCCCTTCCATTTGCATGTCATTTGCCTAAGTCCGCCGTCCGATGACGCGGGCGCGCTAGACGGCTGCCTTCGCGCTGCTTATGTCTTGTTGAACGTTTACCCAACAAGCCTCTCGTGGTTCCGGTCTTGGCAGAGACCGACGGGGCTCTGAGGGACGGATCGAAGAGCAACACCTCTTGGAGTGAAGGCAATGAACAGAGACGTCATGGTCACCTGCGCGATCACCGGGGCCGGAGACACGGTCGGCAAGCACCCGGCGATCCCGATCACCCCGCAGCAGATCGCCGAGGCCGCAATCGAGGCCGCCAAGGCCGGCGCCACCATCGCCCACATGCACGTTCGCGAGCCGGACAGCGGCAAGCCCAGCCGCCGCGTCGAGCTCTATCGCGAAGTTGTGGATCGCATCCGCGACAGCGGCACCGACATCATCATCAACCTGACCGCCGGCATGGGTGGTGATCTGCAGATCCGCGACAGCGACCCGACCACGCCCGGTCCCGACAGCGACCTGGTGCCGGCACTGGAGCGCCTGGCCCATGTCGAAGAGCTGCTGCCGGAGATCTGCACCCTGGACTGTGGCACGCTTAACTTCGGCGACGGCGACACCACCTATGTCGGTACGCCAGAGATGCTGCGCAAAGGCGCCAAGCGGATCCAAGAGCTAGGCGTGAAGCCGGAGCTGGAGTGCTTTGACAGCGGTCATGTCTGGATGGCCAACAATCTCTATGAAGAGGGGTTGATCGACGGCAAGCCCATGTATCAGCTCTGCCTCGGCATCCCATACGGTGCGCCTGCTTCCACCGAGGCCATGCTGACCATGCGCAATATGCTGCCACGGGACGCGGTCTGGGCCGGCTTTGCCATCGGCCGCAATCAGATGCCCTTCGTGGCGCAGGCGGCATTGCTGGGCGGTCACGTGCGCGTTGGGCTGGAAGACAATCTCTGGCTGGACAAGGGCGTCTACGCCTCCAACGCCAGCCTGACCGAGCGGGCCGTCGAGATCCTGGCGCGCCTTGGGGCTCGCACCCTGAGCCCGGCCGAGGGGCGCGAGGTCTTGGGCCTTAGGCCGCGTAACTAACCTCGGCGCCGAAAAAGGGGTCAGCGACATGATCGAGGGTGTGCAGCGGGTTGCCGTTATCGGCACCGGCGTCATTGGTGCGGGCTGGGCCACGCGGTGCCTGGCCTGGGGATTGGATGTGGTGGCGCACGACCCGGCGCCGGGGGCGGAAGCGCGCTTGCGTGACGCCGTGGCCCGGGCCTGGCCGGCAATCTCTCAGCTGGGTCTGGCCGCCGGCGCCAGTCCTGAGCGGCTGAGCTTCGCCGATAGCATCGCCGAGGCCGTCGCCGAGGCCGATTTCGTGCAGGAGAGCGCGCCGGAGAGGATCGACCTCAAGCGGAAGATCCATCAGGCAATCGACGCGGCCGCCCGGCCGGAGGTGCTGGTCGCCTCCTCCTCCTCAGGCTTGCTGCCAAGCGAGATCCAGGCCGACTGTCAGCACCCCGAGCGAGTCTTGATCGGCCATCCTTTCAATCCGGTCTATCTGCTGCCCCTGGTCGAGCTGGTCGCCGGCGACAAGACCGCGCCTGAAAGCATCGAGCGGGCGCGGGCCTTCTACGCCGGCATCGGCATGCACCCTCTGCACGTGCGCAAAGAGGTGCCGGCCTATCTCTCCGACCGCCTGCAGGAGGCGCTCTGGCGCGAATACCTGCATCTTGTGAACGAGGGTGTTGCCACCACTGACGAGCTGGACCAGGCCATGGCCTATGGCCCGGGCCTGCGCTGGGCCTTCTGGGGCACCGGCATGATCTTCCATCTGGCTGGCGGCGAGGCCGGGATGCGCCATATGCTGGAGCAATTCGGCCCGGCCCTGAAGCTGCCCTGGACCAAGCTGGAGGCACCGGAGCTGAGCGAGACCCTGATCGACCGCATGGTCGAGGGCACGCAATCCCAGGCCGCCGGCACGACGATCCAAGAGCTGGAGAGCCAGCGTGACAATGCCCTGATCGCGGTGATGCGCGCGCTTCGGCCCTACAACGTCGGTGCCGGTCGGACCATGGCCGACTACGAGGCCCGCATGTTCGAGGCCGTGCAGTCCAAGCGCTGGCAGCCGGGCGAGGTGCCGACAGCACCGCTGCGCCTGGCCGAGGGCTTCGTGCGCCCCGACTGGGTCGATTACAACAAGCACATGAGCGAGGCCTTTTTCGTCACCGCGATCGGTGATGCCTCTGACGCCCTGTTCCGCTACATCGGCATCGACGAGGCCTACCGGGCGGCCGGGAACTCCTTCTATACGGTCGAGAGCCACCTCAACTACTACGCCGAGGGCATGCTCAATCAGACCCTGGCCTACGAGACCCGGATCCTGGATCTCGACGCCAAGCGTCTGCACATCCACCACGCGATCCTGGACCGCGAGAGCGGCAACCGCATCTTCACCGCCGAGCAGATGCTGCTGCACGTCGACGGAAATCTCGGCAAGACGGCGCCGATCCTGCCCGGCCCCAAGGCGGCGCTGGACGCGATCTGGGCGGTTCACAAAGAGGCACCGCGTCCCGACGACGCCGGCCGTGCCATCGGCATCAAGCGATAGGAGCGCACCCCATGCAGTTCGATCTGAGCGAAGAGCAGGAGCTGATCGTCCGCACGACGCGCGGCTTCGTCGAAGACATCCTCTATCCGCACGAAGAGACCGTAGAGCGCCTGGATGAGGTGCCCGAGGAGATCGTGCAGGAGGTCAAGTCCAAGTCCATGGAGCTGGGCCTCTATGCCGCCAACATGCCCGAAGCGCTGGGTGGTGCCGGCCTGGACGCCGTGACCCTGGCCTTGATGGAGCGGGACCTGGGCCGCGCCAACTTTGCCCTGCAGTACCTGGTGGCCCGTCCCTCCAACATCCTGCAAGCCAGCCAGGACGAACAGGTTGAGCGCTATCTGATGCCGACCATCCGCGGCGAGAAGACCGAGGCGCTGGCGATGACCGAGCCGGGGGCCGGTTCCGACCTGCGCTCGATGAAGACCAAGGCGGTGGCCGACGGCGACGACTTCGTCATCAACGGCATGAAGCATTTCATCAGCCACGCCGATATCGCCGACTTCGTCATCCTCTTCGCCGCCACCGGCGAGGAAGAGACGCCGCGCGGCCCCAAGAAGCGGATTACCGCCTTCTATGTCGACAAGGGCACGCCGGGCTTTGAGGTGCGGTTGGGCCCGCGTCCGGTCTCCCATCGCGGCTATCACAACTGCGAGCTCATGTTCGACGACTGCCGCATCCACAAGCGCCAGATCCTGGGCGAGCTGCATCGCGGCTTCGAGACCGCCAACGACTGGCTGGGTGCCACCCGCCTGCAGGTCGCCGCCATGTGTCTGGGCCGAGCCCAACGCGCGCATGAGCTGGCGGTCGAGTGGGCCGCCAACCGCAAGCAGTTCGGCCAGACCATCGGCCGTTTCCAGGGCGTCTCCTTCAAGCTGGCCGACATGGCGACCGCCATTCAGACGGCCGAGTTGCTGACCCTCTGGTGCGCCTGGAAGCATCAGCAGGGCATCGCGCTGGACCAGGACTTCGCCATGGCCAAGCTCTACACCACCGAGACCCTGGCCCAGGTCGCCGACGAGGCGATCCAGATCTTCGGCGGCATGGGCCTGATGGAGTCCCTGCCGCTGGAGCGGATCTGGCGCGACGCCCGCGTCGAGCGCATCTGGGAGGGTACCAGCGAGATCCAGCGCCACATCATCAGCCGCGCGCTGCTGCGCCCGCTGGGGAGTTAGGGTGCCTTCCGCGTCGATCGCCGGTCTTGACCCGGTGATCGACGCGGTGCTTGCTCGGCTCACGGGAATAGGAAAGAGGCTTGCCATGAACCAATCCCTGCACCTGGAGCGCAAGGGCCAGATCCTGATCGTCACCTTGGATCGGCCCAAGGCCAATGCTATCGACGCCGCCACCAGTCGGCAGATGAGCCGGGTCTTCGAGGATTTCCGGGACAATCCGGAACTGAGGGTGGCGATCCTGACCGGCGGCGGCGAGCGCTTCTTCTCTGCCGGGTGGGACCTGAAGGCTGCGGCCGAGGGGGAGGCCTCTGAGAGTGACTATGGCCAGGGCGGCTTCGGCGGCATCACCGAGCTCTGGGATCTGAAGAAGCCGGTGATCGTCGCCATGAACGGGCTTGCCGTCGGCGGCGGCTTTGAGCTGGCCTTGGCCGGTGACCTGGTGGTGGCGGCAGACCATGTGCGCGCCTGGCTGCCGGAGGTGCGCCTCGGCATCCTGCCTGACGCTGGTGGCGTCCTGCGCCTGCCGCGGCGCATCCCGCGCGCGATCGCCATGGAGATGCTGATGACCGGCCGCGAGATGGATGCGGCCGAGATGCTGCGGGTCGGACTGGTGAACCGCGTGGTGCCGGCGACAGAGCTGATGGAAGCCAGCCTGGCTATGGCCGAAGAGCTGCTGCTGGCAGCCCCGCTCTCCTTGGCCGCGGTGAAAGAGATCGTGAACGGCACCGAGGATCTCTCCTTGGAAGCGGCAACGGCCAAGATGCGTGGGCCCGACCTGCCGACCTACCGCCAAGCCCTGGCCTCGGAAGACGCGCAGGAAGGTCCGGCCGCCTTTGCCGAGAAGCGGACTCCGGCGTGGAAGGGACGTTGACGGTAGCGCTCTTTCAGCCGACATGAGGGCTGAAACCTTATGGGAGAGCCCTCATGACCTTCGCCATCAAGCAGCTTGATCATGTCGTCCTGCGCGTCGCCGACCTGGACCGCGCCATCCGCTTCTATAAGGAGGTGCTGGGCTGTCAGGTCGAGCGGCGCGTGGAGAGCATCCAGCTAGTGCAGATGCGCGCCGGTGCCTCCCTGATTGATCTGATTGCGATTGACCCGCCGGCGGATGAAGAGAAGCGCAACATGGACCACTTCGCGCTCCGGATAGAGCCCTTCGATGCCGAGGCCCTGAAGGCGCATCTTGAAGCGCATGGGGTTGAGATCGGCGAGCTGGCAGAGCGCTACGGCGCCGAGGGCGATGGTCCTTCGCTCTATCTGACCGACCCCGATGGCAATGGAGTCGAACTCAAGGGTCCACCGACTCCGGCCTAAATCGTTAGAGTCAAGGGCTAAAGCCTCAACGCAGGGAGACTCTCGGATGTCAGATCCTCTAACCGTGGCTATGCTCTTCGGCGGGCAATCAGCCGAGCACGAGGTCTCCGTCCAATCGGGGCGCAATGTCTACGCTGCCTTGGTCGAGGCTGGCTATCAGGTTCTGCCGATCGGCATTGATGAGGACGGCATCTGGCGACTGGCGCCGGAGGTCAAGTTGCCGGAGCCCGACTGGCCCGAGGTCGCCATGCTGCCGGGCCGCGGCGGCGAGGTCCTGGTTGTGGGCGAGCCCGAGCAGCGGATCACCTGCGACGTCGTCTTCCCGGTGCTGCATGGGCCCAATGGCGAGGATGGCTCGGTGCAAGGTCTGCTGCAGCTCGCCAATGTGGCCTTCGTCGGCTGCGGGGTCTTTGCCTCGGCGCTCTGCATGGACAAGGTCTATGCCAAGCAGCAGCTCGAGTCGGCAGGCCTGCCGACCGCGGAAGGACGCTGGTTCGAACGCGAAACGGCGCTCGGTTATGAGGAGATCACGGCCGCTCTGGGGACGCCCCTCTTCGTTAAGCCGGCCAACATGGGCTCTTCGGTCGGTGTCTCCAAGGTCGAGGATCGCGCCGGCTATGAGGCGGCTTTAGCGCGTGCCTTCCGCCACGACAGCAAGGTTCTGGTCGAGCGCTTCGCCAAGGGGCGCGAGATCGAATGCGCCGTGCTCTCGCTGGATGGTCTTCAGGCCTCAGAGCCGGGTGAGATCGTGCCAGCTGGCAGCCACGGCTTCTACAGCTATGACGCCAAGTACCTCGACGCTGACGGGGCCAAGCTGATCTATCCTACCGATCTGACCAGCGATGAGCGCCAGCGGGTCCAGACCTTGGCCCTGGCCGCAGCCAAGGCCACTGGCTGTGAGGGCATGGTCCGGGTCGACTTCTTCCTGCTGGAAGACGGCAGCCTGTTGGTGAACGAACTCAACACCATCCCCGGCTTCACCCAGATCTCGATGTATCCCAAGCTATGGGAGATCTCGGGCGTCGCGCCAGCCAAGCTGGCCACCCACCTGATCGAACATGCGCGAGAGCGCTTCTCGCGGTCAGGCGCTTTGCAGCAGGTGCCCGAGGCGCAGGGTTAGCCTACACGGAGCACTTGGGGTTCGCATTCGGCCTCTAAGAGCAGTTTGACCTCTTGGCGTTTCATGCAAATCGTCGCCAGTGGTCCGACCTGCTCCTTTTCCGAGCCAAACTAAAGCCAAAGGAAATCATTGGCGGTCAATTGGTTGGCGGCGCTCATCCCAGTGATGCGGAAGGCGAGGTCGCTGCTGGCGTCGCCGTCGCGATCAACCTGCAACTGACCGGCGCCGTCAAAGCGCGCCTCGCTGTTCCCGCTGCCGCTGAAGGCGGCGCTGCCGATGTAAGTGAAGCTACCAACCTCCAGCCCGCTGGCAAAGACCAGCTTGTCAGCTTCAGCCTGGCTGAAGTCGCCAATCTCCGGACCGCCGTCGCCCAGCACGCCGAGGGTGCTGCCATCGAAGAAGAACTGGTCTGCAGCCGAACCACCAAAGGCGAGGTTGCCGCTTTCCATCGCCAGGCTGTCCGCGCCGTTCTGCCCTTCCAAGCGGTTGCTGCCGGATCCGCCGTAGAGGCGGTCATCGCCACCCTTGCCCAGAATGCTGTCGTCGCCGGCAAGCCCGCGCAGCACATTCTCTCCGCTGTTGCCCTCGATCCTGTTGTCCAGGCTGTTGCCGCTGCCGTCGATGTCCCCTTTGCCGCCCTGCATGCGCAGGTTCTCGATGAAGGCGTTGGCCGTGCCGTCGGGTAGGGTGAAGTCCGTTTCGGCGCGCACCAGATCGGTGCCATGCGTGGAGAACTCTCGTACCTGGTCGGCGGCGGTATCCACGACAAAGGTGTCGTCGCCCGACCCGCCGGTCATGATGTTTGTTCCGCCGTTGCCGTTCAGTCTGTCGGCACCGGATTTGCCGAAGAGGCGGTTATCGGCACTGTTACCGATCAGGATGTTGTCGAACTCATTGCCGCGTAGGTTGCCGTCCCCCACGGCCTTGTTGATGTTGGCGCGCTCAATGTGCCCATCCGGCCCGCCGGGTAGGTTGTAAGCCTGGGCGTTGGAGCGCAGGACATCGAAACCGCCGGCTGCCGTTTCCTTTACCAGATCCGCAATGGTGTCGACGATGAAGGTGTCGGGAGCCTTGCCGCCCACGGCCGTATCGGCCCCGCTGCCGCCATTCAGACGATCGCGTCCGTCTTCGCCATAGAGATAGTCAATCCCGCTACCACCGGCGAGCTGATCAGTCCCTTGGCCGCTGATCAGGCTGTCAGCACCTGTGCCCCCAAAGAGGGTATCGCGGGCGTCGCCGCCGTAGAGTTTGTCGTCGCCGTCCTGGCCGCGCAGGTTGTCGTGGCCTTCGCCGCCGTAGGCTCTATCCTGGCCCGTTCCGGCCCTCAGTGCGTCGTCCGCGGATTGGCCGAGCAGGTAATCCTTCCCACTGCCGCCATAGAGGCTGTCGACGCCGCTACCACCCAGAAAGATGTCCTCCCCGTCATCACCGAACAGCAGATCTGTCTGGTCCATGCCGCGAAGCAGGTCGTCACCCGCGCCGCCATAGGCGATATCGCTGCCGCTATCGCCATCGGCAACATCGTTGTCGGCGCCTGCGATCAGGACGTCACTGCCGCTGCCTCCGAACAGCTGATCGTCGCCAGTTGCACCGATCATCAGATCGTCCCCGGCACCGCCCTGATTGTATTCATCCAGGCGATCCTTTCCCGAACCGCCGAAGAGGCTATCGTTGCCGCTGTCTCCATAGACGATGTCGTCACCATCGCCGGCCTCCACGCGGTCGTCGCCGCTGCCGGCGAAGACGAAATCTAGCTGACTGCCGCCGGTTATGATGTCGCCTCCAGCGGCGCCATAGATGTTGTCTTGACCGCTGCCGCCATAGAGGTAGTCGGCACCACTGCCGCCCGAAAGCGTATCGAATCCCTCGTCGCCGTAAAGACTGTCGTTACCGCTGTTGCCGAAGAGACTGTCGTCTGCCGAGAACCCCAGGATCGCATCATCCAGGCTGCTGCCAAAGAGCGTGTCGGAAAGCTCGGTGCCGGTTAGGGTGTTGCTCGCCATCCTTCTGCCTCTCTCTGTCGAAGTCGATTTTCCCTCTTCAGATCAAATCATCACATTGTTCTGCTGTATATTTCAACGTGGCAGACCGCGCGCTGCCGTAAGGGCTCGCACCGTCGCTCCGGTCCGGACGGCTGAGGAAGGGCTAAGCCCACGAGATGCCGGGATCTAACTCGCCGCAAATCCAGACCCAGCCTTCTTATAGGCATCGCGCGGCGGGCTGAAGATATCCAGTACGCGCGCGCCCTCGCTGCCAGCCTTGAAGCCATGCGGTACGCCTCCAGGGGTGCACCAGAAGTCCCCGGTCTTGACAGGGATCTCCTCCTCGCCCTGGCGGCGCAGGCCGCTGCCTTCCAGGACCAGGCCCCACTGCTCCTCGGGGTGGCTGTGCAGCTGACCCTCGGCGTTTGGCTCGAGCTTCAGCACCGACAGCATCAGATTGTCACCGACGAAGATGCGGGTGTTGAGGCCGGGGGCCAGTTCACGCGCCAGGCCTTGGGTAAGGTCGTCGAGGTTGAAGAAGTTGGCTGCTTGGCTCATGGGCTTACTCCTGACCTTGGTATCACTTGGCATCCAAGCCGAAGATCTGGAAGGTTGTCTCGCCGGCGGCGAGGCGGGCCTGGATCTCCTCTTCGCGGCGCACGACCGCCTCTGCGCGCTCGAGGACCTCTGCGGCGATCCCTTGCGGGATGACAACGACACCATCGCCGTCGCCCAGGATCAAGTCACCCGGCCGCACCTGGCAGCCGCCACAGGTGATCAAGCAATCGATCTCACCGGGGTCGGACTTGGCGGTCGCGGTGGGATTGGTCCCCAGACAGAAGACGGGAAAGCCCAGCGCCTTGATCTCGGCACTGTCGCGGATCGTGCCGTCGATGACCAGGCCGCGGATGCCCTGGTTCAGGCAACAGGTGGCCAGGATGTCGCCGAAGGGGCCATGGCCTCTGTCGCCACCGGCCTCGACCACCAGGACCTCGCCAGTCTTTGCCGTGTGCACCGCGTGATGGATTGCTGCGTTCTGGCCGGGGCGGATTCTGGCGGTCTTTGCAGGTCCACAGGTCGTGATGCCTTCGAAGAGCGGGGTGAGGCCGCCTTGCATCGCCCTCACGCCGTGATGGGCGTTACAGAGATTGCCGGTTGCGAAAGATAGAAGGCTTTCGGCGAGCTGATGACTATCCATGCTTTGGCTCCCTTTCGGCCAGCGCGATGAAGCGGCCCATGCGGCTCCAGAGCGCTTGGGGATTGGCATACATGGGAAAGTGCCCGGCTGCTTCAACCTCGGCCAACTGCACCCCGCGTCTCAGCAGGTGAGGCAGGTAGGAGAGGCTGCGAAAGCTCTCTCCATAGACGAACATCTTGGGGCAGCTGAGTCCGGTGAAGAGGTCCAACAGGTCGCCCTCATCCGAGCGCGCGACCATTGAGCGAAAGATCGGCGCAATGGCCTCGGCGCGGACCTTGTGCGGCAGGGCTGCTGCATAGAGCGCGTTGGAGGTGTCGGGCGCGGCCCAGAGTCGCTCTTGGAAAGCCGTCATAAAGGCATCTGCGCTCTCTGCCGGATAGTCCAGGATCTGGCGGCTCAAGAAACAGTCTTGCGGGGCCAGATTGCCCTTGATGTTGGTAAAGCTGAGAACCGCGTCCCCTTGACCGTCAGCCAATAGCAAGGCCGTCAACCCACCCATCGAGTGCCCGGCCAGATGGTAGTGGCGAATCCCATAGTGCTGTAGCACCGCTTCCGCCGTTCGCCTGAGAAAATCCAGGGACAGTCGAGAGAGATCCGCGCAACGGGTCTCGCCGCAGCCCGGCGCATCGAAGGCCAGGATCGGCCGATCCGCGAAGAGGGGATGGCCGGCCAGATCTGCTACATCCTCTTTCGAAGAGCCAAAGCCATGCAGAAAGAGCAGCGGCGAGAGGTGACCTTCGCGCCGCATGACGCAAAGGGAAATCGGGACCCCCTCGATCGCCAGGCTCAACACCTCCTTCTGAAGAGGCTCGTTGCTGCTCATTTTATCGCCGTCCCGCTTGGAATGGATGATTCAATTCTGTTTACGAATCATCCTGAAGTTCGCTATTCGTTCGACGATTAATCTTCAAGAAAGAGCAAGTCAATGCGAATCGACGGCATAGATCAAAGAATTCTGTCGATCCTTCTGAGTGCGGCAGGGACCTCGAAGGCGGAGATCGCACGCCAGGTCGGCCTTGCCGCCTCGGCGGTCTTCGAGCGGATACGGCGCCTGGAAGAGGCTGGGATGATCAAGGCCTACGAGGCGCGTCTGGATGCGCGGCAGTTGGCCGTGCCGCTCTTGGCCTTCGTCTTCGTGCGCGAGCTGAAGCCCACGCAGGGATTTGACACGGCGGCCGCTTTAGCACGCGTGACCGGCGTTGAAGAGGTGCACAAGATCGCCGGCGAAGACTGCTTCCTGGTGAAGATCCGCGCGGCCGGCACCGAAGCCTTGGGGCTGGTCCTGGACGAAGAGATCAATGTGATCCCGACCGTGGCCGGGGTGCGCACCACCATCGTCCTGAAGTCAGTCTTGGAGGGGCCACCACTCTCCGGCCTGCCACAGCTCTTCGAGCCGGGCAGGGACAAAGCGTGACGCAGCCTAGGAGCTTGAGGTTTGGGACGGGGGAGGATTCTCCCCCTGACTTCAAGACCGGATCGCGGCTAGAGCTTGGGTGCCGCGATCCCTCTGGCATTGCAGGCGGCCGTCAGAGTGTTGGCCAGCAGGCAGGCGATGGTCATGGGGCCGACGCCGCCCGGAACCGGGGTGATGGCGCCCGCCACCTCCTTGGCACTGGCGAAGTCGACATCGCCGACCAGGCGGTTCTTGCCGTCAGCGCCCTGGATCCGGTTGATGCCGACGTCGATCACCGTCGCACCCGGCTTGATCCAGTCGCCCGGCACCATCTCGGGCCGGCCCACGGCGGCGACGACGATGTCGGCGGCACGCACCACGCCCGGCAGGTCGCGGGTGCGAGAGTGGGCCACGGTCACCGTGCAGCTATCCTTGATCAGTAACTGCGCCATCGGCTTGCCGACGATGTTGGAGCGACCCACGACCACAGCGTTGAGGCCACTGAGGCTCCCGAGCTGGTCGCGCAGCAGCATAAGGCAGCCGAGTGGCGTGCAGGGAACCAGCGCATCGGCGGCACCGGTCGAGAGCTTGCCGACATTCACCACGTGAAAGCCGTCCACGTCCTTCGCCGGGTCGACGGCGGCCAAGACCGCCTGCTCGTCGATCTGCTTGGGGAGCGGCAGCTGCACCAGGATACCGTTCACCGTGCTGTCGGCATTGAGCTGGGCGATCAGGTCCAGCAGCTCGCTCTGACTGGCGGTGTCGGGCAGCTTGTGCTCGAAAGAGGCCATGCCGGCCTCCAGGGTCGACTTGTTCTTGGAGCGCACATAGACCTGGCTGGCCGGATCTTCGCCCACCAGCACCACAGCCAGACCGGGGGTGAAGGCAGCCTCTTGCTTGATCCGGGCCACCTCGGTGGCGACGCGGGCGCGCAGGCCCGCGGCAAAAGCCTTTCCGTCGATCAGGGTGGCGGTCATGGCATCCTCCATTCTTTGCTGTCTTTTGAGGGCCGCGCGCCGGAGGGGGCGCGGATTGTTGATTGATCGGCGGGCTCAATAGAGGCTTTTTGCGCGTCTGACCAGTGTCTCACTGTCGCCGCATAGCAGGATCCGCTTCACGCGCTCGCTCTGACCATGTTCGATCTCGACATCGCGCTTGGCCAAACCGAAGGTCTTGGCCAGCAGCGCGATGAGCGCCGTATTGGCCTTGCCGTCAACCGGCGGCGCGGTCAGTGCGATCTTCAAAGCCCACTGCCCCTCGGCGATCTCGACCAGCCCTAGGATGCCGTTGCGCCGGCTTGCCGGTTGCACCTTGACGGTCAGCCGTAAGCCCTCGGCCAGGCGTTGGAAGGGGGCTGATGGATCAGGCAATGCTGGCGGCAAGACGCCAGAGCATGGACTGGAAGAAGTAGAGGATCAGGATCAGCAGGATCGGCGAGATGTCGATGCCGCCGAGATCGGGAATGATGCGCCTGATCGGACGCAGCGGCGGTTCGGTGATCTTCCAGAGGAAGCGCCCGACCGTGCTGACGAACTGATTGTGCCGATTGATCACATCGAAGGCGACCAGCCAGGACATGATGGCCATGGCGATGATCAGGTAGATGTAGAGCTCGATGGCCAACGAGATGACCTGCACCAGCGGAATGAGAACGACGTCCATAGTGGGTGTGAGTGTCCCTGAAGCGCCTGGAGGATGGTTCAGTGAACCTAGTCGCGCACCCTAGGTCACGCAAGAGAATGCGGGTCTAGTTTCCGGTCTCCATCTTCTCCCGAACGCGGGAGAGGTCGTCTGAGATGCGCAGACGCCATTGCGAGTCTTCGGGCAATGCGTCTGCCATGTCGCCCCAGAGGCGCAGCGCCATCTCATAGCGCTCGTCCTGCTCCAGGGCATGACCGATGTAGTAGAGCGCCAGCGGTTCGGTCTCGTTGCGCTTCATAGCCTCGCCCAAGACCGCGCGGGCTTGCTGGGTCACCTCGCCGTTGGCCTCCATGATCAAGGCTTCGGCGAAGGCGGCGAAGGTCTGGGCGTCATCGGCGCCCTGGGCGATTGCCATGCGGTAGGCCTCGACCGCGCCGCCGCTGTGCCCCAGCATGCTGCGCAGCATCGCAAGCTCCAGCCAGCCCTCCGGGTCGGCCGGTGCCTCCGCCAAGGCGGCGCGCAGATTGGCAGCCCGCTCCTGCAGCGCGCGCTGCATAGTCACATCCTCACGCTCGGCGTGGGGTTGTGCCGGCTCATCGGGGTTGCCCAACACCAGATAGAGGCCGGGACCGGCGAGCGGCAGGATGATCAGCAACGCCAAGGCCAGGCGTTTGGCCGGGGCGCCGATCACGGTCTTCTCGCGGCGCTGGCTATCGGCCGCCAAGATGCGGCGCTGCACCTCGCGGCGTGCCAGCACGCCCTCCTCTTGAGCGAGGGTTCCGGCTGCGAGATCGCGTTCGATGTCGGCGAGCTGGGCCTTATAGACCTCGAGTTCCTCGGCCTGAGGCTGCTCTTCGGCTTTGGCGCGTCTGAGGAGGGGATGCAGCAGGATGGCCACGACCAGGGCCGTCATCACCGCCGCTATGACATAGAGCATCACTTGGGATCGGACCCCATGAGCTTGTCGAACCGAGCCTGCTCTTCAGCGCTGAGCGGGGCTGCCGCGGCCGTCGTCGCAGGGCGGTTCCTCAGCGCCACCCAGGCAACCGCCCCACCGGCCAGCAAGACGATCAGGGGAGAGAGCCAAAGCAGCAGGGTGCCTGCCCGGAAGGGCGGCTCCAGCAGCACGTAGTCGCCGTAGCGCGCGGTCAGGAAGCCCAGGATCTGGGTTTCGTCCTTACCCTCTTGGAACTGCTCGCGGATGATGACGCGCATGTCCTTGGCGATCTGCGCCTCGGAATCGTCGATCGACTGGTTCTGACAGACCACGCAGCGCACGTCTTTGAAGAGCGCGCGAGCCCGCTCCTCCAGCGCAGGATCGCTCAGGCGCTCGCGGTCGTCGATGGCCCAGGCAGAGGCCGTC
The DNA here is from genome assembly GCA_963669335.1 of Rhodospirillales bacterium. Classification (GTDB taxonomy): domain Bacteria; phylum Pseudomonadota; class Alphaproteobacteria; order Kiloniellales; family JACOMY01; genus JACOMY01. The sequence goes on from OY770023.1 coordinate 6,947,856, forward strand.
AACAGCGACAGGGCGAGGAGCAAGATCAGCCTCATCCGGTCAATCCGCCGATCTCGCGCACCCGCGGCAGGATGTTGTTCTTCAAGGTATCGGCGTCGATCGGACCAGTGTGGCGATGGCGCACGCGGCCTTCGCTGTCCAGGAAGAAGGTCTCCGGCACGCCGGTAATGCCCCAATCGATGCCGGCCCGTCCCTCCTGGTCAAAGCCAACGGCTTCGAAGGGATTGCCCAGTTCTTTGAGGAAACGCACCGCGGCTGCCGGCTGGTCCCGGTAGTCGATCCCCAGCATGCGCACGCCGGGCTCCTCGGCCAGATCCATGAGCTGCGGATGTTCGATGCGGCAGGGCGCGCACCAAGAAGCCCAGAGGTTGACCACGGTGACCGGCGCGCCCTTCAGCATGGCTGGCTCGATACCGGGCAGGCCCAGCCCCTCCACCGCCGGCAGGCTGATCTCCGGCGCCTGGTGATCGACCAGCGGCGAGGGGATGGCGCGCGGGTCGCGATCCGGGTCAAGGCCCAGGAAGAAGCCGACGGCAGCCGCGACGAAGATCAGGCTGGGCAGCAGAAAAAGAAGGCCTTTGGTGCCTTTGCGCAAGGATGCTCGCTCCTACTCGGCTGGTTGTGGCTCTGCCTTGGGTTTGGTCTTGGCCTTGGTGACCGGTTGGCGGGCCGCGATAGAGATGATCCCGCCGATGGACATGACCAAAGTGCCGACCCAGATCCAGATCACCAGCGGCTCGAAATAGACTCGCAGCAGATAGCCCTCGCTCAAGGCCTGGTCGGTCTCGCCCAGGACGGCATAGAGGTCACCGCCTGCGGTGATCCTGATGGCCGCCTCGGTCGTCGGCATCCTTTGTACCGGATAGAAGCGACGCTCGGGCAGCAGCACGGCGATCGGGTTGTCGTCCACCATCACTGTTATGACGGCCTGTTCGGACTGGTAGTTCGGACCGGTGATGTGATCGACCCGCTCCAAGACCAGCTCATAGCCGGCGATCTCCAAGGACTGGCCCGGTTGCAGTGTCTCGATCTGCTCCTGCTTCCAGACGGTCGAGCCGGTCATGCCGGCAATGGCGATCCCCAGCCCGGCGTGCGCCAGGGTCATGCCCCATTGGCGCCGCGGCAGGCCGGTGAGCCGCGCCAGGCTGTCGCGCAAGGGCGCCCGGAAGAGGCGGATGCGGTCGGCCAGTTCGACCAGGCTGGAAAGCACCAGCCAGGCGGCGAACCCGAGGAAGAGCACGGCCATGACCGGTCCACCGCCCAGCAGAATGGCAGCTAAGGCGGCGATCGCGACACTGGCCAAGGCTGCCCCCAGAATGCGCGAGAAGACCTTTCCCAGATCGGCCTTCTTCCAGGGCAGGAAGGGGCCAATGCCCATCAGGATCACCAAGGGGATCATCAGAGGCACGAAGGTCTGGTTGTAGAAGGGCGGGCCGACGGAGACCACGTCGCCGCTTATGAGCTCCATGAAGAGTGGATAGAGCGTGCCGACCAGGACCGTGCCACAGGCGGCCGAGAGCAGCAGGTTGTTCAACAAGAGCCCGCTCTCACGCGAGATGGTCTGGAAGCTGCCACCGCCGCTGAGCTTCGGCGCGCGCCAGGCATAGAGCGCCAGAGAGCCGCCGATGGCGATGAAGAGCAGCACCAGAATGAAGACACCGCGCTCCGGGTCGACGGCGAAGGCATGGACCGAGGTCAAGAGGCCCGATCGCACGATGAAGGTGCCCAGCAATGACATGGAGAAGGCTAGGATCGCCAACAGCACGGTCCAGGCCCGGAAGGCCTCGCGCTTCTCCACCACGCTGACACAGTGCAGGAGGGCCGTGCCGGCGATCCAGGGCATGAAGGAGACGTTCTCCACCGGGTCCCAGAACCACCAGCCGCCCCAACCCAGCTCGTAGTAAGCCCAGCGCGCGCCCAGCGCGATACCGGCGCCCAGTGCGGTCCAGGCGACCAGAGTCCAGGGGCGGACCCAGCGCGCCCAGGCTGGATCGATACGGCCCTCGATCAATGCGGCGACGGCGAAGGAGAAAACCAGGGAAAAGCCGACGTAGCCCAGGTAGAGCAACGGCGGATGGAAGGCCAGCCCCGGGTCCTGCAGCAGCGGATTGAGATCGCGGCCGTCAAGCGGCGGCGGGATCACGCGCACGAAGGGGTTGGAGGTGGCCAGCATGAAGATCAGGAAGCCGACCGCGATCAAGGCCTGGATGGCCAGCACGCGAGCCCGCAGGCTGGCCGGCAGATTGCCGCCGAAGAGGGCGACGAGACCGCCGAAGAGCGCCAGCATCAAGACCCAGAGCAGCAGCGAGCCTTCGTGATTCCCCCAGGCGCCCGAGATCTTATAGAGCAGCGGTTTCAGGGAGTGGCTGTTCTGGACCACGTTGAGGACGGTGAAGTCCGAAACCAGATAGCTCTGTACCAAGGCCAGGAAGGCCAGGGCCAGCAGCAGGAACTGGATGTAGGCGGCATGCTCGCCGAAGGCCATGAGGCGGCCGGCACCACGATGGGCGCCGTAAAGCGGGATTATGCTTTGGGCCAGAGCCACCAAGAGCGCCAGGACGAGAGCGTAGTGGCCAAGCTCCGGGATCACGGCTTCGCTCCTGCCTCATCGCCCTCGGGGCGCCACTCGCCGGAGGCTTTCAGCGCCTCGGCGACCTCTGCCGGCATATAGTTCTCATCGTGCTTGGCGAGCACGGTATGGGCCTCGAAGAGGCCGCTGGGGCTGAGCTTGCCCTCGACCACCACGCCTTGGCCCTCGCGGAAGAGGTCGGGCAGGATGCCGCTGTAGGCGACCGGGATGCTCTCGATCTGATCGGTGATCTGAAAGCGCACGTCCTGGCCCTTGCGTTCGACGCTGCCCATCTCGACCAGGCCGCCCAGGCGCACGGCCTGTTGCGGGCCCGGCGGCTCAGCGATGATCTGGGCGGGGGCATAGAAGAAGGCCAGGCTGTCGTCCAAGGCAGCAAGCACCAAGGCTGTAGCACCGCCGAAGCAGAGCAGCGCCGAGAGCACGATGTAGAGGCGTTTGCGCTTGGGTTTCATGCTGAGCCTACTCCGCCTTGCGGCGACGGCGCCGACGGTCCACGCCAAGCGCCTCCAGGGCCTTCAGGCTTTTCTGGGTGCGCCGCAGGCGGGCAAGCGAGGACCAGGCGAGCCAGATCAGCACCGCCAGGGTCAAGAGAATGGCCGGCCAGACGAAGGCTGCGTAGCCGCCCATGGCCAAGAACGCGTCGAGGGACTGCATGGGGCATCATCTACGCGTCAGCCGCTGCCAACTGCAAGCTGCGAAGGCGGCTCGCCAGCACTTGCTGCTTCACCCGGACCAGCAGGACGGCGACGTAGTAAGCGGTGAAGCCCAGAGCCATGACCAGGACCGGCCAGAGCTGGGTCTGGTGAATCGTCGTTTCGCCGTCCAAACGCACGATCGATGCGGGCTGGTGCAGGGTGGCCCACCAGTCCACCGAAAACTTGATGATCGGCAGCAGGATGACACCGACCAGGGCCAGAACGGCAGTCGCCTTCATCCCGCGATTGGGATCGTCGAAGGCCTCGATCAAGGACATGATGCCCAGGTAGACGAAGAAGAGGATCAAGACCGAGGTCAGGCGCCCGTCCCAGACCCACCAGGTGCCCCACATCGGCTTGCCCCAGAGCGAGCCGGTGACGAGGGCGAGGAAGGTGAAGGCAGCCCCGATTGGGGCAGCCGACTTCATGATGACGAAGGCCAAGGGGTGCTTCCAGATAAGCCCGCTGGCCGCCGCGGTCGCCAGGCTGGCGTAGACGAACATGGCCATCCAGGCAGCGGGCACATGCACATACATGATCCGGATCGTTTCGCCCTGCTGGTAGTCGGGCGGCACCAGGAAGAGCCCACCGTAGAGACCGACAGCAGTCAGAATCACCGCCAGCGCGCTCGCCCAAGGCAGCACGCGATCGGCTATACGGACAAATCTCCCGGGGTTTGCGAGGAAATGCATGCCTTAGAAGGTAAGTCCTTGGTGGCTAGTCCAAAGCCTGTCGCAATGCCGCAGGGGCTGCAACGGCCGCTATAGGTAGGAGCAGCAGGAAGAAGGCGCCCATCAAAAGCAGGTGAGGCGAGGCGGACTGCGCTGTGGCCTCCGCCTGCACCGCCATCACGCCCAGGATCAGAACCGGCACGCTGAGCGGCAGGATCAAGAGCGGTACTAGCAAGGCGCCGCGGCGAGCACCGAGGGTCAGCGCTGCGGCAATCGTGCCCAGCAGGCTGAGGCAGAGACTGCCCAACAGCAGGCTTGCCAGCAGGACCGGGTAGAGCGGGGCCGGTAGCGAGAAGGTGAGTGCCACCACCGGCGAGGCCAGTGTGACCAAGAGGCCGCTGCTGAGCCAATGCATCAGGGCCTTGGTCAGGCTGAGCAGAGGCAGGGGGAGGCCGGAGAGCGTGATCTGCTCCAGGCTGCCGTCGTCAAAGTCGGCCTGAAAGATCCGCTCCATCGAGAGCACCATGGCAAAGAGCGCTGCGACCCAAAGGATGCCGGGTGCCAGGCGCGCCAGCAGAACCGGATCGGGCCCAATGGCGAAGGGAAAGAGGCTGGCCGTCAGGACGAAGAAGGCGATCGCCAGCAGCACCTGGCCACGCTGTCGCCAGGCCAAGGCCAGATCCCGCCGCAGGAGGTGCCAGGCTAGAGCAACGGGGGTCATGCCGCCTGCCGATCCATCGACAGGGTCTTGCATTCGGCCAGGGGAACCTGGGCGTGGCTGGCGATCACCAGACGGTCTCCGCCGGCAAGCCGCTCTCGGCAGAGGGTCCAAAGGGCGGATTCGCTGGCGCTGTCCAGTGCCGTCGAGGGCTCGTCCAACAGCCAGAGCGGACCGCCGCCCAGTGCCAGGCGGGTCAAGGCAACGCGGCGTCGCTGTCCGGCCGAGAGGTAGCGCAGTGGCAGATCAGCCAAGCCCCCAATGTCCAGACGCTCCATCGCCGGCCCGATGGCCCTAGGGTCGAGCCCGAGCAGGCTGGCCTCGAAGCGCAGGTTCTCGGTGACGCTGAGGTCTTCTTTCAGCCCGGCGCGGTGGCCAATCATGGTGGCCTTGCAGTGCCCGGCCTCCACCGCCTCTATGAGGCTGAGATCACCCCAGGTGAGGCTGCCGCTCAGCGGTTGGGTGAGACCGGCCATGATGCGCAGCAAGGTGGTCTTGCCGCTGCCGTTGGTACCGCGCAGCACCAGCGCCTCGCCGGCAGCGAGTGCGAAGCCTAGTTGCTTGAAGAGCAGCCGCTCGCCGCGCATGACGGCCAGCGCCTTGCCGCAGAACAGCCCCTTGTCGCTCTTGCTGTCGCCCTCAATCATGGCGCCAGACGCTAGTCGATCCCTGGCGCCAATGGGAAGGGCAACAAGGCCGCAATAGTCGTTGCGTGTCTATCGGCGAGACGGCACCAGCCCACACCCCCGCCCGGCCGCTCAAAGAGAGTATCCTGAATTGGGCGGCCGGGCGGGGGTGTGGGCTGGTGCCGATGCGGCCTGAAAGGCCTGAAAATCATCCCCTAAAACGAGGCGGCGGCCAGCGGGATCGGGACCGCTGGCCGCCATTTTTCCAGCCTGAGGGGGGCATCGGGGTGAGGTCGGCTGGAAACCTCGGACAGAGAGGGGAAGTCTCCGTGCCAAAAGAGGTAGAGTGAGATCGTGTTCCAACCTTGCCCCGATTGTGGCAGGAATGTGATTTGTGCAACAGGCAAGAAAAAAGAAACAGTCATTCAAATCATCGAAAAACAGTTGCGAAAATGTGACACAAATGTCGGGGGATTAACTTTAGGTGGTGGAGCTCATCCGCAGAAACAAGGATCTATTGACGGTATTCAGGCTGTGCGGTTGGGATGCGAAGCAGCTAAGACGGCTTATGACTGGAGGCTTCGGAGCCGAAACATTGAATTCATTTCAAGTGATTAGGTGCAAACGCCAAGTGGTCTGGCTACGCCCGGCCAAGAAGGAACGAGAGCATGTCGAGCTCATGGTCCTGTGTAGCGAGCTGATCTATGCTGCCGAACCGCGATGCCCATCACCACTGGTGAGTGGGATCAAACCGCGGATAGCCCTCCATCCAGCACCAGAGCATGCCCGGTCATGAAGCTGTTCTCCGGAGCGCAGGCCCAGAGCATGGCCTGGACCACCTCCTTGGGCTCGCCGAAGCGGCGCATGGGCATGTTGGAGAGCACGCGGGTCCGTGCGTCCTCCTCACTGCCGCTCATCTTTTTCAGGAAGCCGGTCACCATCTGGGTCTCGGCGAAGGCCGGGCAGAGGCAGTTGATACGAATGCCCTTGCGCGCGCTTTCGCCGGCCGCCGACTTGGTGAGCCCGACCACACCGTGCTTGGCCGCGGCATAGACTGAGATCAGGGGCGCGCCGACGACACCGGCGACCGAGGCGACATTCAGAATCGCACTGCGGCGGCCACTCGCGGCGAACTGCTGCTCCATCAGCGGGATCTGTGCCTTCATCGCCAGAAAGACCCCCATGAGGTTGATGGAGAAGATGCGCTGGGCCTCCTCGACCGGGATCTTGGAGAGCTTGGCAAGGCCGCCGCCGATGCCGGCATTGTTGATGGCGACGTCAAGGCCAGCAAAGTGGGACTTGGCACGCTCGACCAAGGCTTCGGCGGTCTCCCACTGCGAGACGTCGCCCGCCAAGACCTCAACCTCGCTGCCTGCCGCGCGTAGCGGCTCGGCAACGCGCTCCACCGCATCGCTCTCAAGGTCGGAGAGCAGCAGCTTTGCTCCCTCGGCGGCGAAGCGTTGGGCGGCGATTGAGCCAAATCCGCCGGCTGCACCGGTGATCAGGACGACCGCATCCTGGTAGCGCGTCATGCCCCTTGCTCCTCAATGATCGCGACCGCCATCTGCGCCAGGACCGGTACGGCCGCGCCCATCTTGATCCCGCGTTCGGGATTGGAGGCATTGCCGTCCAGCGCGCGTTTCAAGACACCCTGCAGAATGGCGGCCAGGCGGAAAAAGCTGAAGGCCAGACAGAAGGTCCAGATCTCGATGCCGGCGATCCCGCTGCGCCGGCAATAGGCCTCGACATAGTCTGCCTCCGACGGCAGGCCGTGACCGCGACGGTCGAGATCACCCAGACCGCGGAACACCCCTTCGTTCGGCAGGCGCCACTGCATGCATTGGTAGGCCAGGTCCGACCAGGGATGGCCGAGGGTCGAGAGTTCCCAGTCCAAGACGCCGAGGATGCGGGCCTCGTTCGGCGCGAAGATCATGTTGTCCAGGCGATAGTCGCCATGCACCAGGGAGACCCGCCCATCATCCTCCGGCATCTCCGCCTCCAGCCATTGAATCAGCTGATCCATGACCGGGATCTCCTCGGTCTGCGAGGCCTTGAATTGCTTGGACCAGCGCGAGACTTGGCGTGCGAAGTAGCTGCCTGGCCGCCCGAAGTCGCTCAGTCCCACAGCCTCGATGTCCACCTGGTGCAGGGCGGCCAGGGCTGCGTTCATGGCGTCGAAGATCGGGCCGCGTTCCTCTTTCGAGGTCTCGGGCAGGGCCGGGTCCCAGAAGATCCGTCCTTCCAGGAACTCCATGACGAAGAAGACGGAGCCGATGACGCTCTCGTCCTCGCAGAGGTGCAGCGCGCGCGGCACCGGCACAGCGGTCTCAGCCAGGGCACGCATCACGCGGAACTCGCGGTCGACGGCATGGGCCGACTTCAAGAGCTCGCCTGGTGGCTTGCGGCGCAGGACGTAGCGCCCCTGATCCGTTGTCAGAAGAAAGGTCGGGTTGGATTGCCCGCCGGCGAACTTCTTCGCCTCGCTCAGGCGCCCGAAGCCCGGGATCTGGCTTGGCAGATAGCTGGCCAGGGTGGCCTCGTCCAACTGGGTGACGTCCTGGCTCATGACGCGCGCTCCGCTCTCATCGCTCAAAAATAGGTCACCAGGTCCTGGTGCTCGGGTCGTTCCAGATGCGTGATCGCATTGAAACTGTGAAGATAGATGGCTCGCTCGGTGAAGATGAAGCGGGAATAGGCGCTGTTCTTCACCTGCAGGTTGAGCGCAATCGAGGTCTCCGGCTTCAGGCCCAAAACCACGCCCATTGCCATGGCAATCGTGCCGCCGGAGCTGACAGCCAAGACCCGCTCGGCCCGCGCAGGATCGCAGAGATCCTTGATGGCCGCCTCGACCCGACCGTGAAATTCCTCCCAGGTCTCGACCAACAGCTCTCTCGGCAGCTCGTCGCGCGACCAGGCCAAGAGCGCCTTGCGGATGGTGCGAAAGAAGACCCGTCCGTCGCTGTGCAGATTGGGGGGCTCTTCGTTGACGGCGAGGTAGGCCTTGCCCAGGCTCTGAAAGTCGAACTCGTTGAGACCTGGCAAGACCTCCGCCTCTCGCTCAAGCGACATTGCTGAGAGCAATGGCTCCAGAGTCTCCTTGTGGCGACGCAGCTCGCCACGCGCGACCCGGTCGAAACCCAGCCCCAGCGCGGACAAGTGGGAGCCCAGGAGCGACGACTGCTGACGCCCAAGGTCTGACACGCGGTCATAGTCGCCGCCAATCTTACCGGCTTGACCATGACGCACGAGGTAGAGCTCTGCCATGGCGGCTTACTGGTTGCTGTACTGCCGCAACTCCTTGCGCGCCACCTGCCTGCGGTGCACGGCATCGGGGCCGTCGGCCAGCCGCAGGGTGCGCAGATGGGTCCACATATGCGCCAAGGGCAGGTCCTGGCTGATGCCTTGGCCGCCGTGCATCTGCATGGCCTCGTCGGTGACCTTCAGCGCCACCCGGGGCGCTACCACCTTGATCTGGCTGATCCAGGGCGCGGCCTCGCGCGGGCTGGCCGTATCCATCATCCAGGCCGCCTTGAGGCAGAGCAGGCGGGCCATCTCGATCTCCATGCGGCACTCGGCGATGATGTCGTGATTGGCGCCAAGCTGAGCCAAGGGCTTGCCGAAGGCTTCGCGCGAGAGGGAGCGGCGGCACATCAGCTCTAGTGCGCGCTCGGCCTGGCCGATGGCGCGCATGCAGTGATGAATGCGGCCCGGGCCCAGGCGTCCTTGCGCGATCTCAAAACCGCGACCTTCACCCAGGATCAGGTTTTCGGCCGGGATGCGGACGTCGGTGAAGCGGATGTGCATATGGCCGTGCGGCGCGTCGTCATGGCCGAAGACCTCCATGGGACGCAGCACCTCGATCCCTTCGGTGCCGGCCGGCACCAGGATCTGGCTGTGACGCTTATGCTTTTCACCGTCGGGGTTGGTGAGGCACATGACGATATAGATCTTGCAGCGCGGATCGCCGGCGCCTGAGGCCCACCACTTCTCGCCGTTCAGCACATAGTGGTCGCCATCGCGCCTGGCCGTGAGTGCAATGTTCGTGGCGTCGGAGGAGGCGACCTGCGGCTCGGTCATGAGATAGGCCGAGCGGATGCGCCCTTCCAAGAGGTCATCCAGCCAGGCGCGCTTGTGGGCTTCACTGCCGAAGCGCTCCAGCACCTCCATGTTGCCGGTGTCGGGCGCCGAACAGTTGAAGCTCTCAGCCGCCAGCCGCGACCAGCCCATCTCTTCCGCCAGATAAGCATACTCCACGGTGCTGAGCCCATAGCCGCGGTTGGAAGCGGTCAGCCAGAAGTTCCAGAGGCCACGCTCCCGCGCGGTGGCCTTCAGGCTTTCCAGGATCTCGGTCTGGCGTTCGGTGTAGGCGAAACGATCGCCCTTGCCCACCTCGGCCTCGTACTCCGCCTCCAAGGGGATGACCTCGTCGTGCACCATGCGGCGCACTTTCTCCTTCAGAGGCCTCACCTTGTCACTGATGCCGAGATCCATCCTTTTCCTCCCTCGCCAGGTCGCTTGCTTTGCTGGGGCTTGGCCGGTTGGGCCGCGAGCCAAGGGTGCCGCATTGCGTGCAACGCGGGTGGCTCTTGAGCCATGGTGGCGCGAGAGGGCGGCGAGGGCAAGTCAGAGGATGTTTGAGTTTGCGCGGCGCCAGCCCGCTCCCCCGCCCGACCACCCACGAGAGTATTCTGGATTGGGCGGTCGGGCGGGGGAGCGGGCTGGCGCCGCCTTGATCACTGGCCACAAGGCCAGTGATCAAACTCACTCCAAGAGCTGTTATGTCGTCAGGTCCGGCAGGCGCTCCAGGCGGACACCAGCAATGCGCCAGGGCCCATCCTCCTGCTGTTCCATGAAGTAGTAGGCCATCCAGGCCTGCCCCTCGCGGTCGACGAAGAGCACCTTCTGAACCGCGCGGTCGGCATTGAACTGGGTGTCCTGAAACTCGGTGCTGCTTGGCCGATAGACCGGGTCATAGCCTTGGCGCACCATGGTCATGAACTGCTCCGGCGTGCCGAATTGCCGCTGGATCATCGGCGAGGCGAAGGAGAAGGCGGTGGAGCCGTCGTCGCGTTGAAAGGCCTCTAACTGTGCCTCAATGATGGCGCGAATGGCCGAACCCTCGGCCTCCTCGGCCTGTGCCGGAAGCATCAGGCCGACGATCAATGTCAGGGGTAACAAGAGCCTAAGCATCACAATACTCCCACTTCGGAGAGGGCAAGCCTCTCCAAAGCAGGTGACCTAGGGCGCTCTTGGCCGGGTGGCCAGCGACCGAGGCTAGCGGACGTAGACGTAGACCTCGTCGACGAAGACGTTGGGGCTGGAGGTGGCAGCCAGGCTGACCCGATCCAGCGGCAGGCCCATGTTGGCCAGGCTGCGAACCACGCCCTCTGCATAGCGACGCCCGCGCGCGGTGTTGAGACGCGCCTGCTGACCGCCGGGCGAGACCGCAACCACGTCGAAGGCGGCGTTGGGCCGGCGCTCCAGCGCGGCAGAGACGGCCGAATAGAGCACGGCGTCGTAGTCGACATTGGGCCGGTCGAAGCGGATCACGACCAAGGGCTCGCGGGTGCCAACCAGGCTCTGGCCGCCGCCAAAGGGTGCCGGGGCCGGGACACCGGAGGAGAGCGAGGCCAGGCTGGAGCCGATGAACTGGCCATTGTCCACCGCAACCGAGAGCGCACGCATGTTGTTGCTTTCGGTGGCGACAAAGTTGGCGGTGCGGGCGACGTCCGTGGTCAGCTCGTTCAGCAGCCGATCGATGGTGACCGCGGTCTGGCTGGTCTCGTCCTGCAGGACTGCCAGTTGCTGATGGTCGGCATCGACGGCGCCGCGCACGGCGAAGGTCGCCTGCGTGGCCTCCAGCAGGAAGCCGGACATGGCCGAGGAGGCCGAGACCTCGTTCAAGAGGGTGGTGAGGCCGGAGGAGTCGGTGTTGACCTGGTCAAGCTGACCGCGGGCCTGATTCCAGGCCTCCACCATGTTGGGATTGCCGGGCGTGGTGCCGACCTGCAGGCGGCTGTTGATGCCGGCCACGGTCTGGTTGTAGGCGCCGGCGTTGGCGCGAATCGCAGTGCGGATGGCCTGCAGGGAGGCGTTTTCCTGACGCACCTTGCTTTGCAGTGCTTCCAACTCGTCGCGCAGTTCATCGACGCGGTCGCCGACGGCGGTGCCGGTCGAGGGGAATTGTGTCACACCGGGCACAGTGAAGTTGGTGGTGCCCAGTTGCACCCCAGGCGCGGTCGCGCCGGGCGATCCACTTGGTAGCACGACGCTGTCGATTGACTGGCAGCCAACGAGTGCCAGAAGCAGCCCCGCAAGGGCGGCTGCTGGGCCAATTTTCTTATTCTGCCTAAGCTGCATGGCTCACCACTTCCGACCGCCCCTCAGAACATTCGGGATAGACTGATTCCTGGAAACCGGCCCGGAAGCCCGCTTCCTCCGTGACCTAAGTCTCCCTAGCGCCACAGTGTGCCTAAGGGAAGGGTGATTCGCCAACACGTGTCAAAGCGTGGCTCTGGCGCATCACCTGAAAATGCATAGCAGGAGGCAAGAAAGGCCCTTGCACCCCCCCTCCGCTTTCGCTAGGTTCCGCGCCCTTAGCCCAAGGGACTGCTCTTCGAGCCTCCCAGCAGGCGGTTGCGCCCGTAGCTCAATTGGATAGAGCGTCTGACTACGGATCAGGAGGTTGGGAGTTCGAATCTTCCCGGGCGCGCCACTCCTTCAGGAGTGGCGTCCCTGCGTTTCAAAAAGAAGTTTGAACTCTGTTCGAACAAGCGCGCCACTTCTCACTCAGCGATTCAATTGCCGGCAGCTTCTTGCATGATGGTCGCCAGAGCGCCTTCCAGCCGCTTTGTGTTCTCCTCTTTGTAGTCTCGGCCGTGGCGCTCGAAGAGTTCGCCGTGAATGTAGGCCGCGGAGTTGTAGGTGAGAAAGACGTTCCCATCCGCGTCCTCCCAGATCAGGGCTTTCAGCGGCAAGTCGATGGCGAGCGTGGGTGCTGCAAGGAAGTTCGGCGTGCCGGCCTTTGGATTGCCGAACACGACCACCGTCGAATAGGGCATTGACTGGTCGTACTCTGCCGCTGCCTCAGCGTGATTGAGACTGCCGAAGACTTTTAGCCCGCGCCCCTCAACACCCGCCTCGAGCCGCTGCTTCGTCTCCTTCGCGGAATGGGCGCTCTCAAGCGTGATAACCCCGCTCTCCGCCAGCGCCGCAAAGGGTGTCAGGGCGAGCACGGCGATCGCGAGTATGGAGGTCGGAATGCGCATGGTCTTGGCTCCTTCAGTAGGTTTGGTTTCGGCTATGGCGTGGTCGCCGGTGGTGCGCCGAAGCTCGACAGATCCAGATCCTGGCCTGCGAGCTGAATGCCGTTATCCTTCAAGCCTCGCTGCAGCAGGACGAAGGCCTTGCGGCGGATGGAGAACTGCTCTCCGGGAAGGCACATGAACTTACAGCCGATCTCGAAGCTGCGGCCAGTGATGCCCACCGCGCCCTGCGACTTCAGCGGCGAGAGGATCTTGCCCTCCAACTCCGGATCGTCATTCATCTGCGCACCGACCTTCTTGATGATCTTGCGCACCTGCTCGACATCGGTGTCGGCGGGAACCCGGAAAGAGAACTTCATCACCACCCAATCGCGGCTGTTGTTCCGGATCGTTCCCATCTTCGAGAAGGGCACCGTGATCAAGGCACCGCGCGGGTGACGCAGGGTCGCGGACCTGAGAGAGATCTTCTCGACCGTTCCTCCGCCGTTTTCGGTCTCGATGTATTCACCCAGGCGAAGCGCATCCTCGTAGAGATAGAACATGCCGCTGATGACATCGGTCACCAGGGTCTGCGCCCCAAAGCCGATGGCGAGCCCCAGGATACCCGCTGAGGCAATCAGCGGCGCCACGTCGACGCCAAGGGCCGAAAGGGCCGTAATCGCCGTAGTCAGGACGATCAAGGCCAAGGCGAAACCGCGCAGGATGGGCAGGATCGTGGCGATGCGATCGCCGGTCCCGCCGGCCTCGCTGTGGCTGTCGTCGACGCCCTCGTCTTCGCCTTCCTTCTTCTTCTCGCCGAGGACGGCCGTCACCGCACGCCAGAGCGCCAGACCGACGATCACGATCGCCGCCGTCTTGATCACGGCCGGTAGCAGCGCGATCAGGCCACCGCCTTCCGGCTGCACGAAGGGATTGATGCCCCAGGCCTTCATCAAGAGGATAGCGGTCGCCAAGACCACGATGCCTTCGGCCAAGGCCAGTCCACCCAGCAGCATGGGCTTGCGTTCTTCCTCATCCAGTTCCGATGCATAGGCACCCAGGCCAGCCACGATCAGGGGGGCCGTCACCAGCAGGAAGACCGAAGCGCCGGCCCCTGAAGCGGCTGCAGGGCCGAGTACGCCCAGCGCACCCAAGGTCTTTACCGTCATATCCAGGGCGACGATGGTGACATAGACCCAGGCGATATTGTTTCCCAACCGCGTGAAGAGGCGGTCAGGGTGGTCGGTGGCCGCAGCACGGCGCAGCATCATGCTGCGCATCGGTGCCCGGATCGCCAGGAAGAAGCGGATGGTGACCAAGCCCAGGATCAGGGCCAGGATCGCGCGCGCAAGTGCTGCCTCCACGCCGATCCCAGCGGCGGCATCGAAGCCTGCGCGTATGCTGCCCAAAACGGCCGCCAAGACCGCGATGATCGTGCCTTCGCGGGCAACGCGTGCTGCCTCGGAATCGGTGAAGTTAATGAGCCGTCGTTCCGGCGCCTTTGGCGCTGCATTGAGTTCGAAGAAGAGAAAGAGAACGCGGCCGAAGATCACTGCCGACAGCAGCCCGCGCCCGAAGATCCGCGCCTCATCCCCCGACAGCGGCAAGGCACGGCCGATCAGCATTGCTGCCACGGCAAAGATCACCAAGCCGGCGATTCGGGTCAGAAGCCAGACGAAGGCGCGTGGAAATCGCTTGCGGAACAGCGCAGTTGGCTCACTGCCTGTGGATTTCGTGAAGCGGTCCAGCACGAGGGTGCGAATTGCCTGCTCGATCGCATAGCCGGCACAGAGTGCGACGGCGAGCCACAGCAAGAGCTCGAACCCGCCGGCTGCCACCCAAGCCTCAGAGATCTTCTGAGGGAAGTTCTGAGCTCCTGCTACTGCGGCCGCCACTTGATCTTCGAACGAGACGGCAGGCGTCGTCGATGCAGCCTCGGGCGTCTCGAAGGCCGCATCGGGAAAGGCCGCGCGCACCCGCGCAATCTCCTCTGCCGACGCATCAGTCGGTAGAGTAATGACAATCTCTGACATAAGCCCGATCTCCCCTCGAGACTGTACTGCCCAGCATAGAAACGCGATCAGACCGACATATCTTCGCGTAAGACTGGACCCACTCCACTATCCGAACGTAGCACGCGCGCGGTTCCGATGCGGAATGGTAACCGATTCCTCTGTGATGTTGCGATTAATGCAGAAAAGACTGCGCCCTGTGAATGCGGTTTAGCTGTCCAACCCTCAGAATAGTGCGTGATCAAGCAGCTCAAGGGCACGCGCAATCGCGATTTCAGCCGGATTGTTCTTTGCCTCCACGGTCTCTCAGCCCCGCGATCAGGACGCCAAGGGCCATGAGGGCCAGGGCGAGCCAGGTCGCAAGCCCTGCTGCCTCGTTGAAGAAGATCCAGCCCCAGCCGATCGCGGACAGGACGACGAAGTAGTTGAACTGCGAGAAAAAGGTCGGGCCGTAGCGATTGATGATCACGGCAAAGAGAATGATTTGGGCCGCAAGCACCCCGGCGACGGCAAAGGTGACCCAAAGCAGGGTCGGACTGGTCGGCAGATAGGACTGACCGGTTACCAGCATCAAGGGCGAGATCGAGAGTGCCGCTCCCAGCAGATATCCGGCGCCCATCGCAACAGAGGAGGCCCCAGGCGGTCGCAGCAGAACGGCCGAGAGATTGGTGATCGCGAAGAGCGCTGGGATGATCAGGGTCAGCAGGAACCAGACGATATCATAAGAGGGGCCAGACTCGCCCTGCTCGGGTGCCAACACGATCAGGACTCCGGCGAAACCTAGCGCGATGCCGAGCAGACCGAAGGTCGAGAAGCGCTCCAGGCGACAGAGGACCGAGAAGAGATAGGTCGTGGCCGGTGCCAAGGCGAAGGCCAGCGAGACCAGGGCGGTCGGCAGATGCGGGCTCACCATGGTGATCAAGGCCAGCGGAAGGCCGAAGCCGGTTGCGCCCACCACCAGATAGGCACGCAAGTAAGTCCAGCGAAAGGGGACTCTGTCGCCCTTGAGGCTTGCGAGAAGATAGAGTGCCAGACCGCCGATCAAGGTTTGCCAGAAAGCATGCCCGAAGTGGCTGGCCCCGGCATCACCTGCCAGACGGTTCAGGGGAAAGACCAGGCCATAGATGGTAGCCGACAGCAGCAGAAGCCCGATCGGTAGGGGCCTCAGGGTCTCCGACATCTCTCCCCTCCCAGACCAGAACCTCGTGCGCGACAAGGCCTTCCCTGGGCTGATCTTGGCAGACCCAAGGGAGACTTGACACCTCTCTTGCCGCTTGGCTCTCTTCTCGACATGTTTTCTATCGATCGCTTCGACGCCCCGGCCGATCCGGCAGCTCTGCTGGAGAGCCTTCAGCGCGATGGCGCCGTGATCCTGCACAACGTCATCGATCCAACCCTCTGTCAGACCATTGCCGAGGAGTTCCGCCCGCACTTCGACGCCGAAGGCGACCAGTTTATGGACGACTTCAACGGCTATCGCACCTTGCGGCTGAGTTCGGTTCTGGCCCGCGCGCCCTCTTGTGCGCCGCTCTTCACAGAGGCGACCACCCTGGCGCTTTCGGACGCCTGTTTGCTGTCTCACTGCATCAACTATCGGATCGGGTCGGCAACGGCGATCGAGATCTGGCCAGGCGAGTCGGCGCAGCAGCTGCACCGTGACGCGCATTGCTATTCCATCGAGATTCCCGGTGTCGAGCTGCAGATCTCAGCGCTCTGGGCCTTGACCGACTTCACGGCAGAGAACGGCCCGACCTCAGTCGTGCCGGGCAGTCACCTCTGGCCGACCGGGCGCAATCCGACCGCCGACGATCCTGTCGCACAGGCCGTAATGCCGGCCGGCTCTGCCCTCTTCTATTTGGGCAACACCTTTCACGGCGGCGGCGCCAACAGGACCGACCGGCCGCGCATGGCGCTGATCAACACCTACAGCCTGGGTTGGCTGCGCCAGGAAGAGAACATGTACCTGGCGATCCCACAGGAGGTTGCGGCCGGCCTGCCCGACGACTTGAGACGCCTGATCGGCTATCAGCGCCATGGCCTCGTCGGCTGGTTTCCGCAGGACAGGGACGAGGACGAGGGCTTCGTCGAGCCCGTGGCGATCGCAGCGCCGCTGCAGCGCAGATCGGCAGCCGAGTAGCAAGGGTCGGTCCTGCAAAGTCCCTGTCGGGAAAGTGCATAAAAACGCGCCCAGCTTAGTGTGTCGGCTGCGGGCCCTCCTTGGTCTCAACCAGACGGCTGGCGCGTAGCTGGCCGTGGCGTTGCAGGACGCTCTGTCCGATCGAGGCGAAGAGGGCATTGACCTCTTTGAAAGCTCTCAATGTCTCCAGGTGGACATTGCTGCTGCCCTCTGAGCTGCCGATGCCGCGCCGCAGACGGTTCAAGTGCTCATTGCGGCTGTTGCGCTCCAGGTGGCGCATGCGATCCTTCTGTTCGACCAGCTTGCGCGCGGCCTCCGGGGAATCGGTGATCAGCACATTGATGGCCAGTTGCAGGTTGATCATCAGGCGATCGTGCATGCCGCGCAGTTCGTACCAGCCTTCGCGCGAGAAGCTGAGATCGTTGCTGTTCATCTTCTTCGCCTGGCTCAAGAGGCGCTTGGAGACGATATCTCCTGCGCTCTCCAGGTTGATGGCAAAGTCCATCAGTTCCAGGCTGCGCTGCTGATCTCCTTCGCTCAGCTCGCGCCGCGTGAGCTGGGCGACATAGCCTTTCAGGGCCTCGAAGCGGGCGTTGACCTCTTGATCCAAGGCGACGATCCGCTGGATCTCTTCCTGCTCGCCAGTCTCATAGAGCTCCATGGTCGGACGGGTCATGACCTCGACCACTTCTGCCATGCGCAGGACCTCGCGGGTGACGTTGGTGAGTGCCAGCCGTGGCGTATCGAGGGCTCGCTCGTCCAGGGCGGTCGATGTCAGACCGGGTTGGCCCTGACCGTTTGCGCCCGGCGTCTCGTCCGGCAGGACCACCACCATGGCCCGCTCGACCAGGGTGACCAATGGCAGCCCCAGGATCAGGACCAGGGCATTGAGCGCCAGGTGGAGCCAGATGAGCTGCAGGCCCGGGTTCTCGGTAAAGAGGCTGAGCGCGCCAACCAAGGCCTCGCCACTCGAGAGCAGGGCCAAGGCCACCAGAGTCTTCAGGAGCAGATTGCCGGCCGGTGCGCGTCTGGCGGTCCTGCCGGAGCTGCGTGACAGCCACACGGCCAAGAGCGCGCCGCCAACATTGGCGCCGAGGACCAGCGGGATGGCGACCCCCAGCGGGATCAGCGCCTGCTGAAGGAAGGCCAGGATCAAGAGAATGGTTGCGACGCTGGAATGCAGCGCGAAGGCCAGAAGGGCGCCCAAGAGAAAGGCGGTGACGCTCTGTCCCTCCAGAAAGCCGACGATGAGCGGCAGAGCCGGGCTATCCCGCAAGGGGGCCGTGGCCTCGCCGATCAGCCTGAGTGACAGCAGGATGAGCGCCAGGCCCAGCAGGATGCGCCCCAGCTGTTTGGCGCCGCGCTTCTCGAACTTGAGGAAGAGCAGACCGCCGCCGACCAGCAGCAGCGGGATCAACCAGTCCAGCCGAAAGGAGAGGATCTGCACCACCACGGCCGAACCCAGATCCGCACCCAGCAAGAGGGCGAGACCACCGGCAGGCGTAAAGAGCTTCGCGGCAATGAAGCCAACCGTGATCAGCGCGGCTGCCGTCGAGCTCTGCATCAGAACGGCCAAACAGAAGCCGATGCCGGCATTGGCGACCCGACCGCCACGGTGGTCGATCAAGAGGGTGCGCAGCTTGGGACCTGAGGCACGTTCGATCCCGGTACGAACCATCCTGACCGAGTAGAGCAGCAGGAAAGTTGCCCCGGCCAAGTGAATCAACATCAACGGAAGCTGCACCTTTGCGCCCCCTCTTCCCATTCCTAGGTCTTGTTGTGACCACGCAGCCTTGTTTCGGTGGGCTCATCTCCCGCGGAGCCCGCCCGGCGGCATGCGGTTGCCAGAGGCGTCCAGGTCGCCTCTCAAGCAAGCCGTAACGGATCCGTAATGAATCTGCAACAAAACTGTAACAAAAGCACGAAGCGGTGATCAGCGGCCGGGCACAGCGGAGCCCGGCCTTGGCGATACCCAGTTCGTGAAGAGGGCGCGGCCGCTCCGACACCGTATCGGGGCGTCAGAGCGCCTCGCGTCGTGCCACTTCCAGATAGATCTCCTGCAGGCGACGGGTTACCGGGCCCGGCTTGCCGTTCCCCACATCTTTGCCGTCAATCCTGACAACCGGCGTCACATAGGTGGAGGCACCGGTAATGAAGGCCTCATCGGCCTTCAGCGCTTCATCGACAGTGAAAAGTCGCTCTTCCAAACCAACATCGCCCTGCCGGATCAGCGCCAAGAGCGCCTTGCGGGTGCAGCCGTGCAGGATGTCGTTCGAGAGCGGGCGGGTGATCACCCTGCCGCCGACTACGATGTAGAAGCTGGTGGCGCCGCCCTCGGTTACATAGCCATCCTGATGCATCAGCACCTCGGCGCCCCCCGCAGCCTTGGCCTGCCGCTTGGCGAAAACGCTGCCCATCAGGCCGACGGTCTTGATGTCGCGGCGCGCCCAGCGAATGTCGGGGGCTGTGGCCATCGCCAGGCCCTCACGAAACTCCTGACGCATCTCCCCAGGCGTTTCTTGGGTGAAAGCAAAGACCGTGGGCTGCATGCCTGGGCTTGGCAGGAACTCACGGTCGCCGTCGCTGCCGCGGGTGATCTGCATATAGACCAGGCCCTCTTCGACACTGTTCAGACGCACGAGCTCGCGCATCATTTCCAGGATCTCTTGATGGCTCATGGGGCTGGGTATGCCCATCTCGCCCAGAGAGCGATCCAGGCGCTGCATATGGGCGGCGAAGTCCATCAGCTTGCCGTCGATCACGCCGGCGACCTCATAGATGGCGTCGGCAAAGAGGAGACCGCGGTCGAAGATGGAGACCTGGGCCTCCTCCGGCGGGCAATAGCGGCCGTTGATAAAGACGGTTCTGGTCATTCTTCCAATCCTGCTTGACGTCGGTCCGGCTGCACCATCGCGCCGGCGCCGGTCCGCTCTGTGATCAGGCCATAGGCCTCGGGGCGGCGATGGCGGGCGAAGTTAAAGATCTCCTGCTTGGCATAGGCGGCGATCTCCAGGTCACAGCGCGCGGTGATGACCTCGTCCTCCAGGCTTGCCGCCTGGGCTACGATCTCTCCGCTCGGTGCGACGATCATCGACTGCCCGATCATGTCGAAGCCCTCTTCGGTGCCGCATTTGGCGGCGGCGGCGACCCAGCAGGCGTTTTGATAAGCGCCGGCCTGAAGGCTAAGGGCATTGTGAAAGTTGGCCAGAGCCGCTGCCTGATAGGGCTCGCCCAGACCGGTTGGTGTGTTGTAGCCCAGCGCGATCAGCTCGGCGCCCTGCAGGCCCATGACGCGATAGGTCTCCGGCCAGCGACGATCGTTGCAGATCGCCATGCCGATCTTGGCTCTCCCCAGCCGATAGACGGGAAAGCCCAGGTCGCCGACATGGAAGTAGCGCTTCTCCAGATGCTCGCCCTTGCGGCTGGGGTCGGGCTCGGCGTGGCCGGGCAGGTGGATCTTGCGGTACTTGCCGACGATATGGCCGCCGCCGTCGACCAGGATCGCGCTGTTGAAGCGCTTGCTACCGGCGCGCTCGGCGTAACCCAGGTAGAAGCCGATCTCGGCGGCCGCCGCTGCTTCGAAGAGCGGCAGAGTGTCGGCGTTGGGCATAGCGCTTTCGAAGAAAGCCTCCAGCTCCGGCGCGCCCGGCTCATAGACCCAGCGTGGAAAGAAGGTCGTCAGCGCCAGTTCCGGGAAGACCAGGAACCTGCAGCCGCGCGATCGCGCTTCCTCCAAGAGCCCCAAGAGGCGTTGCACCACAGCCTCGCGGCTGTCGTGCTTCTGGATGGGGCCCATCTGGGCGACACCGAGCAGGAAACTGCGATCCTTCATGCCTGCTCTTCGCAGTTCAGGATGGCTGCATTGAGGTAGCGGATCGAGGTCTCGCCGCGCAGACCGGCCTGGGTTGCCGGGTCCTTCTCGAAAAAGGCCTGCGCCTCCGCGCGGGTCTCGACGTCCAGGATCAGCAGGCTGCCGTTCTTGGTGACCCCGTCGTCCTCGCGCAGGCTTCCGGCCGCCAGGATGACGTGCCGATTGGCCAGCTCATAGCGCCAGTGCGCATCCATCACCGCCACATCGGCGCGGATATCAGGACCCTTCTCGTTATCGTTGCTGACGATCATCCAGGCCATGCCGCTCCTCCTCTTTATCTTGTCTCACGGTCGCACACTGGCGATGCCGTCGCTCTCCCTGGCGCTAGAGACGAAGCTTGCCAAGGTGCGCTCTTCCTCATAGGGCCAGGGGCGGCCTCTGTGAAGGATGGCGCGCTGGTCCCAGATCAGGACATCACCCAGACGCCAGCGATGACTGTAGATCGCCTCTGGCCTGGTGATCGCCTCGCTCACCTCGGCAATCAGTGCTTGGCCGGCCACATCGCTCATCCCGACGATGGCTGCGGCGTGGGCACCCATGTAGAGGGAAGGGGTGCCGTTGACGGGGTTCAGCCAGAGAGTGCGCCAGGGCGTGTCCGGATAGCGGGTGTAGGTCTCCAGCCTGCCAAGTACGGGATCGATCAGACTTCTGGAGTTGGCGAAGCGATGCAGCAGGATCTTGTCTTCAATCCGTGCCTTTAGCCGCTGCGGTAGCCTTGACCAACCGACACGAGTCGAGACGAACTCGGTCTCGCCGCCGCTGGAGGGCAAGGCGCAGGCGACCAGGATGTTCGAGATCGAGGGCATGGGCAGAAAGCTGCTGTCCGTATGCCAATAGGCATTGGCCTCGATGTCCAGCCGCTGCAGGGTGGCGTCCTGCACCAAAGTACCCGCGGTCGCGACATTGGAGATGATCGGCCGCTCGGGCGCCTCGCCCTCTGCGGCATCACGCAGGTCTTCTATGGGACCGAAGCATTCAGCCAGGACGCGATGCTGGGCCTCGCTCAGCGTCTGGTTTCGGAAGACCAGCAGGGAATGGGTCTCAAAGAGCAGGCGGAGATCACGATAGCGTTCGGACTGCACCAGGGTCCCGAGGTCTTGATCCAGCACCTCGACCGCAAAATCCTTATGAAGTGGCAAGCAGCGCATCGTCTCCGGTTTCCTCCCAGGCGGTACCCTCAACCCTCGCTTGGTGCCAATCAAGGGAGAAATTCTGGTGCTCTCAGCAAGGGACCTGACCCGAGGAATGGAGGTGCTAGACTGCGCCATCACCGCGGAGCCAGAGGGACCGAAAAGACATGGAGTTTTTCCACGCCGGCATGCGCAGCCTGCAAGATCGCTATGAGGGACGGGCGGTGCCGGATCGCCTGGAGGCGCATCGCATGCGCCGGCACTTCACCGAGGCCGACAGGGGCTTCATCGCGGCCTCGCCCTTCTTCTTCCTTGCCACATCCAGTCCGGAGAGCACGGACTGCTCCTTCAAGGGCGGGGAGCCGGGCTTCATACGCGTGCTCGACGAGACCACCCTGGTTTGGCCCGACTATGACGGCAACCGCATGTACCGCAGCCTGGGCAACATCCTGGTGAACCCGCAGGTCGGACTTCTCTTCATCCGCTTCGACGGCAGCCTGCACGAGGGCTCGGCCCGTCTGCGCATCAACGGCCGGGCCGAGATCGACGAGAGCGAGGCTGCAATTGCCGGCTTGCCCGGTGCCAAACGCCTGATCCGTGTCGCGGTCGACCACATTTTTCCGAATTGCCCGCGCTATATCCCCAAGCTGGCCGATGAGGAGGCCTCGGTTTATGCACCGCGCGCGGGCTATCAGCCGCCTGAGCCGCCATGGAAGTCGCGGCCCATGGTCAAAGATATCTTTGAGGCAGAACAGAGTCGCGAAGAAGAAGGTTAACATCTCTCTTCTTGCGTCCTCGGCCCTGCTCATAGAGTCTGAGATTAGCGAGGTCGAAGGCAATGGCAGATCTTGAACTGGTCAAAGAGGAACTGAGCCGGGTCTACGGGCTCTATGGGGCACAGCTCCGCTCATTTCGCCGAAGCCTCTATGGTCTGATCGTTGTGGGCCTGGCGCTCTTCGCCATTATCGTCGTGCCTTTCCTGACCTTTCGCGATCAGTTGGCCAATCTGCAGCAGCGTGAAGAGCAACTGGCCATCGCCAAGCAGGCAGCGGCTGTTGAGTTGGCGGCGCTAGAGGGTGATCTGGAGACTCTGGGTTCTCAGCAGGAAAATCTCCGGGAGTTCGCCAATCGGCACCGGGCCCTCGGCTACTATAACAAGCTGGCAGAGGAGGCGCGCGCGCACGGCGAAGAGCTGGATCGCATGCGCGGCTACTATCGCAGCAGCCCTAACGAGGAGCTGGCTGCCTGGGCCAAAGGCCGCCGTCCTGCTCCGCCCGAGGAGGCGATCAGATCCAACCGTTTGCTGAACAGCTTCGGCTACCGCTTCTGCGCATGGAAAGAGGGGGTGGCGCATATCGCCTGCCAGGTTTGTGACAACTTCCGCAATCAGGATTCGCGGGTATCCAACGCGGTGGCTCGCTTGTCCGTTGCTGAGCGCCTCCAGATCGAGCCACTGACGCCGCTGGTCACGCGCGCCTGTGGCTGGCTGGTCGAGGGAGAACCCAATTGGGTCACCGGGCGCCCCTTCGACAGTCGGGATTTCAACCGCATTCGTGGCTATTTCAGCAAGGACCTTCAAGCCTACGACCAAGGCCTGCGGGAGATCCGGCAAAAGGTGAATGCAGAGGTGCCTCTGGTCGAGACGGAGATCCAACGGCTGGAGCGCGGTCTTGTCGACACGGCAGAGCAACTGACCGTGCTGGAGCGGCAGCTCAGTCGCATCGCCAGCTTCGACCGGCTTGGTACCCCGATCGGCGACCTGCCGGTGGGCTTAGGCCAGATCGTTCTGCTCTTCCCCGTAGCCTTGGCCCTGGCCTATGTGATCCTCGCCAACAGCTATGCCCGCTTGGCCAGCCTGCGGGCGGCGCTGACGCGCCTTTCGGCCAAGCGCGACGCCGATGGTGAGGTCATGGATAGCGCGCATATCGCGGTCATCGCGCCGCTCTGGTTGGATCGTGGCGATGCCTTGGGGTCACGCATCGTCAAGATCGTGATCCTTTGCCTGCCCCTGGCCCTGATCCTGGCGAACCTGGCCCTGATCTATGAGACCCGGGCTCTGGCCGAGCAGTTGCCGGACGATTCGGCGCTGACGCCCCAGGTCTACCTCGGCCTGTATGCAGTCTCTCTGTTGCTGGCCTTGGGCGGGCTCTTCCACATCCTTCGTTCTGCCCGGGTTCGCGGAGAGCGAGTCTAGAAACAGCGCCAGCGGATGCCGTGCACCACGTCGGTCAAGCCCCCCATGAAGAGCTTCCACTCGGCCAGTCTGACCTCAAGCAGGGCCAGTGGTGTCGAGCGACACTCGAAGAGGAAGGAGGACTTGTTTGGATCCCGCGTGATGATGAAGGGCCCCGCCGAATTATAGTTGTCTATGTCGTCCCCGGCGAAGATGTAGGTGCGGGTCGCTTGCGTCGCGCGCGGGTTCACCCCCTGCTTCTTGGCAATCGCCCAGGGGTTCTTCTGGATGATCTGCGCACACTCGATGCTGATCGAGAGCATCAGCCAATGTTCACCCCAGTTCTTGTTGACCCCGCGCAGCCCGGAAATGGCCATCCCTTCCGGGCAATCGAGGTTGTACTGCCCGGTCTTGCCGCCTTGGCCGCCCACACTGGCATAGAGAGTCGGGGTCTGGGCGCTCCAGGTCAGGAAGACCGTGCGGGCGTAGATCGGCTCTTTACAGATGAAGTGCAGGCTGTCGAGGGTCTTGCCCTTCAAGTAGGTCAGGCCGATGGCCAGGGTGCCGCGCGGGCAGGCCAAGCGATCAATCTTGTGCGATTTGATCCGCTCCCAAACGTAGTGCTCCTCCAGCGAGTTCCGATGCTGGGCATTGGCTGCCGTGCTAACGACCGCTGCCAGAAGCAGCGCAGAGAACAGTGCGTGGACAAGATCAAACAGACGCCGCATTGGTTGCTTCCAGGATTGATCCTGGCCAGTTTAGCGCAACTCTGGCCCCGCTCAAAGCCGGTCAGTCGCTGGCAGGCCCTTCCGGCTGCCCGTTGAGCCGCGCCACCACGTCGGCAAGCTCGCCGGTGTAGCGCTCCCCGAATCCCATGGCGTTTGCCAGCTTCAAGGTCTGCAGCGCGCCGTCCGACATCAGGGTGGCGGCCCCCGCTTCGTTGGCGATGCGGTTGTAATAGGTCAGGTCTTTCAGGCAGTTGGACAGGCTGAAGCGATGCGCGTTGGGATCGCCCTCGCAGATGTACTTGGAGAAGGTCTGGAAATTGTTGCAGTTGAGCCCGCTGGAGGAAATGATCTGGCGGAAGACGTCGGGCTTGACCCCGACCTTGCGCACCATGGCGTAGCATTCCGACCAGAGCGCGGCATAGCCGATCGCGACCAGGTTGTTGATCAGCTTGAGCGAGAGCGCGGAGCCGATGGGCCCGCCGACCGGGATGATGGTGCTGGCCCAGGTCTCCAGCAGCGGGCGCAGACGCGCGACCAGATCCTCGGGGCCGCTGATGTAGGTGCTGAGATCACCCTCCCAGGCATGCGCCGGGGTCTTGGAGAGCGGGGCATCGACGAAGGTGATCTCCCGCGCCGCCAGCTCGGCCGCCAGGCGTTCGGTCACGGCCGGCTCCGAGGTCGAGCAGTCGATGATGGTGAGACCCGGCCTGGCGCCCTCCAGCAGTCCCTCGATGCAGGCTTCGACCTGGGGTGAGCCAGTAACGCAGAGCACCACGATGTCGGCCCGCGCCGCCATGTCCTTCAGGCTCCGGACCTCTTCGGCGCCGCGACCGACCAGGTCTTCGACCGCCTCGCGCTTGCGGTGGGCCATGACCAGCAGGGGAAAGCCCTTCTCCACCACGTTCTTGGCCATGCCCCAGCCCATCAGGCCGACGCCGAGGAAACCGACAGTAGGACGCGCGCTCATCGCTGATCTCCAATTGAGAATTGACGATCGGAGGCTTTAGCGCGGACGGGTCACGCGTGCCAGCAGCCAGAGGCCGAGCAGCAGGAAAGAGAGTGTGAACACATAGGGCATGAAACCGGGGCCGGCATGCTCCATGATCCCGCCGCCGATCAGCGGACCCAAGGCCCCGCCGATGGCATAGGCCAGCCCGAAGGCGGCACTGCCGGCCATCAACCGACCGCCGTGATAGTGCTGACCCAAGAGGGTGAGCGCACAGGTGTAGAGGCCCAGCGCCAGGCCGCCCAGGATCGGCAGCACCACCCAGATCATCCAGCCATCGCCCGGCAGGATCCCGATCAGGGTCATGCCGATCGCCGAGGCAAAGCAGGCCACAGCGGCCACGGCAAAGCGCGGCAGGCGGTCCAGCGCATAGCCGAGCGGCGGCTGGGCTGCGATCATGCCCAGGTGCAGCACGGTGACGGCGAGCGCCGCACCACCCGCCGACATGCCCTCGCCCAAGAGGTAGACCGGCAGGACCGAGAGCGCGGTGGCGTCGAAGAAGGCGAAGGTCGCGACCAGGGCGACCAGGATTGGTGCCGTGCGGGCAAAATTCCAGAGCGCGCCCTTGGGTGCGGCCTCGAAGACCATGGCAGAGCGGCGCGACAGCAGGCCGAAGACGAAGGCCGCCATGGCCAGGAAAAGCGCGCCGATCGCCAGCGCCAGGCCATGCTGCTCGCCGAAGAGAGGAATACCCAGAGGGCCCAGCGCGAAACCGCCGGCCAGGCTCGATTCATAGGCAGAGGCGACACGGCCGCGCAGGCGATCCGGGCAGGCGACGTTCAGCCAGACCTCGCCCAGCACGAAGACTTGATTGACCCCAAAACCCAGGGTGAAGCGGGCCAGAAACCAGATCGTCAGGTTCTCCGTCGCGGCCAGGCAGAGCACGCTCAAGGCCGCGATCAAGAGGCCGACGACGATCAGCCTGGCCGGCTGAATCCAGGCCGAGAACCAAGGCAGGGTCAGGGTCGCAGCCGCCTGACCGACGAACATGGCTGCGGCATTGAGACCGATCACGCCGTCGCTAATGCCGCGTCCGGCCAACAGCAGAGAGACCAGCGGATAGGTCAGACCCAAGGCCAGGCCGAAGGCGGAGATGCCGACCAGAATGGCGATGATCGCGGGCCAGTCGGCCGTCTCTCTCGCCCTTGCCTCTTGCATCTCTCCCGAACCCCTCTCATTTCATCTGAGCATGTGGAGCTTTCGTCCGAAATCTTTGGCCGGCTCTTGACTCGACGCTGGTGAAGGCTCCCAATCATAGACATCGCGGGACTGGACCCTAACTTCGGCAGGCTCTGAACCCCGTACCCTGAGAAAGCCGATATCATGGTCCGGTGCCCTAACGATGCGGGCTCTGACGTCGAGAAGCCGCGGCATTGCGCCACGCGCAAAGACAGGAAGAGCCAAGTGCTCGGAGGCGAAAAGGAGAAAGAGGGATAGCGAGATGCAAGGCCGGATGAGGATACAAGCTGATATGACGGAGCCCGCGGCGGATCAGACCGCTTGGCGGCCGCTTGTGCCCTTTTTGGCTGGCGGACCCGATGAGGGCGGGCCGGATGATCCCGGCGGTCCCACGGGGCCGGGTCGTGGCGACGACGACAGCGGGGTCATGATCGACACCCGTGCCAAGACCAAAAAACCCTCTATGTACAAAGTCTTGATGCTGAACGACGACTACACCCCCATGGAGTTCGTGGTTCACGTCCTGGAGCGCTTTTTCAGCAAGAACCGTTCGGAGGCCACCAGCATCATGCTGCATGTCCATCAACGCGGCGTCGGTGTCTGTGGGGTCTTCACATATGAGGTTGCGGAGACCAAAGTAACCCAAGTGATCGACTACGCACGCAAACACCAGCACCCGCTGCAGCTCACCCTGGAGAAGGAGTAGCCTTATGCTCTCCAACAACCTGGAGCAGACCCTCCACCGCGCGCTTGGCTATGCCAACGAGCGGCGCCATGAATACGCCACCCTGGAGCATCTGCTGTTGGCGCTGAGCGAGGATCAGGACGCCGTTGCGGTCCTGAAGGCCTGCGGCGTCGATCTGGAGCGGCTGCGCAGCCAGCTCATCGACTATATCGACAACGACCTCTCCAACCTGATCAGCCGCTCGGCCGGCGACGCCAAGCCCACTGCCGGCTTTCAGCGCGTGCTGCAGCGGGCTGCCATCCACGTGCAGTCCTCCGGCCGGGAAGAGGTGACCGGCGCCAACGTCCTGGTCGCCCTCTTCTCCGAGCGCGAGAGCCATGCCGTCTATTTCCTGCAGGAGCAGGAGATGAGCCGCCTGGACGCCGTCAACTACATCAGCCACGGCATCGCCAAGGTGAAGGGCCTGGAGGAGGAGCGCCCGGTCGGCGGCGCCGACAAGGACGCCCAGCCCGAAAAGCTGGTGAAGAAGGGGCGCGAGGCGCTCGATTCCTACTGCGTCGACCTCAACAACAAGGCCTTGGAAGGCCGCATTGATCCCCTGATCGGCCGCGATTCCGAGATCGACCGCACCATTCAGGTGCTCTGCCGGCGCACCAAGAACAATCCCCTCTTCGTCGGCGACCCCGGTGTCGGCAAGACCGCGATTGCCGAGGGCCTGGCCCGCAAGATCGTCGAGGGCGAGGTCCCCGACGTGCTGGCCGAGGCCACCATCTTCGCGCTCGACATGGGCTCTCTGCTGGCCGGCACGCGCTATCGCGGTGACTTCGAAGAGCGCCTGAAGGCCGTGGTGAAAGAGCTGGAGGAGCAGCCGCACGGCGTGCTCTTCATCGACGAGATCCACACCGTGATCGGTGCCGGCGCCACCTCAGGCGGGGCCATGGACGCCTCCAACCTGCTGAAGCCCGCCTTGCAGGCCGGAACCCTGCGCTGCATCGGCTCCACCACCTACAAGGAATATCGGAACTACTTCGAGAAGGACCGCGCCCTGGTGCGGCGCTTCCAGAAGATCGACGTGACCGAGCCCAGCGTAGACGACGCGGTCAAGATCCTGCGCGGCCTCAAGCCCTATTACGAAGAGCACCACGGCGTGCGCTTCACCCAAGAGGCGATCCGCACCGCGGTCGAGCTCTCGGCGCGCTACATGCACGACCGCAAGCTGCCGGACAAGGCCATCGACGTGATCGACGAGGCCGGCGCCTCGCAGCAGCTGCTGCCCGAGAACCGGCGCAAGAAGTCGCTCAGCTCCAAGGACGTGGAGGCCGTGGTCGCCAAGATGGCGCGCATCCCGCCCAAGCAGGTGAGCCAGGACGACAAGCAGTCCCTGCAGAACCTGGAGCGCGATCTGATGTCCATGGTCTTCGGCCAGGACCAGGCGATCCAGGCGCTCTCCTCGGCGATCAAGCTCTCCCGCGCCGGTCTGCGCGAGGGCGAGAAGCCGATCGGCTGTTACCTCTTCTCCGGCCCCACTGGTGTCGGCAAGACCGAGGTCGCGCGCCAGCTCGCCAACTCTCTGGGCATTCACCTGACTCGCTTCGACATGTCGGAGTATATGGAGCGGCACTCGGTCTCGCGCCTCATCGGTGCGCCCCCGGGCTATGTCGGCTTCGATCAGGGCGGCTTGCTGACCGACGCCATCGACCAACACCCCCACTCTGTCCTGCTGCTGGACGAGATCGAAAAGGCGCATCCCGACCTCTTCAACGTGCTGCTGCAGGTGATGGACTACGGCAAGCTGACCGACCACAACGGCAAGCAGGTCGATTTCCGCAACGTCATCCTGATCATGACCACGAACGCCGGTGCGGCAGAACTTGCCAAGCCCGCGATCGGCTTCTCGCGGGAGCTCAGGACCGGCGACAGCGAAGAGGCAATCACCCGCACCTTCACGCCGGAGTTCCGCAACCGTCTGGACGCGATCGTCCCCTTCCGTCACCTGACGCCGGAGATCATCGCCCAGGTGGTCGACAAGTTCGTCCTCCAGCTCGAGGCCCAGCTCGCCGACCGCAAGGTCACCATCGAGCTCTCAGAGGCCGCCCGCAAGTGGCTCGCCAAGCGCGGCTACGACCCGATCATGGGTGCCAGGCCGCTGGCCCGCGTGATCCAAGAGCACATCAAGCAGGCGCTCGCCGAAGAACTCCTCTTCGGCCGCCTCACCAAGGGCGGCGTGGTCCGCGTCGACATCGAAGACGACCTCCCCGTCTTCACCTACCCGGAAACCATCAAGGCCCTGCCGGGCCCGAGCGCCAGGAAGGGCAGCGGGCCGAAGGACGGCGGCCCGCGGGACGGCGGTCCGCGGGACAGCGGCGATGAGGAGACTCGCGAGCCGGAGGTGGTGGAGTAGGGGGGGGACGCTCCCCTAAACAACGTCAGATGATGCCGTCTTCGATGATGGCGTCATTGTTGATGAAGCCGGCGACACTGGTCCAGGACACGCCCTGGATGATTGCCATCTGAACAAAGCTGTCGCCGCCTCCATCCTGATCGATTGAGAGGTGCGTGTCACCGCTGTAATCCTCTAGGCGGATGAAGTCCGACATACGATCGACGCCCTGCTCAAAGACGCCGTCGAGGATGTCGCTGAGATCGACCTTGTCTGCGCCCTTCTCGAAGTCGGTAAAGGTATCGATACCCTTGCCCAGGTCACTGGCCATGATCTCGAAGATGTCGTTGCCCGCGCCGCCGGTCTTGACGTCCTCACCGGCCCCACCTCTCAATAGGTCGTCGCCATCTTGCCCGAAGAGGCGGTCGTCGCCATTGCGGCCCCAAATGACATCATCACCTCGAAAGCCCCAGATGGCATTGTCTTCGTTGTCGCCTCTCAGCACATCATCGTAGGCAGAGCCGTAGAGATTCTCGATGTCGCGATAGCTGTCGCCCTCGGCTTCACCCTGATTGCGAGCGCTGTTCGTCATGTCTACGACCACACGCTCCAAGGCCTTGGTGTAAGCGGCCCGGTCCAGACCATCGCCGCCTTCCAACTTGTCGGCGCCCTTACCTCCGAAGAGGCTGTCATTGCCGTCGCCACCGCTCAGCTTGTTGCTCCGCTGGTCGCCGTAGAGCAGGTCGTCGAAGCTGGAGCCTCGGAGGTTGTCGATGCTGTTGTAGCTGTCCCCGGCTGCCTCGCCGTTGTTCTGCGTTGGATCGCTCAGGTTGACCTTGAGGCCCGTTGCAGAACCGCTGTGGTCCGCCGTGTCTCGCCCGGCACCGCCGTCCAGGAAATCCGCACCCAGCCCGCCTGACAGCAGATCGTTGCCATCTCCGCCCAGCAGGTCGTTATCATTGGCGTCGCCGATCAGCGTATCGCTGAAGATAGAGCCGATGAGGTTCTCGATCGAAACGTAGCTGTCGCCCGCCGCATCGCCAGTGTTCTGCGTCGGATCAGTTAGGTTTGCAGTGACCGCTTCGCCGGCGCCTGTGTAGTCGGCGGTGTCGTTACCCAGATCGCCGACCAGCCGGTCGGCACCCTTGCCGCCACGCAGCACATCGTCACCCTTTTGGCCGAACAGCCGGTCGTCGCCGTTGCGCCCCCAGATCTGGTCGTTCCCGTGGAACCCCCAGATCGGATTGTCATCGTGATCGCCGCGCAGTTTGTCGTCGTATGGGGATCCTTGGAACTGCTCGACCGAGGTGAAGCTGTCGCCTTCCGCCTCACCGCGATTGTTTGCACCGAAGATGAGGTCGAGCGTGATCTTGGACCAGGCGTCAGTGTAGGAAACCCGATCGGTGCCGTCACCGCCGTCAAAGAAGTCAGGGCTAACACCCTCCCAGTAAACATCGTCGATCGGATTGACTATCAAGTATCCTAGGCCACCCCATAACTGGTCGTCACCATCTCCGCCGTGAATTTCGTTCTCATGATGATTGCCCCAGAGCTTATCGTCGAAGCGTGACCCAATAAGGCCTTCGATCGAGTCATAGCCATCGCCCTGCGCCTCTCCTGAGTTGACGCTGGGATCGTGAAGGTTCGCTGTGACAGCAGTGGGTGC
This sequence comes from Rhodospirillales bacterium, assembly GCA_963669335.1. Classification (GTDB taxonomy): domain Bacteria; phylum Pseudomonadota; class Alphaproteobacteria; order Kiloniellales; family JACOMY01; genus JACOMY01. Next base: position 6,979,367 of record OY770023.1, read on the forward strand.
ATCTTCGTAACTTGCCGTATCCAGGTCTTTCCCACCAAACAGCTGATCGCCCTTAGGGCCGCCGTTCAGGATGTCGGCTCCGTCTCTGCCATAGATTAGATTCGAGCCGTTGTTTCCACCGATGCTGTCAGCCTTGTCGCTCCCCTCCAGGATCAAGTCCTCGCCTGCGGCGAGCCAGTCCTCAAAATCATTGAGGTTGAGCGCAAGGTCATTTGCAAACACGATGTACTCAACAGCCATGTCCTTGATGATGGTGACGCTGGTACCGTGCTTTTCCGCTACGACCAGGTCAGAGCCTTGCTTGGTGAAAAGAAGATCTTTGGGACTCGATAGATGGCCGAAATAGATGGAGTCTAATCCTCCGGTGTCGTCGATGATGTCTCGACCCCCGGAAGCAATGTAGTGGTCATCACCAGAGCCCCCGAACTGATGGTCATCGCCTTCTCCCCCCGACAGGATGTCGTTGCCCAGCCCTCCGTAAAGTGAGTCCCCTTCCAGTCCGCCATAGAGCTCATCGTCGCCATCGCGGCCATAAGCGATGTCATCGCCAGCGCCCCCATAGAAGATCTCACTGATCGCTTTACCGTAGAAGACGTCGTCCCCGTTGTGAGCGCGATAGACAGATGAGCTTCCCAGGTACTTGGACGCGCGAAAAACCTCCGCTTCAGCACTTCCGAGTACAGTCTTGAAAGAGTTGTATTCGTACACCTCAAAATCTTGGAAATCAGTCCGCAGGTTATAGTACCAACCTGTTTGTGAACCGACCTGCGCATAGGGTGCATAGGTCACGGTCGTCTCACCCGTGTACAGATTTGTTTGTGCTCGGAAGTCCGTTATTTGAATTTGCCCCAAAGTTCCGACATCCACGCTAAGGTCGTAGCTGAAACGTTGAGTGCTGGATGATTCGCTGATGAGGTTCACATTGATCACGTCGATATCTACAGCCGCAGCGGAAAGATGCCCTGGCACCCAAATCGCTGGTCCCCCAGCAAGGAGGTCGACGTAGTACTCATGTGTGCTTTCGCCCGTGGTCAGCAGATCAGTTCCACCTGTGTAAAAATAATTTACGACGGGACGGCCATAGACGACATCATCACCTGTTCCTGAATACACATCAGTAGTGATATGGCTTCCGCTTGGGGTTATATAGTAAATGTCACCATTATTTGTTCCAAAAACACCACGGATGTCGTTAAGCTGATCAGCCTTGGATCCACTATTTAGCGATGCGCTTCCGATTGCTTCACTCGAGGAGGACGAGCTACGCACGCCTTGGAGGTCAAAACTGAGGCTTCTACCATATGCACTATAGTCAATTAGGGTCGCTGATCCTTGCAGAATGTTCCTGCCGAAGAAGTCAGGGCCAAAAAACGCGTCACTGTCGAAAGATCTGTTTGATGGCCCGTCTGTGTAGACAACGAAATCATGTGATCGGAACTCAAATTTCTCTATGTCATCAAAGTGCACAGCGCCGGACTCGTGCCATGTCAGCGAAGCGCTTCTTGGCGTTGCCGAACCAGATTGCTCCTGATCATTGACGATGTCGTCTTGATTATAGCGTACCAACCCACCTTCCCAAGTCGCAACATTCTTGCCTCCACGCAGATCAAGGCTGTTGCCGTCCCAAAAATCTCCGGTAAACGTGATAGTGTCAGCACCCTCGCCACCATCGATCATCACATTCTTGACAATGTCAGAGTTAACTCTGACCCGGTCCTCGCCGTCGCCGGTGAGTGCAATCGCGTTGCTGAAGCTTGAGCTAATGTTAACGTTGTCCGATTGCTCGGTGCCAAGGAAGAGCGATGGAGGTGTTCCCTGTTGGGCATCATCATATCTAATCGGTCGAGATGTACCAGCGGTCGCAAGCATGACCTCCTCGATGTCGATGAACTTCCGCGTGTCCCAGAGGTCCTCCATATGCGCCTGCACAGCGGTTAGGGGCTCACCGAAAGCGGTGACGAGAGACTTCACCAGATCGGCCCGCACCGTTTGATCGAAGGCACCCATCTCAGAGGCGCTCATGCCGATCTTTGTCATGAGCGGGTTCCAAGTTGCCTCCGAGAGGTCAATGGTGAGCAGATCGCGGAACTCGGAGTGCGTCAGAACGCCGTCTATGGCGTCCGCAAAGCTCTCATCACTCTGCAACACCTTCCCCAGAGCCAATTGCCCGGCGTAGCGAACAAAAACCTCGCTCAGATCCTTGGCGAAGGTCTCGATCAAGCTTCCGCTTCCAGACGATTCGAGCGCAGCGCCCAGATCATTCGCGTCGCTGTAAAGGGCCCGGATTCCGGTGTCACCGAAAGGCCGGGCGTCGGTGCTGTCTTCGCCTTCGTCAATCGCGGAGTAGGCGATGATCGTCCGGAGTATGTCCGCATACTGACCTTGGAGCTGCAGTTGACCCGACACTGCATTGCTCGTCATTCCAATTGACTGGGCGAAATCATCATCATACATGACTGGCCAGAAGAACTTGGTTGCGGCACTCCACTTCGTCAGATCTGGCAGTTCTTCGCTAAACAACAGAATAACTAGCGTTGATTGAGAATGCCTCGCTATCGCTTCTGCTGTGAAACCCTTGTCCGGAAGAAGGTCAATCCCATCCAAAGCGCTAATTGGCGGATCATAAATACCTTCATTGCCTCTTCCCAATAGTCCTTCTAGAGCTTCGCCGTTCACATAGAGGCCACGCATTCTGCTATAGTCTGGTTGGATGGGAGAGTTCCCGCCGTATACGAAAGACACGTACTCCGGGTTCTGATACTCCCAGCTAAGAAGCGTGTAATCAGGATAGAACGTGCTGAAATTCGCAAAGCCAGCAGGCGATGCGACCAGTGACCCCGTTCTGCCTTGAGAGTCTACGTATTCAATAACATAGTTGGTTGCCTTGGATGCCGCCAACTCGAATGTCATCGTATCATACGTGTAGACTTCTTTGTTGTAGAGTGCTCCGACAAACCCGGCCAATCCTCCGCCGAGCGAGTGTCCGGTCAAGGTGACATCAGAGGTTAGCCAATTCCCAGGTCCCACAGTTCTTTGGTAGAACGCGACAGCGAGCTGACCCTGTGTGCTTGACAGATCACCCCCACCCAGAGTCCAACCATTGACGGGGTCTCTAAATCTCTCGTTGAGTGGCTTTGGATAGTCCGTCCCCCGGTAGGCGATGATGTTTGCATTTCCATCGCCCGTGGTATCGTATGCGAGGGCATAGAACCCCTCGCTTCGGTCGGCATTGTTTTTGAAAGCGAGTGATGAAGTGTTGACTATCCGTGCGTCACCAATGGATGCACCTAAGTTACTAGGTAACGTATTGATCGACGCATTATAACCACGATTGTAGGCGTCCATAGACAGAATTGCGTTCTTTAGATAAGGATTCATGTCGCCGACTTTCCAATCCTAGCTCTACTAGAAAAACTTCTATACATCTGCCTAGTTTGTATTCGATGACCTCATTCTTTTTAGTGAAGTTATCACTGTACCAAGGCAGATAAACGCTTGATCAGATCTACTCGTTCAACAATGCCTGACATTGTTGTGCTGTGCAACTCTTATCCTGCAATTCTCGCACCAAGACGCAAACAATGGATGCACGACCAATTGGGGGGACAGGCTGCCTGTCCGATCACAAGGAACTCAACTTGCCCTCTTGCTTCACTTCACAACCCGCCCCACCAGATCCCGCGCCATCTTCTGCGCTCCCTCGTCCACCAGACCACCAGCCTCGTCAAAGGCCTGCATGGCCCCCGGCAGGGTCATGAAGCCGGGCACGGTCACGGCGCCGAGCTCCGCCAGGAAGTCGCGGAGGCGGGGGAGGACGCGGACGCCGCCGAGGCGGCCGGGGGAGGCGGCGGCGATGGCGGCGGGTTTGCCGTGGAAGAGAGTGGTGCCGGGGATGCCGTCCTCAGGGCGGGATGCCCAGGCCAGGGTGTTGACCAGCAGAGGGGGGAGGTGGCCGTTGTACTCCGGGGTGACCACGATCAGGGCCTCGTGGCTGGCGAGCAGAGCCTTGAAGCGGCGGATGGGCTCGGGCAGGCCCTCTGCGGCCTCCAGGTCGCCGTGGTAGAGCGGGGCCTCGAAATTGGCGAGGTCGATCAGGGTGACCGCGGCGCCGGCGGCGCTGGCCTCTTTGGCCAGGACTGCGGCCAGCTTCTTGTTGACCGAGTCACGACGCGCGCTGCCGGCGAAGACCAGGATCTTTCTGCTCATCTCTGGGAATTCCGATCTGGAGGACGGGGGCTAAGGTGTCTCCGCTCTTAACCGATCACTGCGCCTTTATCCATTCTACAAAGGCCTGAACCTCGGCTTTCTCGGCGGCGGCGGGGGCGTAGGCGAGCCAGTAGCCGTAGGTCTCCAGGGCGACCTGGCTCAGGCGGTGGAGCTGACCTTGCGTCAGCTCGGGCGCGACGAGATCGTCGTTCAAGGCGATGCCCTGGCCGTCCAGCACGGCCTGCACGCGCACATTGGGGTCGGGGATGATCAGGCTCTGGCTCTCCGGACGCGGCGGCAGGCCGGCCCGGCGGTACCAGTCGGCCCAGGCGCTGCTGCCCTCGCGGTCGCGCAGCAGGTCGAAGGCGGCGAAGGCCGCGGTCTCACCCAGGCGCTCGACCGCGGCCCAGGCAGCCGCATTGCCGGTGGGGAAGGCTGGGCAGGGGAACAAGGGCTCGATCACGCAGTCGCGCCAGAGGCCGTCGCCCCAGCGGATCGCCAGGTCGACGCCCTCGCCGCGAAAATCCAAGAGCTGGATCATCGGTTGGATGCGCAGGCGGATCTCCGGATGGCGGCTCATGAAGCCCATCAGGCGGGAGGAGAGCCAGCGCGAGGCGAAGTAGGTCGTGGTGCCGATGGTTAAGGTGGGCGCTGCCCGGGTGCTGAGCGCCGCCGTCTTCTGCTCGATCCGGGTAAAGGCCTCACCAGCCGTGGCCAGCAGATCGCGCCCCTTGGCGGTGAGCCGCAGCCCGCGCGCGTGCCGCTCAAAGAGGGCAAAGCCTAAGGCCGTCTCCAGCCCGCGGATCTGGTGGCTGAGCGCCCCCTTGGTCAGAGGCAAGACCTCGGCCGCCTGCGCCAGGCTTTGATGCTCGGCCACAAGAGTAAAAGTCCGGAGCGCCTCGTAGTGTCGGAAGGGCATGAATCTTAGCGTATCATCTCTTTAGACGCTGAGCGCAATAACTTTCGCTTCTCCAGCAGTGCCATTCCGCTATCGTGGCTAAGGTGAGAGTAGCCCCGAAGCGGGCGATGGCTTGGAGGAGAGCGCTGAGGTGACCTTAGAGGTGATGGAGCCGCGTTCAACATCGCGAGCCGCTCGCAGCCGTCCCGCTCGAGGGCGACGCGCGCGCCGGACGGAACAGGCGGCGAAGGCCGTTGCGCCGGCCCGACGCCTGATCCCGGCCTATGAGCTCCTGGAGGAGACGGCGCTGGCCCGCATGGAGGCCCAGGCCGACTGGCTGCTGGAAACGGTCGGGATGGAGTTCCGTGGCGACCCCATCGCCTTGGCTTTGTTCCGCGAGGCCGGCGCCAAGATCGAGGGCGAGCGTGTGCGCTTCGAGGCCGGCCTGGCCCGCGCGCTCTGCGCCACGGCGCCTCAGCACTTCACCCTGCATGCCCGCAATCCGGCGAAGTCGGTCAGCCTGGGCGGCGACTCTCTGGTGCTGATGCCGGGCTATGGCTCGCCCTTCGTCAGCGATCTCGACCGCGGGCGCCGCTATGCCAGCCTGGAGGATTTCCGCAACTTCGTGCGGCTCGCCTATCAGACGCCCTATCTGCATCACTCCGGTGGCACGGTCTGCGAGCCGGTCGATGTCCCCGTGAACAAGCGCCACTTGGACATGGTCCAGGCGCATCTGACCCTCTCCGACAAGCCCTTCATGGGCGGGGTGACGGCGCCGGAGCGGGCCGAGGACTCGATCGCGATGGCGCGCATCGTCTTCGGGGCGGAGGCGCTGGAACGCCAGGCCGTCATGCAAGGCAACATCAATGTGAACTCGCCCCTGGTCTTCGACGAGACCATGTCGGGATCGCTCCGCGTCTATGCCGCGGCCAATCAATGCGTCTGCATCTCGCCGGCCATCTTCGGCGGCGCCATGGGTCCGGTGACCCCGGCGGCAATCGCAGCGCAAACCCTGGCCGAGGCCATGGCCGGGATCGCGCTGGCGCAGCTGGTGCGGCCCGGCTCACCCGTGGTCTTCGGCTCCTTCCACTCGACCATGAACCTGCGCAGCGGGGCGCTCACCTTCGGCACGCCGGAGGCCAACCTGGTGACCTTCGCCTTGGCGCAGCTGGGTCGGCGGCTGGGTGTGCCAGTCCGCTCCGGCGGCGGGCAGATCACCGCGGCCAACACGCCCGACGGGCAGGCCATGCAGGACAGCGCGAACGCCATGTGGGCGACGGTGATGAGCGGCGCCAACCAGGTCTGGCACGCCGCCGGCTGGCTCGAGGGCGGGCTGACCCTCTCCTACGAAAAGTTCATCCTGGATCTGGACAACTGTGGCGCCCTCCTGCGGATGGTGCAGGGCATGGCGGTGAGCGAAGAGTCGCTCTCGCCCGAGAGCTATGCCGAGGCCGGCCCCGGCCAGAACTTCCTCTCGACCCGCCACACCTTACGCCACTACGCCGAGGCCAACTACGAGTCCCTGCTGCCCGACACCGGCCCCTACGAGACCTGGGCCGAGCAGGGCAGCCTGACCGCTGCCGAGCGCGCCAATCGGCGCTGGAAAGAGATGCTGGCTGCCTATGAGCCGCCGGCGATGGATGCCGGGATTGCCGCGCAACTAGAGGACTTCGTCAAGGATCGCAAAGCCGGCGTCGAGGACGCCTGGTACTGATTGGGAGAAGAGAGATGACCGAAGAATTGAGCCGCACCTCGGCCCTGGCCGGGCGCCACCGCGCCCTGGGCTCCGGCCTGGAGGATTGGAACGGTATGGGCACGGCCTGGACCTACAACAGCGACCCCAAGGCCGAGCATGACGCCGTGCGCGAGGCCGTCGGCATGTTCGACATGTCGCCACTGAAGAAGGTCTTTGTGCGGGGGCCGGAGGCGCAGGCCGTGCTGGACCATCTGACGACGCGGGACTTGAGCCGCGTCGGGGCCGGACAGGCGGCCTATCTCTGCGTGCTGACCGATCAGGGCACCATCGCCGACGACGCCATCGTCTCCAACAACGGCGGCGGGGAGTGGATGATCGTGCATGGATCCGGCGACACCATGGACCTGCTGAAGGCCTCGGCCGCCGGTCGCGATGCCACCGTCTCCTTCACCGACGATCTCCACGACGTCTCGGTGCAGGGCCCCAAGGCACTGGAGGTGTTGAACGCCAACACGGATGTCGACCTGGCGCCGCTCCCCTACTTCCACCACACAGCGGCCAAACTTTTTGGCCTGCCCTGCCGCATCTCGCGCACCGGCTATTCCGGCGAGCGCGGCTATGAGGTCTTCGCCGATGCCGCGGTGGTGGGAGAGATCTGGGACAAGCTAGCGGCCGCGGGTGTCATGCCCTGCTCCTTCACCGCCTTGGACAAGGTTCGGATCGAGGCCGGCCTGCTGTTCTACGGCTACGACATGACCACAGAGCATACGCCCTGGGAGGTCGGGCTGGGCTTCACCGTCAGCAAGAGCAAGGCCGGTTTTCGTGGCCACGATGCGCTGATGGCGGCCAAGGGCAAGGAGAGGCTACTGAACGTCTGCCTCGACATCGACCACGACGACATGGTCGCCGGCGGCGAGACTCTTTCCTTAGATGGCGCAGAGGTCGGTGTGGTGAACAGCCCTGGCTATTCGCACCGCCTGCAGAAGTCTCTGGCCCTGGCGCATGTGGCGCCCTCGGCCGCGGCCCCAGGGACCAGGCTCACCCTCAAGGGCGAGGGCATCGAGACGGCTGCGACGGTGGTCGCGATGCCGGTCTACGATCCGGGGAAATCAAGAACGCACGGCTAGAGGAGGCTGCGGCCAGGGCGGCTTGCGCTCTGGCCGCGCGCGGTTACTCCGCGGCCGTGCCACCGTTGGCAGCGATGTAGGCGATCACGTCGACGCGCTGCTGCGGCTTCTTCAGGCCCGGAAAGGCCATCTTCGTGCCCTTCATATACTTCCGCGGATTCTCAAGATACTCGAACATGATCTGAGGGGTCCAGGTGAGGCCCGATTCCAGGTTGGCTTTGGAGTACTTGTAGCCGGGAACCTGGCCCGCCTCGGCATTGATGATCCCATAGAGCGTGGGACCCACCTTGTTCTTGCCTTCTTCCAGGCTGTGGCAGGCCGCACAGCGCTTATAGATCTTCTCGCCCGCTGCCGGATCGCCGGTCAGCCCGTCGATCTCGATGGCGTCTTGGGCATGAACGGCGCTCGCGCCCATCATTCCGGACCCTGCAACCAGAAATGCGGCTGCTGCGATGGCGAGTAGCGATTGCTTCATTAGGACTGTCCTCTCCGCTGGGTGAATGCCTACGGGGCAGTGATCGCAGGTCTCTCCCTGCGAAAACAATACCGACCTTTGGCCTAGAGCAAAGCCAAGGAGCGTCCAAGGTAAAAGCCACGTCGGGACAATTTTGCGCGATCTGACAAGCCTTTGCTGCGGCACTTGACCGATCCGGAAAGGCCAGGTCTCCTTTCACTTGCAGCGGAGGTGAGTGTCTTGGAACTGAAGTGGCTCGAGGACTTTCTGGCTTTGGCGGAGCTGGGCGGCTTCTCCAAGGCGGCCGAGGCGCGCAACGTCACCCAGCCGGCCTTCGGGCGTCGCATCCGCGCGCTTGAGCATTGGGTTGGGACCGACCTGGTCGACCGCAGCTCCCATCCGCCGGAGCTGACGCCGGCCGGCCGGCAGTTCCGAGAGGCTGCAGCCGATTTGGTGCGCGACGTTCACCGCTTGCGCCGCGACCTGCGCCAGACCTCTGGATCGGGAGAGGGCATTCTGCTGGCTGCACCCCATGTCCTGGCGCTCGGCGTGGTGCCGCGCCTGCTGGGTCGGATGAAGGCCCTGCTGGGCGCCTTTCCGGCCAAGCTGGTGAACGAGAGCGTGCATGACGGCATCCAGACCATGCTGGCCGGCGAGACCGATTTCCTGATCACCTTCTATCACCCGCAGATCCCCCTGGTGCTGGACGCCAGACGCTTCCCGCATCTCTCGCTGGGAACCGAGCGCTTGCGGCCCTATGCTGAGCGCTTGGAGACGGGCGGGGCACGCTATGGCTTGCCGGGATCACTGGATGCACCCCTGCCCTATCTCACCTATGGCGGCGGGACCTTCCTGGAGCGCGCCATCGAGCTGCACCTGGCGCAGATGCCGGAAGCCGTCCATTTGATTCCCGCGGTCGAGAACAGCATTGCCGAATCCCTGAAGGCCATGGCGATCGATGGCCAAGGCCTGGCCTGGCTGCCGGAGGGTGCCATCAGCGAGGAGGATCTTGCGCGGCGCTTGACCCCGGCCGGAGACGAGAGCTGGACGCTGAGCCTCGGCATCCGCCTCTATTGGGCCAGCGAGCGAAAGAACCACCTGGCGACGAAGGTCTGGCAGGCCGTGCAGGACGAGGTCACACCCCACTAGGGAGTCTATGCCGGATCGGCACTGACCGGGTCCGGCTTGGCATTGGACCCTCCGACTGGCCGTCGCTACCTCCCCTCTATCGTCATGATGACGCAGGAGAGGAACCGGCCATGAGCCAGCAGAACAGCTTTGAGACCCTGATCTATCGGCAGAGCGATGGGCGCGCCGAGATCCGCTTTAACCGACCGCACCGCCTGAATGCCGTGGTGGAGACCTTCTACCGCGAGGTGCTGCAGGCCATCGCCCTTGCCGAGGCCGACGAGGCCGTGCGTGTGCTGGTTCTGACCGGCGAGGGTCGCGCGTTCTGCGTCGGCGCCGATCTGAAAGAGCACGGCAAGGGTCAGCGCAGCCCGCATCAGCAGCGCGAGTACCTGGTGCTGGGCAACGAGGTCTGCAAGGCGATCCAGAACGCCTCCAAGCCAGTCATCGCCGCCGTCAACGGTTATGCCGCTGGTGCTGGTGCCGAGATGGCGATTTCCTCCGACTTCGTTCTGATGAAGGAGCGCGCCCTGCTGTGGCTGCCGGAGGTCTCCATCGGCACCTTCGTCGGTGGCGGCGTTTCCGGTCTGCTGCCGCGCCTGGTCGGTTTGGCCAAGGCACGCGAACTGATCATGACCGGCCGGCGCATCAATGGACGTGAGGCCGAAGCCATGGGGCTGGCGCTTCGCTGCTTCGAGGACGAGACCTTCGATGCGGAGGTCCAGTCCTTTGCCGAGACCCTGGCCAAGAAAGCACCCCTCTCTCTTAGCTTCGCCAAGGAGCATCTGAACGATCCGGGCCGCAGCATGGAGACGCGCCTCATCACCGAGCTGGAGGCCTTGCGGGCCTGCATGGTGACCGAGGACTGGCAGGAAGGCGTCGACGCCTTCGCCGAAAAGCGCGAGCCGGTCTTCCGCGGCCGCTAACCCCCTTCAAGAGAAAGAGCAAACCCATGTCACAGCCCTTAGCGCAGCCCGCCGCCGCCCAGAGCCCGCTGCATGCGATCCTCAATCCCCGCGCGATCGCCGTCATTGGTGCGTCCAACGATCCGACCAAGCGTGGCTATCAGGCGATCAAGCAGCTCCTGAGCGATGGCTTCGAAGAGCCCATCTATCCGATCAACCCGAAGGCGCCCGAGGTCCTGGGCCTCAAGGCCTATCCCTCTGTCGCCGCGGTGCCGGGCGTAATCGATCTGGCCCTCATCTGCACCCCGGCCAAGACCCTGCCGAAGATCCTGAAAGACTGCGGTGCCAAGGGGATCAAGGGCGCGGTCGTTCTGGCTGCCGGTTTCGGCGAAGCGGGCCCGGCCGGCAAGGCCCTGGAGGCCGAGGTGCTGGCGGTCGCGCGGGAACAGAATGTGCGCCTGATCGGCCCGAACACCAACGGCGTCTTCAACCTGCACCGCCGCATGAACCTGGTCGGCGTGAAGGATGCCGAGCCCGGCAACATCGGTATCGTCTCCCAATCCGGCAACATGATGCTCTCCCTCATCACCGAGGCACAGCGCCGCCGCCAGCTTGGCTTTTCCACCTACATCGGTGTGGGCAATCAGCTGGATGTGCGCTTCAACGAGTATCTGGAGTACTTCGGCGAAGATCCCGAGACGGCGGTGCCGGTGCTCTATGTCGAGGGTTTCAAGAACGGGCGCCGCTTTCTGGATGTGGCCCGCGAGGTGACGCAGAAGAAGCCGGTCGTGGTCTACAAGTCCGGCCGGACCGAGGCCGGACAGGCCTCGGCCAGCTCGCACACCGGCTCGCTCGCCGGTTCCTTCGCCTTGACTCGTGACCTGCTGCGCCAGGCCGGCGTCACTGTGGTCGAGCAGTCCGACAAGATCTTGAGCGTCGCCGAGGGTTTGAGCCTACTGCCGCCGGCCAAGGGCGACCGCGTTGCCGTCCTGGCCGATTCGGGCGGGCACGGAACCATCACCACCGATGGACTGGTCGAGGCGGGAATGAAGCTGGCCGACCTCAGCGAGGAGACGCGTGCTGCGCTGAGCGCTCTGCTACCGGCCCAGGCCTCTCTGCAGAACCCCGTCGATGTGGCCGGTGGCACCGACGACAATCCGGCGGTCTTCGCCGACTGTGCCCGCGTCCTCCTGGCCGATCCCGCTGTTGATCTCTTGATGATCGTCGGCATGTTTGGCGGCTATGCGGTGCGCTTTGCCGAGTCCTTAAGCCAGGCGGAAGTCGAGACCTCGGCGAAGATCGGTGCGCTGGCCAAGGCCAGCGGCAAGCCGGTCATCGTGCAGAGCCTCTATGCCACCAACAAGCCGGAACCCTTGACGGTCCTGCGTCAGGCCGGTGTGCCGCTCTTCATCTGGCCGGAAAATGCGATCCGCTGTGCGGCAGAGTGTGTGCGCTATGGCGCGGCGCGTCGGCGTCTGGCCGCCAATCCGATGACCAACCCGGCGACCCCGAAGCCGGAGGCTAGGGCACTGATCGCGCAGGCACAGCTTGAGGGGCGGGGCGCCCTCTACGAGGACGAGGCCAAAGGACTGCTTGCCCACTATGGCGTCGGCATTCCCGAGAGCCTGCTCATCAAGACCGAGGCTGACCTGGCTGCTGCTGAGACGCGCTTTGGCGATCGGCCCCTGGCGATGAAAATCGTCAGCGAGGACATCCTGCACAAGTCGGATGCCGGCGGCGTGAAGCTGAAGGTCAGTGGTGCCAAAGCCATCGCTGCCGCTCGCGCGGAGATTCTGGCGAATGCCAAGGCCTACGATTCCAAGGCCCGCATTGCCGGCGTCTTGGCCACCCCCATGGCCCAGCCCGGCGTCGAGGTGATCCTGGGCGTGGTGCAGGATCCGATCTTTGGCCCGGTCATGATGTTTGGCCTGGGTGGCATCTTCGTCGAGGTCTTAAAGGACGTGGCATTCCGTGCCCTGCCGATGAGCCGCGCCGATGCCGCCGAGATGCTGGAGCAGATTGCCTCCAAGAAGATCCTGGAAGGCGTTCGTGGTGCCCTTCCGGTGGACAAGGAGGCGCTGCTCGACCTGATGATGGCGGTGGCCGAATTGGCTGAGGCGCATCCGGAGATCGCCGAGATCGACCTCAATCCAGTGATCGTGCGGCACGACGGGCTTGACCTGGCCGATGCCCGCATGATCCTCGCAGACAGAGCTTAGCAAAGGGAGAGCCCGCTATGTCGGCACCGATCGAGACCCAGGATTCCACTCTGACCTTGGAGGGCCGCGTGGCCGTCCTCACCTTCCAGCGTGATGATCTGCGCAACGCGCTGACCGGATCGCAACTGATCGATGATATCGTCCGGACAGTCGATTGGGTGAACCGCAGTCCTGAGGTCTCGGTCCTGGTGCTGACCGGTGCCGGATCGGCCTTCTCGGCAGGCGGCAACATCAAGGAGATGCGCGATCGCGGCGGCGCCTTTGCCGGCAATGTCGCCGAGTGCGAAGAGCGCTATCGACGCGGCATCCAGAACATCCCCTTGGCGATGGATCGCTGTGAGGTGCCGGTGATCGCCGCGGTCAACGGCCCGGCCATTGGTGCTGGCTGTGATCTGGCCTGCATGTGCGACCTGCGCTTTGGCTCGACCAAGGCCGCCTTCGGGGAGACCTTCGTGAGTCTGGGCATCATTCCGGGAGACGGCGGTGCCTGGTTTCTGCAGCGCTTGATCGGCTATCAGCGGGCGGCCGACCTCACCTTTAGCGGTCGCGTGGTGAAGGCCGAAGAAGCGAAGGAACTGAGGCTCTTGCTTGATGTCACCGAGCCTGACGCGTTGCTGCCGCGCGCGCTCGAGTACGCTGCCACCATTGCTGCCAAACCGCCGCAGGCGCTGCGCTATACCAAGCGGCTGATGAAGAGCGCGCAACGGATGGAACTGCGCGACTTCCTGGATCTCTGCGCGACGATTCAGGGCGTCTGCCATAACAGTGAGGACCATCTGGAGGCGGTGACTGCCTTCATGGAGAAGCGCCCGCCGATGCTAAAGGGGCGCTAGGGCATTTTGACGAGAGGGCGCTCGTCGATGTCCTGCTTGCCACTGCAGCCGATTGAATGGCGCAAGAGACTGTGGCAGATGGGCGCCACCCGTCGAGACAGAGGTCTCTGAAGAAACGCCCATGCCGATTCGCATCGCCCCCTTCAACGTCACCGCCCTGGAGCAGAATGTCAGGAAGCGGGGTGCGGCGCAGAGCTTTGCCAGCCAGATCGGAGCACCCCTCTTCGAAGAGGTGTCGGCAAGGGCCATCGCCTCGGGCGAGGTACGGGGTTTCTTTCTGGCGCCGATAACGGCCGCCGACGGCCCACGGCCGCTTGGAGAGGTGCTGAAGCTGTTGCCGCCGCCCTGGCTCAAGGCTCTGCAACAGGGCAGAGCCGGCATCATCTTTGACAATTCGCGCGAAGGCCGAAACCACCGGGATGACCTGGCCCGGCGCCTGCACGAAAGCCTGCAGGCGCTCTCCATCAATCCCCGACAGGTGATCCACGTCACCCAAGATCGCACCCACGTGGCCCATTACGAGAACTGGTCGAGGCGGCAGCAGGTTGCCGATCAGATTCATATTCTGACCTATGACTTCTACGTGCGGCGCCACTTCACTGAATCCTGGCGCAATCTTGAGCGGGTCTTCCAGAAAAAGCGGCGACGCTTCCTGAAGGACCGCGTTCTCGAGAAGCAGTTCGTCTGCCTGAACTTCAAACCCCGCGCCTGGCGCATCGCCCTGCTCACGCGCCTGCTGAGGGACGGCCTTTGGGACGAGGGCTTTGTGTCCTTCGGTGGCTTGGAGGTCGACAATCTGGCCGCCACGCAAGGATCGATCGTCTGGCGCGAGGGTGGGCCTGCTGCACAGTTCCTCGAGCTGCCGGTTGCCGAGGAAAGTGAGGCCTTCCTGCCTGCGCTTCTGGAGAAGAAGCAGGTCCTCTTCGACGTCGGCGAGACCTTGGATCAGACGGCGATGATCACGCGCAGCCTAGACTTCGACACCAAGATCTACGTCCGCTCCGGCTTCTCGCTGGTGTCGGAATCAGAGATGACGCAGTTCCGTTACCGCGTGACAGAGAAACCCTTCAAGCCGCTCTCCAACTGTCATCCCTTCATCCTCTTCGGAAACCACCAGGCATTGGACATCATTCGCGCGTTCGGGTTCCAGACCTTTGGCGACTGGATCGACGAGTCCTACGATGAGATTGCCGACCCCTCGGAGCGGTTCAACGCAGCCTACAAGGCCTTTCTTGAGTTCCGCAGTCGCGGGTCAGAGGTGATCTTGAAGGATAAGGCCCTTCGGCGACGGCTGTTGGAGAACCTGGCCCATGCCACGGGAGGCGTGCAGCGTCTCTATGAGACGACCTGGGACAAAGACCTCTGCACCAAGATTGAATCCGCTGTTCCCTTTGCTTGATCTCTGTTCGCCCTAGGCGATGATGGAGGGGCTGGGGCATACCCCATTTGGGAGGCGTTGACAGGTGATCGAGCGAAAGAAGAAAAACCAAAGCAAGGCACGACGAGGAACAAAGGCCAATCGCGACGGTTTCGACTCACGCACTTTGATGCAGGTCCTCATGACCCTGCGACGCAGCCAAAACAGTCGCGACCTGCCCGGCGATCAGGCCCAACTCTTTGCCTTCTTTCAGTTCGCTACGGCTCACCTGGAGCAATCGCACAGCCAGCTGTTCCAAGACCTCTGGGTGCTGTTTGAGTGTGAGCGCAAGCGGGAGGGCTTTTTCGTCGAGTTTGGGGCGACCGACGGGCGTCAGCTCTCCAATTCCTTGCTCTTGGAGCGGGACTATGGCTGGAGGGGCATCCTTGCCGAGCCGAACCCGGAATTCCACCAGGCCCTCTTCGCTAACCGCGGATGCCATATCTCGACCAAGTGCGTCTTCTCTCAGAGCGGCCTGACCGAGCGCTTTGCCTGCGCTCCTGACGGTGAATTCTCACGCATGGAGCGGATCGTTCCTGAAGATAGCCATGAGGCCAAGGGACGGCGTCAGACTGTGCATTTTGCCGAGGTGGAGACGATCACCTTGAACGATCTCCTGGATGCCTTCGACGCACCCGAAGAGATCGACTACCTCTCCATCGATACCGAAGGCTCGGAACTGGAGATCTTGAAGGCTTACGACTTCTCCAAGCGTCGCATCCGCCTCATCTCTGTGGAGCACAATTCGACGCCACTTAGAGACGAACTGCTCGACCTGCTGACCCAGCAAGGCTATCAGCGCCGTTGGCCGCGCTTTACCTCTTTCGATGATTGGTACGTGCTGACGGATGCCTCGCGCTGAGACCTTTGCCCAGGAGAGAGGGAAGGAAGAGCCTGAACTGAGGTGTCGTTTTTGACTGTTACGTCCTTACCAAGCTTCAAGACACGCTACGTATGATGGACAGAACGACGATGTTGCAGTCGGCCCAACAGGTCAGCAATTGACGCGGCACGCCGTCGCTGACCAAGAACAGCATTGGCGTTCGTATGCCGCTGTTGCTCTCGATCAGCAAAAGCCATACGGAGTCAGGTTGAATGGCTCCTTTGTAGTCATGCTGCGCAGCGGAAAACCGAGCCAAATTGGTAAAAGCCTCGGCTGTCTTTTTGTCAAGCCGGCGAACGCTTGCTCTGGTGAAGTAGTAATCCTCAACAGAGCGCCCGTCATTCATCACAGCGCTGTGGCCGTCCGATGCAATGAGCGATTCGGAAAAACTTGGGTTGGATGTCATGATGAAGGGCGCTTGCCCGTCTGGCCCGGTCCAGATGAAACCGGGATTGCCCGGAATGCGCCCCATGAGTGACTGCCCCTGTGGCCAGCAGACCTCCATGACCCAGTTGCGCACTGGCAGGGCGATTTGCGAGAGAATCTGCGGGCGCCGGGTTTCCGCGTCGCAACGCCCCAAGATGTTGTCGTCCCGCGCCTCAGCAACAGTCCCGCTGAGCGATAGGGTCAAGAGAGACAGCAGCAGGCAAGCAAAGACGGCGAAGACCGCGTGCGAGAGTGGGCTGGGGCGCGTGGATGATATCATGGGTCCGAATTGCTCTCCAACGTTCGGTCATCTGTTTGACGCTTTGGCCCCAGGGACTTCTGTCCGGTATGACCCCGATGGCCCTCACTCGTGACGAAGTAGCCTGCCTCATGTTTGGATGGATTGCAACCTGTGCGTATGTTCTATATCTGATTATAGCCAAATTCGCGAGTAACAGTCACCGATCCTGCTCCCCCAGAGTGCAGGCAGACCGAGCGTGCTCTCTTCTGGCGCACTGACTTTTATCGTTGGCATCCCGGCCCCACCTGTTCGACTTGGTTTGCTTGCAAGAGGCCAGTTACGGCAGGCAGGCTTCATGAAAGCGAGCAATAGGCTGTCATGTTCCGTAGTGGCGAAGGACTGTCGATCCGGCTGACCATCACCTTGGTGGCGATGGCGCTTGTCCTGGTATCGGGCGGTCTGGTCCTGGCCTTTGTCTACAGGACCTCGAGTGAGATCACCAAAGAGCTGATCCGCGAGAAGGCGGAGATCGTGAATAGCTCCATCGTCGAGCAGGTGCGCGCTCATCTGCAGCCGGTCGAGGCACAGGCTGTCTTCACCGCGCAGATCCTGGCCGAGCGCGATGTTGCGACAGAGGGGAAGGAGGCGGTCGCCGACCTGCTCTTTGCCGCCCTGGCTGCCTCGCCGCAGGTCTCCACCTTGGCGCTGGTCGACAGCGACTATCGCCTGGTGCGCGCCTTCCGCAACCGCCAGCCCAAGACCCACAGCGTGAATGACTGGAGCGACGATCTGGGCTTCGTCGCCATGCTCCGCGAAGCCCGACGCGAGGGCGCGCCACACTGGGGCCCGCTCTTCTATGCCGAGGCCAGCGACACCAGTTACCTCAACTATCTGACGCCGCTGGAGGATGCCAACGGTGCCCCCTACATGCTGATCTCTGGCGTTTCCTTGAGCGCCATCTCGGAGTTTCTGCACAGCCTGGAGGATGAGATTTCAGGCACGCCCTTTATCCTCTACGGCGAAGACCAGGTCCTGGCGCATGGCAGCATGCGCACCGGCTACGCTGGGCTCAGCGATCGCCAGCCCTTGCCGCCTCTGGCCGACTTTCCCGATCACATCCTGGCGGAAATCTGGTCGCCCGACCGCCTGCCCGCCTTGGAGCGTGACCTGGTCAATGATCTGGAGGCCCGCGTGTTGAACGTGGGTGAGGAGGTCTTCGTCTTCCTCTTCCAGCGTGAAGCATCTTTCGGTGCCGAGCCTTGGGTCATCGGCAGCTATGTCACCTTGGAGGACGTGGCCTCGGAACTGACCCGCAATCGCGGCATGATCGCGCTGGGGGCGATGGTGATCCTGGGCGCAGTGCTCTTGGCTTTGGTCTTGAGCCGCATGATCAGCCGACCACTGCATGACTTGGCAGAGACTGCAGACCACATCAACGACTGGGAGTTGGAGGCCTGTCGCCCACCGCGACATAGTCTGTTCAAAGAGGTGAACGAGGCCAACCAAGCCTTGGCTTCAGCGGTCAAGGGCCTGAGCTCTCTACAGGTCTACCTGCCGCAGGGCTTGGCTGAGCGCCTGGTGCAGCGTCAGGAGGCAGGCGCCCTGCAGCCGGAAGAGCGCGTCTTGACCGTGCTCTTCACCGACATTGTCGGCTTTACCGCGATGGCCGAAAGAATGGCGCCGGAGGCGGTGCTGGATCTCTTGAACGAGCACTTCACCATCCTCGCGAATTGCATCCGCGGCGAAGGCGGGAATGTCGACAAGTTCATCGGCGATGCCGCCATGGCCTTCTGGGGCGGGCTGGACAGTGACCCCGATCATGCCATGAACGCCTGTCGGGCTGCCCTGCGCATTGTCGATGCCATCGAAGAGAACAATCGGCTGCGTCGGGCCAAGGGCCAATCGACGATCCAGCTCTGCGTCGGCATCCACAGCGGAACTGCGATGGTCGGCAACATCGGGCCGGCTGGGCGGGTCAACTACACGGTGATCGGCGACACGGTAAACACGGCCCAGCGCCTGGAGTCTTTGGGCCGCAGCCGGCACCGGGAGGGCGATGAGGTGGTCTGCCTGATCAGTGGTGAGACGGCGAAGCACCTCGACAGGGCGGCCTTCCGCTTGACCTCGGCCGGCAGCACCGTGCTGAAGGGACGTCAGGAGGTGACAGAGGTGTTTCGGCTGGAGCGTGACGACAAGTCTCCGGCCTAGGCTTCGTGTCTAGGCGTTCTCTTTCTGCACCCAAGGGATGCTGGCGAAGGATACGCCTTCATCGGCCAGTTCTTTGGCATCTTCCTTGG
Source organism: Rhodospirillales bacterium (assembly GCA_963669335.1). GTDB lineage: Bacteria > Pseudomonadota > Alphaproteobacteria > Kiloniellales > JACOMY01 > JACOMY01. Next base: position 6,998,097 of record OY770023.1, read on the forward strand.
TGGTCTCGCCATAGATGCCGCGCGCTTCGGTCTCGCCGTAATGGATCTTACGTGCCTCTTCCGCAAACTGAGGACCGACATAGTCGCAGTCGCGCTCCACTGCTTCGCGTAACTTCAGCAGTTCCTTGCGCAGGGTGGCCGGCGGCTTGGCGTTTGCCTTGCCTGGCAGGCGTGGGGCCATGATCGCCTTTTCGACCTTTGCCGTGCCGCATTCCGGGCAGGCGATCTCGCCGGTCCGGCTCTGCTCGTCAAAGCTGGCACTGTTGCGGAACCAGGCCTCGAATCGGTGGTTCTGCTCGCATTTTAGGTCATACTTGATCATGACACTAAAATGGCGCGCTGCTGGTGAAAGAGCAAGGGAGTGACAAATCCTGTGACAGAGCGTTTCAGACCACCGCCCTCGCCCTGGGTGCAACGCTTCCTCTGGTGCCTGCCACAAGGCGGCTCGGTTCTGGACCTGGCCTGCGGTAGCGGACGGCACACGCGCTATCTCTTGGACCTGGGCTATCAGGTGACGGCGCTGGACCGCGACCTCTCCAACATTCGCGACCTCGACGGCCGTGAGGGTCTGACCTTGATCGAAGCGGATTTAGAGGACGGCAGTCCCTTTCCCCTGGCCGGGCAGTCCTACCAAGGGGTGCTGGTCGCCAACTATCTTTATCGCCCTCTGATGGAGGCCTTGATTGGGCTGGTCGCGCCTGGCGGTGGCTTTCTCTATGAGACCTTCGCGCTGGGCAACGAGCGTTTCGGCAAGCCCAGCAACCCGGACTTCTTGCTGCGTCCCGGAGAGTTGCTGGAAAGCTTGCGTGGTCATCTGCGCGTGGTTGGCTATGAGGATCTGGTGATATCGGAACCAAGACCGGCGGCAGTGCAGCGCATCGCTGCTCGACATGAGGTGAAGGCGTAGGTCATGGCACACGATCACAGTCACGGCGGCGCCGGGCACAGCCACCTGCCAAAGGGTGCTGATGCGGAAAAGCGCATCCGCCTGGTCCTGGGCATCACTTTCACCTTCATGATTCTAGAAGCGGCCGGCGGTTTCATCTCCGGCTCGCTGGCGTTGATCGCCGATGCCGGGCACATGTTCACCGATGTCGCCGCTTTACTGCTGGCCTTGGCGGCCATCCGGCTCGGCCGGCGCTCGGGCGACGCCAAACGCACCTTCGGCTATCGCCGTTTCGAAGTACTGGCCGCCTTTACCAACGGCGTGCTCTTGATCCTGCTCACCATCTGGATTGTCGTCGAAGCCATCATCCGCTTCTTTCAGCCGATCGAAATCTTAAGCGACACCATGCTGTTCGTGGCGCTGGCCGGATTGGTCGCCAATGGCTTTTCGCTCTGGATCTTGAGCCGCGGCGAGAAGGGCAGCCTGAACATGAAGGCGGCGATGTTGCATGTCTTGGGCGACGCCTTGGGCTCCATCGGCGCTGTGGGGGCGGCCTTGATCATCCGCTTCACCGAGTGGACGCCGATCGATCCGATCCTCTCGCTGGTGCTGAGCGTCCTAATCCTGAAGAGCGCCTGGAGCGTGATCCGCCAAGCCACGCACATACTCTTGGAAGGAACCCCGGAGCACCTGGAGCGCGACGAGGTCTTGGAGGCCATCAAGACCCTGCCCGAGGTGTGCGATGCCCATCACCTGCACATCTGGTCGATCAGCAATGACGATACCTTCGCCACCTTGCACATCGTACCGGCCGAGGGTCTGGCGCCCGAAGATGCCATTCAGGCCGTGCGCAAGACGCTGGAAGAGGACTTTGCCATCGGCCACTCGACCGTCGAGGTAGAGCGGCCGAAAGGAGCGGCGGGCGCTGAAGCCATCGCCACCTGATCCATCTATCTATCTGATAATGTGCAGAGACTCGGCCATCAGGCGCGGCGGGTGCTCTTCGCAGGGCAGATCCTGCTCGACGATGATTTGAAAGCCCCGCATGTCGTCGGGATCGAGCATGGAGAGCGGGGCAGGCAAGACCTCCAGGAAATTAGCCATCAAGGCGGGCTCTGAGAGCACGCGGAAAGCGCCGAAAGAACCCGGCGAATGCACGCCCATGCAGCCAATGAGGTAGTGCGTCGGCTCTGCCGGATTACGCATCACGGTGAGCAGACCGAGGTCCTTCAGAAGCCTGTCATTCTCCTGCTCGCTGGCACGGTAGCCGGGAAAGAGGTCCAGATGCGCGACGCGATCGTGGATCCGGTGTTTGCGATAGCCGGGCATGGTGTGCTCGACAACGTAACGCAGTCCCTCAAAGTGATTGAAATAGCGATCGGTGAAGCGGTTCGAGGTGGCGCCGCCACTGATGATGCAGGTCTGGCTCTCCAGCAGGCTTTCGACACCAGGCTCCTGCGCGGGGAACTGATGCTCTGCCAGGGGGTTGGCGCCGACCCAATAGCGATTGAAGGCGTCGTTCAGCTTGATCACGCCAATGGTGTCGTAGTTGACCGTTTCCGCGCCCAGGGGCGCGTTACGCAGCACCGGGGTGGCGTAGAAGTGGTAGAGGCTGTTGCCGCCGTTCAGGATCGTGGCCCAGAAGCGATGAAAGGGGCTGTCGCTAAGGTCGATTGCGGTGCGCACGGCTTGTGCGGGCGCGCCATACTGGATCAGCAGCTCGAAGCCCTCGGCGAAGGCGGTATCCGTGTGCTTGCCCAGCGCGCGCTCAAGCCGGGCCATGTCCTGATCGAGGATGCGTCCCAGCGAAGACTGCGAAGCGTGCTGCTCCAAGGCCTGGCGCTTCTGGTCTCTGAAGGGCGTTGTATCGACGAAGATGCGTGGGCGGAATTCTGACTCGATCAGGGAATTGACCACCGGATAGAGCAGGATGGGGCAGGTTCTGACCGCTGCGATGGCGATGTCGTGCGCGGTCTTGTGATCGGTGTGGCTGTCGGCGCGGCTATTGGCGATCACCAGGTCGTAGGACCCAATCTGCTGCAGCAACGCGCGCACCTGCCCAATGGCTTGCCCCGAGGGGGTTTGCGAGAGCTGGGTGTCCGGAAAGCCGCAGAAATGCACGCGACCGGGCCCGATCCCCAGGACCTGGGCGGCCTTGGTCGCTTCCTCCCGACGCTTGCGCGCGGCACCGGCATCGGCCTCATCGGTCATGATGATGAGATGCACCTGCCAGCCGGCGGCGCAGAGCTTGGCGATGGAGCCGCCGGCCCCGATCTCGATGTCGTCGGGATGCGGGCCGAATACGATGGCGCGGGGAGACTCGCTCATGCGGCGGTCTTCTCCACGCGATAGGGGCCGATCGCCAGCACGTCGAGGCCGGTGCAGGCAAAGGTGCGGATCGCGTCCAGCGGGCTGCAGACGATGGGCTCGCCCTTGATGTTGAACGAGGTGTTCAAGAGGGCTGGAACGCCGGTCAGTCCCTCGAAAGCATCGATCAGCGCGTAATAGAGCGGCTGGTGATCGGGATCGACCAGTTGCACTCTCGCGGTATCGTCGACGTGCACTACAGCCGGCATGATCTCCTTCGCCTTGTCGGTGACCGGCAGGGCCAGGGTCATGTAGGCGGCCGGGCAATCGCTCTTGAAGAGTTCGCGCTGCTTGTCGGCCTTGACCGAGGGGCAAAAGGGGCGCCAGTCCTCGCGGTACTTGACCGCGGCGTTCACGCGGTCGCGTGAGGCCACGTCGCGCGGATCAGCCAGAATGCTCCTCTGCCCTAGAGCGCGAGGGCCAGCCTCTATGCGCCCTTGGAACCAACCGACTAGCTTGCCGTCGGCCAGGTCTGCGGCGATGGTTTTCGCGATGTCATCGGGCTTGGTGAAGTGCCACTTGGTGTTGGTCAGCGCCTTCAGGATCTCTTCCTCGCCATAGGCGGGGCCGAGGGCCAGGCTCTTCAAGGGCTCCGGCTTGGCCCCGGTCGCCTCATAGCAGGCCAGTAGGGCTGCACCTGCAGGCGCGCCGCCGTCATGGCAGAGCGGATGGGGGAAAACGCGCTCCACATCGGGCAGGGAGAGGAGCTTACCGTTCAGGGCGACATTATGGGCAACGCCGCCTGAGAGGCAGATTTGGCGACAGCCGGTCTCTTGCACCGCCCAGCCGGCCAGGCGTGAGATCGCAGCCTCCAGCGCGTACTGCACCTCAAAGGCCAAGCGCTTGTGCCAGTCATCGATCGGCTCGTCCGGGCAGCGTGGCGCTCTGCCCAATAGCTCGACCAGGGTGTCGGTGTAGCGCTTGGAATAGCTGTGCGGCCCATAGTGGATAAAGCTCGGATCCAGGCGATAGCCGATCCCATCCTCTGCCGCGAAGAGGACGCGAGAGAGCTTCTCCCGCAGGTCCGGATCCTGTCCTCCGTAGGAGGCGAGCCCCATGACCTTGTACTCGCCGTCATAGGCCTCAAAGCCCAGGTATTCGGTGAAGGCCGCATAGAACCAGCCGACCGAAAAGGGGATCGCGACCTCATAGATCGGCGTGAGGGTTGGTTCCTTGTAGTGCCAGACCACAGAGCAGTGCTTGTCGCCGGAGCCGTCCAGGGTCAGCACCAGGGTTTCTGCCAATCCAGACTGGGTGGCGGCGTGGAAGGCATGGACCCGGTGGTGCGACAGACCGATGAGCGGCGGAAAGCGCTGATCACCAAAGGCACGCCGCCAGTGAAACTCGTGATGGGCTTTGAGGTTATCGGGGTTGTACTGGTTCAGAAGCGCGCGCTGCCAGCCTTTGGTATTGCCATCGGTCTCCCAGGCGGCGTTCCACGCGTCGAAGAAGGCCTGCATCTCGCCGTTCTTGTAGGCCTCCAGATCGAAGTTGATGGCAACCGCCTCAATGTCGGAGATGCTGAGGTCGAAGGTCTGCAAGCAGTACTTCAGGGCATGGATCGGGTAGGCGTTCATGGCGTGCTTGTTTCTGACAAAACGCTCTTCCTCGACGTGGGCGAGAAGGCGTCCGTCACGCACCAGCGAGACGGAGGGATCGGCGTGCTTTTCGTGAATGCCGAGAAAATAGCGATCCATGATGCGGGGGCTGTCCTTACCTCGATTGCCGATAGCTTTACGTTTCCGGACGCGGGGCTTGCCTGCTTGGAGTAAGATGGCAGGCGCGCTCTGCCATGCGGGCCGGTCACGATTTGCGCGCAAGAGGTAAACCATCGCCAAGGGGTGGCAAAGGGAATTTTCCCATTCTGCCAGCCCTCTGAACGTGGCTCACAGGCAGACCCGGTCTCTTGTTAACCCCTCACAAACAGCCGTGTGCAACGACGCCCAAACACTAGTCGGATAAATCGCGCAGCCCCTCTAACAAGGGGCCCAGGTGCCGCTCGTAGGATCGCCAGCGGCCGACGGAGCGATCATAGATCGGCTGGCGCACCTGCCAAACGCTGGCGGTCTTCACCGCGCGTTCGGTTTCGTGGAACGCCAGCACGCCCTCGTCCCAGTCCAATCCACAATAGGCCAAGAGGCGTCGACTGACGCCCTCCTGGTCGGCAACCGTCTCCTCGTAATCGATTTCCAGCATGGGAATCGGGAGCACCCGCCGCCAATGGGCCATCCACCCGCGATAGAGGCGGTAGTACTGCGCCAGCTTGCCCAGATCATAGAAGTAGGGATGGAAATCCACGAAGTTCTGGCAGTAGATCGATAGGCAGGTGTCTCTCGGGTCGCGTCGGCAATGGATGATCCGCGCCCTTGGAAAGAGCGCTGCGATCAGGCCAAGGTGGGCAAAGTTGTCCGGCATCTTGTCGGTGACCCGCGCCGTATTTGGATCGACCTCCGCGAGCGCCGATAGGTATTGGTCAGTCATGCTGCGGGCGACCTCCCGCGTCAGCTCGCCCATGCACTGTGGATAGGGCAGGAGGTCTCCGAGTGCCTCGCGCATGCCCAGTGCGACCTTGCCCAAGGCTCTGAGTTCACCGGCGCCAGCCACATCGGGATGGGAGGCCAGGATCTGCTCGGTTAGGGTGGTCCCAGATCGCGGCATGCCGACGATGAAGACCGGTCGCGTCGATGGGTCGCCGAAACCGGCCAATCGCTCAAAGAGCGCAGGAGTATAGGCCTCTATATCGGCGCGTAGTTTCTCCCGATCCTTGTCCTGCGCGTAGAGATGCTCACGGTCGCGCGCTTGGTTGCCTCGCGCGAAATAGTGAAAGGCCTGGTCGTGGGCCCCGGCGCGGGCAAACTCCTTGCCGAGCACGAAACAGAGATTGGTTGAGACAAAGTCGCCGCTATCGTCGGGCCGCTGGTCCACATAGGCCTTGGCGCGGGTGATTTCTTCGGGCTCCAGACGGGTTGCGCCATCGTTCGCCTTCATCATGATAGTGGCGACCGAGTCCGGCAGTCGGGCCCGCAATGCCGCGATCGTCTGCCGGGACTCCTCGAACCGGCCCAGTTGATTGAGGGCAACGACAACGCCGCCATGACAGCGCTCGATGACCCCGGGATCGTTGCTCAGGATCGCACGATAGGCCGCGATCGCCTCTTCGTTGCGGTTCATCGCGCCCAGAGCGCTTGCGATGTTCTCTTGGATCTCCGGGACGCCCGGGTTCAGGCGATCCGCTGTTCGCAGGTGTTCCAGCGCCTCTTCACGCCTGCCTAGATGCTTCAAGAGGCTGGCCAGGTTGTTGTGCGGCTCAAAAGCCTTGGGGTTGAGTTCGATCGCGGTTCTATAGCTCTGAACCGCCTGCTCGATCTGCTCGGCTTTGGCGTAGGCCAGCGCCAGATGGTAATGCCCGCGCGATGACTGCGGTGCGACCTCGATTAGCCGTTGATAGGTCTGGATCGCCTCGTCATAAGACGCCCTCTCAAAGTAAGCATTCCCCAGATTGAGCAGGGCATGCTCGTGCCTGGGGGCCCGTTGCAACACCGCTTGCAGCAAAGGGATTGCTTCATCGAATTCACCGCTCTGGGTCAGCACGGCGGCAAGCGAGATGCTGGCCTCCATGTTACCAGGATCGAGCGAGACCACCTGTTTCAGGTGATGCTTGGCCGCGTCCAGGTTCTTCTCGAACATACGCGCCAGGCCCAGGTTGTAGTGCGCCCGCAGGTGGTTGGGATTGAGAGCGAGGGCCTGCTCCAGCGCCGCGATGCCCTCCGCCTTGCGGTCCAGCATCATCAGTGCGGCGCCCAGATTGGCATGAAACTCGGGATTGCGGCCATTGATGGCAATCGCTCGCCTGATCAAATCGACCCCCTGATCGGGATGGCGGGCGCTGATGGCGATGGTGCCCAGCAGGAACAGTGCGTCGGGTTGAGTTGGATGATGGGCCAGGATCTGGCGACAGAGGCCTTCCGCCTCTTGCAACCGACCGGTTGCCCGCAGCTTGTCCACCGTTGCCAGGGCCTCTTGGAGCGACATGCCCGGCGGTGTCGTCGGTGGTAGTCCCTTGGTGTTCAAGAACGAACGTCCTGTCCTGCTGAACCGAGACCCTCTTGCGAGTCCCTCCAAGGGTTCTGCCCGCGACGCAGAGGTTGATCAAGCCAATCCACGTTCTGCCCGCTTGGAACAGAGCTATTGCAGGCCGTTGCGGAAGCGGCCTGGCGTCACGCCCATCTTGGCGCGGAAGGTCCGGGTCAGGTGCGGCTGGTCTGCGAAGCCGCAGGCGGCCGCAATTTCCTTCAGAGCCAGATCGCCCTGCTGCAGCAGACGCCGGGCGCGGGCAACGCGGCGCTCCACGACATAGGCATAGGCCGAACAGCCGAGACTGCGGCGAAGCTGACGCAGGAAGGTCCAGACGCCCATGCCCAAGGCCGCCGCCATCTCCTCGATGGTCAGCGCATCATGCAGGTGAGCATCGACATAGTCCTCCAGGCGCGCCAGGTTTCTGGCTGAGAGCCCGCCCGGCAGGCGCTGCTTGCGCAGGCTGCAGGTGGCATAGTCGCGAAGCAGGTGGACGGCGAGCTGCAGTGAGAGCGCCTCGACATAGAGCGCACCACCCAGCTTGGCGGCTTCCGCCTCGCGGGTCACAGCGTCGGCAATCTGTGTGACCACCGGGTCGCTGCCTTCCAGTACGTCGTGCAAGTCGACCTGGCCCACATCTTGCTCTTGCAGCTCGCTGGCCACTTTGCAGAGCAGATCGTTGGAGAGATAGAGGTGAGAGACCTCGACCATCGAGGTCCAGTTCCAATGGGAGTCTGCGGAGCGAGACAGCAGAGAGAAATTCCCGGGACGACAGCGGGTCCGGGTCCAGCGCCCATCGACCTGCCGATCCATCTGGGTCTCGCCGACGCGATAGTTCACGATCATGAAGCTATCCATCGGCGGGATTTCGACGTCTTGGCCCTGATAGCGATAGCTGCGCTGGGCTATGTTCTTCCAGCCCAGGCTGGCGCTGTCGGAGAGCACCTTGCCCGGCACCCAAACGGGCAGTTCGCGCGGGGCGATCAAAGAGGTCGGTTGCGGACTTTCCAATGACATGTTGCTGTCCGGCCTTCTGTCTTGGTCCGGATCGGCATGCAGCTGATGCCTGCTCTCGCCGATCCGGCCTTGTCGAAGACTAGGGTGCTGGGTGAGCGGGTGCAACCGGGGATGGCTGCTGCGCACCCGCTCACCGCACGCCGCTTAGGCGGCCTTTGCCTGGCCCAGGCTACGATAGAAGGCCGTTTCCAGGTCCATGTAGCCGGTGAAGGAGACCGGGTCGCCGAAGGGCAGGATCTGTGTCGCCCAGAAGCCGCCGAAGCCGTTCTGCCGATCGATCCAGTAGAAAAGGTTGGCGAGGCCCGCCCAGCCCAGGGCGCCTGCGGGCCTACCGGTCGGTGCCTCCTCGTCGTTCACCATGAAGGTGAAGGACCAGGACTTGGAGAGGCCGGGGAAGAACTCGGCATCGTTGGAGAGCGCAGGGATCACGCCCGGCAGCATGGTGACCTTTTTCTCGGCCAAATGGTTCTGCTCGGCCATGCGCACTGTCTCCGGCTTCAGCACAGGGCCGACCTCGCCCTGACCGTCGTTCAGCCACATGCGGATGAAGCGCATGTAGTCGCCGACCGTGCCATAGAGCCCATGCCCGCCCATGTGCACCTCGGGATCGTCGGTCAGCTCGAACTCCATCGGTGTCAGAGAGCCGTCCTCGCCGCGCGCATGCATGATTGCCAGGCGGCTGCGCAGATCGTCGTTCAGGTGGAAGGTCATGTCGGTGATGCCGCAGGGCTCGAAGATCCGCTCTTGGAAGACCTCGCCCAAGCGTTTGCCGGTGATGGCCTCGACCACCTGGCCGCACCAGTCGATGTTGGTGCCGTATTCCCACTTGTCGCCGGGATCGAAGAGTAGCGGGGTCATCAGCGCACCCTTGGAGGCCGTGATGACACTGGGCTGGCCCCTCTCTTCGGCGAGGCGGAGGTAGGTCTGATTGAAGAAGTCATAGCCGAAACCGGCGGTGTGCAGCATCAGCATGCGGGTGGTGATGTCCCGCTTGGGCGCGCGCAGCTTCGGCTCGCCAGAGGCGTCGAAACCGTCAATCACCTGCAGAGTGCCGATTTCCGGCAGGTAATTCTTGGCCGGGGCGTCAAGATCGAGGCTGCCCTCTTCGACCAGCTGCAAGATTGCGGTGCCGGTGATGGCCTTGGTCGTGGAGAAGATGGCAAAGGCGCTGTCGACCGTCATGGCATCGGGTTTGCCGAGCGATCGCTGGCCGGCAGCACCGCTATAGATGCTGCGCTCGCGATCAGTGACCATGGCGACAACACCGGGCACGCGCGGATCGGATGACACGACGCGCTGAAGAATGGCGTCGGCTTCTTGGGTGAAGGCTTGCATCTCGATTGTTCCTCCCTTTTCTAGATTGGGCTTCAGTCTGGGGGCAGACTTTGGCGCTTACGCGGCGGTGTATCCGCCGTCGATCACCAGTTCCGAACCGGTGACGAACTTGGCCTCGTCCGAGGCGAGATAAAGGATTGCGGCTGCGACATCGGCAGGCTCGCCGACATGGCCGATGGGATGGCGAGAATCCAGATCGGCGCGCAAGACATCTGGGTCGAGGCCACTGTCAATCGCCAGGTTCCGGACCAGCGGTGTCCAGATGTAGCCGGGATGCACCGAATTGACGCGGATCTTGTCGGGCGCATAGAGCAGGGCATCGTTCTTGGTCATGCAGCGCACCGCGCCCTTGGAGGCGTGATAGGGGGGCAGGTCCTTGGCGCCGATGATTCCATAGATCGAGGAGATGTTGACGATGCTGCCGCCGCCGCTCCGCCGCATGGCAGGCACGGCATGCTTGGTGCAGAGGAAGACAGCCGTTGAGTTGACGGCGAAGGTGCGCTCCCAGTCAGCCACGCTGATCTCGTGGGTGGGCTGATTGGGGCCGGCGATCCCGGCATTGGCCACCACCACGTCAAGCTTGCCAAACTGCTCTTCGACCTCGGCGAAGGCGCGGGCAATCTCCTGCTCTTGGGTGACATCCAAGGTCCAGGCTTTGGCCTTGGCGCCCTCCGCCTCGATTGCCTGCGCGACCTCCGCAGCGGCCTTGGCGTCCCTATCCAAAATAGCAACCGCAGCGCCCTCAGCGGCGAAGCGTGTGGCCGTGGCCTCGCCAATACCCATGGCACCGCCGGTGATGATTGCGACCTTTCCCTGCAAGCGTCCCATGTCCACCTCCTTCGCTCATTTCATGATTGCGGCCATGGAGGCCGGGCAAGAAGGACCCGCCCGGCCTCCCGGTCGGAGAGGGGCAGGCCCTCTCTACTACTTGGGATGGATTAGCGCCGCGTACAGCGCTAACTGATCGCGAAGCCCTGATAACCGCCCTCGGCGACCTCTCGGCATTTCTTGCGATAGGTGCCGACACCGCCGGTGTAGGAGAGCACGCGGCGCGGCTTGCCCGGCACGTTGGAGCCCAGATACCAAGAGGTGGTCTTGGCGATCAGGGTCTGGTTCGCCGTCTCGTCGTGATGCTGGACCCAGGCCTCTTCGGTCTCGGCCGCAGGTTCGATCACTTGGCGTTCCTGCTCTCGCATGTAGGCGATGCAGTCGGTGATCCACTCGGTCTGCTGTTGCAGGCAGGTGGTCATGTTGCAGAGCGCCGCTGAGGGGGCGAGGGGAACAGCAGTGGTGAACATGTTGGGATAGCCATGCACCTGCAGGCCCATGGTGGTGCGGATGTCGCGGCCCCAGTCCTCGGTGAGGGAGCGGCCCTCGCGACCGCGGATGTCGATCCGGGTCAAGGCACCGGTGCCGGCATCGAAGCCGGTTGCCATGATGATGACGTCCAACGCGTGCTGACTGCCGTCGGCCAGCTCAATCCCGGTCTCGGTGATGCGTTTGATGGGATTGTCCTTGACGCCCACCAAGCTGACGTTGTCGCGGTGATAGACCTCGAGGTAACCCGATTCCAAGGGCACGCGGTGGGTGCCGAAGCCATAGTCGCTCGGGATCAGGATCTCGCAGAGCTTCGGATCTTTGAGGCGCTCGCGCATCTTCTCACGCACGAAGTCAGAGACGGCCTCGCTGACCTCGGCATCGAAGAAGATCTCGGCGAAGGAGGCGAGCCACAGCTTGAGGGAGCCGTTGGCATGAATGTCTTCGAGGACCGCGCGCCGCTGTTCGGGGGTGAGATCCGCCCAGCGATGCTCGAAGTCGTATTCAAAGCCGGTGAAGGTGTTCGGCAGGACCTCGCAGAGTTCCTCGAAGCGCGCTTTGTAGGCTTCAGCCTCCGTCGCGCCATAGGGATCGCTCTTCATCGGCAGGACGTATTGCGGGGTGCGGGCGAAGACGGTGAGGCTGCCAACCTTGTCGGCGATGGTCTGGATCACCTGGATGCCGGTGGCGCCGATCCCGATGACGCCGACCCGCTTGCCGGCCAGGTCGATCTCGTCTCGCGGCCAGCGCGAGGTGTGGAAGATCCGGCCCTTGAAGCTGTCCTGGCCCTCGAAGAGGTCGCTCATGGGGGCCGAGAGCATGCCGCAGCAGGTGACGAAGAACTGCGTGTCGATCCGCTCGCCCTTGTCGGTGGTCACCAGCCAGCGCCCGGTCGCTTCGTTGTAGTGGGCTGCCGTGATTTTGGTGCCGAACTGGATGTCGCGCTTCAGGTCCAGGCTGTCGGCGACGTAGTTCATCCAGCGCTCGATCTCGGCCTGTCCCGGGAAACGCTCGGACCAGCTCCAGTTCTTGTAGAGCTCTTCGGAGAAGAGATACTGGTAAATGTAGGATTCCGAATCGAACTTGGCGCCCGGGTAGCGGTTCCAGTACCAGGTACCGCCAACGCCTGTCGCTTCGTCATAGGCCCGGACCTTGAGGCCCAGGCTTCGTAGTTGATAGAGCTGATAGAGGCCAGCGACACCGGCGCCGATAACAAGGGCGTCGAGGCGTTCAACACCGGAACCATTGGTCTTGGGGCTGTTTTGGGTCTCTGCGGACATGACTCTCCTCCTATTTGATCGCTGCGTCCTTCAGGGGGCCGTTGTTTGGCTGGACGCTTGGCGCGTGAAACCGCGTTTGTTAGGCGATCGTGACTGTGAGGGGAGGGCGGCTCGCCGGTCTTGAAGGATCCTGGCAAATCCTTGAAGGATCTTGGCAGACTTCAGAGACCCCGGAGCCGGCTGACAGACTCTTCAAGGACCCTACAGCAAAGTGGGGAGATCAGCGACGCTAAACCGCGGTCAAGCCATGCTGTGCGATCAACTCAACCATCAAGCGCTTGGCGTTCAGACGGTGTTTGCGGTGGATCGCACGCGCGCGTTCCGCATCGCCCTCGGCAATGGCATCGACCAGAGCCCGGTGATCCGCGTTGGAGCGATGCGGCAGGGGGCGCATGTAGAGGGTCAAGAGCCGGGCGCGCTGGACCTGGTCCCAGTAGGTCGAGACAATGGCCGTCAGGCGGCGATTGCGGCCCATGGCGACCAGATCGCGATGAAAGGAATCATCGGCGCTAGCCCAGCGCGGTCGGTCCTCGACCTCGAGCGCCGCCTCCATCTCGTCGATGTGCGCACGCAAGGTCGCAAGCTGCTCGGGCGTGAGGCCGTCTTGCGCCAGGTCATAGGCGGCCAGAGACTCCAACTCGGTTAGGATCGCATAGATCTCTTCCATGTCGGCGGCCGATAGCGGCAAGACCCGAATGCCGCGGCGCGGGATCACCTCGATCAGGCCTTGGGTCTCCAACAGGATGGCCGCTTCGTGCACCGGCGTGCGGGACATGCCAAGCAGCTCGGCCAGCTCGCTTTCCAGGTGATTGGATCCAGGCAACAGCTTGTTGGTGATGATCATCTCGCGCAGCAGTCCCACCGCCCGCCGCACTTGAGAAATCGGACGGCCGTCGCTGCCGTTTGTCTTGTCGCTCTCAGACGTCATCAGGCTCCCGTCTTGACCTCGATCCTTCGTCCACTGGACGCGGCCGCATAAATGGCCTCTTCGATCTCCATATTGGTGAGATAGTCGGCCGCTTCGTTTTCCAAGACCGTCCCCAAAAGCAGGTGATCGGCCAAGTGCTTTTGCAGAGCATAAACACAGTCGCCACCGAAGCCCAAAGCAGGAATATCAAGCGGCAGAGTCTGCCACTCCTTTTGGCTGCGTGCCCGAAAGGCCAATCCACCGTCACCGTCCAAGGCGATCGTGCCCTTGGACCCCTCGATCAGTGCTTCACCCATGGTGAGCCTCGGGTTCTCTGCCACATGATCGGCCAGGCGGTTTCCGTCGAAGAGCGCGCGGCGCCCGTCGCCATAGAGAAAGAGGAAATGACCGCTGTCCTCGCCGGCGATCGCCGGATTGAGGCGCCGCAGGTCCGCCATCACGGCCTCTGGTTCGCCCAGCAGGAAGCGGAAGGTGTCAATCCAGTGGACGCCGGTCTCGTGGATCAGAAAGCGCGGCATCTCTTGGAAGTAGGGCTGTCGGCTCAAGTAGGCCTCCGACCCCTGACCATCCCCGGGCCGTAGACGAAAGGCCACTTGGTAGATCTGGCCCAGGCGGCCCGACATGATTTCCTGTTTGAGTGCACGATACCAGGGCTGGAAGCGGAAGTTTTCATGCACCACCAGCAACTGGTTCTTCGCCTTGGCTGCTGCGACGGCCTCTCCGGCGACAGCGAGCGTGCCGCAAAAGGGTTTCTGGCAGATGATGGCTTTGGGCCGCATCTCCATGGCCTGGTTGATCAAGGCCAGGTGCGCCGTGGGTGGGGCGGCGATGTCCACGATATCCGGGCGCAGGTCCGCCAAAAGGCCTGCTGCATCGCTGCCGACCTGGGTCGCCGTCGCGCCCACCTCTGTCAGCAACTCTGCGGCCTTGGCCTCGTCCAGATCGACCAGGCCCGCAAGCTCGGTGTCGGGGTTGCGATGCCAGGCCTCGACATGAAAGCGGCTGAAATAGCCGGCGCCGATGGTGACGACCTTGAGCTTTGCCATGACCGACCTCAGGCCCGTGCTTGCGCGGCCCAGGCCGTCTCTACGGCGGTCGCCATGGCCTCGGTCGAGGCATCGCCACCCAGATCCGCGGTGCGAATGCGCCGCTCGTCCAGCACATCGAAGATGGCGCGGCGCAGGCTCACGGCCTGGCTTCGCATCTCCGGCTCTCCCTTCCGCTGACCCAGCCAGTCCAGCATCATCCCGGCCGAGAGCAGCATGGCCAAAGGATTGGCCTTACCCTGGCCGGCAATGTCGGGGGCGGTGCCGTGGCAGGGCTGAAAGACCGCGTGCTCGTCCCCGATGTCGGCCGAAGGCGCCAGGCCCAGGCTGCCCATCAGGCCGGCACCCAGGTCCGAGAGGATGTCGCCGAACATGTTCTCGGTCACCATGACGTCGAAGCTGCCGGGGTCCTGCACCATCTTCATCGCGACTGCATCGACATAGGCACTCTCGGCCCGGATCTCGGGGAAGCGCACGGCACGTTCTTCGAAAATCTTGCGGAAGAAGGCAAAGGCTTGGAAGACGTTGGCCTTGTCGACGCAGGTGACCAGGCCCTGGCCCTGCCCGCTCTGGCGGCGCTCTTCAGCGAGGGCGAAGGAGAAGTCGAAGAGTTTTTCTGAAACGCCGCGGGTTATCTTGAGGGTCTCGATAGCCTCGCGATCCTCGATCACTTCTCCGCCTTTCAAGGAATAGAAGAGGCCTTCGGTCGATTCGCGGATGATGACGAAGTCCGCACCCTTGGTCTCGGCGACCTTCAGGGGACTGTTCTGGCCCGGCCGGATGAAGACCGGGCGGACCCCGGCATAGAGCCCCAGGATGATGCGCAACTCGATCTGCGGCACGATCTCGGTGCCGTCGGGGTAGCGCACGCCGGGCAAACCCATGGCTGAGAGCAGGATCGCATCAGACTCGCGTGCGGCGGCAACAGATTCCTCCGGCAAGGCCACACCGCTGTCGCGATAGAGCCCGGCACCGGCCGGCAGGCTGGTGAAGTCCAGGCGATAGCTCTTGGCCTCATCGGCGATCCGGCGCAGCAGCTGCAGGGTTGGCGCCATGATCTCGGGCCCGATCCCGTCCCCATCAAAGACGGCGATGCGATAGGTCGCCCGATTACTGGCGCCCGCTTCCGCGGCGCCCTCCCGAAGATCCGTATCTGCCATGAAGGCTCCCTTCGTTGCTCTTGCCTAGACATAGCGGGAAAGATCGCCATTGACAATGCATGCGTTAATGCATACGCAGATGTATGGCTTACACAAAGCCGCTCGAAACGACGGGAGGAAAAGAATGCAGTTCAAGACCCAAGGTCTCGCTATTGCCCTGCTGGGTGCCGCTATGCTGGCAACGCCGGCGGCTGCGCAGGAATACCCCTATCGCGACATAACGGACGTGGTGGTCTGGGGCGCCGGCGGCGGCACCGACTCGATCAACCGCATGATCATGGCCGAGATGGAGAAGGAGCTTCCGGTCTCCATCACCGTCACCAACAAGACCGGCGGCGTCGCTGGATCCAACGGCATGGTCTATGTGCTGAACCAGCCGGCCGACGGCTACACCCTGGCTGGCATCTCGGAGTCCAACGTCACCGCGGCCGTGCAGGGCGGCTGGGATCAGCGCTTTGACGTCTGGTATCCCTTCATCGTTGGCGGCTCTCCGGACCTGATCTCGGTGCCGGCCAGCGCCCCTTACCAAAGCCTGGAAGATCTGATCACGGCCGCCAAGGCAGCGCCTGGCACGATCCCGGCTGCGGCCTCCGGCTCCGGCTCAATCCATCACCTGAACCTCTTGGCCCTGGAGAACGGCAGCGGCGCCAAGTTCAAGTTCGTGCCCTATCGCGGCTCCGGCCCCTCGCAGGAGGCTGCGGTCGCCGGCGAGGTGCAGGTCATCGTGACCTCGCTGGCCGAGCAGCAGGGCCTGATCAAGGGCGGAGAACTGCGCCCGCTGGCCATGCTGGTGCCCGAAGCGACGGCGTTCAACGGCGCCACCATTCCTTCCGCCTTCGATTCCTACGCCGAACTCTCTAAGTATCTGCCGTTGAAGCAGGCCATCGGCTTTGCGGTGCTGAACGCGGCTCCCGATCAGGCCAAGGAAGTCCTGACCGTCGCCTTCAAGAAGGCCATGCAGTCGGATGCGGTGAAGACTTGGGCCGAGACCAACTACTACGACCTCTCCGGTCTGGCCGGTCCTGAGGCCAGCGCTGAGTTCTCCAAGTTGGAGAGCAACTTTGCCTGGACCCTGAACGCGCTGGGGGCTGCCAGCGTCGATCCGGCCGGCCTCGGCATCCCGAAGCCCTAAGGTTCTGCCAAGAGCTGATAGGGTCTCTTGCCCCGGCCGCTTGTCCCTCGACGGCCGGGGCAGCCTTTCCCTTGGGGCTAGGGCGCAAGGTGCATGCAAGATCTCACCACAAGGCGACGTCAGGACTTCTGGACGGCATTGATCCTGATCGCCGTCTCTCTCTTCTTCCTCGCTGAAACCGCGGACATCCCTTTCTTCAAGGCTGATGCCGCCGGTGTCGATGCCGGGCGCTGGTACAACTCCGCAGCTCTGGTGCCCTTCTGCATATTCGGCATTCTGCTGCTGCTCTCCATCGGCTTGCTGGTGAACGCCATCCGTCAAGGCGGCCTGCCTGGTGGTACCGCGGCGTGGGCGGTGATACGCGGCTGGACGTCTCGCCGCGACGTCGCGCGCATGGCGGCCACCGCGCTCATCATGCTGGCCTATATCTTCGCCCTGGTGCCCAGAGTGGACTTCACCCTGGCAAGCGCACTGGTCCTCTTTGCCCTCATCTACGGCTTCACCGCGACCCGGCCGAGAGCCACCTTGATCGCGCTCATCGCCGTCCTGCTGCCGTCTCTCTTCGCGCTGCTGGTCTACTTTCCGCGCGCAAGCTGGGGCGCCTCGCACCTCGACGACTATGTGACCCTTATCGCTTTCCTGCTGCTGATCCCGATTGCCTTTGTCGAGACACGGCAGGCGGAGGGGCGCGCTGGTCCTATCTTAAAGATCGCGCCCCTCCTCTCCTTTCTCTTTCCGCTCTTCCTGGTGATCGTGATGGCCTTCGGCTTTCGCCAGAACGTGCCCACCAGGACCGGTCTGCTGTTTCAACAGATCGAGTATCACTACTATGTCACCCTAAAGCCCTGGCTCGGTAGCTAGTCCATGTTTGAGTTTCTGGCCTCGCAGTTCGGCGGCTTCCTCGGCAGCTTTATCGGCCTGGCAAGCGATCCGCTGACCTATCTCTATCTCTTCTGCTCGGTTGCGCTGGGGATCATCTTTGGGGCCTTGCCGGGTCTGACGGCAACCCTGGCGGTCACCATCCTGACCGGCTTCTTCGGCAACAAGTTCCCAGTAGAGCAGGCGCTGATCGCCCTGATCGGAACCTACGTCGGCGCGATCTACGGCGGCTCTTACCCCTCAGTCCTCTTGAACATCCCGGGCACAGCGGCCTCGGCGGCGACCGCAATGGATGGGCATCCCTTGATGAAACAGGGCCGCGGCGGTGAGGCCTTGGGTCTGGCCACGGCCGGCTCCTTTCTCGGCACTCTGATCGGCACCCTCTTCCTGCTGCTCTTCATCTGGGTGCTGCTGGCCGCGGCCCGTCATATCGCCTCGCCGGAGAAGGCCTTGTTGGCCCTCTTCGGAATCCTGATCTCCGGCACCCTCATGAGCCAGGATCTTGTGGTCAAGGGCTGGATCACCGGCATGATCGGCCTGGCGATGGCCATGGTCGGTCTGGATCCCATCCTGGCCGAACAGCGCTATACCTTCGGCTGGTCCTACCTTTTGAGTGGGTTCCAGGTGGTGCCGGTCCTGATGGGCTGCTTCGCCATTCCGCAGATTCTGACAGGGCTGCGCGAAGGACCGCGGGCCGGTCATCCGCCACAGGTCGGCCGTATCATCCCGCCCTTCGGCGCACTCAGGCGGCATGCCGGAACCATCGCACGCTCAGGGCCGATCGGCGTCGGCATCGGTGCCTTGCCGGGGGTTGGCGAGGATGTTGCCGGCTGGGTCTCCTACGGC
Source organism: Rhodospirillales bacterium (assembly GCA_963669335.1). Taxonomy (GTDB): domain Bacteria; phylum Pseudomonadota; class Alphaproteobacteria; order Kiloniellales; family JACOMY01; genus JACOMY01. Next base: position 7,016,364 of record OY770023.1, read on the forward strand.
GTGGGCAAGAGCCTTTCCAAGAAGCCGGAGACGTTCGGCAAGGGCTCGTTAGAGGGTCTGCTGTCGTCCGAAACAGCGAACAACGCCTGCATCGGCGGGGCCCTGATTCCGCTACTTGTGCTGGGCATTCCGGGCTCTCCGCCAGCTGCTGCCTTGCTGGGCGCCCTGATGATCAACAATGTGACCCCGGGTCCGACCATCGATCCAGGCCTCATCCTGCACATCGTCGCGATCCTGGTGCTCGCTTCTCTGGCCATGGTGATCTTGGGGCTCTTCATGGCGCGGATCTTCATCCAGGTTCTGAAGGTGCCGCAGACGGTTTTCCTGCCGCTGATCCTGGTCTTGACCACCATCGGCTCCTATTCGGTCGGCGGCGGCATCAACGATCTCTTCATCATGATCGTGATCGGCCTCATCTCCTATGGGCTCATTCGCATGCATTACCCTATTGCGCCATTGGTGATCGGGGTCATCTTGGGGCCGCTCTTCGACGAGACCTTCCGGCGTTCTCTGCTGGTCTCCGACGGCGATCTCAGCGTCTTTGTCACGCGACCCGGCTCGGCCGTGCTGCTAGCCTTGATCCTGCTGTTGATGCTGTCGCAGGTGCCGGCGGTGAAGCGCCCCGTGCTTCGCCTGCTGCGCCGCGATCGCCAAACCGCCTGAGGGAGCCTGATCCATGTACTGCGTGACCGTCCTCTTCGAGGTTCGCCCGGACCGCTACGAGGCCTTTCGGTCCCGTGTCGTCCGCCAAGCCAACGACTCGATTGAACAGGAGTCTGGCTGCCATCGCTTTGACGTCTGGACCGATCCGGCGCGCAGCCAGCAGGTCTACCTCTATGAGATCTACGAGGATCGTGCGGCCTTTGACGCGCACCTTCAGAGCAAGCATTTCAAGGCCTTCGACCAAGAGGTGGCAGACTGGGTCACCGATAAGCAGGTGGTGCTTTGGGGGGAGAAACGCTGATGGATGATATCTACGAGGTCTATGCGCTGCGCTATGCCGACCGACCGGGCCGCACGCGCAGCGATTCCTTCCTCTTCGATCCGGAGCACGCCAGCCCGCACGACATCGACTATTTCCTCTGGGTCGTCCGCAACGAGGCTCGCACCATTGTCGTGGACACCGGCTATGACGCTGCCGAGGGCGAAAGGCGCGACCGCGCCATCTTTGCCGAGCCGGCCAGTTGCCTGCTGGACTTCGGCGTCGATCCTCAAAGCGTTGAGACGGTCGTCATCACCCACCTGCACTATGACCATGCGGGCTCGCTATATCGCTTCCCGGCCGCGACCTTCCATCTGCAGGCAGACGAGATGGCCTATGCCACCGGGCCCTGCATGGCGCATGCAGCGCTGAACCATCCCTTCTCGGCCGAGCATGTCTGCGAGATGGTGCGCAAGGTCTTCTCTGGCCGGGTGGTCTTTCACGACGGCGATGCCGAGATCGCCCCCGGGGTCGAGGTCGCCAAGATCGGCGGCCATACCCGCGGTCTGCAGGCGGTCAGGGTCAAGACCCGCCTGGGATGGCTGCTATTGGCCTCCGACGCCTCGCATTTCTACGAGAACTATCTGGGCGGCAAGATCTTCCCCATCGTGGTCGAGAGCGATGTGATGCTGGAGGGCTTCAAGCGCTTGCCTACTCTAGCCTCGGCACCCTCCTTGGTCATCCCAGGCCACGACCCCCAAGTCTGCCGCTTCTTCCCTCGCATCGCCGGCACGGCTGAAGGGGCGGCAACCTATCGACTAGATGTGGAGCCGCATGCTGATCTGGCAGCCTTGATGGCGCGATACTGAGGGGCAGAAATCTCCCTAGCTCCGAACCAGCGAGGCCGGAACGAAGACCTCGCCGCGTGCAAGCAGCCTTGCGGTTCGGACCAGGCCGGCCGAGCGGATGATCGGTCCGGGTTCAAAGTCGACCAGGACGTCGATCGAGCCGCTGGGGTGCTCGATCACGATGTGCGCCGGGCTCTCGACGGGCAGGCTGTGCAGGCCCTCGGCCACTGAGCCTGGGGTCAAGAGACAAGCGGCCAGGCACTGTGCGCCGGTGACCGCCAGGGTCGGGTGACATTCGCGCGGCGTGAAGTAGCGCGCGGTCTCAAAGCCACCTTGGGTGGGGTTGGAGAGTAGCGCGAACTTGGGGATTACGGACTGCGAGACGTCACCTAGGCCCATGCGGCGCCCGGCTTCGCAGCGGATCGGCTCCATCCTTGCGAAGAGGTCAAAGTTGGCATTCAGCGCTTCCCTGGTCTCGTGACCGTCCAGTCCGAAGGCTTCGGCGCGGGCCACGACCAGGGGCATGGCGACATCGATACAGGTGACCTCGACCCCCGCGATGGTCTCGCGCGGCTGACCGGTTGGCAGCAGGCTGCCGGTCACCGATCCGACCACGTCGTGGAAGCTCAAGGTGATCGGCGCTGCCGTACCGGGCACGCCGTCGATCGCGGTGTCTCCTTCATACTCCGGACGTCCGTCGGGCGTTTGGATCACGGCCTCCACCCGGGCACCGGTGTTGACGCAATGAATGCGCACCAGGGTTTCCGGCTCCTCTGCCTCGATCAACCCCATCTCCAGCGCTGCGGGCCCGACCCCGGTCAGCATGTTGCCGCAAGTCGGACCATAGTCGACCGAGCGATCCTCGACCCCGACTTGGGCGAAGAGATAGTCGATCTCTCCCGGCTGGGTTTGGCTCTTCGACAGCATGGCGACCTTGGTGGTGACCGTGGCACCACCGCCGATCCCGTCGATGTTCAGCGGATGACCCGAGCCGATCACCGCCAGCAGAAGGGCGCTCAAGGCGGCCTCGTCCGCTGGTAGGTCTTCGCGCCTGAAGTAGGGACCGCGCGAGCTTCCGCCGCGCATGAAGAGAAAGGGCAAGGCGATCTGAGGCATGGGTGCTGTCCTAGGGCGCTGTCGGCCCGGAAAGTGTTGCGGGGGAAAGCCGATCGACCTTGGTCTCCTCCGGCTCCCTGGAGAGCGACGAGATGAAGAGCGAGAAGAGCGCGCTCTGTGAGGATATCCCCAGCTTGGCGTAGATGTTCTTGCGATGAATCTTCACCGTTCCGGCGGCGATTCCCAGGATCTTTGAAATGGACTCCGACGAGTGGCCGCGCAGCACCAGGCCGACGACCTCACATTCCCTCGGGGTCAGGATCGAACGGCCGAAGTTCCGGAAGGTAAAGTCCAGATGGCGCTCCAGGATGGTTTGCGTGTGCTTACCGCCGATGTCAGTGAAACGGGCTGAGAGGTTTGCCCAGTGCTGTTCCGCCATCGCGCGCACCAGCGGCTCGACAGCGCGCAGGCTGTTCATCTCTTTCTCGCTGAAGCTCTGACGATGGCCTGCGCGCATCAAGGAGATGACGCCGCGAACTTCACCGGGCAAGGCGAAGAGGAATCCGATCTCCTCCGAAAGACCGGTTCTGACGTAGTAGGAGCGAAAATACTCACTCTGATAGAAGCGATCGGGGGCCAGTTCTCTCAAGCGGTAGAGGCCAGGCTCCTTCCGATCTCGACTCGCTTGATAGAAGGGATCCAAGAGGTAGGGGCCCTCTTGGTAGATGGTGACAAAGACTTCGCGATTGAGCGCGCCGAAGTTGTCGAAGAGGTCCAGCGGGCGATCGTCGCCGCGATAGGCAAACATGACCGAGAAATCGAAGGCCACCATCCGCCCCAGCGCGGCAACCAGACTTGCCGGAAAATCTGGGGTGCGTATGGCCGTGACCGTGGCCGCCAGATCTCGATACCAATCCTCGTCGGAAAGTAGCAGAATTCCAACTCCCACACGGCAGATTTCTCAAGTGCTATCCCCTAAGAGATATACCAGGGCGGCCCCGGATTTGCGAGCATACCCCGGCTTGCGGGTATATTTTCCGAGATCGGCTGTTCGAAAGGGTTGGGGTCGAACAGGGTATGCCGCGGCGGAAGCGTGAGAGTTTTGCCCAGGGATAACCGGACCATCGTGCCCAGACCGACCGTCATCGACGATGCCGCCGACATCGAGTTTCGCAGTGTCAGCAAGCACTACGGCGAAGTCATTGCCGTCGACCAGGTCGATGTTTCCGTTCCCAAGGGGTCATTCTTCAGCTTTCTGGGCCCCTCGGGCTGCGGCAAGACCACGTCGCTCAGGATGATTGCGGGCTTTGAGCAGCCGACGGAGGGCGATGTCCTGATCGAGGGGCAGAGCGTGGTCGGGACGCCGCCGCATCGCCGATCGGTCAACATGGTCTTTCAGCACTACGGGCTCTTTCCGCATCTCAATGTCTTCGACAACATTGCCTATGGCCTGCGCCAGCGTCAGCCGAGGCCGGAAAAGGCTGAGATCGGCCACCGTGTGGGCGAGGCGCTAGAGCTTGTGCGCCTGTCCGGCTTTGCCAAGCGTCGAACCTGGGAGCTGTCGGGTGGTCAGCAGCAGCGCGTAGCCCTGGCCCGCGCCCTGATCAACAAGCCGACGGTCCTGCTACTGGACGAGCCCCTGGCTGCCCTCGATCGCAAGCTACGCCGCGACATGCAGATCGAGTTGCAGACCTTGCAGCGCGACGTCGGCATCACCTTCGTCCTGGTGACGCACGATCAGGAAGAGGCGCTGTCGATGAGTGATGCCATCTGCATCATGCGCCAGGGCAAGATCGTGCAGATCGGCGGCGCGCGCGACCTCTATGACGAGCCGATCAACCGCTATGTTGCGGACTTCGTCGGCAAGTCGAACTTCTTCGAAGGTCAGGTTAAGGAGAGCGACGCCAGCGGCGCCCTTCTCGTCCTGGCCGATGGCAGGACCATGGCCGGCCGCCATAGCCAGACGGCCGCTGCCGTGTCAGCCGGCGACAAGGCCTGCGTCACCGTCCGCCCGGAGCTGATGGCGATTGCCAAGCCGGGAGCCGCATTGGAAGGGCTCAAGGTCTCGGCGAAGGCACAGGTCATGAACCGCATCTATCTCGGCGAGCAGACCGAGTATCTGGTCGCGGCCGAGGGGTTGGGGGACATCCTGGTGATGGCCTCCAAAACATCGGAACTGGCAAGCGGCGGCTTCTCGCCCGGCGATGACGTTGTCGTCGGCTGGGCAAAAGACGCAGCGCTTGTCTTGGCGGAGGCTTGAGAGCCGACGCCCATTGCCACCCGCAACGACGGAGGGCGCCGCCTCAAAGGGAGGCCAACTGAAGGGAGAGCAAGACCATGAGTAAGAATGACGATAACAAGCCAATCACCGCAAAGCAGTTCATGCATGAACTCTGGCGCTATCGGAAGGGTTCGGTCACGCGCCGCCACTTTCTGGGCGTGACTGGCCTGGGTACGGCGACCGCGGTTCTGGCGTCGAGCATGCCGGGCCTGGTCGGCTCTGGCCGGGCCTATGCCGCCGGCGAGATCGGCGATCGCGTGATCCTCTCGACCTGGCCGAACTACCATGACCCGGCCAACTTCGAGGCCTTCACCGAAAAGACCGGTGCCCATGTGCAGGTCAATGTCTTCGGGTCCAACGAAGAGATGCTGGCCAAGCTTCAGGCCGGTGGGACCGGTTGGGACGTCTTCGTGCCGACCAACTACACCATCACCACCTATGTCGGCGAAGACCTGATCGAGCCGATCGATACCAGCCTGCTTCCGCACTATGATGCCGGCGCTTTTGAAGCGCGCTTCTCCGATGCGGGCTCGGTCGATGGCACGCTCTATGCGGTCCCGAAGAACTGGGGCCATACCGGCTTCGTCTATAACTCCGAGCATGCCAAGGACATGTCGTCCTGGAAGGAGTTCTTCGACCTCGCCAAGACCGACCATGACGGTCGGACGATCGTACACGACTATCAGCTGACCACCATCGGCGCGGCCTGCAATGCGCTGGGCTACTCCTTCAACTCGATCGACCCGGCCGAGCTGGCCAAGGCCGAAGCGCTCTTGATCGGGGTGAAACCACACCTCTTCGCGATCACCAGCGACTACCAGCCGCCACTGCGCGCGGAAGACGCCTGGGCCTCAATCTGCTGGTCCGGTGACGGGATTCAGCTGGGTCGCGACATTCCGGCGATGACCTACAAGCTGGGCAGCGAGGGCGGCGAGCTGTGGAGCGATTACTACGCCGTGCCGAAGGACGCCCCGCACCGCGCGGCCGCCTATGCCCTGATCGACTACCTGATCAATCCGGCCAACAACGTGAAAGAGGTGCACGCCCATGGCTATGCTACGGCAGACGCACGCACCATGGAGATGCTGCCGGCGGAGATGCTGAATGATCCGATCATGTACCCGGCCGAGGAGGCACTGAGCCCGCTTGAGTTCGGTGCGGCTGCCACCCTGACCGATCCGCTTCGTGCCGAGATCATCGCTCGCTTCAAGTCGGCCTGATCAGCAGCGGTTGCTCATCGCAACCTCAAGGTAGAGGCACGAGCATGTCCGGGACCTGGATCAACAGGCTGCTCTTAGCACCGGCGTCGGTCTGGTTCCTGGGCCTGCTCGTCCTGCCTCTTACGGTCGTTTTTGTCTTCAGCTTCGGCGAGCGGGCACCGGCGGGCGGCTATCAGGCCGCCTTTACCTTCGAGCAGTATCTGAACCTTCCGGCCCGACTGACGGCCTTCAAGAACACCATGATCCTGGCGCCGCTCGGCACCCTTGCGGCGCTGCTGATCGCCTATCCCTTGGCCTACTATCTGGCTTTCCGCGTCAAGCCTAGGAACCGCTTGATCCTACTGGTACTGGTGATCGTCCCCTTTTGGACAAGCCTTCTGATTCGCACCTATGCCTGGATCTTCCTCCTGGGTGGGCGCGGCATCCCGCAGGTCCTGGATTTCATCGGTATCGAGGGCCTCAGGCTGATCAACACGCCCTTTGCCGTGCTGGTCGGTATCGTCTACGGCTATCTGCCGCTGATGGTCTTTCCGATCTTCGTCAGCCTGGAAAAGATGGACAAGCGCCTCTTGGAGTCTTCCAGCGACCTGGGGGCCTCGCCCTTTCGCAGCTTCCTGCAAGTGACCTTGCCGCTGTCTCTGCCCGGTGTCGCGACGGGCTGTATGCTGGTCTTCATTCTGTTGATGGGCGAGTTCCTGATCCCGGCCTTTCTGGGCGGCGGCAAGGTCTTCTTCGTCGGCAACGCGCTGGTCGACCTCTTCCTACAATCGCGCAACTGGGCCTATGGCTCGGCGGTGGCGGCGACCCTGGTCATAATCATGCTGGTGACCGTCACGATCTACATGCGATCGATGAAGCGCCTCTCCCATCAGCGCGACGACGTCTCGGTCATGTGAGGGCAGAGCAGTGGGAATGCGCTTCTACGCCCTGGTGGTCTACCTCTTCCTCTATATCCCGATCGGGATCATCGTGCTGTTCAGCTTCAATGCCGGGCGGCACGCCTCCGAACTGCGTGGCTTTTCTTTCCAGTGGTACGGCAAGGCGCTCTCCAACCCCTTCGTCATGGATGCGCTTCAGACCAGCCTGGTCGTGGCCACCACGACGGCGGTTCTGGCCAGCCTCTTCGGCACCATGGCGGCCCTGGCCCTGCAGTCGGTCAAGGGCTGGTTTCGCCATCTCTTCGACTCGATGATCTACATCGCCATCATGATCCCGGGAATTGTGATTGGCATCGCCACCTTGATCGCCCTGGTCAGCGTCTTCGACGTCCTTAATCCGCTGCTCATAGCGCTCTGGCCCGAGGGTCTGGGCGCGGCGCCGAAGCTCGGCATGGGCTATATCACCGTGATCGCCGCCCACACCATGTTCACCATGGCACTGGTGATCGTCATCGTGCGGGCGCGCATCCAGGGCATGGACCGCACCTTGATCGAGGCCTCGGCCGACCTCTACGCCACCCCCTGGCGCACCTTCCGCCAAGTAACCCTGCCGCAGATTTTCCCGGCCATCCTGGCCGGCTTTCTGCTCAGCTTCACCTTCAGCTTCGACGACTTCATCATCGCCTTCTTCGTCGCCGGGGCGGAATCGACCCTGCCGATCTATGTCTTTTCATCGATCCGCCGGGGCATCACGCCAGAGGTCAACGCCATCGGCACCATGGTCCTGATGGTGTCGTTGTTCCTGCTCGTGATTGCGCAGTTGCTGTTGCGGCGTCGCGATAGGGGGCGGTAGCTCGGCGGGCAGGTGAGTTCTGCCCTTTCCTAACCCTTTACCCTCATCAAACCGCGTGCCAGGGCGTCGGCATGCTCTTGGGTCGCGCGCGCCTCTGCCTCGAGGCTCTCGGCCAGAGCAGCGGTCAAGCGCGACGAGGGCCAGTTGCTGGGCTGCATCAGGCTGAGGTCGAAGCGGATGTCGGTCTCCAGTGGCCGTATGACGAGGCCCTCCACCATGTGATCCATCGCGCTCAGCATATCCACGACAGCGAGGCCGCAGCCATGGCGTGCCAGTTCGCAGGCAACATGCGTGGAGAAGGTGGTGAAGCGTTGGCGATGACCCTCGGAGGCCTCTTGGAAGAGACTGTCCAAGTTCAGGCTCTGGCGGTCGAAGTTGTTGAGGAGGATCACCTCATGTGCGCCGAGATCGGAGGGCAGGATGACCTCTGCGGCGGCCAGGGGATGTGCCTCCAGACAGATACAAACTAAGGGAAGACGCAAGAGCGGTCTTTGGTGAATCCCGACCGCGCGCTCGCGTGTCAGGCCGATCCCCAGATCGACCCGACCCGCCGCTACGGCACGCGCAATCCAGTCCGTACTGCGCACCGGCAGCGAGAAGGAGAGGTCCGGGCGTCCGCGCGCGAAGACCGCAATCTGCTCCGGCAGCCAGCGATGGGCGATCGAGGGCATGGCGGCGACAGCAATCTCGCCACGCCGATTGTGCTTCAAGTCCTCGGCAAAGCGCGCAAGGCTATCGACCCCGGCATAGACCTGCTGCACCTGATCGTAGAGCGCCAAGGCCTCCGTTGTCGGCACCAGCTGGTTTCCGGTCCGCGCGAAGAGGTCGAAACCCAGCGCATGCTCCAGATGCTTCAGATGTTTGCTGACAGAGGGCTGGCTGATGTGGAGGCTGGCCGCCGCCTCTGTCACAGAGCCTGCCATCATGATCTGGCGGAAGACTTCGATCTGGCGAATGTTCATGCGTTTTTTTTCGACTGGCCAAACAACTCGGGATTAGGAGTTATGCCAGCAGTGCCGCATCATCGAAAGCCTCTCAGTGACAAGGATGGTACGGCAGGTGTCGATTGCGGAAGCAAGAGATCAGGAACGACGGCTTTGGCCAGGGGAGCTTGCCTTTCCGCCTGAGGACTATGCTGAGCGCTTGGCCAGGGTGCAGGCCGACCTCTCCATAAGGGGGTATGATGCGGGCCTGCTGTTCGATCCGGAGAACATCTTTTGGCTGACCGGGTTTCAGACCATCGGCTATTTCACCTTTCAGGCACTCTTCATTCCTAAAGAGGGTCGGCCGGTGCTGATCACACGGATCGTCAACCGCGATCTGGCCCTGGCTCTGCCGACCTTGGCGACTGTCGAGCCCATCTTTGATACCGACGATCCGATGGCCGTTTTGACCGCATTCCTGGGGCGTCGGCACTGCGGCACCGTCGGATTGGAGACGGCGTCGCGCAATCTGACCGTCCAAGACTACCGTCGCCTGCTGGCAGGCACGGACCTGAGCTTTGCCGACTGGAACGGCTTCATCGAGTGTCGACGCCGGGTGAAGAGCGCGACGCAGATCGATCGCATGCGCCAGGCGGCACGGGCGGTGGAGGCCGGCATGACGGCAGCACTGGCCACGATCGCGCCGGGCCGCACTGATAACGAGGTGGCCGCCGCCCTCTATCAGGGTTCGATCGCGGCGGGCAGCGAATACATCGGTCACCCGCCTATGGTGGTCAGCGGCCGGCGCTCGGCCCTCTGCTTTGCGCTTTGGAAGCGCAAGCGCATCGAACGCGGTGACGTGGTCTTGCTGGAGGGGGCGGGCTGCATAGATCGCTACCACGCGATGATGTCGCGAACCGCCGTGGTCGGCCCGCCCAGCGATCGGCACAAGGCTGCCGCCGAGGCCCTGATCGCGATCCTGGAGACCGCGGTCGACACTATCCGGCCGGGAGAGAGCGCTGGCGAGATCGACCGTCGCTGCCGCGAGAGCGTGGAGCGGCGAGGCCTGGGCAAGTACTTCAAGAGCCGGGCGGCCTATGGCATCGGCATCGGCTTTCCTCCGAACTGGTCGGAAGGACATATCTACGCGATCCGCCCCGACGACCCCACGATCCTGGAAGAGAACATGACCTTCCATGTAATCCCCACCCTGTTTTTGAGCGACTTCGGTATGGCGATCAGCGACAGCGTGCGGGTGACGGACGAAGGCTGTGAGGTTTTCACCCAAATGCGCGCGACCTGGTGGTCGTTGACGGCTGACCTTGGCAGAAGAGGAGACGATGATGCGCTACGCCATCCTGTGGGGCGCCTTGGCTTTCACAGCAGCTCTTGCCGGCCCGGCAGCTGCCGGTGACACCTGGGACATGCCGGCCGCCTACTCCGGCCAGAACTATGTCTCAAAGTCCTATATCGCCTTCGCCGAGGAGGTGACGGCCAATTCTGACGGCGTGCTGGAGATCGTGGTTCACCCGGCAGGCTCGCTTTACAAGGGCTCTGAAATCCTCCGCGCGGTGCGCAGTGGTCAGGTGCCGATCGGCGGGCGTTACATGGGCGCACACTCCAAGGAGGACCCGATCTTCGGCATGGACGTGGTGCCCTTCCTCGCCACCGACTTCGATCAAGCCTGGGACCTCTATCAGGCCTCCAAACCGGCCATCGAAGCGGCCTTGGAACAGCGCGGCCTGAAGTTGCTCTACATGCCTGTCTGGCCGCCCCAGGGGCTGTTCTCCAAGCAGGAGGTCAAGACCATGGCCGATATGGAGGGGGCCAAGTTCCGCGCCGCAGATGCCAATACCTCGCGCCTGGCTGAGCTTATGGGGGCCACTCCGACCAAGACCGAAGCGACCGAGATCAGCCAGGCCTTTTCCACCGGGGTCGCCGACTCGATGGTGGGCTCCGGGGCCATCGGTGTGTTCCAGAAGATGTGGGACAATGTCGACCACTTCTATACGGTCAATGCCTGGATGCCGAAGAGCGGTGTCATCGTGAACCAGGAGGCCTGGGACCAACTGGATCCCGCGACGCAGGAGGTCATCCTGGCCGCTGCCGCCCAGGCTGAGGCCGAGGTCTGGCAGGCTGCGCGCGACATTACCGAGAGCTACAATAAGACCATGGCCGAAAACGGCATGACGGTGGAGGCGCCCTCGCCGGAGCTGGCGGCCTCCTTCCGTGAAATCGGTGTTGTCATGGCGGAGGAGTGGGCAGAGGCCTCCGGTCAGGAGGGTGCCGAGGCCTTGGAGGCTTACCGAGCGACGAGCAACTAGAGCAAGGGCCGGCTCACGGATGCAGCGCGCAATCGAACCGCTGGAGGCGGCGATCCATCGCCTCTGCCGCCTCTGCGGTCTCCTTGCAGCGCTGATCCTTCTGGCTCTGGCGCTCTTGGTGGCGCTTAGCATCGTTAGCCGTGCGCTTGGCATCTATGTGCCGGGTCTCACAGACTATGCGGCCTATTGCCTGGCTTCGGCCGGAACCTTGGGTCTGGCCTATACCTTCGGCCAGCAAGGACACATCCGGGTGGCGCTCTTGGTGGATCAGTTTCGCGGCCGCCCGCGCTATTGGCTGGAGGTCTCGATCCTGGGATTGGCCGCGGCGATGGCAGGCTACATGGCCTTCTATCTGGTGCGCATGACCTACGTCTCCTGGATCTATGAGGATCGCAGCGACGGCTCCGACGAAATCCTGATTTGGATCCCGCAGACACCCTTCGCGCTGGGTGCCTGCCTCTTTGCTCTGGTTCTGCTGTTGGCCTTGATGCGGGCCTTGTTGCGCCGTGACCTCAAGGGCCTGCTGGACAGCGACACGCGCGAGGACTGGGACTAGCCATGGCCGAAGCCAGCCTCGCCATCGTCATGGTCGTGGCCCTCTTGGGCCTGCTGGCGCTGGGGCTCTGGATCGGCTTTGCCCTGATGGGTGTTGGCTTCATCGCCATGACGCTCTTCACCACGCGGCCTGTCGGCGATGCCCTGGCCACGACGCTCTGGTCGCACAGCGCGCTCTGGGGCCTGGCCTCCCTGCCGCTCTTCATCTGGATGGGCGAGATTCTCTTCCGCTCGCGCCTCTCGACCGGCCTCTTCGAGGGCTTAGCGCCGCTCACCCGTCGACTGCCGGGTGGCCTGATCCACGTGAACATCGTCGGCTGCACCACCTTTGCCGCCATCTCCGGCTCTTCAGCGGCGACCCTGGCGACCATCGGCAAGATCACCGTGCCGGAGCTGAAAAAGCGCGGCTATCCGGACAAGATGGCCTATGGCACCCTGGCCGGCGCCTCGACCCTGGGCCTCCTGATCCCACCGTCCATCATTATGATCGTCTATGGCGTGACGGCGCAGGTCTCGATCACCCGCCTCTTCATGGCCGGGATTCTGCCGGGTCTGATGCTGGCGGCTCTTTTTGTCGGCTACATCGTCCTCTGGGGCCTCTTGAGCGAGACCGGCCGTAGCCTGCGCGAGGCGCCGGCTAGCTGGGGGGAGCGACTGCGGGGCCTGGTGAAGCTGACCCCGGTCGCCTTGCTGGTGGCTCTGGTCATCGGATCGATCTACGGCGGCCTGGCCTCCCCGACCGAGGCGGCGGTTCTGGGCGTTGCTGGTGCGCTATTGCTGTCTGCCATAGAGGGCAGTCTTACCTGGAAGCAATTTCAGGACGGCTTGATGGGGGCGGTCAAGACCACCTCGATGATCATGTTGCTGGTCATGGGCTCGGCCTTCCTGACCTTGGCGATGGGGTTCACCGGCTTGCCGCGCGCCCTGGCCGAGTGGATCGGTGGCATGAACTTGAGCCCCTGGATGCTGATCGCTGCCTTGACCCTCTTTTACATCCTGCTGGGTCTCTTCCTCGACGGTATCTCCTCGATTGTCTTGACCCTGGCTGTGGTCGAGCCGCTGGTGCGCGGTGCGGGCATCGACATGATCTGGTTCGGGATCTTCGTCGTCATGGTGGCGGAGATGGCGATGATCACGCCGCCGGTTGGCTTCAATCTCTTCCTGGTTCAATCGATGACCGGGCGCGATCTGGGCTTCATCGCCCGTGCCGCCTTGCCGATGTTCCTCTTGATGTTGCTGGGCGTCGTCATTCTGACGGCAGTGCCGGAGTTGGCACTCTGGCTGCCGGAGGTGCTGACACGAAACTAGCGTCTCTTACCTGGGGCGCCGTTCCGGGTCACATCCATTGGGATCACCACGGGCGAGACGGCCCAGATCAGCACGGCCGGCTTCTCCGTGCGGTTACGGCCGTGGTGGGGGATGCTGGCCGGGTGGCTGTAGCTATCACCGGGACGCAGAACCACGAATTCCTCGCCTAAGCGCAGCTCCAGCTCGCCTTCGATCAGGACACCGTGCTGTTCGCCCTCGAAGGACATCATGGTTTCGTCGATGCGCTCGGCACCCGGCGCATAGTGAGCGATACCCATGTAGAAGCTTCCACTGATCGAGCTGGAGAGCAGGTGGTCGACATAGCCCAGCTCTTGCGGGCTCTGCTGATAGAGAGCGTTCAGATTGCGCCGCTCTTCGGTGCGCACGACATAGGCACGCTCCATCGGGCCATTGCCACTGCGTCGCTGGAAGAACCAGTCGGGCGTGATCGAAAGCGCAGCCGCCACCTGCTCTATGACATCCAGCGAGGGTTTGGTGGCGTTGCGTTCGATGGCGCTCAGGTGGCTGAGGGATACGCCGCTGGCCGCGCTGACCTCCTTCAGGGTCATGCGACGCGCCTTGCGCAACTGTCGCAGCTCTCCTCCGAAAGAGGAGGTGGGAACCTGTAAAGCCTCTGCCTCGGTCGAGGACTTGGCGGCGATTTGCTGTATCTTGACCATGGATCTCTAGGCTTATCCGATGGGAGAGGAACTTGCCAGTGATTCGCTCATAGAAGAATTTCAACATAAAATTCTTTTCAAAGGGTGGTTTTGATGCAAAAATCCAACCCAACGCTGATCATGGCGAGGTCCAAGAATCTGGGAGGCAAGAGCATGGCGGGTTTCAAGGCAGAGCGGAGAGGCGAGGCCGGGCGCGGTCCGTCACGGCGAGACATCCTGGCGGGCGGAGCCGCATTGAGCTTGGCGGCCTCCGTGACCGGGCTTGGCTGGGCCGAGGCTAAGGCCGAGACGGCCAAGAAGGGTGGGCATCTGACCCTGGGTGCCGATGGCGGCAGCACCACCGACACCTTCATCCCCTTGCAGGCGCTGGGCGCCGACCACGCCACGCTCTCGATCCTCTCGACCTTCGACACCTTGACCGAGATGGATAGCGAAGGCGTGCCGCAGCCCAGCCTGGCCGAGAGCTGGGAAAGCAGCCCGGACGGCAGCTGGGTCTTCCACCTGCGCAAGGGCGTCGAATTCCACGACGGCAAGTCGCTGACTGCCGAAGATGTGGTCTGGTCCCTTAAGCAGCATACCGCCGAGAACACCAAGTTCGCCGAAGGCAAGCAGATCATCGACAATCTGGAGGTCTTGAGGGCCGACGGCGCCGACAAGGTGATCATGAAGCAGCGCGAGGTGAACTTCGACCTGCCCACCCATCTCTCTTCCTTCGGCCTGATCATCGGTCAGGCAGAGAATCAAGACTGGGATGCCGGCATCGGCACCGGCCCCTACACCAAGGAGGCCTTCGAGCCCGGTCAGCGCTATCTCGGCCGTAAGTTCGCGAATTTCTATCGCGACGATCAGGGCCACTTCGAAGAGGTAGAGATCCTGAACGTCACCGACCCGGGCGCGCGGGTGACGGGTCTGCTCTCGGGTTCCTTGGATGCCATCGGCTCGCCCGACATCTCGGTGGCCAAGCGGCTGGCCAAAGCGCCGGGCTTCAACCTGGTCGAGGTCGCCGGCACACAGCACTTCACCACCGACATGCGCACCGATGTGGATCCCTTCACCAACCACAATCTGCGCCAAGCCGTGAAGTACGGGATCAAGCGCCAAGAGATCGTGGACAAGGTGCTGGGTGGTTACGGCAGCATCGGCAACGACCTGCCGATCAGCCGCAATCAGCAGTTCTACAACAAGGACCTGCCGCAGCGCGAATACGATCCCGACAAGGCCAAGCACTATATGAAGCAGGCCGGTCTGGAGCAGGCCAACCTGGTCTTCTCGACCAGCGACGGTGCCTTTGACGGTGCCGTCGATACCGGCGTCCTGATGAAGGAAAGCATGGCGCCGATCGGTATCGACGTAGAGGTGGATCGCCGCCCGGCCGATGGCTACTGGACCGACGTCTGGCTGAAGGCGCCCTGGTGTGCGGTCTATTGGAACGGCCGCCCGACCGTGGACTGGATGCTGAGCTCTACCTACACTTCCGACTCGCCCTGGAACTCGACCTACTTCAAGAACGCGACCTTCGATCAGTTGCTGGCCGATGCGCGTCGCGAGGCCGATCAGGACAAGCGCCGCGAGATGTACTACGAGGCGCAGCGCCTGCTCTATGAAGAGGGTGGTCTGGTGGTGCTGGCCTTCGCCAACATCCTGATCGGCCAGAGCGACAAGATGGGTCACGGCGCCGTCGGCAGCAGCCGCCGCGTGGACGACAGCCGCCTGCCGCGCCGCTGGTGGTTCAAAGCCTAAGAGAGCCCGCGTCAAGGGCTATGGACAGCGTGGTCGCCAGCGGCATGGCGGTGCGGGAGATCGAGCATTGCTGGATCCCCATGCCCGACGGAACCCGCCTGGCGGCCAGGCTCTGGCTGCCCGAGGTAACGGCAGAGCAGCCCTGCCCGGCCATCCTTGAGTACATCCCCTACCGCAAGGGTGACATGGTCCGGGCCCGCGACGAGCGCAACCATCCGCGCTTCGCCGCCGCCGGCTATGCCTGCCTGCGCGTGGACATGCGCGGTTCCGGCGACAGCGAAGGCCTGATGGGCGACATGTACAGCCCACACGAGCTGGACGACGCCCGCCATGTGATCGACTGGATCGCCGCACAGCCCTGGTGCAACGGCCGGGTCGGCATGTTCGGCACCTCTTGGGGCGGCACCGCCAGCCTGCAGGCAGCCATCGACGCACCCTCTGCCCTGAAGGCCGTCATCGCCGTCTGCGCGACGCACGACCGCTATGAGGACGATATTCACCACAAGGGCGGCCTGCTGCTGACCGACTCCATCGAGTGGGGCGCCACCCTGCCGGCAATCCTGGCCTCGCCACCGGCAGCGGAGACCCTCGGCGCTGACTGGTACCAGGTCTGGCAAGACCGTTTGCAGCACTTGAGTTTTCCGCTGGAAGCCTGGGTCCGGGAAGAGGAGCGCAGCCCCTATTGGCAATGGGGCTCGATCACCCGCCGGGCCGAGCGCCTGGCCTGTCCGGTTCTGGCCATCGGCGGCTGGTCCGACCGCTACTCCAATTCCGTCCTCTCCCTGGTGGAGCTGAACGAAGAACGGGTCTGGGGCATCGTCGGCCCCTGGGGGCACCACTATCCCGACCAAGCCCATCCCGGGCCCGGCATCGATTTTCAAGGCGAAGCGCTGCGGTGGTGGGACTACTGGCTCAGGCCGGAGCAGGACGCCCTCCCACCTTGGCCGCGGCTTCGTATCTGGCTCGGAGAGCAGGACCCACCGCGAGAGGTCCTGGATCGGCGCAACGGCGCCTGGATCGCACTCTCGGGCAAGGCCAGTCGCAGCACGGCCCTGGCCAGCCTGCATCCCTGCGACGGTGCCTTGAGTGATCGCCCGGCCGCCTCAGGAGCGGAGGCGAGGGTTCCCCATGACCTGCGGGTTGGCAGCGCCGGCGGTGACAGCGGCTATTTCGGACGCTTCGGCGGTCTGCCGACCGAGCAGTCCGAAGAGGATGCCCACTCGCTCACCTTCGATACGGCACCCCTCACCGAGCCTTTGGCCTTGGTGGGGCCGGCTGAGGTCGATCTTCTGATCTCCAGCGATCAACCCTTGGCGCAGATCGCGCTCAGGCTATCGGAGGTATCACGGCAGGGGGCGGTGACGCGCGTCGCACTCGCGCTGCGCAACCTCGCCCTGGACGACAGTCTGGAGCAGGGGGAGGCGCTTGAGCCGGGTCGCTGGAAGGCCCTGCGCCTCCGCTTCCCGACCAGAGCGCATCGCTTCGCAACGGGGCATCGCCTGCGCCTGGCCCTCTCGGCGTCTTATTGGCCTCTGGCCTGGCCCTCGCCCGAGGCCACGCGGCTCCGACTCAAGCTTCGAGACTGCCGCCTCCACCTGCCTCTCCTACGAGATCGGTCCGAGGCCGCCCCAGTCACCTTCGTCGCACCCAGCGCCTGGCCTCAGGCAACCGAGCAGCGCGAAGCGGGCAAGCTCAGCCGCTTCGCCAGCGAAGAGCAGGGGCTCAGCATCAGCGGTTGGCATCAAAAGCCGGTGACCCAGTACTTTCCGGCAACCGATACCAGCTTCAGCTTCGAGACCTCCGCCCGCCATCTCCTCCGTCCTGCCGATCCGACCAGCGCCTCCAGCGGCTTCGCCCACCGCATGCGCTTCGAGCGCCCGGACGGCACCGCCGAGATCCGCAGCCGCGCCTCGATGACGGCAGATGCGGGCCACTTCCACTTAAAGGGCCAGGTGACCGCCGCGTGGAACGGCGAACTCATCTTCGAGCGGCTCTGGTCACCCAGCCTGCCCAGACGCTTCTCCTAACCCTCAATGACTGTCCCGCGGGATCGGTGCGCCGCGCTTGCCTTTGAGGAAGTCGAAGTCCGCGCCCTGATCGGCGCCCTCCACGTGGTCGTGGAACAGCTGCGCGTAGCCGCCGTCCGGCCGCGGTACGGAGGGTTTCCAGGCGGCCAGGCGGCGCTCTAGCTCCTCGTCCGCGATGTCCAGGTGGATGCGACGGGCTGGGACGTCGAGTTCGATCATGTCGCCGGTCTGGACCACGGCCAGCGGTCCGCCGACCGCGGCCTCAGGGGAGGTGTGGAGCACCACGGTGCCATAGGCGGTGCCGGACATGCGGGCGTCCGAGATGCGGACCATGTCGGTGATGCCCTTGCGGAGGACCTTTGGCGGCAGGCCCATGTTCCCGACCTCGGCCATGCCGGGATAGCCCTTGGGGCCGCAGTGCTTCATCACCATGACGCAGGTCTCGTCGATGTCGAGGGCCTCGTCGCCGATGCGGGCCTTGTAGTCGTCGATGTCCTCAAAGACCACGGCGCGGCCGCGGTGGCGCATCAGATGCTCCGATGCGGCCGAGGGCTTCAGCACCGCGCCGTTGGGCGCCAGGTTGCCGCGCAGAACAGCGATGCCGCCGCTTTGGGTCAAGGCCTGGTCGAAGGGGCGGATCACCTCGGGGTTCCAGTTCTTCACCTCCTTGACCTCCTCCCAGAGGCTGGCGCCGGAGACGGTTAGGGCCTCGCCGTCGATCAGGCCGCCCTCGCAGAGTTGGCGGATCACCACCGGCAGGCCGCCGGCATTGAAGAACTCCTCCATCAGGTAGCGGCCCGAGGGGATCAGATCGAGGATGGTGGGCACGTCGCGGCCGAGCCGATCCCAATCGTCCAGGGTGATGTCGATGCCGACCCTGCCGGCCAAGGCCAACAGGTGCACCACGGCATTGGTCGAGCCGCCGAGCGCGCCGTTCACCCGGATCGCATTCTCAAACGCGCGGCGGACCAGGATGTCGGAGGGCTTCAGGTCGTCCTTCACCATCTGAACGATCCGCCGCCCGCTCATCTGGGCGACCACCCGGCGGCGCGCGTCGACGGCCGGAATCGCGGCATTGCCGGAGAGTGCCATGCCCAGGGTCTCGGCCATGCTGGCCATGGTGGAGGCCGTGCCCATGACGTTGCAGGAGCCGGCAGAGCGCGCCATGGACTGCTCGGCCGCCATGAATTCGGCCGTGGTCATGGTGCCGGCCTTCACCGCCTCGGTCATCTGCCAGATGGCGGTGCCGGCGCCGATGCGCTCGCCGCGGAACCAGCCGTTCAGCATGGGCCCGCCGGAGACCAGGATCGCCGGCAGATCGACGCTGGCCGCACCCATCAGCATGGCCGGTGTGGTCTTGTCGCAACCGGCCAGCAGGACGACGCCGTCGAAGGGCTGCCCGCGCAGGGATTCCTCCAGGTCCATGGAGGCCAGGTTGCGGAACATCATCGCGGTGGGACGCAGCTGCGATTCGCTGGTCGAGAAGATCGGGAACTCCAGCGGGAAGCCGCCGGCCTCGAAGACACCGTGCTTCACTCGCTCGGCCAGCTCGTTCAGGTGGGCGTTGCAGGGATTGGCTTCGGAGAAGGTGTTGCAGATGCCGATCACGGGCCGCCCGTCGAAGAGATCGTCCGGCAGTCCGCGGTTCTTCATCATCGAGCGGTGATAGATCTGATCGCGGCCGGTGCCGCCGAACCAGGCTGCCGAGCGTAGGGTCCGCGGCCAGTCCTTGGGTTTGAAATCACTCATGACGGCACTCCTAATTGGCCTTGTTCTTGTTGTAGACGTCGAAAACCACGGCGAAGAGCAGCACCAGGCCCTTGATCACCTGCTGCCAATCGATGCCGACCCCCATGATCGACATGCCGTTGTTCATCACGCCCATGATGAAGGCCCCGACCACGGCGCCGACGATCTTGCCGACGCCGCCGGACATGGAGGCGCCACCGATGAAGACAGCGGCGATCACGTCCAGCTCGAAGGCCACGCCGGCTTTCGGTGTCGCCGTGTTCAGCCGGGCCGCGAAGATGAGACCGGCGAGCGCTGCCAGCATCCCCATGTTGGCGAAGGTGAGGAAGGTCAGGCGCTGGGTATTGATGCCGGAAAGCTTGGCCGCCTTCTCGTTGCCGCCTAGCGCATAGAGCCGCCGGCCGACGGTGGTCGAGTTGGTGAGGAAGGTGTAGGCGGCGATCAGGATCGCCATGGTCACCAGCACGTTCGGCAGGCCGCGATAGGTCGCCAGGAGCCAGCAGAAGTAGACCAGAGCTGCCGCCATCACACCGTTGCGCGCCCAGAAGAAGAGCAGCGGCTCTTCTTCCATGCCGTAGCGCAGCTGCCGGAGCCTGCCGCGCAGGGCGACTGTGACCATCAGGCCGGCCGCGATCAGGCCCAAGAGGATTGCCGTATAGTTCGGCTTCTCCGGTCCGAAGATATCCGGCACGAAGCCGGTCGAGAGCAGCTGAAAAGTCTTGGGGAAGGGGCCGATGGACTGGCCTTCCAAGAGCCAGAGGGTGAGGCCGCGAAAGACCAGCATGCCGGCCAGGGTCACGATGAAGGAGGGGATGCGCCAATAGGCGATCCAGTAGCCCTGGGCTGCCCCGATGGCGGCTCCGGTGATCAGGCAGACCGGAACCGTCAGGATCATCGGCAGCTCCCACTCCACCATCATGACGGCGGCCAAGGCGCCGACGAAGGCCACGACCGAGCCGACCGAGAGGTCGATATGGCCGGCCACGATCACCAGCAGCATGCCCAGGGCCATGATGACGATGTAGCTGTTCTGCAGCACCAGGTTGGTCAGGTTGACCGGGCGCATCAGGGTGCCGTCGGTGATGATCTCGAAGATCACCACAATGGCGGCCAGGGCCACCAGCATGCCGTAGTCACGCATGCGGGTCCTGAGATAGGCGCCGGTGGAGATATGCTTGCTGTCGTCCGGGCTCATCGCCGCTTCATGCCTTTACGATCAGGCCCATGATGGCCTCTTGGCTGGCCTCTGCGCGAGGCAGTGCGCCGACGAAACGGCCCTCGCGCATGACGTAGATCCGATCGCAGAGCCCCAGCAGCTCCGGCATCTCAGAAGAGATCAAGAGCACGCCGCGGCCCTGCTCGGCCAGCTGGTTGATGATGGTGTAGATTTCGAACTTGGCGCCGACATCGATCCCGCGTGTCGGCTCGTCCAGGATCAGCACTTGAGGATCGGCGAAGAGCCACTTGGCCAGCACCACCTTCTGCTGGTTGCCGCCGGAGAGGTTGACCGTCTTCTGTGCTACATGCGGGGTGCGGATCCCCAGGGCCTCGCGGAAGCGCTCTGCAACGCTGCGCTCTTCGGTCGGTTCGATGATCCCGCGGGTCGCGATCGCGGGAAGGTTCGCCAGCGGCGTGTTGCGCTGTACGCTGTCCTCCAGGATCAGCCCCAAAGCCTTGCGGTCCTCAGTCACGTAGGCCAGCCCGTTGGCAACCGCTTTGGAGACGCTGGAGGTGTCGATCTCTCGACCCTTCAGGCGGACCTTGCCCGCGATGCGGCTGCCGTAGGAATGCCCGAAGAGGCTCATCGCCAGCTCGGTGCGGCCGGAGCCCATGAGGCCGGCGATCCCCACCACCTCGCCGGCGCGGACCGAGAGATCGATCTCGTGCAGCACCCGCCGTTCGGGCTCACCCGGCTTGCTGGCAGACCAGCCCTCGACCTCCAGCAGGACTTCGCCGATCTTGGCCGCGCGCTCCGGATAGCGATGCGCCATGTCGCGCCCGACCATGTCGCGGATGATGCGCTCCTCGCTGACCTCACCGGCTGCTGCCCGCATGGTGGAGACCGCCGCCCCGTCGCGCAGCACGGTGATGCGGTCAGCGACCCGGCGCACCTCGTTCAGCTTGTGCGAGATCAGGATGGCGCTGACGCCGCGCGCCTTCAGCTCCAGCAGCAGGGTCAAGAGGGTCTCGCTGTCGGTTTCCTGCAAGGCCGCGGTCGGCTCGTCCAGGATCAAGAGCTTGACCTCCTTGGAGAGCGCCTTGGCGATCTCGACCAGCTGCTGCTTGCCGACCCCCAGCCGGCCGACCTGGATCGTCGGGGGCTCCTTCAGGCCGACACGGGCCAGCAAAGCCTGGGTTCGCGACAGCGTCTCTGGCCAATCGATGATCCCGCGCCGGGCGATCTCATTGCCCAGAAAGACATTCTCGGCGATCGAGAGGTGTGGGACCAGGGCCAGTTCCTGATGGATGATGATGATGCCCTTGGCTTCGGTCTCGGCAATGCCGCGGGCCTTCAGGGTCTTGCCGTCGAAGAGGATCTCTCCCTCGTAGTCGCCGTGCGGATAGACCCCACTCAAGACCTTCATCAGGGTCGACTTACCGGCCCCGTTCTCGCCGACCAGGGCATGGATCTCGCCGCGCTCGACCGTCAGGCTGACCTGATCCAGGGCGGTGACGCCCGGGAAGGTCTTGGTGATGGCGCGCATCTCCAGGATGGCATCCATGGCTCTGGCCCAGACGGTCAGGCCCGGCGCTCTTCAGTGCCGGGCCCGGGTGGGACCTACTGGACCTGGTCGGCGGTGTAGTAACCACTGCCGATCAAGATCTCTTCCCAGTTCGCTGCGGTCACCGGCACCGGCTCCAAGAGGTAGGAAGGGACGACCTTGACGCCGTTCTCGTAGGTCGTGGTGTCGTTGATCTCCGGCTCGCCGCCCTGCAGCATGGCCTCGACCATGCCGACGGTGACGCCGGCCAGCGCGCGGGTGTCCTTGAAGATGGTGGAGTATTGATCGCCGCGCAGGATCGCTTTGACCGAGGGCACCTCCGCATCCTGGCCGCTGACGATTGGCATCGGCAGATCGCCGGAGCCATAGCCAACACCTCTCAGCGAGGAGATGATGCCGATCGAGAGGCCGTCATAGGGCGAGAGCACGCCATGCACAGGCTTGTCGGTGTAGTGCGCGGAGAGCAGGTTATCCATGCGCGCCTGGGCCACGGCGCCGTCCCAGCGCAGAGTACCGACCGTGTCCATCCCCTGCTGGCCAGAGACCACCTGGACCTTGCCTGCTTCGATCAGCGGGGTCAGCACCGACATGGCGCCGTCATAAAAGAAGTATGCATTGTTGTCGTCGGGCGAGCCGCCGAAGAGTTCGACATGCCAGACCTCGGCATCGGGAAAGCGCTCCTCCAGGCCGGCGACCAGGGTCTTGGCCTGCTGCACGCCGACCTTGAAGTTGTCGAAGGTCGCGTAGTAGTCGACATGCGGGCTATCGCGGATCAGACGGTCGTAGGCGATGACCTTGATATCGGAGGCATGGGCGTTCTCAAGCGCGTTGGACAAGGTGGTGCCGTCGATCGCGGCGATCACCAGGACGTTCACGCCCTTGACGATCATGTTCTCGATTTGCGCCAGCTGATTGGGGATGTCGTCCTCTGCATACTGCAGATCGGTCTCATAGCCCGCGGCCTCGAACTGCTCCACCATGGAGTTCCCGTCCGAGATCCAGCGTGCCGAAGACTTGGTCGGCATGGCGATTCCGACATAGCCCTTCTCGTCGGCCAGGCTTGGCGATGCCGGTGCCAGTGCCAGCAGCAAGGCTGCGCCCGCGATTCCACTTCCCAGAGCTTTCAACATCTTTTTCTCCCTGTCCTTGATCGGCCTGGAGTTCGTTGCCCCAGGTCCCTGATCCACATTTCAGCTGTATCTATTGAAGCAAGCCTAGAGAGGAATTTGCATATCATTCAATTGAGATTATGGCTAACTGACATATCGGAACGGGAATGTCGTTGTGAGCATCGAGACCGCACCCACGCGCTATCTGAAGCTACCGCACTTTCGGCTGATCGCGGCCATTGCAGAGCAGGGCAAGTTGAGCCTGGCGGCGAGCCAGCTCTCGATGACGCAGCCGGCGGCCTCTCGCATGCTGGCAGAGATCGAGGCGCTGGTCGGGGCCCCGCTGTTTCGCCGACACCCCAAGGGCATGGAGCCCAGCGTGATCGGCGCGGCCTTGGCACGGCGTGCCCGCTCGGTTCTGGCGGAGATCCAGGATCTCGACCGGGAGATCCTAGGCCTGAAGGAGGGGTTGCTCGGCACGGCCCGGGTGGGTGCCGTCACCGGTCCGGCCGTCGGCTATCTGGTGCCGGCGATCCAGCGGCTGAAGCGCGACGCGCCGGGGGCGGAGGTCCACGTCGAGGTGGCACCCAGCGAGCAGCTGCTGCGTGAGCTGGTCACCGGGCGTTTGGACTTCGTCCTTGGCCGCCTTGCAGCACCCGCCAAGGCCGGTGACTTCGACATTGCCGCAGGGCGCAGCGAGACGGTGGATCTGGTGGTGCATCGTGAGCACCCTTTGGCCGCTGCCAATGCGCTCTCGCTCAGCGACCTAGAGGGCTATGGATGGATCATGCAGACCGCCGGTGCCCCGATCCGCGAAGCCCTGGAACAGGCTTTCTTCAGCGCCGATGCACCCTTGCCGTCGAACATCGTTCACACCCCCTCTCTGCTCTACATGATTGCGACCTTGGCGGCATCCGACACCATCGCTCCCTTGGCGCGAGAGGTGCATAGCCTGCTCTGCGGGCCACGGATCGGGGCGCAGTTGTCGGCGCTCGCTCTCAGAGAGGAAATTGTCGTGCCGCCCTACCATCTGATCGTCCTGCGTGGCCGCAGCCTCTCGCCGCTGGCCGAGCGCCTGCGCGGGCTAGCGCTTGCCGAAATTCGTCGTGCCGAACAGGCGGCTTAAGCCTGATGGCATTCTACATAGCAATCGCTGCGATCTTTCCTCTTCTCGGGCTCTACATTTCCATTCGGATGGATGCCTCCCATTTGGGGAAGGAGGTGGAACGCCTGTTTCAATCGAAGGCGCAGAACTTTTGGCTGCTCGAGCAGGATAATCGCTGGTACGCCATCAACTATCGTCGCTATTTGATTCGGCTGATGTTTCGGCCCCTGCCAGAAGAAATCGCCTTTCCAGCCGACCTGCGCGAGACCCAAAGACAGATCAGGATCAAGCAGTGGTGGGTCTTCGCCCTCTACATCGTCATCGGTCTCGCCTTGGCAACGGAGATGGAGGCGGATGACGCCTTGCCCTTTGCGATCGGCTGGCCCCTCTTATGCGGTCTGGTTCTCCTCTTCCAGCGATGGCGCGCCGGACCTTGGCCCCGGATCGACCGCTCCAGGCCCTATGGTCCGCTCTAAAGCCAGACGAAGTCCGTGGCCGTTAACAGAGCGCCGCTTGTGACCCGGTCGACGAGGAAGGCCTGGTCGACGTTGCCGTCGCCATCGTCATCGACCTGGATCTGCCGCGTCCCGGCGTAGCGCGCCTCTGAGTTGCCGCTGGCTGAGAAGGCTGCCCCTCCGATGTAGGAGAAACTGCCGGTCTCCAGCCCTGTTGCGAAGAGGAACTTGTCCTGGCCGTTGGCGCCGTTCACCAGCACGCCGTCGAAGTCCCGGATGATGGGACCGCCGGAGCCGCCAGTGCCCAGCGAGGCCGGACCGAAGCGGAAGCTATCCGTGCCCGAGCCACCGATCCCGACATCGCCCGTGCCCATCCGCAGGGTGTCGGCGCCGGAGCCTCCCTCCATGCGGTCGGCTCCTGGACCGCCGATGAGTAGGTCGTTGCCGTCATCGCCGAGCAAAGTGTCGTTGCCCGTGTTACCACGAAGAGTGTTGGCACCGCTGTTGCCGTCCAGGGTGTTGTCCAAGGCGTTGCCGGCCCCATCGACGTCGCCGATGTTGGCCTGGAAGCGCAGGTTCTCCACGAAGCCAGTGGCCGTGCCGCTCGGCAGGGTGTAGCTCACCAGCGCCTGCACCAGATCCACCCCTTGGCCCGAGAATTCCTGGACCACGTCGGTCGCGGTGTTCACCACCATGGTGTCGTTGCCGCTGCCTCCGCCCAAGGTACTGGTACCGCTGACCCCGTTCATCCGGTCGGCACCACTCTGGCCCTCAAGGGTGTTGTTGAAGCCATTGCCGGTCAGGATGTCGTTGTTGGCGTTCCCCACCATGCGGGCAGCACCAGCCGCGTCCTGGATGTTCACCCGATCGACCAGGATGTCTGAGACGGTTCCCAGTGTGTAGTCCAGGGCGTTGAGGCGCAAGACGTTGCCGCCGGAGGTATCGAAGAGCAGATCGGTGCTGGTGTCGACAATGAAGGTGTCGTTGGCGGCACCGCCATAGAGCCTGTCCCCACCCGAGCCACCGTTCAGACGGTCACGACCGAGACCGCCAAAGAGCGTGTCGCTCCCGGTCCCGCCGGCCAGTTGGTCGTTTGCGGTATCACCGACCAGAACGTCGTTACCTTGGGCACCGAAGAGGGAGTCCTTGCCGCTGCCGCCCGTCAGGCTATCTATCCCCGATTGGCCGCGGAGCTGATCGTTCCCCTGCCCACCGATCAGGCCGTCATCCCCACTGCCGCCAAAGAGCCTGTCGGCGCCACTGCCGCCGTCGAAAGCGCTGTCCTTCCCATCACCGCCGAAGAGACTATCGGCACCGCTGTCGCCGAAGAAGCTGAGGTCATCTCCACTCCCGCCGGAGAGGCTGTCGTTGCCGGTGCCTCCGTAGAAAGCGCCGTCTTTCCCAGCGCCGCCGAAGAGACTATCGGCACCGCTGTTGCCGAAGAAACTGACGTCATCTCCGATGTCGCCAAAGAGGCTGTCGTCGCCACTGTTTCCGTAGAACCCGCCGTCGCCGCCACTGCCTCCGAAGAGGCTGTCGTTGCCACCGCTGCCGAAGAAGCGTGTATCGTTCTGATCCCCGCCGAAGAGGCTGTCATCGCCCTGGCCTCCGAATAGGGAGGAATCGGAACCACTGCCGCCAAAGAGGCTGTCGTCCGCTCCTAGCCCATAGAGGTGGTCGCCACCACTGAGCCCCCTTAGTACATTGATGCGGTCGTCACCCGTCAGCGCGTCGTTACCAGGGGTCCCGTAACGGTTCAGTACCTCGATGCTGGAGAGTAGGACAGCGGCAGGCAGCCCGGCTGCTTGGCCGAGGATCAGGGTATCGGTTCCGGTTCCACCGTCGAGAGTCTCGCCGGCAGTGAATTCACCTTGAATCCTGACCACCAGGACATCGTTGCTATCACCACCATAGACAAGGTCGGCGCCAAGGCCGCCATAGAGCCTAAGGTCATCGCCGCTGCCACCGGAGATCAGGTCGGTACCGCTGCCCCCGAAAAAGCCGGTGTCGTTCCCACTGCCGCCGGATAGGCTGTCGTCGCCATCCTCGCCGAAGAAACTGACGTCATTTCCACTACCGCCGAAGAGGCTGTCGGTGCCACTGCCTCCCAAGAAGGTCCTGTCGTTCCCGCTATCGCCGAAGAGGCTGTCTTGACCGGAACCACCGTAGAAATCCCCGTCATTACCATAACCAGCGACCAGCGTGTCGTTACCGCTGCTGCCGTAGAAGTAGGCGTCGGCATATCCGCCCGCCGAGACATAGTCGTTGCCGCCCCCTCCGAAGAAGAGATAATCCAAGAAGGTGCCTCCATAGAGGCTGTCGTCCCCGTCGCCTCCATAGAATCCGATGTCGTAGCTGTCGTCGCCAAAGAGAGTGTCGTTGCCGGAGCCCCCAAAGAAGCTGTAGTCCCGAGAGCTTCCGCCGAAGAGTATGTCTGCGCCGGAGCCACCGCGGAAGCTGACAGCGTACTCCGAACTAGCGTAGAGATTATCGTTGCCAGTACCGCCGAAGAAACTATAGGCGTTTCCATCGCCCCCGAAGAGGCTGTCATCCCCGGAACCTCCACGGAAGTTGGTATTGTAGCCGTAGCCTCCGAATATACTGTCGTTGCCATTGTTTCCGTAGAGAGCAATATCGTCCCCGCTTCCGCCGTAGAGCGAATCGTTGCCGCCACCACCGTCAATGTAATAGTCGTCACCCGAACCGCCGGATATTGCATCGGCGCCATCTTCTCCATAGAGGAAGGAGTCGACGCCATCGCCGCCGAAGATGCTGTCATCACCCGCTTCTCCTAAGAGGCTGACATCGTCTCCACTGCCGGCGACGATAAGATCTGCGCCCTCTCCCCCAATGAGGAAGACGTCGACGCCGCTGCCACCGAAGAGACTGTCATTGCCGGTGCTTCCTCCCAAAAAGGCATCACTACCCGCATCGCCGAAGAGGCTGTCAGAGCCCTCTCCCCCAAAAAAAACAGAGTCGTCTCCATCGCCGCCGTAGATTCTATCGTTCGCAGTGTCGCCAAAGAACAAGAGATCGTTGCCGCTGAGGCCCCGCAGCACATTGCTGCGGTCGTCGCCTGACAGCGTGTCAATGCCCGATGTCCCATAGAGATTGAGCACTTCGATGTTGGAGAGCAGCACACCAGGCGTGAGACTGGCAGCACCTGCCAGGATCAGGGTGTCGGTCCCGACTCCGCCATCAAAACGGTCTCCGGCGGTCAATTCGCTCTGGTCAAGGGCGACCAGAATGTCATCGCCATCACCACCGTAGACCCGATCGACACCGGCCCCACCATAGAGATAGGAATCGTTCCCACTGCCGCCGAAGACCCTGTCATCTCCGCTACTGCCCGAGAGGCCGGTGTCTTCTCCTGTGCCACCAAAGAGGCTGTCGGTACCGCTGTTTCCACGAAGAAGGAGATCATTGCCTGCGTCACCGAAGATGCTGTCTGTGTCAAGGCCACCGTAGAGGTTGCTGTCGTTCCCAGACCCGCCGAAGACGCGATCGTTGCCGGACAAGCCATAAAGCTTGAACTCAACGCCGCTGTCGCCGTAGATGCTGTCAGCGCCGGTTGTTCCCGACAAATAGGAATCGTTTCCGTCGCCGCCGAAGAGGCTGTCATCTCCGGAACCACCGAGGAAGAAAAAGTCGTCCCCGGCGTCGCCCGCGAGCCGGTCGGCGCCGCTCCCCCCCTGGAGGAATGTATCGGCGCCGTCTCCGCCGAAGAGGCTGTCATCGCCGGCCCCGCCGTCAATCGAGGGATCGACCCCGCTACCGCCAAAGAGCGTATCATCTGCTGAAAGACCATAAAGGCGGTCGGCGCCACTGAGGCCCCGCAGGACGTTGATGCGATCATCGCCCGTCAGCGTGTCGTTGCCAGAACTCCCGTAGCGGTTCAGCACCTCGACGCTGGTGACCAAGGCAGCGCCCGGCAGACTGGCTGCTTGGCCCAAGATCAGGGTGTCGGTTCCGGTATCACCATCAAAAGTCTCGCCACCGGCGAGTTCACCCTGCGAGAGGACCACAAGAAGGTCGTCGCCTCCCCCGCCGTTGAGGCTATCGGAGCCACTGCCGCCGTAGAGATAGTCCCGGCCATTCAGTCCGTTTTGAGTGTCATTTCCGCTTAGACCAAAAATCGTATCGACGGCGTTGGTGCCGTTGAGGAGGTTGTTCTGTCCAGCGGTTCCAAGAAAGACAGCCATCGTTTCGGCCTCCGGATTGAGAATCTTAGCGTTACCCCCCCGAAACCGATATTCCTTGCGGAATTCTAAACCTTTCGAGGCGCAGGAGAATCGATAGTTTTTGACCTGAGCGTTTAGAAAGCCAAGACCCTTGGTCCTATGCCTCTTGCTGAACGCCCTTTTGGAGTTTTACGATGCCAAGGGACAACAGGGCCCCTCATAGCCAAATGAAGTCCGTGGCGGTCAGCAGCCCACCATTTGTGACGCCGTCAACCAAAAAGGCTTGGTCGACGTTGCCGTCGCCGTCGTCGTCGACTTGGATTTGCCGTGTCCCGGCGAAGCGGGCCTCCGAATTGCCACTGGCAGAGAAGGCAGCACCCCCGATGTAGGCGAAGGCGCCGGTCTCCAGCCCTGTTGCGAAGAGGAACTTGTCCTGGCCGTTGGCGCCGTTCACCAACACCCCGTCGAAGTCCCGGATGATGGGACCGCCGGAGCCGCCAGTGCCCAGCGAGGCCGGACCGAAACGGAAGCTATCCGTGCCCGAGCCACCGATCCCGACATCGCCCGTGCCCATGCGCAAGGTGTCGGCGCCGGAGCCACCCTCCATGCGGTCGGCCCCTGGACCGCCGATGAGTAGGTCGTTGCCGTCATCGCCGAGCAAAGTGTCGTTGCCCGTGTTACCACGAAGAGTATTGGCACCGCTGTTGCCGTCCAGGGTGTTGTCCAACGCGTTGCCGGCCCCATCGACGTCGCCGATGTTGGCCTGGAAGCGCAGGTTCTCCACGAAGCCAGTGGCCGTGCCGCTCGGCAGGGTGTAGCTCACCAGCGCCTGCACCAGATCCACCCCTTGGCCCGAGAATTCCTGGACCACGTCGGTCGCGGTGTTCACCACCATGGTGTCGTTGCCGCTGCCTCCGCCCAAGGTACTGGTACCGCTGACCCCGTTCATCCGGTCGGCACCACTCTGGCCCTCAAGGGTGTTGTTGAAGCCATTGCCGGTCAGGATGTCGTTGTTGGCGTTCCCCACCATGCGGGCAGCACCAGCCGCGTCCTGGATGTTCACCCGATCGACCAGGATGTCTGAGACGGTTCCCAGTGTGTAGTCCAGGGCGTTGAGGCGCAAGACGTTGCCGCCGGAGGTATCGAAGAGCAGATCGGTGCTGGTGTCGACAATGAAGGTGTCGTTGGCGGCACCGCCATAGAGCCTGTCCCCACCCGAGCCACCGTTCAGACGGTCACGACCGAGACCGCCAAAGAGCGTGTCGCTCCCGGTCCCGCCGGCCAGTTGGTCGTTTGCGGTATCACCGACCAGAACGTCGTTACCTTGGGCACCGAAGAGGGAGTCCTTGCCGCTGCCGCCCGTCAGGCTATCTATCCCCGATTGGCCGCGGAGCTGATCGTTCCCCTGCCCACCGATCAGGCCGTCATCGCCACTGCCGCCAAAGAGCCTATCGGCGCCACTGCCGCCGTCGAAAGCGCTGTCCTTCCCATCACCGCCGAAGAGACTATCGGCACCGCTGTCGCCGAAAAAGCTGAGGTCATCTCCACTCCCGCCAGAGAGGCTGTCGTTGCCGGTGCCTCCGTAGAAAACGCTGTCCTTCCCATCGCCGCCGAAGAGACTATCGGCACCGCTGTTGCCGAAGAAACTGACGTCATCTCCGATGTCGCCAAAGAGGCTGTCATCGCCATAGTCCCCGACAAAGCCGGTATCGTTTCCTGTCCCTCCATAGAGACTGTCGTCACCGACACCTCCGAGGAAGGACATGTCGTTCCCGTCACCGCCGAAGAGGGCGTCCTTGCCGCCGATGACTCCGGTGGCGCCGAAATCGCCGTAGAAGAAGACGTCATCGCCATCGTCGCCATAGAGGCGATCTTCGCCATCGCCTCCATAGACCAGGCTGTCGTTTCCATAACTTCCGAAGAGGCTGTCATTGTCACTGCCGCCAAAAAGGCGTGTATCGCTTTGATCGCCGCCGAAGATGCTGTCGTCGCCTTGGCCTCCGAAGAGAGAAGAATCAGAGCCACTGCCGCCGTAGAGCGTATCGCCTTCGCTGAGCCCGAAGATCTGATCGGCGCCACTGAGCCCTCTTAGAACATTGATGCGTTCGTCACCCGTAAGCGCGTCGTTCCCGAAGCTCCCATAGCGGATCAGCACCTCAATGCTGGAGAGTCCGACACCGGCAGGCAGCCCGACGGCTTGGCCGAGGATCAGGGTATCGGTCCCGATCCCTCCGTCGAAGACCTCCCCGGTGGTGACTTCGCTTTGGAGCCTAACGGCCAGGACGTCATCGCCATCGCCACCGTAGAGCCGATCGACGCCGCTACCGCCATACAATCTGGAGTCGTGGCCACTTCCACCGAAGATTCTGTCGGCGCCGCTGTCTCCGAAAAAGCCTGTGTCGTCCCCATCGCGGCCGAAGATGCTGTCGTCGCCTAATCCTCCCAGGAAGAAGTAGTCTGCGCCAGAGTCGCCATAGAGGGCGTCAATGCCGAGCTCTCCGTAGAAGAAGGAGTCACTGCCGCTGCCGCCCGATAGGATGTCGTTGCCGGTGCTGCCGTTGACTATAGCGTCATTGCCTGCGTTGCCGGAGAGGCTGTCAGAGCCGTCTCCGCCAAACAAGAGGACGTCCCCACCATCACCGCCGGAGAGGCTATCATTGCCAGCGTCTCCGAAGAGAAAGGTGTCGTCCCCCTCGTCACCAGAGACCGTGTCGTTGCCGATGCCTCCGTAGACGTAACTGTCGACGCCGCTGCCGCCAAAGAGGCTGTCGTTGCCTGTGCCTCCGAAGAGAAAGGTGTCGTCCCCCTCGTCGCCAGAGACCCTGTCGTCGCCGTCGCCTCCATAGACGCGATACTCGACGCCGCTGCCGCCAAAGAGGCTGTCATTGCCTGTGCCACCGAAGAGAGACGCATCGTGTCCCTTGTTACCAGAGATGCGGTCGGCGCCGTCCCCGCCAAACAGACCTGAGTCCTGTCCACTGCCGCCATAGAGCGAATCGTCCGCGGTGAGCCCATAGAGGCGATCGGCGCCACTCTGGCCTCTCAGAACATTGACACGATCGTCACCAGTCAGCGCATCGTTGCCTGATGTCCCATAGCGATTCAGCACTTCGATGCTGGAGAGCAGCACGCCAACCATTAAACTGGAAGCGCTTTGAAGAATCAGGGTGTCGGTCCCAACCCCACCGTCAAAGCCGTCTCCCACCGTCAGCTCACTCTGATTGAGCACCACCAAGGCGTCGTCGCCGTCGCCGCCGTAGACCCGGTCTATGCCGTCCCCGCCATAGAGGAGAGAATCATCCCCACTGCCGCCAAAGATCCGGTCGTCTCCGATCTCGCCTAAGAGGACGAGGTCATTTCCTGCGCCACCGTAGAGGCTGTCATCCCCGCTGCCTCCACGAAGCAGCAGGTCGTTGCCTGCGTCACCGAAGACGCTGTCGTGCCCGTCGCCGCCGTAGAGGCGCGTGTCGTTTCCAGATCCGCCGGAGATCCTGTCGTCGCCAGCGTTGCCGACGGCACGGGAGTCATTCCCATCATCACCGAAGATGCGGTCGGCACCGTCGCCACCATAGAGAAAGACGTCGATACCGCTGCCGCCGTAGAGCGTATCGTCCGACGAGAGACCATAGAGCCGGTCGACACCACTGAGGCCTTTGAGGAGGTTGATACGATCATCGCCCGTCAAGGTGTCGTTGCCGGACGTTCCGTAGCGGTTCAGCACTTCGACGCTGGTGACCGAGACAGCGCCCGGCAGACTGGCTGCTTGGCCCAGGATCAGGGTGTCGGTGCCGGCCCCACCCTCAAAGATATCTCCAAGGTCGACTTCACCCTGTGAGCGGACAACCAGGGCGTCGTCGCCATCACCGCCGTAGACGTAATCGGTGCCGCTGCCACCGACCAGAGAATCATCGGCGCTCAGTCCGTAGAGGTAGTCGTTTCCGCTTAGGCCATAGATCGTATCGACGGCGCTCGTGCCGATGAGCACGTTAAACTCCCCAGCGCTTCCAAAGAGAACAGCCATAGCGTCAGCCTCCGGACAGAGAATCCTAGCGTTACACCCCCCGAAATTGGCAACGCCTGAAGAATTCTAAACCTTTCGTGGCGCTGGAGAATCGATAGTTTTTGACCTGAGCGTTTAGAGAACCAATATCCTCGTATGAGTGTACGCATGCATTGTGAGTGGGTCGGCGCCGCCCAGGCGCGTCGACCTTGTTGATGACAAACAGGATGAGGCTATGCCCTTCCGACACTACGATGCGCTGAAGATCTTCACCCGCGTGGCACAGCACGACAGCCTGGCTTCGGCGGCGAAGGCACTCAACCTGACCAAGGGCGCGCTCAGCCAACAGATCCGGGGGCTGGAGACGTCGCTGGGCTTCGCTCTCTTCGAGCGGCATGCACGCGGCATTCGCCTGACGAACAAGGGCCGGGAACTCTTGGCAAGTGCGGCCGCCGCCTTTGATCAGATGGAACAGACGACCGCAGCCTTGAGCCAGAAGGCCTCGCCGAGCCTCACCATCGGCACGCCGACCTACTTCGCCTCGCGCTGGCTCTTCCCGCGCCTGAAGGGTTTTAGAAGCCGCAATCCCGATGTGCAGTTGCGGATCCAGTCGATGATCGACGTTTTTAACTTTGCCGGTGAGGGAATCGATTTGGCGATTCGTTGGGGCGGCGGAAACTGGGATGACTGCGTGGTCGAACGCCTGTTTCTCTGCCCGTCCTTTCCTGTGGGCGATCGCGCCGCCTTTGACCGCGTCCAACGCGAAGGCGAGGCTGCGGCCTTCGCGACCTTCGCCCTACTGCGCGAACGCGAAGGCAGTCCCGCATGGGCCCGCTGGTACCGCCGCGCCGGTCTGGCAGAGCGCCCTGAATTGGACAGCCTGGTCATTCCCGATCCCAACGTGCGTATAGAAGCGGTGCGCGGAGGTCAGGGCATTGCCTTAAACGATGACTTGGTTGCTGCGGAACTGGAGCGCGGCGATCTCTTCCGGCTGAGTGCATGTGGTTTGGACGAGTATGGCTACTGGCTGGTCTATCCGCCTAGCTCTGGCGACAACCCGGTTGTTCGGGCCTTCATCACCTGGATCAAGTCGCAGTGATGGGCTGTCGCTCACCCCAAGTCATCCACCCGGTCCCCGAAGCGTCCTGGGTTCTGCTTACAGCCAAACAAAATCCGTGGCCGTCAGCATGTCGCCGCCACTGAAATCGGTGATGCGGACGGTTATGTCGGCATTGGCGTCGCCGTCCTGGTCAACCTCTAGCAGGCGGCGACCGGCAAAGCGCGCCTCTGAGTGTCCACCGCCAGAGAAGCCGGTGGAGCCGATGTAGGCGAAGCTGCCGGTCTCCAATCCTGTCGCGAAGACCAGCTTGTCCTCGCCGCTGGCCCCGCCGAAGGCGCCGCCGTCAAAGTCGCGGATCAGGGCCACATCGGCGACGGCTGTGCCTTGGCCCGTGCCGGAGAAGAAGAAGGCATCGCTGCCGCTTCCGCCCAATGCCGTATCGTCCTGACCGATGATCAGGCTGTCGTTGCCGCTGCCACCTTCCATGCGATCGCGGCTCGACCCGCCGTCGAGGGTGTCGTCTCCATCCAGCCCGTAGAGCCTGTCTAGCCCGGAGAGGCCGCCCAGGTTGTTCCCGCCGCTGTTGCCGATGACATGATTGCCCAGAGCATTCCCGGCGCCATCGAGATTGCCGAAGCCGGTGGCGAGTTGCAGACGCTCGACGAAGGTGGCGCTATCCAGGGTGAAGTCGACTTGGGCCAGGACCAGATCGCGGAGGCCGCCGGTCGCTCCTTCAGCAATGGTCTCGCCCGTGGTGTCGACTACGAAGGTATCGTTGCCCTGCCCCCCGATCATGCGGTCGGCACCCGAACCACCATCCAAGGTGTCGTTACCGTTGCCCCCGTTCAAGGTGTCGATCCCATCGCCACCGAAGAGGCTGTCGCGAGCGTCATCACCCAGCAGGGTGTCGCCGCCGGCATCACCGTAGACGCCATCCTGACCGTTGCCCCCGCGCAGGAAATCGCTGCCCGATCCGCCGATCAACCTGTCCTTGGAGCCGCCGCCATAGAGGAAGTCAGAACCATCATCGCCGACCAAGGTGTCGTTGCCTTGCTGGCCATAGACATAGTCACTACCGCTAGCGCCGATGACATTCCGATCGTTGCCGAAGCCACCGAAGATCGTGTCGTCGCCGTCGCCCCCAACGAGGAGCTGATCATCGCCACCTCCACCGTAGATGCGGTCTCTATCGCTGCCACCGAAGAGGCTGGTGTCGTTGCCGGCATCACCATAGATCCGGTCATCGCCGACATCGCCGAAGAGACGGAGGTCGAGCCCGGCCTTGCCGAAGACGTAGTCGTCGCCGGTACCTCCGTCCAAGCTGGTGTCATGACGGACACCGCCATAGATCCGGTCATTGTTGTCACCACCGTAGACACCGAGGTCGTTGCCACTGCCACCGAAGAGGCTGTCGTCGCCGCTTCCGCCGGTGACCTGATCCGAACCACTGCCGCCGCGCGCGGTATCGATCAGGCCGGTCCCGGCCAAACTGTCGGCGCCGCTGCTGCCGAAATGTAGGACCCGCTCGATCGAGACCAATGTCACGCCACTCGGAAGCCGACTGCCGTCCAAAAGGACCAAGGTGTCGGTTCCGGCACCGCCGTTGAAGGTATTGAAAGCATTTAGGTCGCCTTGACTGCGCACCACGATGATATCGTCCCCCGCGCTGCCGAAGATTTCGTCTGAGCCACTTCCACCGATGATCGTGTCGTTTCGAGATCCGCCATAGATCGTATCATCGAGGTCAGTGCCGTAGAGCAACTGCCCGCTGTTCTGATCACCGAAGACGGTGCTATATTCAACGCTGGAGAATTCAGCGCCGGCCGGAAGCGTAATCTGGCCATAGATGTGCAGGACATCGCCATATCGCCCGCCAATGAAGCGATCGCCGGCGATGAGGTCACTCTGATCCGAAATGACGAAGGTATTCAGCCCGTCACCTCCATAGAACGTATCAGCGCCGCTCCCAGCATGGAAGATATCGGAACCAACCCCGCCGTAACCCTTATCGGACCCTGAACCAGCGTAGATGCGATCGGTCCCGGTGCCGCCGAAGAGGCTGTCGTCACCACTGCCGCCGAAGAGGCTGTCGCTACCGTCATCACCCATAGCGGTGTCATCGCCGCTGTTGCCATAGAGACGGTCATTCCCACTCCGCCCAAGGAAGGCGTCGGCCGCATCCGTCCCACTCAAGGAATCATTACCGCTGGTCCCGGGCGTGCCGACGCGTTCGATCGATACCAAGGTTAGGCCATTCGGGCGAAGTCCACTGTCATGGAGGTCGAAGCCGGTGGTGACGTAGAGGGTATCGGTGCCGGTACCGCCATTGAACGTCTCAAATTCACCCAAGTTATCGCTATTGGTTCTCAGATCAATCAAGTCATTTCCAGTACCGCCGAACAAGGAATCAGTTCCACCGCCTGAGTAGAGCGTATCATCGCCATCGCCGCCATTGACGGTGTCGTTGTTATTTCCTCCGTTTAGGACATCAACACCAGTCGAACCCAAGACGATATCATTTCCATCACCGCCATAGAGGGTGTCTAGACCGTCGGCGCCGTTGACGGTGTCATTATCGGCGTCACCGAAGAGCGTATCGGTACCAAGACCGCCATAGAGTCTGTCGTTGCTAGCGCCACCATAGATCGTGTCAGAGAGGCTGCGACCCTGCAGGGTGTTCTCTCCATTCTGCCCGTACATTCGGTTCATCGCCGAAGCAACGCCGAGGAGGTTGTTCAACGCATTACTGGCGCTGAAGACGGCAACCTCCACACTGGTGATGGTGAGGTCGCCGAGCGAGACGTTGTTTGGCAGGTCTTGCCGGAACTCGATGGTGTCGGTACCGCCGCCCCCGTTGAAGACTTCTCCCGCCTGTAGCCAGCCGGTTGCAGCAACGACGGAGTCGACCGCGACCATAATGTCAGCGTTGTTCCCGCCGAAGAAGCTGTCGCGACCTGATCCGCCATAAAGGGTGTCGTCGCCCGCATCGCCTTGCACACGATCGTTCCCCTGATCTCCACTCAGCATATCGGCAAGAGCGCCACCGAAGATCGAATCGTTGTCCTCCCCACCATTAAGAGTGTCGAGACCGTCTTGACCGCTCAACTGGTCCAGACCAGCACCGCCATAGGCTCGGTCGCTGCCACTACCACCTTCGAACTGATCGTTGCCTTGGACCCCGAACATCAGATCATCGCCGCCGCGACCGGAGACGCTGTCGTTGTCCTCCCCGCCTCTCAGGGTGTCGTTGCCCGTCACCGATCCGAACAGGGTGTCTGTGCCCGTGTCGCCATAGAGCCGGTCACCGTCAGTGGCACTGACGACTTGCCCGCCGCTAAGCACGTCGGTGCCAGCACCGCCCCAAAGGGAATCGTTTCCATTGTCGCCAGAGAGAGAATCATCGCCATCGTTGCCCTCAAGGCTGTCGTTACCGTTACCACCCTGCAGAACGTCCGAAGATTCTTGACCGAAGAGGCGGTCGAGGCCGTCACCGCCGGAAAGACGGTCAGAATTATTGCCGCCATAGAGACGATCGTTATTGGCTCCACCACCAAGCGTATCGTTGGCGTCTTCGCCGCGCAGCGTGTCATCGCCGGAGCCTCCGGTAAGCCGATCGTTCGAATCAGCCCCCCAGAGGCGATCGATACCATCCCCACCGCTCAAGAGGTCGCTGTTGCCGCCGCCGAAGAGGGAATCGTTGCCGGCGTCACCGTTCAGGATGTCATCGCCGGCAGAGCCGGTGATGGTGTCGTTACCGTTGCCACCATAGGCCAGATCAGCGCCGCTGCCGCTGGTAATGCTGTCATTATCGTTGCCGCCGTAGAGGGTGTCGGCCCCCGCGCGTCCGCGTAGGGAATCGTTGCCGCCAAGGCCGAAGAGTGTATCGACGTTGTTGGTGCCAGTTATGATGTTGGCGTTGTTGTTACCAGTCTCAGTCGCCATAGCGAACACCTCCTCCTCGGTGACAGGAGCAGCCCAGCTCCCGAGCAGAAGGCGCAAGTGAATGAAATGACCCGAACCATCTCGCGGGTGCCCCAGTAGCTCCCAAAGAGAGACGTAAGGCCTCTGTGGCGCGCGGCTCGTTCAGAACCCCACGTGCCGCACGCGATGCCTCAGGCCCATCAGCGAGAAACCCCAACCCTCTGCTATGGTAAGAGATTATTTTCTTTGTCATCCACAGTAAACCTGACCAGACGGCTAGGTTTTTGAGTCAAATCTAGCCGAAAGATCAGGTTTGTTACTGAAGAATTGTCAGTGCCTAGCGAGCCAAACTCTGCCACCCTGTCGCGGGCAGTATTTCGCCATTTCGAATCGTAGATCTGGCCTGAACATCTCCGCCTAACTCTACAACCAAACAAAATCCGTGGCCGTCAGCATGTCGCCGCCACTGAAATCGGTGATGCGGACGGTTATGTCGGCATTGGCGTCGCCGTCCTGGTCAACCTCTAGCAGGCGGCGACCGGCAAAGCGCGCCTCTGAGTGTCCACCGCCAGAGAAGCCGGTGGAGCCGATGTAGGCGAAGCTGCCGGTCTCCAATCCTGTCGCGAAGACCAGCTTGTCCTCGCCGCTGGCCCCGCCGAAGGCGCCGCCGTCAAAGTCGCGGATCAGGGCCACATCGGCGACGGCCGTGCCTTGGCCCGTGCCGGTGAAGAAGAAAGCATCGCCGCCGGTTTCACCCAGCGCCGTGTCGTCCTGACCGATGATCAGACTGTCGTTGCCGCTGCCTCCCACCAGGCGATCCCGGCTGGAACCACCGTCCAGGGTGTCGTCCCCGTCGAGCCCGTACAAGCGGTCCAGTCCAGACTGACCCTGCAGATGGTTCCCGCCACTGTTGCCGGTGATCTTGTTGTTCAGCGCGTTGCCGGCGCCATCCAGATTGCCCAATCCAATGGCCATCTGCATGTTCTCAAGGAAGCGGTCGGCACCGCTGCCCAGGGTGAAGTCCACCTCGGCGATGACCAGGTCGTTCAAGCCGCCGCCTGCCGACTCGGAAAGCAGTTCGGCGGTCGTGTCGACAATGAATGTGTCGTTGCCTGCTCCACCCACCATGGTGTCGGCGCCGGCACCACCATCCATGGTGTCACCTCCGGCATCTCCGTTCAGCGTATCGCCCCCCTCACCGCCGAAGAGGCTGTCGCGCCCGTCGTCACCCACCATACTGTCGGCACCCGCACCGCCGTAGAGGCCGTCTTGCCCATTGCCGCCGCGCAGATAGTCGCTGCCGGTTTCTCCCTCCAGGGTATCCTTGGAGTTAGCGCCAAAGAGCGAGTCGTTGCCGTCACCTCCTGCCAGCTCGTCATTGCCGTTCCCACCGAAGACAGTGTCACTCCCAGCTCCGCCGTCAAGCCCGCGATCATTACCGAAGCGACCGAAGATGATGTCGTTGTTGTTGCCACCAACCAGACTCAGATCATCGCCAGCCCCGCCGTCAATCACATCGTTCCCGCTACCGCCGAAGAGGCTCGAGTCGTCGCCTCCTTGACCTTCGATGGTGTCATTGTCCGCGCCACCAAAGATGCTGACGTCATCACCCTGGCCGCCATGAAGCCGATCCACGCCATTGCGGCCGAAGATTCCTGTATCGTTACCGCTGCCGCCGTAGAGGGTGTCAACGACATTGCTGCCGGACAGGCCATCCACGCCGCTGCTGCCGAACGCCAATGCGCTGAAGGTTGTACTGGTGAGCTGATCGTTTCCGCTGGTGCCGAAGAACTGGAGCTTCTCCACACCCACCGGATCTGCGCCAGTAGGTAGGGTTGAGCCTTGCAACAGTACCAGGGTGTCGGTCCCATCTCCCCCGTAGATGCCGCCAGTCGCAGTGATGTCACCTTGGCTTCGTACTATTATGGTGTCGTTGCCGTTCCTACCGTAGACGTAGTCGCTGCCCTTGCTGGTGATGATCGTGTCTGCAAGCAAACTAGCGAAAATGCTGTCATCCAGATCCGTACCGTATAGCTTTCCACTCCCTTCGATACGAGCATACTCGACATTGGTAAGGTCAAGACCGGCAGGGATTGTGATTCCGCCATAGAGGAAGAGCGTGTCTGACCCCGCTCCACCGTCGACGGTCTCACCAGCCGTCAAATCGCCCTGCGCGAAGACGAAGAAAGAGTCGCTTCCTGTATCGCCAAAGAGATAATCAACGCCAGAACCACCAATTACTAGATCATTGCTGGAACCACCAAAGAGGCGATCATTATCTTCATGGCCGAGCAGCCCGTCCGGTGCATTGCCGCCAAAGAGCGTGTCGTCTCCGAGTTGGCCACTCAGTCTGTCAGTACCGTTCTCTCCATGCAGGGTATCGTTGCCCGATGCTCCAGCGATACTGTCGGATCCACCGCGGGCCAGGATGGCATCGGCTCCGCTAGTGCCGACAACGCTGTCGGGGCCCTCAGTGCCGGGTGTGCCTATGCGTTCGATCGAGGTGAGAAGGAAGTTTGCCGGTGTGCCGCCACCGGCGAAGAGGTCAAAGCCCAGGGGAACGTACAGCGTGTCATCGCCGTCGCCGCCGTCGAAGGTTTCACCTGCAGTAAATGCGTCCGTACCGGACCTGAGGTCGATGAAATCGTCTTCATTGCCACCGAAGACCTTGTCGATCCCCGAACCGGGGTTGATCGTGTCGTCAAGAGCGCCGCCAACAAGGGAATCATTCCCTCCCTCACCGAAAAGGAGATCATCCGAGCCGAACCCGCGAAGGGTATCGTTTTGGTTGCCGCCGTATAGAGAGTCTTTTTCTCCGCTACCGTCTATTGTATCATCGCTATCACCGCCAAAGATCGTGTCCCCTAGTACACCGGCGGCGATGCTGTCGGCACCCCCCTGACCATAGATGATTGCGCGTTCTACAAGGCTCAGGAGATCAATGGTGTCGACAGTATCGGAGCCACTGACGATGACGACGTCGACCCCCGTGACTCTGATATCTGAGAGATCCAGGTTGGATGGGGGCGCTTGGCGGAACAGCAGGGTATCCGTGCCGCTGCCGCCATTAAAGGTTTCTCCCGCGATCAGCTGCCCGGTCGCTGCATTGAGGGAACCCAGCGCGAGCATGGTGTCATCACCCGTGCCGCCGAAAAGTGAGTCGCGCCCCGACCCTCCAATCAGATAGTCATCGCCTGCTTGGCCCTTGACCGTATCGTTTCCAGCACCGCCAAAAGCAGTGTCTTCACCGTCGTAACCAACAATGGAATCATTGTCATTCCCACCATAGAGAGAATCAATGCCGAGCCCGCCATTGAGATAATCGTTACCATTGCCACCTCTCA
The DNA here is from genome assembly GCA_963669335.1 of Rhodospirillales bacterium. Taxonomy (GTDB): domain Bacteria; phylum Pseudomonadota; class Alphaproteobacteria; order Kiloniellales; family JACOMY01; genus JACOMY01. The sequence goes on from OY770023.1 coordinate 7,057,626, forward strand.
GGGTGTCATCATTGGCCTGGCCGGACAGATTATCATTACCGTTGTTTCCCTCGATGGAGTCGTTACCGCCGAGGCCGCCAATAATGTCATTATCGTCGCCACCCTCGATGATGTCATTGCTTGTGTTAGTGCCGAAGATGACGTCTGTACCGGTATCGCCATAAAGTTGACCGCTGCCAAAGATCGAATCGGAGCCGGCACCGCCCCACATTGTGTTGACGCCGCTGAAGTCAGCGAAAACGTCATCGCCATCGTTACCCTGAAGACTGTCATTACCGCTGCCACCCTCCAATCTATCCGAAGACTCTTGACCGAAGAGGCGATCCAGACCGTCACCGCCCGTCAGTGTGTCGATGTTGTTGCCGCCGTAGAGCCAGTCGTTGCCGGTTAGTCCGTAGAGATTATCGTCGGCATCTTCGCCTCTCAGTGTGTCATTGCCGGAACCCCCATAGAGCAGGTCAGTTGAATCGGCACCCCAGAGGCGATCGATCCCATTCCCGCCTTTCAAGGTGTCACTGTTGCCGCCGCCGAAGAGGGAATCATTGTCGGCATCGCCATTCAAGATGTCATCGCCGGCAGAGCCGGTGATGGTGTCATTGCCATTGCCACCAAAGGCCTGATCGGCCCCGCTGCCGCTGGTGATGCTGTCATTATTGTTGCCGCCGAAGAGCGTATCGGCTCCCGCTCTTCCCCGTAGGGAATCGTCACCGCCGAGCCCATAGAGGGTATCGACGTTATTGGTGCCGGTTATGATGTTCGCGTTGTTGTTACCGGTCTCGACGGCCATGACTTACTCTCCTAGAGCCAGACGAAGTCAGTGGCGGTCAGCTTGTTACCGCCGCTGAAGTCGGTGATGCGCACCGTGATGTCGGCGCTGGCGTCGCCGTCCTGGTCGACCTCCAGCAGGCGTCGGCCGGCGAAGCGGGCCTCTGAGTTGCCGCCGCCGGAGAAGCCGGCCGATCCGATGTAGGCGAAGCTGCCGGTCTCCAGCCCCGTCGCGAAGACCAGCTTGTCCTGGCCGCTGGGCCCGCCGAAGGCGCCGCCGTCGAAGTCACGGATCAAGGCCACATCGGCCACGGCAGTACCTTGGCCGGTGCCGGTGAAGAAGAAGGCATCCCCGCCGGTACCACCCAGCGCCGTGTCGTCCTGCCCGATGATCAGGCTGTCGTCGCCACTGCCACCCTCCAGGCGGTCCCTGCCGGTGCCGCCATCCAGGGTGTCGCCACCTTCGAAGCCCTTTAGGCGATCGTTGCCGTCCAGGCCCAGCAGGACATTGCCGCCGCTGTTGCCTTCGATGCGGTTGTTCAGGCTGTTCCCGGCACCATCCAGGTTGCCGAAACCGGTCCTGAGGTGCAGATGCTCGACGAAGCTGGCGGCTGCCAGGGTGAAGTCGACCTCTGCCAGGATCCGGTCATGCAGTCCGCCGGCCGCCGTCTCGACCACGAGGTCGCCCAGCGTATCGACCACCACGGTGTCATTGCCCGAGCCTCCATAGGCGGTATCGTTGCCTTGATCGCCGCTGATGTAATCGTTGGCATTTCCGCCATAGAGGAGATCTTGATCCGATCCCCCGAAGAGGCTGTCGCGCGTCAGGCCGCCGAAGCCGGTGTCTGCGCCCTGGCCGCCGTAAAGGCGATCTAGGCCGGTTGCGCCCTCCAGGTGGTCGTTGCCGCCTTGCCCGGCCAGGCGATCCGACTCTCCACCGCCGAAGAGGCTGTCTTGACCATTGCCGCCCAGCAGGCCGTCCGTGCCGGCCTCGCCGTAAACAAAGTCGTCGCCGTTGTCTCCGCTGACCGAGACGTCCTGGCCGAAACCACCATAAACACGGTCATTGCCGCTACCACCGAAGAGACTGGTGTCGTCGCCGGCATCACCGTAGATGCGGTCATCTCCGATATCCCCGAAGAGGCCGATATCGTCGCCTGCCTTGCCAAAAATCGAATCGTTGCCTGTGCCACCGTCCAGGCTAGTGTCGTTACCGACACCGCCATAAATTCGGTCGACATTGTGACCACCATAGATTCCAGTATCATTGCCACTGCCGCCGAAAAGTTGATTGTACCCACTAACACTAGATATATAATCCGCGCCACTGCCGCCACGCGCTTCGTCGTTCCGGGTGGTGCCGACCAGATTGTCCGACCCGCTGCTGCCAATGTGGCGGACCAGCTCCACCGACGCCAGAGTCGTGTTGGGTGCAAGCGTACTGCCGTCGAGCAAGATCACCGTGTCGTTGCCAGCACCGCCGTTGAAAAGCTCATTGGACACGACCTCTCCCTGGCTGCGTACGATCATGGTATCGTCCCCGGCGCTGCCGTCGATGATATCTTGACCGCTACCACCGGCGATAGTGTCGTCCCCGGCTCCGCCGGTGATGAAATCGCGACCGCTGCCGCCAACGATGGTGTCATTCAAGGAGCCGGCGATGATGGTGTCGTTGCGATTGGTGCCGTAGAGGTATTGCGGGCTGTCCTGCTCCCCGAAGATGGTGATGTTCTCTACACTGGAGAGCTCGGCACCGCCGGGGAGTGTGATCTGACCAAAAATATGGAGGGCATCTGTACCCCCGCCGCCAACGAAACTATCTCCAGCGCTGACTTCGCTCTGTTCAAAGATAATGAAAGTATCGTTTCCAGTTCCACCGAACAGTGCTCCAGCACCACTCCGGCTGTTTAGTGTATCATCTCCGTCACCGCCGAAAATGATGTCGTCACCGTCGCCACCGGTCAAGATATCCTGACCGGTCCCGCCAAATATGGTGTCGTCATTTGCGCCACCATTTATGCCATCGTTACCATCTTCGCCTCTGATCGTATCGTCGCCACCAGCCCCATAAACCGTGTCGTCGCCGCTGCGACCCAGCACGGCGTCGGTGCCGCCAGTGCCAAGAACGGTATCGTTACCGGTGGTGCCGGGTGTCCCGATACGCTCCAGAGAGGTCAGTTCAGCCCCCGCCGGCGGTGTGAGGTTGAAGCCCAAGGGCACATAAAAGGTGTCGACACCAGAGCTGCCGTTTATGGTCTCGCCGGTCGTCAGACCGTCCGAGCCGAAGCGAAGATCGATCAGATCATTGCCACCGCCAGCGTCGATCCTGTCTAGGCCACAGCCCGGCAAGATGGTGTCGTCACCGCTGCCGCCGAAGATCCTATCATCGTTGTTGGCGCCATTGAGGACGTCACTGCCTTCGCCACCGAAAACAGCATCGTTTCCATTCCCGCCATAAACAAAGTCATGGCCGAGGCCGCCGATGACAGAATCGTTGTTGGCGCCCCCGTAAACCCTATCGTTGCCACCACTGCCGCGTAGATCGTCGTCGCCGGCATCGCCGAAAATTGTGTCCCCTAGGCTGCCACCCTGCAGGCTGTCGCCGTTCGCCGCGCCATACAAGCGGTTGATTGCCGAGTCGACGCCGACAAAGTCGTCCAGGGGATTGCCGCCACTGAAGACCACCACCTCCACACTGGTGAAGGTGAGGTCGCTAACCGAGACATTGTTCGGCAGGCGCTGCTGAAACCAGACGGTGTCGGTCCCGGCACCGCCATCAAAGAACTCGCCCGACACCAACAGCCCGGTGACAGTGGACACGTTACCGGTGACGGCGACCAGGGTGTCGTCGCCACCGCCACCATAGAAGGAGTCTCGACCAGATCCGCCAAAGAGTGTATCGTCATTATTGTCACCAAAGAGGCTATCGTTACCTGGATCTCCGCGCAGAACATCAGCGTTGGCTCCGCCAAAAATCCTATCATTGTCAGCGCCGCCTTCGAGGGTGTCCAAACCATCGTTGCCGCTCAAACGATCTTGACCAGCCCCACCGTTGGCGACGTCGGCACCGCTGGCACCATTGAAACTATCGTCGCCGGCACCCCCGAACATCGTATCGTCACCGCCCAAGCCAGAAACGGTGTCATTGTCGAGCCCGCCTGTAAGGGTATCGTTGCCTGTGATTGACCCCTGCAAGAAGTCGTTACCTGTGTCGCCGAAGAGAACCACGCCGGCCGCCGCATCGAGGACGACAATGCCAGCCAAAGTGTCCGTACCGGCGCCTCCCCAGAGTGAGTCGTTCCCACTGTCGCCGTAGATTTTGTCGTCGCCATCGTTACCCTGCAGGCTGTCGTTACCGCTGCCACCCTCCAAGAAATCCGAGGATTCTTGACCAAAGAGGCTGTCAAGGCCATCGCCGCCGGAGAGGCGGTCCGAATTGTTGCCACCAAAGAGGTGATCGTTGTTGGCTCCACCGCCGAGCGTATCGTTGGCGTCTTCGCCGCGCAGCGTGTCATCGCCTGAGCCCCCGGTTAGCTGATCGTTCGAATCGGCACCCCAGAGGCGATCGATGCCATCCCCACCGCTCAAGATGTCGCTGTTGCCGCCGCCGAAGAGGGAATCGTTGCCGGCGTCACCGTTCAGGATGTCATCGCCGGCAGATCCGGTGATGGTGTCATTGCCATTGCCACCAAAAGCCAGGTCAGCGCCGCTGCCGCTGGTGATGCTGTCATTATCGTTGCCGCCGTAGAGGGTGTCGGCCCCCGCGCGTCCGCGTAGGGAATCATTCCCACCCAGCCCATAGAGGGTATCGACGTTATTGGTGCCGGTGATGATGTTGGCGTTGTTGTTTCCAGTCTCAGTCGCCATAGCGAACACCTCCTCCTCGGTGACAGGAGCAGCCCAGCTCCCGAGCAGACGGCGCCAATGAATGAAATGAACCGAACCATCTCGTAGGTGCCCCAGTGGCTCCCAAAGAGAGACGTAAGGCCTCTGTGGCGCACGGCTCGTTCAGAACCCCGCGTGCCGCACGCGATGCCTCAGGCCCATCAGCGAGAAACCCCAACCCTCTGCTATGGTAAGAGATTATTTTCTTTGTCACCCATAGTAAACCTGACCAGAAGGACAGGTTTTTGAGTCAAATCTAGCCGAAAGGTCAGATTGAATTATGAACAATTGTTAATTCGCTCAGAGTCATGGTGATTGTTATAGCGGAGAAGGTGGGATTTCCTTTGCAGGAGTGTTGATTGGAGGTTTGGGGGCAGCTCCAATCTTCTACTCCATGAAACAAGTTACAATAGGCGAGTCGGCCAGTGTTTTGGTGGTTGCCCTCCAGGTAAACCCTTTCGAATTCAGACATCGCCTTGGCCGCACAAATCTGAGGCTGTTTTGAAGACTCCATCAATCTTCTGTCGTCTTCCGGCTAGATCCAACCGGATTCACACATCTCCATCGCACACACATAAGGAGAATACTGTATAGTGAGTCAACTATCTGTCGTTCTCCGGCTTGACCCTACCGCATTCACACATCTCTGCTGCACACTTATAGGGAGAATAATGCTGATTCAATCATCTATTTGTCGTCTTTCGGCTTGACCGGAGGACCACTCACCGAGAGCCAAGAGAAGAACGCATCGTCCGATCTATCACTGCCGGTTTCTGGTTCCCACGCACAGTTAGATGCCGAAGCTCCAACTTTCAAAATCCTGCCGACAGAGCTTCCAAGAACAAAGCAGAAGTTTCCTTTATCAAACAAGATTTTGAACTTACTTTGGGTTGACGGCTGGAGCGCTCTCCCTCTCTCTGACCAACTTAGAGCGGTCCTCCGATCACGTCGGAGGACGACAGAAAATGGTGAGAACACGCAGAAATACCTGCTTTCCGTGCGTACCGACTTGTGTGACTGCAGTAGAAGCAAGTTGAAGGATGACAACGGGAAGCATAGGCGTTTATGGGAGTTTTTTGCTTGCTTTAGGTCTTTTTGTTCCACTGCTTCAAAACATGTGCTGATTCTGGGCTCCAGATTTCACGTTCGAAACACCATTCGCCAATTCTAGAGACAAGAGAACCCGCGCCTGTTGGTATCTCGCCATTCAGGAGGTAGGCTTTGCCCAGAATGATCGGAGAGGAAGGCATGTCTCGCTGGAAAGCCGGGCTCTTGACGGCGCTCCTCTTATTGCCCTTGGCGAGCGGTGCCCGCAGCCAGGTGCTGGTCGAGGCGATCGTTTCGCCGGCACTCTTGCGACTGGCGGATGGTCGCCTGGTCCGCCTCTCCGGGATCGAGACGGCCCTGCCTGAGCATGAGGGCGCGCGACAGGCGGCTCTGCGCGCGTTGGATGGCCTCTTGATCGGAGAAGCGCTGCTGTTGAAGCCTGACGAGCCGGCGCAGGACCGTCTGGGCCGCGACCTGGTCCAAGCCTTCCGCGAGGAAGACGGCCTCTGGCTGCAGGGACAGCTGCTGCGCTGGGGGCATGCCCGCGTCGATCCCTTTACGGCGGACTTCGATGCCTTGGGCGAACTCTACGCCTTGGAGGCCATAGCCCGTAGCGAAGGCGCCGGGCTCTGGGCTCATCCAGCCTACCGCCTACGCAGCAGCGACCCGCAGACCTTGCTCCCTTGGGTCGGCAGCCTGCAGGTCTTCGAAGGGCAGGTCGCGGCGGTGGGGGAGGGTGGGGGCAACCTCTATCTGAACTTCGGCGCCGACTGGAAAAGCGACACCACGGCCCGGGTCTTGCGCGGTGAGCTCAAGCGCTTCGAAGCAGCCGGTCTGGACCCTAAGGCTCTGGCAGGCAAGAGGCTGCGCTTGCGCGGCTGGATCCAGGACTGGAACGGGCCCTTCCTGGATCTTCACAGCCCCGGACAGGTCGAAGTGCTCGACTAACTTCAGAAACCCTCCGCTCACTCCTCCAGCAGCAGATCGCTGTCGAGTTCGACCCGCTTGGAGAGCGCGGCGCGGAGCTTCTTCAAGGCCCGGCTCTCGAGCTGGCGGACGCGCTCTTTGGAGACGCCCAGCACCTTGCCCAGATCTTCCAGGGTGCGGCCGACTTCCTGCAGGCGGCGCTGCTCGATGATGACACGCTCGCGGGCGGACAGCTCTTCCAGGCATTCCGCCAGCCAGCGCGAGCGGGTGGCGCTGTCGCGGATACCGATGATCAGGTCTTCCGGGCCCGGACGCTCGTCGCTCACCAGGTCCTGGCGCTCCAGGTCGGTGTCCTCGGCGATGGTGGCATTCAGCGACTGATCCGGTCCGCCAATGCGGCCCTCCATCATCTCCACGTCGCGGCGATCCACCTTCAGCGCCTTGGCGATGGTCTCGCGGCCTTCGCTATCCAAGGAGCGGCCGGTGGCGCGTTCGATCTGGGCGCGCAGGCGGCGCAGGTTGAAGAAAAGGCTCTTCTGCGTCGAGGTGGTGCCGGAGCGCACGATCGACCAGTTGCGCAGGATATAGTCCTGGATCGCCGAGCGGATCCACCAAGAGGCATAGGTGCTGAAACGCACGCCACGCTCCGGCTCGAAGCGGTTGGCGGCCTGCAAGAGGCCCAAGCTGCCTTCCTGCACCATATCCGGCATGGAGAGCCCATAGGCGCGGTAACGTGAGGCCACAGCAGCGACCAGGCGCATGTGACTGTCGATCAAACGATGCAGCGCACGCTCGTCTTGCTGGTCGCGCCAGGACAACGCCAGCTCGACCTCTTCCTCGCGTGCTAGAAGGGGGGCGGCCATGGCCTTCCGGATGAAGGCTGTGTCCGCGCTGCTCATATGGTTCTGGCTTGTGGCACCAGGCATCGTGGCTCTCCCGCTACAGGATGGCAGCCTCGCTTGGCTGCCTCATGTACCGCTCTTTACGAGCCAGACCGGTTAGCGGATCACCTGGAGTGTAGAATTCTTCTAAGAATGTTTTTGATAGTGGCTTCCGGAAGCCATCGGCGAGACGGCAGCGGACCAGGCCCGAGCAACACCAACTAGAGGGACGCGGCTCTCTGCTCCAGCGGCTCGGCCTCTTGCGTTCTGCCTGCCTCACTCACCAGGCCCTCCAGCTCGCCTAGAAAGGCTTGGCCTTCAGCGGTGAGAGTGACCAGAACGCTGCGCCGATCCAGGGGATCGCGCTGGCGCTCCAGAAAGCCCGCGGCACCCAGGCGGTCCAGCGCACGGGTCACCGCCGGCTTGGAGACCTTCAAGGCATGGGCCAGTCCGCGCACCGTATGCGGTCCAGGCGTCAGGGCCACGTGCAGCAGCAATGCCAGTTGCCGTGTCGTCAGATCGGGCAGCTCGCGCGTCAGGGCCAGATACAAGACCCTGTACCACCAGCTAAGAGCGTCGCTTTGCATGGCACCTTGCCTCGCCGTCGAGATCGATGTGGGACGGCAGACGCCAGACAAGCCCCCAAGCCCTCACGGCTTCGGGCGCGTCTGCTGCAGGACCCACGTTGCGGCAGGCTAAGGCGCTTCATGCAGAGCTTTCATTGCGATAATGTAACGGTTTTATGACAGCGCTTGTTGGCAGCTTCGCTCCCGTGACGACAATGCGGGCGCTGCGCGCCAGGCTGCCTTCCAAACCGCCCAAACCGCGGCTGCCCAGCGCGCGAGTGATTGCTAGGTGTTAGTGTCTGTTTGAGAAAGGGCGCGTAGGTCCTTTCTCAGGGCGGTGCCGGCCCGCACCCCCGCCCGTCCGCCCACGATAGTATCCTGAAATGGGCGGTCGGGCGGGGGTGCGGGCCGGCACCGCGCAATCTCAAACAGGCTATTAGGACCCCGCGCCTCTCACCGCCCCGCCTTCTCGTGAGCCCAGTCCTTCACCATGCTGTAGGCGGAGATCAGGCCCATGGCCTCGCCGCCGATCGGGCGACCCGGGCGGCTGCGGTTGTTCCAGGCCATGAGGTCGAGGTGTGCCCAACTCAAGTCCTCGGGCACGAAGTGCTCCAGGAAGAGGGCTGCGGTGATCGCACCGCCGAAGCCGCCCTCGCCGGTGCTGTGTACGTCCGCGACACGCGAATCGATGAGCCGGCGATAGCTGCTGTGTAGCGGCATACGCCAGACCGGATCGTTGACCTTCTTGCCGGATGCCAGCCAGGCATCGGCGATGGCATCGTCATTGCAGAAGAGGGCCGGTAGCTCGGTGCCCAGTGCAACGCGGGCAGCGCCGGTCAAGGTCGCAAAATCCAGCAGCAGGTCAGGTCGCTGCTCGCCGGCATAGGTGATGGCGTCGGCCAGGATCAGCCGTCCCTCAGCATCGGTGTTGCCGACCTCCACCGTGGTGCCGTTGCGCGCGGTCAGCACATCCAGCGGACGGAAGGCGTTGCCGGAGATCGCATTCTCAACGATCGGCAGCACCAGGGTCAGGCGCAAGGGCAGCTGGGCATCCATGATGAGGCCGGCCAAGGCCAGGGCATGGGCCGCACCACCCATGTCCTTCTTCATGATCTTCATGCCTTCCGCCGGCTTGATGTCCAGACCGCCGGAATCGAAGCAGACGCCCTTGCCGACCAGGGCCAGATGCGGTCCCTTGCCGTCGCCGTTCCACCGCAGGGTGACCAGCCGCGGTGCGTCGGCCGACGCCCGCCCGACGGTGTGCACCATGGGAAAGTTCTGCTCCAGCAGTTCGGGACCGCTGTGGGTTTCGATGGCGGCACCTTTGGCCTTGCCCAGCTCCATCGCTGCCTCTGCCAGAGCTGTCGGACCCATGTCTTCTGCCGGCGTGTTGATCAGGTCGCGCACGCGGCCGATGGCTTCGGCCAGGCGTAAGACCTCAAGATGATCGATGCCTTGCGGCCAGACCAGTTTCGCCCCCTTCGCCTCCTGCTCCTTGTAGCGATCGAAGCGGTAGTGCCCCAGCATCCAGCCCAGGACCATCTGGGCCTTGGTCCAGGGGTCGAGCGTGCCCTTCACGCTATAGCTGCCCGCCGGCAGCGCTGCTGCCACCTCGGCCATTGACCAGGGCAGGGCCTCCGGATCATAGGCGACGAGAACCGCCGCCAATCCGCCGTCGCGATCCGGCAGCAGGCAGGTCTGTCCGGCCTCACCGGTGAAGCCATTGGCCTCGGCCCAGCGTTTCCACTGCGGCTCCTGCAGGTGGCTCAGGTCGATCTGTCCAACCCGCTGCGGCAGGATCGGAACGGCGGCGTCTGCCTTGTCGAGCAGGCTCTCCAACATCTCTCGTCTCTCCGGCTCTCTCTGGACAAGCGGGGTTCGCTCCGGCAGGTAACCGGCTGTCCCGCTTTTGTGTCCCGTCTTATGTCCTGTTTGGGGCGCCACTCTCGCAGAGGATCCGGCCCATGGCTACCGTCCATCTCACCATCGGCAATCGCCGCTATTCCTCCTGGTCGCTGCGTGGCTGGCTGGCTGTTCGTCTGGCCGGGCTGGAACCGGAGACAGAGGTAATTTGGCTGGATGTGCCTGGCTATAAGGAGGCGATCGCTGCTGCCAGTCCCGGCCGCACGGTGCCCACGCTCAAGCATGGCGCGGTAGCGATCTGGGACAGCCTCGCCGTCGGCCTCTATCTGGCCGAGCGCTTTCCCGAGGCCGGCCTCTGGCCCAGCGATCCCTTGCTCAGGGTAGAGGCCTATGCAGTCACTGCCGAGATGCATTCCGGCTTTCCGGCGATCCGCAAGAACCTGCCGATGGACCTCAGCCGTAACGGCGAGACGCGGATCCTAGACTCTGCGGTCCAGGTTGAGGTCGCTCGCATCAGTGAGATCTGGTCGAGGCCCGAGGTTGAGGGGGGTCCCTTCCTCTTCGGCGCGCCGTCTCTGGCCGACTGCTTCTATGCACCGGTGGCCTCGCGCTTTCGCAGCTACGCGGTGCCCTTGGAGGGCAGGGCGGCGGCCTATGCCGAGACCCTGCTTGCCTGGCCGCTGATTCTGGAGTGGGAGGCTGAGGCCGCCAAGGAGACGCATGTCATTTCCGATCCGTGATGACGATCGGCTTCCCTCGTTGCCGTCTTGGCGAGCGAGGGTTAGTAGAGACGAGCAGCGAAGGCAGGCATTGAGGAGGCAGCGCCATGACCAAGACAGTCGACTACTATCTGACACCGATCTCACCTTGGGCCTTTCTCGGCGCCCGGCGCTTTGCCGGGATCGTGGAGAAGCACCGCGCGCAGGTGACCGTGAAACCGGTCAACTTCGGTGCCGTCTTAGGCCAAACCGGCGGCCTGCCGCTGGCCAAGCGCTCGCCGCAGCGCCAGGCCTATCGCTTGCAGGAACTAAGGCGTTGGCGCGCCCGCCTCGAGGTTCCGATCAACCTGCATCCGGCCTACTTTCCGGCACCGGACGCCCTGGCCTCGCGCTTCATCCTGGCAGCCGGCGAGATCGGCGGCGATCCGCTGCGCCTGGCCGAGGCCATCGGCCGAGCGGTCTGGATCGAAGAGCGCAATGTGGCCGATACCGGCACCCTGCAGGACATCGCGGAAGAGACCGGCCACCACCGGGTCACCATCCTGGCCAAGGCAATCGAGCCGACCATGGAGACGCGCCTTGAGGCACTCTCGCAAGAGGCGGTCGAGCGCGGCGTCTTCGGTGCGCCGACCTATGCCGTGGGTGAAGAGGTCTTCTGGGGGCAGGATCGCCTCTCCTTCCTGGACGAACTTCTGGGACAGGCGGACTGAGGCGAGGATGGCGGAGCTGATCAATCTGCGCCGCCATCGCAAGCGGCGCGCCCGAGAGGAGAAGGCCCGCGAGGCGGAGGCCAATCGGCTGCGCCACGGCCGTAGCAAAGCCGAGCGTAGCCAACAGGAGGGGATAGCCGAGCTAGACCGGCGGCGACTGGACGGCAAACGCCGCGAGCGGGAGGAGGACTGAGGCCCCGTAGCGCGATCCGGCATGCGTGATCGGGGCTTATCCCCTCTCGACAGCGGCGCGGGGACTCCTATAACGGAAGGCATGTCCGACAGCGCGCAGGTGAAGCCACCCTATCTTCAAGGCTTGAACGAGGCTCAGACCCAGGCGGTCGAGGCGCTCGACGGGCCGGTTCTGGTGCTGGCCGGGGCCGGCACCGGTAAGACCCGCGTGCTGACCACCCGGCTGGCGCATATCCTGATGACCGGCCGTGCGCGCCCCGGCGAGCTGCTGGCCGTCACCTTCACCAACAAGGCCGCGGCTGAGATGCGGGAGCGCATCGCCGGCATTCTGGGTCGTCCGGTCGAGGGCTGGTGGCTCGGCACCTTTCATGCCCTGGCGGCACGCATGCTGCGCCGTCACGCCGAGAAGGTGGACCTGACCCCCAACTTCACCATTCTCGACACCGACGACCAGCTGCGCTTGCTGAAGCAGGTCATGGCCGCCGAGAGCGTGGACGACAAGGCCTGGCCGGCGCGCATCCTCTTGAATGCGATCCAGCGCTGGAAGGATCGCGGTCAGGCGCCGGACAAGATCCCGCAGTCGGAGCGTGGGGAGCTGGCCGCCGGTCGCATCCAGGACCTCTATGCCGCCTATCAACAGCGCTTGCGGGAATTGAACGCCTGCGACTTCGGCGATCTGCTGTTGCACTGCCTGACCCTCTTTCAGAAGGACGGGACGGTGCTGCAGGAGTTTCAACAGCGCTTTCGCTACATCCTGGTCGACGAGTACCAGGACACCAACGTTTCGCAGTACCTCTGGCTCCGGCTCTTGGCGCAGGGCCATCGCAACCTCTGCTGCGTCGGCGACGATGATCAGGCGATCTATGCCTGGCGCGGCGCCGAGGTCGGCAATATTCTGCGTTTCGAAGAGGACTTTCCCGGCGCCTTCGTGGTGCGGCTTGAGCGCAACTACCGCTCGACGGGACACATTCTTAAGGCTGCCTCGCACCTCATCACCCACAACGAGGGCCGGCTCGGCAAGACGCTCTGGACCGAGGATGATCCGGGCGACCTCTTGCGCATCCGCGGGCTCTGGGACGGCGAGGCCGAGGCCCGCTTCGTCGGCGACGAGATCGAGAGCCTGCAGACCAAGGGCCAGTCCCTGAACTCCATCGCCATCCTGACCCGCACCGGCGCCCAGAGCCGCGAGTTCGAAGAGCGCTTTCTGACCCTGGGTCTGCCCTATCGCGTGATCGGGGGCCTGCGCTTTTACGAGCGCCAGGAAATCCGCGATGCCATGGCCTATCTGCGTCTGATCCACGCCGAGAGCGACGACCTGGCCTTTGAGCGGGTGGTGAACAAGCCCAAGCGCGGTCTGGGCGATGCCTCTCTGCGCATCGTGCATCAGGCTGCCCGCGCTCGTGGTTCTTCGCTGGCCGAGGCTGCACGCCTGCTGGTGACCACCGAAGAGCTGCGCCCGCAGGCGCGCAAGTCTTTGCAGGCCTTCCTCAACGACCTCACCCGCTGGCGCGATCTCTTGGCCGAGAGCAGCCATGTCGAGGTGGCCCAGATCGCGCTGGACGAAAGCGGCTACACCGGCATGTTGCAGCAGGACAAGTCGGCCGAAGCCCCGGGGCGTCTGGAGAATCTGAAAGAACTGGTCGTGGCACTCGCCGAGTTCGAGAACCTGGGCGGCTTCCTGGAACACGTCAGCCTGGTGATGGAGCGCAGCAGTGGCGACGAGCAGGACCTGGTCACCCTCATGACCCTGCATGCCGCCAAGGGCTTGGAGTTCGACACGGTCTTCCTGCCGGGCTGGGAGGACGGCCTCTTCCCCAATCAGCGCGCCATGGACGAGCATGGCCTGAAGGGCCTGGAGGAGGAGCGACGCCTGGCCTATGTCGGCCTGACCCGCGCCCGCAAGCGCGCCATTCTCTCCTTTGCCGCAAACCGCCGGCTGCATGGTTCCTGGACCGCGACCCTGCCGTCGCGCTTCCTCGACGAACTGCCGGAGGACTGTGTCGAGCGCGAGAGCGATCAAGGTCTCTACGGCAGTGCCGGCGACCAGGCCTGGGCAGCCATGGGCGGCGTCTCCCCCGATCTGGAACGCTGGCATCAGCGTCGCCTGACCCCAGGCCTGGCCCGCGCCAAAGCCCGCGGCGGCGAATCGGCCCCCTTGCTGGAGCTGACCCCGGTCCGCGTGCAACCGGTCGGGGGCCACGCCCCGGGCGAGCGGGTCTTCCACCGCAAGTTCGGCTATGGCTCAGTCGAACTGGTCGAGGGCGACCGCTTGACCATCCTCTTCGACAAGGCCGGCCAGAAGCGCATCATCGCCGACTTCGTGGTGCCGGCAGATCAGGCTGAGTGAGTGTCGTGAAAGAAACTGGTCTTCGCCTCGCCAAACTCTCCGTTCCCGCAGCAGCGCTCCCAGCGGTCGATGAGCTTGCCACTTCGGCCGGTGCGGCGCTCTGGGCGGATCTGGAGGGCGATCCCGATCCTGTTCCTTTGGAGCTGACCCTGCCGCCGGAACTGGATGCGGAGGCTTTGCAGGAGGGCGTCAACGCTGTGTTGGAGGCCTTTGGCTTGCCCCCGGCCACGATCGCCTTGGAGGACTTGCCGGAGAAAGACTGGCTGGAGGAGGTGCATCGCAGCCTGCCGGCGCTGACGGCGGGTCGCTTCTATGTCTATGGACAGCATGTGCGCGACCAGCCGCCGGACGGTCTGATTGCGCTGCAGGTCGAGGCCGCACTCGCCTTTGGCAGCGGGCATCATGAATCGACGCAAGGCTGTCTGGAGGCACTCTCTGACATGGCCGAGGATTGGTCGGCGGCGAAGGTGCTGGACATGGGCTGCGGCTCCGGGATTCTGGGGATGGCTGCGGCCAAACTCTGGCCCTGCCAGGTGGTCGCGAGTGATATCCACGCTGAATCGGTAAAGGTGACGGCGGAGAATGCGGCACTGAACGGTGTCGCGCCGCAGGTCACGACGCTCTGCGGGGACGGCTATCGGGACCCGGCGATCGGGGCCGAAGCGCCCTACGATCTGATCTTCTCCAACATTCTGGCCAAGCCCCTTATCGCCTTTGCGGCGGACCTGGCCCGACACCTAAGGCCGGGCGGCCGGGCGATTCTGGCAGGCCTGCTGGTGCGCGAAGGCGAGGCCGTGCTGGAGGCTCATGCTGCCGCCGGGCTTACGCTGCGTCGTGCGCGCGACCTGGGACAGTGGCGCTGTCTGCTGCTGGAGCGGCCGATGCAGTGAGGAGCGGAGTACTGCTGCGCCTAGTCCGCTGTCATCCTCCGACTTGATGTTTGGTCTGGGGAGATAGCTGACAGCTGTTCGTGGACATGGTTGACACATAGAGAAGCATGGCAAGCAGCGAGTCGGAGGATGACACTATTGGATGGTTGGAGTCGAGGACGCTGGTACTCTGATCGCCATATCCAGATCGCTACATCCAGGCACCTCCTCAACCTCAGCCACCACCTTGCCTGAGATCTCCCGGATCAGCTTCAGCTGGATCGCTTCGGCGAAGTCCTCATAGCCCTCGACCGCGATGACGAAGGCATCGGGGCCGCCGATCACCGAGTCTCGAAAGTATCCCAGCATGTCGAAGGAATCATCCAGGATCGCCAGGCCGTTGATGGTGATGCCCTCGGCGATCAGCTCAACGCGAACGCTGCTGGGATGTGGGCCCTGGTTCGAGCGTTCGTCGGAGCTGAGGTCAATCACCCGGCGTTTGCCGCCGAAGCCATTCTCGCGCAGGGTCTCGCCGCCGTACTCCAAGGCATTGCCGGTCGCCGTGCCGAAACCTTGGAAGCGTCGTGCCTGGCGCTGGATGGCATCGGCGAAGGCGCGTGACTCGGCCGCAGTGCTGATCTGGGTCCAGCCGACGCTTTCGAGCTGCTGAAAGGTGGCGCTCCACTGAACGAAGCTGACGGCGATGCCGTTACCGCCAAGGTCGAGGATTGCTTGGATGACATCGGGATCGCGAAAGGCCTCGGCATAGCCGGTGACCTGAAGATCGAACTCGGGCCCACGGATGCTGGAGGAGGAGTCGGCCAGCAGCACCAGCTCTAGCTCGACCTCGGTTGCGTTGGCTGTCGCGGATATTACTAGGACCGCAGCCGCAAATGCGCAGCCGACTGCCTTACGCGCTATAGGTGATAAGAGGGGTCGGCCTTTGGGCGTCGCCTGGTCTCAGGTTCCGGCCGGGCGCGGATAGATGAAGCCGTAGACCGGGTAGTTGGTGGTGCCGAAGTCGTCGGTCGGGGGATACCAGACGCGGATCCTGGACCAGTCGCCGGCTGCCGAGACGTCTTTAATGAGAGAGCCGCGATGGATCTCACCGCGCACCCAGTTGGCGTGATCGACGCGCACCATGCGGTCATTGATGATCTCAGAGACCGTGGCGATGTGGCCAAGCCGCATGGAGCGGATCTTCTTCAGGACGATAACCGAGCCAATCTCGGGCTGTGACCCGCGGGCGTAGAGACCCTTGGCACCGCCCCACCAGGTCCAGGCATTGCCGCGCAGCGCGATGCCGGATACGGCACGGGCATAGGGTACGCACCAGTAGTTCTGATTGCGGATCACTGTCGGCTTCAGATAGCGCGCCGCCAGCTCTGCGTCCTTGGGCAGGGCCAGAGTACGTTTCACCGCGACCGTTTGTGGAGTGCTGCTGAGGTTCATGCCCCAGGGGCCGCTGGCCCCCTCTGCTGCTGCCGTGCCGGTCCAAACCAGCGAGAAAAGCACAAGAGTCAGCAACACACGCATGGGCACACCTTCGACGGACACAATTCTGCAAGACTTTGGCCGAACGGCCACAGGTTAGCCGCATTTACCGAGAGGCCCTCGTGGCTGGCAAGCGAATTTTCTGCTTGCAATTTTGGAACTTGACGTTCTCGTTGGAACCTTTCCAAGGCGCCTTCATCGCAAAAGCTTGAAACAGCTTGCTTTGCCGTGCTGGTTTGGTTGTTTTGCGAGCCTTGTGCCTGCGGCGACCTGCAGCGTTTCCGCAGAACCGGGCAATCTAGATTGTGGCGAATGGCCGAGGGTCCAGGGAGGATGCGACATGAGCGACGAGGTTAGGATCGGCATTGCCGGCGTTGGCGGCCGGATGGGGCGCATGCTGGTGAAAGCAGCCGGCGAGACCGCGGGCTGTTGCGTCACTGCCGGCTCTTGCCTGGCCGGCGATCCCGTTGCTGGGCAAGACATCGGCAGTTTCGCCGGTGTGCCACCGCTGGGCATCCAGCCGACAGAGGATGCAGCGGCGCTCTTCGCTGCCAGCGACGTGGTGTTGGATTTCACCGCACCCGCTGCCACCCTGCGCCATGCCGAGGTCGCGGCCGCCCAAGGCAAGGCCCTGATGACCGGCACCACGGGCCTGACGGCAGAGCAAAGGGGCCAGGTCGCCGCCGCGGCCGCCAAGGCCCCGCTGCTGATCGCCAGCAACACCAGTCAGGGGGTCAACCTGCTGCTCAGCCTGGTCGAGCGGGTGGCGGCAGCCCTGGACGAGAGCTACGACATCGAGGTCTTGGAGATGCATCACCGCATGAAGGTCGATGCGCCCAGCGGCACGGCCTTGAGCCTGGGCCATGCGGCGGCAGCCGGACGCGGCAAGCCACTAGAAGAAATCTGGGTGAAGAGCCGTGATGGTCAGACCGGTGCCCGTCCGCCCGGCACCATCGGCTTTGCCACCCTGCGCGGCGGCGACGTCACCGGCGAGCACAGCGTGATTTTCGCCGGCCCTGGGGAGCGCATCGAGATCACCCACAAGGCGCACAGCCGCGAGGTCTTCGCCTTCGGTGCCGTGCGCGCTGCACTTTGGCTCGCGGGTCGCCAGCCGGGTCTCTATGACATGAGCGATGTGCTGGGGCTGAGTAAGGACAAATCCATCTAGGTTGACACGAACCTTGTAGTACATACCAGATATTGCGGTTCTGGGATCCTGATAACACAATTTCCTTGACTCTGATCGAACATCATGAAGATTCGGAGGTGGTGCTCGCTCAACTTTGGCGAGTCTCGTCGAGCACCACCATCCTCGTGCTATCATTATGGAGTACTAAAGATGCACACCGGACCGTATCCGTTCTCAGTAGACTACGTCAATCGGATCGCACCAGCTTCGCATGGTGTCTACTGGCTCATTCAGAGTGGCGAGCTGATCTACGTCGGTCAGTCACAAGGCGATAGATCCTCTATCAGGGCACGTCTCTTAAGCCACCTGTCTGGTCGCGAAGGCTATTGTACGCAAAGTGCAACTCACTTTGGGTACAAGGTCTGCCTCTATCCAAAAATGGAAGAAGAGCAGATGCTTCGCTCATATCGCATGAGGTATGGGCGTTTGCCTCGTTGCAACGACATAGGAGCTTGAGTTGGTCAGAGGGCTCTTCGCGCCGCAGGAGCCCTCATGACGTGACAGTTCGAACCTTTCGCAGCGCTTGCGAAAGGGCCCGCGCAAACTCCACACGCTCCTCGGCCGAGAGGAAGGACCCGAGTCGCAAGCGCCTACCGTGCGAGGCGATGTGCAGTGGCGTGTCGGGCTCGGCCGGCTGCTGGATCTCGACCGCCACCCAGAAGGGCTGAAACACGAAGGCGCGTTTGCGGCCGTGATGCGAGACCTTGTCGACCCGCAGTTGCTCGGGCGAGAGGCGCACCCGCTCGTACTGCTTGGCGCGGCGATAGTTGATCCGAAACATGAGATAGATGATGGCGACGTCCAGCCCGAAGAAGCCGATTACCGGCCAGGCGCCCGAAAGATAGAAGGCCAGGCCGGCGCCGAAGGAAACGACACAGACAGCGGCCATCAAAATCACGAAGCCTCTGGGCCCCAGGCTGCGATGCGGCGTCAGTAGAGCGTCGAAGTCGGGCTCTCCTGGAAAGGGAGCCCCTGGCGGCGCCATATCGGGTCTCAAGCTCTCTGCCATGGCACCAAATTAGGGGGGCTGGCGCCAAAGGTCCAGGTCTCCGCTGCGAGCCTATCCTTGGTGCGAGCCCAAGTCGGTAACGCCTGAGAGCCCGTTCTATAAGAGCCCGGTCTATAGAGGATATAGATCAAGCCTATGTCCGGTGATTCCGCCTGACAGGTCGGGTCTCCAAGGATTAGTCTCGGCCCCCATGCGCAAAGCCGATATCGTCACCTTCTTCGATCGCCTGGCCGCCGAGATCCCGGAGCCGGATAGCGAGCTCAACTACCACTCCGCCTTCACCCTGCTGGTCGCGGTTGTGCTCTCGGCGCAGGCAACCGACGTCGGGGTCAACAAGGCGACCGACAAGCTCTTCCCCCTCGCCGATACGCCCGAAGCGATCCTGGCACTGGGCGAAGAAGGGCTGAAGCAGCACATCAAGACCATCGGCCTCTTCAACTCCAAGGCCAAGAACGTGATCCAGCTCTGCCGCATCCTCTTGGAGCAGCATGGCGGCGAGGTGCCCAAGGATCGCGCCGCGCTGGAGGCTCTGCCCGGGGTCGGGCGCAAGACCGCCAACGTCGTGCTGAACGTCTGGTTCGATGAGCCGACGATCGCGGTCGATACGCATATCTTTCGGGTCTCGAACCGCACCGGCTTGGCGCCCGGAAAGACGCCTCTAGCGGTCGAATTGAAGCTGGAGAAGGCGGTGCCGGCGGACCGCAAGCTGCATGCGCACCATTGGCTGATCCTGCACGGTCGCTACACCTGCAAGGCCCAGCGACCGCTTTGTCCCACCTGCAAGGTGGCTGAGTTTTGCGCCTTTAAGGACAAGACCATCGCTGGTGAAGACGGGAAACCGCGCGCCAAGACCAAGAAGCCGCGTACGGCGAAGAAAAAAGACACGTAGTCCTGAGCGACCTGCCAGCGATGACCGTCACCCTCGACAGCCTCGATGACTTCTCGCTCGCCAACGTCAGACGCGTGGCTTGGCAGGGCGAGCCGGTTGCCTTTGGGCCGGAGGTTCTGGCTTTGATGCAGCGACGACGAGCGGAGTTCCTCGACTTCATTGCTGCCTCACCCGCGACCCCGGTCTATGGCGTCACCAGCGGCTTCGGCGATCGTGCCGCGGTCATGCTGAGCGAAGAAGAGCGACAGCGGCAGTCCACCATGCCGCCCTTGCTGCAAGGGGCTGGCGTCGGCCCTGCGCTGCCGCAGCGGGTCGTGCGCGCGATGATCCTGGGCCGCCTGATCAACTTCGTCTCGGGCTATGCGGCGGTGAGCCTGGAAACCGCGCAGGGCGTCGCCGCCATGCTGGACGGCCGTCCCTTGCCGAAGGTCAGGATCGCCGGCCAGGACTCGCCGGGCGAGCTCTTGGCGCTGTTCAATCTTTTTCATGCGTCGATGGGTGCGGAAAGCCAGCTGCGCGATCAGAACGCCTTGCGCAATGGCGCTGCCTGCGCGCCGGGTCTGACGGCCGACCTGGCCTTGCGGACCAGACGGCGCGCCGGGCTCGCGATCCGGGTCTTCGCTCTCTCGATCGATGCCGCCAACATGGGGCTGGATCCCTATGACCCTGCCCTGAAGCCGCTGCTCAATGATCCTTGCGAGGAGGCCGTCATCGATCGCCTCGCGCTGCTTCTCTCCGGCATCGAGACCGAGGGGCGGCGCCAGCACCAAGCGCCGATCTCTTGGCGCATCCTGACCCGCGTCCTGGGCCAGATGCTGCGCGTTGTCGGCGAGGTGGAGGCAGCGGCGGAGGCTCTGCTGACCACGGTCAACGACAACCCCGTCTTTCTGGGCCCGGACGAGGCGCCACCGATCGGGCGCTGCGTCACGACCGGTGGCTTTCATGTGCCGAGGGCCTATCACGCCATGAACTGGCAGGCGCAGGTCTGGGCCGATCTGGCGCCGATTGCGGCACGCCAGGTCGAGCAGATGCATCACCAGGCGGTGACCGGATTGCCGGAGCGCCTGTGGCGCGGAGAAATACGCTACTCGACCTGGTTCCTCGCCATGGCGGCCAACGACATAGCCGCAAGGGCTCAAGCAGCTGCACAGCCGGCCCTGATTCCGCAGTACGGGGGCAATGATGGCCAGACCGACAGCGTCATGCCGCTGTTCAAAGCCTTTGAGAACGAGGGGCGCGCCGCGGAGAACTTCGACCTTTTGCTGGCCCTTCTGGCTGCCACTGCCAGCCAGGCTTTGGCGGTGGCGGCGCGCGATCCTGCACCGTCGCTCAGAGCCCTGCTGCGGGACGTTCGAGAGATCTTCCCGGTGGTTGAGAGCGCCAGGGATCTGGGCGGCGATGTGGAAAGCCTGGCCGCTGCCTTCGCCGCCTGGATCACGGAGGAGCCCAGTGCGTTCGATTTGGAGTGAAGCGCCGCCTTTGCGGCTGAAGGAACCCTGTTAGAGGAGGAAAGACATGCGTCTAGAGAACAAAGTGGCCCTGGTGACCGGGGCCGGATCGGGATTCGGTGAGGGCATCGCCAAGCGCTTTGCCCATGAAGGGGCGAAGGTTGCGGTGGTCGACCTCAATGCCGGGGCGGCCGAGCGGGTTGCCGGTCAGATCGCGGCTGAGGGCGGGACGGCCATTGCAGTGGCCGCCGACGTCTCCAATCGCGCGCAGAGCCAAGCCATGGTTGACGATACGGTCAAGGCCTTCGGTCGCTTGGATATCCTGGTGAACAACGCCGGTATCTCGCACAAGAACCAGCCCATGCTGGAGGTCACCGAAGAGGAACTGGACCGCGTCTATGCGGTGAACGTGAAGGCAATCTATCTGGCCGCCTATGCCGCGATACCGCTGTTCCGTGCGCAGGGCGGTGGGGCGATCGTCAACACCTCTTCGACTGCGGGTTTGCGTCCACGTCCGGGCCTCTCCTGGTACAATGCCAGCAAGGGCGCCGTGAATGTCCTGACCAAGTCGATGGCGGTCGAACTGGCACCCGACAAGATCCGGGTGAATGCGCTCTGCCCTGTGGCCGGCGAGACGCCTTTGCTGGAGACTTTCATGGGCAAGCCCGATTCCGACGAGGCCCGCGCCCCCTTCATCGCCTCGATCCCGATCGGTCGCCTCTCGACGCCGGAGGATCTGGCCAATGCCGCCCTCTATCTGGCCTCCGACGAGGCCTCGATGATCACCGGCGTACTGCTGGAGGTCGACGGCGGACGCTGTATCTGATTTGGCCTAATCTCTAAGACATAAAGACCCCCGAGGACCTCGCGGCGGCTGAGACTGTTCATAATATGCGGTCAGTCGCTGTCGCGGGCCTTGGTGCGTGACCTCAGCCGCCGCAAACCAAGCGCACTCCGAATAGGCCACCCCCCTGCCGAGCGATCCGCTGAAATAAGGCAGAGCGGCAAGGTATTACCACAGAAAGGGCGTATTTGCTGAGCCTGCGCCCGCGTACCATCGTGAGATCTTCACGACTGGAGCGCAGCCCATGGCGACCTATTACGTCGGACAGACCACGATTGTTTCGAACTTCGATCCCTCGAGTGATGTGCTCGATCTTGGCCCGGATTCGATCCACAACCAGATCCCGGTGGATACCGCCGACGGTTTGACGTTCCTGCACATGTTTGACGCCAGCAAGTCTTTGCTGCTTGAGGGCGTTAGTCTCGGCGACCTCCATCCGGAGAACTTCGCGCCCATCGCAGATGCCCATCTGCAGCAGGACCTGAGCGCGGCCCTGGCCTGGGAGGACGGCAGCGGTTTGGTCCGGCCGAACACGGTCTACATCCGCTCTCATGAAGAGGGGCTGGAGGAGATCGTCGATTTCGACCCAGCGACGGACAAGATCAGCTTCTTCTACCTCTCTGTGCGCGGGGACGGCGGCCTCAACTTCGCGGTCGAGGAAACGGCAGAGGGTGTCCGTTTCTATAGCCCGCTCACAGGGCAGAGCATGACCTTACGCGGCGTCTCTTTCTCGGACCTGGATAGTTCGCATTTCGAGTGGCGCGCCAATCAGCTGGAGGATGGCATCGCCGGCCGCATGGGGCTGGAGAGTGAGATCGACGACTTTCAATACGTCGGAGAGAACATCTTCAGCGGCAAGAGTGTGGCAATGGCCGGGCTCGTGGACCGCGCGCCCTATCACACGCAACCGGAATACACCGGCACGCCCAGAGGCGGAGATTCCGACCCGGATGACGATGACACTGGCGGCGGCGATCCAGGCAATGACCCGATTGTGGTGACCGTCACCGGTGGCTCCGTCACCGAAGCCGATCCGGGCATGGAGCATGAGCATGAGGATGGCACACCTCATGTCCATGATGACGGCCATCGCTTTATTCTCTTTGAAGTCTCTCTAGCCGCCCCAGCGACAGAAGCGGTCACCTTGACCTATAGGACGGCCGACGGGACGGCCGTGGCCGACACCACCAACAACGTGGCCTGGGACTATCACGAAACCTCGGGGACGCTTGTCTTCGCGCCGGGCGAGCAGACGAAGACTGTGTCGGTCGCGGTGCACCCCGATACCCTCGTCGAAGGGACCGAAACCTTTGCCTTTGAGGTCTCGGGCGAGAACATCACCGGCAATCTGACGGCAACGGGGACAATCTACGACAACGACGGCAATAACGGCGCGGATCTCACCGAAGGTACGGTCACGCACGCCATCGTCAGTCAGTGGGGCGAGGGTTTCGTCGCCCAGGTCTCCTTTGCACCCGATGCGGCTGTCGATGGCTGGGTGCTGCAGTTTGAGATGGACGCTGAGATCGTCAATCTGTGGGATGCCGAAATCGTCTCCCGCGACGGCAACCTCTATACGATCATGAATGCGCCCTATAACGGCTCGGTCGGCGCTGGATCAGAGGTTGGATTTGGCTTCCAGGCTGCGGGCAGCGACAGCACGATCACCTTTGTCGAGGCTGGAGATGGCGGCGGCAGCGACGACGATGGCATGGGTGACGATGATGACACCGACGGTGACGATGATGGCACGGGCGGTGACGGAGACGGTCCCTTCGTAGGCGGCGGTGAGACCTACTATGTGGGGCAGACCTCTGTCGTAACGAACTTCGATCCGACGCGCGATGTGCTGGATCTCGGCCCGGATTCGATTCACAACCAGATCCCTGTCGACACGGCAGACGGCCTGAAGTTCCTGCACATGTTCGACGCCAGCAAATCTCTGCTGCTTCAGGGCGTCAATCTCGGCGACCTCCATCCGGAGAACTTCGCGCCCATCTCAGACGCCCATCTGCAGCAGGACCTGAGCGCGGCCCTGGCCTGGGAGGACGGCAGCGGTTTGGTCCGGCCGAACACGGTCTACATCCGCTCTCACGAAGAAGGGCTGGAGGAAAGCGTCGATTTCGATCCGGCCACGGACAAGATCAGCTTCTTCTACCTCTCTGTGCGCGGGGACGGCGGCCTCAACTTCGCGGTCGAGGAAACGGCAGAGGGTGTCCGTTTCTTCAGCCCGCTCACAGGGCAGAGCATGACCTTGCGCGGCGTCTCCTTCTCGGACCTCGACAGTTCGCACTTCGAGTGGCGCGCCAATCAACTGGAGGACGGCATCGCCGGCCGCATGGGGCTGGAGAGTGAGATCGACGCTTTCCAGTACCCGAGCGAGAATGTCTTCAGCGGCAAGAGTGTCGCGATGGCCGGGCTCGTGGACCGCGCGCCCTATCACAGCCAGCCGGAATACACCGGCACACCCAGAGGCGCAGATACTGATCCGGATGACCCTGGCTCAACTGGCAATGACAGCCTCACAGGCACCAGCGGTGATGATGATCTGCGCGGCTTGAGTGGCGATGATTCGCTCTATGGCGATAACGGCCGCGACCAGTTGCGCGGCCAGGATGGCGACGACACGGCCTTTGGAGGCAGCGGCGCCGATTCGCTCTTCGGTGGGAATGGTGACGATCGTCTGCTCGGGGAAACGGGGAACGACCGGATGGTCGGCGGCTCGGGGAGTGATGTCCTCTTCGGCGACCTGGGGCGCGACCTCCTGAACGGGGGTGGCGGCACAGACACGGCCTACGGCGGTCTGGGGGACGACACCTTCATCATCGACACGGCGACGGATCAGATCTTCGATGCCGGCGGCAACAACGTGCTGCGCTCTGATGCCAGTGACTTTGCCTTGGGTACATCGAGCGAGATCCTGGTCGAGCGCGTGATCTTGAACACGGCCGCCGGCGACGCCCGCATGGTGGGCAACGCCAATGATGATATCCTGACCGGAAACGGCTTCGACAACTCCCTGCTGGGGCGTAGCGGTGAGGATCGCCTGAACGGCATCGGCGGCACCAACACGATGACGGGTGGCAGCGGCGACGATACCTTTGTCGTGACCACCTCAGCCGACGTGGTGCGCGATCTGAACGGCCAGGGCGTCGATCTGGTCCGTGCCGTGGTGGACTACACCCTGCCAAGCGGTTCCGCCTCCGCCTACGTCGAGAATCTGCGCATACAGGCCAACACCGGCGACCTCGAGGCCGCCGGCAACGATCTGGGTAACACTCTAGAGGGCAACTCCGGCGACAACCGGCTGCGCGGGCTCGCCGGCGATGACGTGCTGGTCGGAGGGGACGGCGACGATCTCCTCTTCGGTGGCGGTGGCGCCGATCGTTTCGAGGGCGAAAGCGGAAACGACACCATGAGCCTGGGCAACGGCGACGTGGCTATCGGCGGCTCCGGCATGGATCAGTTCCGCTTCGGTGCCGCACAGTTGGGCAGCAACGGCTCTGGCGGTCCGATCATCCGCGATTTCGACGGGGTCTTGGTGAACGGCGCCAATAGCGAGGACAAGCTGGTCTTCACCACCGGCCTCGAGACCGGCAGTTTCGCCTACATCGGCGGTGCCGCTTTCTCCGGCAGCGGTAACTCGGAAGCGCGCTTTGCCGGTCCGCGGCAGATCCAGGTCGATCAGGACGGTGACGGTGCGGTCGATCAGGCCTTCTTGGTTGATGGGGTCACCGTCGCCAATCTCCTGACCGCTACGGACTTCGTTTGGTTGTAATCCACGCCGGAGGTCTGCCCAGAAGCTCCACACGAAGGCTCTGAACCACTTCGGGTTTGTCGTAGGCTCCACAGTTTGCACTGGTGGAGCGACGACAAGCCCGAATAGAGAGCGGTTCTCATTGGAGGTTCGTGCCCGCGCCACTCCCGGCAAACAGCTCTCTCAAGATCTCCTAAATCGAATTGAATGCTCTGAGTAATCGAAATAGTATAACAGTACACATGAAAAGATTGACTTTGTCCTGCCGCCGCCCCTAAGATCCACTTATCCGTGTCGTCAAAGGGAGATTCATCCAATGGTTTCGTCTATCACGCCGAACGGGTATGATTTGAACTTCCGCGAGGAATTCATTGATCCATCTAAGAAAAACCGCCCAGGCACGATCATAACACCGGAATACATTACACTGCATAACACGAGCAATGACAGCAGTGGTGCTGATGCATCTGCGCACTCCCGCTTTGTGCGAAACAAAGGTTATTATATGCACAATGGTAGGAAGGTTTGGGTATCCTGGCACTATACAGTGGATGACGACGAAGTCATCCAGCACCTTCCTACAAATGAAATCGGATGGCATGCGGGATCTGGTAATACAAAAAGCATTGGGATCGAAACTTGCATGCATAAGCAGATCGACCAAGCCGCCGCAGATGAACGTCTTGCACAACTGGTTGCCGTGCTTCTTGATGATATGAGCATCGGCATAGATAAGGTTGTCACACACAAGCATTGGACTGGGAAAAACTGCCCCATTCTGCTCCTGCAGAAGTGGGACGCGCTGATTGAGCGTATCAGTGATCTGCAAAAGCTAAACCGCGCTTCTCAACCAAAACCTGTTAACCATGATTCGATTGAAGTCGATCACACAGTCTCTAGTGCGTTCGTCTACTAGAAGGGATCGCACCCTGGACCTTTGCTAGACCGCTACCGAGTGACGGGCTGGTGCGACGTCGCGGTAGTGGTCGAAGGCGGCGGCGACGATGCGGATTAGGGGGCTGCCTTTGTCAGTTACCGTTAGGCGTCCTTGATCCAAGGTCACCAGGCCGTCTGCTTCCAAGGTTTGAAGTGCAGGAAGGGCCTCGGCGAACCAGCTCTTTGCTGCGCCGTGCCGGCGTGCCAGAGCGTCGAGGTCGACCGCGCCGAAGCACATCAGTGCCTCGATGGCAGCGCCGCGCAGGCGGTCGTCTGCCGAAAGCACATGCCCCTTGGCGATTGGAAAGCTGCCAGCGGTGACGGCACGGGCCCAGGCCCCGGTTTCGGCAGTGTTCTGCACATAGCCGCCCGGGGTGCGTCCGATCGAGGTGGCGCCGAGGCCAAGCAGGACCTGGGCGCGATCGCTGGTGTAGCCCTGAAAGTTGCGGCGCAAGGTGCCTTGCTTGGCGGTTTTTGCCAGGGCGTCCTCGGGCTTGGCGAAGTGGTCGAGGCCGATCGCCTGATAGCCTGCAGCTTGCAAGGCCCTGGAGGCAGCCTTGGCCTGGGCCAGTCGCTCTTCCGAACCCGGTAGTGAGGCTGCATCGATCAGCCTCTGTTTCTTCGCCATCCAGGGGACATGGGCATAGCCGAAGAGGGCGATGCGGTCGGGCGCAATCTCCGCAGAGCGCGTGATGGTCTGCTGCAGCCGCGCGACGGTCTGCTCGGGCAGGCCATAGATCAGGTCGAAGTTGATGCCGGCGACGCCCGCCGACCTGAGCGCGGCGACGGCCTCTGCCACCATCTCGGGTGGCTGGATTCGATTGATGGCGCGTTGCACCTGTGGAGAGAACTCTTGCACGCCGAAGCTGGCGCGGTTGAAGCCGAGCGCACCGATGCGGGCAATCATCTCGTGGCTCAGGCTGCGCGGGTCGCTCTCGATTGCCAGCTCTGCATCGGGCAGAAGGTCGAAGTGCCGGCGTAAACGGTCCATCGCGCGCTCAAGGTCGTCCGGCTGCAGTACGGTCGGGGTGCCGCCGCCCCAATGCAGGTGCGAGACCCGGGCCCGTGACGGCAGCGCCGCGGCCAGCAGATCAATCTCCTTCAGCAAGGTCTCGAGGTAGCGCGCCACCGGTTCATAGCGGGAAGCCAGCTTCATATTGCAGCCGCAGTACCAGCAGAGCTGGTTGCAGAAAGGCAGGTGCAGATAGAGAGAGATGGGCTCGGCCGGATCGAGTGCCTGGAGCCAGCCGCGATAGTCCGCCTCGCCCACCGCTGACGAAAAGTGCGGGACGGTGGGATAGCTGGTGTAGCGCGGCACCGTCATGCGCGTGTAGTGGCTGGGCAGGGTGGTCAAGTAACGGGTCCCTTTCGGCTGAGCCTCATCGTTTGAGTCTGCCCAGACGCAACCGGATCCGACATGACCTAGGTCAAGCGCTGTCGCTTTCCTTTAGCGGCAGGTCTGCGGCCCAGATCGCAGCCAGCTGCTCGGTTCGTGCCAGGTCTTCCTCTAGCAGGAAGCCCGCCTCGACCAGGTCCTCTGCCGCCCTTCTGATTGCCGCAATGTAGGCGCCGGCAGTGGGATAGCGGCTGAGAAGAGATTGGCGGGGATCGCTGCTCTGTTCGGCTTCCTCGTCGGACCAAGGGAAGGGCAGATAGCCACCGGTGATGCCCAGCAGCGCGCCCAAGCCATTCTCGGGTCGGCGCAGATTCCAACCGACCGCAGTGCCCAGCGGCGCTTGCACCATAGGCGCGCGTATGCCGGCCAGGTCATGTCCCTGGCGATCGACCTGCGGCACCAGAATCGGATAGTGCTGCCCGCTGTGTTTTGGTGGATTCTCGGTGATCCGACCCTCGGTCTCAAAGGCGTTGCCATAGTCCAGCAACTCCAGCCCGCTGGGGCCACGGGGCAGGGCAAGACCTGGAATCTTCGGGAAGCGGCTGCGCCATTCCGCGGCCGGCACCAGGGTCCCATCGCTCAGCAAAGGGATCTGGCTGGCGGGAGGGGCCTCGCCGCCGCTGGCCCAACGATCCAGGTTGTCCAGATTGGCGCGGAAGAAGGCCGAGGTCGCGACCGGGTTCTGCAGCAGCAAGGCCTTGCCGTGGCTGGTCTTGGTCACATTGGCGGCGGCGTAGTGTTGCGAACTGGCCCAGAGGTAGAGGCGCAGGCCCTGCGGCTGCGGCAGATCACGGCCCAATGTGTCGGTGTGCACCAGAGAGGCGCGACGCTGCCAATACTCGGTGGCACTGTCGGTGTGGATGACCAGCGGATCGCTATCCGGCCGCTTTAGGATCGCATCCTCACGTCCGCTCAAGTGATCGCGCGACCAGGCGTAGGCGAAGGGGAAGCGATCGACGGGCGCGTCGTGATTCTCGTATTCCTGACCCGGAAGCAAGGTGGGGTTGGCGAAGCGGTGGTTCAGCCACATCTTCCCGCCGCCGGCCACATGCGGCATCACCCCGTCAAAGACCCGGCGCCCCTCGGCATCGGCATTGAAACCCAGATAGACGAAATCGCGGATGGCCCGACCGGTTTGCGAGCGACCCCAGGCGTAGGCCTTTTCGATCGGGCCGAGGAGAGGGTCGTCGTGCTTTAAGAGAGAGATCAGATCGCGTACCGCGAGGTGGCCGAGCCCCAGCACGCGCGGGTCCTTGGCTTCATAGATAAGCTCGTAGATCCAGCCCTGCTGGAAGCCGTCGGGCAGGAAGATGTGACTGTCGGAGGCGACGATGGCCTCGTCCTGGCCGACGCCGTCGATGGCACGGCTCTGCTCCAAGCGGGCGAACTGCCAGGCCTCTGATGGAATGGGAAGCCGCTTACTGTCGGCATAGCGCCTTCGGGTGAGCTGCGCGCTCTTCGTGTCGAGCGACATCGTCGGATAGCTGCGAGAGACCGCGAGTCCGCTTAAGGGCAGAAAGCGGATCCCCGGATCGCTGACCGTGAATTCGACCTTGAGGTCCCCGGTGATCGGCTGCCCATCTCGGGTCGCGATCGGTGCGTCCAGGAGCATGCGGCCGTCGCCGGGATAGAGGTCACCCTGCCAGCCAAGCCAGACGATGCTGTAGCCGCGGCGCATGAGGAAACCATTGCCCGCATCGGCCAAGGACAAAGGACTGTTGTTCACCGGGGCATCGTTGAAGAACTGCAGGCAGCGTTTGTTGCCGCGATTGCCATAGTCGAAGAGCAGCCTGCCGTTGCCACGTGCCGGCTCCACAGGCTTCAGAATGCAGAGGTCGGCGGCAAAGTGAACCGCTCCCTCCGCGTCTCTGGGAGCATGCTCCAGGTCGATGATCGCTGGCGCGGTCCAGTTCTTAGGATCGATCCAGAACTGCGCGCGTCCTGTCAGCCGCTCATATGCGCCAGCTTCGCCGAATGCGGTGCCCTCGGCGAAGCTGCAGCGTTCCTCGATTGTAAAGGTAATCGCGCTCGTCATGCCCTAATCTCTCTTGCGGCGGGCTATCGGCGCTTTGGGGCTGGCGCCTACTCCAAGATCTCGAGCGTCGTGGCGCGCAGGGCCTTGCGGCCGGCGGTGCAGGCGAAGACCTCCGCCTTGACATTGTGGCCGGTCAGAAAGGCGTTGAGGGCCGCCTGGAACATGAGGTCATAGTTCGGACCGCCCTGCTTGCGCTCGACGCGAATGATATCCACGGCACCGGCACAAGGCACCTTATCACCAGCACCTTCGACAGCCCAATTGCCTTCGCTCTTCTGCATCTCGAAGTGGCCGCGATTGACGGTAATGCTCTTGATCGGTGCCGCATCGGTCGGCCACTCGGAAGCCTGCGCCGAGCCCAAAGCCATACAAACCAGAACACCTGACAGTGCAACCATCCTAAACATCACGCCCTCCTCATCCCCTTGTTATAGATTTCCAGCAGAGGTCCTGCGGTAGCTGGATCGTACTGAAGCGGCTCTGCATACACAACTGCTGCAAAGGTCGAAAGGTCGCTAGATCTTCAACTCTTCACCCGAAGTCCGGCTGGATCATAGAGGGGCCCAAGATGGGCCTGGGCCGGGACCCGCCGCGTGGCCACCACCAGCTCGTAGCTGCCAGCGGTAACGTAGTCGGGCGTCACACCGTCGGGATTGCGGATGTAGCCATAGCCAATGCTCTGACCCAGGGTATAGCCATAGCCACCGCTGGTGAGATAGCCGGCGAACTCACCATTGCGCAGGATGGTCTCGCGGCCCGAGAGCACGACCTCCGGGTCATCAACCGTGAAGCCGGTCAGGAGCTTGCGTTGTGGCCCTTGGGCGGCGGCCTCAGCAGCGGCGCGGCCGACGAAGTCCTGATTGCTCTTCAATTTCACCGCCCAGCCCAGGCCAGCCTCGAAGGGGGAATCGTTCGGCGTGATGTCACTGCTCCAGGCGCGATAGCCCTTCTCAAGCCGCAGAGACTCAAGACAGCGATAGCCGACCGGGCGAACGCCGAAGGCCGCTCCTGCCTGCATCAGCGCGTCGAAGACCGCGCCGGTGGCCTCTAGTGGCACATGCAGCTCCCACCCTAACTCGCCGCAGTAGGTGACGCGCAGCGCGCGGACCTCGGTGCCGGCGATCTGCAAGAGGCGCAGGTGGCCGAAGGGGAAGGCTGCATTGGAGACATCGGCATCGGTGACTCCGGCCAGAACGTCGCGCGCCTTGGGTCCCATGAGAGAGAGGGTGCCGAAGGCCTCCGTCACATCCTCCAAGGTCACATCCATCCCGGCCGGAACATGATCGCGAATCCATCCGGCGTCATGGGTGCGGAAGCCGGTACCGGTCACGATGTAGAAGCGGGCCTCCTCCAGCCGGGCCACCGTCAGATCACATTCGATTCCGCCACGGCCGTTCAAAAGCTGGGTATAGGTAAGCCGTCCCACCGGCTTGTCGATCCGGTTCGCACAGACATAGTCCAGCGCGGCTAGACTGTCCTTCCCGGTGACTTCGTACTTGGCAAAGGAGGATTGGTCGAAGATGCCGACCGCCTCGCGCACCAGGGTATGCTCCTGGCCCACTGGCTCGAACCAGTTCTGGCGGCCCATGGAGTAGCGGTCCTCCGCCTCCATGCCTTCGGGCGCGAACCAGTTTGGACGCTCCCAGCCCAGCTTGGAGCCAAAGACGGCGCGTTCGGCCTTCAGGCGTTCGTAGAGCGGCGAGACGATGCGCGGGCGCCCACTCTGGTACTCCTCGTGCGGAAAGCCGATGCTGTAGTGCTTGCCATAGGCCTCCAGGGTGCGGGCGGTCACCCAGGCGCGGTCTTGATGCAGATCGGAGAAGCGCCGGATGTCCACGGTCCAGAGGTCCAGGGGCGCTTCACCCTTGGCGACCCAGTCGGCCAGGACCCAGCCGGCACCGCCGCCGGACGCGATCCCGAAGGCGTTAAAGCCGGCACCGACGAAGAGGTTCTCGCACTCCTGCCCGACCCCCAGGATGAAGTTGCCATCAGGCGTAAAGCTCTCCGGGCCGTTGATCATCTGTTTCACCCCGACCTCGTTCAGGGCCGGAATGCGCTCGATCGACTGCTCCATATGTTGGTCGAAGTGGTCCCAGTCGTTGTCGAAGAGCTGGAACTGGAAGTCGTCGGGGACATCGTCCTCGGTCCAGGGGATGGGGTTGGGTTCATAGCCGCCGAGGACCAGGCCACCGACCTCTTCCTTGAAGTAGGTCCGGCGATCGGGATCGCGGATCGTCGCCACGTCCTTGGAGAGACCCGGAACCGGCTCGGTTACCAGATACTGATGCTTGACCGGCTGCAAGGGCACCGGGACGCCGGCCATGGCGCCCACCTGGCGGGCCCACTGTCCGGCACAGTTCACCACCTTCTCGCAGGCGATGCTGCCCTCATTGGTCTCCACCGCGGTAATGCGCTTGCCTTCCATACGAAAGCTGGTGACGCGGATGCCCTCGCGAACCGTGACGCCGCGCATGCGGGCGCCCTTGGCCAGCGACTGGGTGATATCGCTGGGATTGGCCTGGCCATCGGTCGGCAGGAAGCTGGCGCCCACCAGGTCGTCACAGTTCAGAAGCGGCCACATGGCCTTGACCTCGGCGGGCGAGAGCAGGTGCATTTCCATGCCGAAGCTGCCGGCCGTGGTCGCCAAGCGCTGATACTCGATCCAGCGGTCCTGGTTGCAGGCAAGCCTGAGGCAACCGCTCATCTTCCAGCCGGTCTCAAGCCCAGTCTCGTCCTTGAGGGTCTTATAGAGCTCGACCGAGTACTTCAGGACCTGGGTGATCGAGGCGGAAGAGCGGAGCTGTCCGACCAGACCGGCCGCATGCCAGGTCGAGCCGGAGGTGAGCTGCCCCTGCTCCAGCAGCAGCACCTCGGCCTTGTGGTCGCGCGCCAGGTGATAGGCGGTCGAGCAGCCAATGATGCCGCCGCCGATGACGACGATCTCTGCGCGATCGGGAAGCGACATAGGCTCAGGCCTTTCCATAGCGGGAGCGGTAGCTGTCGAGCGCCTGGTCGAGATAGCCCAGGTTCTCAGCCGTGTAGGCGACATAGTCGACGCCCGGTGTGTCGAGGTGCAGTTCAGAGACCATGGACCACATGGCCTCGCGGAGTAGCGAGCCGCATTGCATCGCGGCCTGCGCCTGCAGAAGCGCTGCTGTCGGCGCTTCTCCGAAGTAGCGGGTCAAGAGCTCCTGCGACTCTTCAGGCGAGAAATGCGCGTTGGAGGCGACACCGGCCAGATCGAAGAGCGGCGTGGAGAAACCGGCATACTCGAAATCGATCAGCCAGAGCCGCTCACCATCGTCCAGAAAGTTGGCCGGTAGGAGATCGTGATGGCCGTAGATGATCGGGAGGGGAATTTGAGCCGCCTCGAACTCCGCATTGAGGGCCAGAAGCTCCGGCAGGCGCTCGGTCATGCGGCTCTTGCCGGCTTCCAAGGTGCGGGCATAGTCGCGGATCACGTGGAAGACCCAGAAGATGAAGCCGGAGCCGCTGACTTCCGCCGGCATGACCTGGTGAAAGCGTTTCACCAGATCGACGACGCGGGCCAGGTTGGCGCGGACATCGTCCGGCGCATAGGTCTTGGCTTCAATGAACTCGGAAACCATCACGCCGGGTGCGTCGTAGATCAGGGTCGGCGCCAAACCGGCGCGCTCGGCGGCGCGGGCATTCATCACCTCGCGCTCGCGCGAGACATGATGGAAGGGGAAGTCGCGGCCGAAACGCACGACGCTGCGCCGGCCCTTGTCCGTCACCAGGAAGGACTCGTTAGAGAGGCCGCCATGCAGCGGCTCGGCTTGGATCTCACCCTGCCAGATCGGCAGGCTCTTGATGCGGGCATCGATGTCGCTCAAGGCAGCCCCCTTCTCTCAGCGTTGCAGGCCCAGGCGCAGACGCAAGCGGTCGGCACCGGCGGATATCAATCGGTCGGCGATGATGGCGATGAAGGCGACACAGAGGCCGGCGACCAGTCCGCGGCCGGTATCGGCCTTGGTGAGCGCGATATAGACCTCTTGGCCTAGGTCACGGGTGCCGACCAAGGCGGTAATCACCAGCATGGAGAGCGCCAGCATGATGGTCTGGTTGATGCCCAGCATGATCTCGGGCAGGGCCAGCTTCAGCTTGATCTTGACCAGCAGTTGCCAGGGCGTGCAGCCGGCCGCCCGCCCGGCCTCGATCAGCTGCGGGTCCACCTGCCTTAGCCCCAGCGCGGTGTAGCGGATGGCCGGTGCCACGGCATAGGCAACAACGGCGATCATCGCGGTGAAGTCACCGACCCGGAACAGCATGACGGCCGGCATGAGATAGACGAAGGAGGGCAGGGTCTGCAGCGTATCGATTGCCAGTTGCACCACCTTCCACAGCCGCTCGCGCTCAGCGGCGATGATGCCGATCGGCAGACCGATCAGGCAGGCGATCACGACGGAAATGCCGCAGAGATAGACCGTCACCATGGCCTTGTTCCAAAGGCCGACGGAGGCGATGAGGAAGGTCAGAAAACCGGTTAGAAGGGCCGTGCGCCAGCCGCCCAGACACCAGCCGGCGAAGGCCACCAGGGCGACGACGCCAGCCCAAGGCAGGCTCAAGAGAAAGCGCTTGAAGGGGATCAGGACGTTCAGCAGCAGCAGATTCTTAAAGGCTTCCAGCTGGTCGAAGAAGTTGACGTTGATCCAGCGCACCACGTCCGACCAGAAGGCCCCGGTGGTAATCTGCAGGCTCTCCGGATAGCTCTGGACTGCGCCGATGGCGAGACCGATCAGGCCGGTGATCACCACCAGCGCGATGGCGCCGGCCGAATAGGGGTGGCGTGCCACCAGGCTCTGGGGTTTGGATTCGGCGTGGCTGCGCGTGCGGGCGGCGAAGGCTTGGCTCAAGCGGTCCAGGGCCACGGCCAAGGCCACGATGGCAAGTCCTGCCTCGACACCGGTGCCGATGTCCAGGCGGCGAAGGGCGGCCAAGACCTCGAAACCGAGACCGCCGGCGCCGATCATGGAGGCGATGATCACCATGTTGAGCGACAGCATGATGACCTGATTGACCCCGACCATCAGGCCCGGCATGGCCGAGGGCACCATGACCCGCCAGGTCATCTGCCGGCGGCTGCAGCCGACCATGCGCCCCAGGTCCTGCACCTCGGCGGGGACGCCGGCCAGCGCCAGCATGGTGATGCGGGTCATAGGCGGCAGGGCATAGATGATGGTCGCCACCACGGCCGAGGTTGGCCCGAAGCCGAAGAGGAAGAGGATCGGCACCAGGTAGGCGAAGACCGGCACCGTCTGCATCAGGTCAAGGATCGGCCGCAGCGCCGTTGCGAACCAGGACCAGCGATGCCCGGCCAGGCCCAGCAGCAGGCCACCGATCACCCCAAGCGGAGCCGCGATCAGGATCGAGGCCAGGGTGATCATGGCATTGTCCCACTGCCCGAAGAGGGCGAGGAAGCCGAAGCAGCCGGCGACCAGACCTGCCAGGCGCCAACCGCCGGCATAGAGGCCCATTAGGGCGACGATGCCGATGACGGCGATCCAGGTGAGCGGCGGCAGAACCTCGACCGCCTGGCTTCCTTGGCCGGAAAGAAAGCCGGTAGAGAGCAGCGAGAGCGCGATGCGATAGGGAAAGTCGATCACCTCGGCCAGGAAGCGGGTGAACTCGGTAAAGGTGAAAAGGCCGAAAGAGGCATCCTCCACCAGCCACTTCATGCCGTCGCCGATCCAGTTCTTGAGCGGCAAGCGCATGTCGCGCGGGATCTTGAAGGCCCAGCCGGCGATTGGCTTGCCGAACTGCCAGAGCAGCACAAAGAGGGTCAGCGCGAAGAGCCAGAGCGCCTGACCCTGGCTGATTCCGCCGGGCAGTCTGCGTGTACCGCCCAGGCTATCGTGGCTGGCGCTCATCCTGCCTCAGCCGCGCATCATCAGCTGGACCACGGCCTGCCGGTGCAAGAGTCCAATAGCCTTGCCGTCATGGTCGACGACCTTCAGCGGTGCCTCGGCCTCTTGCAATAAGGGGGCAGCCTCGGCCACGTGCGCCGAGCGAGCGATCTCACCGCTGGTCGCCGTCTCGCTCCAGGGCTGCATCAAGGAGCCCACCTTCACCACCTTGGCCAGGGTCACGCTCTTGGTGAACTCGGCGACATAGTCGTCGGCCGGATTGGTCACCAGCTCTTCCGGTGTGCCGATCTGCACCACCGCGCCGTCCTTCATGATGGCAACCCGGTCAGCCAGACGGATCGCCTCGTCAAAGTCATGGGTGATGAAGACGATGGTCTTCTTCAAAGCCGCCTGCAGGCGGATGAATTCGTCCTGCATCTCGCGGCGGATCAGTGGATCCAGGGCGGAGAAGGGCTCGTCCAGGAACCAGAGTTCCGGCTCGACCGCCAGGGAACGCGCGATGCCGACGCGCTGTTGCTGGCCGCCCGACAGCTCGCGCGGAAAGAAGTCCTCGCGCCCCTTCAGGCCCACCAGTTCGACCATGCGCCGGGCCTTTTCGGTCCGAGTGGCGCTGTCCACACCCTGCACCTCCAGCGGGAAGGCGACGTTCCCCAGGACCGTCAGGTGCGGCAGCAGGGCGAAGTGCTGGAACACCATGCCCATCTGGTGGCGCCGGATTTCGATCATCCGCTTGTCGCTGGCAGCCAGCAGGTCCTCGCCCTTGAAGAGGATCTCGCCGCCGGTCGGCTCGATCAGCCGGGACATGCAGCGCACCAAGGTCGATTTGCCGGAGCCAGAGAGGCCCATGATCACGAATATCTCGCCCTCTGCGACCTCCAGCGAGACCGCGCGCAGGGCCGGGATCAATCCGGCAGTGCGCGCTGCTTCCAAGGTCAGGGTTCCACCCGAGCGCGCCAAAATCCCCTCGGCACCCTGGCCGAAGAGCTTCCAGACCGAGCGGCAGGCAAGCTTCGCTTGGATGGGCTGAGCAGAGGTCATCAAGCATCCTCCCGGAGGCGCGGCCGGGCGAAGAGTCTAGCAGAAAAAAAGAGGGGGCGTCGCGCGGATCGGATGGTGCGACGCCCCCAGACACCCCCCTATGCGCCCCCCTCGGACGCCTCTGGGTAGGTTAAAGCCAGTTAGGTCCTACTGGATCCAGGTGGACCAGCGCGGCTCGTTGGTATTCATCCACTCGGCCACCACCTCATCGACGGAGCGGCCGTTCAGGTCGACTTCGGCCACCATGGCGCCCATCTCGTCGTTGTTGATGTTGAAGGCCTCGATCGCATTATGGGCGCCCGGCCACTTGTCCTTGACGCCGGCCCAGGCGACCTTCCAGATCGGTCCGCGCGGCTTGCCGCAGTCGTAGGCCTCGTCGGGATTAATACCCCATGCCGGATCGCTGTAGCACTCTGCCGTGTAGGCGGGGAACTCGACCCACTCGCCTTCGTACTTCACCGGTGCCCAATGCGGGGCATAGACCCACAGCAAGACCGGCGCTTTGCGCTGGTAGGCCGACTCGAGCTCGGCGAAGAGGGCCGCGTCGGTGCCGGCGTGCACCACCTCGATTGGCAGCTCCAGCGCCATGGCGCGCTCGTCGTCATAGCCGCCCCAGGTCACCGGACCGCCCAGATAGCGGCCGAGCGGCGCGGTCTCTGCGGTCGAGAAGGCCTCGGCACAGGCCTCGTCCAAGAGCGCTTCCCAGTTCGGCAGGCCCGGGCACTTCTCTTTCATGTAGAGCGGATACCACCACTCCTCGACCGCCTGCATGCCGGTCTCGCCCATGTTGACGACCTGGCCCGTCGCGGTCGCCTCGTCCATGGCGTCGCGGCCGGTGGTCTCCCAAATCTCCATGGCGACGTCGAGGTCGCCGTTCTTCAGGCCGGCGAACTGCGCGATGTAGTCGGCCTGCACATAATCGACGTTGTAGCCGGCCTTCTTCAGCACCTCGCCCATGATCTGGGTGGTGATGAGCTGTCCGGTCCAGTCGTGAAGGGTCAGCTTAATGGGGTCGTTCGACTCGACCTCTGCGCCGGCCTGCCAAGGCGTTAAGGCGAGGGCCGCGGCCAGGGCGACGGCCGACAGTCTTCTCCGCATTCGAAATCTCTCCCTCATTCGTTTCGGTACCGCTTCGGATCATTGTTCCGGCGGCCAGCCATTCTGCCAAAGACCCCAACTCCGCGCGGGAGAGGTCAGCCTTTCCGCGGATCCAAGTCTGCGGGGCTCGCTGCCTCCCGTCAATTGGATATGTGGCATTTTTTTGGCATTCTGACTGTTTTTGTGGTTTTGAGGGCATTGACCTCTGCCCAATTCTACACAAACCTTATCAAAACCGCAGAGGTCCTGACCTTTCCCACATGAAGCACTCACCCCGCCAAAGCAGCATCCTGCGCAGCGTGCAGCAGCACGGCACCGTCCGGATCGGGCAGTTGGCTGACGAGATGGCGGTCTCCTTGGAGACCATCCGCCGCGACATCCGTCCACTGGTCGAGGGCGGGACTCTCGCCAAGCTGCACGGCGCGGTCAGCTTGGCGGAAGCGCCCTTCGAGCGGCGTCTGCGCGAGCGGGCCAAGGAGAAGAAGGTGATCGCCCGTCACGTTGCGGCAGGCATCGCCGATGGTGACAGCGTGATGATGGATACCGGCACCACGACCTCGATCCTGGCTCGCGAGTTGCTGACGAAGCGCGGGTTGACCATCGTCACCAACTCCTCCGACGTGGCGCGGACCCTGGCGACGGTGAACGGCAACAAGGTCTACATGGCGGGCGGTGAGCTGCATGGCGACAATGGTGCCGCCTTCGGCCCCTCGGCCATCGCCTTTGTCTCCAGCTTCAAGGTGCGCCACGCCATCATCTCGATCGCCGCAGTCGATGCCGAGGGCGGCCTGATGGACCAGCAACTGGCCGAGGCGGAGTTTGCGCGCAAGGTTCTGGAGTGCGGCCGTCAGCGTCTGGTCATCACCGACCACAGCAAGTTCAACCGCACGGCCCTGGTCCGGGTCGCCGAGTTCGACGAGATCGATCTCTTGGTCACCGACCAGCCTCCGCCGGAAGATCTGGCGCAGAAGCTGGAGGCGGCCGGGACGCGGATAGAGATAGCCTGAGCGCTACTTATCCCCAGTTGGCGTGACAGTGATCTCGGCAATATTCACATGCGGAGGCTGCTCAAGTGCGAAGAGGGCAGCCGCGGCGATGTCGTCAGGCTCCAGGGTCGCAGGCCACTCATCATAAAAGCGCTGCGCCTCTTCCTCGTCACCGCTGTGACGTGCCGCGGCAAAGCCGGTGCGCACCATGCCGGGCAAGACCTCGGTAATCCGGACCGGGGTTTGCTTGTAGTCCTGGCGCAGAGAGCCAGCGAAGGCATGGATCGCGTGCTTGCTGGCCGAATAGACATTGCCGGTGCGATAGATCATCTGCCCGGAAATGGAGCCGACGATCACGATGTGCCCGTGACGACGCTCCAACATGCCTGGAAGCAGGGCATGGCAGATGCGGAGCACGCCGGTGACATTGGTCTCGATCGTCTGCGCGTAGTCCTCTATCCCGCCCTCCAGGAAGTCCCGGCGACCGCCGAGGTCGGAGCCGGCATTGGCCACCAGCACATCGACCCCCTGCCAGTCTGCCGGAAGGCTCTCCGGCAGGGCAGAGACGGTCTCGCCGTCGGTCACGTCCAGCGGGTGAACGAGAACAGAGTCCTCGAAACCGGCGAAGGCGCTCTCCAGCGTCTCGCGGCGCCGGGCTGTCGCGATCACCCGCATGTCCTTGGCCAGCAAGCGCTTGGCGATGGCCAGACCGATGCCGCTGCTGGCCCCGGTGACCAGGGCGAGGCCACCGGGGCGCAGGATCTCTTGCGTCATGCCGTGCCTGCGAACTGCGGACGTGCCTCCGGCGTGTTGAAGCGCGGCATGGCGTTGTCGTAGGCCAGCCCGGCTCTGATCACGGAGATATCGCGGTAGGTCTGACCCACGATCTGGATGCCGGTCGGTACGCCGTTAGAGGCGCGACCGGAGGGCACGGCCAGCACCGGGCAGCGGCTCAAGGTGTTGAAGGGATAGGTCATCAGCCAGAACCAGGGGTCGAGCTGCTTGCCATTCACCTCCAGCTTGTCCTTCGACTGATCCCAGTCGGCAGGCACCGCCGGGACCGCCAAGGTCGGACAGATGAAGAGGTTGTGGTTCTGCATCATCGGCCCGAAGGTGGAGTACATCGCCGCCGCCCCTTCCAGCGAGGCAAAGTAGGCGCGGTTGGAATGATTGCGCGCCGACTCGGCAAAGGCCTTGGCGTAGCTCGTCATGGCGTAGGCATGGCGGTCGTAGTAGGTCTCGATAAAGGCCCCGAAGATGTGGGAGAGGTGGTTCATCGCCGTGGTGGTGACCTCCGGCGTCCAGCCAAGGTCGACCTCTTCCACCGTGGCACCCAGGTCGCGGAAGACCTGAAGGGCCGTCTCCGTGTTCTTCCTGACCTCGGGATCGACCTCATAGAAGCCCAGATCGATCGAGTAGGCGATCTTGATGCCCTCCATGCTGCCGGTATGCTCGGTCGGCACGACCAGCTTGGGGCGAAGCGAGACGATGTCTTTGGGATGCGATCCGCAGAGGCTGTTGAACATCAAGGCGGCATCGGCGACCGTGCGGGCCAGGGGGCCTTGGTGGCTGTAGGTGTCCAGGTTGAAGGGCGGGTCCTCTGGAATGCGGCCGTAGGTCGGTTTGAAGCCGACAACGCCGGCGCAGGAGGCCGGAATCCGGACCGAACCGCCGATGTCGCTGCCGGACGCCAAAGTCGTGATGCCAGAGGCCAGCGCAGCGCTTGATCCACCCGACGAGCCGCCTGGCGTGAAGTCCGGGTTCCAGGGGTTGCGCGTCACGCCGTGCAGAAGCGACCAGCAGACGCCCGAGCAGGAGAATTCCGGTGTCGCTGTACGCAGATGCACGACCGAGCCGGCATTCAGCAGCCGCTGGTTGGCGATGCTGGTCATGTCGGCGACCTGATGCTTGTTGAAGACCGAGCCGTTGGTCGTGATCTTGCCCTTGATGAAGGACTCGTCCTTGATCGCGACCGGCAGCCCCTCGAGCGCCCGGGCGTTGCCATTGGCGTAGCGATCGGCCGCCTTCACGGCCTGCGCGCGGGCCTCGTCAAAGTAGCGATCGGTGACGGCGTTGACCTGCGGTTCCGTGGTTTCGCTGCGCGCGATCTGCGCGTCGAGTAGCTCCAGCGGTGAGAGGCTCTTGTCCCGAAAGCGCTTCAGCGCTTCGGTTGCGGTCATGTAGCAAAGCTCTTCGTCGGCCATGATCAATCCCTGCTGCCATCAATTGAGGATGGGCAGGAGCATAGCCATCAAGGCGGCGTGATTGCGACCCTGTTTCGAGGCATAGACGATGCCGGGTCGATGCATGTGCTGGGCCAAAAGCATGGCCGGGGCAAGCCCGGCCATGTTTGCAAAGACGGAACGAGATCGGGGGCCGTGGTTCCGGCCCCAAAGCCGCTTAGTTCGTCACCGCCTGGAAGGAGTTCGGTGCCGGTGCCACGATGGTGAAGCCGCCGGACTCGATCTGCATGATCGCAAGCCCGCGCTGCACGGCGCCATTCTGCTGGAAGCGGAAGATGCCGTCGGCGCCCCGGAAGCCGGAGGGGTTGAGGATCGAGTTCCGATCCAGGCCGACCCACTGTCCGGGCGTCGTCGTCGCGCCATTGACCTGGCCGGACAAGGCCTGGCGCGTCAGGTATCCAGCTAGAGTCACGGCGTCGAAGGCCACCGCTGCGATCGGCTGCGGCGTGGCGCCATAGGCCTCCTGATAGCGGGCGACGAAGTTGTTGTAGGTCTGTGGATTGACCGAGGGGAACCAGGCACCACGCAGGTTGGGCTCTCCAGTCAGGGCGCCGTTGTTCCACAGGGTCGAGCCCAGAAGCTTGGTGCTCTCAGGCGTGATGCCTTCCGAGGCCAGGGCCGAACCCAGAACCAGCATGCGGCCGTGCGCATCAGGCAGGAAGAGCGCCTGATAGGGGCCGGTCAGGGTGCGGATCTCGTTGGTGATGTCGAGCTGTTGGGCCGGATAGAAGACGGTGGAGACGATTTGGCCGCCGGCCGAGAAGGCGCCGGATTGGGCACCCTGAGCGGCCTGCCTGCCGAAATCGGTGTCCGGCGCCAAGACGGCGACCTGGCCGAAGCCCTGGTTTACCGCATAGGAGACCACGCGCTCGGCCTGCGCCGTCGGGGTGAGGCCCATAAGGAAGGAATAGCCGTCGAGCTGCCGCGTGTCGTTGGAGAAGGCGATCAGATTGACGTTGCCGCCGCGCGCAACGTTGGCGGCCGAGCGCACCTGGTTGCCGAAGAGCGGCCCCAGGGCGAGCTGTGCTCCCTCAGCCAAAGCCTGCTGCATCGCCTGCGCAGCCATCTCCGGCGTGTCGCCGGAATCCTTGATCAAGAGTTCGATCGAATTCTGCGGCAGGTCGAAGAGCGCCAATTGGCTGGCATTCA
The DNA here is from genome assembly GCA_963669335.1 of Rhodospirillales bacterium. Taxonomy (GTDB): domain Bacteria; phylum Pseudomonadota; class Alphaproteobacteria; order Kiloniellales; family JACOMY01; genus JACOMY01. Next base: position 7,099,793 of record OY770023.1, read on the forward strand.
TCAACTGCTGGCCGATCTGCGGCAGGCGACCGCTCAGCGGCAAGAGCACGGCCACCTTGACCGGCTGACCTGCCGGTAGGACCTTCCCTTGCGTCGCAACGGCACTGCCCGAGCTGGAGCCACTGGCGGCGGGTTGTGCGGTCGGACTGACGGTCTTAGTCTTCTTCGGTGCACAGGCAGCCAACGCCAAAGCGACGGAGGCAATTAAGACAAATCCAAACGAGGCTCGGCTGACGGCACGCATTCCAAGCGGTCCCCTTTTCCATCGGCGAGAACGATGCCCGACACTAGCGAGCTTGAGGCCAACAGTAAACGTGAGAAGCTACCCGCAGGCCTTTATCTTGTGGCGACGCCGATCGGTAATCTTTCCGACATAAGCCTGCGGGCTTTGAAAGTCTTGCAACAGGCGGATTCTGTCGCCTGTGAAGATACCAGGGTGACGCGAAAGTTACTGACCCATCATGGCATTGGCGGGCAAGGACGACTACGCCTCTATAACGATCACTCCTCTGATCGTGACAGAAATCAGATTATTGATTTGTGTGAAAAGGGATTGGCTGTTGCTTTGGTCTCCGATGCCGGCACGCCCTTGGTTTCTGATCCTGGCTATCCCCTGGTGCGCGCCTGTTATGAGGCCGATGTTCCGGTGACGGTCGTGCCAGGCGCCTCTGCGCCCATCGCTGCCCTGCAGCTCTCAGGCCTGCCAAGTGTTCCCTTCTTCTTCGGCGGTTTCCTTTCGGCTAAAGCCGCGACGCGGAGGCAGGAGATTGCGCGCCTCTCGGGCATACCGGCGACCTTGCTGCTGTTTGAGGCGCCGCATCGCCTGGCCGCCTCCTTGGCGGACCTGGCCGAGGGTTTGGGGTCGCGCCAGGCGGCCGTGGTTCGCGAGATCACCAAGCGATTCGAGGAGGTACGGTCCGGCGATCTGGCGAGCCTGAGCGCTGAGATTGCGGCCGAAGCGGTCAAGGGTGAGATCGTTATCGTCATCGCCCCGCCGGAGCGTCGCGAGGAGCCCTTGGATGATGACGAACTGAAGCAGCGCCTGCGGGAGGCACTGGCCAGCCAATCGCTTCGGGACGCGGTGGCCAAGGTGACCGCCGCCAGCGGTGAGCCACGGCGTCGGATCTATCGTCTGGCCTTGGCTCTGGATGACGAGAAAGACGGCGGTGATGACGCGTCCTGATCGCAGGATTGCGCAGAAGAGCGGAGAACGCGGCGAGAGGCTGGCGGCCTGGTGGCTGCGCCTCAAGGGCTATCGCGTCTTGGAGCGGCAACTGCGTCTGGGCGTCGGCGAGATCGATCTGGTGGTGAGCCGCGGTCGCACTCTGGCCTTCGTCGAGGTCAAACGCCGCGCCGATCTGGCGACGGCCGCCGAGGCCATCCGTCCGCAACAGCGCCGGCGCATTGAGCGCGCAGCGGAACAGTATCTGGCCCGGAACCCCGATCGCGGCAGTCTTGCGGTGCGCTTCGATGCCCTGCTGCTGGCTCCCTGGCGTCTGCCGCGCCATATCCAGTCTGCCTGGCAGCCGCCACCGTGATTGGTGGGCACAGAGGAGAGCGTGAGCCATGAGCCAGAGTTGGGCGCCGGCCGCCGGTCGGCATGAGATCGAGGCAGCCCTGGCGGTGATGGGACGGGGTGAGGATCAGGAGATCAAGGTTGCCGAGGCAGCGCTGCTGCTGGCAGCCCTCGACCGCCCTAGGGTCGGCCTCGATCGCTATCGCGATCATTTGCAGGAGATGGCGACACGTCTCGCCGCCTTTGGTGCCGAAGATCTGCAACAGCGCCACCAGGCGCTCAACCTGCTGCTCTTCGATGAGCTGGGCTATGCCGGCGACAGCGCCACCTATGACGATCTGCAGAACGCCAATCTGATGCGGGTCATCGATCGCCGCCGCGGCCTGCCGGTCGCCCTGACCATTCTCTATCTCCATGCCGCACGAGCCCAGGGCTGGCGTGCGAATGCGCTACGCTTTCCGGGGCATGTCGTGGTGCGGCTCAGTGGTGAAGAGGGGCGACTGATCGTCGATCCCTTCAACGGTGGGCGCAAGCTCGACCCGCAGGACCTTCGGGGCCTGGCCAAGGCGATCGGCGGTCCGGAGGCAGAGCTGACGCCGGACCATATCGAGGCGATGAGCAACCGCGAGATCCTGCTGCGACTGCAGAACAACATCAAAGTCAGACGTCTGCAGCGCGGTGATCTGGAGGGCGGTTTGGCTGCCTTGGAGACCATGCTGCGCTTGGCGCCCGGCGAATGGCGCCTGTGGCGCGAGGCGGCTGCTCTGCACCTGCGCTCTGGCAACCTCCATGCTGCGACCTTGGCGCTCGATCAGGTGATCGATCTGGCCAAGGAACCGGAGGCCCAATTCGAGGCGGCCAAGGCCAAGCAAGCGATCCAGGCCAAACTGAATTGACTGCAAGGCGCGCTCTGGGGCTTTGCCTCTCGCGCTTAAGCGCGCATAGAGTGCGGCCAAGATCCTTCCTAGAGCAAACCTCCGAGCTGCCATGTCCTTGAACGTCGCCATCCAGATGGACCCGATCGAGAGCGTCGACATCGACGCCGATTCCACCTTTGCCCTGGGCCTGGAGGCGGAGCGGCGCGGCCATCGGCTGAACCACTATCTGCCGGGCGATCTCTCCTTCGTTGAGGGTGAGATCGTGGCCAGCGTGCGGCCTATGTGCCTGCGTCGTGAGCTGGGCAATCACGTGAGCCTGGGAGAGCCGGAGCGCATCGCGCTTCAGCAGATGGACGTTGTCCTGATGCGTCAGGATCCGCCCTTCGACATGGGCTACATCACGGCCACCCACCTGCTGGAGCACATTCACCCCAAGACCTTGGTGGTGAATGACCCGGTCAGCGTCCGCAACGCCCCCGAGAAGCTGCTGGTCACGCACTTTCCCGAGCTGATGCCGCCGACCCTGATTACCTCGTCGCTGGACGAGGTCCTGGCCTTCCGCGACGCGCACAAGGACCTGATCGTCAAGCCGCTCTACGGCAACGGCGGAGAAGGCGTCTTTCATATCCAGCCCGGCGACGAGAACCTGAAGGTCGTTCTGGAACTCTTTGCCGGCTTCTATCGTGAGCCGGTGATGGTGCAGCGCTATCTGCCGGAGGTGCGCCAAGGCGACAAGCGCATCATCCTGGTGGACGGTCGCGTCTCTGGCGCCATCAATCGCGTTCCCATGCCCGGCGAGGCACGCAGCAACATGCATGTCGGCGGCCGCGCCGAAGCCTCCAAGCTGACCGCGCGAGAAGAGGAGATCTGCGAGGCCATAGGCCCCAGCCTGAAGCAACAGGGCCTGATCTTCGTCGGCATCGACGTCATCGGCGACTACCTGACCGAGATCAACGTGACCTCGCCCACCGGCATTCAGGAAATCGACCGCTTCGATGGAAGCAACCTGGCTGGAGAGATCTGGGACGCCATTGAGGCTCGGCGGTGAGCGGACCGGTGCCGCCCAAGCGATCGCACCGCGCTACCGTCCCACCTGAGGCGAAGCGTCACGCCCGCCGAGACGCCGAGTTGCCAGGACAAGCAAGCCAAGGCTAGCCTTCCGCCCCGTCATCAACAGGGGCGGGGGTATCTGCTTGAGCGACAAGGATGCGATTGAGGCGTTGAGCCTCACGAAGGTCTTCGGCAGTGGCCACGATCAGGTGACCGCGCTGGATAGAGTGTCGCTGCGCATCGGGCAGAACGAGTTCTTCACGCTTCTAGGTCCGTCGGGCTGCGGCAAGACCACCTTGCTGCGCCTGATTGCCGGCTTCGAGATGCCGACGGCGGGGGACATCCTGCTGGACGGCCGCTCGGTCGTGGACCTGCCGCCGAACCAGCGACCGGTCAACACGGTCTTTCAATCCTATGCGCTCTTCCCGCACATGACCGTGGCGGACAATGTCGCCTTCGGGCTGGAGATGCGCGGCCTCTCCAAGGCCGAGATCGCCAGCACGGTCGAGGAGATGTTGAGCCTGGTGCAGCTTGGACACCTCGCGGCCCGGCGCCCGACGCAGCTTTCCGGCGGTCAGCAACAGCGGGTGGCCTTGGCAAGGGCATTGGCCAACCATCCGCAGGTCCTGTTGCTGGACGAGCCGCTCTCGGCGCTTGATCTCAAGCTGAGACAGGGGATGCGCAGCGAGCTGAAGGCGCTGCAGCAACGCACCGGCATCACCTTCGTCTTCGTCACCCACGATCAGGAAGAAGCGCTCACCATGTCGGATCGCATCGCGGTCATGAGCAATGGTGAGGTGCAGCAACTGGGCGGTCCGACCGACATCTACGAGACCCCGATGAACCGCTTCGTCGCCGACTTCATCGGTGACACCAACTTCGTTATGGCCGAGGTCCTGGGGCGCGACGGAGATTTCTTGCGCTGCCGCGGCGATGGCGGGCTGGAGGTCTTGGCGACGGCTGCCGGAAATCCGCAAAGCGGCGATCGGGTCACTTTGGCAATCCGGCCGGAGAAGATCCGTTTGGCGGCCGGCAGCGGTGCTGAAGTGGCGGAGATGACCTATCTGGGCACGGATACGAGCTATCAGCTTCGGCTCGGCAGCGATCTTGCGCTGGATGCCCGCGTGCAGAACCGCATGCAGGGCGACGAGCATTTTGAGCCCGGCCAGGCCGTCTCGATCTCCGTGCCGGATGGCGCTGCACGCGCCCTCTTGGATTAGGAGGCGCGCATGAGCCAAGCTGCACTCACGGCCGGCGACAGTGATGCGATCCAAAGGGTGGCTGCCGCCCAGGCACGCGTCGAACGTCGCGGCTTTCGGTCTCGCTGGGGCCTCGTTGCACCAGCCCTGCTGATCATCGGTCTCTTCGGCATCGGTCCGCTGCTGATCATGGTGGTCTACTCCTTCCTGGAGGCAGCCACCTATGGCGGGGTGATCTGGAACTTCAGCACCGATGCCTATGTGCACTTCCTCTTCGAGCGCGATATCTTCGACGAGACCCTGCATTTCTCCTGGGCCTATCCACAGATCTTCGGACGCTCCATTCTGCTGGCCTTGGTGACCACGGTCTTCTGCCTGCTTGTTGGCTTTCCCACCGCCTATTTCATGGCGACCCGTCCGGCCAATCAGCGCACCTTGTGGCTCTTCCTCGTCACCTTGCCGTTCTGGACCAACCTTTTGATCCGCACCTATGCCATGTTCATCATCCTGCGCGACGATGGCCTGGTGAACAACACCATGATCTGGCTGGGGATCATCCCCGACCCATTGCGCATCATCCACACCGACTTCGCGGTCTGCCTGGGCCTCATGTACTCCTTCCTGCCCTTCATGGTGCTGCCGCTCTATGCCGCCCTGGAGAAGATGGATTTCCGCCTGGTCGAGGCCGGCTATGACCTCTATGCCGATCGCTGGAAGGTGCTGCGCCGCATCGTCATTCCGCTGGCCAAGCCCGGCATTGTCGCCGGCTGCATCCTGGTCTTCATCCCCTCCATCGGCGCCTATGTGACGCCGCTGCTCTTGGGCGGCGGCAAAGAGCTGATGATCGGCAATCTGATCGCGCTGCAGTTCGGCAATGCACGCAACTGGCCCTTCGGATCTGCCGCGGCCCTCATCCTGATGATCATGGTGCTCTTGGCGCTGCTCTACTATGTGCGCAACACCGGGACAAAGGCGGGTCTGGGCCATGGCTGAGACCAGCTTGCCGGCACCCAAGCGGCGCAAGACCCTGGATCTCAAGCGGCAAAGCGGCTTCGGGACCATGGCGCTCTTCTGCGTCGCCTTCCTCTATGCGCCGATCCTGATCCTGGTCGTCTATTCCTTCAACGGCACCAAGTCCACGGCACACCTGGAGGGCTTCAGTTTCCAGTGGTATGGCGCCGCCTTTGCCAACGACGACATGCAGCACGCCGCCTGGATCAGCCTGCAGGTCGCCGTGGTCGCGACCGTCGTTGCGACCATCATCGCCACCTGCGCCGCACTGGTCACCACCCGCACCAGACCCTGGCGCGGCATGACCGGCAGCTACATGGTCATCAACATGCCGCTGATGGTGCCGGAGATCGTGACCGCGATCGCCACCCTGATCTTCTTCGCGCTGATCTCCAAGGCTTTGGGGGTGCAGATCGGCATCATCAAGCTGATGATCGCGCATACGGTCTTCTGCGTGCCTTTCGCCTACATGCCGATCCGTGCGCGCCTGGAAGACATGGACAAGACCCTGGAGCAGGCGGCCGCCGACCTCTACGCCACGCCCTGGAAGGCCTTTCGGCGGGTGACCCTGCCGCTCTTGAGCCCCGGGATTACGGCCGGCGCCATGCTCGCCTTCGTCGTCTCCTTCGACGACTTCACAATCTCTCAACTGCTGGCGGGGCCCGGCGAGACCACCTTGCCGATCTACATCTACGCCTCGATCCGGCGTGGAATCACGCCTGAAATCAATGCCATGTCATCCTTGATCCTGGTCGCTTCGATCATCCTGGTGACGCTTTCCTTTCTTGTCTCGCGCGCCCGGCGCTAAGCTCTTTCCGGGCAAGACCACAAGACCAACCAGAGCAGGAGGTAGATCATGCGTTTTCTGAAAGGTCTTCTGACCACGGCCGCCGTTGTTTCGCTGGCCGGTACCGCGCTCGCAGAGGGCGAACTCCACATCTACAACTGGGGCAACTACACCAATCCCGAGCTGGTGAAAAAGTTCGAAGAGGCCTATGGCGTCGAGGTCACCATCGACGACTACGACAGCAACGAGACCATGCTGGCCAAGGTTCGCGCCGGCAATCCGGGCTACGACATCGTCGTGCCGACCGACTACACGGTCAAGATCATGATCGAGGAAGGCCTGCTGGCCGAGACCACGCCCAGCGGGATGGAGAACTTCAAGAACGTCGATCCCAAGTGGGTCGATGTCTACTTCGACGAGGGCCGCAGCTACACCGTGCCCTGGCAGTGGGGTACCACCACCTTCGCCGTCGATACAGCGGTCTATGACGGCGACATCAACACCTACGCCATTCTCTTGGAGCCGCCGGAAGCGCTGGTCGACAAGATCAACATGCAGCCGGATATGTACGAGGTGATGAACGCTGCCCTGCGCTATCTCGGCAAGCCGCTGTGCAACGGCAATCCGGACGATCTGAAGGCCGCCTACGCACTGTTGAAGGAAGCCAAGCCGAAGTGGCGCACCATCGAGTACGGCATGATCCAGCCGCTGGTCTCTGGCGACATTGCTGCGTCCCAGGGCTGGAACGGCGCCACCATGCGCGCGCGTGAGCAGAAGTCGACCATCAAGTATGCCTATCCCAAAGAGGGCTTCAGCGCCTGGATGGACAATGTCGCCGTCCTGAAGGACGCGCCGAATATGGAGAACGCCAAGCTCTTCCAGAACTTCATCATGGATCCGGAGAACGCGGCCTTGATCTCCGACTTCGCCAAGTATGCCAACGGCATCAAGGGCAGCGAGGCCTTCCTGCCGGCTGAGTTCATCTCCGCACCCGAGATCACCATTCCTGAGGGCGCGCCGACCCCGGTCTTCGTGCCGCTCTGCCCGAAGGATGTGCAGGACAAGTACAGCCAGATCTGGACCAACCTCTTGAAGTAGAGAGCGTTTAAGGTCAAGGTCTTAGGTGGCCGGGTGCGATCAGCCGCATTCGGCCGCTTGAGGCCTGGCTGGCAGGGCGGTCTCTGCAGGCTGACACCAGGGCCAAATGGCCCAGTCACGACCTGGACCAGATCCCTTGTCGTTTCCAATCCTATTGATGTCCACTGTTTTTGTGGCGCTTCCCTGCTTCGATTCGCGTATCCTATTCTGAATGCTCATTCAGGGCATTCGATTAGCCAATAACAGCGGAACCTAGACGATGCTTTTGCGCAGAGGCCTCTTTACCACAGCTCTCGTGATGTCGATGACCAGTGCTGCACTCGCCGAGGGCGACCTGCACATCTATACCTGGGGCAACTACACCCATCCCGATCTGGTGAAGAAATTCGAGGAAACCTACGACGTCAAGGTCACCATTGACGAGTATGACAGCAACGAGACCATGCTGGCGAAGGTGCGTCCGGGCAATCCGGGATATGACATTGTCGTACCGGCCGACTACACGGTCAGAATCATGATCGACGAGGGGTTACTGGCTGAGACCAAGCCCAGCGAGATGGAAAACTTTGAACACGTGGATCCACGATGGATCGATGTCCATTTCGATGAGGGGCGCAATTACACGGTGCCCTGGGCGTGGGGCACTACGGCCTTTTCGGTCGACACGGCCGTCTATGATGGAGACATCGATACCTACGCCATCCTGTTGGATCCACCGGAGGAACTAGTCGGCAAGATCAACATGCAGCCGGACATGTACGAGGTGATCTATGCTGCACTCCGCTATCTTGGCAAACCACTGTGCAACGATAATCCCGAAGACCTAGAAGCCGTCTCCGAACTGCTGCAGACCGCCAAGCCTAAGTGGCGCACGATCAGCTACGGAATCATCAATCCCCTGGTCGCGGGCGATGTTGCCGTGTCACAGGGTTGGAACGGCGCCTCCATGCGTGCCCGCGAACAGAAACCCTCGATCAAATTCGCCTATCCGAGAGAGGGTTTCCATGTTTGGATGGACAATGTGGCCGTCCTCAAGGATGCACCCAATCTGGAGAATGCGAAGCTGTTCCAGAACTTCGTTATGGACCCGCAGAATGCGGCCTTGATCTCTGACTTCGCCAAGTACGCCAACGGCATCACGGGCAGTGAGGCCTATCTGCCGGAGGAGTTTGTGTCCGCCCCAGAGATCACTCTACCAGAGGGGGCACCGGTGCCGGTCTTCGCTCCGCTCTGTCCAAAGGAAGTGCGTGACGCTTACACTCAAATCTGGACTAACCTCTTGAAGTAGGTGTCCGCTTCGATCCCAAGTCCGTCCGGGCGACAGGTGTGTCGCGTTGCACCTGTCCCCATTCTCGGAGGAGCAATGATCCATGCGCGTTATCTATAGCGACGACCACCGTCTGCACGACGGCGGTAAGGAGTTGATCGGCGGCGAGCTGGTGCCGCAGTTCGAAAAGCCGGCGCGCATGGATATGGTTCTGGGGCAGTTGGCGGCGCGCGGCTTCACCGATCGGGTCGAACCCGATCCGATCGGGCTGGGTCCGGCCCGGCGCGTGCACAGCGATGACTATCTGGACTTCCTCGGCAGTGCTTGGGGGCAATGGGCCGAAGAGATGCCGAATCAGGACTTTGCGCTTGCCTTCACCTTTGGCATGCGTCGCCTGCGCCAAGAGCCCGGCAAGTCGATCCACCAGCGGCTCGGCTGGTATGCCTTCGATGCCGCCGCACCCTTCGTTCCCGGCACCTGGCAGGCGATCCAGTCTTCCCTCGATTGCGCCATGACGGGACAGCGTCTGGTCGCGGGCGGGGCCGGCACCGCCTTTGCGCTTTGCCGGCCGCCGGGCCATCACGCCATGCGCGATATGGCCGGTGGCTATTGCTATGTGAACAATGCCGCCGCGGCCGCGCAGGCCTTCCTCGATGGTGGAGCCAGCCGGGTTGCGATCCTGGATGTCGACTATCACCATGGCAACGGCACGCAGGACATCTTCTATGACACGGACCGCCTGGTCTTCGTCTCGCTGCACGGCCACCCGGACCAGGAGTATCCCTATTTCGCCGGGCATGAGAGCGAGAGCGGCGCCGGCGCGGGGGCCGGCTACAACCATAATTACCCCATGCCCTGGGGAACGCCCTGGAGTCGCTATTCCGAGGCGCTGGACGATGGCCTGGCCAAGATCAAGGCGGCAGGCGCTGAGGTCATGGTGGTCTCTCTGGGGGTCGATACCTTCGAGAAGGACCCGATCTCGCAATTCAAGCTGACCAGCCCGGACTATCTGGTGATGGGCGAACGCATCGCTGCGGCCGGGCTGCCCACTCTCTTCGTCATGGAGGGGGGCTATGCGGTGGAAGAAATCGGCATCAACACGGTGAACGTGCTGCAGGGTTTCGAGGAAGCCAGTTAGTCCCTAAGCGATATCCCGTGGCGCTGCAGCTCTTGCTCCAGCTTGCCGCTGCAGAAGAGCCAGAACATGCGCAGATCGCTGAATAGGGACCAGAGCGGGTAAGTGAAGGTCGCCGGGCGGTTCTTCTCCACCAGCATGTGCGAGACCCAGGCAAAGCCATAGCCGCTGACCAGGGCCGCCAGCAGCAGCCACCAGCTTCCGGTGATGATGGAGAGCAGCAGCAACAGCAGCCCGACACCGGTTCCGGCGACATGGATCAGCCGTGTCAGGCCGCGACTATGCTCGCCCAGATAGAAGGGCCAAAACTCCTTGTAGGTCTCAATCTTGCTCGCCATCGCGGTTCTGGCCTTCGCTCCCGTATGGCCGCCTTGCGCGTTATGCCCTTGCAAAGCCGACCCCTATCCCCCTAGGTGCTGTTCTGATGTAGGGGCTGACCCGGTCGAGGTCCAGAGCCATAGACTTGGCCAGGCAGATACCTACATCTTCGTTATGTGTCTGTAATCAGTGGGATAGTCAGCCCAAGAGGGGTTGGCGGCCATAAACTTTGAGAGGAGTGAGTTCGATGGGCTATCGCGTTGCCGTAGTCGGTGCGACCGGGAATGTCGGCAGGGAAATCCTGCAGACCCTGGCCGAGCGCGACTTTCCGGCGGATGACGTGGTGGCGCTGGCATCGTCGCGCAGCGTCGGAGCTGAAGTTTCTTTTGGTGAGGACGACGTCCTGAAAGTGCAGGACCTCTCGACTTACAACTTCAAAGGCACCGACCTGGTTCTCTCCTCTCCGGGCGCCAAGGTCTCTGCCGAGTATGCGCCGGCGGCTGCCAAGCAGGGTGCCGTCATCATCGACAACACCTCCTTCTTCCGCATGGACCCCGACGTGCCGCTGGTGGTGCCGGAGGTGAATTCGCACGCGCTCAGCGGCTATGAGCGGCGCCACATCATCGCCAATCCCAACTGCTCGACCATCCAATTGGTGACGGCGCTGAAGCCGCTGCACGACCTGGTGCCGATCGAGCGCGTGGTGGTGGCCACCTATCAGTCGGTCTCGGGCGCGGGCAAGGAGGCGATGGACGAATTGTTCCGCCAGACCCGCTCGATCTACGTCAACGACCCGATCCAGCCGGAGCGCTTTCCCAAGCAGATCGCCTTCAACGTCATTCCACAGATCGACGTCTTCATGGAAGACGGCTCGACCAAGGAAGAGTGGAAGATGACGGTCGAGACCAAGAAGATCCTGGACCCGCAGATCCGCCTGACTGCGACCTGCGTGCGCGTTCCGGTCTTCGTCGGCCATGCCGAGGCGGTCAACCTGGAATTCGATGGTCCAATCGATGTCGAAGAGGCACGGGCGGTGTTACGCAATGCACCCGGCGTCGCGGTGGTGGACCACGGGGCCGATGGCGGCTATGTAACGCCCCAGGAATCGGCTGGCGAAGACAAGGTCTATGTTAGCCGGCTGCGTCAGGACCCGACCATCGAGAACGGCTTGAACCTCTGGGTGGTCTCGGACAATCTACGCAAAGGTGCAGCGCTCAACACGGTTCAGATCGCCGAGACCCTGGTCAGCGACTATCTGAACTAGAAGGGGAGTGCCGCCCGACGCGAGGACAAGAGAGGGGCAAGAGCGTTGCCATGAGTGAGGCCGACGAAGACTGGGCGCCGCCGCCACCCGATGCGGGCGCAAAGCCGGCACCGCCTCCAGCCGCCCCGGCGAAAGCCGAGGCTGAGACCGCGGCAAAGACTGAGGCCAAAGCAGAGGAGAGCCCGAAGCCCAAGCCAAGGCTCTCCGGCCCCCGCCCCTCTGCCCCGCCGGCGATCAAGCAGGCGAGCGGCCCGATCGCGCGTGACGCGCTTCAAGCCTTGCGCGATCGCTGCCTCTCGCTGCATCGCCAGGGCGATCTGGAAGCGACGATCAAGCACTATCGCCGCTATCTCCATGTCCAACCCAAGGACCATGCGGTCTGGTCGAACCTGGGTGCGGCCTTGCGCTCGCTCAGCCTCTTCGAGGCCTCGATCGCAGCCCAGCACCGCGCCTTGGAGCTGCATCCCAAAGCCGCCGGCTATTGGAGCAACCTGGGCAACGTCCTGAAGGACCTGGACCGGGTCGACGAATCGGTGAAGGCGCACGACAAGGCGGTCAAGCTGGACCCGCGCAATCCCTCCTGGATCCATCATCGTGCCGTCGCCAAACGTGAGGCCGGAATGTTCGAGGAGTCGCTTGCCGACTTCGACGTCGCCATCCGTCTGGCACCACGGGAGCTGAGCTACCGCTGGGACCGCGCCGTGGTGCTGCTGCATCTCGAGGATTTCGAGGAAGGCTGGATGGGCTACGAGTGGCGCTATCGCTTGGATCAAGCGCCGCCGAAGCGGGCCCGCGTGCCGCGTTGGCTGGGCGAGAACTTCGAAGGCAAGCGCCTGGTGATCCATCCCGAACAGGGCTTTGGCGACACCATCCTCTCGACCCGCTTCCTACCGGAGGTGAAGTCGCGCGGTGGTGAGGTCGTGCTGCTGGCCAAGACCCCCTTGATGCGCCTGTTCAATGGCATCGAAGGCCTGGATAAGGTGCATCCCATCGAAGAGCCGGCGCCGGCGATGCACTATGCCTGTTCGCTGCTGGATCTGCCGCGGATCCTGGGCATCACCGACAAGAACATGCCGCCCTTGCCGCGCTTCAACATCCCGCCCGACGCGCGGGCCAAGGCCAGGGCCATCCTGGCGCCGGCCGGCAATCGCTTCAAGGTCGGGGTCATCTGGTCCGGCAGTGTCACCTTCAAGAACAACCGCAAGCGCTCCTCCACGGCCGAGCGCTTTCTGGAGTTCGGCGAGACCCACGGTATTCAGTTGGTGAGCCTGCAGAAGGGTCCGCGCGAGGACGAGATCGACACCAGCGGCGCCTCCAGCGTGATGCTGGATGCAGGCCGCCTGGTGAACGACTTCGCCGAGACCGCAGCGGTCATCGAAGAGCTGGATCTGGTCATCATGACCGACAGCTCGGTGGCCCACCTCTGCGGCTGTTTGCGCAAGCCGATCTGGAACCTGCTGAATTACGTCCCCTACTGGATGTACAGCTGGGAGACGGAGGAGACCTACTGGTATCCCTCGATGAAGCTGATCCGTCAGCCCACCGCGAACGACTGGGACAGCGTCTTCGACCGGGTGAAACGCGACCTGCCGCTGGCCGTCCAGGCCAAGCGGGAAGGCCGCTGGCCCAAGTTCATCAACAAGGGCGATCCCTGGCCGAATCTGGGTGATTCTGAAGGGGACGAAATGCTCAGTGCCGACGATCTGCTGGGTAGGCCAGGCTTTCCAATGTCCTAGAGGGCTAGGCCCACCTTACGGCCGTCGTAGATGGCGGCCGCGGCGAGGCGTGTGCCCTGAGCGTCCCCCAGACAGTGGGGCTTTAGCCCCTTGGCCCTAAGCGCGTCCGCGATGGTGGTGTCCACGACGTTGCCGGTGGCCAAGACCAGGCTGCCGGCCGCTATGATCTGACGCTCGCCGGTCAGGATCGACTGCACCTCTGCGCCGTTTCCGCTCCAGCCTAGAAGTGCGCTCTCGGTGACAAAGGCGGTTCCAAGCTTTGCCAAGCTCTGCCGCGCCGGATAGTCGGTTCCGGAGCGCTGCAGCTCCCGCGCAACCATCGGGTCGGCGGTGACCAGGGTGACCTTGTGACCAGCTTCGGCCATGTGCCAGGCTGTTCCGATCGCACGCCAGTGCCCGCCCTCGTCCAGAAGGATCACGGAATCGGCAAGCTGTGCGGCCTCTCCCATGACGTCCTCGACCGAGAAGACATTGGGAAGATCCATACCGGGCAGCGTCTCGACATGCGGAAGGGCCTTTTGAAAGCCGCTGCCGGCTGGAAGCGAGCCGGTGGCAAGCAGGATGTCCTCGGCTCCAAAGGCTGCGATCTCTTCGGCGTCGACGTAACTGTTGTAGTGAACCTCCACGCCCAACCGATTGAGCTGGCGTTCGTACCAGGCTAGCAAATCAGTGATCTGGGCGCGCCTTGGCTGCAGACCGGCCAAACGAAACTGACCGCCCAGGTGGGGTGAAGCCTCGAACAGGGTCACCCTGTGGCCACGCTCTGCCGCCACCCGTGCGGCTTCCAGACCGGCAGGTCCGCCACCGATGACCAGAACGCTCTTGCGAGTTTCGGCTGGGGTGAAGCGGTCGCCGCCCCAAAGGGACTCGTGCCCACTCGAGGGATTGACCAGACAGGAAATATAGTAGTCTCGCCCGCGCCGGCCCCAGCATTGCTGATTGCACGACAAGCAGCCGCGCACGTCCTCCAAGCGACCAGCGGCTGCCTTCGTCAGCATGTGCGGATCGGCGATCTGACCACGAACGATCGATACCAGGTCAGCCTGGCCCGCCCCCAGGACGGTATTGGCGTTCTCCGGGGTTCGGATGTTGGCTTCGGCCGTCACCTTGGCATGCCGTAGCGTTCGTTTCAGCTGTTCGGCCAGGTCGGCTCCAAGATTCTCAGCGTATTGGAAACTTGGAATGATCCGGTAGTGATCGAAGTAGCTGCCGAAACCGACCGTGACATAGTCCATCAGCTGCTCGCTGTCGTGCAGGGCGACGATCTGGGTCAGCTTCTCCCGGCCCAAGGTCACCGCAACCTCCGGCTCGTCGGAGATCGAAAGGCCCAGGATGAAGTCCTCACCACAGAGGGCGCGGATGCGGCGCAGGATCTCCCGAGACATGCGTGTACGCCCCTCAAGGCTGCCGCCCCAGTCGTCATCGCGGCGGTTCGAGAAGGGCGTCCAGAACTGATCGAGCAGAGAGTTGTAGGCGGCCCAGACCTCCACCCCGTCGAAACCCGCGTCACAGCAGCGGCGGGCAGCCTCGATGAAGCCCTCAATCGTCTCCTCGATCTCGTCCGCCGTCATGGCGTGACTGCCGTCATTGTCGTGATAGCTGGGGCCACCGGAAGGTGACCAGTTTGCATGCCAGCTGTTGTCCCAATCACCGTGCGCGCCGACGTGGTAGAGCTGCTGGATCATCACTGCACCCTCGGCCTTGCAGGCCTTGGTGATGCGGGCAAAGTGCGGGATCACCGCGTCGTCGGCCGGCCGAAAGTTGCCGCGCGTCAGCACCGCGGCTGGATGCACGGGCATCGGCTCGACCACGATCATGGCAGCCCCGCCCTTCGCCCGTTCCAGGTAGTACCCCAGGTGCTGGTCGCCGGGTAGGCCGTCACGCGCCATGTTGGTCGTATGCGCACCGAAGACCACCCGATTGCGCAGTGTCTTGTGGCGAAGGGTCAGGGATTGGAAGACGTGCTTAAGGCTCATGGATGCAACTCAGAACGAAGAATCTCAGGCGCGTGGCCGTTGGGGGCCATGCTGCATTCGTCGCTGCGGATGAGCAATATCTCTACGTCCTGCCCTTGGTTTAAGGAGCGTCACATGATCAGAGAGTACGGGCTGATCATGTGACGCTCGGGCTTCCGCCGGGGTGATTAGGCTGCCTTTGCAGGAGCCTCGTGCGGAAGGGCAATGCCAGCTGCTTCAGCCATGGCGTCCCAGAAAGTGGCCTCATAGGCCTGAATCAGTCGCGCAGCGCGCCTGATGCGTTGGGGCGAGGTAACGCCTTGCTCTAGATCCTCTGCCATGATCGCGACGGCCTCGTCGCTCGAGTCCGGCAGGGTGGCGAAGACGTCTAGGAAGGCAGTTTCGTCCGGCGTGAAGCCATAGGACTGACGCAGACCGGCGCTGACGACGCCGCAGTTGTGGCCCCAGGCCGCAAGGTTGACCGCGAGACCGCAGGCCACCTCTCCGGCAGAGCCGAACTTGCTGAGCCAGGCTATGTAGGAGGCATAGGCGAAGCCCTTGGGTGTGGGCACGAACTCCTCCAGATCCCGCTCGCTCATGGCAAGTGCTGCTGCCAAAGTCGTCAAGGTCTCCTTGGCGGCTATCTCTGCCTCAAGAAAGCCCATAAAGAAGGAGGCGTAGGGTTGATCGGCAAAGCGCTCGACCAGATGGGCGGCCGAGCGCATATCGCTTCGCCACATATGATACTGGGTTCCAGGCAGGGCCTTCAGGGCCTCACGCGAGACCTGGCCGTTATTGACGGCCGCAAGATAGGGGTGCTGGCGAATCCGCGCTTCGACGGGGCCGAGATCGCGACGTACTTGGAGAAGTAGTTCTCTTGCTTCTTTCATGATGAAACTCCTGGTTCTCTGCCGCAATGATTTCCAGGTGGAAGGACGATCGTGGCAAATCCAAGGAATGTCTGGGTCTCATTGCATAGCTCCCCATCCGAAAAGTGATTCCTCCGTGGTTCCTCTCTTTGACTGGGGCCGGAGGTCTGTCGTGCACCCACGGTCATGCAGATTAGCCAATCCTCCGCTCGTACTACGACGACGCTTGATAATCTAACATTTATGTTAGATTATTGGTGCTCTCAGCAACGAAGACGGGGAGGCCGCCATGGCCAAACGGAGAAAGACTCGCCTGAAACATCTGGCCCAGAAAGTCCAAAGCGGTGAGCGCATCGTCGGAATGGAGTGTCATGATACGCCCAGCGCGATGATGGCCGAGGATCTGGGCATGGATCTGCTGTGTTGCGGCAGTCCTGGCCCGATGGGCTTGATGGGACACAAGTCCATGGCCACAGTCGATTTCGAAGAGCAGCTCTACATGCTGGAGGGCGTGCTGCGCGGTGCGACCTCCCCCTTCATCATCTGCAACATGCCAAACACGACAGCCTGCATCTCTATAGAAGAGTCGGTCAGGAATGCAGCGCGCGTGGTGAAGCTGGGGGCCGACGGCGTCCACATCGAGCCGTCGCTCGGCACCGTCAATCATATCCGTGCCGTCGTTGCAGCCGGCATTCCGGTTGTCGGTCACTTCGGTGTTCAGGGGGAGCGTGCGGTCATGAACTCGGGCCACGCGCCTGCTGGCCGGACCGCAGAGGAGGCGCGCGCCATCGTGACCCTGGTTGAGGCTTCGATCGATGCCGGGATCTTTGCGGCCCTCTTTGAGCACACCTCTGTTGAGCTGACCAAGTGGTGCTACGAGAACCTACCGATCGCCGTCGCCAGTTTGGGCTCTGGGCCTTACGCACATGGAATCTTTCACGTCTCCAGCGACATCATCGGTTGTTCCGTCTTTCCGATTCCGCCGAAGCGAGAGGTCTTCGGCGATGTCTGGGGTGAGATGCAAAAGGCTTACGGCGCCTATTTCGAAGCGGCGCAATCCGGGCAATTCCCCAATCCCGAGCTGTCGCATCGGATGGAGGCGGGCGAGTTCGAAGCCTTTGCAGCCGCAATGCGATGACATGAAAGACGGGTGGCTGAGGCCGCAGGAATTGATGGGCTGGTTGGCCCGGCAGACGAAGCGGCGGGTACTCTGCCTCGAGTGCGGGGCCGGCGGCGGCGAGATTGGGCACTTCATGGCCGGATACTTCCAGTCTGTCCTGCTCCTCGACCAGCGGCCGGACCTGCCGGCAGGCCACCATCCGCAGGTGCAGCGCCTACAAGCGAGGGCCGAAGAGATCCCGCTTCGAGCAGGAAGTGTCGACCTTCTGATTTCGATGCAGGCGCTGCACCACTTCGAGTTGGAACGGCATCTCAGCGAAGCAAAGCGTCTGTTGCGACCGGGCGGGGTCTTCGCGGCCTTGTCTTGGTCATCGCTTCGCCTGCCGGAACCCGTCGCTAAGGCTTATGCGCCGACCTTTCGGTCGCTCGATCCCTACTGGGAACCGGAACGTCCATGGGTCATCTCAGGCTATGCCGGCACCCGCTTTCCAGGCATGCCGCTTAACTTGCCGCGAGCGGCGATGCGAAAACGAGGCTGCCAGGACGGCCTTGATGCGATCATCGCCGCTTGGTCGGCGACGCAAAGGGCGCTTCAGTTGGATGCCGAGATCGAGGATCCCGACCCGAGCCGGCTTGCAGCAATTCCGGCTGACGACTTTGACCTTGTCTGGCCGATCGTTGGGATTGCTTTTTGCCGCCCCTAACCTTGCTTGTACGAACGCTGCCTAGTTCTCTTGCCACACCATCGCCGCAACGGCGTTCTGTTCCGCCGCCTCGTTCATTGGGCAATCCGGGCAGGTGGCTGGACCAGGCTCATTTTGGCATCCGCGGCAAGCGCGAACGGCTCGCGAGGCCTCAGTAACCATGCGATGCAAAGCCAGTGACTTTTCCGCCTTCTCCGCCAGGTGCTGCGCCAGCGCCTCCAGCAGTTCGCCGACTGCCAGGCCGGAGGCCTCGCCGGTGGCATGGGTGCGGCGCTCGCGTGCAATGGCGGCGATTGTGTCGAGTGGTACATCCAGTTCTCTAAGGCGATGAGTCAGGCGCGCAATCTCGACATCCTGGCTGGAATAGTGCCGGGTCCCGCCGGAAGAGCGGTCTGGCGCAATGATGCCAAGCGACTCGTAATGGCGCAGCATTCGTTCCGTCAGCCCGGAGTTCCTGGCCAGGTCGCCAATCTTCATCTGCTTCAATCGCTCGCTTGCGCCCAAACCTCTGTCCAGACCTCTCGTCTCACTGGCGATCCTCTCGTGCTGCATAGGCACCATAGGTCGCCACGCAGAAGGGGACGAGATAGGTCAGGATCACCTTGACGAGGTCCAGGGGCGTCTCTCCGAAGACACCGTCAGGCTGATTGATCAGGTTTAGCACTGAGCCGACCAGTAAGGCCACCAGTGCCGAGCGCCTCAGGGTCGCTCTCCATTCAGGACTGATCCTTCTCATAATATCTGACGTTATGTCAGATTTATGGTCGTCATACCAGCCCCAGGCCGGATCTTCACACAAAGGGAAGAAGAGATCCGATTAGGATTCTACAGAGCGCGCACCTGAACCAGGGATAGATCCGGTTCGGCTGCCAGGCGGTCTTGCGCCTCCACCATGACCAGTTCGCGACGATCCTGCTCTGCCGTTGCACGCAGCAGTTCGTGCATTCGCGCCAAGGCGCGGTGGGCTGCATCGACGGCGCTGCATCCGCGCAGCGATTCATAAAGGAACAAGGCAGCCACCAGATCGCCGCAGCCATTGGGCTCGATGGTAAAGGAGAGGTACGGGGTGGAGAGCAGCCAGACGTGATCGGCCGTCACCAGCAAGACTTCAGCGCGCCCGGCCGCAGTCTCATCAGTATCGGCGGAGGTCGCCAGTATCGCAGATGGGCCATTGGCGATCAATTGGCGGGCCGCGGCGACCGCATCACTGCGGGTCGTCACACTGACACCCGAGAGAGCCTCCAGCTCAAAGAGGTTGGGGGTCATCATGTTGGCGAAGGGCAGTAGCTCGTCGCGCATCACGCCAACCACGGCCTCTGGCATGTAGAGCCCCTTGCCGCGATCGCCCAACACAGGGTCAAGGCAGAAGGGCGCGGTTGGATTTGCGGCCTTGAAGGCCGCGGCTGCTTTCGCCGTGGCGCGCGTGGTCTCCGGCGTGCCAAGAAAGCCGGAGAGCAGGCCGTCGCTCTCACCGATCACGCCCAGCTCGGTCAGGCCTTCCAGGACCTTGGCCACCATCTCGCCCGGCAGGATCTGCCCGCCATAGCGCTCATAGCCCAGGTGGTTGGACAGCAGGACCGTCATCACCGGCACCACCTCGACGCCCAGACGGCGCAGAGGGAAGGTCAGCGCCGCATTGCCGACATGCCCGAAGGCGACGTGACTGGAGACGGAGACAATCTGCATGGTCGGTGAAGTCCGTTTGACTGAAGGCCAAGACGCCAAGACGAGCGCGCAAAGCACCCTGCTTAGGTTCTGGACCGCGCCCTGGCAACGCTTTTTGCACTGCAATGCTTGCCTTGCAGCCATCTCTAACTATGATCTGGCGCGCCATTCAGAATGAAACCCGCAACAGAAAGAGCAGAGCCGTCACCGCATGTCAGATCACGCCCGCCCTCGCCGTTCCGTACTCTATATGCCCGGCTCCAACGCCCGCGCGCTGGAGAAGGGCAAAAGCCTTGCCGCCGATGCCTTGATCCTGGACCTGGAAGACGCCGTCGCACCCGACGCCAAAGCATTGGCGCGCGAGCAGGTGGTGAATGCCGTCAAGGGCGGCGGCTATGGTCATCGAGAGCTGGTAATCCGGGTGAACGGCTTGGACAGTCCCTGGGGTGCCGACGATCTGGCAGCGGTCGCCACCGCCGGTGCCGATGCGGTGCTGCTGCCCAAGGTCGAGACCCAGGCCATGGTGGAGGCAGCCGAGGCCAAGCTGAATGAGGCCGGCGGCCCTGAGGACCTGCCGATCTGGTGCATGATGGAAACGCCGCTTGGCATCCTGAACGCCAAGGAGGTTGCTGGCGCCAGCCCCAGAATCGACTGCCTGGTCATGGGAACCTCTGACCTGGTGAAGGAGCTGCAGGCCGCCCATACGACGATGCGCCTTCCGGTGCTGGCCTCGCTCTCCGTCTGCTTGTTGGCGGCGCGGGCCTATGGCCATTCGATCCTGGACGGCGTGCATCTGGATCTGGCCGACGACGAGGGCTTCCGGACAGCCTGCGAACAGGGCAAAGAGCTGGGGTTCGACGGCAAGACCCTGATCCATCCCAAAACTCTGGGACCGGCCAACGAGGTCTTCTCGCCCAGCCAGGCCGAGGTCAGCCACGCGCGGCGCATCATCGATGCCTTCACGGCTGCGACCAGTGAGGGCAAGGGCGTCGTGGTGCTGGACGGCAAGCTGATCGAGAACCTACATGTTGAGACGGCAAAGCGCACTGTTGCGCTGGCCGATGCGATTGCCGCACAAGCGGCCTAAGCACAGACTTCGTCATTTTGGATAGGGGAGCGCGCGCCAAGAGCGACGGCCGCTCCCGCTGCGGATTGAAGGGATAGAGGCCATGGGCGCCAAGACGACTGGCGGCAACTACTTTGAGGACTTTTTCATCGGCCAGGTGCTGCGCCACGCGACGCCGCGCACCGCGACCGCGGGCGACCGCGGGCTCTATCAGGCGCTCTACGGCAGCCGTTTTGCACTGCAGAGCGCCGACAGCTTCGCCCAGAGCCTGGGCCTGGCCGGCGCTCCGCTGGACGACTTCCTGGTCTTTCATCTGGTCTTCGGCAAGACGGTCACCGATATCTCGCTGAACGCCATCGCCAACCTGGGCTATGCCGAGGGTGTCTTCGGCGTGCCGGTCTACCCCGGAGACAGCCTGAGCTCTGTCAGCGAGGTCATCGGCCTGAAGGAGACTTCGTCGGGCGAGAGCGGCATCGTCTATGTGCGCACGGTCGGAACCAATCAGCGTGGCGAAGAGGTGCTGCGCTATGTGCGCTGGGTGCTGGTCCGCAAGCGCGACAAGGCAAGCCCCGCACCCGAAGCGCAGGTGCCGAGCCTGGCGAAGGCCGTGAGCCCGACCGACTACCAGCTCCCTGAGAGCCTCAGCTTTACCAGGTACGACGAGGTTCTGGCCGGCAGCCCGCATCGCTTCGGCGACTATGCCGCCGGTGAGCGGATTGACCATGTCGACGGCATGACGATCGAAGAGGCGGAGCATCAGCTTGCCACCCGGCTCTACCAGAACACCGCACGGGTGCACTTTAACCAGCATGTCGAGGGGCAAGGCCGTTTCGGCCGCCGCCTGATCTATGGCGGCCATATCATCAGCTTGGCACGTTCCTTGACCTTCAATGGTCTGGCCAACGCCATTCGCGTCCTGGCGCTGAACGGCGGCAGCCACACCGCACCCTGTTTTGCCGGCGACACGGTCTATGCCTGGAGCGAGGTTCTGGAAACGCAGGAACTGCCGGGGCGCTCGGACGCTGGTGTGTTGAGACTGCGCACGGTCGCGACCAAGGACCGGGACTGCGCTGGCTTCCCCGATCGCGGCGAAGACGGCAAGCGCGACCCCGCCATCGTGCTGGATCTCGACTACAGCGTGCTGCTGCCTAGGTAAGGCTCTTCTGCTGCCGTCCATGACGCCTTAGACTGCACGCATGCTTGTCGATCTGACCGAGGACCAGCGCGCTGTTCAGGATGCGGCCCGTGCCTTTGCCGAGGGCGAAATGCTGCCCCATGCGGCGCGCTGGGACGAAGAGAAGATCTTTCCCGAGGAGACCCTCCGAGAAGCCGCTGCCTTAGGGTTCGGCGGCCTCTACTGCCGCGAGGATGTCGGCGGCTCAGCGCTGACCCGCTTGGATGCGGCCATCGTCTTTGAGGAGCTGGCGGCCGCCTGTCCCTCGACCGCGGCCTACATCTCGATCCACAACATGGCCTCTTGGATGGTCGATCGCTTCGGCAGCGATGCGCTTCGCCAGCGCGTGCTGCCTAAGCTCATGACCATGGAGCACTTCGCCAGCTACTGCCTGACCGAGCCCGGTGCTGGCTCCGATGCTGCCTCTCTCAAGACCCGGGCCGAGCGTCGGGGCGACCGCTATGTGCTGAACGGTTCGAAGGCCTTCATCTCGGGCGGCGGGCGCTCTGACGTCTACGTCGTCATGTGCCGCACTGGGGAGCCTGGACCCAAGGGCATCTCGACCCTGGTGGTGCCAAAAGACACGCCTGGCCTCTCCTTCGGTGCGCAGGAGCGCAAGCTCGGCTGGAACAGCCAACCTACCGCCATGGTCATCTTCGAAGAGGCCGAAGTTCCGGTCGAGAACCTGGTTGGCTCGGAAGGCCAAGGCTTCAAGATCGCCATGATGGGTCTCGACGGCGGCCGCGTGAACATTTCCGCCTGTTCTTTGGGCGGTGCACGCGCCTCCCTGGAGGCAGCGCTTGGCTACCTCAAGGATCGCAAACAGTTCGGCCGCCCCTTGGCTGAGTTTCAGGCGCTGCAGTTCCGCCTGGCCGATATGGCGACGGAGCTGGAGGCTGCCCGGCTGATGGTGCACCGTGCCGCGGCAAAGCTGGACCAAGATGCGCCCGACAAGGTGATGGCCTGTGCCATGGCCAAGCGCCTGGCCACTGATCGTGCCTTCGAGATTGTGAACCAAGCCCTGCAGCTCCACGGCGGCTACGGGTACCTGAAGGACTTCCCGATCGAGCGTTACCTACGTGACCTGCGCGTGCATCAGATCTTGGAGGGCACCAACGAGATCATGCGCGTCATCATCGCTCGCCAGCTCCTAAAGGGCTGAGGGGGCAACCGCGGCAGGGCACTCAAATCATCATACGGGCGTTGAGGTCCAGCATGATCCAGAGGCTGCCGCCGACCATGATGAAGATCAACACGGCGGCGAAGGCCATGGCCAGGATGTTCTCGCGCGGGGTGTCTTTGAAGCTGAGGTGCAGGAAACAGCGCAGATGCACGAAGACCTGCGCCAGCGCGGCTATGGCGATAACGACCAAGGTGGCACTGCGCGACAGAGCCCCGGTTGCAACCAGGCCGAAGGGAATTGCGGTCAGTACCAGGGCCAGGACGAATCCCGTCAGATAGTTGCGCAGACCCGGCTCACCCTTTGACGTCGTGGTGTCCATCACAGAAGCCCCGGTAGGTAGACGATGGAGAAGATCGCAATCCAGACAATGTCGAGGAAGTGCCAGAAGAGCCCCAGGCGAAACAGGCGCGACATCGAATAGTGGTTGAGGCCGCGCACCGCAATCTGGCCGGACATGACCAGGATGAAGATCAGGCCGAAACTGACATGCAGCCCGTGCGTCCCAACCAGAGCGAAGAAGGCCGAGAGAAAGCCACTGCGATCGGGACCGGCCTCGACAGCGATCATGCCCGCAAACTCGCTGATCTCAAGCGCGATGAAGCCTGCGCCCAGCACGAAGGTCACCATCAGCCACATCAGGACCTGTTGCTTCCTGCCGGCCTTCGCTGCGAGCCAGGCCATGCCGAAGGTGATGCTGCTGCACAGCAGGGTCATCGTCTCGGCGAAGGTATGCCCTAGGCTGAAGAGGTCTTTGCCGCTGGGCCCGCCTGCGGTCCCAACGGTCATGACGACATAGGTCGCGAAGAGCAGCGCGAAGATGATGGCGTCGCTCATCAAATAGAGCCAGAAGCCAAACTCCCGCTGCTCCAGGTTCTCCGCCTCTTCGCGCTCGCGCGGAGTAATCGCCGATGCCATGTCACTCATGTCGTGCGCCCCGGCAGCATCTGCGTGGCAAAGGCGGGGTCGCGCTCTGCCTCTTGCAAGGGTTTCTCTGCCAAGGCCATGACCTCCAGGCGCTGCGCCTCTGTCGCCTCGACCTGGGCTGCCGGGATGCAGAAGTCAGGATCGTCATCGAAACAGCGGACGATCACGGCCGCCAACATGGCAAGGCCGCAGAGGATCACAAGCCACCAGATGTGCCAGACCATGGAGAAGCCCAGCACAAAGGACAGCCCACCCAGGATGACCCCGACGCCTGTGCTCTTGGGCATGAAGATGTCTTCGTAACGCTCCGGGCGACGATAGGCGATCCGCTTCTCCTTCTTGTCCTGGAAGGCATCGCGCCCCTCCACGGTCGGTATGACCGCGAAGTTGTAGGCAGGGGGCGGCGAAGAGGTCATCCACTCCATGGTGCGTGCGTCCCAGGGATCGCCGCTGAGGTCGCGCCGCTGGCGCCAATCCCTGACACTGACGATGACCTGCATGACCTGACAGCCAATGCCCAAGAGCACCAGAACGGCACCCAGGGCGGCAACGATCAGATAGGGCTGCCACTCGGCGACGTTATAGGTCTCCATGCGGCGCGGCATGCCGAGGAAACCCAAAACGTAGAGCGGCATGAAGGCAAGATAAAAGCCGATCAGCCAGAGCCAGAAGGAGCGGATGCCCCAACGCTCGTCCAAGGTAAATCCCATGGCCTTGGGGAACCAATAGGTGAAGCCGGCGAGGTAGCCGAAGAGCACACCTGGAATGATCACATTGTGGAAATGCGCCACCAGGAAGGTGCTGTTGTGCATCAGATAGTCGACCGGTGGAATCGCCAGCAAGACGCCGCTTGCCCCGCCGATCACGAAGGTCACGATGAAGCCGATGGTCCAGTACATCGAGGGGTGAAAGTGGATGCGGCCGCGGTACATGGTGAAGAGCCAATCGAAGATCTTCACGCCGGTCGGCACGGCGATGATCATCGTGGCGATGCCGAAGACCGCATTGACGTTCTCGCTGGATCCCATGGTGAAGAAATGATGCAGCCAGACGCTGAACGACAGCAGACCGATCGCGGCCGTCGCATAGACCAGAGATTTGTAACCGAAGAGGCGCTTGCGCGAGAAGGTCGCGACCACTTCCGAGAACATGCCAAAGGCCGGCAGGATCAAGATGTAGACCTCTGGATGCCCCCAAATCCAGAAGAGGTTGATGTAGTTCATCAGGTTGCCGCCGGCCTCGTTGGTGAAGAAGTGCATCCCCAAGAGGCGGTCGAGGCCCAGCATGGCGCAGGCAACCGTTAAGGCCGGAAAGGCGAAGACCATCAGCACGCTGGTGATCAGCGCAGTCCAGGTGAAGAGCGGCATGCGCATCAAGGTCATGCCCGGCGCGCGCCGTTTGATGATGGTAACGACGAAGTTTATGCCGGCCAGGGTCGAGCCCACCCCGCTTATCAGCAAGGCCCAGATCCAATAGTCGACACCTACGTCGGGCGAGTAGGCAATGCCCGAATAGGGTGGATAACCGGTCCAGCCCGCGGTGGAGAACTTGCCGATCACCAGAGAGATCATGACCAGCGCAGCGCCCGATGCGGTCAACCAGAGGCTGACCGAGTTCAGGAAGGGGAAGGCCACGTCGCGTGTACCGATCTGCAGCGGCACGGCGATGTTCAAGAGCCCGGTCATGAAGGGCATGGCCATGAAAAAGATCATGATCGTGCCATGCGAGCTGAAGATCTGATCGAAATGGTCCGGGGGCAGGTAGCCATCGGAATTCAGAGCGAAGGCCTGTTGCGAGCGCATCATGATGGCGTCGACGAAACCGCGCAGCAGCATGATCAGTGCCAGCACGATGTACATGATGCCGATGCGCTTATGATCGACACTGGTCAGCCACTCTACCCAGAGATAGCGCCAGCGGCCGAAATAGGTGATGCCCAGCATGACAAGCAGCGCGCCGCCGACGGTGATCGTAGCACCGCCCATTGCGACCCAGCTATAGAGGGGCAAAGCATCGATCGTCAGCTTACCGAACATGCAATTCCCCCCCGGGTTCCTGGTGCTGGGCTCGTCGTATAGACTTCATCTTATTGGGCATGGCTGTGGTCCGCCGACATGTCGGGGCCCATGTAACTTTCGATGATCTCATCGAAGAGGTTGGTCTCGACCGTCGCGTAATAGGTCACCGGGTGCTCGATGCTGGGTTTGGCCAGGGCGTCGTAGGTGGCCCGATCCAAGGTCTCTGAAGAGTCACGTACCTTGGCAACCCAGGTCTCGAAGTCTTCCTCTGAGGTTGCGACGGCATCGAAGTACTGCTTTGAGAAGCCGTCGCCGCTGTACTGCATGTTGCGGCCCATGAAGCGCCCTGGCTCGTCGGCCAGCAGGTTGAGCTGGGTCTGCATGCCGGCCATGGCATAGATCTGGCCGCCCAAGGCCGGAATGTAGAAGGAGTTCATCACCGTGTCCGAGGTGATGCGCAGACTGAGCGGCCTCCCGCTTGGGAAGACCAGCTCGTTGACTGAAGCGATCTGCTGTTCGGGGTAGATGAAGAGCCACTTCCAGTCCTGCGCCACGACCTCGACCTCGAGGCTAGGCACGCTCGACTCCAAGGGCGCGTAGGGATCGAGTTTGTGCGTGTAGGTCCACACAAGCGTGCCGAGCGCAACAATGATCGCCGCTGGAACCGCCCAGACTGCGACCTCGATCGGTGCTGAGAACTCCCAGTTTGGCCGATAGGTTGCCTTCTTGTTGGCCGCGCGATAGCGCGTGACAAAAACGAAGGCCATGATCCAGACCGGGATCAAGACCAACAGCATGATCCCTGCGGCCGTGAACAAGAGGTCCCGCTCGGTCATTGTGACCGGGCCCTTGGGATCAAGGACCGGTGCCGTTGACAATCCACAGCCTGCCAACAGCAAACAGGTCCCGCTCGCCGACAGCAGTCCAAACATTCGAGATATCGAGCTCACGACTTCTCTCTTCTGAAACATGCTTACCTTCAGCCGGGATTCCCCGATCGCTTACGCGGAGACTACGATAGCGGTTACGAAGGCATCCAGCAATCAGGTCGGCTTTCATGCGCGGTGTCGGATCGACCGTCCGAAGATCGAGAGGGCGGTTGCCGGCCAATCCGCCCTTTTTCCAACTACGCAGGCGTAGAGACCATGTTCCACGCCGCTCAGCGAGAAGTCGGCCGTATCAATGGCGCTGGAACGCAGGTAAAGAGCGCCGACCCCGTTCCCGCCGTCGCCGAAGATCTTGTCTTTGTTGCTGTCACTTAAGATGCTGGCCATTGCCACGCCCTAACCCTACTGTGCAATCTTCAGCGAGCGAGGATTAGGGGTGGTCTTAGATCGATAACTGTTATGTATAAGTGAAGAAACTTGAAGCTCTTGATTCTGGTTTGCTCAAATCCTAAAACTAAGCGAGACTGAGGGGAGCTGAGAGGCTCTCAAACAGCTCCCCACAAGATCTCATTCCTAGGCTATGCCGGCTTGTACTCCTTCGACTTGAAGGAGAGGTGTTTCACCGCAGCGGGAGCATCTGAGATCTTTCTGATGTCACCCCAGGTCTGTTTGTAGTTGGGTAAGATCAAAGTGTTAGTCCCATTGTTAACCACATTGCCCTGGGCGCCGCTGGGGGCGGCAAAGAGCATGAAGGTCTCTTTGCGTTTGGCCGTCGGCGTCGGATAGGCCATGGCCTGGGTGGCACCGGCATCGTTCACCACCTCGACCAGGTCGCCTGCCTTCACGCCCAGTTCCGCCATATCCTCCGGGTTCATTTCGATGAAGGGATAGGGATAGCGGTCGATGACGAAGTCATTGTCCTGATCCAGGAACCAGTTCTGCCAGTTGATGTTGGAGCGGCCATTGTTGATCAGGTAGGTGAACTTCTCCTTCTCCGCAGTCTTGCCCGGTGCCTCCAGGCCGCGCCAGGCGCCGGCGCAGAAGCGGGCCTTCTTGTCGGCGGTACCGAAGGTGCCGTCGGCATAGAGCCGCTTGGTGCCGATCAGCTTGCCGTCTTCAAAGGCGGTCACTGGTTCCTGCACGCCGTTGTTTCCCATGGCCCGCAGGCGATCGTAGGTCACGATCTCTCCGGTGTTGGCATAGTAGCCGTCCATGAAGGCGTCTTCTTCGTTCTTCCAGTTGTAGCCTTGGAACTGCTTGGCATAGTCGCCCTGTCCGGCGGCCTCCAAGACGCGCTCCAGATGCTGCGCCAGGTGGGCTGCGATCATGCAGTCCGGCATGGCCGCTCCTGGACCGTCCATGTACTTCTCGGTCAGCCGCATACGCCGCTCGCCGTTCATCGAGGTCAGGTTCATCTCTCCCGACTCGACGGCCGGCAGGATTACGTGGGCGGCCTGGCCGATCTGCGAGTGGATGATGTCGACATTGACCGAGAAGAGGCCGCCGGCCTCGATCGCAGCCACGATGGCGTCGACCAGCTCGGCACGGGACTTGCCGGCGGCCGCATCCATCGCCTCCTTCACCAGGTTGCTGCGGCGGTTGTAGACGCGCTTGAACTCGGTCGCGTTCAAGGTGGTCTTGTAGTGGTCGCAGGCCCAGATGTGATGCACCTTGCCCCCGCCCTTGATCAGCAGATCGTCGATGTAGGGCGCGGGGCGGCCGATGAAGCCGTCGGCGGGGCGCATGTAGCCCTCTTGATGACCGCCCAGGCGCACGACGCCGCCGCCGGGTCGGCCGATGTTGCCGGTCAGAAGGCCGATGTTCACCAAGGCGCCGATGGTACGATAGTTGTCGTTGCCCCAGATGATGCCTTTCTCGTAAGGGAAGACACAGCGACGCCGCACGCCGCCTTCCTTCGGCTTGGCGATCCACTCGGCTGCCTTCACGATGTCGGCTTCGGCCAGACCGCAGATCTTGGCGCCATCGGCCAAGGACATCTTGCAAGCCTCGCGCGCCAGTTCCAGGCTGCCCAGGGCACAGGGGTGGGCTGCATCCTCCGGCTGGGCGGTGCCGTCCTGGAAGGTCGAGGCCTTGATGAAGTCGCTGTCCACCCAGCCCTGATCGGCGATGTAGGTGAAGAGCGTGTTGAAGAGCGCCAGGTCGGTGCCGCTGTTGAGCGCCAGATGCAGCACGTTTTCTTTGCCGGCCGCCTCTTCGCAGGCATTGACCGTGGTGGTGCGCCTGGGGTCGACGATGATCACCTTGGCGGCTGCGTGTGCCTCGTTCGGCAGCTCCTGCTTCTTCTTCCCCAAGCTGTCGCCGCGCATGCCCGGGATCATGTGGTTGAGATAGAGGTTGGTCTGGGTCTCCAAGGAGTTCGCGCCCACCATGAAGATGGCGTCGGTCAGCTCATAATCCTCATAGCAGTAGTTCAGCTCGCCCACACCCATGTCGCGGGTCGAGTGGACCTCTGAGTTGTAGGCCGGGCGGTTGTGAATGCGGCAGTGCTTCACCTTCATCGAGCCGAAGTAGAGCTTGCCCGTCCCCCAGGTGTTCTCGTAGCCGCCGGCAGAGCCGCCGTGATCGAACATGGAGACGAAGAGCTGATCCTCGTTGTCCTTCTGGATGAAGCGGGCCGTGACCTGCGCCACCAGATCCAAGGCGTCGTCCCAAGAGGTCGGCTGCCAGGTGCCATAGCGCCAGACCATCGGATCCGTCAGCCGCTGCTGCTGCGTTCCGGTGACGTCAGAGCGGCGGTTCTCCGCCATCCGCGCACCGCGCACCGAGCCCAGGCCCGAGTTCACCACGCAGTCCTTGTCCGGCTTGATCACCAGATGCACGTCTTTGCCGTCCTGTTTGACGATGTTGTACATCGAGGGTGCGTACCAGGCGTCGGTCTCGGCCGGCTGCTGCTCGGAGAGATTGACCCCGAAGGCATTGCTGTCGGCTGCCGTACCGCCTTGCTTGTTCACCGGCCAGGAATAGGCGTGATAGCCGCAGCCGACGATGCAGTAGTGGCAGGTGACGTTCTGTTTCTTGGCATCGGCCGGGATGATGGGCAGGCGGCCGATCTGTCGCTTGTAAGCCATGATTAGTTCCCTCCCAGGACGTTGGACAGGCGGCCATAGAGCAGCTCGTCGACGCCCTCGGCATAGATGTCGCCCTTGTCGTCGACCCGCAGCACGTACTGCGGCAGGTTCTGGGTGGCATGCCCGAAGGTCTGCTGGCCACCGGCCTCGACGTCGAAGACGGAATAGTGGCCGGGGCAATTCAGGGTCTTGGTCTCGGCATTGAAGCCGAGCGGGAAGCCCTTGTGCGGGCAGACGGTGGAGAAGCCGACGACATCGCCATCCGGCCCCACGCCGCCCTCGACGGCCTTGCCCAGCTTGATCAACACGCCGGGTGCCTCGTCATCGGGATAGCTCACGTCCATCGGCTGATCTAGGGTGAGGTCGGAGAGATTGGCCAAGCGATTGGAGGGGTATGTCAGCAGTGCGGCATTGCCGGCGGCCTCGGCCTTGCTGCTGGGCAAGACGGCGGCAGTGACAGCACCGGTGGCAGCCAGAGAGCTGCCGCGCAGAAATTGTCGGCGCCCCACCTCGACCAGATTTCGACAGCGTTTCATGTGTTCCTCCCATCGTTGGTTTTCTCAACCAGGGGAGAAGCAAGCTTCATGCCAACGACCTTGGGGGAGGCGGTGAGTGGGGGCCTGTCGAGGGGTATCTTTCTCAGTGTCGGTTACGCGTTGTGATGTGCTCTGATTAGCGGGAGAGCCGTGAACTCTGTCGCCTGAGCTGTCTTCCATGTCCCCCTTAATGTCATCCTTCGGCTTGACCGGACGATCTCTTTCCGCATGCAGAGCAAGTGGTTAGTGGTTCTCCGGTCAAGCCGGAGAACGACAATAGAGGGTGTTCTGGAGACGATGAGCGCTCAGAGAGTGCCCTCCCTTATGAGCCGAGAGTGCGCCCTATGGTCAAGAGTCGAAACGTATCTTAGAAATCGTCTGAAGCGGTGCCGTCTGCCCGCCACACTACCTGCAACGCAGAAGTCCCCTGTCCTAAAACTCGAACGTCCGAACCGTCCCTGTTCGGAAACCCGAACGCTAACCGAGCTGAATGCCAAGCCTGGTGATCTTCTCCCAGAGCGTGGTGCGCGAGATGCCGAGCAGCTTGGCGGCGCCCTGCATCTGCCCGTTGGTTTCCGCCAAGGCGCGTTCGATCTGCCGCTTTTCGGCGGCTTGACGCGTGTCGGCCAGCGAGGCGAAGGGAGGCTCTGCCACAGCCCTGTCTTCCGGAAAGAGGTCGACCTCGCCGATCCAATCGCCCTCGGCCAAGGCAAGCGCACGGTCGATGCGGTTGCGCAGTTCGCGCACATTGCCGGGCCAGGCATAGGCCAAGGCTCGTTCTTCTGCCGCCGAGGTGAAACCCAGGGGCGCGCGACCCTGCATCTCAGCCGAGGCTGCAAGCAGGCGACGCATCAGCCAGGGAATGTCCGCCGGCCGCTCGCGCAAGGGCTTGATCGCCATGGGCAAGACAGAGAGCCGATAGAAGAGGTCGGCCCGAAAGGCTTCGACCTCGCCTCCGGCAAGCAGATCCCGATGGGTCGCGGCAACGATGCGCCCGCGGAAGGCAAGCGGCGATTCCCCTCCGACGCGATGAAACTCCCGCTCTTCGACCAAGCGCAGGATCTTTGGCTGCAGCGCCGCCGGCATCTCGCCGATCTCGTCCAGGAAAAGGATGCCTTCGCCAACCCGCTCGGCATAGCCCAGATGCCGACGGACCGAATCGGTAAAGGCACCACGCTCATGCCCGAAGATCTCGCTTTCCAAGAGCTGATCCGGGATCGCTGCACAGTTGACTGCCATGAAGGGCCCAGCGCCGGAAAGCTCATGCAGCAAACGCGCCGCCACCTCTTTGCCGACACCCGTCTCGCCGGTGATCAAGACCGGCAGCCGGGTCTCCGCATAGCGCGCCAGCATGGCCTCCGCCGCGACCATGTCCGGCGATAGACCGAGCACGGCCGTCTCTTCGTCCGCTTTCGGCGGCCTGCGGGCAAAGCGCGCCAGGCGTTCCAGAAAGTCCGAGAACTCGAATGGTTTGGTGATGTAGTCGCAGGCGCCCTGGCGCATGAGCTGAACCGCTTGATCGATCTCGCCGTAGCCGGTGACGAAGAGGAAGGGGGGAGCCGTCCCCTCCAGGCTCGCTTTGCGAAACACTTCCTCGCCATTGAGATCCGGCAGCCTGAGATCACAGACCACAATGTCCATTTGGGCCAGGCGCTCTGAGGCCAGGGCCTCGGCGCCCCGCTGCCACCACTCGACGGCATGACCCTCGATCCCCAGGCGCTGCGCGACGGCGGCACCCATGATCGGGTCGTCTTCAAGCAGTCCGATTTGCAGCGATTGGGATGGCATCATCCGGTGTCTCCACAGACGCGAGAGGGATGAGAAGAGCGATCCCGCTTCCCTTGGGTCGCCCCTCCTCCACGACGATCTTGGCTTCGAGCCCTTGCGCGATCTGGCGCACAACCCAAAGGCCCAGTCCGGAAAAACCCTCCGGCGGGCCCTTCGGCTCCTTGCTTGTCAGCAAGTCACGCATCGCTTCGGGCAGACCGCTTCCCTGATCGTCTACTCTAACGCATAGATGCTCTCGCGTCGAACCAATCGAGAGCCTGATGACAGATCCTGAGGGTGAGGCGGCGCTCGCGTTCAACACCAGGTTCATCATCGCCTGCCGCAAGGGCCCAGCCGGTAGCACGCTGACGTCATCGGGATTGGCGGTGACCTCGATCGAGAGCCTTTGCGCCTTGCGGTGAAGTTCGGGGTTAAGCAGGAGCGCCAGGTCCTCGATGTCTTTTCTGGCCAAGCGGCGGCCCGACCGCTCCGGTCGATAGAGCGCCAGAGCGGTTTGGACCAGGTCGCGAATGCCGAGGAGGCCGCGCCGTAAGAGCTGCAGTGACTGCTGGCGTACTTCGGGCCGGGCGCCATGCTTCTCGAGGGTGTCCGTGGCGGTCAGCAGGCCACCAAGCGGATTGTTGATCTCGTGCGCCATGCCGGAGGCGAGGCGCCCGAGGCTCGCCAGCCGCTCTTCCTGTGCCAGCTGCCGCAACAGACGCTTTCGCTCCTCTTCTGCCTGGACCAGGGAATTGAAGGACGACAGCATGCGCTGCGCATCGCGGTTGAAGCGAGGAAAGTCGGCCGCCGCTACGGGTCTGAGGTCGCCGGCAGCGGCTTGCTCCATGTGGCTCTGCAAGACCTGCATCGGCCGCACCATGCGCCGCACCACCAGGAAGCCGATG
Source organism: Rhodospirillales bacterium (assembly GCA_963669335.1). Taxonomy (GTDB): domain Bacteria; phylum Pseudomonadota; class Alphaproteobacteria; order Kiloniellales; family JACOMY01; genus JACOMY01. The sequence continues at coordinate 7,132,913 of OY770023.1, forward strand.
ATGGCGAGCAGCGCTGTCAGGATCGCATTGGTGCCGACCAGCGCCCAGAGCACCTGGCGCCGTTCGGCCAGAAGCGAGGTCGCGTCGAAGACCACATAGACCGTGCCAATGGTTTGTCCTTGATGCGAGATCGTCCGGGCCTGATAGCCGCGCTTGGCCTCTGTATCCAGATTGACGCCCGGCCCTTGAAAGCGCGCCAAATAGCTGGCGGGCAGGGGCTGCAAGGTCGGATGCAGCAGCGGTTTGTCCGAGGCCAGGACCAGCCCGGCTGCGTCGGTCACCACCGTTTCGCTGGGCACCACCGGCGCATCTTTGGGCGTCATGCGTTCCAGGGTGTCGAAGATCTCCCAGCTGTCCTTCCTGAGCACCGAGGGCGATATCGAAGAGGCAAGCGCATCCAGGTAAGAGGAGGCCAGGCCCTGCAGGTAGCTTTCCTGCGTGCGCGACAGTCGATCCAAGACCCGCTCGGAGATGACGATCGACACCACCACCATCAACAAGATCACCAGCAAGGGTATCCTAAGGGTCGAGGGCAGCCGGCCCATCCAGCGAAAGAGTGGCCAGCGTGACATGGGCTAGGCGCCTTGCACCGCCTCGACCTTCTTGGCGACCAGGTCGAAGAGGCCGGGATCGGCACGCCCGAAGCCGGTCAGACGCAGCAACCCCAGCATGGCTTGCCCCTCTACCGACTGCGGAGAGGAGAGCAGGGCCTGCTGCAGGGCGCGGATGCGTTCGCTCTCGGCCAGGGCCTTGCTGGTCGCAACGGGCGGAAAGCCGAACCACTCCGACTTGCGCAGGATCCGGGTCTTGGCCACCAGCTCTGGATCGATCTCCTGCATCACCTCCCAGACATAGCCGTCGACGCTGCCCGATTGCGCCAAGCCTGAGGCTACGGCGCGAATGACATTGCGATGGGCATAGGTGAAGAGGGTCTTGCGAAAGAAGCCTTCAGGGTCGCCGCCTTCCTCCAGCAGCAAGGCGCGGGTCACCAGATAGCCGGAGTTGGAATCGGGGTCGGAATAGGCATGGATGTCGCCACGCAGATCGGCGACTGCCTCGGCCTGTCGCTCGGCATGGACGATGACATAGGACTGATAGAGCGGCTTGCCGTTCCACTCCGGCACCGCAATCAGGGCAAGCTGGCTCTGGTATTGCACATAGGGGAAGCCGCAGATCCAGGCTGCGTCCAGCTGCCCCGACACCAGCAGGGCCGTGACCTCTTGATAGGTGCGCCGGGTCACCAATTCGATGCCGAAGCCGGTGGCGCTCTCCAGATAGGCCTTGATGGCTTGCAGCAGTTCCAGGTCGTCGTTCAGGAAGACCGGGGTCAAGCCGAAACGAATGCGTCGGCCAGTGTCTGCTAGGCCAGTGTCTGCTAGGCCAGTGTCTGCTAGGGCAGGTGCTGCCAAAGCGAAGCTGCCCAACATCAAGGAACGGCGCGAGATAGGGAGCATTGGGGCCTTGCTGTTCATCCTTTCCCCTCCCGAGATATGCCGACCGGCGGCTCAGGCACTCGGATAACAGAAGATGATGATCGGATGGTTGGCTCCCGTCAATTCGGGCGTTCGCTTGTGGTCAAGGTATGATCCTCATCTCCTGGAGGCGCCTGAACTTGCCCAAGAACATCTCTTCGCTGTCGATACAGGCGTGGAAACCCAGGCGACGAGCCTTGATGGTGCTGGCGATGTTGTCGAACTCGTTGTTGAAGATGAAGTCGCCGAAGCGCCATGAGGCGATGGTGTCGAAGCCATAGGGTTGCAGGCCGTGGGCCGCGGTGATGGCGTCCCAGACAGGCGCCTTGTCCGCCATCATGTCCTGCAGATTGATCGGGATCGGCGGAGCATAGTCCATGTCGAAGAAGGCAGCAAAGCGGGGCCAGAGGTGGCACCAACGGAAATAGTCTCCATTGGTGATGTTGAAGATTTCACCTGAGGCCTCTGGTTCCTGGCCGGCCCAGAGTGTCGCATCGGCCAGAATGTCGGCATCGCTGACCTGATAGAGCGCCTCGTAGGCCGCTTTGGTGCCGGGGAAGCGCAGGGGTTGGCCCAAGTGCTTGGAGATCGCGGCATAGACGGCAATGACCATCAGGATGTTCATCGGATTGCCCACGGCAAATCCGCAGACGGCTTCCGGTCTTAGGGCGCTCCAGGTCCAGGACCGATCGGCTGATTCGGAACGCAGAAAATCCTCCTGGTCGTAGTAGAAGTTTGGCGGCATGTGCCGAGGATCGGATTCCTTGGCCGGCGTCTTGTAGGGACCCAGGTGACATCCATAGGCCTTGCCTCCCTGGAACAGGGTCACATGGCGCAATGCGGGGGATACCTCCTGCAAGGTGCGGACCAGATTGGTGATTAGTGCCAGATTCGGCGCCACCTGGTCGGCCAGCCGGATCTTCTCAATGTAGGCGGCAAAGGCGATGTGCGTGACGTCGCTAAGTCCAGCCAGCTTGCGCCGGCAATCCTCTGGATCCAGCAGGTCGGCGGAGATGTGCTGAGCGGCACTCTCATAGTCTGGCGTGCGCCGCGACAAACCGATGACCTGCCAATCGGGAAGCGGGCTCACACGTTCAATCACGGCGCGGCCAATGACACCCATGGCGCCCGCAACCACCATTTTTTGACTCGCCATAACATCCTCCCGTTCGCTCATTCGATGGTCGCAGCTGCCGACCCTGTGCGTGTCTTGAGCATCGCAGTCTATCGATCGATTGACAAATGGTCACCTCTTCCGCAGGCTGGCAGCGTGAGCACAGCACTTTGCGCCAACACTCAAGTGAGTGGGAGGATCAGGCAAAAAATCGAACCGGTGACGCCGAACAACGTCGGTCATGCCAATGACCCGGCAGCATAAATTGTCGACCTAAACTCGGCTGGATTGAAAGGAGATTGCTGTGAGACTTGGACTCTTCATGATGCCCTTGCACACTCTGGGGCTCAGCTACAAAGAGATGTATGATCAAGACTATGCGGCTGTTCTGCATGCTGACGCAGCCGGGTTCGACGAGGTCTGGATGGGGGAACACTTCGCCGCCAAGGTCGAGCCGGTGTCAAACCCGCTGCAGTTCCTTTCGGCCTGTATTCCGGTGACCAAGAAGGTCACCTTTGCAACGGGGGTCTTGAACCTGCCGCATCGTCATCCAGCCCAAGTCGCGGCCGACGTGGCCCTCTTCGACCATATGTCCAATGGGCGCTTTGTCATGGGGATCGGCCCGGGCGGGTTGGCGTCAGACTTCGAACTCTTCGGGACCATGGAGAAGAACCGCGGCGCGATGATGGTCGAATGCGCCGAGATGGTGCTGAAGATCTGGGAGTCCGATCCGCCCTACGACATCGAGGGCGAGTACTGGACCATCAAGATCAAGGACACGGTGCAGATGGATCTGGGAATCGGGCCGATGCCGAAGCCCTACCAGCAACCCTTTCCGCCCTTCATCACCTCGGCCATGAGCCCCTTCTCCGGAACCGCGAAGATGGCAGGAAGCAAGGGCTGGCACCTGGTCTCCGCCAACTTCAATCCAGCGGCGATCACGAAATCGCACTGGGCGGCCTACACGGCAGGTGCCGAGAGCGCCGGCCTTACTCCAGACTGGCGCAGCTGGCGTGTGGCCCGCAGTATTCTGGTGACCGAGACCGATGCTGAGGCCGCCGACTATCTGGCCAGACCGGACAACACCATCGTCGACTATTACAACTATCTGCGCACGCAGCTGTCTCGGGCCGGCCTGATCGGCATCTTCAAATCAGACCAGGAGATCCCCGACGAGGCGATCACCAACGAGACCTGCGTCGAGGAGATGGTGATTGCCGGCTCTCCGGACACGGTGATCGCCAAGCTGGAAGCCTTGGTCGATACCGTCGGTCCTTTCGGCACTCTGCTGTCCGCCTTCCATGAGTGGGACGACGAGCCGCTGTGGCGCCGCTCGATGGAGCTCTTGGCGCAAGAGGTGATGCCGCGCCTCAGCACGACGCTCGACGCTCGCTTTCCGGTTGCTGCCCAGTGATTTGGCGCCCTTGGGTTAGCAGCGGCGCGTCAGTAGCTGATCTTCGGAAACCAATCCTCTCCACGACCCTGCGGTGTCAGGTCTAGCAGGTTCCAAATCGGCCAGAGGCGGTCGATGTGATGGGGATGGCCCGGCTGATCCACATAGAGCATCTCGGCGTTATAGAAATGCCGGATCTCTCCCTCCTGTCGGGTGAAGACGTTGAGAGCCGGGATCTGCTCTCCGGCCGCGTTCTCAGCCCCATAGTCCTCGTTGTAGCTGGTGTTGCCGGACGAAAGCATGCGCAGCCTGTCCCAACCACGGCTGGCCGCGAAGTCGGACAATCGTCGGATCTGAGCCTTGCCGACGATTGCCAGACTGACTCGATCCTGAATGTGCTGCGCGACCCCGCTCAAGCCGTCGATCATCGAGGTGCAGGCCGGGCAGGGAGCCTCCGCTGCCGGCGGGAACATGAAGCTGTAGAGGACAAGCGTGTCCTTCCCGTCGGCAAAGAGCTCCGACAGGCGGACCTGGGTGGTGGCGCCCGCATCCTCCTCCTCGAAGACATAGTCTTCCTTGACCAGTCCACCTTGCGGCAGGGTTTGACGCAGCTTCGCGACGGACAGCAGGTGACGTTCCAAATCCAGCTCGGCTTGCAGCAGGGCGTTGCGGGCTTCGCGATAGGCCTCGTCTTCGCCGGGCCAACGCCGCGTGTGGAGTTCTTCTTGTACGTCCATCTTCTCCTCCTTGAGCCGTCTAGGGGGCCGCTCGGCCCTCTTGCTGTTCTTTAAACGCTGCGAAACGGATGACAGGGACAAAGAGGCTTTCCTCCAGCCCTTGCCGCGTCAGTGTATCAGCTATTCCGAGCGAAGGCTTGACCGGAATGGCAGGGGAGACCTAGGCAAGCGCTCATGCTGATCGATCCGGAAACACTGATCATCTTCATGACGGCGACCTTGGCGCTGAACCTGACGCCGGGCGCGGACATGCTCTATTGCCTGGGCGCAGGCTTGCGCAACGGGCCGCGTGTAGCGCTGGCGGCGAGCCTTGGCATTACCACCGGTTCGCTGATCCATGTCCTCTTGGCAGCGCTTGGACTGGCCGCACTCTTGGCCGCCAATCCGGGGCTCTTCGAGGCCTTGCGCTGGGCCGGGATCGCCTATCTGGTCTGGCTGGCCGCGCAGGCGCTGCGCACCTCCCCCGACCTAACCCCGCAGGCGACGCCGCAAGGTGGCCGTTACCTGGCTTGGCGCAACGGGATCCTGGTCAACCTCTTAAACCCCAAGATCGCAATCTTCGTGCTGGCCTTCATTCCACAGTTCGTCGATCCGTCCCGTGGGTCGCCGTTTCTGCAGTTTCTGATCCTTGGGGCGCTTCTGAACCTCGGCGGACTGCCAATCAATGCTGGGGTGGCTTACTTCGCTGGCGGACTTGGCCGTCTGCTGGCCAGAAGTCAGCGTGCGACCCGGGCGCTGCAGGTCGCCTCGTCCATGATTTTCCTTGGCCTTGCTGCTCGTCTTGCTTTGGAGAAGCGCTGAAACAGGTTCTGAGAGTTCCCCCAAGACTTGGCGGATGGCGACAGCTCTGCTAACCCCAGCCGCCGAAACAGCCGGAGTTTGACTGTGAGCGACGAGATCTCCTTCGAGACCAGAGGGCCGCTTGGCCTGATCACCATGACGCGGCCCAAGGCCCTGAACGCCCTGACCCTCTCGATGATCCGCGAGATGCAGCCGCAATTGGATCGCTGGGCAGCCGATCCGGCGATTGCTGCCGTGGCGATCCGCGGCGAGGGCGAGCGCGCCTTTTGTGCCGGCGGCGATGTGCGCGCGGTCTGGACAGCCGGTCAGGACGGCAACTTCCAGCCCGGTATCCGTAGCCACCTGGCCGGCGATTTCTTCCGCGAGGAGTATCAGCTCAACCGCCGCATCCACACCTTCGAGAAACCCTACATCGCGCTGATCGACGGCATCACCATGGGCGGCGGCGTCGGGCTCTCGATCCATGGCGACCTCCGCCTGGCCGGTCCCAAGACGCTTTTCGCCATGCCTGAGACGGCGATCGGCCTCTTCCCCGATGTCGGCGGTTCCTTTTTCCTGCCGCGTCTGCCCGGTGCGCTCGGCCTCTATCTGGCGCTGACCGGTGAGCGCCTGAAGGCAGCCGACTGCCTCTATGCCGGCATTGCTACCCAGACTGTAGCCGAGGGGCAGGAAGAGGCGATCCTCGATGCGCTCGCTGCTGCTGACTGGAGCCAAGGGCTGGCCGCTGCCAAGGCCGCCGTCGCACCCTTTGAGGCCGAACCTGAGGAGCCAGGCCACCTGGCCGGGCTGCGCGCGGCCATCGACCGCTGCTTCGGCGGCAAGGAGGGTGTCGATGCCATCATCGAGGCCTTGAAGGCAGAGGGTGGCGCGTGGGCAGAGGCTACACTGGCGACCTTGGCCAAGCGCTCCCCAACCTCCATGAAGGTGGCCTTCGAACAGCTTCGCCGCGGCGCCGAGCTGGATTTCGACGCCTGCATGATCATGGAGTACCGCATGTCGCAAGCCGCCATGCGCCCGGGCCGCGATTTCTATGAGGGCATTCGCGCCGTCCTGGTCGACAAGGATCACAGCCCCAAGTGGTCTCCGGCCAGCCTGGAGGAGGTGAATGTCGCCGCCGTCGAGGCCTGGTTTGCTTCCTTGGGCGAAGGGGACCTCAGCTTCTAGGGCGTGGAGGCAAAGCCCATGACCGCGATCGACTGGAGCGAAGTGGCCACCAAGCTGGCGGAAGTCGGTCGCTCGGTGCGGCAGGTTCTGCGGCAGGGGCAGGGTACTGCGGACGCACAGCAAGTCCTGGGCTTCAAGGGCGGCGACACGATCTTTCACATCGACAAGGTCGCCGAGGATCGCCTGCACGCCGCCTTTGCAGCCTGGCCCGATCGGCTGAAGCCCATCCTTCTCTATGGCGAGGGTCTAGAGGAGGATGGCAGCCTGGTTGGCGCTGCGGCGGAAACCCCAAAGCTGGCGATCCTGATCGATCCGATCGATGGCACGCGCAATCTCATGTACGACAAGCGGGCCGCCTGGTTCATTGCCGCAGCCGCGCCCTGGGCTGGTCACCGCCCAACGACAAACGATATCCGTGCGTCGGTCCTGATCGAGCTGCCGCCGAGTAAGGCCGGCTTTGCCGATAGTTTTCTGCAGAGCGAGGGCCAGGCGCTGATCGCCCAACGGGAAACACTGCACGACGGGACGTCACAGCGCTGGGCTCCCAAGGCCAGTCAGGCCGAGACCTTGGATTTCGGCTTTGCCCAGGTGTCGAACTTCTTTCCGGGCACCAAGCTCTTGGCCAGCGGCCTGATGGAGCACATCGCCGGCAATGTCTCGACCTCTCTGCGCATCGGCGAGAGCCTGATCTTCGAAGACCAGTATCTCTCCTCTGCCGGCCAGTTCGTGGAGCTGATGTGCGGGCACGACCGCTTCTGCTGCGACCTGCGGCCACTGTTTCATCGGATCAAGGCGAAAGAAGATCCCGCCTTTCGCAGCGGTGTCGAGTGCCACCCCTATGACATCGGCGGGCTCCGGCTTGCTGAGGCGGCCGGGGTGATTCTGACCGATGGCTTCGGCGAGCCGTTGCAAGCGCCTTTCGACTGCAGCACCGGCATCCACTGGTGCGGTTACGCCAATCAGCACATCCGCGACCTGGTCGAACCGCACATACAGTTCTGGCTGAGCGAGAAGCTCGCTCAGCACTAGACCGGTCCGGAAAAGGGCCGCGTGCGCCCATGTCACGCGACCCGATCCCTCTGCGCGCGGGGGTGCTTAGGCGAACCACCAACGCTCTGCCGCGCGGTAGCCATCCAGCGGCCAGGTGCCGGTCAGGTGCGGACCGTGGTGGACGTTGGAGCGGCGGGCGTAGACGTAGTTCTTGAAGAAGGGAACGATGACGCCGCCCTTGTCGTGCAGGATCATCTGCAGCTCGCGATAGAGCTCTGTGCGACGGTCGTTGTCCAGCTCGGCCCGGGCTTCGACCAGGATCTCGTCGAACTTGGTATCGTCGAACTGGGATTCGTTCCAGGCGGCACTGCTCTGGTAGACCAGTGAGAGGATCATGTCCGGCGTGGGCCGGGCCCCCCATTGCGCCAGGCAGAAGGGCTTCTTGTTCCACACATTGGACCAATAGCCGTCGTTCGGCTCACGCACGATATTGATGTCGATCCCGGCTGGGCGGGCTGCCTCCTTATAGAGGGCGGCGGCATCGACACCGCCGGCGAAGGGGGCGTCGGAGGTATGGAAATCGACCTCCAAACGATCCAACCCGGCCTTCTTCAGATGGAACTTTGCCTTGTCTGGATCATAGGGTCGCTGCGGAATGTCCGTCGCATGGAAGGGCATGGTCGGACCCACGGGCTGATCATTGCCGATACTGGCATGGCCTCGGCGGATCTTGTCCACCCACTCTTGACGGTTCATGGCATACTTCAAGGCCATGCGGATGTCGTGGCTCTGGAAGGGGTCCATCTTGATCCGCATCGGCAGAGAGGCATAGGAGCTGCTCTTGGCCGTATCGACCGCCACACCCTCGGAGCGCTTCAGCATGGCGACGGTCTTCAGGTCCACCTCGTCCACCACATCGACATCGCCGGACAGCAGGGCCGTTTGCCGTGAGGTGGCATCGGTGACCGAGGTCATGCGCAGTGCATCGAAGTAGGCCGCGTCTTCCTTCCAATAGTTGGGGTTGCGGGTCAAAGTGGTGCTGACGCCGGAGTCATGATTCTCCACCACGTAGGCGCCGGTGCCGTTGGGCGAGATCTCCACGCCGCCCTCGCCGTTGGAGGGCAGGATGCAGAGGTGGTAGTCGGTCATGATGTAGGGCAGATCGGCATTGCCGCCCGAGAGCTTCAGGGTCACACGGTTCTTGCCGTCTGCCTTGACCTCTTCAACCGGCTCCAACAAGGACGCAACGGCCGAGCCGGTCTCGGGATTGCGGTGATAGTTCAAGGTATCCACCACATCTTCCGAGGTGAAGGGCTTGCCGTCGTGGAAGGTCACGCCCTCGCGCAGCTCGAAGGTCCAGGTGGCCGCATCCTTGGTCGAGTCCCAGGATTTAGCGAGTTCCGCGCCCAGCTTGTTGTCGGAGGTGATCTCGGTCAGGAAGTTCCGGTTCGTGTGGTTCATCTGGATCATGTAGCGGGTGTTGGTGACCGCCGGATCCCAGTTGTCGGAAACCGCACCATCGGCCATGCCGATCCTGAGGGTGCCGCCGCGCTTCGGATTGGCCTTCGCCGTCCCGCTCAATAGTGCACCGCTTGCCGTCAGGGCCAGGCCAGTAGCCAGGCTGCCCTGCAAAAAGCGTCGCCGTCCCAGTCCGCTCGTCTCGTTCCAATTGCTCATCTGCTTCTCCCGCCGTGAGGCCTGCTTTGCAGTGTTCTCTGCCGCCCGCCAAAGCGCGTGGCCGAGGAAGCTATAGCAAAGATGGATCGTTTGATCCAATCTTTTTCTTTACACAGACCAAATGTGTCGTTAGCTCTGATGCCCATTGGGTGGCCATTGCCGGCGAAGCCTCTGGGAAAGCTGCGAGGAGGATTGCATGATCGTGGATCAAACGATCCAAGTTGACAGCCAGGGACCGGACTTCGCCATGCAGGGTTATCGAGACCTATTGGACCACACGACGCGCCTCTATCCGGAGCTAAGCCCACAGCTGCGCAAGGCTGCCGGCTATCTGCTGGAGAACCCGGGTCAGGTCGCTACCCTCTCCATGCGCAAGGTGGCAGCCGCCGCCGAGGTGCCGCCGCCGACCCTGCCGCGGCTGGCCAAGGTCTTGGGCTTTGAGACCTACGAGGCCCTGCGGGAGATCTATCGGCGGCAGTTTCAGGAACAGGCGGTGGGCTACTCCGAACAGGCCGGCCGCCTGCAGGACGAGGGCAGTGAGCAAAGCCCGGACGGTCTCTGGGCTGCCTTTCGCCGTTCCAGCCAAGACAACATTCAGGCCCTCTTCGACAGCTTGGACGCGCAGGAGATCGCGGCGGTTACCGACCGACTGCTGGCTGCCAGACGCGTCTTTGTGGTTGGCATGCAAGCCTCGGCCGCCTTTGCCAGCTATTTCCACTATGTCGGGCACATGGCCCACGCCAACTGGGTTCTGGCCCTCAACCGCAATGGCGTGCTGGCCGATGGCGTGGTCGATATGGGGCCGGAGGACGTGCTGGTGGCGCTGGCGATCCGACCCTGTGCCAGAGATGCCGTCCGCCTGGCTCAGATGGCCCAGCAGCGCGGCACCCACGTGATTGGAATCACCGATAGCCGGACCACATCTCTGGCGTCCTTCTCTGACCGGGTCCTGACGGTGCAGACGGCCAGCCCGCAGTTCTTCGAGTCCTATCTGGCGACAACGGCGCTTTTCGAGGCGCTTCTCGGCTTCGTGGTGGCACGTGGCGGGCAAGAGGTGATCGACAACATCGATCGGGTGGAGCACTGCCGCCGTGAACTCGGCGAGTACTGGGACAATAGCGAGGTGAGCGGATGAGCCAAAGCCTGACCCTCCTGGCCTGCCAGATCGAGATTCCGCCCATGCGGGAGGCTGAGGATCGTGATCGCCATGTGCTGGCAACGGCTGAAAGCATCGCCGAGCGCTTGCAGAGCGAGGGCGCTGACCTGGTGGTGCTGCCGGAGCTCTCCGGTCTGGACTACGCCTGCGCGGCCTTTGAGCGTCTAAGTCTCTTGGCGGAACCCATGGACGGCATCTCCTTCCAGACCTACAGCGCGCTCGCGGCCCGGTTCGGCGTTGCCATTGTCTATGGCATCGCGAGGCGCAGCGAGCAGGGCTACACCATTACCCAGGTGGCGCTGGGTCCGGACGGTCGGATCATCGGCAGCTATGACAAGATCCACTTGGCTCAGTACGGGGCCTCCATCGAGAAGGACTTCTTTGAGCGCGGTCGTGCGGCCTTCGTCTTCTCCCTAGGCGGATTCCGCATCGCGCCCATCATCTGTTACGACATCCGCATTCCCGAGCTGACGCGGACCCTGGTCATTGACCACGGCGTAGACCTTGTTCTGCACTGTGGTGCTTATGGGCGTGATGAGTCCTTCGACACCTGGCACGACTTCGTGGTGACCCGTGCGCTGGAGAATCAGATCTATGTCTTGAGCCTGAACCGGGCAGGGCACGACTTCGGCAAATCGCTCTTTTGCGGTCCCTGGACCGATAATGAGCAACCGGCCTTTCAGTTCCCTGAAACGGACGAGGCCTTTGTCACCCTCAGGGTTGAAACCGCGGAGATCGCAAAGGTGCGCGCGCGCTATTCCTTCCTGGCAGACCGTCTATCTTCCTATCCCGTCCTTGCCGATTCCTGATCGCCAGCTAGTTCTTCTCCCAAGCCTCGAGAGACAAGAGCCGGGTGGAGAAACCCCATGACCATCGCCGTTGCCACAGTAATAGCCTTCCTCTTCATGGCCTATGGCGTGCGCTGGTGGGTGATCCGTGGTGCCATCGCCCAAGACGGCTCTTATGACAACAATCATCCCCGGATTCAGCAGGCAGCTCTGACCGGGCGGGCAGCCCGGGCCCAGGCGGCGCATCAGAACTCGCTGGAGGCCTTTGCGCCCTTCGCGGCCGCCGTCCTGGTGGCTCAAGGCTATTCGGATCTGGATGCCTGGCGCGACGGCTTGGCCATCGCCTTCATCGCCATCCGTCTGGTGTACATTCAGGCCTACCTCGGTGATTGGGGCAACGGGCGCTCCCTGGTGTGGGGCCTAGGCTTCTTCGTCACTCTGGGCCTCTTCTGCTTGCCTCTTCTCGGCTGAGCGTGCAAAGCCTCCTGACCTTACGATCGTGACCCTCGGTTGATCCCAGTCTCTGGGTGATTGACCCTGCGCGGGCAGGCGCAGTGGAACGGGTGTCACCAAGCATCGAGCGCCAAAGCAGAGGAGGAGAGCATGGCACGCATCGGCTTTATCGGACTGGGCAATATGGGCGGCCCCATGGCGGCCAACCTGGCTAAGGCCGGACATGCGGTCAGCGGTTTCGACCTCTCGGCAGAGGCCATGCAGCAGGCCGAGGCAGCTGGTGTTACGCGGGCGGAGAACCCAAGCGCTGCCGTTGCCGAGGCCGAGGCGGTGGTGACCATGCTGCCGGCCGGACAGCACGTGCGCTCCCTTTACCTCGGTGAAGAGGGCCTTCTGGCGCGCACGCCCAAAGGCAGCCTCTTGATCGACTCATCGACCATCGACGTGGGCTCGGCGCGTGCCGTGCACGAGGCTGCGGTTGCTGCCGGTCAGGCCTTTGTCGATGCCCCGGTTTCCGGCGGCGTCGCCGGCGCCCAGCAAGCAGCCTTGACCTTCATGTGTGGTGGTGAGGCGGAGGCCTTTGCCCGCGCCGAGCCCTTGTTGAGTGAGATGGGTCGCAACGTGATCCATGCCGGCGGTGCCGGAAACGGGCAGGCCGCGAAAGTCTGCAACAACATGATTCTCGGCATCTCTATGCTGGGTGTCTGCGAGGCCTTTGCCTTGGCCGAGAAGCTGGGCCTGGACGACAAGGCCCTCTTCGACATCTCCTCCAAATCCTCCGGCTCTTGCTGGGCCATGCTGAACCACCTGCCGGTGCCGGGCATCGTGGAGGGTTCGGCCGCCAACCGCGACTACCAGCCGGGCTTCGCCGCCGCCCTCATGCTGAAGGACCTGCGGCTGTCGCAAGAGGCAGCCAATCAGATCGGTGCCTCGACCCCCTTGGGTGCCGAGGCGACCGCCCTTTTCGGGCTCTTTTGCAATGCAGGTAAGGGCGGGCTCGACTACTCGGCCATCATCAAGATGATCAAGGGGGAGTAGGCTGGCGCTGCTGAGCAAAGTCGGCCATCGACGATGGCCGACTTCATGGACCCGCTTAAGGGACTAGTGACGTGAGAAGCCGGCGGCCTTGCTCATGTAGAGCGGGCCGAGGGCGGCCAAGGCCTGCCGGACCTCGTCGTTCGGCGATCCGAAGACGACCATCTGCTTGGGCATCAGGACCGAGAGGAAGCGCTGCGCGTACTTCTCGCCAAAGGTGGTCATGTGCACCATGACCGCGGCAGAGTCGCTGTAGCGTTCATAGATGGTGCACATCTTCCCGCTCTCATCCAGGAACCACTCATAGGCCAAGGCGCCGGGCTCGTTTGCCTCGGTCGCAGCAACCATTTCTTCCATGAGTTGACGAAACTCCTCCTCCTTGCCCGCCTGCAGCTCAAGGTCCAGGACCCATCCAACAACATCCGACATGGTCAGCCTCCGGTTTTTTTCATTAACTGGCCCCCCGCGGGCCAAGGCGAGGCCACGATAAGGGATCGCAAGGCCAAACGAAACGCCCGCTTGCGCCGCTCTCTTTCAAGCGGTGCGTTCGCTGGTATGCGACATTCTGTCTAGAGGGGGCAAAGCGCGTTTAGGCGTTCCAAAGCTGCGTCAGAAAGCGCATAAGGCGCCGCGAAAGCTTTGAGCCCACCGCCCGACCCAGTGGCAGCGATCCAGAGGTCGGGCTACATCAGGATCCGTGCCATGCAGTCCTACGATCTGCCCGCAGCCGTTCCCGTCGCCTTTGGCCTGGGTCGCCTGAACGACCTGGGCAAGCTTGCCAGAAAACGCCTTGGCCCGGAGCAGCGCCTGCTGCTGGCTGCCGATCCCTTCGCCGTCAGCTCCGGGCTGGCGGCGCGGCTGACCCAAGGCTTGGAGGAGGCCGGCCACAAGACGGCACTCTTCAGCGACATCGCCAGCGATCCGCGCGAAGGCCACGTCGACGCCTGTGCCCAGGCCGCGCGCGACTTTGGTGCGACAGCCATTGTTGCGCTTGGCGGCGGCTCCGCCATGGATGTGGGCAAGCTCGCAGCCGCTATTGTCGGCGTGGAGGAGGGCTCAGCCGCCTATGCCCTGGCCGAGAAGCCCTTCCCCGGCAACGGCATCCCGGTCATCGCGATCCCGACGACGTCTGGGACCGGGGCGGAGATGACTGCGGTCTCGGTCTTCTCACTGGCTGACGGCACCAAGGTCTGGTCCTGGGGGCTAGAACTCTTCCCCAGGCTGGCGCTGCTCGATCCGGAAATCACGGCCAGCCTGCCGGCTTCGCTGACGGCCGCGACCGGGGTCGATGCCTTGGTTCACGCCATTGAATCGATGACCAATTGCAAGGCGCATCCCTTGAACGATCCGCCGGCGATGCGTGCCATCGGTCTGGTCCGGCGCTGGCTCCCGCGGGTGGTTGCTGACGGCGGCGACCTGGAAGCGCGCGGCCAGGTGCAGGTCGCGGCCTGTCTTGCCGGTGCTGCGATCGCCGTGAATGGCTGTGCCGTTGCGCATGGGCTGGGTCATGCTTTGGGCACTGTCGGCCATGTGCACCACGGCCGCGCCGTCGGTCTCTCGCTCAGGGTCGCCCTGGCCGGCAATGTGGCGGCAACGCCGGAGCGCCATGCCCTGGTGGCGGAAGCCTTCGGGATTGAGCGGCAGGGCCGCAGCGACGCTGCCTTGGCGGCAGCCTTGCCTGAGGCCTATGACGCCTTCCTCCGCGAAGTGGGCTTGGAGATCAGCCTGGCCGGCGACGGTCTCAGCGGTGCCGATGAAGAGCGCCTTGCCTCTGCCTGCGACACGCCGGAGAACCGTCCCATGTTCGAGGTCACCTGCCGTGACTTCGACCGCGCCGAGGTGGAGAGGCTCTGCCGAGACCTGCTGACGGCGGCCTAACCTCCGCCACAAGCGCGCTTCTCCAAGCTAGTTTCGATCTCACGTCGGCGGCAGCAAATGCCGCCGCAGGGAGAAGCGCGACCAGAACATCCGCTTGCCTGCTGTCTCTTCGTTCAGCACCATCGGTGAAACAGAGGCACTTGGGCAATTCCCGTCAATGCGAGCGAGAGTGACAGAGCAGGCGAACTCCTGATGCTGCGTCCCGGCCATCTCAGGACGCTGCAAATCCTGGTCTTCGTGTCGATCTCCAGCGGCTTTATCTACGGCTACAATGTCGGGGTCTATTCCGGCGTCATGCTGCAGGTCCAACAGGCCTTTGCGCTCAGCGACGGACAGTTGGGCGACCTCATCGCTGTCTTTGATTTTGCGGAGATTCTTGGGGTTCTTATCGCGCCCATGGCTGATCGCATTGGCCGTAAGCGTATCCTCCTGTTCTGCGCTGCGATCTTGAGCGTTGTTCCTTTCTTACTGCTTGCCGATCTGCCCTTCTGGGGCCTCTTGGTCGAGCGCGCGATCACGGGCTGTATTGCCGGGATAACCTTCACGATCGGCCTTGTGTTCATTGCGGAGATTGCCCGGCCCGGTCAGCAGGCGACTCTCCTGTCCAGTCTGATGGTCGGGATCAGCGCGGGCTACGTCTCGGAACTGGCTTTGAGTGCGCTCTTCGTCGAGGGCGAGGGTTGGCGGCTCGTGATCATGTTGGCGGCAGGACCGGCATTGCTGCAGTTGGTCGGCTTGCTCTTCATGCCCGAGTCCCCGGTCTTCCACCTCTTGCGCAACGATCTCGACGCCGCCCGCCGATCGGCCCGCTACTATGGTGTCCGCCCGGAGTTGTCAGCCATAGAAAGCCGTCATGGCACGCCGGGTGCTTTTGAGATGCTCCGAGTCCTTACCAGCTCTGGCATGGGCCGCTCTTTGCTGCTCGGGAGTGTCATCGTCTTGGCAGGTAGTGCCAGTGGTGCGGGCATCGCGAATTCCTATGGCCCACTCTTGCTCTACCGCTTTGGCATTACCGATCAGGCGCTTGCGCTGGAGATCCTGATGCTGTTGACCCTCTTGGGCTTTCTCGTCGGACTCCTCGCCCTGATCCCGATCTCACGTGGCAGAAGCGCCGACGTTCTTGTCAGCTCTCTCGTCGTTGCCAGTGTCAGCCTGGTCTTCCTGACCTTCACGGGCGGCTATTGGGCCGTTGCCTGCCTGGGTCTGCTGCACCTAGCGTTCTGCTTCGGGATTCGGACGACGGTGTTTCAGCTCTTGCCCGATTTCCTCACCGATGAAACCCGTGTTGCCGGAATGGCCGCCTTCAATCTGCTCTACATACTCTGCTCGGGTACGAAGAACGAGTTCTTCCCAATGATCCTTCATGCCTTCGGGAGTTTCTCCTTCACCCTGTTCGCTGTGGCAGCAGCGGCCATTGCGGTTCTTTCATGGTTGGTACTGCGGATGCGCCCCATCGCAGTGATGGCGGGGGAACCGTGAGGGGAAACGAAAGCGAGATCACCGCTTCGGTAGGCCAGCTCCATTGGCTAGACGACGCATGGAAGGCAGGTCGAGAAAGCGGATGCGGTTGGCCTCTTCGCGGATCGTGGCGATCAGCCCCGCCGACTGCAGGCGCTTCAACGCCCGAGAGATGGTCTCCGGCTTCATGCCCAGGTAGTCCGCAATGTCTTTGCGTAGGATCGGCATGCGCAGCGACTCGCCGCCCGGGTCGAGTGCCAGGACGTCGGGCCAACGCCGAAATTCGAAAAGCACGGAGGCCAACCGTTCCAGCGGTGTCTTGGCCGCCAGATCCGCGATGTGATCGCGCTGTCGCCCGGATTGATCGGCTGCTTTCTGCGAGAGGGACAGGCCGAGGTTGGGGCACTCCTCGATCGCTTGATCCAAGGCGTCGCCATCAAGGGATAGGAGTAGGGAGTCCGCCAGGGACACCAGACGACCCTGCCGTTGACGCTCCTCACGGCGCAGGTCGAGAAGGTCGCCGCCGTGGAAGAGCGTGACCAGGACCCGCCGACCGTCAAACAGCGAACGCTCTACGCCCAAGGCGCCATAGAAGAGGATTGCGACGTCCGCGCCGATGTCGTCGCCCCGCTTTGCGCGAATGATTTCGGCTGCAGTCAGCAGCGCTGTAAGGTTCTTGCGATCCAAGCCGTCCCAGGGTGCGAGGCTTTGAACGTTCATGACATCCTGAGGCTCCGCAAGGCTGATGTCATCCATGACTGCTTCCCCAATTGTTATTGGATCCGAAGTTAGCATGATTTCGGCAGTGCAGCATTGATCTGCAGCAAGAATAGCCATGTGTCGGGCGATGGCCCCCAAAGATGCGACAAAAGGGCCGACTTGATTGTGGTCAAGGAGTGCGTTGGCGGCAGCAATGAGGCTGCCTTCCATGGCGGCCGGCAACCTGCACCCGGGGAGAGGTGTTGGTGCCGGCCGATCCATGGAGGGAGACTGCCAATGCGCTTGCACCAGCTTGTTCTCGCCACAGCTCTTGTCGCCGCCGGCTCGTCCTCGGTCCAGGCGGAGCCCGTTCCACCGATCGACGTCGAGACTGCGCTGGCCGAACTGGGCAAGCGCATGTTCTATGACACCAGGCTCTCCGGCGACACTTCACTGGCCTGTGCGACCTGCCATCAACCCGAGCTCGCCTTTACCGACGGCCTGCCTCTGGCTGCTGCCTATACCGGCGCGGGGCACTTCAGGAATACGCCGACCTTGGCCAATGTCGGTCATCGCTCTGCCTGGATGCACGACGGGCGCTTAGGCACGAACCTGAACGACGTCGCCCGCGAGATGATCACCGAGACCTATCTCATGAACATGGACATGCGGGTCATGCAGGAGCGCATGAAGCAGGACCCGGTCTATGTCGCGATGTTCAAGAAGGCCGGCATGTCCGAACCCTCGAACGGTGGTGCCCGCAAGGCCTTGATGGCCTTCATGCACACCATAGCCTCGCGCGGCGCACCCTATGACGATGGCAGTCTTTCTGCCGCTGCTGAACGTGGCCAGAACCTCTTCGAGGGCAAGGCTGGTTGCGTCGCCTGCCACTCCGGCCCGCGCTTTACCGACGACAAGCCGCACAACACCGGGGTTCCCGACAACCCAGAGATCTGGGCCGATCCCTTTCGCCACTCGGCCTTCGTTACCTACGCCAAGTTCATGGGGGTCGAGAACTACATGAACCTGCGCGAGGATCTGGGGGCTTACGTCCGCACCCACGAGCCCGAGACGGCGCGTCGCTTCCTAACGCCGACCTTAAGAGAGCTCACCTTTACCGGGCCCTACATGCACAACGGCGTCTTCGATACCCTGGAAGAGGTGGTCGATTTCTATAACGCTGGCGGTGGCGAGGATCCGCTGAAGGATCCGCGCCTTAAGCCCCTCAACCTGGTGCCCAGCGAGAAGGCCGACCTGATCGCCTTCCTCACCGCTTTGAGCGGTGAAAGCTTCGACACCGAAGCCTTCGTTTGGACCCAAGACGACTATGACTACGCGCCGATCGAGAATTGGCGCCAGGTCACGAACTGAGGGAGGCCAAGATGCAACGTTCCATCCTGCTGGCCGCGTCTTTGGCTGCCCTGCTGTCTGTCCCGGCTCTGGCCGACAACCCAAGGCCTGAGGGCTTGGCCCCGTTGGGCCCACCGCCGATCCCGGCCGACAATCCCATGTCCGCGGCCAAGGTTGAGTTGGGCAAGCTGCTCTTCTTCGATCCGATTCTGTCGGGCAACTACGCCATGCCCTGCTCGGCCTGCCACCTGCCGGATGCCGGTTGGGCGGTGCAGGACAAGATCAGCTTCGGCTATCCGGGCACCACGCATTGGCGCAACAGCCAGACCATCGTGAACGCGGCCTATTACGGGAAGCTCTTCTGGGCCGGTTCCTCCAAGTCGCTGGAATCCCAGGCCCGCTCTGCTGCGCGCGGTGCCGTTGCCGGCAATGGCGAGGACGACATGATGGAGGCCAGGCTGGCCTTCGTGCCGCTCTACCGCGATCTCTTTGCCGAGGTCTTCGGCGACGATTGGCCGAAGATCAACCATGCCTACATGGCGATCGCCGCCTTCCAGCGCACCCTCGTGCAGCCTGATACGCCCTTCGATGACTATATGCGCGGCGACGATGCTGCACTGACGGATCAGCAGAAGCGTGGCCTGGAGCTCTTTGCCGGTAAGGCCGGCTGCATCGCCTGCCACAACGGCCCGCTCTTGAGTGACCAGCAGTACCACAACCTGGGTGTGCCGCCCTACGACGGCTGGGACGACGACCCGCTGGCACAGATCACCTTCCGATTCGAGCTCTATGCCAAGGGCTCGACGGAGGTGCTCTATCGCCACACCAAGGATGATCCCGGCGCCTACTTTCGGGCCAAGGACAAGCAGCACATGGGCAAGTTCCGTACGCCCAGCCTGCGCTACACGGCCTACACCTACCCCTACATGCACAACGGCATGCTGGAGAGCCTGAAGGACGTGGTCGAATTCTATAACGCCGGCGGCGGCGAGAACGAGTTCGCGGCGACCAAGAGCCCAGTGATCAAGCCTCTGGGCCTCAGCGACAGCGAAGTCGACGACCTGGTGGCCTTCCTGGAGAGCCTCTCCGGCGAGGAGATCCTGATCGAGGAGCCCGACCTCCCCGAGATGGAACCCCTGCCAACCCTGCAGAATTGAATGGGAGAAGTGAGATGAACGAGACCTCCCGAATTGCGCCCACGATCGAGCGAGCCATCAACGGTGCCGAGGGCGAAGCGGCGGCGGCGGGGACCCGTCCCTGCCTGATGAACCGGCGGCAGTTCCTCTTGAGCGGCGGCATTGCAACCGCCGTGATCACTGTCGGCATCGCAGGTTTGGCTGAGGCTGAGACCCCGGCCGTGGTTGCCACCTATCCTCGCAAGCTGATCGCAAAGCTGTCGGAACTCACGGTCGATGAGCCGCTGGACTTCAACTATCCGGACGAAGAGGACTATTCGGAATCGATCCTGGTGAAACTGGGCACCGAGGCTGGTGGTGGGCTTGGCCCCGAGAAAGACGTGGTGGCCTTCAACTACACCTGCACCCACCAGGGCGGTCCCCTGCAGGGCACTTACCAGGCGGCCGACAAGGCGCTGGGGCCCTGTCCTCTGCACCTCACGACCTTCGACTTGACCCGCCACGGGATCTTCATCTCGGGCCAGGCCTACCAGTCCTTGCCGCAGGTCCTCTTGGAACTGGATGGCGACGAGATCTACGCCGTTGGCATGTTTGGCCTGATCTACGGCCGCTACGACAACCTGCAGGGATAAGGAGAGACAGCCCATGTCCACCCCCTATTACATCCCCGAACAGCAGGTGCCGCTGCCGCCGCCCGATGCGGACGTGATCTCCACGGCCTGCGACTACTGCATCGTCGCCTGCGGCTACAAGGTCTATCGCTGGCCGGTGCGCGGCGGCAAAGTCGGCGGCCCCTTGGCCGATCAGAATGCCTTCGGCGAGGACTTCCCCGTCGCGCCGCTGGGCCCCTGGGTGGCGCCCAACCAGCACAACATCGTGCTGCATGACGGCGAGCCGCATCACGTCGTCATCATCCCCGACAAGGATGCGGAGTTCGTCAACCCGCTGGGCGATTCCTCGATCCGCGGCGGTGCCATTGCGCAGAAGGTCTATAATCCGCAGACCCCGACCCGCGATCGTTTGAAATCGCCGATGGTTCGGATGTTCGGCGTGCTTATGCCGGTGACCTGGGATTTCGCGCTCGACATCGCGGCCGAGGTCGGACGCTATGTCCTGGACCACCACGGCACCAATGCCTATGGCGTCAAGACCTTCTCCTACGGCTACATGGAGAACACCTACGCGATCACCAAGTACGCGCTGGGCAACGTCAACACGGCCAATTTCACCTTCCACGACACGCCCTCTGACGTGACCTCGACGCCGGGCTTTCGTGATGCCGGCTTCGACAACTTCGGCCCGGCCTATGAGGACTGGCGCGACGCCGAAACCTTGTTGATGTGCGGCACCGATCCCTACGAATCGAAGACCATCCTCTTCACCGATTGGATCATGCCGGGCATTCAATCCGGTCAAAAGGCCATCTTCCTGCTGCCCAGACGCACCGCCGGTGTGGCCTATGCCGAAAAGAACGGCGGCATGATTATCGATATCCAGCCCGGCACCGACCTGCCGGTGGTGCTGGCGATCGCCCGCGTCATCGTCGAGAAGGGCTGGGAGGACAAGGAGTGGATCCAGAAGTGGGTCAACAACAAGTGGGAGAGCTCCTCCGGCTTTGGCCAGGGCACCCGCAACACGCCCTGGCAGTGGCGCACCACCTGGGGCAAGTTCCAGACCGACGGCTTTGAGGACTGGAAAGAGTGGCTCTTGGCGCAGGACTATTCGCGGCCCGAGAAGGCGGCCGAGATGGCCCAGATCGATGTGCAGAAGATCCATACGGCGGCCGAGTGGATGGCCAAGCCACGTGCCGACGGCAGCCGGCCCAAGACCTCGATCATGATCGAAAAGGGCTTCTACTGGTCGAACAACACCGGCAACACCAATGCCATCTCCGCCCTGGGGATCGTCTGCGGTGCCGGTGGGCGGCCTGGCCAGGTCATCGGCCGAGCCGGCGGGCATCAGCGTGGCGGCCTGCGCGGCGGCAAATACCCGCGCAACAAGTCGCCGGAGAAGCTGCCGGGCCGCCGTCGCCGCGCGATGGACACCGACCGCTATCTGATGAGCGGTCACACGCGCCTGGCGCATGTGATCGGCACCACCTGGGTGCAGGCCATGTGCGGCTCGCAGTCTCTGCAGGCCAAGTTCGACGAACTCACCACCCGCAACCCGCATCAGGTGCAGAGTTTCGAGAAGGACGACATCGTCGACACCCTCAAGCAGCGGGTCGATTCCGGCGGCATGGTGGTCTGGAACCAGGACATCTATCTGGTCGATCCCATCGGTGCGCGCTATGCCGACATCATCTTCCCGGCCTCGGGCTGGGGTGAGGACACCTTCACCCGCGCCAACGGCGAGCGCCGCATCCGCCTCTACCCCAAATTCTATGATCCGCCAGGAGAGGCCAAGCCCGACTGGTGGATCATCGCCCAGCTGGCGCAGAAGATGGGTTACGAGGGCTTCGATTGGAAGAACAGCAACGAGGTGCTGGAAGAGGGCTCACGTTTCTCTCGCGGCTCGCGCAAGGACTTCCACGCGGTCAAGATCGTCGCCCATCGCGAGGGCAAGACCCTGCACCAGAAGCTGGGTGAGTTCGGCACTCGCGGCATCCAAGGCCCGGTCCTGATGCTGGCCGACGGCAGCTTGGAGGAGACCAAGCGTCTGCATGACGTGAACCGCGTGCTGCCCGAGAACGGGCCGGCGGGCGCCACGGTCTTCAACAAGAAGCTCACCCACTTCAACAGCCAGACCGGCAAGTGCAACCTCCAGAAGGCGCCATGGAGCCTCTTCTCCAGCTATTGGGAGTGGCTGAAGCCGCGCGAAGGCGAGATTTGGATGACCTCCGGGCGGATCAACGAGCGCTGGCAGTCGGGCTACGACGACCGCAGACGGCCCTACATCGTGCAACGCTGGCCGGAGAACTGGATCGAGCTGCATCCGGAGGATGCCGCCGCCTATGGGGTCGAGTCAGGCGACTATGTCATGCTCTTCTCCGACCGCATCCCGGTGCAGAAAGACACCATCATCGGCATCGAAGGCGACGACTTCGACTTCGCCAACCTGCTGCGCAGCGGACACATCGAGCTGACCCGTGCCTCGGTGACGGCCGTGGCGATCGTCACCCCGGCGGTGAAACAGGGTGTCGGCTATATGGACTTCCTGCACACCAGCCAGCCGGCCAACGCGCTGGCCGGCCGGGTCGTCGATTGGATCAGCGGCAACTACAACTACAAGATGGGCGTGGGCAAGGTGCAGCGTTTGGGCGAGAGCCCCTACAAGCACCAGTATCGCTCCATGAGCTTTGCCCGCCGCGATATCGCCTAGGCCCCTGGATGTCCAGCCGCCCGACAGGTGAGGCGGCAGCGCTTATTCAGAATGAGGCGCTGCCGTTCTTCGCACCTAACCCACGGACGAGAACAGCGACAGGCCGAGCGGTCGACGCTCTTTGCGGCTATCTCGGGCATGACGATGCTTTGCTGCGGTCGGCTGCTGCGCGCTGTCTTGCGGCCTTTCGGGAGCCAGCTGCCGCTGAGCCTCTGGCCGCTCTGCTGCTGGACGAAGACCCCGATGTGCGCAGCGATGCCATGGAGGCCTTAGCCGGCTGCCCCCTGCCGGCTCAGGCCGAGACCCTGCGCTACTCCCTGGAGGGAGATCCGGTGACCGAGGTGAAGGTCGCGGCCATCAAGGCCTTGGCCCGGCTGGAGGACAGGGGCTCCCTGCCGCTGCTCCGCGACCTGGCACTGGACCGCTGCGAAGAGACGGTTGCTTGGGAAGATGAAGGCGGCGTCTGGGACGACTGGCTGGTGGTGCAGACCGAGGCCATTGCCGCATTGGGCCGTTTAGGCGAGAGCGCGGTCATCCCCGACCTCTTGGCAGCGCGTCAGGACGAGTTTGCCCAGGATCTGGACCGGCCGGTCTTTCGTGCCCTTGCCAATCTTGGAAAAGGCGGGGCAGAGACACTCCTCGACTTTCTGCGCGATCCCGATGCGAAGGTCAGAGCGCGCGCCCTGGAGGCGCTTGCTCACTGCAGCCCGGTCGCACTCGCAGCACTGAGCGATCTCTTGCTGCGCGATCCCGCGCCAGAGGTTCGCCGCCTTAGCCTCGAGACAGTTGCGGCTTACAGCGCAGCCGCAACCGACCTGATGCTTCTGGATCCGGATCCGGATTTGCGCCGTGAAGCCGTGCTTTGCTTTGCCGCGGCCAGACCGGATGTTGTGCGCCAGGTTCTGCGGGACCCCGACGAGGGCGTGCGTGCGGCTCTCCTGCAACTGCACTGCGAGGGCAAGCTGGCCCTGTCGGAGCCCGATCTCAAGGAGAACCTGCTGGTCTGGATGACGAGCGGAGGTCCACGGCTGGCCGAGGCATCGCTGCGCTGTCTGGCTCGACTTGCCCCGGACCAGGCGATGCAACCACTTCTCACCCAGGCAGAAGAGGAGTCGCGACCGCTGGAAGTGCGGCTGGCTGCTCTGCAGGCATTGTGCGCCGAACAGGCACCGCTTGGCGAGGACGCGCTAGAGCGTGTCGGGGCGCTGCTCTGCAATCCTGTCCAGCAGCTTCGTGTCGCGGCGTTGCTGCTCCTGACCGCTGCTTGCGATCGCGGCGATCTGGCTGCGGAATCTCTGCTGCTGCGGGCGATTGACGGCAGCCTTGGTGCCGATCCGGGCTCAGAGCAAGAAGAGACGGCTGAGGCGGAGGATGCGGCAACACCAAAGGATGAGGAGGCGGCAGAGAGCGATATCGCCATAACGCCAGAGGGCGAGATCGTCTCCAGGCGTGAAGCGGCAGCGGCGATTCTGCGAGGGAAGTTTCCGCAGACCACCCTGGACTCGATCCAGGTGGAGCGGCACCCACGCTCTGAAGGCTCGCCCTCGCCCTCGCAGTCGCGAAAGGCGCGGCGCCGGGTTGCGGTAGAGGGACCGATGGAGGTTGCCCAGGATCTGCAGAGACAGGCAGTTTCGCTGGCAGGGCGATCGACCAGTGCGGCGCTTGCCGCCGCTTTGGAAACGGCCTTGGCCAGTGAGGACAGCGGCACGAGGCTGGCAGCTTTCAAGGCGCTTGCCGAGCGTAGCAGGCCTGTTTCGTCGACAGCGCTGGATCAGGCTGCCTCTGCTATTGGCGAGACCGATGCGGTCTTGCGCGGCTATGCCGCCCGAATCCTGGCTTCCTCAGCCGCCCATCGCCCCCTCCTGGAACCTCTGCTCAAGGATCGCGATCCGCTGTTGCGAGCAGAGGCCTTGCGCGCGCTGGCGCCGGCTGATCTGCAAATGGCCGAGCAGGCTCTGTCTGATCCCGCGGCGGCCGTGCGCCGAGCGGCTGTCGAGGTCTTGCTGTCCGCTGTCGGCCATGAGGATCTGCCGCGGGTCATGAATCGTCTGGCCGACGGCGGCTTTGCCGACAGCCTTCTACTTGCCTGCAAACTGAGCCCCGGCGCGAGCGATCTGCTTCCCGATCTTTTGGGCCAGCCGGAGAGCCGGCGCGGTCGGCTGCTTGCGCTCATGGAGGCTATGGCCAAAAACCGGCTGAGGGCTTTCGGGCCCGCTTGAACCTTGGCAAGACTCTAGAGCGTGCAGCTCGCTGGGCCAGAGAGCGCCTGCCTTATCGCCTGGGCGTGTTGTGGCAGGTGGGCGCTCAGCACACCGGCGAAGACCTGCAAAGCCTTTTCCGGGTGCATCGACTGCTCCGAGAGGTAGAGGCGCCACCAGAGGCCGTCGGATAGCGCATCGATGGTGATCGCGAGATTGTCTGCCGCCTCGGTGTCCTGGTCACAGGCGCCCAGCAAACGCGCGCAGTTCTCTTTCAGAACGTTAAAGCGCGGTGCTTCATAGAAATCGGTGATCTCGGCATAGAGTGGCCGGGAGCCGGACTCTCCCCAAAAGGCATGCCACATGAAGAGTGCGTCGGGCGTACAGACAGGTGGTTCGAAATCGACCCTGACCAGGGCCAGCAGCTGATCAAGCGGATCCTCCCCGGCGGCCTCATAGGCTGCGCGCCAAGCAACATCATACTCTTCATAGAGCTGCCGCAGCACGGCGGCGAGGAGATCCAGCTTGGTCTTGAAATAGAAGACTGTGATGCCCTGCGACAGGCCGGCTTCCTTGGCGACGCTTGCCAAGGTGGTCCCGGACAAGCCCTTCTTCACGATCGAGCGCTTGGTCGCCTCGACGATCTGCTTTCGGCGACGCAGGGCCTTTTCCGTTGGTGCCCTCTCTCCGCCTGCCTGGTCCAGTGCTGCCACCGCCTCTTCGCCCTTTCGTTCCATGTCGCTCGAGGGCCACTCTCGCCGACTTTTGAACAGATACTCAACAATCTCACACGTCGGCTCGATTTGGACTAGGCGAAGAACCATCCGGCAGCCTAGCCTCTTCCTGATCTGTCTTGCTGGAGTGATACTATGCCGGACGACAAGGTGCTTGCCAGCGGGTTCAACGGTTTGGCGCAGGCCGAGGCCTCTTTGCCGGTCTCGTGGTATAGCGACCCGGCACATCATCGACGAGAGATGGCTGAGATCTGGGACCAGAGCTGGCTGCTCTTCTGCCGCTCGGAAGAGTTGGCTCAGCCGCAAGCTTGGAAAACCGGACGGCTGGGTAGGGCCAGTGTCTTGGTGGTTCGCCAGGTCGATGGGAGTTTGGCGGCCTTTCACAACGTCTGTCGCCATCGTGGCTCTGAACTCTGCACGCTGGGGGAAGGGCAGCTAAAGCGCCCCCTCTTCGTTTGCCCCTATCACCAGTGGACCTATGATCTCTCGGGCAAGCTGCTGGCCACCGGCAAGGCGCGCAAGGTTCCGGGTTTTGACCGCGAAGAGCATGGGCTGATCCCGATGGGCGTGGCCGAGTGGGGCGGGTTTCTCTACGTCAACCCGGCCGGGGGCGATCAGGCTGACTTCGAGGTCAAGCTTCTGGGTGAGCTCAAGCCCCTGGCCAATTGGCCGCTGGCGGAGCTCTTGGTCGCGCAACGCGATGAGATCGAGATCGCTTGCAACTGGAAGGTCTTCTGGGAGAACTTCAACGAGTGCCTGCACTGCCCCTCGATCCATCCGGAGCTGAGTGCACTGGTCCCGATCTATCAGCGCGCGATCATGGTGCGCGAAGACGATCCGGACTGGGAGCGCCATGCAGAGGAGGCCGATCCGCGCTTTCACGGCGGACTGCGTCAGGGGGCCGAGACCTGGGCAGAGGGCGGCAGCGCCCAGCACGCGCTTTCCGGCTTGAGTGAGGCCGACAGGGCACGCGGCCATACCTATGCCGTCACGCTGCCATCAGCCTTCATTGTGGGCCACGTCGACTATGTCCGCTCGGTCCGGGTCGAACCCTTGGGGCCGGAACGCACGCGCCTAACGGTGGATTGGCTCCTGCCGCCCGGTCGCGTCGATGAGCCAGGCTTCGACTTGGATCGCATCCTGAGGTTTGCTCGTCGGGTGTTGGACGAGGATGCCGCGGCCTGCGAGATGAACCAACGAGGGCTGTCTGCCGCACCCTTCGCCTCCGGCACCTTGATGCAGGAGGAATACGAACTCTACGCTTTTCACCGCTGGCTGCGCGCGCAGCTGGGTGACAACATTGCGCCGCTGAAGAGTCGTTCCAGCCGGCGAAAAGCTGCACCGGGGTAGCGTGCAAAGCGCGCCAACCGAGCGCAAAGCCGACGGATTCCGAAGTACGAAGGCACCTGAAGGGACCGGAGGTGCAGGAGGCAGAGGTATCCGATAGTCTCCTGGCGTGTTGACCTCGTCTTGCAAAGGAATTCATATCACGGTCATTGAAAAAGCGGAGAGGCACACGATCCTATACGCACAAAATCCTTGTTTTGGGTGAGCGATTCCTTCATAGGTAATGTAAATGACGCTTGATCAAATGGCGAGAACAGCGGTCAGCCGGTGCTTTATGCGCTTTAGCGGTTGAATTGTATGTTTTCTCTGCGCGTCTAGTTTAAGAGGCTCCCTTCGGAGCAAGTGTTGTTCGCAGAGCAGGCTGTGATGCGAGTGACCTATGGCCATGATGGGGGCCTTGGCAAGATCCGGGCTGGAAGCCTCGAGTGCGTTTGAACATTCGATAAGCGGGTTCAGTCTTGGTAACGCAAGTTTGGGGATCATCTAGCCGGCTGTTGCAGCTGCGTTGAATCGCGGGTGCAGGGATCTGAGCCTGGCGGTGGAGAGGGGGTGAAGGCATGGACTTTTCTTCGGTCCTCGTGACTGGAGGCGCGGGCTTTATCGGCTCGCACTTGACCGAGAGGTTCATCAATGCGGGCACAAGAGTCCGGATTATTGACAACCTGCAGACGGGTTCAGTTAAGAACTTAGCTGACATGGACCAGACGGGACTGCTTGAGTTCGTCGAAACGGATGTCATTGCACCCTTTCACAGCGAAACAGACTTGGTCGTGAACCTGGCTTGCGCGGCCTCGCCGCCACGCTATCAGGCCGATCCAATCCACACGATCAAGACCTGCGTTCTTGGTACCCTGCATGCGGCAGAAGTCGCGCGGGAGAACAAGGTCAGGATCGTGCACAGCTCGACCAGCGAGGTCTATGGCGACCCCCTCTGCCATCCGCAGAACGAAGACTACCGGGGTGCCGTCAATATCATCGGCCCGAGGGCTTGCTACGACGAGGGCAAGCGCGCGGCTGAGGCAGTCCTCTTTGATTGTCGCCGCACCTACGGACTCGACATTGGCGTCGGCCGCATCTTCAACACCTATGGGCCGCGCATGGACCCCTACGATGGCCGCGTGGTGTCCAACTTTCTGCGGCAGGCCTTATTGGGCCGGCCAATCACGATCTACGGCGATGGCGGACAGACGCGCTCCTTCTGCTATGTCGATGACCTGGTCGATGCACTTTGGCGGCTTTGCCTGGCGCCGAAAGAGGTGACCGGTCCGATCAATCTTGGAAATCCGAACGAGATGACGATCCTAGAGCTCGCTGAAACCATTCGTGAGCTTGTGGGGACCAAGGTTCAATTGGTGTTCAGCTCCATGCCGGTCGATGACCCGAAACGACGCCGACCGGATATCTCCAGAGCCAAGGCCGAGCTTGGATGGGAACCATGTGTTGAGCTTCGCGACGGTCTTAAGAGAACGCTCGACTACTTCGACGACATCATCTCTAGCGGCAAGATCGACACCTATGCCCCAAAGGACGACTATCGCACTGCAGTGAACGGTTAGTCAGTCATGACCAAGACCATTTTGGTGACGGGTGGTGCTGGCTTTGTCGGCAGCCATGCTTGCAAGGCGCTGGCCCGGCGCGGATTTTTGCCCGTCGTCTACGATGACCTGAGGCGCGGCAATGCCTGGGCGGTGAAATGGGGACCCTTGATCCAAGAGCCCCTGGACAATTGCGACGCGCTGGCTGAGACCATGCAGAGCTACGGCGTGGCCGCGGTCATGCACTTTGCAGCCTACGCCTATGTCGGCGAATCTATGTCCAATCCTTCAGCCTACTTCCGCAACAACGTCGCTGCGTCCATCAATGTGCTCGACGCGATGGTGCAGAGTGCGGTTCCGAACCTGGTCATCTCTTCCACCTGTGCGACCTATGGCGCGCCTACTGAGGTTCCAATTTCAGAACAGACACCCCTGGTGCCGATCAATCCCTACGGCGCATCAAAGGTCATGCTGGAGCAGATGGCGGGCTGGTATGGCCAGGTGCATGGGATGAGGACGTCTGCGCTTCGCTACTTCAATGCAGCCGGATGCGATCCAGAAGGGGAGATTGGAGAGCTGCACGATCCAGAGCCCCACCTGATCCCACTGGTGGTCGAAGCTGCTCTTGGCCGCCGTCCGCAGATCACGATCAACGGAACCGACTATCCCACGCCCGACGGCACCGCTGTCAGGGACTATATTCATGTCGCCGACCTTGCAGACGCACATGTGGCCGCGCTCGAGCGCTTGCTCGCCGGCGGCGAGAGCCTAGCCTTGAACCTGGGAACTGGGCAGGGCACGTCAATCCGAGAGGTCATCACCGCGGTGAGCGAAGCAGCCGAAGCCGCCCCTTGCGTCGTCGAGGGCCCGCGGCGGCCGGGTGACCCACCGGTCCTGGTGGCAGACCCGGGAAAGGCGCAGGAGCTCCTCTCCTGGAGGCCACAGCGCTCTGGCATTCGGGACATAGCCAGCGACGCGGTGCACTGGTATCGCGATATCCTTCCCGGGATCGCGGCAATTGCCTAACGACATGAAGGGCGATCAGAACTTCGAGCAGCAGCTCGAAGCGCTGATGGCCGTCGAGCCGCGGGTCACCTGGTCCGATAGTCCCCCGGCCTCGCGGGTCAGCCGCGCCGATGTCAGGACCATGGGAATCCTGATCGCCGGCGGCGTGGCCGCGATGGCGGCCTTTTTGATCTGGTTCTTCTCCGGCGACAGGATCGGTGCCGCTTGGCTCTTCTGGCCGATGACGGCAGTCTTCCTCTACGCCTTCGTCCTGCTGCTCTATGAGTGGTACTGCTATCTGGGGGTAAGGCCGCGTGGTCCCATCCCGCCACCGGGTGAGCGCAGCGTCGACATCCTGACCACCTGGGTCCCCGGCGAACCGCGGGACATGATCGTCTCTACCTTAAAGGCGGTCCAGCGCATCACCTATCCGCACACGACCTATCTCTGCGACGAGGGCGATGATCCCTTGATGAAGGCCGTCTGCGATCGACTGGGCGTGCGTCATGTGACCAGGACCGAGAAGGTCGGCGCAAAGGCAGGCAACATCAACAATGCGCTCAAAGGGGCGACCGGTGAGTTTGCCGTTGTGCTCGATCCCGATCACGAGCCCGCGCCCTTCTTTCTGGATCGCGTCCTCGGTTACTTCGACGATGCCAAGGTCGGTTTCGTACAATGCGTGCAGGGCTACCATAACCAGTCAGGCAGCCTGATTGCCCGCGGCGCGGCCGAGCAGACCTATCACTTCTATGGGCCGGTGATGACCGGCATGCATGGTCACGGGACCACACAGGCCATTGGCGCCAACTGTACCTTTCGCCGTTCTGCGCTCGACAGCATCGGCGGGCACGCACCGGGGCTGGCTGAGGACATGGCCACCACCCTTAAACTTTATGCCAAGGGCTGGACCTCGGTCTATGTGCCGGAGACCTTGACCCGTGGATTGGTGCCGAACACCTTGGGCGGCTATGCCAAGCAGCAACTGAAGTGGGCCTGTGGCGTCTGGGATATTCTGATCGAAAGCCTGCCCGCTGCCTGGCCGACGCTCAGTTGGAGGAACCGGATCCACTTCCTGCACAACGGCCTCTTCTACCTGCGCGGCATCTTCGTGTTGTTGGCGATCCTGGTTCCGATCCTGGCTCTGGTTACCGGTCAGATGCCTTGGCGGATTTCCTTGCTGGAGTTCGTGACCTGGACCGGGCCGCTGTTTGCGGCCTACATCCTCATTCGCCAGACCGCGCAGCGATGGGTGATGGAGCCGGCAGAGTATGGCTTTCACGTCGTCGGCAGCTTTTTGATGAATGCGACCTGGTGGGTGCACCTCGCCGGTGCGACCAGTGCCATGCGGCGGGTTCGTATCCCCTACATACCGACCTCGAAGGACGACGAGGATTCCGACGCCCTGCTGTTGGCAGCTCCGAACCTGCTGCTCGCTCTGGCTTCTTTCGGTGCGGCGGCCTATGGCCTTTGGTGGGATCAGAGCCCCTTTGCGCTTCTGATGGCGATCTTTGCCGTGACCAACGCCTTGGTCCTTGGCTTCGTCTGGTTCACGGCCCAGCAGAAGACCTTTGCCAGCCTGCTGTCCCCGCGGCGATGGAGTGTCTTTGCAAGGACCAGTGGCCTGCGGTTTGTCACCGATCGAACCTACTGGTTCTTCCGGCGCTGGCCCTTGCTGATCGCTTTTCCGACTGCCATCGGCCTCGTCGCCCTGCTCGCCAGTCAGAGCCAAGAGCACAGATTGCTGGAGCGGCACTGGGCGGAGGTCGAAGCGCGTACTGCGAAGGAGCACGGTGGCTTCGCCCTTGGTGTCTACGATCCGGCAATGGATAAGGCAGCCTATGGCGTCCTCCCAACAGAGCAAGCCATCGACAAGGTTCGCAAAATCGAAAGTAAGCTGGGCACCGATTTATCGATCGTCAGCCTCTATCACTGGTGGGGTGATCGCGCGATCGAAGACTTTCCGCAGGCGGAGCTGGATGCCATCCGCGAGCTGGGTGCGGTTCCCATGATCACTTGGGGCCCCTCGCTTGCCGACTTCTCCTGGGCGGCCGACTTCGAGGAAACGGCGCAGAATCGGGGTGTCTTTCGTTGGATCGTCGACGGAAAGCTGGATTACTTCATCGACGCTTACGCTGCCGGCATCAGGGAGCATGGCGGACCGGTGCTGATCCGCTTCGCCCACGAGATGGACAACCCGCAGTACCCCTGGTCACCGCGGGGCGGGAACACACCAGAAGAGTTCGTCGATGCCTGGCGCTACGTGGTTCAAAGGTTCCTTCTGGCAGGTGCGACCAATGCCGCTTGGGTTTGGAATCCTTGGAAACCGGAAGACATGGCGGCCTACTACCCCGGCAACAGCTACGTCGATTGGGTTGGCCTGACCTTGCTTAACTTCGGAACCGTGAACGGCGACGGAAGCTGGGACAGCTTCGCGGATCTCTACGCGCCCTTCGAGCCCTGGGTGAAGGGCTATGGAAAGCCGGCCCTGCTTGCTGAGTTCGGGTCGACAGACCTGGGCGGGGACAGGACTGCATGGATTGCCGATGCTTTGGAGCAGATCGCAAAGCGAAACGAGATCACCGGCTTGGTGTTCTTTGACACCGATCAGGACAAGAACATCCCCACCGACTGGCCAGGCGCGCCGAAGGGCATGGTGATTGACTGGAAAATCGATCCCGAAGCGCCGCAACTCAAGCAAGCCCTATCCAAACTGGACGCCGAGCGACCCTTCTATCAACCGCTCCTTCCCGAACTTACAACCAGGCAACCGGCGGAGAACCGGGTCGTGCGCAAGGGGGAGGGCTGGCAGCTGATGGTCGGAGATGCACCTTTCTTCATGCGCGGTGTGGCCTATGGTGCCGGGCAGGGCTGGCGCGTGCCGCGGGATCCCACCCGCCTGCAGGTCGAACGCGACTTTGAGGCGATCGCCGCCATGGGCGCGAACACGATCCGCCGCTATCACCCGCATTGGGGCGACAGCAATATCTTTCGGGCGGCCGATGCGCATGGTCTCAAGGTCCTCGCCGGTTTTTCGCTGTTGGAAAGCACCGACTATGTGAACGATCAACAAAAGCTCGACGAGATCGAGGCGGAGGTCGTCGATATGGTCCGTTCCGGCCGAGAGGACCCTGCCGTCCTGATGTGGGTCATCGGGAACGAAGTCTGGGGCCTGATGAAGCACGCGTTTGCACCGCCCTTCCTGGTGGAGAACCGCAAGGCCTACATGCGCTTTCTGAACCGGCTCGCGCGCCGGATAAAAGAGATAGACCCCGCGCGCCCGGTTGCGACCGCCTTTGAAGTCAGCAATGAGCTGCAGGGCGCACTGCACGACCTGAACCAGCTCGCCCCGGATATCGACGTCATCGGAATCAATGCCTATTACGAAGAGCATCTGCGGCGCCTGCAGCATGCTGTCGATGCTTTTGGCGGTGGACGGCCTTGGTTCCTGTCAGAGTTCGGCCCAGACGGATACTGGGACCCGAACTTGACCAACTGGTCTGACCAGGGCTTTCCGCTGGAGCCCGGAGATGACGAGAAAGCCGCGCTCTATGCGGATCGCTGGAAGAGATTCGTGGAGGATACCAAGCCCTTTACGATCGGCGGCGTCGCCTTCGCCTGGACGGACCGCTACGAGGGTTCGCCAAGCTGGTTCGGCCTTACGGACTTTGAGGGGCGCCCCAAACCCAGCTACTTTGCCCTCCAATCTCTCTGGCGGGGAGAGGCGACCAAAGAATTGCCGAACCCGATCGGGCTGAGGGTAAGCATGAAGTCGGAGCTGGCTCAGCCGGGCGAGAGCCTTGCCCTTGAAGTTGCGGCAAAGGCTTGGCCTGCTGCCTGCGAGCTGGAGATCCTGCTCTTCGACGCCCAGGGCTATCGGGTCCAATCCGAGGAAGAACACTCCTGCGATGAGACGGGCATTCGGATCGAGGCACCGGACGAAGAGGGGCGTTACTGGGTGACCATCAATGCGACCGGCGAGGAGGGAGTCGTAACTAGCCGATCTCTGCCCCTCGTCGTCTCACTGTCAGACTCGCGTAGTTAGAGGGTGACCGCTTTCAAGCTGCTTTCCGGGCTTCCAGCATAGCGGCGTTCCTGGCTGCAATGCTGCCGGGCTCTGGCTCCTGCTCCAGGGTCATGACGGGCAGTATGGCGCGCAGATGATCGTGGTGGGTCTTCACCCCATACTCCAGATCGCTCAACAGGATGCCGTCATAGCCGCTGGATTTGGTCGCCTCGTAGGACCAGATGGTCAGCTGTTGATCTTCAGCGCCGGTGATCGAATCGATGCGATCGCTGAGGTAGCGCGCTGCCCGCATTTCCCGGCTCTCATCTGGACGTCGGTAGACCTGGCCGCGCAGGCGTGCCTTGCCGACACCATCCGGGAACTCCTGATAGAAGATGACCGAATCCGGGTAGAGACCGATAACCGCGTTGGGGAAGAGGCCGATATAGAGCCAGGCATTGCGATGACTTTCTGGCAGCCAAGTGGCTTCCGGCAGGATCGACTTATAGGCCCGGACGCTCCAGAACCGACCGGGACCTGGATTGAAGGTCGCAAAAGAGCGCGAAGCGCCATCGACATAGGGCTCGTCGCGATAGGCCAGTCCATAGAGGTCCTGTAGGGCCGGGTGCGCCTTGGGTACGTGATAGCCTTCGTTGTCGACATCACGCACAGATTTCCAGTTGACCGGCGTTGCGTTGGCCCAGGTGATCGGCGCGGTCGGCACCAGGTCAGCGATGCCGTAGGGTGCGACCTCTGCCTCGAAGCGGGCGAAGATCTGAGAGATCGGCGGCTGCTGGCTGGGCTTGAAGCGCAAGAAGACAAAGCCGTGCCAGATCTCCATCTCGACCGGCTTCAGTCCCCAGGCAACCGGGTCCAGCGGCGGGAAGGAGCGCGGCTGTGCCGCTGCCCGCAAGGTGCCATCAAGATTGTAAGCCCAACCGTGATAGGGGCAGACGAGGGCCGAACGGCAATGACCCTGGGCATCGCCGACGACGCGCGATCCGCGGTGCCGGCAGAGATTGTGGAAGGCGCGCAGGACGCCATCCTGACCGCGAATGATGATCGCCCGCTCGCTCGCCAGGTCGAAGGTTGTGTAGTCGCCGGGATTGGGGACGTCGTTGACATGACAGGCCAATTGCCAACGTTTGCGAAAGACCTCCTCAAGCTCGAGCTCCAAGAGCTCTTCATTGAAGTAGGTCCAGCCGGGCAAACCGCTGCGGTCCCAGCCCTTGGGCGGGAGCGAATGAGTGCTGGCATTGGTCATCGTTCGCGCTTTCTCTTTGTTGAGCGTTCAGTCAAATGTACAGAGATGCGGCTATTCGGTCAAGCCTACTGTTGTGGCGAAGCTGCAGCGGTTGGCAAGAATCTCCACTGGCGTGAGCTGCGCGCTCTCCGCTCGACCCAGGGGTGGGGCAGGGTTGTGCCTTCAGCTCTCAGGAAAATCGAGACTCGACTCGATCTGCTCGAACGATGCTGTCCGGCGGGCGTCTGACGCTCTGATCCTCGCGTCGAAGGGGCTATCCTCCGATTGCGCTTCGCTGGGTCTGGCTTCTGCCAGGTGACACAACAAACTCTCTTCTGTTGTATCCATAGGCCTTGAAGTCCCAAAAATACTTGTTCCAAATCTTTTCATGGGTTCTCATCGAAATCGATGTCAGATTGATCGGTTGGCTTGGCGCTTCTCCGGCACGCTGCGGGATTCCCATGTCCCTAACCTTCTCGCCGAAAACACGAACCAACACGGTTCGGAAGTCTTGGTCAAAGGTTTCCATTCTGCCGATGAAGCCCAGTCGCAGCTTGTTATGATACAGCTGTAAGTTCTGCGGATACCAATGGTAATTCATCTCCGACAGACTCTGCCGATACACTGCGTCGACAAACTGTCAAAATGATATTTCTACAGCCAAATTGTCTACGGGGTATTGGAGGGTTCGAAGGATGCCGGCTTTCTGGCGTTCATTTTGTCTTATCTTGTTGTTGTACGCGGAAAAGAGGCGACTAAAGGGGTGTCGGACAAAGGCAAAACGGAACACATCCGGGCTGGTGAGCAGATGGTTCCTGTCGGCCTTGGAAAAGTCAGTCAAAGATAATAGAGGTGATCTTTCTCCATCATGAACCTCTTCCGTGTCCCATTGCATGCACGACGGGTCGTTTAGGACCAAGGAGTATAAGACTGTTAGGATCGTCGTGCTGCCAACCTTAGGGTTCGCCAGATAGAGGAAGCGCCCGTCCGGATCAATGTGCGCCGAATAGTAGAGATTCTCCAAGGGCAAAACATCACTGATACGAGTTGCAACATCTACAAGCATAAAGTTACGTCCTGCAAGGTAACGCGCCGCACTGGGAGGCCCCCCGTCCGCCCCCATCCACAAAACTGCACAGATACTAGGTCTGAAGACTCGGCTTGCTTCATCGGTCGCATATTGTCAGCGACGCTCAGAATGCATCATGACTCCGTTCCCTCGGAGGTTGCTCTTTTTAGTGCCAAGACCCTGCGGTCACAGCATGTGTTGGAGAACCGCGTTGTTTGTAAAAACTGACAATTTTCTTCACTATTTTGTAGGATCGGCAGGCAGCCTATTTCACACACAGAAATGAGTAAAGGGTGCTTTTTTGATGAGCATGCAGATTCTTCTATTAGATGTAGATATTTTGGAACGAGATCTTAAGACGTCAGATTGTGGCCTGATCCGAAGCAGTAGTTTTGGATATACAAGTTTTTGACAGCATAAGCGAGCGGTCTTGCGAGCGCTTCACAAGAGCCAGAATTCAAGAAACACTCCAAAGGATTGTTGTTTTCGCCATCATTAACGACATAATTGCAGATGCTTCGGTAATGACCGAAGCAATCAGGGACATCAGGTCGTTAGAGTCTCACCTCCGGAACAGGGAGGTTGCAATGCAGGAAGAGACGCTATCCGAGAGTGGGCCTGTTGGCGCAGACCTGCACCAAGGCTTTGTGGTGGCAATTTCAATTCGTGCTAAGGAGGGCCAAGGTGATGCCGTTGGCACGATTCTCGAAAGCCTGGTCGCACCGACCATGGCAGAGCCGGGGGTCAAGATCTTTGCGCCCTATCGCTCGCCGGAGGATGACCGAGAGTTCTTCGTTTTTGAACTCTATCGCGATGCGGGCGGCTGGCAGACGCATCAGGAAACTCTGCACTTCAAGCAGGCGATCGAACGGCTGTTGCCGCTGGTCAGCAGGCGAGAGCGCCTGCCTTACATTCCCTACATCGAGAGCCGATGACATTCGGGAGAGGACTGGTAGAGCCAACCCTCTCCCTCATCTCCCAACAGAGGCAGTGTCCTATTTAGGCCGAGAGATGGGTGCGGAACCAGGCGCTCTGCTGCGGCGCTGAGGTTGCAAAGGCGTCACCGACATAGGCGTCGAAGTGACCGCCCGGCAGCAGCAGAAGGGTCTTCGGCTCCAAGGCTCGCTCATAAGCCTCCAGCGATAGGTCGGCTGGGGTCAGATGGTCGTCGGCGGCGACCACCAGCATCAAGGGCGTCGGTGCCAGAAGACCGATGTAGGCGCCGGGATTGTACTCAGTGAAGTATTCGACCGAACGCAGGGTGACCGCGTTCTCCCAGCGGGTCGAGCGGGCCTTGATGATCTCAGTGAAGAAGGCTGTCGAGTCCGCCGTCGGCAGGACGCAAGGAGCGGCCGGGTCTTCCGAGATCACGGGCATCATGGCCGCGGGTTCGCCGCGCCAGCGGGCTTCGCGGTCGGCGTCGAGGCCGGCGCGCAGGCCTGCCCAGAAGTCGGCACGTATCAACCGGCGCGCATTGGCCAGACCGTCGACCAGCGGCACTTGAGAGACCACGCAGCGCACGCGCCGGTCGATCGCGCCCACCACCAGCACATGGGCCCCGCTGTAAGACGAACCCCAGATCCCGATCCGGCCGGCATCGACCTCATCCAGGGTGCTGGCAAAGGTGATTGCATCACGGTAGTCGCGGATCTGCTGCCAGGGGTCGATCTCGCCGCGCAGCGGTCCGTCGCTGTCACCCAGGTTGCGATTGTCATAGACCAGCACGTTCAGCCCGTCGCCGGCGAAGTGTTCGGCAAAGTCGTCCAGATGCATCTCCTTGGTCGCCGAAAAGCCATGCGCCATCACCAGGGTCGCAGCCGCTCCCGAGGCCTGGCCGCTATAGAACCAGCCCCGCAAGGTCACGCCGTCTTCGGTCTTGAATTCGATATCGCGTCGCATCGATCGTTCCTCCCGTTCATGAGATCTCTTGCCAAGCTAGTGGGATCGGCGCGACCTTGCTGTCCTCTAAGAGAAGCAGCGCTTGCCCCAGAGGGAACAGAGAGGGAAGCGCGAGGGAGGTCGAGATGGCGATGCAGAGCTGGCAGACGGAGGGCCAATCAGCGGGCGCGCGCTGGCAGGCCTGGCGCGATGTCCTGAACCAGACCCACCTGCCCTGGTCGGTCGATCCACGAACGGCAGAGCGTGATTTCGCCGCCGGTTTGGCGTGGCGCGAAAGCCGCGATCTCTCTCTCATTGCCTGTCACTGCCAACCCTGTGCCGGACACCGGCAGGCAGCGGAGATTCGCGCGACCGATCAGCCAAGCCTAGGCTTGCTGCTGATCCTGGAGGGACGTGAGGCGGTGCGCCAGGGCGAGGTCAGCGTCCTTCTGCAGCCGGGTGACCTCTTCCTCTGGGACAGTGACCGACCGCTGGATTTCGAGATCCGGGCGCCCTTGAGGAAGATCACGCTGTTGATCGGCAAGGGCGAAGCTGCAGCACTGCTGCAGCGCAGCCGGGCCCCGCTGCACCTGCCGCGGGACCAGCCGGAAGCCCAGCTCTTGGCGGGTTATCTCATGGGGCTTAGCCGGACCATGGCCCAGCAGGAAGCCACCGCCTGGGCCGCCAGCCAGCGATCGGCGCTGGATCTCCTGGCAACCGCCATCGCTGCCAAGCCAAGGCAAGAAGCAACCTCGCGCCGACATCTGCTGCGTCTTGCCGTTGAACGCGATATCGAAGAGCTGGCCCGTGACCCCGATCTCTCGCCCAGTCTTCTGGCGGAACGTCGCGGGGTCTCGGCGCGCTATCTGCACATGCTCTTCGCTGCGGAGCAGGAGAGTGTGGGCGCGCGCATCCGTGCCACACGCTTGGAGGGCGCCCGCCGTGACCTCTTGAGCCATCCCACGCGCGACGTGACCGAGATCGCCTTCGCCTGGGGTTTCAACAGCCCGGCCCATTTCTCGCGCAGCTTCAAGGAGCGTTTCGGCAGTTCACCCTCTGCGTTGCGCGTGCGTGGAAAGCTTCAATAGCGGATCGCTTGGAAGGTCCCACCAGTCTCCTCTGCAATACCGCGGTAGACTGCAGTCAGGAGGTCTGCACTGGCCAACCCCTCCATGGGACGGCGCGCCTCGACCTCTTTAAGGATGCTGGGAGGGGCCTCAGTGATCGCGAGGTTGTCGTGTAGGGCCCATCTCTGCAGGCAGTTCAACAGGCGCCCTCTGCTCTCCGGCATAACCTTACGGTGCAGCGGATCGGTCATCGCCTCTTCCAAAGACACGAAGACGACGCCGGCAGCGCGAAAGCCGGCCAGGATGTCATAGAGGCATTGGCCGGCCAGTGGTGTTGCATGGATCCGCCAGATAAAGATCGGCTCTTGCGAGAAGAGGGTTCGGGACAGCGCCACTTGGATCTGAAGCTGTTCCAGAGCGGTCTCGACGAAGCGTCTGGCGAGCCAAATGGAGGCAGGCTCGTCCATGGCCTTGGCGAAGCGCAGCTGTGCTGCGATGAACTCAGCATCATAGAACCAGAGGTCGATCGGAACGCTCCGGTAGCCCTTATCCTTGAGATAGGCCTCGATTTCTGCCCGCTTTTCCGGCTCGTTGCCATAACTCTGAAAGGGGTAACGAAAGTAGCTGGGGCCGCCCTTCTTTAGCCATGGCGCCAAGAGCGTAGCACTTTGCTCAATCTCTTTGACGAAGTGCTCGGCGCTCACCCAGTCGAGGTTGACTGCGTTGTGGGTATGGTTGCCGAAGAGATTGCCGGCATCCAACCAGTGCTGCGCTATGGTCTCGAAGTGCCCCTCTTCCCCGGCCGGTGCGGTGGCGCTGAAGCTGTAGACGCCATGCAGTTCATGACGCGCCAGAGCTTCGGTGATGGCCGGCACCACGGTCTCTGGGCAATGGCCGGATGGCCAAGGGACACGCTTCCATAGGAAGAGATCGTCGACTGTTACCGCAATTCGGACCTTCGGATAGAATGAGACCTCTGACTTCACAACCTTCACACCTCGAACGGGAGAAGCGTCTTTAGCCCGGCTCCTTCGCAATCGAGGTGAGGCGGTTGGCGACCTTCATTGTGTCAAAACAGTTAAGCGCAATCCTATCCGCCACTCAACCTTGGTAAGAGGACGATTTCGCTCTCCGGCTTCAAAGGCGTGAACCAGGCGTCCCGATAGATCTTGCCGTCGACGGAGACAGAGACGCCGCGGGCCAGCTGGGGCTTGAGGCGCGGATGCGCCTCGCCCAGCCGGTCCAGCATTTCGCGGATGTTCTTGGCCTCGACCTGAAGCGCGCTTTGGCCGCCGGCGGCGTCCTTCAGCGAGCCCCAGATCTGGACTGTAACGTGAGGCATGGTCTGTTGACCTAGAGCAGATCGCGATCAGGTGGCACCACCTGATCGCGTGAATCTGCTCTATGTTTCAAACCTGTAGAGCATGATTCAGACGACAAACCGTGTTGATTTGACGTCATCATGCTCTAGTTTGCCTCCTTGACCGCCTTTTGAATGCGCGGCGGCGACATCGGCAGATGCGTCAGGCGCACGCCCGCCGCTGCCGAGACCGAGTTCGCAATCGCAGCCAGAGGCGGCACGATCGAGGTTTCGCCGACACCGCGGACACCATAGGGATGGCCGGGGTTCGGCACCTCGACGATCACCGTGTCGATCATCGGCAGGTCGGAGGCGACGGGAATGCGGTAGTCCAGGAAGCCCGCATTCTGCAGACGACCGTCCTCGCCATAGATATACTCCTCGTTGAGCGCCCAGCCGATGCCCTGTACCGCACCGCCTTGGAACTGCCCCTCGACGTAGGAGGGATGCACCGCCTTGCCGGCGTCCTGGAACACGGTATAGCGCAGGATCTTCAC
The DNA here is from genome assembly GCA_963669335.1 of Rhodospirillales bacterium. Classification (GTDB taxonomy): domain Bacteria; phylum Pseudomonadota; class Alphaproteobacteria; order Kiloniellales; family JACOMY01; genus JACOMY01. The sequence goes on from OY770023.1 coordinate 7,173,471, forward strand.
CCGTCCGGTCTCAGGGTCCACCTCGCTGTCGACCAGGTGGGTGGCAAAGCTCTGCCCGGCCCCGTCGGCATTGACCTCGGTGTGACCGGCAATGGGCCCGCCGGTGTTGGCGGCAACGGCGGCGATGTCGGCCAGAGAGAGCGGCTCAAACTTGCCGGCATTGTCTCCGGCCGGCTTGGCATAGCCCTCTTCCCAGACCACGGCTTCTTCATCAATGCCCCACATCTGGGCGGCACGGCTGCAGAGCTTCTCGATCGCATCACGGGCCGCCTGAATGGTGGCAAGGCCGCTGGCGAAGGTGACGCGGCTGCCGTCGGTCACGTCATTGTAGCCCAGAGAGGCCGTGTCGGCGATGATGGTGCGCACCTTCTCGTAAGGGATGCCCAGCTCTTCGGCCGCCATCTGGCACATGGAGGCACGCGAGCCGCCGATGTCCGGCGTGCCGACCGAGAGGCCGACCGTGCCGTCGACGTTGATGTTGAGCGACACGCAGGTCTCGCCACCGAAGTTGAACCAGAACCCGCAGGCCACGCCGCGACCCTGATTGGGGCCAAGCGGGGCGGTGTAATGCGGATGGCTCTTCGCTGCGTTCAGGGTGGCCGAGAGACCGATACGGCCGAAGGTCGGCCCGTAGACCGCCTTCGAGCCCTCGGTAGAGGCGTTCTTCAGACGCACCTCCAAGGGATCGAGGTCGAAGTGCTTGCACAGCTCATCGACGACGCTCTCGACCGCAAAGGCGGCCATGGGCGCACCGGGAGCGCGGTAGGCGGCCTGCTTGGGCCGGTTCACCACTATGTCCCAACCGACCGTCTTCACATGCTCCAGGTCATAGGCGGCAAAGGCGCTCATGGCACCGAACTCGACCGGAGAACCGACGAAGGCACCGCCCTGATAGCGCAAAGTGGCCTCGGCGCCGGTGATGCGGCCCTCTTTGGTCATGCCGATCTTGACGTCGATCGAAGAGGAGGAGGTGGGGCCGGAGGCGCGGAAGACCTCTTCGCGGCTCATCGTCATCTTCACTGGCCGGCCGGCCTTGCGCGAGAGCGCCAGGGCCACCGGTTCGATGAAGACCGTGGTCTTGCCACCGAAACCGCCACCGATCTCGGACGCGGTCACGCGCAGCTGGCTGGCGTCCATGCCGAGCAGCGCGGCACAGGTGTTGCGCACCATGTAGTGACCCTGGGTGCAGACCCAGAGATCGGCCTGCCCGTCGGGACCCATGGAGGCCAGACAGGCATGTGGCTCGATATAGCCCTGGTGTGCGGCCTCGGTCTTGAAGGACTGAGCGATCACATGATCGGCTGCAGCGAAGCCGGTCTCGGGATCGCCGTGACCGAACTCATGGCGGCGCACCACGTTCTTCGACATGCCGGCCGGCACCGACTCGTCGGCGGCGTCCTCGTGCAGAACCGCGGCGTCGGCGGTCATGGCGGCATCGACATCGGTCACGTGCGCCAAGACCTCGTAGTCGACCTCGATCAGCTTCAGGGCCTTGCGGGCAACACTGGCGCTGGTGGCGGCAACCGCGGCGACGGCGTGACCGTCATAGAGCGCCTTGTCGTGTGCCATGCAGTTCACCAGGATGTCGACCATGTCGTCATCGACCTGGCCGAAGTCATCGCGGGTAACGATGGCTTTCACACCGGGCAGGGCCGAGGCCTTGCTGGCGTCAATCGAGCGGATGCGGGCATGGGCATGAGGGCTGCGCAGAACGCGGCCGATCAGCATGCCGGGGGCGGTCATGTCGGCGCCGAAGCGGGCCCGACCGGTGACCTTGTCGATTCCGTCCGGCCGCAGCGGGCGCTGGCCGACGACACGAAAGCCTTTGATATCGGACTGTTGGTCTAGAGGCATAGCTTCAAGCGCTCCTCATCTCCTGCGCGGTGTCCAGGACCGCGCGAATGATCTTATCATAGCCGGTGCAGCGGCAGAGGTTGCCGGCGAGCCAATAGCGCACCTCCTCTTCGCTGGGATCGTTGTTCTGCTCCAAGAGGGCCTTGGCGGCGACCAGGAAGCCCGGGGTGCAGACACCACACTGCAAGGCGGCATGCTCCAGGAACTTCTTCTGTAGGGGATGCAGCTTGTCGCCATCGGCGACGCCCTCGATGGTGCCGACCGAACGGCCTTCGGCCTCGGCGCCCAGCACCAGGCAAGAGCAGACCAGGCGGCCATCCAAGGTGACGCTGCAGGCGCCGCAGTCGCCGGTGCCGCAGCCCTCTTTGGTGCCGGTCATGCCCAAGCGGTCGCGCAGCACGTCCAGCAGCGTCTCCTCCGCTTCGCAGAGGTACTCGGTCTGATCGCCGTTGATGGTTGTTGAAACGTGGATCTGGCTCATCGGCTGCCCCCGGCGCGTTTGTAGGCAATGTTGGCCGCGCGCTTGGCCAGCACGCCGGCTACGTCGATGCGGTACTCAATGGTACCGCGCTTGTCGTCGATCGGATCGCAGGCCGCAGAGGCCGCCGCGGCGAGGGCGTCCAGCGCCGCCTCGTCCAGGGTGGTGCCGACAATGGCATCGGCTGCGGCCTCGACCAACAAGGGACGAGGTGCCACCGCACCGAGGCCAACCCGAGCGGCACTGACGCGACCACTTTCGTCCAGGGTCAGTGCAACTCCGGCCGAGACCACGGCGATGTCCATCTCGGTGCGCGGAATGAAGCGCAGATAGGCATCGCCCGAGCGCTCCGCCCGTGCCGGCAGATAGAGAGACTCGACGATCTCGCCCTTCTCCAAGGCATTGCGGCCCGGTGAGACCACCATGGCTTCGACCGGGATCTCGCGACGGCCGTTGGGGCCGACGATCGCCACCAGGGCGCCGGCCGCAATTAAGGCCGGCACGGCATCGGCGGCCGGCGAGGCGTTGCAGAGATTGCCGACCATGGTCGCGCGCCCCTGAACCTGGGTCGAGCCGATCAGGTTGGCTGCCTCGACGACACCGGTCCAGAGCGAGGTGAGGCCCTCGTGCTCGCCCAGCTCGGCGCCGGAGACCGCGGCGCCGACGCGGTAACCGCCGCGTTCTGCCGTGATCGCCTGCATGCCGTCGATCCGCTTGATGTCGACGATCAGATCGGGCTCGATCCGCTCTGAGCGCAGTTGGACCAGGAGGTCCGTGCCGCCGGCGAGAACCCTCGCCAGGCCGGCCTCCGCGCTCAACAGCTCGACCGCCTGATCGAGTGTGCGTGGTGCTTCATACCGCATGTTTCGCGTTTCCGTCTCCAGTCAGACTTCGTCTCTGAGGCTGGCGTGCTGCTATCCCTTCAGAAGGAAAGTGCTGCCGGCCACGTTTCCCGTGCCCGTCCCTTACCGCTGCCACCGGGGATGGACCTTGCTGTCGGTCACAACAAAGGCTCCCGCTATGGTTCTGTGGGAGGGGTCGGATGAGAGAATGCCTTGCCCGCGCGCGGAAGGCAAAGCCCCTTTTCATCTGCTGCGGCGCCATAGCTTACCGCGCGGCAAAGGCCTTCATCCAGCGGGCGGCGACTCAAGGCGCGGTCAGGGATAGGAAGACGCCCGTCAGCCAGCGCGCCGGGTCGGTGATCAGGAGCGAAAGCGGATCGAAGCCAAGCTCCAGCTGCCGATTCAAGAGCGGCCAGGCCAGGAAGAGGATGAGCAGCAGGATCACGCCCTGACGACTGAAGGTCTGCAGCTTCGCGCCAGCGGCAGGGGGCAGCAAGGCTACCAACACGCGCCCGCCATCGAGTGGCAGCACCGGCAACATGTTGAGGATCGCCAGCAAGCAGTTGATGTAGACCATCACGATCAGAAGCGAGCGCAGGAAGCCCTCTGGGGGCATCCCTGCCGCGTTCATCGCCCCCATGATGAGAACGGCCACCAGGGCCTGGGCCAGATTGCTGCCCGGTCCGGCCAGCGCCACCCAGGCCATGCCCCAGCGCGGGTCTCTGAGGCGCGCCGGGTTCACCGGCACCGGCTTGGCGTAGCCGAAGATGATGCCGGCCTGCAGCAGCAGGAGGAGCCCCGGCAGCACTACGGTGCCGAAGGGGTCGACGTGGCGCAGCGGATTGAGGCTGACCCGCCCCAGCTCCAGCGCGGTCGGATCGCCCAGCTCCTTGGCGGCATAGCCGTGGGCGGCCTCATGCAGAGTGATCGCCAGGATCAACGGCAGGGCCCAGATCGCTAGGGTCTGGAGAAACTGTTCGATTTCTGGCACCTAGAAGCTCCTGATCGGGCGCCGCTGTCGCGGCGCTCTCGGGTATGACCTACCTTTCTTTCATGCGGAGAGCCAAGCAAAGATGCGCAGCCTTTTGACCTCTCTGGTCCTCGTGATCCTGCTCGCCGCGCCGGCGGCCGCGCAGGTCAAGAGCCCTTTCGCCAGCGGCCTCAACTTCACCCAGGCCGACATCAACGCGATCCTGGCCGCCACCAAGCCCTTCTTCCAGCCCGACCCGCCGGAAGTCGGCATCCAACGCAGCTGGAACAATCCGGAGAGCGGCCTCAGTGGCACCGCCCGCTATGAGGGCGAGAACGATCTGAACGACCGCCCCTGCCGCCAGATCCACCACTTGATCCGCAACGAGAAGAACAATCGGGTCTACGAGTTCCGCATTGAGCGCTGTCAGGCCACAGACGGCAGCTGGCAGATCACCGCGAGTGCCTGGATGGCGAGTTAGCTGGCCGCTTCTCGCTGGCTCTTCCGTAGCCGCTCGCTGGCGCTTTTCAGCTGACCGCAGGCGGCCATGATGTCCTGGCCGCGCGGGGTGCGGACCGGGGCGGCGAGGCCGGCGTCGTTCAGGATCTGGGCGAAGCGGCGGACCCGCTCGGGCGTCGAGCAGCGATAGGGGGCACCGGGCCAGGGATTGAAGGGGATCAGGTTGGTCTTGGCCGGGATGCCCTCGATCAGTTTCGCCAAGGCATGGGCATCGGCATCGCTGTCGTTGATGTCGCGCAGCATGACGTACTCGAAGGTGATGCGCCTGGCGTTGTGGACCCCTGGATAGTCGCGGCAGGCGGCGATCAGCTCGGCCAGAGGATACTTGCGATTCAGCGGGACGATCTCGTTGCGGATCTCATCGGTCACCGCGTGTAGCGAGACCGCCAGATTGACCCCCAGCTCTTCGCCGCAGCGCTGCATCATCGGCACCACACCGGCAGTCGAGAGCGTGATCTTGCGTTTGGAGATGCCCAGGCCCTCGCCGTCGCGCAGGATCTTGATCGCCTCGGCCACGTTCTCGTAGTTATAGAGCGGCTCGCCCATGCCCATGAAGACCAGGTTGGTGATCACCCGCTCCGGCTTGGAGGCCGGCCACTCTTCGAAGTGGTCCTTGGCCAGCATGACCTGGCCCACGATCTCGGCGGCCGAGAGGTTGCGCACCAGGCGTTGGGTGCCGGTATGGCAGAAGCGGCAGGTCAGGGTGCAGCCCACCTGGCTGGAGACGCAGAGTGTGCCGCGCTCCTCGTCCGGGATGTGCACCATCTCCACCTGATGCCCGCCGGCGAGCTTCAGCAGCCACTTGCGCGTGCCGTCCTCGGAGAGCTGGGCGACGCTAACGTCGGGCCTGGAGACCCGATGGCTCTCGGCAAGCTTGGCTCGGAAGCCCTTGGACAGCGAGGTCATGGCGCCGAAGTCGGTCGCGCCCTTGTCATAGAGCCACTGCCAGAGTTGGCGCGCGCGGAAGGCCGGCTCGCCTTCAGCTGCCATCTCCTCCGTCAGCGCCTCGCGCGAGAGTCCGATCAGGTCCTTGGCCTCCGCCTCCTCGGGCGGGGCAAAGGCCGAAGCATGTGCCGTCTGTGCCATGGCGCTTGATAAGGGGCAATGCGGCCACAAAGCAAGAGGCCGCAGTGCAAGGCTGCTACTCCACCAGCTCGATCTCGCCGGGCCGCCAGCTCTTGTCGAACCAGGGGGCCAGCGGGCCGTAGAGCCGCAAGACGACGCTCCAGCTCTTGCCCGGCATGGTCTGTACCCAGTTGCCATCCTGGCCCGGCGGCGGCTCAGGCGCGAAGTAGACGGTGTAGGAGCCGTCCTCGTTCGCCTTCAGGTCGGGGCTCTTGCTGTCGACGCCGGCAAACTGCTGGTCGGTCTCAAGCAGCGAGCGGGTCTGCGTGTCGTAGACCACCCAGGACCAGAAGTCCTTGGCCGGAATCGGCGCCTGCAGGGTGATCGCGTAGGTCTTGCTGCCGTCCAGATAGCGCCCCTCGCTGTCGCGGTTGGCGAGCGCGTACTGCGAGCCCTTGCCGGGCGTGGCCGCGACCATGGCAGGCGTGATGCCGGTGGCGTAGTAGTGGAAAAGAATGCGCGCATCCAGCAGGCGCTCACCCTCGTCGCCTAAGAATGCGTGATTGCCACCGACAAAGGCCGTCTTCCAGTTACCCTCCTCGAAGTAGTGTCCATCCCGGTTGCGCGGCGCATAGACGATGGAGCGCGCAATAGCGTTGCCGATCGCAACACCCTCATCCAGTGCCTTGCGAAGATTTTCATCGGGCTCGAAAGGCTGGTCTTTGCGAATGCCGATCGAGGCCAGGAGGCCCAGAAGCTCGCTGGGCAGCGCGCCGGGTGGCTCCTTGTCGACCACGGCCTTCATCTCCTCGAAGAAATGATAGTCGTTTGCGTGGATGGTGTTGAACTTGACATCGGACAGGTTGAAGAAGCCGGTTTCCGGCAAGGTGTCCCGCTCGTCCCAAGGATAGACCCGCATCGTCGCCTTGATCGTTGCGACCGTGGCGTCGAGGCCGGTCTCACCAACGAAGGCGCGGCCGAAGAGCCAGTTCCTGTAGCTGGGCGTCTCGACAATGAAATAGCCTGCCTCCGGGAGCGGCCCCTCATAGTCCGGCGGCACGATGAGGTACTTACCGCCTTCCCCCTTGTCCGGGCCGGTAATGCCGACATCGACCACATGGCGGAAGTAGGCATCGTCCAGGGCGCCGAGCAATCCCTCAGGCACCTCGATGACCAGGGGGCCCTCCGACAGGTCCGTACAAAGGAAGACATAGACCGTCGTGGTGTTGGGCGTCAGCAGCAGCGAGCGGGCATTGTAGAGGTCTTCGAATATGCCGACGGCCGGCCCGACAACGCCGGCGCTCTCAAGCCCTCGGCACATGGCATAGAGAGACGCTGCCGGCATGGCATCCAGGAAAGCCTGGGTCGCACGCATCCGGTCAAGCTCGTGATAGGCCTTGGCCGCGGTCTCAGGGCTCGGCAGCCCGTCGAAGAACTCCAGGGTCCCGATGCCGGTCTCGACTTGATCCGGCGTCAGGATCTCTTGCGGCACATCGGCTTTGAACGTGGGCTCCGCCCAGCTCTGGAAGGTGAAGAGCGCCGTCGTTAGTGCGACGCTGACTGCCAAGCGCTTCTTGAGCATGGGGAGGACCTCGTATTGTGCGTATGACTCAATCTCAAGTCATCAATTCCACAACACGCAGCGACCAACAAGCTGACCGATTGTACAGGTCATGCGTTGCCGACCGACGGCTTTGGGGGCTGCTGAGCCTTCCAAACTGCCCCTAGCGCCGCGCCACCATAAGCTTCTTGATCTCGGCGATGGCCTTCGCCGGGTTCAGGTGCTTGGGGCAAGTCTTGGTGCAGTTCATGATGGTGTGGCAGCGGTAGAGCCGGAAGGGGTCTTCCAGATTGTCCAGGCGCTCGCCGGTGGCTTCGTCGCGCGTGTCGGCAATCCAGCGATAGGCCTGCAGGAGAATGGCCGGGCCCAGGTAGCGGTCGGAGTTCCACCAGTAGCTGGGGCAGGAGGTGGCGCAGCAGAAGCAGAGGATGCACTCCCATAGGCCGTCCAGCTTCTCGCGATCTTCTGGGCTCTGCAGGCGCTCGCGGCCAGGGGCCGGCGTCGTGCTCTTCAGCCAGGGCTCGATCGAGGCGTGCTGCGCATAGGCATGGGTCAGATCCGGTACCAGGTCCTTCACCACGTCCATGTGCGGCAGGGGATAGACCTTAACCTCACCCTTTACCTCGCTGATGTATTTGGTGCAGGCCAGGGTGTTGGTGCCGTCGATGTTGAAAGCACAGGACCCGCAGACGCCCTCGCGACAGGAGCGGCGGAAGGTCAGGGTCGCGTCGATCTCGTTCTTGATCTTGATCAGCGCGTCCAGGACCATCGGCCCGCAGTCGTCCATGTCGATCTCGAAGCTGTCGAGACGCGGGTTCTCGCCGCTGTCGGGATCGTAACGATAGACCTTGAAGGTCTTCACGTTCTTCGCACCGGCTGGGGCCTTGTGGGTCTTGCCGCCGACGATCTTGGAATTGGCGGGAAGCGAAAATTCGGCCATTGCTCTCTCCAGATACGGGTCGGACGACTCTAGTAGACGCGCGCCTTGGGCGGGAAGGACTGAACCTCGTTGGTCATGGTGTTCAGCTTGACTGGGCGATAGTCGAACTGGTGTTCGCCCTCGTCGTTCACCCAGCAGAGCGTGTGCTTCATCCACTTGACGTCGTCGCGGTCCGGGAAGTCTTCGCGGGCATGCGCGCCGCGGCTCTCTTCTCGGTTGGCGGCCGAGGTCATGGTGGCCACAGCTTGCGCCATCAGGTTCTGCAGCTCCAGGGTCTCCATCAGGTCGCTGTTCCAGATCATCGAGCGGTCGGTGACCTTGATGTCTGGCATCTTTTTCCAAGAGGAGGAGAGCAGATCCACGCCTTCGTTCAGGCTCTCGCCGGTGCGGAAGACGGCGGCATGGCCCTGCATGGTCCGCTGCATCTCCAGCCTGAGCTCGGCAGTCGGGATGCCACCGTCGGCATGGCGCGTCTTGTCCAGGCGATCCATGGCCAATGCATCGGCCTCGCTGCTGAGCGGCTTGTGCGCCATGCCGGGCTTCACCAGCTCTGCGGCATGCAACCCAGCGGCACGGCCGAAGACGACCAGATCCAGCAGTGAGTTGGAGCCCAGACGGTTGGCGCCGTGGACCGAGACGCAGGCCGCCTCGCCGATCGCCATCAGGCCGGGCACGACCACGTCGGGATCGCCGTCCTTGGAGGTTACCACCTCGCCGGTGTAGCGCGCCGGGATGCCGCCCATGTTGTAGTGGCAGGTCGGCAGCACCGGGATCGGCTCTTTGTGCACATCGACACCGGCGAAGATGCGCGCGCTCTCGGAGATGCCGGGCAGGCGCTGGTTCACGATCTCCGGATCCAGGTGCTCCAGGTGCAGATGGATGTGGTCGGACTTTTCGCCGACACCGCGGCCCTCGCGGATCTCCATGGTCATGGCGCGGCTGACCACGTCGCGGCTGGCCAGATCCTTGGCCGAGGGGGCATAGCGCTCCATGAAGCGCTCGCCTTCGCTGTTGGTCAGGTAGCCACCTTCGCCGCGCGAGCCCTCGGTAATCAGGCAGCCGGCGCCGTAGATGCCGGTCGGGTGGAACTGCACGAACTCCATATCCTGCAGCGGCAGCCCGGCACGCAGCACCATGGCATTGCCGTCGCCCGTCTGGCTGTGCGCGCCGGTGCAGGAAAAGTAGGTGCGGCCATATCCGCCGGTGGCGATGATGGTCATATGGGTGCGGAAGCGGTGCAGCTTGCCGGTCGCCAGGTCCCAGGCGACCAGGCCGCGACACTCGCCGTCCTCCATCATCAGGTCGATGGCCAGGTACTCGATGAAGAACTCGGCGTTCTGGCGCAGGGACTGCTGATAGAGCGTGTGCAGGATGGCATGGCCGGTGCGATCGGCAGCCGCACAGGTGCGGTGCGCGATGCCTTTGCCGAAATCCGTCGTCATGCCGCCGAAGGGGCGTTGGTAGATGCGCCCGGCCGGGGTCCGGCTGAAGGGCACGCCATAGTGCTCCAGCTCGATGATCGCCGGGATCGCCTCTTTGGTCATGTACTCGATGGCGTCCTGGTCACCCAGCCAGTCCGAGCCCTTGACCGTGTCGTACATATGCCAGCGCCAGTCATCGTCGCCCATGTTGCCGAGCGCTGCCGAGATGCCGCCCTGTGCCGCCACGGTGTGGCTGCGGGTCGGGAAGACCTTGGTGATGCAGGCGGTCTTCAGGCCGGCTTCCGCCAGGCCCAGGGTTGCGCGCAGCCCGGCACCACCGGCGCCGATGACGGCAACGTCGTAATCATGGTCGATGATTTCGTAGGCCGGTCCGGCCTTGCTCTCTGCCATCAGTCCTATCCTTGCACCAGTAAGACGATCACGGAGAGGGCGCAGGCAAAGCCCAGCAGCATCAGCAGCCCCTTGATCGCCAGAAGCGAGGCGAGTTTAAGCCCCTCGTTATGGACGTAGTCCTCGATCACGACCTGGACACCGAGCATGGCGTGCCAGAAGGTCGCGATGATCAGCAATAGCGCGATCGCCGCCGAGAAGGGTGACGAAATCCAGGCCACCATGTCGTCGTGGCTGGCACCGGCCATAAAGATCACAGAAATCACGAACCAGAGGCCGAGTGGGATCAAGGCCAGCGCGGTGACGCGCTGCAGCCACCAGTGATGCACGCCCTCTTTGGCGCTTCCCAGACCGCGGACCTGGCCGAGTGGAGATTTGAGGCTCATGGCTAGTCTCCTTCTTGTTTTTCTTGGCTATTTGACGGCGTAGGCGATGATCCAGGCCAGGATCGTCAAGGTGCCGGTCGCCACCAGGACGGCCATGGCAGAGCCCTGCGCCGGGCCCAACTCCAGCATCTTGCCGCTGTCCCAGATCAGGTGCCGAATGCCGTTGCAGAGGTGGAAGAAGAAGGCCACCGACCAGCCGAAGAGCAGGATCTGTCCGATGAAGGAGCCGATGAAGCCCTGCGCCGAGGCGAAGGCATCGGGGCCAGCCGCGGCAGCCACCAACCACCAGACCAGCAAAAGGATACCGACAACCAAGGCAACGCCGCTGGCCCGATGCGCGATCGAGAGCGCCATAGTCCATTGCCAGCGGTAGATCTGAAGATGCGGGGAAAGGGGCCGGGTCGGGCCGTCCGTCTGATCCGTCATGGCAAGGTGATCCTCAAAGGACGCGTTGCTGACCGAAGTGGTCGATAACGAGACATAGACTGAGCGCACCAGAAGCGTCAATGACGCCTGGCACAGCCGCTACGTTCTGTCCCCGACTACCACAGGCGGACAGTATCTTTGGGACCGGTGCGCCACTCTGAGTGAGGCTTTATGCAGTCGGTCATTCAAATGACCGACGGTGCTTGGCGGCGCCGGCCCTCTCCCCCTCCCGGCCACCCACGGCAGTATCCTAAATGGGTGGCCGGAAGGGGGAGAGGGTTGGCGCGAGGCGGCGAGCCATACTCGCCGTACATCTGATCTATGCGCCGGCTTCGGCGACCTTGATCACAGCCTCGTGACCCACCGGCAGGTTCAGGCTGTTGGCGATGAAACACTTGGCATTGGCAGGGCCATGCAGAGCTTCCGCCGTGGCGACATCGCCGCCGGCAGCGATGGTCACCTCTGGGTGTAGGGTCAGACTGGTGAAGCGTCCACCGCCATCCGCGTCCTGCTGCATGGCGCCTTCAGCGCTGTCGCGGTAGTCCAGAACCGAGATCCCAGCCTCTGAGCAGAGGTGCAGGTACCAGAGCATGTGACAGGTGGAGACCGCGATCAGCAGCAGGTCTTCCGGATTGTGCTTTGAGGCATCGCCGCGAAAGGCGGCATCGGCCGAGCCTTCCAAGCTTGGCTTGCCGTCGATCTCGATCCGATGCGCCCGGCTATAGCCGCGGTAGTGGCGTGTGCCTTCACCCAGGTTCCCGGTCCAGGTGATCTTGGCCTGATAGTGGTGCTCGTGCTTCATGACATCAGCTCCGCCTTTTCGCCTGACAGGAGTCTAGACCACAGGAGTCTAGACCTCGGACGGACCAGGTGCGCTGGTCATGACGGCACAGCAGCTATGCCTGTACCGCGCTATCGAGCAGGCCGTAGTGCACTGCGCGCGGCTTCCTGTCCGGGCCGTTGATCGGTGTGATGTCCATGGGACAGGCGGAGAAGACCAGAACCAGGTCCATCTGCGCGCGCAGCAGGACATGGTCGCCGGGCCGGCTGAGCGGGGTCGTAACCTCCATCGCCTCGCCCGTCACCGGGACGTTCATCCAGAGATTGACAGGATTGGGCACGAGCGGCGGCTCGATCCCGAGGCTGCGCAGCGCCTCAAGGAAATTGTCATGGCAATTGCGGTGGCCTTCGGGGCAGTTGAAGTGGCGGTAGAGCCAGGGATCACAGCAGGCAACCAGCATGTCGTGGCTGCCGGGAAAGGAGTCCTCCTCCAGCAGCAGCATGGCGTTGCGTCTGTTGCTCCAGAAGGTCCCGCCCTCGCGCACGAAAAGCGCGCCGTTCATACGCCGCGTATGTTCGACGGAGAGGACCTCGCTGGGGTCCTCGGCCGAGAGGGCCCAGGTATCCACCACCTGAGATCCGAAGGTGTTGCTAAGGCGGAGAGCCTGCCCCTTGGCCAGGGAAACAGCTGCACCCTGGCCGCCTGGAATCTCGATCATGTCTTTGCTGCTCATGAGGGCCTCTGCCAGATTACTGGAAAGAGGTGGTCACGTAGCGGATCTCCATCCTCGAAGGTAAGGCCGGGATAGGGTGGCGAGGTCGTCCCTAAGCGCTTGCGAAAGCGCACATCGTCGCCCAGCCAGCGGGTCGAGAAGCCGCGCCGTCGACTGTCACCGCTGTTACCGGGGGCCGCATGGAGGGTGAGGTAGTGAAAGGCGATGGTGTCGCCGGGTTCCAGATCCCAGGTCAGGATTCGTGCCTTCTCCCGATCGATGGCCGGTACCGTCTCATAGCCTGGGTCCTTGTAGTCATAGTCTGAGCCGTCATCGAAGAGACGGGGGTAGTAGAGCTTGCCCCAGAGGTGCGAGCCGGCAAGGAATTCCGGACAGACATCGCGAGAGACAGGGTCCAGCGCCGTCCAGAAGCTAACAGTCTCCTGTCCCTCCAGGGGATAATAGGGCATGTCGTGATGCCAGGGTGTGGCCTTTGTCGTCCCCGGTTCCTTGATCAGCACATGCTCGTGGAAGAAGCGAACGGTCTTTGACCCCATCAGGCGCCCGGCCAGCGCTGCCGCCGGGCTCTCCTCGACGAAGGCCTTGTACTCCGGAATCCGCTCCCAAGAGCAGTAGTCCTCGAAAAAGCGCCCCTTGCCGTCGTCCAGCTTGTGGTTACTGGCCAGCACGCTCGGCGCGCGCAGGTTCGCCTCCACCCCCTCGCGCAAGCGCTCCAGCCACCCGGGGAAGGGGTTCTTGAGACAGACGGCACCGTCGCGGCGGTAGGCCTCTACCTGGGACTCGTTGATCATCGGCCTCTCTCCTTGCCTGGCCGTACTATCTCACGCAGTCGTCGTGCCTCAAAAAGAAAGAGGACGACGTCTCACAACGCCGCCCTCTTCTTAGACGATGTGTCACCGCTCTGGCTTGGACAACCGGGTTAAGAGCCGGTCATGTCCAAGCCGAGTGGCTCTGACGTTAGGCCTCGGCTGCGGCCTCCTCAGCCTCGAGGTCGGTGCCGCTTTCCTGGTCGACGCGCTTCATCGAGAGCTTGACCTTGCCGCGGTCGTCGATGCCGATGCACTTCACCTTGACCATCTGGCCCTCTTCGATGACGTCACTCACCTTGCCGACGCGATGCGGCGCCAGCTCGGAGATGTGCACCAGGCCATCGCGAGCACCCAGGAAGTTCACGAAGGCGCCGAAGTCGACGATCTTCACCACCTTGCCGTCATAGATCGTGCCGACCTCAGGCTCGGCGACGATGGAGCGGATCCAGTTGATCGCGGCTTCGCCGGCATTGCCGTCGACCGCGGCCACCTTGATGGTGCCGTCGTCCTCGATGTCGATCTTGGCGCCGGTGGTCTCGGTGATCTCGCGGATCACCTTGCCGCCGGTGCCGATCACTTCGCGGATCTTGTCCTTCGGGATGGAGATGGTGGTGATCCGGGGCGCGGTGTCGGAGACACTGGAGCGTGCCGAGACCAGGGCCTTGGCCATCTCGCCCAGGATGTGCAAGCGCCCATCCTTCGCCTGACCCAGAGCCTGCTCCATGATCGCCGGCGTGATCGAGGTGATCTTGATGTCCATCTGCAGAGAGGTGACACCGTCCTTGGTGCCGGCCACCTTGAAGTCCATGTCGCCCAGGTGATCCTCGTCGCCCAGGATGTCGGAGAGGACGGCCACGCCCTCGTCTTCCTTGATCAGACCCATGGCGATGCCCGCACAGGGCTTGGCCATCGGCACACCGGCGTCCATCAGGGCCAGTGAAGAGCCGCAGACCGTCGCCATCGAGGAGGAACCGTTGGATTCGGTGATCTCCGAGACGATGCGCACGGTGTAGGGGAAGTCTTCCTTGGTCGGCATCAGCGGGTGGATGGCGCGCCAGGCCAGCTTGCCGTGGCCGATCTCGCGGCGTCCGGGGCTGCCCATGCGGCCGGCCTCGCCGACGCTGTAGGGCGGGAAGTTGTAGTGCAGCATGAAGTGCTCGCGGTAGCTGCCTTCCAGCGCATCCATCAGCTGCTCGTCATCGCCGGTGCCCAAGGTGGTGACCACCAGGGCCTGGGTCTCACCGCGGGTGAAGAGGGCGGAACCATGTGCCAGCGGCAGGATGCCGACCTGGCAGTCGATCGTGCGCACCTCGGTGGTGCTGCGCCCGTCGATGCGCTGACCGGTCTTCAGGATGCTGCCGCGCACGACGTCCTGCTCCAGGCCCTTGAAGACGCCGCCGGCGAGGCCCAGCAGGGTCTCGTCGTCGCCCAGGCTCCCGATGGCTTCTGCCTTGACGGCCGCCACCTTCTCTTGCCGGGCCAGCTTGATCGGCTCCTGATAGGCCTCGGCCAGCTTGGCCGAAAAGCCATCGCTCAGGCGTTGACGCAAGGGGGCCAAGGCCTCGGGCTCCGGCGCCAGATCGCGGGGCTCGCGGGCGCACATCTCGGCCAACTCAATGATGCAGTCGATCACGGCCTGCATCTGCTGATGGCCGAAGTTGACGGCACCCAGCATGACCTCTTCCGACAGCTCCTTGGCTTCGGACTCGACCATCAAGACGCCCTCGTTGGTGCCGGCCACCACCAGGTCCAAGGCACTCTCTTCCATCTCGGCCAGGGTCGGGTTCAGCACAAAGTCGCCGCCGATGTAGCCGACGCGCGCTGCCGCGATCGGGCCCAGGAAGGGCAGGCCGGAGATGGTGAGCGCGGCTGAGGCGCCGATCATGGCGACGACGTCAGGATCGTTCTCCATGTCGTGGCTCAAGACGGTGCAGACCACCTGGGTCTCGTTGCGATAGCTCTTGTGGAAGAGCGGCCGGATCGGGCGGTCGATCAGGCGAGAGACCAGGGTCTCCTTCTCAGAGGGGCGGCCTTCGCGCTTGAAGAAGCTGCCGGGGATCTTGCCGGCGGCGAAGGTCTTTTCCTGGTAGTTCACGGTCAGCGGGAAGAAGTCCACGCCAACCCGCGGCTGATGGGCACCAACGGCGGTGCAGAGCACGATGGTGTTGCCGAGGCTGGCCAGAACGGCCCCATCGGCCTGGCGGGCAATGCGCCCGCTCTCTAGGGTCAGCGTGCGCCCACCCCAGTCGATCTCTTTTTTGTAGACGGTAAACATGTTTCAGTAGTCCTTGCATTCAGCTTTGGGCCGGATCATTCGAAGCCGGACCCAAGCAAGCGGGGTAGATAAGGCCCCCGCTTGCTTCGGCCCGGCCGGTCGAAGCGACACACCGGCCCGGTCATGTCGCTTCGCTCCAGCAAACGCGCTTTTCTTGCCTAGATCAGGCTCAACACCGTTATCGGCGCAGGCCCAGGCGCTTGATCAGGTCTTCATAGCGACCCTGGCTCTTGCCTTTGACATAGTCCAGCAGGCGCCGACGCTGACCGACCATGATCAGCAAGCCGCGGCGAGAGTGGAAGTCATGCTTATGGGTCTTCAGGTGTTCGGTCAGGTTGGCGATGCGTTCGCTCAGAATCGCAACCTGCACTTCGGGGGAACCGGTATCGCCTTCCTTGGTGGCGTATTCGGTGATCAGTTCAGCCTTTCTGGCCGCGGTGATCGACATCGGGTTAGACCTCTTTCTACTGGTTGATAACGCGGACCGGGTGCACCTCGCCTGCTTCGTAGCGTGCCAGCGCGACCAGACGGCCGGCTGTGGTGGCACATACGATGCTTCCTTGTGACAGGTCGCGCAGGCGCTCGCGATGCACGCGGGCCATGAGTGAGACGGTCTGGCCGCAGCGCAGCCGCCTTGCCTCTGCTTCCGACAGGGCGAACGCCGGGATGTCGTCCAGCGCTGTCTCGATCGGCAGCAGTTGCTCCTTCAGCGCCGGGTCTTGCCCGAACGCTTCCAGCGATTCCAGCGGAATCGCCATGTCCTCGTTAAATGGGCCGACGGCCGTGCGGCGCAAGGCCACGACGTGGGCGCAGCTACCCAGAGCCTTGCCCAGGTCGCGCGCCAGGGCTCGCATGTAAGCGCCCTTGCCGCAGCTGACCAGAAAGCTGGCGTGGTCCGGATCCTCGATCCCATCAAGGCGCAGGTCGTCTATCCTGACTTGACGCGCTTCCAGCGCTACAGCCTCGTCGCTGCGGGCCAGATCATAGGCGCGCTGCCCGTCGACCTTGATCGCCGAGAAGATCGGCGGGATCTGTTGGATGGTGCCGCGGAACTGGGGCAGGACCGCCTCGATCGCTTCGATGCTGGGCCTGACCGCGCTCTCTTCGATGATCTCGCCTTCGGCATCGTCGGTGCTGGTGGCCTGACCCCAACGCAGGCTGAAGCGATAGCGCTTTTCACCCTCCATGACATAGCCGACAGTCTTGGTTGCCTCGCCCAAGGCAATCGGCAGCACGCCGCTGGCCAAGGGGTCCAGAGTGCCGCCGTGGCCGGCTTTGCGCGCATTGAAGAGACGGCGCACGCGCCCGACGGCTTGCGTAGAGGTAACCTCCAGCGGCTTATCCAGAATGATCCAGCCGTTGATGGGCAGGCCGCTCTTACGCCGGGCCATCGTCGTCCTCCTGCGGCTCGCCTTCCGGCTCAAAGAGATCCTGACGCACGCGCGGGCGCCGCAGCAGGCGGTCGATCGACTGTGCCTGATCGAAGGAACGATCGGCCTGGAAGGAGATGCGCGGGACCACGCGCAGCTCGACGGCCTGCGCCAGCTGACGCCTGAGAAAGCCGCTCGCCCGATTGAGCGCTGACACAGTCTCCGCCAAGGCTTCTCCACCCAAAGGGGTGACGAAAGCCGTCGCGTTGGAGAGATCGGGCGACACCCGAACCTCGCTCACGGTGACGGAGCGCCCGGCAAGCGCCGGGTCGTCCAGCAGGTCGCGTTCCAGTATGGCCGACAAGGCGTGGCGCAGCTCTTCGCCGACACGCAACTGCCTTTGACTGCGGCCTCGAGGGGCACGTTCGGCCCCATGGCGTTGTTTCATCTTCGTCGTCCGAGAGGCAGGACGGCGACGCGTGCGCGGGTTAGAGCGCGCGCGCCACCTCCTCAACCTCATAGCATTCGATGCGGTCGCCGACCTGGATGTCCTGATAGTTCTCAAAGGCCATACCGCACTCGTAGCCCTGGTTCACCTCGCGGACCTCGTCCTTGAAGCGCCTGAGCGTTTTCAGGGTTCCATCGTGGATCACCACGTCGTCGCGCAGCAGGCGTACCTTGGCGCCGCGCTTGACCATTCCTTCGGTGATCATACAGCCGGCGACCTTGCCGGCCTTGGACACGTCGAAGATCGCGCGGATCTCGGCGTAGCCCAGGAAGTTTTCGCGGGCTTCCGGTGAGAGCAGGCCGGTCAGCGCCGTCTTCACGTCGTCCACCACCTCGTAGATGATCGAGTAGTAGCGGATGTCGACATTGTCGTTGCGCGCCTGCTCGCGGGCTTGCGGATTGGCGCGAACGTTGAAGCCGATGATCAGCGCATCGGTCGCCTGCGCCAGGGTCACGTCGCTCTCGCTGATCGGCCCAACGGCGGAGTGCAGGATCTGCGCCTGGACCTCGTCGTTGCCCAGCTTCTCCAGGGCGTTGACGATGGCCTCCATGGAGCCATGCACGTCGGCTTTGATCACCACCGGCATGGTCTTGGCTTCGCCCTCGCGAATGCGAGAGAGCATCTGCTCCAAGGTGCCGCGCGATTGGCGCGCCAGATCCTTCTCGCGGTCCTGCTCTTGGCGGAAGTTGACGACATCGCGCGCCCGGCTCTCGTTCTCGACGACCAGCAGCTGATCGCCCGCTGTCGGCGTGCCCTGGAGGCCCAGGATCTCAACCGGCGTCGAGGGCCCGGCGGCCTTCAACTGCTTGTTGAGATCGTTCAAGAGCGCGCGTGCCCGGCCCCATTCCGAGCCGGCGATGAAGACGTCACCCTGCTTCAAGGTGCCTGAGGTGACCAGCACAGTGGCGACCGAGCCGCGGCCCTTCTCCACCTTCGATTCGATCACCACGCCTTCAGCCGTCTTGTTCGGATTGGCCGTCAGCTCCAGGATCTCCGCCTGCAGCAGGATGGCCTCTTCCAGCTTGTCCAGACCGGTCTTCTTGGTGGCCGAGACCTCGACGTTCAGGATGTCGCCACCCATTTCTTCGACGACGAGGTTGTGCTGCAACAGCTCTTGGCGCACCCGATCGGCATTGGCGCTGGGCTTGTCCATCTTGTTGATGGCAATGATGATCGGCACCTCTGCAGCCCGGGCGTGGCTGATCGCTTCCGCCGTCTGTTCCTTAATGCCGTCGTCTCCGGCGACCACCAGCACGACGATGTCGGTCACCTCTGCGCCACGGGCCCGCATCGCGGTAAAGGCGGCGTGGCCCGGCGTATCGATGAAGGTGATCTTGGCGCCGGAGGCCAGCTCCACCTGATAGGCACCGATGTGCTGGGTGATGCCACCGGCCTCGCTCTTGACCACGTTGGTCGAGCGCAGCGCGTCCAGAAGCGAGGTCTTGCCATGGTCGACGTGGCCCATGATGGTCACGACCGGCGGGCGCGACTGCAGGTCCTCGTCACGATCCGGCTCTTCGCTCTTCAGGCCCAACTCGACGTCGGCGGCGGATACGCGCTTGATGCGGTGACCGAACTCCTCGACCACCAGCTCGGCAGTATCGGCGTCGATCACCTGATTGATCGTGGCCATGATGCCCAACTTCATCAGAGTCTTGACCACCTCACCGCCACGCGCGGCCATACGATTGGCCAGCTCTTGCACGGTGATGGTCTCGGGCACCACGACCTCGCGGACCACGCGCCCCGGCATCTGGCCTTGGCGTGCGTCCATCATCTGCTTCAGCTTCTCGCGCTGACGGCGCACCGAGGCAAGAGAGCGCTGGCGTTCTTCCTCGCTCTCGCCGTCGAGGGCTTGGGCGATGGTCAGCTTGCCGTGACGGCGCCGCGGCGCCTCGCGGGTGCGCTGGCCACCGGGCTTCGGCAGGTCGCGCTTGCGACGCTTGATCCGTCCGCCCAGCTCGTCCAGTTCGCTCTCGACACCTTCTTCGGCGGTCGCGCTGCGCTGGGCGGCCTCGTCGGTCTGCGGCTCGCCAGCAGCCTCCTTGGTCTCGCCCTTTGTTGACTCCGTGTCGGTGGCCTGCTTGGCGGCCTCTTCAGCTGCCTTGGCCTCTTGCTTGGCTTGATCCTCGGCCTCGAGCTTCTGGCGCGCCTCTTCTTCGATGCGGCGGCGCTCTTCCTCTTGGTGGGCGAGCTTGCGCGCCTCCTCTTCGGCGGCCTTGCGGCGCTCCTCTTCAGCCGCACGGCGACGCGATTCGGCCTCAGCCTCCAGTCGCTTCTGCTCGGCCACCTTCCGGGCTTGATCCAGCGCCTTGGCACGAGTCTCACGCTCGGTCTGCGTCAAGCCGGCAGGAGCCGTCGCCGTCGCCTTCGAGCGATTGCGGTCGCCACGACGCTCGCCGCGACCGCCGCGCGAGGACTGGCCCCTGTTCTGCGGCGCGCGTTGCTGCTGCCCGCCAGAGCCCGCCGGGCGTTCGCCGCTCGACTTCTGCTGTGGTGCCTGCTCGGTCTCTGTGCCGCCCGCGGGACCAATGGCCCGCTTACGCTTCACCTCAACCGTCACGGTCTTGCTGCGACCGTGGCTGAAGCTCTGGCGAATCTGGCCGGTCTCGACCGTCTTCTTCAACTCCAGACGTCCCGGTCGATTGAGGCGGAGCTGCGTCTTGTCGGTCTCTTTCGTCATATCCTACCCGTTACCCTCACGCGGCATGGCCCTCGTCCAGGGCCAATGCCAAGGCTGCACGTTGGGACAGCCGATCCGCCCAACGCCGTTCTGTTATGGCAAGGTGCACCGCGATATCGCGACCCAAGGCACGCCCCAAGTCGGCGGCCAGAAACCAGTCGATAGTCGCGACGCCCTTGCCTGCTGCCGCCAGAAGCCGCTGTTGCGCCTGCTCGGCGCCGTCTGCAGCCCCTATCAATAGCTTGACCTGATGGTTTGCGACGGCAGCGCGTACCGCCTCGTACCCGGAAACCAATGCTCCCGCCCGTCTGGCCAATCCCAGTTCTGAAAAGAAACGCTTGCGCGCCATTCCTACCAGCTGTTCGGGCAGATCGGGAGCCACCGTAACCTGCTGCCGTGCCGCTTTGGCGAAGAGCTTCTTCGCCAAGGCTTGACGGACTATAGCCCCCTCGGCCGTCAACCACAATCCGCGCCCTGGCAGACGATGGGAGAAGTCGGGCACGATCACGCCCTCGGGCGAGATGGCGAAACGCAGCAAGCGCTCCGGCGGCAGGCGTTGACCTGTCACCAGGCAGCGACGCAGCGAGCCCGCGCCGTCCGAGGTCTCCTCGGCCGCTCGCTCCCGCCGGTCCTGCGGCATGCTGCCTCTCATCTCGCCCCGCCGTCATATCGCCTAGCTTCGCGGCTCCTCATCCTCAGCCGGAGCATCAGCCTGTGCCTCTGCCTCGACCGCCTCTTCACCGTCGTCCTCTGCCTCGGCCGCAGGCTCTCCACCGTCGTCCTCTGCCTCGGTCACAGCTTCTTCGCCGTCGTCCTCTGCCTCGGCCGCAGCCTCTTCGCCGTCGTCCTCTGCCTCAGTCACAGCTTCTTCGCCGTCGTCCTCGGCCTCTTCGCCGTCGTCCTCGGCGGCAGCCTCTTCTTCGGATTCGGCTTCGGCCTCGCCTTCTGGCTCGTCGCTTTGCTCGTCCTCAAACCAATGGGCGCGTGCGGCCATGATCACCGCGTTGGCTTCTTCCAAAGTCAGGCTCTCGTCACCCAGGATTTCGATCAGCTCGTCACTGGCAAGGTCGGCCAGATCGTCCAAAGTCTTGACCCCGGCTTCGCCCAAGGCGACCAGCATCTCGCTCTCAAGGCCGGCGATCGCAGCCATGTCGTCATCGACGCCAAGCTCGCGACGTTGCTCGTCCTGGACGCGCTGCTGCTCTTCGAGCCAAGCTTGCGCGCGGAGGCGAAGCTCCTGTGCCACATCCTCATCGAAGCCCTCGATCTCGGCGAGCTCTTCGACTTCGACATAGGCGACCTCATCGACACGCGTGAAGCCCTCGGTCACCAGCAGGTGCGCGATCACGTCGTCGACGTCCAAGGCCTCGATGAAGAGCTGCGAGCGGCGGTGGAACTCTTCCTGCCGGCGCTGCGATTCTTCCTCTTCGGTCAGGATGTCGATGTGCCAACCGGTCAGTTGCGAGGCCAGACGCACGTTCTGCCCGCGCCGGCCGATGGCCAGAGACAGCTGCTCGTTCGGCACCACCACCTCGATCCGGCCGGCCTCTTCGTCCATCACCACCTTGGTGACCTCGGCTGGCGCCAAGGCATTGACGACGAAGGTCGCAACATCTTCCGACCAGGGAATGATATCGATCTTCTCGCCCTGCAGTTCCTGCACCACGGCTTGCACGCGGCTGCCGCGCATACCCACGCAGGCGCCGACCGGGTCGATCGAGGAATCGGAGCTGACGACGGCGATCTTGGCCCGGCTGCCGGGATCACGCGCCACCGCCTTGATCTCGACAATGCCGTCATAGATCTCCGGCACCTCTTGGCGGAACAGCAGGGCCATGAACTGCGGATGTGCGCGCGACAGGAAAATCTGCGGTCCGCGCGGCTCTTCGCGCACGTCCAGAATGAAGGCGCGCACCCGGTCGCCGGTGCGGAAGCTCTCGCGCGGCAGGCTCTCTTCACGCCTAAGCATGGCCTCGGCCCGACCCAGATCGACGGTGACGTTGCCGAACTCGGCCCGTTTGACGATGCCGTTCATCACCTCGCCGGCACGGTCCTTGAACTCGTCGAACTGTCTCGAACGCTCGGCCTCGCGCACCTTTTGCACGATCACCTGCTTGGCGGTCTGCGCGGCAATGCGGCCCAGATCGATCGGCGGCAGCTCCTCGGTGATGAAGTCGCCGATCTGCAGCTCAGGATCCAGAACCTGCGCATCGCGCAGTGCGATCTGCGCCATGTCGTTCTCGACCTCTTCCGGGGTCTCCACGACCTGGCGATAGCGCGCCAGCTTGATGTCGCCGCTGCGCCTGTCGATGGCAGCGCGGATGTCGTGCTCGTGACCGTACTTGGCGCGACCAGCCCGGCCGATCGCCTGCTCCATGGCCTCCAGAACCTCGTCGCGCTCGATACCCTTGTCGCGCGCCACGGCGTCGGCGACCTGCAGGATCTCAGTGCGCGCAAGCGCCAGATTATCCATTACCCTTCATTCCCTTTCCTCCCGCCCCTGTCGGGGCCTCGTTCTCAAGGTCGCTGTCTTCCGCGGCATCATCCGGACCGGCGGCGCGGGCCGCCTCTTCCTCAGCCTGATGCGCGGCGATCAGTTCATCGGTCAGAACCAGTTTGGCCTTGGCCAGGTCTCGGAAGGCCAAATGCTGCACTCCCTCCTCGCAATCGAGCAGGATGGCCTCATCCTCGATTCCGAGCAGGGTCCCCGAGAAGCGCCTGCGCCCCTCCTTGGGGATAGAGAGCTCAAGCCGCACCAGATGCCCAGCGTAACGCTGAAAATCCGACAGCCGCGTCAGCGGACGATCAATTCCCGGAGAAGAGACCTCCAGTACATAGGCGGAGGGGATGGGATCCTCAACATCCAGAATGGCTGCCGCGCAGCGGCTGGCCGAAGCGCAGTCCTCGACGTCGATCGGGCCTCCGTCCAAGCGCTCGATCATCAACTGCAGGCGCGGACGATGATCGCCACCGAAGCTGACGCGCACGATCTCGTAACCGAGGTCACGAAGACCCGGTGCGATCAGACGTTCCACCTCTGCGCCCGGACCCTCGCTGGTCTTGCGCAGCTGCAGCTCTTCCGGCTTGCTCTCCACCACCTCGGCGTTCTGCTCCGTTTCGCCCGACCTGGGGCGCATAAACCCCCGGTCCAGAAAAGAAAAAAGGCGGGCTCCGGAGGAACCCACCATCTTGCAGTAGACCGTAACTCTTACGGCTTACTCTATGGTGGGGCAGTACCTACGCTCTTGATGGGCGAATGGCAAGAGCCGAAGCACGGGATCGGAGGTCAGCGTCGTCGACAGATCAGGAAGACCGGCTTGCGCCCAGCGGCGAGGGCTTTCTCTTCATAGCGGGTCTGCGGCCAGTCTGCCGGACGTTGGCGCCAGTCAGAGGCCCTCGTGACGGGCCAGTCAAATTCCGGATGTCGATCGAGGCAGGCCAGCATCCAGGCCGCATAGTCGGCATCGTCGGTGCCAAGCCTCAGCTCGGCGCCAGGGCGCAAGGCCGCAGCCAGACGGTCCAAGGTCTCCGGCTGGACGATGCGGCGCTTGTTGTGGCGTGCCTTTGGCCAGGGGTCGGGAAAGAGGATAAAGGCACGGGCCAGTGAGCCCGGTGCCAGGCAATCCAGCAGGTCGCGGGCATCGCCGGTATAGAGTCGGACCTGCTCGCTGGCCTGTTCCTTCAAGGCGCGCAGCAGCTTTGCGACACCGTTCAGGAAGATCTCGGCACCCAGGATGCCGACCGTGGGATTGGCTGCGGCCTGCCAGGCCAGATGTTCACCACCGCCGAAGCCTATCTCCAACCAGACGTCCTTTGGGCATTCCTCGAAGAGGGATGCGGGGTCAAGCGCCTCGCCTGCTTCGGGAAGCGCGATGGCACGGCTTCCCAGGTCCTGGTCGAGCGCACGCTTCAGGCCACCACGAAGCGGGCGGCCCTTGCGCCTGCCGTGCAGATGGCGACGCGTCTTGCTTTCCATTGACCTATCCAGATGCGACGATGCTCAGGCTGAGTGCTAGCTGAGCGCACTCTTGATGTCGTCCACCAGATCCCTGCGCTCCCAAGAGAAGCCGCCGTCCGCCTCGGGCTCGCGACCGAAGTGGCCGTAGGCAGCAGTGCGGGCATAGACCGGCCGATTGAGCTTCAGGTGCTCGCGAATGCCACGCGGCGAGAGGTCCATGACCTCCTTAATGGCCTCGACCAAGCGGCTCTCGTCCACGCTTCCCGTTCCGTCCAGATTGGCATAGACCGACAGCGGCTTGGAGACGCCGATGGCATAGGAAAGCTGAATGGTGCAGCGCTCGGCCAGACCGGCTGCCACCACGTTCTTTGCCAGATAGCGCGCGGCATAGGCGGCAGAGCGATCCACCTTGGTCGGATCCTTGCCTGAGAAGGCACCACCGCCGTGCGGGGCCGCACCGCCATAGGTATCGACGATGATCTTGCGCCCGGTCAGGCCGGCATCGCCATCGGGGCCGCCGACCACGAAACGTCCGGTCGGATTGACGTAGAACTCCTCCTCCGGACACATCCAGCCCTTGGGCAGCACCTCCATAACGAAAGGGCGCACCATCTCGCGCACTTCCTGCTGATCCAGACCTTCCGCATGCTGGGTCGAGACCACCACAGAGGTCGCGGCGACCGGCTTGCCGTCCTCGTAACGCAGTGTCACCTGGCTCTTGGCATCCGGCCCGAACTCGGGCTGTCTGCCGTTCTTCCTGGCTGCGGCCATCTCCTGCAGGATGCGGTGCGACAGATAGATCGGTGCTGGCATCAGCGCCTTGGTCTCGCGGCAGGCGAAACCGAACATGATGCCCTGGTCGCCGGCGCCCTCGTCCTTGTTGCCGCTGGCATCAACACCCTGGGCAATATCTGGCGACTGGGAATGGATATAGTTGTCCAGGTTGGCATGGCGCCAATGGAAGCCGTCCTGCTCGTAGCCGATATCCTTGACCGCATTGCGTGCAGCCTCGGCAATCAGGTCCTGCGAGACCGAATCGGGCCCGCGCACTTCTCCCGCGAGCACGATACGGTTGGTCGTCGTCATGGTCTCCGCAGCCACCCGTGCTTCGGGATCGTGCGCTAGATAGAGATCGACGATGGCGTCGGAAATGCGATCGCAAACCTTGTCGGGGTGCCCCTCCGACACGGATTCGCTGGTGAAGAGATAGGTCCCTTGGCGCACGGCCCCTCCAGACTTTATTGGCGGCTGCCAACGATTACGACATTGGGGCGCTTCTCAAGAGGAGAGCCCGAAAGGTATCTCGCAGCGAAACCAACCGCCTTATCAAACGGGACCGGCGCCACGTCAAGCATCGCGCGTGCAGATCACCTCCGGACAGAGTGGACAGCAAGTCAGCTGTTGTCTCTGTCTCAGAAGCCTCCCTCGTCCAACCGGATCAGGTTCGACGGACCTGCACTGCGGCCTGCCTTGCTATACAGTCGTGCTGATCAAGACAGCTAGTCGTTGTCGCCAGCTGAAGCCAGAACCTTGCACATCTCGAAGAGACGCTTGCGGACCTGGGGATCACGAATGCGGTAGTAGGCGCGGACTAGCTCCAGAGTCTCACGCTTGGCCATGGGGTCAAATTCGTACTCGGCCTGTTCTTCTGCAAACTCGTTGAGCGCGTTAATGCCCGTCTTTTCGCCAGGTGCCATATAGTCGGTCAGCTCTTCAAAGAAGAATCCAACCGGGACGTCCAACACCTTCGAGAGATCATAAAGGCGGCTTGCGCCAATACGATTCGTGCCTCGCTCGTACTTTTGAACCTGTTGAAATGTAAGACCAATTGCCTCGCCAAGCTTTTCTTGGCTCATACCCAAAAGGGTGCGGCGCATGCGAACACGACCGCCGACATGAACATCTACAGGATGCGGTCGACCGGTACCGCGCCCATACTCCAAAACCGGACGTACTGCTGCCATAGTTCTTAACTCCCGTTATAGAGCGTCCCTTACTTTAGGACGTGAAGGCCCTCAGAGATACTCTAGAATTCTCAAGCGTCAACTGCCCGAAAGGGAGGGGTTCCACAATTCGTTGGTGTGACATGAGCCACTACCGGCGCGCTTGCACCTGTCCAAACAGCCAGGCAAGCAATCCCAGCAACAGGGTCAGCGGGATCAGCATCCAGTTGCCGAGTTGTGCGAAAAGGGTGGGGGAAAGTGCGACCGGCAGAGGGGCGTCTAACACGCCAATCTCATCCAAATCCAAGTGGCCTATAACGCGGCCATAGGGATCGACCATGGCAGAGATGCCGTTGTTGGCCGCGCGCACGAGGGGAAGGCCTTCTTCCACGGCGCGCATTTTTGCGCTGGCGAAGTGCTGATAGGGGCCGCTGGAATGACCGAACCAGGCGTCATTCGTGAGGTTCAAGAGGAAGCCTGGGCGTGGCCCCTCCGGGTCCGTCACGGCGCCCGGAAAGATCACTTCATAGCAAATCAAGGGTGAGGCCGCCGGTAGTCCGGGCAACTCCAGAGTGGTCAGTCCGGGGCCTGAAGAGAGACCGCCGCGGGCCACGGCAATGTTCAAGCCACCCAAAAAATCGCCAAGCGGGACATACTCACCAAAGGGAACCAAATGCACCTTATCGTAGGTTTCCACGATGGTCGCGTCTTCGGCAATGACATGTAACGCGTTAAATCCGGTCCCCTCTTCCGTGTATCGCGGTGCACCAGTTACTAGAAATCCTCCTGGCGGTACTGCGGATGACACGGCAGCAAGCAAACTTGGCTCGCGCCAAAGATTAAAGGGGACTGCCGTCTCGGGCCAAACGACAAGAGTCACATCCTGGAAACCATCACCTCGAGATAATTTGAGCAACTGTTCAAGATTCTGGGCGGCGACACTTGGGTTCCACTTTAGAGTCTGCGGGACTGAGGGTTGCACCAAACGCACGACTGGACCGACCTCCTCAAGCTCGGCATCGGCGAGGCGCCAGCTTCCAAAGAGAAAGACCGTCAGCAACAATCCCCAGGAGAGCGCGATCAGGGCACGGCCGCCGCGCGGCCTTTCAGCCTCTCCCAAGACTGCGAGCGAGACCGCAGCGAGGAGGCTGATGACCGTCAATCCCCAGACTCCGGTGAGGGAGGCGAACTGCATCATCGCCGGGATCTCGGACCAGGTCGTGCCGATCAGATTCCAGGGAAAGCCGGAGAGCACCCAAGAGCGCAGCCATTCCATTGCCAGCCACAGAAGGACAAAGGTCACCAGACGCTGGGGTCCGACAAGGCGGCTGCGCCAGGTGGCCCAGGTGACCAGACCAATGAAGAGTGCAAGTCCGCAGGAGAGGCCCAGAACCGATATCGGTAGGAACCACCAAAAGCGCTCAAAATCGACCGTCATGGCGATGCCGACCCAATAGAGACCGGCAATGAAATGCCCTACACCAAAAAACCAACCAATAAGGAAAGCGTTGCGCGCATTGGTTGACGCGGCGAATTGCCACATAAGTGTCACAAAGGCTGGAATCAGGCAGAAGACCAAGGAAATCGGTGGAAGAGCCGCGGTAGAGAGCGCGCCGGCCAGGAGTGAGAGCCCGAATCGACGCCATCCCGTCTGCGCGCCGACCTGCGCAGCCAAGCGCGAGAGCGCCGGCCAGAGAGGATCTGGCGCGGTACCTGCGGAAACGCTCATGTCTGCGCGTCCTTGCTCTCGTCGTTTGCTGGTGTCTCGTCTGCTGATGTCTCGTCTGGCGGAACTTCGTCCGAAGCGACCTCGCCTTCTGGCGCGTCACCTGGTGGCACCTCTCTTAGGCGTAGGCGCTTCAGGCGTCGCGGATCGGCTTCGACCACCTCGAAGGTGATGCCGCTGGTCTCGTGCGGGATCAGCTCGCCGCGGGCAGGCAAGCGCCCGGCCAGCGAGACCACCAATCCGCCCAGGGTGTCGATGTCCGCGTCGCGTTCTTCATCCGACAACAAGGGGCCGACCTCCTCCTCATAGTCTTCGATCAAGACCCGGGCATCCGCCAGAATGGTGCCGTCGCTGCGCCGGATCAGCCTTTGCGCTTCGTCCAGGTCGTGCTCATCCTCGATCTCACCGACGATCTCTTCGACCAGGTCCTCGATCGTGATCAGGCCGTCGATGCCGCCATACTCATCGACAACGAGGGCCATATGACGGCGCGACAGACGCATCTCCAGCAATAGATCCAAGGCCAGGACCGAGGGCGAAATGAAGAGGGCCGGACGCATGATGGCTTCCAGCGAAAAGCCCTCTGGGTCCGAGGCGAAGGGCATGGAATCCTTCAAGTGCACCATGCCGACGATGTTGTCCAAGCTCTCGCGGTAGACCGGCAGGCGTGAATGGCCCCGTTTCGAGATGATCTCCAGGAACTCAGAAAAGCCGGTTTCGACCTCCACGGCGTCGATGTCGGCGCGTGGCACCATCACGTCATAGGCGGTCAGGTCGCGCAGGTTGACGATGTTGGCCAGCAGCACCCGCTCGTGACCGCCGATGACCTCGGCTTCGCCGCTCTCGCCTTCCTTTTGGTCGACTTGGCCGATGATCTCTTCAATGGCTTCGCGGAGAGCCGCCTCCCCGGCCTTGGGTCTGAGGCGTCCGATCAAGCGGCGGAGAACGCTCCGCTTGCCATTGCTGTCGTGGCCATTGCCGTTGTCACTCATGAAAGCGGGCTCCTTACCCGCAAGGCAGTCCTACGATAGGGGTCGGGGATGGCAAGATCGGCAAGGATTCGCCGCTCGCGCCACTCCATACGCTCGGCCGTCTCTGGGCGATCATGGTCGAAGCCGAAGAGATGCAGCACAGCATGCACGACAAGGTGGGCCAGATGCTGACGCAGTGATTTGCCTTGGTTCAGCGCCTCTCGCATGAGGGTCTCACGCGCCAAGACGATATCGCCAAAGCGGCCGGAGGCTGGATCGTCGGGAAAGGACAGCACGTTGGTCGGCTTGTCCGCGCCGCGGAAGCTCTTGTTGAGGAGCCGGACGGCATGATCTTGGCTCAAGACCAGCGACAGGCCGCCAGGCGGAGCGCCGACATCGGCCAGCGCCCGGCGCGCTGCCCGCTGACTGGTCACCGCTGCCCCCGGAACTCTTGAACGCCAGGCCCGATCCTCGATCAGAAGATCGATCTCCCAGCGCCGCCTAGGTCGAGGTTCCATCATGATTTCGGGCGTCGCTCGAAGAGATCGCCATCTTGCTGGGCCTCCTCTTCGGCCATGCGATAGGCGCGCACGATCCGCAAGACCAGGGGATGGCGGACGACGTCCGACTCGGTGAACTGGGTGAAAGCGATGCCCTCCAGCCCGGCCAAGAGACGCTGTGCTTCCAAGAGGCCGGACTGCACCCCGCGCGGCAGGTCCACCTGGGTCAGATCGCCGTTGATCGCCATGCGGCTGTTCTCTCCCAGACGGGTCAAGAACATCTTCATCTGCATCGGCGTGGTGTTCTGCGCCTCGTCCAGGATGACGAAGGCGTTCCCTAAGGTACGGCCGCGCATGAAGGCCAGTGGTGCCACCTCGATCTCGCCGCTTTCCAGGCGATTGGCCACCTGGTCGCCAGGCAGCATGTCGTAGAGCGCGTCATAGAGGGGACGCAGGTAGGGATCGACCTTGTCACGCAGGTCTCCAGGCAGAAAGCCCAGACGCTCGCCGGCCTCGACCGCCGGTCGCGACAGGATCAGGCGCTCCACCTGCCCGGCCAGCAGCATCTCTACCGCGGCCGCCACGGCCAGATAGGTCTTGCCGGTTCCGGCAGGTCCGATCCCGAAGATTAATTCGTGCTGGCGCAGGGCTTCGATGTAGCGGGCCTGTGCGGGTGTCCTGGGCGAGATCTTGCGCTTGCGGGTCTGGATCAAGGTGTCGGCACTGCCGCCCGCCTTTGCCTCTCCGGCAAGGGCCAGGCGTGCGGCACCGTCGACATCGCCGTCACCCACCGGAAGTCCACGTTTCAGCCGGGTGTAGAGATTCTCGATGGCCGATACAGCCGCAGCCGTCGCATCAGGCGTCCCGGAGACTGCCAGGCGATTTCCTCGTGCAGAGAGGGTCACCTGCAGCTGTCGTTCCAGCCGCGCCAGATGCTGGTCATGTTCGCCATAGAGCAGTGGCAGCAGGGAGTTGTCGCCGAACTGAAGCAGCGTCGGGTCGCTCTTTGGGCTGTCGCTCACGCGGCCCCCTGCTGTCTTTCCCGGTCGGCAGGAATCTCGCCAGCCAAGGAGTTGTCGCCGATGGCAACCACCGTCACCTCGGATATCCGCCCCAGCGCACTTTCCGGCAGGAAGGCATGGACAGCCTGCATCCAGGGGCTGCGGCCGACCAACTGGCCCGGCCGACGTCCCACGCGGTCGAAGAGGACCGGAATGGTCTTGCCAAGCTGTGCGGCATTGAAGTCGCGCTGCTGCTGGTTCAGCAAAGCCTGCAGCTTCGCCAAGCGCGCGGTCTTGATCTCTTCGGGAACCTGGCCCGGCATGGCGGCTGCCGGTGTGCCTGGTCGTGGGCTGTACTTGAAGGAATAGGCCTGGGCAAAGCCGATCTCATCGACCAGGGCCAGGGTCTCCTCAAAGTCACCTTCGCTCTCGCCTGGAAAGCCCACGATGAAATCCGAAGAGAGCGCCAGGTCAGGTCTTGCCGCACGCAGGGCAGCGACCCTTGTGCGGTAGTCGCTGGCCTTGTGCCGCCGGTTCATTGCCTTCAGGACCCGATCCGATCCTGACTGCACGGGTAGATGTAGGAAGGGCATCAGCACCTCCAGGTCTCCATGCGCCGCAATCAGATCTTGGTCCATGTCTGAGGGATGGGAGGTGGTGTAGCGCAGGCGCGTGAGGCCGGATCGCTCGGCCATGGCCCGAAGCAACCTGGCCAGCCCCCAGGTTTCTCCGTTGGGACCGAGCCCGTGGTAGGCATTGACGTTTTGACCGAGGAGGGTGATCTCCTGTGCGCCTCCTGCCAGCAGGTTCTCGGCTTCCTCAAGAATCGCCGTCACCGGCCTCGAGGCTTCGGCGCCGCGGGTATAGGGCACGACACAGAAGCTGCAGAACTTGTCGCAACCCTCCTGCACCGAGAGAAAGGCAGAGACGCCCTGCAGGCCACGGCTCTTCGGCAGAAGGTCGAATTTGCTCTCCAACGGGAAGTCCGTGTCGGTGAAGCCGCCTTGGCCGCGCTCGACCCGGGCGATCAGCTCCGGCAGGCGGTGATAGGTCTGCGGACCGACCACCAGATCGACCACCGGCGCCCGGCGGCGCATCTCCTCGCCCTCGGCCTGGGCCACGCAGCCCGCAACGGTCACGGTCATCTGCCGGCCGGCTGCTGCGGCTGCGGTCTTGGCTTGGCGCAGGCGGCCCAGCTCCGAATAGACCTTCTCGGCCGCCTTCTCGCGAATATGGCAGGTGTTCAGGATAACCAGATCGGCCTCTTTGGCCTCATCGGTCTGGGCATAGCCGAGCGGTGCCAGCAATTCCGCCATGCGGGCGGAATCGTAGACGTTCATCTGACAGCCGTAGGTCTTGATCAGCAGTTTCTTGGGCAAGGGCGTTACCGGCAAAATGTCTGGGCCCGGACCTCTCGGATCCAAGGCTCGCGGCCGCGTCTCTTCAGCAATGGATCGCTCATGTCAAGGTGAAGATTAGCATTTGCGTGGCAAGAGCGGCAATCGTGGAGGTATGACATCTTTGCGCAGGTCGGTCGCGAGAGAGGAGCCGCTCTAAGGCTGAGCCTCAGGCCGGGGCCACTGCCTGCTCCTTGCGCTTCTGCTCCACCTTGCTACGACGGCCGGTTAGTGCGTCGTTCAAGCCCTGCTGCACGGCCTGGTGACAGTGCTGCGCCAGAACCTTGCGCGATCCCAGTTCAGCCAGGGTCACCGGCGGATGAAACTCCACAGTGACCGTCACCTTACCAAGGCCGCAGGCATCCCAGATGTGGGTTGCCAGGTCCATATCGCCGTACCAGGCGAAATAGGGCCTGAGGAAACGGCCCATGGGCATGCCGTCCAGGTGCGAATAGGCGATGGAGACCGGCTGCACCATCAGGTCCTCACCCTTGGGCTTCAAGCGGGCCGCCGCAAAGAGCGCCGATTTAAATGGCAGCACGCGATTGCCGTCACTGCTGGTGCCCTCGGCAAAGAGAATGAGGCTATCGCCCGCCTCCAGCCGTTCGCTCATCTCGTCGCGCGCCTCGGCTGTTCGCTGTGCCCGACGTTCTACGAAGACCGTGCGCTGCAGCACCGCCAACCAGCCGAAGACCGGCCACTTGCGCACCTCCGCCTTGGCGACGAAGCTGCCCTTGATCAAAGAGCCCAGCACCTCGATGTCGAGGTAAGAGACGTGATTGGCGATATAGAGGGTTGGCTGCTTGCGAGATTGGCGTCCGCGACGCTGCACCTTAAAGCCGAAGAGCCTCAGCACCTGGCGATGGAACCAGAGCGGGAAGCTCTTGGCGAGAGAGAGCTTCAGGGTCAGGGCCACGAACTGCACCAGCATAGCCGGTGGCAAGATCGCGACAAAAACCACAAGGCGCCAGAGTGCGCGGAAGCGTGACACCATGATGAGTTCGGCCGTCCCCTCTCGCCTTCAGGAACCCCAGGTCAGCCTTGGCTGACGTCGGCCTGGGCGCGATAGTGGCGCAGATACTTCTGCGTCACCCACTCGGTCTTGACCACCACGGCGACGTCGGTCGTCCCGAAGTCCTCATCGACCACGGCGCCGTCGCCCACGAAGGCACCAAGATGCAGATAGCCCCTCATCAAGGGCGGCAGCTGCCGGCGCGCCAGCCGCACGTTGATGGCGTCCGACGGGCTCAGGTTCATGTCGACATAGCGGCCTTCGATGGCCGTCGGCCGCAAGGCCGGGGGCGCCAGGTGGTGGTGATAGAGGTAGCTCAAGGTGTCCTTCAGCCGATTGGGATCGGTCGAGGGCAGGCTGGCGCAGCCGAACATGATGTCGATGTTGTAGAAGAAAACATACTCAGCAATGCCACGCCACAAGAGCTGCATGGTCGAGCCGGTGCGATAGTCCGCCGCCACGCAAGAGCGCCCTAACTCCAAGACTTCACCTGGATAGCGGAGCAGAGGGGCGATGTCGTACTCGTCGATCGTATAGAACTGGCCACGCCGCAGGGCCTGTTCGCGCCGCATCAGACGATAGGTGCCGACCACAGCTTCGCTGCCACGCTTTTGCCGATCGAAGACCAGCAGGTGGTCGCAATAGGAATCGAAGCTGTCGTACTCACGCTCTTCCAGCTTCTGCTCCAATGTCGGCGTCGCGGCCATCTCTTCGCAGAAAACGCGATAGCGCAGCTTCTGCGATGCTCTGATTTCTTCAGCGGTCTCGGCCAGTCGGATGTGCAAATTGCCTGCGACAACATCGACCGGCTTTCCAGCATTCGCCTCCATCAACACCATCGCTGTTGTTCCTCCTCCTCGAGATCGCCCCCAACACGATCAAAGTCGGTCCCGACGCGCAGGATCACTGACTTAGGTGTTCATGTGGGTTCGTCGTCGGTCAAGACCAACTCTATTCTCGCAGAAACCTGCGGAAAACTCGCCACCTGTGCTCTTTTGCATCTGGCCTAGTGCGCCCTTGCTCGTCTGTCCGGGCCTGCTAGTTCTTTCCCTCTTCGCTGCCGATCTTGACCGCGTAGAGCTCCATACGATGGTCGACCAGGCGATAGCCCAGCCTTTTTGCCACTTCGACCTGTAGGCGTTCGATCTCGTCATCCACAAACTCGATCACGTCGCCGCTGTTCACATCGATCAGGTGGTCATGGTGGTCGTCGCTGCGCTCTTCATAGCGCGCACGGCCCTCTCCGAAATCGTGCCGATCCAGGATGCCGGCCTCTTCGAAGAGTTTAACCGTTCGGTAGACGGTTGCGATCGAGATCTTCGAATCGATCTTTGAGGCGCGTTCATGCACCTGTTCAACATCGGGATGATCGCTCGCTTCCGACAGGACCCTGGCAATGACCCGGCGTTGGCCGGTCATCTTCAAACCCTTTTCGATACACAGCCGTTCGAGGCGGTCCGGCATCATCACCATCTCCCACACTTCGCCATCTGGTAGGTCCCTTGTTGCAGGGAGCCTGCCAAATCTTCCCTTCTATTGCCATCATCACCCTTGACCTTAGAGCGATGCCTTCTTTTTTAGGCCGATCCGGACCTCTTGCCTCGACATCATGATCGTCGCACCATTGTGAGGCCTGTTACCAGCGATTCAAAGTCCAATCGCCCCTCTTGTCCGGCCTGCCGTGACGGGTCTTTGACGCCCGTATCTTCATGTAACACCTTGGTATCATCGCATAGAGAGTCGAGCCCTGACTACGCGGCATGATCAACCAAAGTCACGAATTGCGGCTGATTCGGGTCTTCCCTGGCCCTGAGGTGACAGGAAAGATCCGGCTCCAGGTTGGCGACTCGACAGAAAAAGGGGGCAGCGGTCTATCCCGACTACCCCCTTTTGTCTCTGACCAAGGTGGCCGCTCTGGTCGGTCTGCTGCCGAAGAGGACCGACTTCAGCATTGGACCGCAGAGCGGAACAAGACCCTCTGGTCCAAGTGCCCCAACCTAGAGGTCAGGGCGATACTGCCTAGCCGCGGCGACGCGCCTTGGTGCCGAGTCCGATTTCTTTGGCCAGCTGCGAACGCTGCTTGGCGTAGTTCGGTGCGACCATGGGATAGTCCGGCGCTAAACCCCAACGCTCCCGATACTGCTCGGGCGACATGTCGTAAGCCGTCTTCAGATGCCGCTTCAGCATCTTCAGCTTCTTGCCGTCCTCAAGACAAATGAGGTAGTCGGGAGTGATCGATCGCTTTATAGGCACGGCAGGATTGGGCCGCTCAGGCTCAACTTCCTTCGGCTCGCCAACAGTCGAGAGCGACTGATAGACATCGCGGATTAGGGTTGGCAAATCTTGAGCGGATACTGAATTATGGGTCACATGTGCTGCGACAATCGCTGTCGTTAGGTCTAGCAGCTTGTCGCCGGCGTCTTCATCAGACATGATTCTTCCTCCAGATGCTTCATACCATCACATCCTATAAGGCGTTGTCACCGGAAGC
This sequence comes from Rhodospirillales bacterium, assembly GCA_963669335.1. Taxonomy (GTDB): domain Bacteria; phylum Pseudomonadota; class Alphaproteobacteria; order Kiloniellales; family JACOMY01; genus JACOMY01. Next base: position 7,208,502 of record OY770023.1, read on the forward strand.
GCAAGAAGACTTTATTTGTTTCGTGCATGGCTGTGTTGAATAGAACAGAAATTCCCCAGTGCTCAGGACTTCTGTGATGCCCTTCTCAGGAAAGCGACCGGTCTGTCTAGGGATTGTCGTCTCGCTGAATGCTTGTTTCCATGATTTTGTCAATTGCTAACCGCAGAACAACCGCATCCGTTCCGTCTCGATAGTAATCTGCGCGAATCCCAATCTGTGAAAATCCTAAGCTTCTGTATAAGGCCCAAGCACCGTCGTTGTTTCGCCCCATCTCCAAATAGAGCATCTCAGCTTCGCGTCGGCGCAAGGCTTCAATTAGGGTTGCCATCATCACTTTTGCAAGACCACGCCGCCGAAAACGGGGATCGACCGCCAGAGTCAGAACTTCAGCTTCACTGCCTGCCAGTCGCGCCAAGATGAGGCCGACGACGCGCCGGTCATGGATCAGATGCCAGGCCAGGCTGCCCGGCAAGGCTGCCAAAGACCTCAGATCTTCAGCAGACCAGGGCTCGGCAGGAAAGCAGAGGGCATGTAAGCGCGCGGCTAGGTCCGGCGGTCCAAGGCCCAGTTGCAGGGCAAGATCTTGCTGCGACAGCGTCACTTAAGCGCCTTCGCCTTGCTGGTATCGGCGGCGCGCAGATAGAGCGGCTCAGGCAAGGGCCAGGGGCGCTCAGGCAAAGGCCTGGTCGCGGCCAAACGGGCGACGATCCCGGCTGAGATCAGCCCCGGCGCCTTGCTTAGGCGAAGATCCATCCCGGTAGTCCTCAGTCCATCTATACGGCTGAGAGCGGCATCGCCGGCAAGTAGAAGCGGCGAATCGGGCAGGATCCGGCGAAGGGCGTCTTCCGTCTGTAAGGCTGGGCCGAAGGTGATCGTGCCATGGGGATCAATCAGTTGGGCATAGACCTCGGCGCGCTTGGCCTCGATCAGCAACAGGATCCACCGCTCGCCCAGTTCCTCGGCAGGTATGGCTGTGTAGGTAGCCTCGAAGCAGGAGACCGTGACGACCGGCAGATCCCAAGCCAAGGCCAGTCCCTGTGCTGCTGCAAGCCCGATACGAACGCCGGTAAATCCCCCTGGCCCGTTGGTCGCGGCGATGGCATCCAAGGACCGCCAAGGGATTTCCGCCTCTTGCATCACGCGATCCAGCATGGGGACCAGGGCCTCTGACTGGCCGCGCTGCATGGCTGCAGCCTCCTCGGCCAGGAGGGTGCCCTCATGCCAAACAGCAGCCGAGCAGGAGGCGCCGGCAGCATCGAGGGCCAGCACCGTCTTCGGATGATTGGAGGGGTTCTCGGTTGGAACCACGGCAGGGCTATTCGAAGCGACAGGCCTCTTCGGCGGAAAGGCGCGGCCCGCGCGGATGCAGGCCTGCCGGATCGCCATAGCCCAGATTGCAGATGAAGTTCGACTTCACCTTGGTTCCGGCGAAGAAGATCTCGTCCACCTTGGCATTGCTGAAGCCCGACATGGGACCGCAGTCCAGCCCCAAAGCACGGGCCGCCAAAAGGAAGTAACCGCCTTGGAGAGAGCCGTTGCGGAAAGCCGTCGTCTCGATGTGCTTATCCTTGCCCAGGAACCAAGAGCGCGCGTCGGTATGCGGGAAGAGGGTCGGCAGATGCTCATAGAACTCCAGGTCGAAGCCGATGATCGCGGTCGCCGGCGCCGCCATGGTCTTCTCGACATTGCCTTCCGCCAGGGTCGGTCGCAGCTTCTCCTTGGCCTCTTGGCTGATCACATAGACCACGCGCATGGGCAGGCAGTTGGCGCTGGTGGGTGCCCAGCGCGCCACCTCATAGACCTTGGCCAGCAGGGCCTCAGGGACGGGCTCGTCACGAAAGGTGTTGTGTGTCCGTGCCTCGAAAAAGAGCTGGTCCAGCGCTGCCCGATCGAGTTCCTGCGCCATCGGCTGTCCTCTTCTTTTCTGTTGGTTTAGGCGCGCCGCCCTAGGCGGTTGGCCTGACTTCGATCACCTCGGGGATGTAGTGCCGCAGCATGTTCTCGATGCCCATCTTCAAGGTGGCGGTCGAAGAGGGACAACCGGCACAAGCACCCTGCATCTGCAGATAGACGATGCCCCTATCGAAACCATGGAAGACAATATCGCCGCCGTCCTGAGCCACTGCCGGGCGGACTCTGGTCTCCAAGAGCTCCTTGATCTGGGCGACGACCTCGCTGTCTTCTTCGGCATGCTGAGGCTCAGCCGCAGCGTCGGCCAAGAGGACCGGGCGCCCGGCCGAGAAGTGCTCCATCAAGATGCCGAAGACAGGCGGCTTCAGCGCGTGCCACTCTTTGCTGTCTTCCTTTGTAATGGAGATGAAGTCACTGGCCAGGAACACGCCGACGATGCCATCGACCTGGAACAGTCGCTGGGCCAGAGGCGAGCGCTCCGCATTGTCCGGATCGCGGAAATCGGCAGTCCCGGAGGCCAAGACCTCCACACCTGGGATGAACTTCATCGTTGCCGGGTTCGGCGTTGCTTCGGTCTGAATGAACATTGTCTGGCTTTCTCCGCAGTCTGATCGTCTCTAAGTCCGGCCGGATCTTGTCGTCGGTCAGGTTACTTCCCTAGCGAGCAAATGGTGCGCGTGCTGCTGGCTGACAAGCTGACAGCCCGGCACAAGAGCATCACGAAATCGCGTCTATGGCGGTTTCGCTCAAGTTTCCGGGTACCACTGTGAGCGGTACCTTGAGGCGGCTCAGGAACTTTCCGGTCAGCGCCTGGATCAAGGGTCCAGGAGACCCGCTCTGCGTGCTGGCGGCCAGCACGAGGATCGAGATGCTGGCCTCTTCATGGACCAGTTTCAGGAGCTCGTCGCGGCGATTGCCCTCACGCAGGTAGACGACAGGCAAGCGGCCGGAGATGTCTTTAACCTGTCCGGCCAAGCGCTGCACCAGCTGTTCTGCCTCTTGGCGTGCCTCATTGGCCAAGAGGTCGCCGACCCCCATGAAGTGCTGGAACTCCGTCGGCTCAATGACATAGAGCAGCGCGACACGGCCATCGGTGTGCCGGGCGCGTCTGCAGGCAAAGCGCAAGGCGACCGGCATCTCGTCACTTTCGTCGACGACAACAAGAAAGATGCGCCCTGGAACCTCTGGGCCCTCTTCTTCAGGCGTGGTTTCGTTCATGGCTTCAAAGCCTCCCGCAGAGATTTCGCCTTATCGGCGACGGAAGAGCAAGTGGGCAATCCAACCGAAAAGGAGTGCTACGAAGATACAAAGGATGCCATAGAGCGCAGAATGCTCGTGCGCCAGCGCGAAAATCCTGGCTTCCAGACCCACTTTGCTGACCGCCAAGGGCAGGCTCTGTGCGGCCACGTTCAGCCCGTCGCGGAAGAGGTAGACATCGATCAGATAGCTGCCGGTCGGCACGTTGGAGGGCATCTCGATCGAACTGCGGAAGAGCTGACCGCCGAGGATGGTGATCTCCGAAGGCTCTGAGATATAGAGGCCCTGGCGCTGTTTGGCCCGGACCAGGCCTTCACGCCACTCCGCCAGGAGATTGGGCGAGGCGCGGCCGCTGGGTTCCAGCTCCAGGTCGTCCAGACCCAAGCGCAGGCGCTCGCGCTCGTAAGGATCGATGATCTGGTCGAGCGGGCCGCTGCTGGCAATGGCGTAGTAGGAGGGCGCCGTCGGAAAGGTCATGGTCGCAGAGTTGACCCAAACGCCGGCAATCGAGCTCTTGCGATGCATCACCGCCGGGCGTGCCGGCCCGCGAACAACAACCACCAGGTCGCTGTTCCTAGGCAGCATGCCGAAGACCAGGATGTTGGTGCCGTCAAACCCGGTGTGGATGGCAACCAGATGATCGGCCAGGTCGGCCAGAACGGCTTGCGCGCGTGCGTCCCGCCCCGTTGCCCCGACCAGCAGGAACAAGGCCGCGAGAAGGGGGAGGGTCCAGCGCATCAGAAGCCCGTCCCCAGGACATAGATGTCTTCAGGAGCCGAGAAGAGGTCGATGGTCAGATTGACCCCGACGCCGACCACGAGCAGGGCCAGCATCAGCCTCAGCGCATCACCCTGCAGCTTGGCGCCGATTCGCGTGCCGATCTGCGCGCCCACAACACTGCCGGCCAGCAGCAACAGGGCCAGCACGATGTCGACCGTCTGATTCTCCCAAGCCTGCAGGAGGGTCACGTTCATCGAAACGAAGATGATCTGGAAGAGCGAGGTCCCGATCACGACTGAGGTCGGCATGCCCAAGAGGTAGATCATCGCCGGCACGATCATGAAGCCGCCGCCGATGCCCATCAGGGCCGAGAGCATGCCGACAATGAAGCCGATGGCCAGCGGCATGAGGGCGGATATATAGAGCCTGGACTTGCGGAAGCGCATCTTGAAGGGCAGGCCGTGCACCCAGTGATGCTTATGCAGCTTCTTGCGCGTCGGCATCTTGCGCTTGCGGCGCAAGACGGCGCGGCTGGATTCCAGCAGCATCAGACTGCCGACGATCCCCAGGGTCGTCACATAGATCAGCTTGATGGCGAAATCGATCTGTCCCAGGCTTTTCAGCCAAGAGAAGACCACGACACCCAAGGCAGAGCCGATCAGGCCGCCGACCAGCAGCACCGCCCCCATCTTGATGTCGACATTGCCACGCGGCCAATGCGCCATGACGCCGGAGACCGAGGTGGCAATGACCGAATTGGCCTGGGTTCCGACCGCAACCGGTGCCGGCACACCGATGAACATCAAGAGTGGCGTCATCAGAAAGCCGCCGCCGACGCCGAACATGCCGGACAGCACGCCGATGATGCCACCCAGTCCCAGGAGCAGGAAGACGTCGAGCGAGATCTCCGCCACCGGCAGATAGATCTGCATTCTTCCTGCGCCTCCCTTTCTTTGCGTCTTTATGCAGTGTTGGCCAAACCTAGCGCCTAGAGGTCAGGCGCCGCAATCAGGCTCACTCCAGGAGTTCCGTTTTGCCGCGGCCTATCACCCTCTAAGGAAGCCGACCGCGTCATAGACCTCAGCCATCACCGGCTCGGCCAGAGCCCGCGCGCGCTCCGCACCTTCGCGCAAAACGCCGTCGACGTGGGCAGGGTCGGCCATCAAGCGCTTCATCTCTTCGCCAACCGGTCCCAGCGTCTCGACCGCCAAGTCCGTCAGGCTGCGCTTGAAGTCAGAGAAGGCGGAGCCGGCATGCTCGCTCACCACCTGCCGCATCTCCTGTTCGGCCAAGGCTGCGTAGATGCCCAGCAGATTCCAGCACTCCGGCCGCTCGCTCCGCGCCGCCTCGGCGATGGCGCCACTGTCGGTCAGGTCCTCAGGGCCTGGCAGCGGGTGCGGATCGGTCGTCGCCTTGCGGATCTTCTTCGCCACCTCGTCCGGACCGTCGGTCATGACGATGCGGCTCATGGCAGAGGGATCGGACTTCGACATCTTCTTCTTGCCGTCGCGCAAGGACATCACGCGGGTCGCACTGCCCAGGATCAAAGGCTCGATCAGCGGGAATAGCTCCACGCCGTAATCGTGATTGAACTTCTGGGCGATGTCGCGGGCCAGTTCCAGATGCTGCTTCTGATCCTCACCAACCGGCACGTGGGTTGCCTTGTAGGCCAGGATGTCGGCCGCCATCAGGTTCGGATAGACGTAGAGCCCGGCGGAGGCCTTCTCGCGATCCTTGCCGGCCTTGTCCTTGAACTGGGTCATGCGGTTCAGCCAGCCCAGACGCGCCACACAATTGAAGACCCAGGCCAGCTCTGCGTGAGCCGCCACCTGGCTTTGGTTGAAGACGATCGAGCGCTTGGGGTCGATGCCGGCGGCCAGATAGGCGGCGGTCACCTCGCGCGTCTGGGTCCTCAGTTCGACGGGCTCTTGCCAGACGGTGATCGCGTGCATATCGACGACGCAGTAGATGCACTCAAAGCGCTCCTGCAGCGGTACGAAGTTGCGGATGGCACCCAGGTAGTTGCCGAGGTGCAGATTTCCGGTCGGCTGAACGCCGGAGAACACGCGGGCCATTGTCGACGGCCTTTCACCTAATCAAGAGGTTGTTGGGAACGCAGGCTTATCGCCGCTGCCATGGTCCCGGTCAAGGCGGGTCGGTCTCTTTGCGCTTGCGCCGGTCCTTCAGACGCTGTCTTGCTTCAGCCAAGCCCTCGCGCGGCACTGCACCGACCAGCAAGCTCAGCACCAGGTAAGAGATCAATCCGGCCAGGACCAAGAGAGCCAAGGCAGAGGCGCGCCGCAATTCACCGGCCTCCAGCCAGGGCGCAAGCGGGGTCAGCAGCAGGTAGAGAAGAAGCCCCATGCCCAAGGCGGCCAGGCCCTGCCGCCAGAGGCGGCGGCGCTTGTCGGCGGCGATCTTCAGTAGGCCGCGCGTCGCCAAACTGCGCCAAAGCACCGCGACATTGACGAAGGCGGCGATGGTGGTGGCTGCGGCCAGACCGAGATGCCCCAATCCCTGGTCGCGCAGTGCGAAGAAGAAGGCCAGGGAGAGCAGGATGTTGGTGGCCACGCTCCAAAGCGCTGCGCGCAGCGGCGTCGTCATGTCCTCGCGGGCATAGAAGGCCGGTTGATAGACCTTGACCGCCACATAGGCCGGCAGGCCAAGCGAATAGGCCAGGATCGCGATGCCGGTTGCCGCAGCCGCTGCCTCATCGAAGGCGCCGCGCTGAAAGAGGACGGCGGCAATGGGCTCGGCCAGCACGGCTAAGGCTACAGCCGAGGGGATGGTGAGGAAGAGCGCGAACTCCAGACCTTGTGTCAGGCTCGCCGCTGCAGCTGATTCGCCCTCGCCCTTCAAGCGTCGCGTGATCTCCGGCAGCAGCACCACGGAGACCGCGATACCGATCAGACCCAGTGGCAATTGGTAGACCCGATCGGCGTAGTAGAGGAGGGAGGCCGCGCCGGGCTGCAGCGTGGCGATCATGGTGCCGATGAAGAGGTTGAGCTGCATCGCGCCGGCAGAAATGAGGCCTGGCACCATCAGCACCAGCAGCCGTTTGACACCCGGGGTCATGCGCGGGCGCGGCAGGCGCAGCGCATAGCCGGCCCGTGCAGCGGCGACGATCAAGAGAAGGAACTGAGCTGCCCCCGCTGCAGCGACCGCCCAAACCAGAACCCGACCGGGCGCGCCCGTGAGTGGCAGGACCACCAGCAGGGAGAGAATGAGAAACACATTGAGCAAGACCGGCGCCGCTGCGGCGGCTGCGAAACGACGCAAGGAATTGAGCACGCCGGAGAGCAGCGCCCCCAGTGCCATGAAAAGCAGATAGGGAAAGGCGATCTGCGCCATGCGGGTCGCCTCTCGAAACTGCTCGCTGTCGGCCAGGAAGCCAGGCGCGATCACCGGCATGACCCAGGGCATGAAGGCCATGGCCAGCGCGACCAAGGTGAGGGTCACGGCCAGCAGGAGGGAGAGGGATTCCTCCGCAAAGCGCTTGGCGACGGCGGGACCTTGCTGTTCCAGGCGGCCGGCAAAGAGCGGCACGAAGGCGGCATTGAAGGCGCCCTCGCCCAAGACCCGGCGAAAGAGGTTCGGCAGGCGAAAGGCCACCACCCAGGCGTCGGCGGTCGGACCGGTCCCCAGGGTGCCGGCGATCAGAATGTCCCGGACGAAGCCCAAGAGACGGCTTGCCAAGGTCCATCCGCCGACAGTCGCCATCGCCCGCAAGAACCGCATGGCTCTAGCTCTTAGGCCAGAGCCGCGGCGCGTTGAAGGCGCAAAATCGTCAGATCTTGGAAGAGGTGACTGCGGTCACTAGTAAGGTCCGCCGGCGTAGATCCGTTTCAGGCCTGCTTCCAGGCTTCCGATCCTGGTGTCATAGGCCTTGGCGATGCAGCTCTTCGACGCGCCGCAGGCAGACCTGGTCTTGAGGAAGGCGCGCTGCTCGTCCTGCAGATTGCCGCGCTCGCCCATGGCGACCAGGTTGCTCAAGACCTCATAGAGGGTCGCCATCTTGACGTCCTTCTGGGCCAGTGTGCAGTCGTTGCAGACCGCTTTTTCGTCGGCGGCACTGGCCTTGGCACAGTCGAAAGAGGCGGCACTGGCGGCGCCTGGCGCCACCAACAGAAGGATCACGACTAGCAGTGATTGGGCACGTCTGGGCATCGGTACCTCGCGAAAACAAGGGCTCATGCGGCCCGTTTGGTCTTGGTGGTGCTGCTGGGCTGGCTGCCGTCAATTGCCTCTAGCAGGCGCTTTCTCACGCGCGAGAGCTTCTGACGATCGGTGACCTTCTGATTGAGTGCGTTCTGTACATAGAAGCTGTCGACCACCTCGGCGCCATAGGTGGTGACCACGGCCGAGCGGATGATCAGATTGTTCCGGGTCAGCACATAGGTCAGATCGTGCAGCAGGCCTGGTCGATCGCGGCCATTCACCTCGATCAGGGTGTGGGTCTCACTGGCCCGATTATCGATCAGCACCCGCGGGGGCACGGTGAAGACGGCATAGCGTGAGGGCCAGGCCGAGGGCACCTGATCGAGATCGCGCCAGGGCTTGAGCGCCCCTTCCAAGGTGCGTTCGATATAGGTCACCAGTCGCGCCAGGCGCGAGGGACGCTCAAAGGCTTCGCCGGTCTGGCGATCACGCAGATAGAAGACGTCCAGCGCCATGCCGTTGGCCAGGGTAAAGATCTTGGCGGCATCGATCTCAGCCCCGGCCGCCGCCAGCGCCCCTGCGATCCGGCTGAAGAGCCCCGGATGATCGGCCGTATAGACTGTCAACTCGGTCTCTTCGCGGTAGCGATCGATTTGATGCTTGACCGTCAGGGGGGCGCCTCTTGCCTCGGCATCGCGCACCATCTCGGCGTGGCGACGATGCGTCTCCGCATTGAAGCTCAGCCAATAGGAGGGGTAGCCGCGCCCAATGTGCTCTTCCACCGCCTCCGGCGGCCAATGCTCCAGTCTCTCCCGAAGGGCTTCCTTGGCTGCGGCGACGCGGATCTCGCGTCCCTCGGTCGCGTGACCGCCGGACAGGACCTCTTCCGTCCGCCAGTAGAGATCACGCAGCAAGGCTGCCTTCCAGGCCGTCCAGACGCCCGGTCCGACGGCGCGAATGTCGGCCACGGTCAGAACCAGCAGCAATCTCAGGCGTTCCATCGACTTCACCTTGTCGGCAAAGTTCTGGATTGTCTGCGGATCGCCCAGATCGCGCTTAAAGGCCGTGTCGCTCATGATCAGGTGGTTCTGCACCAGCCAGGCCACGCTTTCCGTCTCTTCGTCCTGCAAGCCAAGCCGCGGCCCCAGGTGCAGGGCCACCTTGGCACCGGCGTCCGAGTGGTGCTCGCGCCGCCCCTTGGCGATATCGTGCAGAAAGGCCGCCAGATAGAGCACACGCCGCGAGATCACCTTGTCGATCACATCGCTGGCGATCGGCGCTTCCTCTTTCAAGAGGCCACGCTCGACCTTGCCCAGCACCCCGACCGTGAAAATCAGGTGCTCGTCCACCGTAAAGTGGTGGTACATGTTGAATTGCATCTGCGAGACGATGCGCCCGAAATCGGGAATGAAGCGGCCCAAGACACCGGCTTCGTTCAAGCGCCTGAGGGCCTCTTCACCGCGTTCGTTGTGACAGAGCATCTGCAGGAAGAGTTTCCCGGCCTCCGGGTCCTCGCGCAGGCCGTCGATCAGGCGCAGGTTCATAGTGACCCAGCGCAGCGCTTCGGGGTGGATCTCCAGATCATGCTGCTGCGCCACCCGGAAGAGGCGCAGCATCTGCAGCGGCTCGTCCTTGAAGAGCTTCCTGTCCTCGATCGTGAGCCGCCCTGCCTTCATGCGGAAGCACTCGAAGCGCTTACGCAGCAGAGGCGGCAGGCGGTCTCGAAGCCTGCGGTTGCTCTTGGCCTCCAGCTCGGCGCAGATCAGGCGGGTCAGGCTGCCGACATCCTTGGCCACCAAGAAGTAATGCCGCATCAAGCGTTCGACCGCCTTGGTCCCGGCATGGCGGCGATAGCCCATACGCGGTGCGATCTGGGCCTGAAGATCGAAGGTCAGCCGCTCTTCGCCGCGTCCGGTCAGGTAGTGCAGGTGGCAACGCAGAGTCCAAAGGAAGTGTTCCGCCTTCTCGAAGGTCCGCACCTCACCCTTGGTGGCCAGGCCGCGTTCTTGCAGCTCGGCGAAACTGGCGACGCCGTGCGCGAACTTGGCGATCCACAGCAAGGTCTGTAGGTCTCGCAAGCCGCCCTTACCGTCCTTGATGTGTGGCTCGAGGGAGTAGCGCGAGCCGCCGGTCTTGACGTGTCGCTGGTCGCGCTCTTCCAGCTTGGCTTGGACGAAACGGGAGGGCGCATCTTGGCGGACCTCTTTATTGAAGCGGGTCTTGAAGCTGCGATAGAGCGTCTGCTCGCCCCAGATGTAGCGACCGTCCAATAGGTTGGTGGCGATCGTCTGGTCCTTCTTGGCGAGGCGCACGCAGTCATCGACGGTGCGTGTGGCCTGCCCGATCTTGAAGCCCAGATCCCAGAGAAAATAGAGGATGGTCTCGACCATCTGCTCGACCCGCGCCGTGCGCTTGTAAGGCGAGAGGAAAAGCAGGTCCAAGTCGGAGAAGGGGGCAAGCTCGCCGCGTCCATAGCCGCCAACTGCGACCACGGTCAGGTGCTCGCCAGAGGAGGGATTGGGACTGGGATAGAGGTCGTCTGCCGCGTGATCGTAGAGCACGCGCAGAATCTGGTCGACCAGATGGGCATAGCCGCGCACGGTCTCGATGCCACCGACGCCGGCCTCAAAGCGATCTCTCAGGCGCTGGCGCCCTTGATCCAAGGCTTCGCGCATCAGCTCCAGAACCTGCGGGCGTTCCGGCACGCCGCGGTCTGAGGCACGGCGCAGCTCATCCAGGCGCCGCAGCAAGGTAGAGCGACGCACGATCTGCCCGCGCTTGAGGGGCAGGACTTTACCGGCCTCCTTCTCCTCCGCTGTCTTTGGCTCGCTCTTGCTCATACCTAAAGGGTCGGCCTCCCAAGGGTGCATTACAAGCCCTTCTCGCCGCTCTCTGCCAGCTTGCAAAGGGGCTGATGGTCCCAGTCACAGCCCGTCATCGCGCTTGCGGCATAGCGGCCATTGCGGGTTTTCTCGACTTCTCCTCTTGCTAAGGATGGCCCTGGACAGCGAAACAGGAGGGCCCGCAAAAACAAGTTGCCAATCACCATCGTCAAATTGCTGCCCGTTTCTTGCGGCGAACTAGGGACGATTGTCCCATCGTGCAGGAACGAAGGCATCCGGAGGAAAAATCCGGTATAGAGACGAACGATGGCGATCGAGGGATTCTGAGACGACAGGAGCGATCGGTGAGGTCAGACGCGCAGTCGATGACGGGCAGGATCGTGCCCTTGTGTCTGCTGGTCATGCTCGCAGTGGCAATCGGCATTGTGCTGGTTGCCTATTTCTCGCTTGGCTCCGGTCGCGACAAACCGGTGCTGGATTTGGGGCAGGCGGGACCTTTTCAGGCCAGCGACCAAGCTGTCATGATGACAAGTCTGGCCAGCAACCCGCCGCCGGAGGGCCTCTCCTATCAGCTTGAAGATAAGCACCTGGTTGATTTCAGCTTTCGCTCCACGACCTCAGAGCCGCCCTTTACGCTCTTTGCCAAAAAGGTTGAGGTCGTGGCCCTGGACCAGGACCATTGGCCGCCACTCTTTACCGACCTGCGCCTGCAAGACTTTGAACTGACCTTGGAGGACCAGGACCTGCCGCCTTGGCTTGCCAGGATCTCGGGCGATGCCTTGGTGACCTATCGGCTGAACCCGGAAAGCCAGACCCTGGATCTGCCGCAGTGGGCCGTGCAGGTGCCGGGGCTGGGTTTGGCAACAGGGTCCTTATCGCTTGACGGTATCGATCCAATGAACCCCCTGGGTTCATTGAGCGAGAGCGCCGTCAGCACGCTGTCCATCACCTTGGAGGACGAGGGCGTTATCGGCCTCGCTCTCGCCTATCTGGCCAAGCAAGAAGGGCTGAGCGAAGAGACCCTGCGCCAAAACCTCTCGGCGTTGGCCACCTTCCTGCAGTCGGAGAGTGGCTTTCCTTTCCTCAGAGAGTTCCTGCAAGCTGTGAAGGCGGTCGTCGAGACGCGCAGCAAGGGCTTGATCGTCAGCCTCTCGGCGACGCCGGAACGCAGTTTCCCGATCGCCCGGCTGTCGCAACTCTCCTTCGCGCCGATTCCAAACCTGGCCGTACTGCAAGACCTGAACCTCAGGATCGATACGCGTTAGCGCAGGGTCATCAGTTCATAGATGAGGTCTAGAGCGGCACGTGGGCTCAAGGTGTCTGGATCGATGGCCGCCATACGCTCGCGCAGCTTGTCCACCTGGGCGGGTTCGGCCTTGCGTTGCGCAGCAGAGAAGAGCGGCAGGTCATCAACCAGCTGCGCAAGAGCGCCGGCGTGCTCGCTGGCTTCCAGCTGCCGCAGGATGTCCTCCGCCCTGGTGACGACGGCCTTGGGCAGACCGGCCAGGCGGGCGACGTGAATGCCGTAGGAGCGATCGGCCGAGCCCGAGGCCACCTCGTGCAGAAAGACCACCTCGCCTTGATACTCGCTGACCCGCATGGAGCGATTGGCCATGCGCGGCAGCCGGGCCTGCAGCCGGGTCAGCTCGTGATAATGCGTGGCGAAGAGCGCCCGGCAGCCGTTTACCTCGTGCAACTGCTCCAGGCAGGCCCAGGCGATGGAGAGCCCGTCGAAGGTTGCCGTTCCGCGGCCGATCTCGTCCAGGATCACCAGCGAGCGGGCGGTGGCTTGGTTCAGGATCGCCGCCGTCTCCACCATCTCGACCATAAAGGTGGAGCGGCCGCGGGCCAGGTCGTCGGCGGCGCCGACGCGGCTGTAGAGGCGGTCGACGAGGCCGATCGCGGCCGATCGTGCCGGCACGAAGCTGCCCGTCTGTGCCAGGATGGCGATCAGCGCGTTCTGGCGCAGGAAGGTCGACTTGCCGGCCATGTTTGGCCCGGTCACCAGCCAGAGCCGTCGTTCTGCCGAGAGGTCGCAGTCGTTGGCAACGAAGGGCTCGCCCTCGCGGCGCAGCGCTTGCTCGACCACGGGATGGCGCCCCGCTTCGATCAGGAAGGCATCATCGTCGCTGAGCTGCGGTCGGACATAGTCGTCGCGCTCGGCAAGCGTGCCCAAGCTGCTGGCGACGTCGAGATCCGCCAGTGTTTTGGCGCAGGCCTGCAGCACCTCAGCCCGTCCCGCGATCTCTCCGACCAGATCCTCAAAGAGGCTGAGCTCGATGGCCAGCGCCTTCTGGTCGGCCCCGGCGATCTCCCGTTGCAACTCGGCCAATTCGGTGGTGGTAAAGCGCATCGCCGAGGCCAGGGTTTGGCGGTGGATGAAAGGCGGATCGCTCAGGCGGTCTGCCTGCGCCGGATTGATCTCGACGAAATAGCCCAGCACGTTGTTGTGCTTGATCTTGAGAGTGTTGAGCCCGGTCTCCTTGGCGTAGCGGCTTTGCAGACCAGCGATCAGCTTTTTGGCATCGCTGCCCAGGCTGCGCAGGCGGTCCAGCTCTTCATGATAGCCCGCCTTGATGAAACCGCCGTCGCGCTGCAGCAGGGGCGGATCGCCGACCAGCGCGCGTTCCAAGCGCTCTTTCACTCCGCCCTGGCTGCCCAAGAGGCCCATCTGTTCGCCGTACAGCGCTGATCCTGATGCAAGCAGGGCCGGCAAGGCCTCGGCCGCTGCCAGCACGCGGCGAACGGCCGCCAGGTCGCGAGGGCCACCGCGCCCCAGGGTCAGCCGGGCCAAGGCACGCTCAAGATCGGGGACGCCCTTCAGGATCTCTCGCAGGTCCTCACGCAGGCTGGCCTCTTCCACGAAGAAGGCTACTTTGGTCAGCCGCGCCTCGATCGCCTGGCGATCGGTGAGCGGCGCTGCCAAACGTTGCGCCAAGCTTCGCGCGCCGGCCCCGGTCACCGTGCAATCGATGGCGGCAATGAGAGAGCCTTTGCGCCCGCCGGCCTGAGCCTCAAAGAGTTCCAGATTGCGCCGGCTGGCGGCATCGATCGCCATGCGATCGGCCAGACCGGTTCGCAAAGGCCGTGACAGGTGCGGCAGGGCGCCCTTCTGCGTCAGTGCGGCGTAATCGACCAAGGTTCCCAGTGCTGAGATCTCGGGCCGCGAGAAGCTTCCGAATGCGCTCAGATCGGCGACGCCATAGTGCTCTTTCAAGCGCGCTTCGGCATTGCGACTGTCAAAGCGGGCCGGCGGCAGCGGCGTCATGACAGAGCGCCAGGCGGCAAAGGTCTCGAAGAGACTCTCGCGCTGCAGCAGGCGCTCCGACACCAGCAGTTCTCTGGGATCCAGCCGCGCGATCGCCGCGCCCAGCTCTGCTTCGCCCAGCGCCTCTGCCAAGACCTCGCCGGTCGAGAGGTCGAGCCAGCCGAGCCCGAAGGCACCGCTGACCTCGGCGAGTGCGACCAGATAGTTGTTGGCTCCGGCCTCTAGCAGGTGGTCTTCGGTCAAGGTGCCGGCGGTTACCAGGCGCACCACGCCACGCTTCACCACGGCTTTGGAGCCACGCTGCTTGGCTGCGGCCGGGCTTTCCAGCTGTTCACAGATGGCGACCTTGAAACCCTTGCGGATGAGCCGCGCCAGATAGCTCTCGTGGGCATGGGCCGGCACGCCGCACATGGGAATCGATTCCCCCCGCTGCTCACGCTTGGTCAGCACGATGTCGAGTGCGGCAGCCGCCTGTCTGGCATCCTCGAAGAAAAGCTCGTAGAAGTCGCCCATGCGAAAGAACAGCAGCGCTTCCTGGTAATCCGCCTTGAGCGCCAGGTATTGCTGCATGAAGGGTGTCTGGCCGGCCTTGCCGCCGGCTTCGGTCTTGGTCTCGGGCATGGCGGCGGCAACCCTAGAGCAGGATGACGTCAAATCGAAACGATTTGTCGTCTGAATCCTGCTCTACAGCGCTGAAACATAGAGCAGATTCACGTGATCAGGTGAAGCCACCTGATCGCGATCTGCTCTAGGCAAGGGCAGGCAGGCTCGGCAAGATAGAGTAACGCGGGACCCCAGTTCATGGGTTGTCCGATGCAGGTTTCAGAAGAGTGGGGTGAGGATGGATACGACGCGGCGCATCACCGATCGCGAGGCCTTGGAGTTTCATGCGGCCGACCGGCCGGGCAAACTGGAGATCCGGGCGACCAAGCCGCTGACGACACAGCGCGATCTCTCGCTGGCCTATTCGCCTGGCGTTGCCGTTCCCTGCGAACGGATTCACGAAGACCCCGCGCTGGCCTACGACTATACGGCAAGGGGCAACTTGGTTGCCGTCATCTCCAACGGCACCGCAGTCTTGGGCCTGGGCAATCTGGGAGCCCTGGCTTCCAAGCCTGTGATGGAGGGCAAGGCCGTCCTCTTCAAGCGCTTCGCCGACATCGACGGGATCGACCTGGAGGTGGAAACCGAGGACGTCGATGCCTTTGTCAACTGCGTGCGCTACCTGGGGCCCTCCTTCGGCGGCATCAATCTGGAGGACATCAAGGCGCCGGAATGCTTCATCATCGAGGCGCGTTTGAAGGAACTGCTGGACATCCCCGTCTTTCACGACGACCAGCACGGCACCGCCATCATCGCCGCCGCCGGCATCTTGAACGCGCTGCACCTGACCGGCCGCGACCTCAAGTCCACGCGCCTGGTGATGAACGGGGCGGGAGCGGCGGCGATTGCCTGCGCCGACCTCTTGAAGGCCATGGGCATGCCGCATGACAACCTGCTGCTCTGCGACACCTCGGGCGTGATCTTCGAGGGACGCACGGTGCGCATGAACCAGTGGAAATCGGCCCATGCCGCGCGCACCAAGGCCAGAAGCCTGGCCGAAGCGCTGGAGGGGGCGGACGCTTTCTTCGGCCTCTCGGTCAAGGGCGCGGTGACGCCCAAGATGGCGGCCGGCATGGCCGATAACCCGATCATCTTCGCGATGGCCAACCCCGATCCGGAAATCACGCCGGAGGAGGTGCGCAAGGTCCGCGACGACGCCATCATTGCGACCGGCCGCAGCGACTATCCCAACCAGGTGAACAACGTCCTGGGCTTCCCCTACATCTTCCGCGGCGCTTTGGACGTGCGCGCGCGCACCATCAACATGGAGATGAAGATCGCAGCGGCCGAAGCCCTGGCGGCCCTGGCCCGCGAGGACGTGCCGGACGAGGTCGACCGTGCCTATGCCGGCCGACGCCTGCGCTATGGCCCGGAATACATCATTCCCGCGCCCTTCGATCCGCGCCTCATCGTGGCGGTGCCCAAGGCAGTGGCCAAGGCAGCGATGGATAGCGGGGTTGCCGGCCGGCCGATCGCCGACTTGGATGCCTATGAGGCGACGCTCTCGGCCCGCCTGGACCCCACAGTCTCGGTGATGCAGGCCGTAGTCGAGAAGGTGCGCGAGCATCCCTCCCGCGTCGTTTTCGCCGAGGGTGAGGAGGCACGCACCATCCGTGCCGCCTATGCCTTCTGGCAGGCCGGCCTTGGTCATCCCATTCTGGTCGGGCGGACGGAGCAGGTGCAGGATCGACTGCGGGAACTGGGTCTCTCTGACGACTTCTGCGATATCACCAACGCCGGGATCGCCAACACCAGCGAGCGCTATACCGAGTTCCTCTATAACCGCCTGCAGCGCTACGGCATGCTGTTCCGCGATTGCCAGCGCATGGCCAACCAAAACCGCAACGTCTTTGCCGCCTGCATGCTGGCCTGCGGTGAGGCCGATGCCTTGGTCACCGGCCTCACCCGCAACTTCAGCACGGTCTATGACGATCTGACCCGGGCCTTGGATCGCAAACCCGGCAAGCGCGTCTTCGGCCTGGCTTTGCTGGTGGCCAAGAGCCGCGCCGTGCTGCTGGCCGACACCTTGGTGCATGAGTTGCCGACCGCGGAGGAGCTGGCCGACATCACCGAGCAGACGGCCGAGCAAGCCCGGGCCATGGGCCAAGAGCCGCGCGTGGCCCTGCTCTCCTTCTCCAACTTCGGTGACCCGCCAGGCGAGCGGGCGGTGCGCGTGCGGGAGGCCATCGAGATCCTGGATCGTCGCCGGCCGCACTTCGAATACGACGGTGAGATGCAGGCTGATATCGCGCTGAACTATGAGCGCATGCAGGATCTCTACCCCTTCTGCCGCCTCTCGGGCCCGGCCAATGTGCTGATCATGCCGGCGCTGCATACCGCCAGCGTGGTGACCCGGATGCTGCCGGAACTCTCCAGCGCGCACATCATCGGCCCCTTGCTGATGGGCCTCTCGAAGCCGGCACAGGTGGTCTCCCTGAGTGCAACGGTTAACGACATGGTGAATGCCGCTGCCCTTGCCGCCTATGACGCCATCATCGACAAGCATTACTGAGCAAAAAGCGAGGATCTCGGTGATGCGGCGCGTGAGTGAGGAAGAGATCGAGACCTTCGAGCGGGACGGGATTGTCTGCTTGCGTAAGGTCTTCTCCCCTGACTGGGTCGACGCGATGCGCGCGGCCGCAGAGATCTCGATGGCTCATCCCGGTGAACTGCATGCGGAGCTGGCGCAGGACCGCAAAGAGCAAGGTCGCTTCTTTCACGACACCTTCATCTGGCAGCGCAACGAGACCTGTCGGGCCTTCGTCTTCGAGTCCCCCGCGGCCGAGATCACGCGTCAGCTGATGCGCTCTTCCAAGGTCAACATCTTCTTCGATCAATGGCTGATCAAGGAACCGGGCACGACGACCAAGACGCCCTGGCACCACGACATGACCTATTGGCCGATCGACGGTTTTCAGATCTCAACCCTCTGGCTGGCGCTGGACCCAGTCACCATCGAAAGCGGTGCGGTTGAGTACATCAAGGGCTCGCACCGCTGGGGCCAGAAGTTTCGTCCGGCGAGCTTCAGCGGTAGCGGCCAGTACACCGAGGATATCCCCGAAGTGCCGAATATCGAGGCCAGCCGCGGATCCTATGACATCGCGCAGTTCGATCTGGAGCCCGGGGACTGCACGGTGCACCACGGCCTGACCGTCCATGCCGCGCCCGGCAATCAGACCAGCGACAGGCGCCGCCGCGCGCACACCAGCCGCTGGGCCGGCGACGACGTCGTCTTCCATCCTCGCGACGGCATTCAGGAGATGCCGGACTTCCCGCCCCAGCTGAAGCGCGGCGATCCGATCGACTCCGAGCTCTGGCCGCGAATCTGCGGATGAGGGTCAGCGCCGTCGATCCTATCTTACGCCGCCGATAATCTTTGCTTATGCCGCCGAGCAAAGTCGGTCATCGTCAATGACCGACGGTATTATGCGCTCTTCCCGGTCAGCGGCGCTCTAGGCGTCCCTTCCCCCCGGTCCGGGCCTGCCAGCCATGGCGCTCCAGCTCCGGATCGATGTGCTCTTCCTCGGGCCAGCCGATGCAGAGGTAGGCGATGAAGCGCCAGCTCTCCGGAACCTCCAGGTCTCGAGTCAGCTGCGCCGGATCGAGGATCGAGAGCCAGCCCATGCCGATGCCCTCGGCCCTTGCCGCCAGCCAGATGGTATGCAGCGCGCCGACGACGGAGTAGGCCAGGGTTTCCGGCATGGTGGCGCGGCCCAATCCCTGGCCCTGACTGCAGTCTTCTTCGCAAAAGACCGCGAGCTGAAGCGGTGCTTGGTCAAGGCCATCCAGCTTCAGCCTGGCATAGAGCGCAGCCCGCTCCCCGGCGTAGCTGGCCAGGGCCTCGGCATTGCAGGTCGTGAAGTTTGCACGGATCGCGGCGCGTGCCTCTGCGCTCTCCACCGCGACGAAGCGCCAGGGCTGGGCATTGCCGACCGAGGGGGCCAGCTCCGCAAAGGTCAGCAGCCGCTCCAGAGTCCCCTCAGGCAGCGGTTCCGTTCGGAAACGGCGCACGTCGCGACGCCAGGCGAAGAGCTGTCTCAAAGTCTGGCGAAAGGTCGCGTCGAAATCCGGGCGGGTGGCCAATTCCAGTGTCACGGTGCTGCCTCGTCATAGGATAGTGCTATCTGCACCGCTTCTCACCTCTCCAGCAAGTGATCGCGGATCACCCCTTAAAAATTTCCGCATCCCCTTGACGTGAGGGTCGATCTGCTCTTCGAATGCCGGCCCCTGTTAAAGAACCATTCAACAAGCTGGGAGACGACTGGGATGACAAAGAAGATTTTGGGTCAGAATGGGGAGCCTTTGGCGCTCTCGCGTCGCGACGTTTTGGTAGGGGCCAGTGCGCTTGGCCTGGCTGCGGGTGGTCTTGGCGCCTTGAGCCTCCCCGCCAAGGCTGCCGAGCCGAAGAAGGGCGGTACCCTGCGCTATGGTTGCGCCCATGGCTCGACCACCGACAACCTCGATCCGGCCACCTATGAGAATGACTTCATGATCGGCATGTCCTTTGCCTTCATGAACTTCCTGACCGAGATCGGCACCGACGGCAACCTCGCGCCGGAGCTGGCGGAGAGCTGGGAGGCCTCGGCCGACGCTGCCACCTGGACCTTCACGCTACGTAAGGGTGTGCAGTTCCACAACGGTAAGGAGATGACGGCGGAAGACGTCATTGCCTCCTTCAACCATCACCGTGGCGAAGATTCCAACTCGGCCGCCAAGCCGATCGTCGATCCGATCACCGACATCAAGTCGGACGGCACCCACACGGTGATCTTCACCCTCAATGGCGGCAATGCCGACTTTCCCTTCATCGTCAGCGACTATCACCTGGGCATCATGCCAGCGGAAGGCGGCAAAATCGACCCAAGCAAGGGCATCGGCACTGGCCCCTATACGATCAAGGAGTATGACCCGGGCGTGCGGGCCTTGCTGGCCAAGAACCCGAACTACTTCAAGAGCGACCGCGGCCATTTCGACGAGATCCTCTTCCTCTCGATCATCGACCCGGCGGCGCGCACCAATGCCATGATCACCGGCGAGGTCGACTGCATCAGCCGGCCCGATCTGAAGACCGTGCACATGCTGAAGCGGCGTCCGGGCGTCAAGCTGGAGCAGGCCTCCGGCACGCTCCACTACACCTTCCCCATGCATGTCGACGTGGCGCCCTTCAATGATCCCAATGTGCGTATGGCGCTGAAGTACGCCCTGGATCGCGAGCAGCTGGTGGAGAAGATCCTGCGTGGTTACGGCGTGGTCGGTAACGACCATCCGATCGGTCGCTCCAACCGCTTCTACGCGGCTGACCTCGAGCAGCGCAGCTTTGATCCCGACAAGGCCAAGTTCCACCTGAAGGAAGCTGGCATGAGCGATCTCAAGGTAGACCTGCATCTGGCCGATGCCGCATTCCAGGGCGCTGTCGATGCCGGCTTGCTCTATTCCGAGGATGCGGCCAAGGCTGGCATCACCTTGAACATCGTGCGTGAGCCGAACGATGGATACTGGTCCAATGTCTGGTTGGTGAAGGCCTTCTGCGGCTGCTACTGGGGTGGACGTCCGACCGAGGATTGGATGTTCTCCACTGCCTATGCCAAGGGCGCGCCCTGGAACGACACCCACTGGGCCAACGAGCGCTTCAACCAGTTGCTGGTGCAGGCGCGTGCTGAACTGGATAACGATCTGCGGCGTGACATGTACCACGAGATGCAGACTCTCTGTCGCGACGACGGCGGCACCGTGGTGCCCATGTTCTCCAACTATGTCATGGCGATGAGCGATCGCGTCGAGTTCGACGGCATGGCCGCGAACTGGGACATGGATGGCCAGAAGTTCTCCGAGCGTTGGTGGTTCGCCTCCTAGTCGTTCACCTGCAGCCCTTGGATTGCCAAGGGCTGCCTTTCTTTGCTCGCCGGCTACGCGGATGATCGTTTCGGGTCCGAAGGGATTGGGTGCCAGTCCCTGGAGCCGCAACGAACGTTCAGCAAGGCATATGCGCATAGGCGACAGTTTCTTGCTTATCAACGCCGTGGGGTGATTGGCGCCTTGCCAGCCACTCCGACGCGCGCTTAGTCTCAAGGCGCATAGGTCGCTTGCGGGCGACGCATGACAAAGCGGCGGGCAACGCCGTCGGATTGATTTGACTAGCAACAGGAGGGGGGCGGCCGCGCCGCAAGAATGCACCCGATTCTAAAAATGACCTTACAGCGGCTGGGCTTAGGGCTCGTGACGCTGTTCGTGGTCTCGGTGATCATTTTCGCCGCAGTGGAAATGCTGCCAGGCGACTTGGCACAGGAGATCTTGGGACAATCGGCGACACCGGAAACGGTGGCAGCCTTCCGTAGGCAGCTTGGGCTGGATCTGCCTTGGTACACGCGATACTTCGATTGGTTAGGCAATATTCTGACCGGCGATCTCGGTCGCTCGCTCGCCAGTAACCGCGAAATCTCAGAGCTGATCGGAACTCGGCTCAGCAACACGCTCTTCCTGGCAGGTCTTGCCGCGGTGATCTCGGTGCCGCTGGCTCTGACCCTGGGCATCCTGGCAGCGCTCTATCGCAACTCCATCTTCGATCGCATGGTGAACGTCTTCACCCTCTCGGCGATCTCCTTCCCGGAGTTCTTCGTTGCCTACATCCTAATCCTCTTCCTGTCGGTCAACGCCGGATGGTTCCCCTCGATCTCGAACATCGGGGCGGATACGGGCTTCTTCGATCAGGTCTATCGCACCCTGCTGCCGGCCTTGACGCTGACGGCGGTGGTGACGGCGCATATGATGCGCATGACCAGGGCCGCCATCATCAACCTGCTGGCTTCGCCCTATATCGAGATGGCGCGCCTGAAGGGCATCCCGGCCCGACGCATCATCGTGCACCATGCCGTGCCGAACGCGCTGGCGCCGATCATCAACGTGGTGGCCTTGAACCTGGCCTATCTGGTCGTTGGCGTGGTGGTGGTCGAAGTGGTCTTCGTCTATCCGGGCCTGGGTCAGCTGCTGG
Source organism: Rhodospirillales bacterium (assembly GCA_963669335.1). Taxonomy (GTDB): domain Bacteria; phylum Pseudomonadota; class Alphaproteobacteria; order Kiloniellales; family JACOMY01; genus JACOMY01. The sequence continues at coordinate 7,230,250 of OY770023.1, forward strand.
TCGACTCGGTGGCCAAGCGTGACATCACGGTGGTGCAAGCCTGTAGCCTGGTGTTTGCCGCCACCTATATCCTCCTCAACCTGACCGCGGATGTTCTCTCCATCGTGAGCAACCCGCGCCTCCTACATCCGAGGTAAGCGGCGCCATGAAAGACTTCTGGAAAGAGCTGAAGAAGGCGCCTTTGACCGCCTGGTTCGGCATGATCGTGATCGCGGCTTACATCTTTGTCTCGATCTTCGCCGGGGTGCTTGCGCCTTTCGGAGAAACCGAAGTGGTCGGCTACGAGTACGAGCCCTGGGGTGGCGAGTATCTGCTGGGAACCGACAACCTGGGTCGTGACATGTTCTCGCGTCTGCTCTATGGCGCGCAGAACACCGTCGCGATCGCCATCGTGACCACCTTCCTCGCCTTCTTCCTGGGCGGGCTGTTGGGGCTCCTGGCAGCCTCCCTGGGTGGTTTCCTGGATCAGTTCCTAAGCCGCGTCATGGACGTGCTGATGGCCATCCCGCAGCTGATCTTCGCACTGCTGCTGCTGACCATCTTCGGCACCAACCTGATCAATATGGTCTTGGTGATCGCGGTCCTCGACTCGACCCGTGTGTTCCGACTGGCGAGAGCCGTGGCGATGAACATCGTGGTGATGGACTATGTCGAGGTGGCGAAGCTGCGCGGCGAGGGCCTTTGGTACCAGATCCGCCACGAGGTGCTGCCGAACGCCATGGCCCCGCTGGTGGCTGAGTTCGGACTGCGCTTCTGCTTCGTCTTCCTCTTCATCGCGGCCCTGAGCTTCCTGGGCCTCGGTATCCAGCCGCCGACCGCCGACTGGGGATCCATGGTGCGTGACAACGCCACCCTGATCACCTTCGGCGACATCACCCCGCTGTTGCCTGCAGCCGCGATTGCGCTGTTGACCGTTGCCGTCAACTTCGTCGTCGACTGGATGCTGCATCGCTCCAGCGGTCTGAAAGAGTAGAGGAGGAGACCCCATGTCTACGAGCAATCAGGAAATCCTCCTTGAGGTGAAGGGCCTGCGCATCGAAGGGCGCAGCGGTGACGAGTGGAACGAGATCGTGCACGGCATCGACCTCACCCTGCATAAGGGTGAGGTGCTGGGCCTGATCGGCGAGTCCGGGGCGGGCAAGTCCACCATCGGGCTTGCCTCCATGGGCTTCACCCGTGACGGCTGCCGGATCTCCGGCGGTTCGGTGAAGTACGAGGGTGAAGAGCTGGTGAACGGCGATCCCGAGGCCTTGCGCAAACTGCGTGGTTCCTCCATCGCCTATGTCGCCCAATCGGCGGCAGCCTCCTTCAACCCGGCGCACAAGCTGATCGAGCAGACCATCGAGACGCCGCTGCAGCACAATGTGATGAGCCGGTCGGATGCAGAGCGTGACGCGGTCGCGCTCTATACCCGCATCCGGCTGCCCAATCCGGACGAGATCGGCTTCCGCTATCCCCATCAGGTCTCGGGCGGGCAGTTGCAGCGTGCGATGACCGCCATGGCGATGACCTGCCGGCCCAATCTGATCGTCTTCGACGAGCCCACCACGGCGCTCGACGTGACGACCCAGATCGAGGTTTTGGCGGCTATTCGCGACGCCGTGGAGCAGTTCAACACGGCGGCCATCTACATCACCCACGATCTCGCGGTCGTGGCGCAGATGGCCGACCGCATCATGGTGCTGCGTTACGGCAATCTGGTCGAGGAATCGGACACTCGCTCCATGCTGGGCGATCCCAAGGAGGACTACACCAAGTCGCTTTGGGCCGTGCGTTCCTTCCAGAAGGCGGAGCCCTTCGAACACAAGGCGGGCATGACGCCGATCATCGAGATCAAGAGTGTCGATGCCGCCTATGGCGACGTGCCGGTGCTGTGGGACGTCTCCTTTGCGGTGCATGAGAAGCAGACCGTGGCTGTCGTGGGCGAAAGTGGATCGGGCAAGTCGACCACAGCGCGCTGCATCACCGGCTTGCTGCCGCCGAAGAAGGGCGAGGTTTTCTATCGCGGCGAAAAGCTGGCCGCGGCAACCAAGGACCGTCCGCGCGATCAGCTGCGTCACATGCAGATGATCTACCAGATGCCGGACACGGCGCTTAATCCGAAGACCAAGATCCGCGATATCATCGGTCGGCCTCTAACGTTCTATCTGGGCATGACCGGGAAGCAGAAGACTGAGCGCATCCGCGATTTGCTGCACGAGATCGAGCTGGAACCCGATCAGTTCATCGATCGCTTTCCAAGCGAGCTTTCGGGTGGACAGAAGCAGCGCATCTGCATCGCCAGGGCGATGGCAGCCGAGCCTTCGCTGATCATCTGCGACGAGGTCACCTCGGCCCTGGATCAGCTGGTGGCAGAAGGCATTCTGCGCCTGCTGGACCGTCTGCAGCGCGAGTTCGGCCTGGCCTACATGTTCATCACCCATGATCTGGCAACGGTGCGTGCCATTGCCGACGAGGTCGTGGTGATGAAGCAGGGCAAGGTGGTGGAGAAGGGTGAGAAGAACGACATCTTCACGCCGCCGCATGATCCCTACACGGATCTGCTGCTCTCCTCCGTGCCGGAGATGGATCCCGATTGGTTGACCCAGCTGCTGGCCGATCGCGCGGCCAAGGGCATGGATTTCGAGCAGAGCTCGGGCAACTGACCTGAAGCAAAACCTCTTGTTGCGGCGGCCGGACACATTCCGGCCGCCTTTTTCTTTTAGCGTGCCGCTCCGTCGCATAGGGCGGGCGGACCGCTTCGGCTAGCAGAGCCTAGGCAATGGCGGTTAGTCGAGAGGCTTGTCCAGGCGACCGCCGCAGATCGATCCGGGGAGTATCCTTTGCTGCGTATCCTGCTGTTCTGGCTTGGCTTGATCGTGCTTGCCGCTGCGGTCGGCACTCTGCTCTGGGACCTGCTCCGCTGGGCCGGTGAGGGCGAATTTCAGCTGAGTTCCTTGGGTGACATCTGGGCCCTGCTGCATCGCGACAGCCTGCTTTTGCTGGAGCCGGCCTTGGTCCGCCACATAGCCCCCTGGACCTGGGAAGATGTGGCCTTCCCGGTTATCCAACAGCCGGCCCTGCTGGACCTGGGCGTCCTGGGCCTCGCCCTCATGCTCCTCTCACGCCTCTTCCGGGCGCGGATTTAACCCTCCAGCTCTTCCACAATGCGCTTGGCGGCGGCGGCCGGGTCCTCGGCGGCTGTGATGGGACGGCCGATGACCATGTGGTCGGCGCCCAACGCCAGGGTGTCGGCCGGTGTCATGATGCGCTTCTGATCGCCTGAGGAGGCCCAGGCCGGACGCACGCCGGGCACCATCAGGGTAAAGCCATCCGGCATCAGGCCGCGCAGGCTGCTGACCTCAAGCGGGCTGCAGACCGCCCCGTCGGTGCCGCTGTCGGCTGCCAGCCTGGCGAGCCTGGCGACCTGGGCCTGGACCGGTGGATGCTGCCCCACGGCGCTGAGATCGCTGTCGTCCAGGCTGGTCATGACGGTGACCGCCAGGATCCGCGGACGTTGGCTGCCGGCCTGCTGGGCTGCTTCCGCGGCGGCTTGCAACATGGCCGGACCGCCGGCCGCATGCACAGTGATGAAGCGCGGCGAGAGGGTGCGGGCGGCGCGAATGGCGCCGGCCACGGTGTTGGGAATGTCGTGAAACTTCAGGTCCAGGAAGAGGGGGGCGGCGCCGACCACGTTGCGCACGCCCTGCGGACCGTGGGCGGTGAAGAACTCCTTACCGACCTTATAGCCCCCGACCAGGCCTTTGGTGGCGGCGACCAGGCGCTGGGCGCGTTCGATATCGGTGGTGTCGAGGGCGACGAAGATGCGTTCGTGCGGCTGCATAGTTTCCTCCTGGGCAAAAAGGGCCGAAAGCGGTCACGTGATCCGACCCCTTGCGGCAGCCCAGGCGGAAGCCCGACCCTACCCTTGGCAGGCTCGTCGAGCGCTCGGAGCGCGTCTCCTCAATCCGACTGAGGGCCAATTTGGCTGCGAGCAAATCTTCTAGCTGATACTCGGCGGATTTGAACAGAGCGAAATCAGGTTGTTGAGGAGCGCTTGGCGCATGACCTTATCCGCGCCTTCGCGCAGGCCTACCTGTTTGGGTTGTCGGCCTAAACTAGCGCGCCTGCTGGCTGGTCAACTGGTTCTGATTGGCATCGCTCATTGCCGGCGGCAGGGCGGCCGGGACCGAGGGGGGCTCGCTGGGTGGAACACGCTGCGCTGCGGCCAACTGGCGCTGCAACTGATCGGCCCGTCGCCGCTCTTCACGGGCGCGGCGCCGTGCCGCGCCACCACTGCTCATTCCGACCAACAGCCCGATCAGCGCCCCGAAGATCAGCGGCGCCAGGCCCACGGTCCAAAGCGGAACGGGGAAACTTTGCAGTGGCGGCCAGGTGTGAAGATCAACGCTATGGGTGTTCACCACCGTCATGATGACGATCACGACGATGAAGATGATCATGCAGATAAAACCGATGAGCGCCACGGCTGTTCCTTCCGCGCTGTGGTGAGCCTCTCTTGACGGGCGGAGTTTAACGCTCTTCCCGCGCCCGCGAAAGCTACTCGGCGTTCAGTCTTTCACGCAGCAGCTTACCGGACTTGAAGAAGGGAATGACCTTGTCTTCCACCGCGACCGCATCGCCGGTGCGCGGGTTGCGCCCTGTCCTGGCATTGCGGTGGCGCACTGAAAAGGCGCCGAAACCGCGCAGCTCTACCCGATTGCCGGCGACCAGAGCGTCGGTAATCTCGTCGAAGATCGTCGATACGATCCGTTCGACATCGCGCTGATAGAGCTGCGGATAGCGTTGTGCAATGCGCTGAATTAGCTCTGATTTTGTCATATCTTTGCTTTGCCTCCCCTGCGCGTGCCAGCCATCTTCCCCAAGATCGCCCGTCACTGCGGGCTTGTTTGCATCTTGGTCGAGCCCGCCTCCTCCCCAGGCGGTCCCCAATGCGCAGACCCAGAGCGTGCCAGAGGCCCGGCCCGACGGTCAAGCGCGCTGGTTATGCTAAACCCTTTCTGTGCAAGCCCTTTCGCCGGTCTAGAGAGGAATGCGGATTACTTGCATGCTAGAGAAGGCTCCTCAGCAGGAAGGCAGCCAGCAAAGAGGCGGAGATGGCCGCAACAACGTTGCGCGTGATCAGCATGGTGACAGCAGCGATCGCAATGGCGAGCTTGATCGCCAGATCACCGCTAAGCGCCATGGGCAGAACCAGGGCCACCATGACCGAGCCCGAGAGTGCGTCCAGGAAGCGCTCCACACGTGGTGACAGCGGAATCCAAACCATAATGAGAAAGCCGCCGATGCGGGTCGCGTAGGTGACCAAGGCCATGATCAGCAGCCCGGTCGGGACATCGACGCTAAGCGCCACGACGGAGTGCTCCGACCAGGCCGCCGGCCAATCCGCCCAGCACCACGTGCCAGTGGCCCGGGATCAGGTGATGGGCGAGAAGAGCGACGACACCCGCGACGAGCCAGGGGGCGGCACTTCCTCTGCCGCGCCAGAGACCGATCAGAAGGGCGGTGAAGAAGCTTGGCAGCAGCACGTCGATGCCGGCCGCCCGGGGATCGCCGATGGTGCTGCCCAGGCCGACACCCAGCAAGGTACCCAGACTCCAGGCTGTATAGAGGGCAAGGCCGGCGCCCAAGAGCATGCCGACGTCGCGCTCGCCTTTCTGGCGGGCTGCGGTCACCAGTGCAAAGTTGGGATCGGTGGTGACCGCTGCGGTGACCAGGGTCTTGGGCCAGCCGATGGGCCGCATCCAAGGGGCCAGCGCTGCCCCCATCAGCAGATGGCGCGAATTGACCGCGAAGGTGATGAGGATCAGGGGGATCAGCGGTACCTCCGACGACCAGAGCTCCAGCACGGCAAACTGTGAGGCTCCGGCGAAGTTGGTGGCGCTCATGACCACCACGGCCCAGGCCTCCATACCCTGCTCCAGGGCGGCGACACCGAAGGCGGCACCAAAGGGAATGACGAAGAGCGCCAGAGGAGACATCTTCGCCAATCCCCGCCTGATCCCTGCGGCGGTGAAGATCACGTCCTTGCCATCCATCCCCATCTAACCTTCAATTGGGTTAAGCTCGGGCTAGGCTAGAGCAGAGCGTGACCAAGTGGAATCACCTGCGACGACCTTGCGGGTGACGGGACGCGGGCTCATGGCGCCCGACTGATCCGCCTGTCAGAGGCAATTGCAAGGGAGTAACCGAAGGTGTCGCAGGGGCCGCGGCTGGTGCACTCTATGGATGTCCTGCCCTTCATGGGTGGGCGCCTTTGCCTGGACTTCGTCAACACGGCCAACTGGCTGGATGGACAGCCGGTGGACGATCGTCTTTCCGCACCTCAGGAGCTTGCGATCTGGTCCTACCGTCAGGGTTTGCTTGCCGAGGCGCGATTGACTGGGGAGATCGGCGAGGCGCAGCGGCTGCGCCTCCTGCTGCGCCATTGTTTCGTCCCCAAAGACGCTGATGGCGCGCCCGACCTCTCCGCCCTTGATGCCTTCCGCGCTGCTCCGGCGACTTTGCAGCGCGGGTCAGACGGACGCCCGCATCTGGCTGAAGCCAGTGTCACGGCCGTCTTGAGCTTGGTGGCGCAGTCGGCCGGCGAGTTGCTGCTGACCGATGCCCTCACGCAACTCAAGGTTTGCCCGGGCGAGCGTTGCGGTTGGCTCTTCCTGGACGACAGCCCGACCGGCCGGCGCCGCTGGTGCTCCATGGCGGTCTGCGGCAACCGCGCCAAGGCCAAGCGGCACTATCGCCAGCAGAGTAAGGATTAAACCGTCGGTCATCGTCAATGACCGACGGTATTACAGGCACACATGAAGCTCAAACTGACCCTCCGTCGGTTGCGCTTGATGCGCCTCGAGAAACGCCACGAAGCTCTTGTCGGTGGCAGAATAGTTGATCACCCGAAGAGGCTGACCTGAAGCGTATCGCATCGCGGCTCTGATTAACGCGCGACCAACGCCAGTTCGTCTATAGCCCCGTGCCACTGCAATCTGTGCGACAGTGTTTGTTCCTTTGATGAGAGCAACGAAACCGATGATCTCACCTGCCCTTGTTGCGCAAAGACAAGCGATGTCTTCGCCAAGCGCGGAGAGTGATGCATCACTGTTCTGCCACGACGGGAACCAATCACGCAAAGAGGCCGCATGTCTCTGGATGTCCGACCACGGGCGCTCCTGAACCTCTGTATCATGATGTGCCGCCGGTAGCATGTGGGAGATCCTACAGCAGCCCAAGCGCCGCTTTTGCGTCATCCCGATGCGCGCGTAAAGCCGCTGTGCGATCTCGTTGCTCTCCAGCACCTCCGCCTGCAAGGACAACACCTTGGCTGCGCGCAGCTCTTCCAACACGGCCTGCGCAATCCTTGTGGATAGCCCTTCGCCGCGAAATGTGGGTCTTGTGCCACTTGAGATCAGATAGGCCGCATCACCCCTGATCGAAACGAACCAGAACGCAGCGATCGCGCCACCCACGACAGCCACCTTCGACGCACTTCGGTCCAAACCGCGTTGCTGCATCATCTGGTTGAACCCTAACGGTGTCAGATGCATGGGGATCTGATAGTCAGAAAAGGCCGCGTTCATTGCATCGCGCAGGGTCTCGGATGAGAAGTCAGTTGCTGCGCTGAGCACGATTTCATCCATTGCTATACTGCTGCACCATAAAGCCGACCTTCGCTACAACACAGAAAGACTGCAAGTTTGGCTTACACCCGCCATGCGCCACGATCGCCAACTTTCGACCCACGGGTTTGCGGCCGTAGCTGCGCTGCGTCAAAACCGGTAGGTAAAGAGCCCACGTTCCTCATAGACCGCGGCCGCTTCCTCGAGAAAGCTGGCCATGGTGTCGGCTTCATAGTCGGCACGCAGCCGCTCTGCCATCGCCAGAAGCTCGGCCTTGTCCTTGGCGCGGCCTGGACGCAGCAGCTCATAGATCTGCATCACCAGGTCCTGCGGAACGGCGACTAGCTCGGCCGCGCGCTCGAAGTTCTGGGCTAAGGTCGCGCGACCGGCATCGCGCGCGATGGCGGCCTGTTGGCGCAGGGCCTCTGGGGTGATGCTGAGGTCCGCCATGCCGATGTGGCCGGCCTCCAGCGCCTCCAGGGTGAGGGCGTCGAGGGGCTGACCCTCAGCGCCCTGAACCAGATCGGGGCGCTTTTCCGCCAGGGGATAGTCGGCGATGCCTGGTTTCTTCGGGCTCATGGGCCGCGGCGATCCAGCCAGGTGGCCTCGACCTCCAGCGGGGCGGCGCCTTCCTCGGTCAACTCGGTCTCGATTGCGTAGATGAGCGCGACGCGGGCGTGGTGGCGGGCACCCAGGGCCTCACCCTTGGTCGGCACCACCACAGGCTCGGGTGCTTCGTCCTTGGCATAGGCGGCGGCGTTCTCGCCGAAACGACGATAGTGCTCCAGACTGGTGATCGGCGCGTTGGAGAAGAGCTCCAGGTTGTTGTGCGGCAGGCGCCCCTTCTGATGGATGACGGCCGTGCCCTTGGCCTGAATCCCGATGCCAACGCCGGAGCCGGCCAGGCTGGCGGCGCTGAGACCCAGGAAGGAGGTATCGGCGGTGTGGCGGAAGCGCAGGATGCGGGCTATGCCGCCGCTGGCTTCGATCCCGCTCTTCAAGGCGCCCAGGACTTCGGAGAGCGAGTGGCCGGCCAGGCTGCGGTAGAGCTTGTCGCCGAAGGCGGGGCTGATCCCGATGATGACCTCCAGCGGGTCGCTGCCGGCTTCGGCCTCACCCAGGTCGCGATAGCGGATGCGGCTGGCCTCGTCCTTCTGAAAGCGGGCGGCATCGCGCAGCACGGTCTCTTGATCCAAGACCTCGCGGATGGCGTTGATCTCCTGCCGCCGGGCCTCGTTCAGGCGATAGCCGCTGCCGGGGCCTTGATAGTCGTTGGGATCGTTGATCGCCGAGAGGATCTTGCCTTCACGCACCAAGGCCGAGGTCTGCAGATAGTCGCCGGAAACCCTGAGCCGAACCAGCTTCAAGAGGTGCTCAGCCTCTTCGCGGAAGCCGCGCCTGGCCAGAGCGTGGATGACATCGACCACGGTGATGCCGCGGGTCTCTATGGCCTCCGAGATCTTAGCGACCTGGCCGGCCGTGTAGCTCCGGGTCTCGGCCGATCCGGAGGCCAAGGCCACGCTTTCCTTCATCGCCGCACTGGGACGATCGAGATCCAGCTCTTCGAAGACGGCCGAGAGCGCCTCCAAAGCACGTCGGCGCAGGTCCAGCACCTGGCTTTCGTCCAGCGGCGTCAGCGCGCCGTCGGTCTCGAAGTCGCGCTGTAGAACCAGATAGTCTTCGATCTCCTCGCCATTCAGCAGTGAGGGGTTGAAGGAGTTGTCGTACTTCAGGATCGAGCCCATGCCCGAGCAGATCAGGTCAGAACCCGCCAGCATGTAGGGGATGATCTTGGCACCGACGCGGATCTCCGATTCGGTCGGCCGGGCGTCGTTGCCCGAGGCGCATTCCAGGTCGAGCCAGACGGCGATCAGGTTCTCCGCCATCAGCTCACGCATGCCGCCGGGGATCGAGGCGGTCAGGGGTGCGCCGTCGATGCCGCCGTTTTGCGTGCCCTGCACCCCCATAGCCCGCTGTAAGCAGAGGCAGCGGGTTTCCAGATAAAGCAGGGACTTTGCCTCGTGAAAGCCCATCAGCAGTTCTGCTGCGGCACCTGAGGTGCAACGCATCTTGATCCCGCGCGAGGCATAGGCAGCTGCCAGGAAGGCCTTGGACCAGGGCGTGTCGTCGCCGTCGATGAAGGCCTTTTCGGTGCCATAGACCGAGACCGTTTCCGCATAGCTGGTGAAGCCGGCCATGCCGATTCTCAGCTCCTCGGCCTCTTCGCTGGAGCATTGGAAGAGGGTTCCCCAGCGGCCGACTGCGGCGCCGACACAGCAGGCCAAGGCATTGGACCAGGCGTTGCGCGAGACCCGCATGGTGGTCTCGATCTCATCGAAACCAAGGGCGACGGCGGTCGCCGCATCGGCGGCCAATTGCAGCGGGTCATCCTTGGCGTTGGTCACATGGCCCTGATTGCCCGGCGTCTTGCGCGCGCGCATCTTGGCGTAGGAGAAGGCGATTTCCAACGCCGAGAGCTGGGCCACGACTTCGGCCAGGCGAGCCGGTGTCAGGCCGTGCGCCAGGCGCACCAGGTCGACACGCGGCACCTTCGGATCGACCAGCATGCCAGCCAGTTCTTCGGCCGGGATCGCCATGGCCTCTTCGGTGATTGCCGGGTCAGGTGATAGCGGGCGATGAAGAGGTCGATCATGTCGAAGTCGGCGGCGGCGATGCCATCCATCATGACGACTTCGCCGGCTTTCACGGCAACGGCAGGTTTGGGATCGGCGGGGGAGGAGAAGGCGGCGAAGCCGTTGGCCGGGTCCTCGGCCGCGAAGTTGTCCAGGCGGAGGGGGCGCTCGTCCCAATCGGCGAAGCGTCGCCAGCGATTGGCACCTTGGGACATGGAACCTCCCTCCTTCTTCGGTTTAGCCGGGGCGGCCCTCGACCTCCTCCAAGGTGGCGGCAATGCGGGCTTGTGCCTCCTTCAGCTCCGCCGTTTTGCCGGCCAGGAAGACACGGCCCGAGGCACCGATCATCTGGACATCCACCAGGGTGACGCCGGGGGCGGCCTTCTCAGCCTCGTTGGCGGCCACCGCGGCGAAGAGGGCGGGCGCCATCTCATAGACCAGCAAGGACTGGCCCGGCAGGATCATTGAGGCCTCGCGGGTGCGATTCAGGATGATCGCGTGGCTGTCGGCCAGATCCTCGATGATATCGGTGAAGAGGGTCTTGGGCGCCAACTGGTCGCCGGCCTTGGCACCGATCCCGGTCAGCACCGCCTCGCCGGCGGCTGTCAGGGCCTGGGCGTCGTCGCTGTGCAGCTCCAGCACGCCGAATTGCCGCTCGGTAAAGAGGATGCCCGGCTCCAGATCGCCGCCAGCCTTCAGCGCCAGGTCGACCACGCGGTGGATGGCAAGTGCCGGGGCCACCTCGATGATCAGGCTGTGCTCGCCTTCTTGGGGCGGATAGCCCCGCGCGCGCAATGGCGTCGAGAGATAGGCCGCGAACTGCGGCTGCAGATCGGCGATCGGCAGATAGACCCTGAGCTCGGCCTTGGGGGCCGCGCTCTTGGTCTTGCGTGCGCGCGTTGCTCTGGCCATGGCCGGGGCCTGGTCCTTACTCGGCGCCGGCAGCAGCGAAGTGCTTGGCCAGATCCGGATGCGGGCGCGGGATCACATGGACTGAGACCAGCTCGCCGACCTGGTTCGCCACCTCGACACCGGCCTCGGTCGCGGCCTTGACCGCCCCGACATCGCCGCGGATCACCACGGAGACCAGGCCGTCGCCGACCTCCTCACGCGCCACGATGGCGACATTGGCGGCCTTGACCATGGCGTCGGCAGCGGCCAGCGCGGCCACGAAACCCTTGGTCTCGATCATTCCGATTGCTTGGTTTGCCATGCTTCTCAACTCCTCTCTCTCAAAGGGTCAATCTTTGAAGGGGGCCTCCGCCCCCGGTTCTAACTCGTCTCGTCGATGGAGCCGATGATCAGGGCATCGACCGGCGCCTTGACCTTCTCGAAGAAGGCCGCGGCGACAGAACCCTGGGTGATCAACACGGTCTCCCCGGTGCCGCAGCCCAGCGGGTCAAAAGCCACCAGGTGCGACCCATTCTCTACCTCCACCTCCAGGAGTGCGCCTTGCGGCAGCGTCTCGATGCGCTTCGTCGACCAGACCCGGCCGACCACGCGTCCCTTGATCATCGCTCACTCCTCTCGATTGCGATTCCGCGCTGGCGTAGCCGGTCGCGGCCGAGCGGGGTCAGGCGAACCGCCTTGCCGATCTGCAAGACCCTGGTCCCGGAGGGTAGGGCATCGACCTGGCGCTCTGAGATAAAGCCCTTGTCGATCCGTTGACTGCCGCCGGTCGCGCTGCTGGCTGTGGGCACAGCGCCGCCGCTACCGAGCCGAAAGACCAGGCGTCCCTCTTCGATGGCACGTCTGGTGTCGGCATCGGCGCTCAGGGTCATCAGGCGGCGCACGAAGCGCTCCAGGTCACGGTCGTCGGCGATGCGCACGCGTTCCTCGCGCGGCGGTGCATTGGCGGCGGGGCGCAGCTTCGCCAGCTCTTCGGCCAGGACCTGGCGGATCAGGCTGCGGATGTCATGATCCATCGGCTAGCACTCACCGCTGTGTTGGGATGCTGCGCGCAGCGTTATGATCCCCTTGGCCATCCCTAGCGCGCTCCCAACGACCGCAGCGCGTCTTCCGCGGCGTCGCGCGCATTGCGGATCTCGTCCTCGCGGCCGGCCAGATAGACCCGGCCCGTGGCGCCGATCATGCGGTAGTCGATCAGCTTGATGTTGGCGGCCTTTTCGGCCTCGTTGGCGGCGATTACGGCGTAGGAGGCCGGCTGCATCTCCATGACGTAGAGAGAATCGCCGCCCAGCAGCATGGAGCCCAGTTTGTTGCGATTGATCAGAAAGGCGTGCTGGTGGTCGACGCGGGTCACGATCTTGGAGGCCAGGATGGTTGGTGGTGTCGCATCCTCGGCGCGGGCACCCAGGTGATCCAAGACGGCCTCGGCCGAAGCCTTCAGCAGTGAGGTCGAGCGTGAGTGGAACTCCAGATAGCCGAACTGCCGCTCGACAACCAGGATGCCGGCCTGCACCTCGGCGTGCTTGACCGCGACATCGGTCAGGGCCTCGATGTCCAGGCCGGGCGCCACCTCGACGATCTGGGCGGCGACATTGGCGCGGGGCAGGGTGCCGCGCATCCAGGTCGCCATGTAGCAGAGCGTCTGCGGCTGCAGGCGGTCCAAGAAGAGGAAGGAGCGAAGCTCTGCCATGGTCTAGCCCTTTAAGGCCGCGCGTAGCTCTTCGGCGATGATCCGCCGAATCTCCGCGCGCAGGCTGTCGTCTGATTGGGAGGCCGCCACCGGCCTTTGCTGATGGCGCGGCCGGGTCTTGCCCGGCACCCCGTCCGAGGGTGCCTCCGGCAGCGGGCCGGGATGGTGCAAGCTTGAGAGCAATGCGGGATCCAGAATGTCCCCGGCCTCCTTGTGCCAGGCGACGCGGGTCCAACTCACCAGATGCTGCGGGCCGATGTTCTCGCCGATGGAAGAGCGACCGAAGAAGCCCGTGCCGATGGTGAAGCTGGGCGCCAGGTGGGTGGCGAAGCCGGCCGCACCCTGACTGCAGGGGGCATTGACCACCACGCGATAGACCTCGACGGCCTGGGCATAGTCCAAGACGGTGCGCTGGTCGCGGGCGTGCACGGCTGCCGAATGCCCGGCACCGCCGAAGCGCAGCAGCTGGCGCGCTTGGGTCAAGGCCTGCGCCTTTGATCGGGCCACGTAGAAGCCCAGCACCGGGCAGAGCTTCTCGCGCGACAGCGGCTCGTCCTGGCCGATCAGGTGGATCGGTGCCAGCAGCACCTTGGTCTTGGCCGGAACCTTGATCCCGGCCTGCTCGGCGATCCAGGTGGCGTCACGGCCTAACATCTCCACGTTGAAGCCGCGCTCGTGGAACAGCAGGCGGCGTAAGGCCTCTGTCTCCTCAGGACCGCAGATATGGGCACCGGCCTTCTTCATCTCGCGACGAAGGGCCTGCTCGGTCTCGGCCAGGGTGATCAGGACCGACTCATTGGTGCAGAGGATCGAGTTGTCGAAGGCCTTGCTCTCGACAATGTGCTTGGCGGCTTGGCCCAAGTCGGCGCTGGCATCGACGAAGACCGGCGCATTGCCCGGCCCTACGCCGATCGCCGGATTGGTCGAGGAATAGGCCGCGCGCACCATGGCGGTTCCGCCGGTCGCCAGGATCACGTCAGTCTTGGGTGAGCGCATGAACTCGTCGATCAGCGGCAGGCTGGGCGCTTCGATGGCTTGTATCACCGCCGTCGGTGCGCCGGCCGCCTCCGCCGCAGCGGCGAGACTATGGATCGCATCGACGGAAACTTCGCGGGCGGCCGGATGCGGGCTCATGATGATGGCGTTGCGGGTCATCAAGGCCGAGAGGATCTTGAAATAGACCGTGGCGATGGGATTGGTCGAGGGCGCCAGCGCGAAGATCACGCCTGCCGGACGCGGGATTTCGACGATCTTCTCCCGTTCTCGCAGCTGCGGATTGACGAAATCCCAGTCACGGTAGTGGTCGACCAGGGGCCGGCTGGACAGCTCGTTCTTCAGTTTCTTGTGGGCGACCACACCAAAGCCGGTCTCGGCCACTGTGCGCTCGGCATATTCGCCTGCCTTCTCGAAGGCGACGCGAGCGACCGCCTCGGCAATCTCCAAGGTGGTCTCGCGGTCGTAGCGCTGGAAGACCTGGGCCGCCCAGCGCGCTTGCTCCAGGAGGACATCCGCCTTGGAGCGCATCGCCGCAGCGGAGCTGTCGATGTCGATCAGGTTCTTGACCGCCGGGTCCATCATCTTCCCCTTCGCGATCCCGTGCCCATGACCTCTTCGCGGGCTGCACCGATGGCGACCTCGACGCGGGCCAAGACCTCTTCGCACATGGCTTGCGACAGCAGGATGCCGGGCTTGAATTGCAAGACGCGGGGATCGAGGGTCGAAAAGATCGCCCAGACCCCGTTGCGATAGAGATGCTTCATCACCGGCTTGGCGCCCTCGGCGTGATTGAACTCCAGCCCCATGACCACGCCGTGCTGGCGGATGCCGATGAAGAAGTCGGGATAGAGGTCGCGGATCTGATCCAGACCGGCGCGCAGAAAGTCGGAGATGTAGCGCACCATCAGGGCCACCTGCGGGCGCTGGGTGATCTCCAAGACCTTCATGGCGACGATACAGCCAAGCTCTGCCCCGCCCATGGTCGAGATATGGCCGAAGCCGTCCTGCTTCAGCCACTGTCCGCTGCGCTCGCTCAAGACCGTGCAGGCAATGGGATAGATGCCGCCCGAGATGCCCTTGCCGGTCACCAGGATGTCGGGCTCAACGCCATAGCGGGTGATGCCCCACATGGTGCCGCAGCGCATCAGGCCGGTCTGCACCTCGTCGGCGATATAGAGCGCGTCATAGCGCTCGCAGAGCGTCTTAACCGTCGGCAGATAGCCCTCGTCGGGCATGGGAAAGCCATAGGTCGCCGGGATGGTCTCCATCAGAACCGCGGCCACATCGCGGCCCCTCAAGGCATCCTCCATCGCGTCCAGATCGTTGAAGGGCACCTGGACGAACTCGCCTTCGCGATCTTCCGAGAGGAACAGTTTGGAGAAGCGCTCAGCCCCCGCCTTGACGGCGAGGCCGGTGTGACCGTGGTAGGCGCGGATGATGGAGACGATCTTGCGCTTCTGCGTGGCGTTACGCGCCGACTTGATTGCGATGTCGATGGCTTCACCACCGCCGGAGCCATAGGCCGTGTACTGCAGGTCGCCCGGCGTGCAGGCCGCCATGGCCTCAGCCAGTGCCGTGCGCGCCAGTGAGGGGAAATGGTGGTTGCCCATGTCGAAGTGGCTGGTCGCTTGGTTCAAGACCTCGACCAGCTCCGGGTGGCGGTGACCCAGGTTGTAGGTCCCGCCGTTCAGGTGCAGGTCGATCAGCCGCTGACCGTCCATGTCGTAGAGGCAATAGCCCTCTCGCCGGTCGATCACCAGATCGACCTCCATGTCCTGCCAGTCCTGCGTCTTGGCCGGATTCCAGAAGGTCTTGGACCGCTCTAGGAAGTCCTCTTTTTCAAGACTCACCGCTAGGGCTCCTCTGAGTGCTGAGGGAGTAGAGCCGAGCTTGCCGAAAGCTGCTTGACAGGGCGCTGCCACAACTTGACAGCGCCTTACCCAAAGACCTCCAGGTAGCGCTCTGCCAAGCCACAGGAATCGCGGGTATAGGCAGGGCCCTGCTGTTGCGCCAGATCGGTCTCGCTATGCGAGCCGATCCAGGCCAGAAGGACCATGCGGCGCAAGACCACGAAGGTCATCATCTCGGCCTCGTCCTCCGGCGGGAGTGGCAGGTGTCGGCGATAGCCCTTGACCCAAGAGGCCGCCAGCTCCGGCACCTGCGGGCTTTCTTCGAAGAAGGAGACGGCGGTCGCGAAGTCATAGAGGTTCCAGCCGAAGCCGCAGTCGTCAAAGTCGATCACCCGGGTCGAATCGCCGTGCAGCAACAGGTTGGCCAGCCTGAGATCAGCGTGCACCAGGCCGTAGCGCTCTGGGCCCTTGCCGAAGGCCTCCAGGCGCTTGCGGATGACCTGGTCCTGCCGGCTCAGGATCTCCAAGGCTTCCGCATCCATCGCAGGGGCTTTACGCCAGTCGCCCCAGTTCGGGGTCCGGCCCAGCATATGCTCATAGTCCCAGGTGAGGCGTTCGAAGTTGGGCGGACGCTGCCAGCTGCGGGCGTGAATGTGCAGCTTGGCTGAGATCGCGCCCAGGGTCTCGAAAGGCCCGATCAGGTCTTGCGTCTCCTCGGGTTCTTCGCCCTCCAGGAACTCGAAAAGAACCATGTGCCGCGGGCGTGCCAATTCCGGACTCTGGGCAGTCTGGATCTCTTCGCCGTCCAGGCCCTTGATCACCGGCGGGGTGATGACGCCACCGTCCTGGCGCAAGGCGGCGAGCCAAGCCAGCTCACAGCCGATTGCATTCTTACTGTGATAGTCCTCGCGATGGACGCGCAGAATGACTGGCGGTCCTTCGGGCAGGTCCACCCGATAGGTGGCGTTTTCCGAGAGGTTGATGAGGGTGGCCGGGGTCGCCGGATCGATCCCCCATAGCGGCAGCGCGCTCTGGGCCAGGCGACCCAGACGCTGAACGAGCTCTTCGTGGCTCAGCACCTCTGGCTGCTGAGCCGTCTGCGACAGCGCTTCCTGGCTCATGGCTTAGGCCTCTTCGAGGGCTTCCAGGCTTTCCGGCAGGATTTGGCCGCCGTCGACGACGATAGTCTGACCGGTGACGTAGCCGGCCTCGTCGGAGGCGAAGTAGAGCGCGGCATTGCCGATGTCCTCGACGTCGCCCAGGCGCTTCAAGGGGATGGAGGCCGCCATGGTAGCCAGATAGTCCGCACCCAAGCCGTCCAGGCCCTCGGTCTTGATGTTGCCCGGCATCACCGCGTTGATGGTGATGTTGTACTTGGCGAGCTCAATGGACGCTGTCCGGATGAAACCCAACTGCCCGGACTTGGAGGCGCCGTAGTGGGTCCAGCCGGGGAAGCCGGTAATCGGTCCGGTGATCGACGAGGTGATGACGATACGCCCGCCGCCACGCTTCTGCATGGCCGGCACCGCCGCCTTCACCGATAGGAAAGAGCTCTTGAGGTTGGTGTTGAGGACCAGGTCCCAGTCTTCGGGGCTCATGTCCAGGATCTTGGCCTGCGGGAAGATGCCGGCATTGGCGCAGAGGATGTCCAGGCCGCCGAAGGCGGCTTCCGTATCGGCCACCAGGGCTTCGATCGCGCCCATGTCGGTCACGTCGGTCAAGCGATAGTCGGCAGTCCAGCCCTGGGCCGCGAACTCCTCGACCGTGGCTTTCGCGGCCTCCTCACCGCGGGCGGCGATCATCACCTTGGCACCCTGGCGGGCGAAGACCCGCGCAATACCCTTGCCGATGCCCTTGCTGCCGCCGGTGACGATGACGGCGCGGTCCTTGATGGATGTCAGCATGGTCTTGGTCTCCCTGTTATCGTTTCGTTTGGGCTAGCTTTTGCCGGCCAGCATGGCCCTGCGACGCCGGCCGGACCACCAGACGAAGGTGAGCCCGATGAGGATCAGCAGCACCGACATGAGCACCGTCAGGCTGCCGACGGAGGGCACCAGCGGCGAGTAGCCCGAGACCATCTTGGCGTAGAGCCATTCCGGCAGGGTCAGGTCGGCACCGGTGGTGAAGAGCGAGAGGGGGAAGTTCCCCCAGGAGAGAAGAAAGGCGAAAAGACCGGCCGAGACCACGCCCGGCCAGAGCAGCGGCAGGGTGATCTCGCGCAGGATTTGCCAGTAGCTGGCACCCATGTCTCGCGCGGCCTCTTCCAAGGCCGGATCGAAGCTGTAGGCGCGGATGGCGATCACCAGGGTGGCGATGGGGGCGATCCAAACCAGGTGGGCGACGATGGCAGTCTGCCAGGTCGGGATCACGTCGATGGCGTTGAACCACATCAACAGCGCCAGACCCAGCACGGTCTGCGGAAAGAAGATCGGCAGCAGCACGAACTTCTGATAGATGCCGCGAAAGCGCCAGCGGTAGCGGGCGAAGGCCAAGGCGCCGAAGAAGCCGACCACGACCGAGATTACCATGACGATGACCGCGACCTTGAGCGAGGTCGAGATCAGCTGGGTCACGGTCGAGGATTCGAAGGCCTTCTCGTACCACTGCGCCGTATAGCGCTTGATCGGGAAGCTCAGGTAGCGCGCCTTGGAGAAGGAGGCGAAGGTAACCGCTGCGATCGGGACATAGAGCACCACCAGGGTGATGATCCCATAGATCAGCAGAGAGATGCGGGTCAGCGGCTTGTGCGGCATGGCCTAGCGCCTCCGCCCCATAATGCCGTCGAGATCGATGCGCGAGAGTGCGAAGATCGCCAGCGCACCGATGATCAGGATCAGGATCAAGGCAAGCGCAGAGCCCAATGGCCAGTTCTGGCCATAGGTGAATGCGGTCTCGATCTCGTCCGCCATCACGATCACGGCCTGACCGCCCAGCAGCTTCGATTCCGCCATGGCGCCGGCGGCCAGCACAAAGGTCAAGAGGCTGCCGACCATGATGCCCGGCATCGCCAGCGGCAGATCGATCTCCCAAAGGATGCGCCAGCGCGAGGCGCCCAGGTCGCTGGCTGCCTGTCGCACATCGTCGGGCACCATGGAGATGCCCTGCGCCAGGGGGAAGAGCATGAAGGGGAAGTAGGCATAGGCCAGGCCCAGGATGATGACCGGCACGTTGTAGAGCAGGCCGTCCATCTCCAGCCCGGTCCAGGCCTTGAGGTGGCCCAGCAGCATGCCGCCCTTCATCAGGGTCAGGACCCAGCCGAAGAGGCGGATGTTCTCAGAGACGAAGAGGGTCACCACTACGGCGATGGTGATCACCAGAGAGAAGCGGCCAAAGACCTTGGCCATGCCGTAAGCCAAGGGATAGCAGAGCAGAAACAGCAGGACTGTCGCTGCAAAGGCCATGCCCAAGGACCAGAGTAGAGAGCCAAAGTAGCCCTGTTCGACGAAGATCAGAAAGTTCTCGAAGCTCGGCAGATGCGCCAGATCGAAGACCTTGGGCGGCATGAAGGCGAAGGCCGCCACCACCAGCAGGGGCGCCAGAAAGATCAGCGCCATGATTACTAGGATCGGTAGCGCCGAGAGAAATCCCTGTCGTTCCTCGATCCGCTCCATCGCGCCTAGTCCTCGCGGATCAGATGACTGTTGGAGAGATCGAAACCCAGAGTGACCGTGTCGCCGTAGCGGCCGGTGAAGCGGTCCTCGCCCAGCTTCTCCACCGTGACCATGCGGCCGTCGGCCAACTCGACTTCGTACTGAATGCGCGACCCGAGCGCGAAGTCGTTCCCCAACTCGCCGCTCAAGTGGCAGTCGGCCTTGTCGTCGGCGCCAAGGAAGCGCACGAACTCCGGCCGCACCATGAGTGTGGCCTCTTCGCCCTTGGCAAGATCCAGATTGCCGCCCTCGACCTGCATCGCGGTCGAGGCGGCCTCGAAGGCGCCGTCGCCGGTGCCGGTGACCGAAAAAAGGTTCACCTCGCCCATGAACTCGGCGACGAAGCGGCTGCCCGGCGTGCTGTAGATCTCATCGGCGGTGCCCATCTGCACGATCCGACCGGCTCGCATGATGGCGATGCGGTCCGACATCACCATGGCCTCTTCCAGGCTATGGGTGATGTAGACGAAGGTCTTGCCGGTCTGGCGATGCAGCTCTTTCAGCTCCTTCTCCAGGGTCTTGCGCAGGCGATAGTCCAGGGCCGAGAGCGGCTCGTCGAAGAAGAGGATCTCGGGATCGAAGGCCAAGGCTCTGGCCAGCGCCACACGCTGCCGCTCGCCGCCCGAGCACTGCATGACGCCTTTTGTGTAGTAGTCTTCCGGCAGCCGCAGCAGGTTCAGCAGCTCGAGAGCCCGCGCACGCCGTGTGGCCGAGTCCACACCCTTGATCTTCAGCGGAAATTCGATGTTCTGGCCGACTGTGCGATGGGGAAAGAGCGCCAGAGACTGGAACACCATACAGGTGGGGCGCTTGTTCGCCGGAACGTGCGTGATGGTCTTGCCGGAGAGGTAGATCTCGCCCTCGCTTGGCGCATCCATGCCGACAAGCAAGCGGATCATCGTGGTTTTGCCGCTGCCCGACGGCCCGACGATGGTCAGGAACTCGCCGTCGGCAATGTCGAGCGTGATGTTGTCGAGCGCGGTGAAGCTGCCGAAACGCTTCGTCACGCCCTCAAGGCGCAGTACGACCTGCGATGCCATAGAACGGCCGATCCCCCGGTTCGGTTGCAGTTGCGAAAGAAATCGACGGGAGGGGGCCGGCTGTTGCCCCCTCCCGTCGAGGATAGAGCCTAGCCGCGGCGTGCCGCGTTGTAGATCTCGCTCAACTTGTCGTAGGAGGCGACGATTTGATAGTCGACCGAGCGGCTCATCTCGTCATTCAGCGAATCCCACTGGATCGCATCCAACTCGTCGGAGTCGAAGAGGTCCAGCACGTCCTTGCTGCCCATCTGGGCGACCGGGTTATAGGTGCCCTCGGAAAAGGCGACCTTCTTGCTCGCTTCCGGACCCTGCACATAGGCCAGGAAGTCAGAAGCCAAGGGCGAGGGATCGGGATTGTTGACCAGCGAGGTGACTTCGACCCAGACCACGCCGCCCTTGCCGCCGACCGGGCCCGACTTCGGCGTGATGCCGCGGACCTGGGTCTGGCCATCGAAGCGCGCCGGAGAGGCGGTATAGGTGCCGCCGGTGAAGTAGGCGTCGATCTCGCCGTTGATGAGCGCGGTGTTCATCGCCACCAGATCGTCGGTCAAGAGCTTGGCGCCGCCGAAGATCTGCTTGGCCGCGGTATCGAACTTGGCCAGCTGCGGATCGTTCAGCTTTTCGAAGGGGTTGAGGTCGGCCGTCATGCACATGTGCATGATGTTCCAGTTGTCGTAGGTCAGGACGCCATAGCGATCCTTCATCTTTGGATCGAGGAACAGCTTGTAACCCTGATCCTCGGCCATCTCGCGGCTGATCTTGTCGGTGTTGACGACAAAGCTGAAGGGCCCGAAGCGCTGCACGATGCCGATCAGGTCCTTGCCGCTCTTGTCCATGGCGAGGGGATAAGGGCCCTGGAACTCCGGCAGCAGACCCTTGAAGAAGGGGTCGAAGCGATTCTTGTCCAAGGGCTTGATCAAGCCCTCGGGATAAAGCTGATTCTGCGCCCAAGGCTGGTTGACGTTGATCAGATCCCAAACCTTGGTCTCACCGGCGCGCAGCTTGTTGATCATGTCGGGGTCAGAGGTTCCGCTCTCCGCCCGGACCTTGGCACCGGGATGCATGTCACGGAAGGGATCCAAGACCTCGTCCGTGTTGTAGCCTTCCCAGCACAGAATGTTCAGCTCGTCGTTGCGCGCCGCCATCGACATCCCGGGGAAGCCCAGCATGCCGGCAGCGGCGAGGCCGGCGGTCCCCTTCAGCATCGTTCTACGACCAATCATGACTGCCTCCTGTTGTTGCTTGATCTCTCGCTGCCCCCACCGCCTCCGGTCTTGTCGCCGGCCACAAGGATGGGTTCAGCGCTACTGCAATGCAGCACCGATGAGATCGTCAACGCAAGTCAGTCAACAAGCTTGACAGCCGGACCCGCAAATTTGACAGCCGGGTGACAAGTGTCTCTCAAAGACCCAGTCTTTGCAGGTGGCACCGGCCCTCTCCCCTCACCGCTCAGACCATTAGGCCGCAGCCAACTGCCGTGCGGCCGGTGGCCCCTCCAGGGTTGAGAGTGCCTCTGAGAGCTTGCGGTCCTCGGGAATGTCCCAGAGGCCGAGGCGGCGGCTGATCCGGCTGGGCAGCGGAGCCGCACTCCAGACCGCGAAGAGGGTCGATCCCATGAAGGCAGTCAGCAGCGGGGCTGCCCAAGGGACGACGGAGGGCGCCGCATAGATCAGGCAGGTCAAGAGCGCCAGGCCGAAGAGGGTCTGTAACCAGAGCCCGCGCCAAGCCTCGACCCAGGTCAGACCATAGCCCTGCCGGCGCTGTGCGTCCCAAGCGATCCGCTTGCCCAAGGCCAGGCCAATCAGGAAGCGGGTCTGGGCGACGGCAACGATCGGGGTCAGGAGGGTCGAGAAGAGGAACTCGCTGAGCGCGCCGGTCACCACCCGGAAGGTGCCGCCATAGCGGCGGCGAGAGCGGCGGCTCAAGAGCACGTCGACCACACCGATGATCTTCGGCATCAAGGCCATCACCATGATGACGATGAAGAGCAGGATGCCCAACTCGAAGGGGAAGGGAGGGCCCTCGGCAGCGGCACTCTGGGCCAGCCAAGCCTGTATCGCACCACCGCCGATGAAGAGCATCCATCCGGGTGCACCCATGTACATGAGGATGGCCAAGGCCAACTGCACGCGGCTGGTGAACTTCAGACCCGGAAGACCCAAGAGCTTCCAGTACTGCATGTTGCCTTGGCACCAGCGCAGGTCGCGCTTGATGAAGTCAGGCAGTGCCGGCGGGTTCTCCTCCCAGCTCTCGTCCTCTTCGCAGATGACGCGAACCTCATAGCCGGCGGCGCGCATCATCGCCGCTTCGACCTGGTCGTGGCTCAGGATATAGCCGCCAAGCGGGGGCTTGCCCGGCAACACCGGCAGGTGACAGTGGTCGCGGAAGGCGGCCGTGCGAATGGCGGCGTTGTGCCCCCAGAAGGGGCCGCAGTCGCCGTGCCACCAGGCGCTGCCGGCGGTGTAGGAGCGCATGCCGTGACGCATGCCGAACTGGAAGGCGCGGGCGAAGAGGGTCTTGGCGGGCATGCCGACCACCAGGCCCTGCAGGAGGCCGATCTCGGGGCTCACCTGCATGACCCTGACCAGGCGCAGAATGGCGCGCGCCGACAGGAAGGAGTCCGCATCCAGCGGGATGAAGATTTCGTAGTCATTGCCGCAGCGGGTGACGAACTCCCGCACGTTACCGGCCTTAAAGCCACTGTTCTCTGTGCGGCGGCGATAGAAGATGCGCTCAGGGCGGGAAGAGCGCTGGCGCCAGGCGGCTATCGCAGCCTCTTCTTGCGCTGCGGCCTTTTCGCTGTTGCTGTCGCTCAAGAGGTGAAAGTCGAAGCGGTCACCGACGCCTTGGGCCACCAGGTCGGCCTGCATGCTCTCCAGCCGGCGCACCACCTCATCGGCATCCTCGTTGCGCACCGCCATGGCCAAGGCCGTGCGGTAATAGATCGACTCTTTGCCGTCGATGCGGGCCAGCGCCGGCGTCAGATAGCTGGCCGGGTTCCTGGTGACCAGCCGCAGAACCAGGCCGATCAGTGCATTCCAGAAACCAATCGAAAGCCACGGCAGGGTGATGGCGAAACCCACCAGCATCAGGGCTTCGGCCCAGGTCCAGCCGCCGCTGGCCAGCACGCGGACCATGAGAGCGACCAGGCCCGCGACCGTTGCCAGATTGAGGGCGAAGACGAACCATCGACGCAGGCGATAGGGTGCCTGCGCCGGTGTGACGCGGTGGGCCTTAGCTTCGAGAGAAGCGGTGGCTTGCGTATCAAACTGCAACGACATAAGCGCGTAACCCCGTTTGTCCTGCGGCACTCGTTACCGCATTATATTGTCGGAAACCGACTTCAGATCTCTCACCTCTGTGTGACAGTCCCGCGAGCGAGCCTTGGTAAGAGACATGATCGATCGAACGACCGTTGCGCTGTGGTACGTTTCGCCTGGTGAAGCCGTGCTCCGCGACGAGACGCTGCAGCCAAAAGGCCCGGATCACATTGTTGTCAGAGGGCTCTGGTCCGGCCTCTCCCGAGGCACGGAGAGGTTGGTGTTTCAGGGACTTGTGCCCGAGAGCGAGTGGCAGCGCATGCGCGCGCCCTTGCAAGCAGGCGACTTCCCTTTTCCGGTCAAGTACGGCTATGCGCTGGTGGGTGAGGTGATCGACGGGCCGCCCGATTTCTTGGGGCAATCGGTCTTTTGCCTAGCGCCCCATCAAGACTGCCAGCTTGTGCCTGTCTCTCTGGCGACGCCGCTGCCTCAGGGTCTGCCGCCACGTCGGGCTGTGCTGGCAGCCAACATGGAGACTGCACTCAACACGCTGTGGGATGCTGAGGCTGCACCCGGAGAGCGCATCCTGATCGTCGGCGGCGGGGTCTTGGGCATGCTTCTGGCCGGGCTTGCCTCCGCAATGCCGGGCAGCGAGGTCACGGTCTCAGATCTTCGGCCGGAGCGTGCCGAGACGGCAAGGACGCTCGGAGCCGACTTCGTCACGCCGGATCAACTGCCGGAGGATCAAGACTTGGTGATCCACACCAGTGCCAGCGAAGCGGGGCTGAAGAGCGCCCTGACCGCGGCCGGCCGCGAGGCCCGCATTGTCGAGGCCAGCTGGTATGGCTCACGGCCGGTCTCCCTCTCCTTGGGGGGTGCCTTTCATTCCCGGCGCCTGCGCCTTATCTCCTCGCAGGTCGGCTGCGTCGCACCGTCGCGGGCGCCGCGCTGGAGCAACCGGCGCCGCCTGGCAAAAGCCTTGGACCTCTTGCAGGACCCACGCTACGACCTGCTGCTGGGAGCGGAGATCGCCTTTTCCGACCTGCCAGATCGCTTGGCCGCCACCCTTGATCCGCGCGCCGAGGGCTTTCTGCCCCTGGTGCGTTACTCCTCTAACAGCAACAGCAACAGCAACCCAGACTCTTAAGGAGACGCTATGTTCGCCGTAGAAGTTCGCGATCACATCATGATCGCCCACTCGCTAGCCGGAGAGGTCTTCGGCCCGGCCCAACGCCTGCATGGCGCCACCTACGTGGTCGACATGACCTTCTTCCGGGCCGAGCTGGACGAGAACAACATCGTGGTCGACATCGGTTTGGCCCTGGATGCCCTGAAACGCGTCTTGAGCCCCTTGGCCTACAACAATCTGGACGAGATGGATCCCTTCAAGGGGCGTGATTCCACGACTGAAGTCCTGGCCAAGCATATCTTCGACGCCATGGCATCCGAGATCCGGGCCGGCAATCTGGGACCGGCGGCGAAGGGGATCGACACCCTTAGAGTTACCCTGAACGAGTCGCACGTCGCCAAGGCCTGGTACGAAGGGCCGGTCGGCGCCTGATCGTCGTGCCTGAAGCCTGCTTCGCGATCCCCGGGGATCTGGAGAGCCGCACCGGCGGCTATGCCTACGCACGCGCCGTTTTGGAGCAGATGCCGGGAACCGACTGGCAGCTGCAGCATCTGCAGCTTCCCGCAGCCTTTCCGGCACCAGGGGCCGCGGACCTGGACTCGGCCAGCCGTGCCTTCCGAGCGGTGCCTCCGGATCAACTGCTGTTTGTCGACGGGCTTGCCTTCGGCAGCTTCCCTGACTGGCTCTTGCAAGAGCAGCGCGGGCGTTGGGTCGCACTGGTGCATCATCCCTTGTCGCTCGAAACCGGGCTTTCGGATGAGCAGGCCGCCCGCTTCAAGGTCAGTGAGCAAAGAGCCCTGGCAGCGGCCGAGGCCATCATCGTCTCCAGCCCGGAGACCGCGCGGGAGTTGGCCCAGAACTTCGGCGTGCCGGAGGCGAAGCTGACGATCGCCGAGCCCGGTACCGAGCTGCCGGTGGCAGCAGCGCATGGCGGTGAGGAAAGACCCTGCCTGCTGTCTGTCGGCACCATTTCGCCACGCAAGGGCCAGGACGATCTGGTGACGGCCCTGGCGCAGATCACCGATCTCACCTGGCGCTGCCGCCTGATCGGCAGCGACCAGCGCGAGCCGGCCTCGGCAGAGCGTCTGCGCGACCTGATCCTGCAGTTCGGCCTGGCAGAGCGTGTCGAGATCGCCGGCGAGGTCGCGCCGGAGGACATGGCAGCGTCCTACGACGCGGCCGACATCTTCGTGCTGCCCAGCCACTATGAGGGCTACGGCATGGCCTTTGCCGAGGCTCTGGCGCACGGGCTGCCGATCGTGGCCTGCCCGACCGGTGCGGTGCCCGACACCGTGCCGGCAGAGGCTGCTCTCTTCGTGCCGCCTGGCAACGCCGATGCCTTGGCAGGCGCGCTGCGCCGGCTCTTGAGCGTGCCGAGCCTGCGCGAGGCCAAGGCTGCTGCTGCTTGGCGGCATGGGCGCAGCCTGCCGACCTGGCAGGACGCGGCAAAGCGAATTGCATCAGCCCTGGAGAAGGTGGCGTCGCGATGAGCGGATTTACCCCCGAATGGCTCAGTCTAAGAGAGCAGGTCGACTGCCGTTCTCGCAATGCCACTTTGTTGGTTGCACTACGTAAGCGTTTCGCCTCGGCCGGTCGTACTACGGTCTGTGAATTAGGCGCCGGTGCCGGCTCGCTTCTAAGGGCTCTGGCGCCGCTGCTTGCCGAGCGACAGGAGTGGCGCTTGATCGATGCCGATCCCGACAACCTGGCAGCCGCGACCTCGAGCCTCAGCGCTTGGGCGGATAGGGCCGAGCGCGCGGGCGAGGACCTGCATCTGCAGGCCGGCGGCAAGGAGATTGTGGTGCGTTTTGAACAGCGCGATCTGAGTGACGAGACCGACGGTCTGTTGGAGGGGGCGGATCTGGTTGCGGCGTCAGCCCTCTTCGATCTGGCCGGTCCGGCCTGGATCGGCCGGCTTGCGCGGGCTCTCGCCAGCAAGCGGACCTGCTTTTACACCAGCCTGACCTATAGCGGTGGCTTTCAGGCCCATCCGCCGCAGCCGCTGGATCGGGCCGTCACGCTCGCTTTCGGTGCCCATCAACGGGTGGACAAGGGCTTGGGCGGCGTGGCTGCCGGACCGACCGCGCACGATCTCTTGGCCGCTGCCCTCAGGGCCGAAGGGGCCGAGGTGCAGGACGGCGAAAGCGACTGGCATCTGACGCGAGAGGACAGCGGCCTGATCGACCGCATGGTCGGGGACTATGCCGCGGTCGCCTTAGAAACGGATTTTCTGCCGGCGGCCTCGATCGAGGCTTGGCGGCAAACCCATCTGGCGAACTGCAAGCAGCTCTCGATCGGACACCGCGATCTCTTCGCAAGCTGGCCGGAGGCGGCCTAGGGTTCTTCATGCAGTTGACAGTCGAACAGACAGTCGCCACCAGGCAGCGGCGTGATCTCCACTTTGGGACGCAACGCTCGGTCCAACCTGTCGATGGGCGGCAGGCTGAGCCCCGGCATGCCGGAACCGATGATGAGCGGGCCGGTCAGGATGTGCAGGCGATCCAGGCACCCGGTTTCAAGGAAGGCAGAGAGCGTGCTGGCGCCGCCTTCGATCAAGAGGCGCTTCAGGCCCAGGCCGGCCAAGGCCTCGACGATGGCGCCCGGTTGCAGGCGGCCTTCTTGTTTGGGGACGGCAAGGGATTCGACGCCGCTCGGTGGCTGGGCCTCACCGGCATGGATCAGGACACGGCGGGTGCCGTCGTCCTGCCAGCAGCGCGCCTTGGCCGAGAGACGGCCTTTGGAATCGATGACGACACGGGCCGGGTTCGGCCCCTCGACCAGGCGCACGGTCAGTTGCGGGTCGTCGGCAAGAGCCGTTCCGACGCCGACGACGACGGCGTCGACCAGGGCGCGCAGTGCGTGCAGATGGATCAGGGCCGCCTGACCATTGATGTAGTGAGAGTGACCGCTCGCCGTGGCGATGCGACCGTCCAGGGATTGGCCCAGTTGGCCCAAGACCAGAGGCTGCTCGCGGCGACGTGCGATCATAAGTGGGTGATAGAGCCTGGCAAGACTTGTGTCGGGCAGGGCAGTGGTGTCGCTATCAGGCACTGCGTAACCCAGCACCTCAGACCAGGCCTTACTGGTCCAGAAGGTGTCGGGCAACGTAGAATCGTCTTGGGGCATGGCACCGTCCCTTGGGAGTGGGGCTGGCAGCATAGCAGCGAGGAGAGAGCAGCTCATGCGCGATGACATCGCGACCGAGACCTGGACCGAGATCCTGGGTGCCGACGCACAGCTA
Source organism: Rhodospirillales bacterium (assembly GCA_963669335.1). Classification (GTDB taxonomy): domain Bacteria; phylum Pseudomonadota; class Alphaproteobacteria; order Kiloniellales; family JACOMY01; genus JACOMY01. The sequence goes on from OY770023.1 coordinate 7,258,258, forward strand.
GCCGTCGAACGTGCCATAGCCGAGTTACGCGCCGCACGCCCAGTCGTGTTACGCGATGGCGGGGACTTGCGTTTGGTCGCAGCCGCCGAGACGGCGGATCAGGCCGTGCTGGAGGCCTTTCGCACCGCCGCCGACGACCTGGGCCTGGTGCTGGCCGCCCCGCGGCTGAAGGCCATGGGGCGAAAGACCGAACAAGCGCAGCGCATCGAAGTGACGGCGGCCAGCCTGGAAGAGATCCATCGCCTGGTCATCGACAGTGGGCCGATCCCGTTGCCGCCCAGCCGTCCGGCAAGCCTCTTGGACAGTACGGCGATGCACCTGGTGAAGCTGAGTTATCAATTGCCGGCCGCCTTGGTGGCGCGCCCCGATCCCGCGCGCATGCCGGCGAGCCTGCTGGCAGCCGAACGGATTGGGGTCGAGACCTTCGGCTACGACAGCACGCAGAGCCTGCGCATTGCCACCCGCGCGCCGGTGCCCCTGGAGGCCGGAACGGACGTCGAGTTCGTCGTGTTTCGCGGTGGTGATGGGTTGCGCGACCAAGTGGCCGTCGTGGTCGGCAAGCCGGCACCCGATCAGCCGAGCCTGCTGCGTCTGCACTCGGCCTGTCTTACCGGAGACCTTTTTGGCAGCCTGAAGTGCGATTGCGGCCAGCAGCTGCGCGATGCCGTGGGGGCCATGATGGAGGCTGGCGGCGGTGTGCTGCTCTATCTCGACCAGGAAGGCCGCGGCACCGGCTTGCGCAGCAAGATGCGTGCCTACGATCTGCAGAGCCGCGGCTACGACACTCTGGAGTCAGATGCCGTGTTGGGCTACGGCGCGGACGAGCGTTGCTACACCTTGGCCGGCCGGATGCTGGAATTGCTGGGCATCTCCAAGGTCGCGATGATGACCAACAATCCGGACAAGATCCGCGCGCTCAAGGACTTCGGGATCGAGGTTCTGGATCGCAAACCCTTGATCGGCACGGTCAACGAGCACAATCGGAACTACCTGACCACCAAGTCGGAGCGCGCCGGTCACCTGCTGGGCCTGGAGCCACTGCGCAAACGACCTGGATTCTAGCCTGTCCGAGAGCGGGGAGGAGACCTGCCTACAGGGCGGGTTGATCCCCGCCTCTCCTCTCTCCAGACTCCTCTAAACCAAAAAAGGAGTTCTGGTGATGGGGAAGTTTGTCGAGATCGATCAGACGCTTCAGACCTTTATCGGCGACCAGCAGATGTTCTTCGTCGGGACGGCAGCGCCCGAGGGGCGGGTCTCGGTCTCGCCCAAGGGCATGGATTCCCTGCGGGTCCTGTCGCCGACCAGGATCGTCTGGCTGAATCTGACGGGATCCGAGAATGAGACGGCTGCGCACCTCTTGGAGAGCCCGCGCATGTCGCTCATGTGGTGCTCTTTCACCGAGAAGCCGATGATCCTTAGGGTCTATGGAACGGCGAAGGCCGTGCATCCCCGCGATCCCGCTTGGCCTGAACTCTCGGCCCTCTTCCCGCCGCTGCCGGGTGCACGCCAGGTCTTCGACGTCACGGTGGACCTGGCTTTGACCTCTTGCGGCTTTGCCGTGCCGCGATTCGAGTATCTCGGACAGCGCGATCGGCTGCTGAAATGGGCCGAGGGCAAAGGCGAGGCTGGCGTTGCGGACTACTGGGAAAAGCGCAACCAGACCAGCCTGGACGGCAAGCCGACGGGCATCCTGGCAGAGAGCGGCGAAGCGGTGGATTAGCGGCGAGCTTAGGCAGACTGCCTGCCTGCTTGATCGCAGAGGGCCAGCAGCCAGTCGCGAAAGCGTTCGGCCGAGGGCGAGATCTCGCTGCTGTTCGGCACGATCAAGTGATAGGCGAAGGAGGTCTCAAAGCCGGCCTCGAAGGGGTTCACCAACTGACCGCTCTGAAGCTCGTTCTGGACCAGCCATGAGGCAAAGAGCGAAACGCCCAGTCCGTTGATGGTTGAGCTCAGCTGAAAGTGCCGATCCTCCAGCATCATCTGTGATTGAGAGGGCGAGAGGCTCATGCCGTTCGCCGCCAGCCATTCCTCCCACATGCGCGTGTCATCGACGTGGAGAAGCGTGCAGTCCTCCAGATCCTCCGGCTCATGGATTGGATGTTGGTCGAGGTAGTCTTGGCTGCAGACCACGACCAGCTCCTCCCGCCAGAGCCGCGTTACCTGAAAGCTGCTCCAGTTGCCGCGGCCCCATTGAATGCCGAGATCGGCAAAGCCCTCGGGATTGGCCATCTGGGCGAAGCTGTTGTTGTGGTTCTGGATCGAGAGGTGCAGGTCGGGATGGGTCTCAAGCAGACCGCCCAGCCGCGGCGACAGCCAGCGGCTGGCGAACATCGGCAAGAGGGCCACGCGCACCGAAACGGCCTTGTTGGTCACCTGCTCCAGTCCCGTCTCGATCGCGCGCAGGCCGCGCTCAACATGCTTGGCAAGCTCGCTTCCGTGCTCTGTCAGCTCCAGGCCGCTGGAGGTCCTGCGGAACAGAAAAAGGTTCAGATCCATTTCCAATTTTTTGATGTGATAGCTGACAGAGCTCTGGCTGATGTTCAGAATCTGCGACGCGCGGGTGACGTTCCGCACCTCTGCCACAACGCTAAATACTTGTATTGATTTAATATTCTTGATGAAGCTTGGCATCGGGCAGGAGATTTCTGGTTTGAGTTAATCAACTCTAGGCTTCGAAAAATTCGATAGCCAGATAGAATCTTTGAATTTTCGATGGCGGACGTCACGCGGCTAGCATTTCGTAACCGCAGCACAAGCGGGTCGGGAGGAAAAGGGTGACGCGCGCCGTTCTTGAGGTGGACAAGCTGTGCAAGTCGTTTGGTGGCGTGAACGCCATCAGCGATTTCACCTTTTCCGTGGCGAAAGGCGAGATCCTTGGCCTGATCGGGCCCAATGGTTCGGGCAAGTCGACGACGGTCAACGCGCTGGCTGGGGTCTTCCCCGCGACCTCAGGTGAGATTCGTTTGGCAGGCGAACCGATCCAGTCTCTGCCTGAGTACGAACGCGTTGCGCGGGGGCTTTCGCGGACCTTCCAGACCGCCAGCATTTTTCCGGAATTCACGCTGCGTGAGCAGATCACGCTGGGGTGCAACGTCACCCTGAAATCACATCCGCTCTCTTCGGCCTTCGGGATCGGACGCCGCCCAGGGGAGAGCGAGGCCGTCGCCGCGCGCGTGGCCGATATCCTTGAGATCACCGGGCTGGACAGCGTGGCCGACAAGAAGGTCGGAACGGTGACCTCTGCCGAGCAGCGCTTTTTGATGATCGCAACCGCCTTGGCCTCCGAGCCAAAGCTGATTTTGTTAGATGAGCCGGCGGCCGGGCTGGTCGCGCATGAGCGCAAGACCCTGGCCGATCTGATCCGAAAGATCCGCGACCGCGGCATCTCCGTTCTGGTGATCGAGCATCATATGGCGCTGATCATGGCGATCTGCGACCGCATCGTGGTGCTGAACTTCGGCCGCATGATCGCCGACGGAACACCAGAGGAGATCCGAAACAACCAGGCCGTGATCGACGCCTATTTGGGCGAGGCGGCCTGATGCTAACGGTCACGGATCTGCACGTGAGCTATGGGCCGATTGAGGTAATCCACGGCATCAGCCTGGAGGTCAAGGAAGGCGAATGCGTCGCACTGATCGGGGCGAATGGCGCCGGCAAGTCCTCGACCCTGAAGGCGATCTGCGGATTGGTGCCGGTGAAAGCCGGCACGATCGACTTCGAAGGCCGGGACATCACCAACAAAAGTGGCCACACCATCGTGCGCCGCGGCATCACCATGTGTCCCGAGGGGCGCCAAGTCTTCCCACAGATGAGCACCATGCAGAACCTGCGCATGGGTGCCTATGCGCGGCGCGACGGCGAGCAGGCCAGCGACCTGGAAGAGATGATGGACATGTTCCCGATCCTGCGGGAACGCGCGAATCAGTCCGCCGGCACCTTGTCGGGCGGCGAGCAAGAGATGCTGGCGATCGCACGCGCGCTGATGGCACGCCCCAGGCTTTGCATCTTCGACGAGCCCTCCCTGGGGCTCGCGCCCAAGATCGTCGCGGAAGTGGGCGAGACCCTCGCCCGAATAAAGAAGATGGGCAAAACCATCCTGTTGGTCGAACAGAACTCGCTGATGGCGCTACGGCTGGCCGACCGGGCCTACCTCTTCGAGGCTGGCGAAATCGTGCTGAGCGGCACCGGCGAAGAACTTCAATCACATCCGGAAGTGGCCAATGCCTATTTGGGGCACTGACCGGATGGCGCTCTCTACGGGAGGACATGTCATGAGAGTCAGGTTATTGACGGCTGCCTTGGTGCTTGCCAGTTCGGCGGCCCTTGCCGGAGAAGAGACCCTGGACATCGGGGTGAGCGATGCGCTCACCGGCGGTGCCTCGGTCTATGGCTTGCCACAGGCCAATGCGGTCAAGATGGCAGCCGAAGAGATCAATGCCAGCGGTGGCATCAAGGTAGGCGACGAGGTCTACATGCTGAACGTCATCGCCTATGACGATAAGGCCAACCCGACCGAGGCCTCCAACTCGGTGCGCAAGCTATTGGATCGCGACGGCGTCAAGTACATCCTGGGCTTCTGCTGCTCGGGCGCAACAGGGGCTGTCGCCTCCTTCATTGAGAACGAGGACGCGGTCATGCTGGTCGGCAATGCCGCCGAGCGCTCGATCACCACGCGCGAGATCCCGAATCTGGTCCGGACCCGTCCGCCGGCGGACTATACAGGTGCTGCCGCCGGCACCTTCGTGGCCGATAAGGGGCATAAGCGTGTGGCCGTCTTGGGTGCGCTCGATGTCGGCTTCTATGCCAGCTACGTCGACGCCTTCGAGAAGGAGCTGAACAAGGCCGGTGGCGAGATCATCACCCGAGAAGCCTTCGCCTTGAAGGATCGCGACATGACCCCGCAGCTCACCAAGATCCGCGAGCTGGAGCCCGATGCGATCCTGGTCGTGGGCTATGTCGAACCGGCTGCCTTCATCTATCGCCAGGCGGTCGAGCTGGGCATCGACGTGCCTCGCTATGGCTTTACCAGCGGCAGTGAAGAGCAGTTCTTGCGCGTTGCCACCTCTGATCAGATGGAGGGCGTCTGGGATCTGCGCCCGACGGAGCTCACCCTGCTGTCGGCCAGCGAGAACGGCATCAACTACCACAAGAACTACTCTGAGAAGTACGACATCGCGCCCTCGCCGAGCTCACCCTATGCCTACGACCAGACCTACGCCCTGAAGGACGCGATTGAGGCTGCGGGTACGGTGGAGGACACGGCCGCTGTCGCTGCTGCGCTGCGTGAGCTGGCCGTGCCGGACGAGGTGGTGATGCAGTACCTGCCGGTCGATGGGAAGATGTTCGACCAGAACGGTCAGGCCTACACCTCCAACGGTGCCTTCCAGTGGCAGAACGGGAACTGGGTCTTCGTCCAGGATCTGCCCTCGGACGCCAAGGCCTACTCCGAGTTCCTGAGCACCATCGATTGATGGATCTCCTGCGGCGCGGGCCCTGGTTCGCGCCGCCGATCCCCCTGAACGAAGAGCGCGACAGGAACCCCTCTCAGTCATGATCGAGGTTATCCAGCAGATCATCAATGGGATGGCCATTGGTGGGGTCTATGTGCTGATCGCGCTGGGCCTGACCACGGTCTTCGGCATCCTGGGCATCGCTCACTTTGCTCATGGATCGATCTCGATGAGCGGCGGCTACATCACCTTCTTCCTGGTGGTGATGCAGGGCTTGCCGCTGGTCCTGGCGATCCTGATCGCGCTTGCCGTCGGCTTCGTCCTGGGGCTCTTGATCGAGTTGCTGGCCTATCGCCCGGTGCGCAATGCCAGCCACATCAATGCCTTCATCGTGGCCCTTGGCCTGACGATGATGGTCGAAGGTTTGAACCTCGAATTCTTCGGCCACGAGCAGGTGGTGATCCCGACCAACCTCCGCCAGGTCTTCGACATAGGTGGCGTCACCATCCCAGAGCTCAGGCTCTATGTGATCATCGCCGCGGCGTTGCTGATCGCAGCCATGACCCTCTTCGTCGAGAAGACCAAGACCGGACAGGCGATCCGTGCCGTGGCGGAAAACCGCGACGCCGCGATCCTGATGGGGGTCAACGTGAAGACCATTCCCCTGGTGGTCTTCTCGATCTCCACGGTGCTGGGCGTCTGTGCCGGCATCATGGTAGGCGCCCTCTTCGCGATCGCGCCCGGCATCGGCGAGGGCTTGGTGGTCAAGGGCTTCGCGGTTCTGATTCTGGGCGGCCTGGGCTCGATCCCCGGCGCGGTGGTCGGTGGCCTGGTCCTGGGTGTGACCGAGGCCTTGGCGGCCGGCTTCATCTCCTCGGCCTATAAGGACGTGATCGCCTTCGTGGTGATGATCGTGGTGCTGCTGGTTCGCCCGCAGGGTCTTATGGGGAAAGCCCGATGAGACTGACCCCGCGACACCTGATCTATCTGGCCGTCGGCATCGGCTTCATCCTGCTGCCGCAACTGATCGCCGTTAAGTACTACCTGCACCTCAGCATCCTGGCGCTGGTCTGGACCATTGCCGCTCAGGGCCAGAACCTTATCCAGGGCTACACCGGCTATGTCTCCATCGTGCAGGCCGGTTTCATGGGAATCGGTGCCTACAGCACGGCCTTGATGGGCCTTCACTTCGGCTTGCCGGTGTGGCTGACCATCCTCTTGGCGCCCTTCGTTACCGCGGTCTTCGCGCTCGCCACCGGCTATCCCAGTCTCAGGGTCAAGGGGCACTACTTCGCCATCGTGACCCTGGCCTTCAATCTGGTGATCTTCATCGTGCTGATGAATTTTACGGAGTTGACCCAGGGCGAAGCGGGCATCACCGGCATCCCCAAGCCTGGGTCCAAGGACGGCCTCATCAACTGGCAGGACCGCGAGACCTACTATTACTTCGTGCTGGCGATCGCCGCGCTGATGACCGGGGTCGCGGTGATGATCATTCGCTCCCGCATTGGCCAGACCTTGATCGCGATCCGCCAAAACGAGGACCTGGTCGGGGCCATCGGTATCGCCGCTTGGAAATACAAGCTCTTCGCCTTTGTGACCTCGGCCATGTTCGCCGGCCTGGCAGGTGCCGTCTACGCCCACTATCAGAGCTTTATCAATCCCGAGATCTTCGGCGTCGCACAGTCGCTCGATGCCATTCTGGCGGTCATTATCGGTGGGTCGGGGACGATCGCCGGGCCGGTCATCGGGGCCTTCGTCGTGGTCTTCCTGCCTGAGTACCTGCGTTTTGCCGATAGCTTCCGCCTGATCCTCTATGGCTTGGTGCTGGTGCTGGCGACGATCTTCATGCCGCGCGGCATCGTCGGCGTCTCCAGCGACCTTTGGGCCAAGATCAGGGGATCCAAGTCATGACCGCCGACGCCTTTTTGAGCGCTGTTCGCAGCTTCGCCGAGCAGGAGGTCGCGCCTGCCGCCGCTGCCTGGTCGTTGGGCGAGCGCCCGAACGCGGGCCTCTTCACCAAAGCGGCCGAGATCGGGCTATTCGCTATGTCCATCCCGACCGAATTCGGCGGGCGCGGCTTTGGCTATGAGGTTCTGGCTGAAGCTTGCGAGGTCCTGGCAGGCGCCGACTTCGGCTTTGCCATGTCGGTGGTGAACACGCACAACGTCGGACTGCGTATCTGCCGAAGCGCGCCCGCAGCACTACGCGATCAGCATCTGCCGGCCTTAGTGAGCGGTGCTACCAGCGCCTGTACGGCACTCACCGAGAAGGGCGCCGGGTCGGATTTCGCGGCGATCACGACCAAAGCCGAGAAGACTGGTCAGGGCTGGCGCCTCAGCGGCGACAAGACCTGGATCATCAATGGCCGCAACGCCGGCCTGGCCATCCTCTTCGCCCTCTGTGGTGAGGACGAGGGGGCCGGTGCAATCGGCGGGTTTCTTGTCGATCTCACTCTTCCCGGTGTTCACCACTATCCGCTTGAGTCCGCCTTCTCGCAGACTTCGATGGGAACCGGTGGTTTTGTCCTGGAGGAGGTGATGCTTGCAGACGACTGTCTGATCCTCCCTCCCGGCGAGGCCTTCAAGTCCGTCCTGACCGAGATCAACGCTGCCAGGACCTATGTGGCAGCCATGTGCAACGGTATGCTGCGGGCCGCCCTCTTAGAGGTCAGCGCCTATGGTGCTGAGCGTCAGACCTTCGGCCGACCCTTGTCGGGTCATCAAGCTTGGCGTCTGGCCATGGCGCAGGCCGAGATCGATCTGGCTGCCTCGACGGCCCTGACCCGCGAGGCCATCACCTTGATCGCAAGGGGAGAGGACGCGCAGCTGGCCGCGGCACGGGCCAAGGTCCACGCGGTCGAGACCTGCCAGCGCCAGCTGCCCCAAATCCTGCACGCCATGGGCGCCGAAGGCCTGCGGGCCGAGCACTGCTTTGCCCGCCACCTCGCCGCCGTCCAGATGGCGGCCTTGACCGATGGTGCGACCGACATCCTGCGCGAGCGGGTAGCGCGGTTGACCCAGCCCAAACCCTAGATCCCGGAGGCTTACCTTGATGCGTGTCTTTCAGATCGAAGGAGACTGGGGCTTTGACAATCTCCGTCTGACCGAGCGTCCGGAACCCAAGGCCGGACCCGGCCAGGTCCTGGTGGCCATGAAGATGGCCTCTCTGAACTTCCGCGACCTGATCGTGCCGGAGCGCGGCTATGGCCGCGCCACGGGGGAGCTGCCTCTGATTCCCATCTCCGACGGTGTCGGTGAGGTCGTGGATGTCGGCGAGGGCGTCACCCGCGTGGCTCCGGGCGATCGCGTCTGCCCCACCTTTTTCCAGAACTGGATCGGTGGTGAGCCGACACCGGAGCGCTTCGCCTCGGCACTCGGTGGTCCGCTGGATGGCGTGATGGCCGATGTCATGTGCCTCTCTGAGGAGGGGCTGGTCAAAGTGCCCGATTACCTGAGCGACGCGGAGGCGGCGACACTGCCTTGTGCTGCGCTGACCGCCTGGAGCGCCGTGGCGACCCTTGGTGAGACACGAGCCGGCGACAAGATCCTGATCCAGGGCACCGGCGGTGTGGCGCTCTTTGCGTTGGCCTTTGCCAAACTGCACGGGGCGCATGTGACCTTGATTTCCTCCAGCGATGAAAAGCTGGAGCAGGCGCGCGCCCTGGGGGCGGATGAGACGATCAACTATCTGCAGCAGGAGGATTGGGCCCGCGCGAGCCGCCCCATCACTGCCGATCGCGGCGGCTATGACAACATCATCGAGCTTGGCGGCGCCAAGACACTACCGCTCTCCCTACGTGCCGTGAGGCCAGGCGGCACCCTCTCCATGATCGGGGTGCTTTCCGGCCTGAACATCGAGGCCTCGCTGGGCTCCATCGTCGCCCGCCAGGTCCGTCTGCAGGGTGTGACCGTCGGTCATCGCGATGGCTTTGAAGCCATGCTCCGTGCCATGGCTCAACATCAGGTTCGGCCCGTCATCGGCGAGACCTTTCTCTTCGCGATGCTGAAGGATGCCTTGAGCCATGTTCGGCAGGGCGGACACTTCGGCAAGACCCTGATCCGCTTCTAGCCGCAACCGTGCAATCCCTCTCCAACACCTACCAGCCCCGCAGCTATAATCCTGGGGCGGCGGCCTTCGTCATGTGCGCGACGGGCGAGGTCGTCAGCTTTGGCCAGCTGGAGGCGCGCGCCAATCAGGGGGCACAGCTCTTTCGCCGGGCAGGCCTCAGCATCGGCGATCACATCGCGGTCTTGATGGAGAACCGCCGCGAGTTCCTGGAGATCTGCTTCGCAGCCGACCGTGCCGGCCTCTATTACACGACGATCAGCAGCCATCTGACGGCAGAAGAGATCGCCTACATCCTGCGGGATTGCGACGCTCGCTTGCTGATTGCCTCTGAGCGCTACGAGGAGATGCTGCGGGATGTTGGAGCAAACCTCCGACCTCGCTGCGCTGTCTACATCGTGGGCGAGGAAAAGCATGACTTCGCAGATTGGTCGGCTGCCACGAGCGCGCTTTCCCCATCGCCTATCGCCGATGAGCGCCAGGGGCTCGACATGCTCTATTCTTCGGGCACCACCGGGCGTCCCAAGGGTATCAAGTGGCCCCTGGCTGAGGAGCCTCCCGGTCGGCGCAGCATGCTGATCGACCTCCTGACCAGGCTCTTCGGCTACGATTCCAAGACCCGCTATCTCTGTCCGGCACCGCTTTATCACGCAGCCCCTCTGCGCCACTCGATGGTGACGATCAAGATGGGGGGCACGGCCTACATCATGGATCGCTTCGATCCGGCTGAGGCACTGCGCTTGATCGAGCAGCATCGCATCACCCACAGCCAATGGGTCCCGACCATGTTCGTCAGGCTCTTGAAGCTGCCGAGGGAAGAGCGTGAGCGCTACGATCTCTCATCGATGACCATGGCCGTCCATGCGGCTGCGCCCTGCCCGGTTGAGGTCAAACGTCAGATGATCGCCTGGTGGGGCGAGATCGTGCACGAGTACTATTCAGGGACGGAGAACAACGGCTTCACGGCCATCACGCCCGCTGAATGGCTGACCCATCCGGGCTCTGTCGGCAAGGCGAAGCTGGGGATCGCGCACATCTGCGACGAGGCCGGCGAGGAACTGGCCAAGGGCCAAGAGGGCGAGATCTACTTCGAGAATGGCCACCAGTTCTCCTACCACAATGATCCTCAGAAGACGGCCGACTGTACCAATGCCAAGGGCTGGACAACCTTGGGAGACATCGGGCGATTGGACGAAGAGGGCTATCTCTACCTCACCGACCGCAAGTCTTTCGTCATCATCTCCGGCGGGGTGAACATCTATCCGCAGGAAATCGAGGACGTCTTGATCGGTCATCCCGTCGTCTTGGACGCGGCGGTCTTCGGTGTTCCGAATGAAGACTTTGGCGAAGAGGTGAAGGCGGTCGTGCAGTTGATGCCCGCGCAGGAGGCCTCGGCAGAGATGGAAGCAGATTTGATGGCCCACTGCCGTCGCCGGCTTTCAGCGATCAAATGCCCACGAAGCATAGAATTCCGAGACTCTCTGCCCCGATCGGCGACCGGCAAGCTCTATAAGCGCAAGCTGAGAGACGCATTCTGGAAGCGTTAACGCAGCGGATACGAGCCTGAAACGTCTGTGTCAAAGAGTGAGTGGCGTGTAACGACTTCAAAAACAGGGGATAACACCGCTAAGCTCCCGTCACTGTTCAGGGAGCAACGTCAATGCGAACTTTCTGTTGGGCCATCTTCGGCCTCCTGATCCTCGGTAGCACGGCCAAGGCGGAGGCTCTCTACCACTGGACTCAGCCGATCGGTGAAGAGCTGCAGTCTTTTCGGGCCATCGTCGAGGGCGACCTCTGTCCTCTCATAACTGTCGACGGTACGCCCAGGGAGATGCAGCGTCGCGTCGGACCGGCCGAGGATTGGCCGCACAGCGTTTGCACCTATCAGAGCGACCGCAGGGTCCTCTCCGCCTCTCTGGGCGATCGCACCTTCCCGCTAACGCCGACAGACGCACAGCGCATCCTCCTGATCGGTGATACCGGCTGTCGTCTGAAGGAGGGCAGTCCGATCCAGCACTGCGAGAATCCCGAGGATTGGCCTTTTGCCCAGATCTCGGAAGCCTTGGCTAAGGTCGAGGCCGACATCGCCATTCACCTTGGCGACTATCACTACCGAGAGACGGAGTGTCCGGACCCGGCACTCTGCGGGACCGTCTATGGCTACAACTGGGATGTCTGGGAGGCAGATTTCTTCGCTCCAGCGCAGGCCATGTTGAGCGCCCATCCCTTCGTCATGGTGCGTGGCAATCACGAAAAGTGCAGCCGTGCCTGGATGGGCTTCATCCGCCACCTCTCGGTCGAGCCAATGGTCGAGCCGCTGCTGTGCGACAACTACTATCCGCCCTTCCTGGTCTCCTTTGAGGATCTTCACCTGGCCGTTCTGGACAGCTCTACGCGTAGCCGCAGCAACTACACCTGGGACCGTCTGCGTGCTATGCGCGAGCAGTTCCTTGAGGTGCTGCCGTTCCTGGAGCGTGAGACCTGGATCCTGACCCATGCACCGCTTTGGGGTTACGGCAACAAAGAGTACGACCCCAACGACATGGGCACGATGGAGACCATCCAGCGTGAGGCCTATGGCGACATGATCCCGCGCATCGTCTCGGCCGTGGTGGCCGGCGATATCCACTTCGCCCAGGTGGTGTCGACCGAGGATAACCCCGTGCAGATCACCTTTGGCAACGGCGGCGTGGCCCTCTATGCAACGCCTGAGGGCCTGCATGACAACCTCGAGGTCGGCTATGGTGTCGAGGGCGATGTTTTCGGCTATGAGGGTTTCGGTTTCGGCCTGGTCGAGCGCGGTAAGCCCGACGTGCCCGTTACCTTCTTCGACCAAAGCGGCGCTCAGGTCGGCCTTTGCAAGGCCGGCCTAGGCGCCAACAGTTGTACGGTGGATTGATTCAACACTTTCGGACAAGAAACCGGCACGAGCCTGCACCCTCGCCCGGCTGCCCAACGAGGATACCTTGAACTGGGTGGCTGGGCGACCAAGTCGGATGCCGGCGCACTACTCCTGGGCACGACCCACCAGGCCATCGGCATGGATTTGCCCTTCGACCCAACACGGCGTTCCGGAGAAACACACGCAGATTGAGCCGGTGCCGATAGGCCGATCCAAGGCCTCGTCGGCAAGGCCTTCCTCTAGTTCAAACTTCGGCAACTGGCCGCACCTCCAAGAGATTGTGTCGAGCGGCTGGTTGAAAGTCTCGGCCTTGGCCTCTCTCGAACTCGCTGACGAGCGGATAAGATTGCGCGGACCGCAAATGGAATGGCTCTCCCGCGGTTGGAGTGGGGCTTGGCCTGTGATTGTCCCTGCATCGGGCGACAAGCAGGACAGGCTGCTGTCACGGCTCTGAATCTGATCAAGGCGGTCAAGGCGCTCGTCAAACAGATTGGCCAGCCTCCTCGATCGGGCATTGATCGCATTCATTGTAGTCTCCTCACTCTCAGTGTGGGTGGTTATGGTGTATCCTCGCTTATATGCTTGTTCACCCAAACCGATAAAAGACAGGCTCGTAATCTATCTTATCAATGCTAACGCAGAGCCTCACTGTGTAGATCGCGATCTGAGCGTGGATGAAGTGTGTTTTCGGATTTCTGACTAACAGGAGGGGCTTTAACTGTGAGTTGACCGCTGTTTTTGTTTCTGGAAGTGAATGTAAGAGAGGGACGCAGTGCAACGGGTTCTCGTCTATAGAAAGAGCGACCCATATTCATCGCCAATCGGATAAACTCCTAGTCCTGATCTCTCACGAGGCCAGGTGCATCGTGAGTCCGAATCAGTGACCGTATTGACTGCTTTGCCGGCGCAAGCGATGAGGTCGCCCGCATCGTCGCCCAGATCGGACAGCGCTGGCCCGAGATCAAATCCTGCTGCGCGCCGATAGTGGATTTGCCCGCGAGGAACTGCTGGCCTGGTGCGAGGACAACAAGGTCGACGACCTCTTTGGCCTCGCCCGCAATGTGCGCCTGGTCGATCGCATCCATATCGATCTCGCTTAGGCCGAGGCCAAGGCTCTGAGCTCCGGCAAGTCAGCTTTGGGGGGCATCGACTTTCGACGGACCACCAAGCAGAGCTGGACCCGGCGACGGCGCGTCGTCGCCAAGGCCGAGTGGGCGGCAGGCAGTGGGGACAAGGGCGCCAATCCACGCCGCTTCTGCTCCTCTCTGCACACAAAGAAGCGCGCGTGTGCTAGCCCTCGCGAGATATGCGGACTAGAGCCCCTTCGCGGCCTCCAAGACAGCCTCGACGTGGCCGGGGACCTTAACCTTGCGCCACTCCTGACGCAGGATGCCCTCTCCATCGATCAGGAAGGTGGCGCGGTCGATGCCCATGTACTTGCGGCCGTACATCGATTTCTCGACCCAGGTGCCATAGGCCTCGCAGACGGCACCGTCCTCGTCGCTGCCCAAGGTGAAGGGTAGCTCGTACTTGGCCTTGAACTTGTCGTGCTTGGCGACCGAGTCCTTGGAGACGCCGATCACCACGGCGTCGGCGCCTTCGAAGGCCGAGAGGTTGTCGCGGAAGCCGCAGGCCTCCTTGGTGCAGCCTGGGGTGTCATCCTTGGGGTAGAAATAGAGAATGACGGTCTTGCCCTTCAGCCCGTTCAGGCTGATCGATCCGCCCCCGTCAGTGGGCATATTGAAGTCAGGCGCGGGCTTGCCGATCTCGGTGGTCATCCTCTCTTCTCCTCGCGTGTTTCTTGCTCTGCGGCGGGTCTTGCCTCGGTGATTGCGCGGGCCGGAACGGTGATGTGGCGTTCTCGGAACTCCGACACGACCGCGGCAACCTCCTCCAAGGTGTCTTGCAGCCAGGCGAAGTCAAGGGCGTCGCAAGCCTTGGTCAAGCCGTCGCGGATCGCTTCCGGCGCCTCGGCCACATCCATGTCGCCTGGCGTCTCGCCCAAGGTCAGCCTGAGGTAACCCTGTAGGCGCCTAAGGAAGCGCACCGCGCCAACCAGTTCCTCGATGTCCTCATCGAAGATCTCGGCCTCGTCGATGGCCTTGAAAACCTCTTCGGTCGAGCCGAGCAAGATTCCTGGGTGATCGTGGCTGAGCGCCAGCTGCCAGTATTGCGCCAGAAACTCGCAATCGAGCAGGCCGCCTGGACGCATCTTCAGATCCCAAGTCCCCTGCGATGGCTTGTCTCTTTCCAGCCTTGCCCGCATGTCGGAAACCTGGGTCAAGAGGCGCGAGAGATCCTGCTTGGCGGTGACCAGATCTCGAATGCTATGCGCAACCTCGTCACGAAAGACCTTGTCGGTCGAGAGTACGCGCGCGCGGGTCAAGGCCATGTGTTCCCAGACCCAGGCCTCCTCACGCTGATAGCGCTCGAAGCCGGCGTAAGAGCTGGCGATGGGACCGGCTTTGCCTGCCGGGCGCAACCGCATGTCGATAGAGTAGAGAATGCCCTCGGCCGTGGGTGCGGTAATGGCGTTGATCAGCCGCTGAGAGAAGCGTGTGAAGTAGGTGGTGGGGTCGAGCGACTTGGCGCCGTCGGATCCAAGCGTGCCTTCAGGGACGCGGTAGAGAAAGACCAGATCCAGATCCGAGGTGAAGGTCATCTCGCGACTGCCCAGCTTGCCCAGCTCCAACACCGCAAAGGCGCTGCCCGGGATCTGACCGTGGCGCTTGGCAAACTCGACCTCGGCCCGCACCAGGATCACCGCCAAGGCAGCATCGGCGATATCACTCAGACGACGACCCAGGGTTTCCTCGCTGGCCAAGCCCAGCAGCATTTGCACACCGGCCTGGAAGTGCCGGTCGTGGACAGAGCGGCGCAGCAGATCCAGCTCCTCTTCGTAGGAGCGTGCTGATTCGAGCTGGGTATCGAACTCTTCGATCAAGAGATCGCGTTTGGGCAGAGGTTCGAAAAAGTCTGGGGACAGCAAGGAATCGAGCAGTGCTGGTCGTCTGGCGAGATGCTTGGCCAGAGCCGGTGCACTGCCCATTACCTTGGCCATCAACTCCATCAGGTGCGGATTGGCTTTCAGGAGCGAGAAGAGGTGCATACCGGCAGGAAGGCCTGCCAGGAAGGTATCAAAGCCGGTCAGGGCGGCATCGGGGTCGGCGCTGGAGGCCAGGCCCTCCAGGAGTTTCGGCATCAGCAGGGTCAGGCGCTCGCGCGTTGCCGTGCTGCGGGTGGCGCGATAGCGACCATGATGCCAAGAGCGCACGATGTTGAAGACCCGCTCCGGATCGGCGTAACCGAAGTTCGTCAAGGTGGCGACGGTGTCCGGTCCCGGCGTGTCGCCGACGAAAACCAGATTGACCGGTGCCTCCTCCTGTTGGGGCTGCTCCTCCTCTTCGAAGAGACGTGCATAGTGGTCTTCAACCCGATGCAGGTGGAACAATAGATCCTGGCGCAGTCCCTCGGCATCGGCATAGCCGAGAAAGGCGGCCAAACGCTCGATCCCCTCTTCGTCATTCGGCAGGCTGTGGGTCTGCTGGTCCGCCACCATCTGCAGCCGATGCTCAACCCGGCGCAGGAAGGCATAGCTCTCAACCAACTCTTCAGCCACCTTGGACTTTATCATGCCATGACGCGCCAAACCGCGCATCGCGTCCACCGTTCGTGTCTGCCTAAGCGAGGGCTCCCGGCCGCCCCAGATCAATTGCTGTGTCTGCGCGTAGAACTCGATCTCGCGAATGCCGCCGCGGCCCAGCTTGACGTTGTGCCCCTCGATTGCCACGACGCTGCCGCCCTTGGCGGCATAGATCTGGCGCTTGATGGCATGGATGTCCTGGATCGCCAGGAAGTCCAGGCTGCGGCGCCAGACGAAGGGGCGGATCTCCTTCAAGAAGCCGCGGCCCATAGGCAGGTCACCCATCACTGGGCGGGCCTTGATCATCGCCGCCCTCTCCCAGTTCTGACCAAGGCTCTCGTAATAGGCCAAGGCCGCATTGATCGGCACGGCAAGCGGTGTGGCGCCGGGGTCAGGGCGCAAGCGCAGGTCCACGCGAAAGCCATAACCGTCGGGCGTTCGCTCACTCATCAAGGTCACAAGGTCGCGGGTCAGACGTTGCGCAAAGGCCTCAGGGCCATGCCGCGCGGTGCAGTTCATGGCCTTGGGGTCGTAGAGCACGATCAGATCGATGTCAGAGGAGAAGTTGAGCTCTCTGGCGCCCAGCTTGCCCATGCCCAAGGCGACATAGCCGCAGTTCTGGGACGGGTTCTTGGGATTGTTGAGCTCAATCTGCTTGCGATTGGCCGCATCCAATAGGAGGAAGTCGAAGGCCAGGCCCAGCAAGCCGATCGCCAGGTCTGTCAAGGCGCCCGTCACCTGGTCCAGATCCCAGGCACTGGTGAGATCCGCCAGCGCGATGGTCATGGCCGCACGACGACGGATGACGCGCAGCCGGCGCATAGAGGCGGCCTTGTCCTCGCCCTCCGGACGCTCCTCCATGGCGGATTTGAGGCCGATAAAGGCTTTGTCGGGGCCGGCCTCGACCAGCTGGGCGAAGAACTCTACCTCTTTCAGAACGCAGTCGGTCAGAAAGGGAGACTGCGAAAAAATCGCAGCGAGTAGACGACGCGGCCCTTCTGCTGCCGTAATCTCCTGCAAGGGGCTGGCCTGATCGCCAAGGCCCTCGAGGCGTTCGGCCAACCTTTGGAAGCCGAGGTCAGCCTCTCTGTCCCGGTAGGGTCTAGGGTTTGCGTGCGGTGGTGGATCTGGAAAAAGCGACATCGGCAGCCTCACCTGTGGAGGCTCAGCCTGAGGGGCAAGGCCAAGCCGGTCAAGCCGGTCGCGCGCGCCGTCGTCTGCGCTTTCGCGCACATCGGCCGCGCAGCCGCTTTGCCCGGATCTGTGCGCTGGTGATCGAGACCATCTTCGGATTGATCGCCCTCCTGCTCGTGCTCTGCGGCTTTCTTTTCTGGCGCCTGGTCGAAGGACCGCTGTCGATCGATTTCCTAACCCCCTTCCTGGTCGAGGCCTTCGATGCGCAGGACCAGGCCGGCGCCAGTGCCCAGATTACCGGAACGCGCTTGCTGTGGGATGAGAAGCGGCAGAGCCTTGAGTTACAGGTGACCGGCCTCACCGTCGATGACGCAGCGGGAGAACGCTCCTTCGCGCTGCCCTTGGCCAACATCGACTTCTCCTTCGGCCGCCTGCTGGAGGGCAAGGTCGAGGTGACCGACATTGAGATGATCGGTGCACGTCTTACCGTCAGACGCAATGAAGACCAGAGCTTCGAGGTTCTGCTGTTTCAGTCGAGCGGCGACAGCCCGCTACCGCAGACCATCCGATGGCCGGGCACGGATCCCAGCGATGCCAACCCTAGCTTGACCAATCCTGGCGAGGCAGAGCGCGCCGAGGGTGAGGTGGCACTGACCGCCATCGATGCGCTCTTGAGCGGCGGCGGTCTGGGACCGATCAAGGACCTGCGGTCAGTCACTCTGCGCCGTTCCAAGATCATCGTCGATGATCGTGTGCTGGGCTTCAACTGGGTCCTGCCGGCCGAGGACATCGTCCTGGATCGCACAGACTATGGCCTCAGCGGTGAGATCGACGTGGGGCTGCCTTTTGGAAAGGAGGAGGCCGAGGCCGATCTTGCCTTCGTCTTCAACAAGTCCAGCGGGACCTTGGATATCGCTGGCCAGATTGCCGAGCTGGACTTGGCGGCGCTGGCGACCCTCCTGCCCCAGGTGAAGGGCCTGAACGTGCTGGAGAGCGACTTGAATGGCGACATCTCCGCTACCTTGGGGCAGCAAGGGCAGATCTTTTTTGTCGATTTCGAGCTGAAGGTCGGACCTGGGCAGTTGCGACCGGCCTTTGATGCCTTGCCGCCGGTCGCGATCTCAGGCGGGACGATGAACGGCCGCATCGACCTGGCCGACGGCAGCCTCTCGATCTATGACGCGCGTCTCAAGACCGGAACCGCAGAAGCACCGGGCCCGGAGATTGCGTCGACCCTGCAGCTCAAGGCCGAGGGGGAGGGGGTCTGGGATCTAAAGGCGACGGCGCAGGCTGGTGCCTTCCCGGTGGCCCAGCTGGATTGGCTCTGGCCGGCCGTCTACGGCACCAATGCGCACACTTGGGTCACGGAGAACATCACCGCCGGCACGGTCAGCAATCTGGCGGCCGCCATCGATCTGCGCCTGACCAAGGAGGGGGCCGAGTACGAATCGCTCTCCGGCAGCTTCGATTTCAAAGACCTGGTGCTGCACTATCTGCGTCCCATGCCACCGATGCGCGGGTTGACCGGCACCACCAAGGTGACCGGCGATCGCATGGTCTTTCATGTCGAGAGCGGCGAATCCGAAGGACTGGACCTAGGCCCAGGCACGGTCACGATCTATGACCTGGCGGAGGACCTGCCGAAGATCCTGATCGAGATGCCGGTCGACGGAAGCCTTGCGAATATGCTGGCTGTTCTTGATCTGCCTAGGCTGGGTTTGATCTCGAAGGCCGGCATCGATCGCAAGGGCGCCAAGGGGCAGGGACGGCTGGATGTCAGCTTCGGCTTTCCATTGCTGTCGGATCTGGATGCAGACGACATGAAACTGACGGCCAAGGGACGCTTCACCAACGTCCTGATGCGCCGCATCGTCTTGGGCCAAGACATCGCCTCTCCCTCGCTCTACCTGACCAGCACTCTGGATCGTCTGACCATCAAGGGCTTGGCGGAAATCGCCGGCAGCCGGGTCGAGACCGACTATGTGCAAGACTTCGACGGCACCCTGTCGCTGAAGGGCAGAGGCGACGATATCGGCGCCAACACCCTGATTGCTCTGGTGCCGCAGTTCAAAGGGGTGCTGGGCGGTGCCTTGGCCGGCGACTTCACGATCAAGGGCAATCCCAGTCGCCGCCTGACCATCGATGCGGCGGTTGACTTGGCGCGTACCAGCATCACGCCGCCCATCGGCAAGTGGGAAAAGGTGGCGGGCACGCCGGGGCGGGCCAGCGGCCAAGTGGTCTTGGATAACGGAGCCTTGATCAGCATCGAGGGTTTGAACCTTGATGCCCCTGATCTCGACGTCGCAGGGCGCATCGAATTCGCGCCAGGCAATCGTCTGAAGAGTGCCTCGATCTCGCACGTGAAGTTTCGCGCCTTCGATCTGACCAACCTGCAGATAACGCAGAAGTCGAAGGTAATCGAAGCCTCTGTTGGCGGTGGTACGATCGACGCACGTCCCTGGATCAAGCAGAAGGACAACCCGGTCAAGGACGCGAACAAGGGGCTGGAGAAGGCCGAGGCGCCGCCCAAGGCCGTTGTTTCGATGCAGAACCTGCAGCGGGTGATCCTCCCCGATGGGGAGCTCAGAGGCGTCACCGCCCACATCGATAACACGCAAGAGGTCTTTTACATCGATCTCAAGGGCACGCTCTTTGTGTCAGGGAAGAACGAGGGTCAGGTCGCACTCTCCTTCCAACCGGATGGGCAGGGCGGTCGTCGCGGCAGTCTTGCCTTGGCAGATACAGGGGCGATCATCAAGGCTCTGGGCGCCGGCGACTACATTGAGGGCGGCCAGTTGCGCTGGAGCGGTCAAACACCGCCAGGTCAGCCAGAGGCAGCTCTGGCAGGCCAGGTCTCAGTGGGCCGCTTCCTGGTGAAGGAGGTACCCTCGACTCTTAGGGTCATCATGGTTGCCGGCATTACCGGCATTGAAGAGGCGCTTTCTGGACCTGGAGTCCATTTCGACAAACTCGCCGGCGACCTCTCGATCAGGGGGGATCGCTTTTTCACTAGGCAATTGCGGGCGGGTGGTTCGGCGCTGGGAGTCCTTGCCAGCGGCAGTGTTGATATCAGCGCCGACACGATTGACATCGAGGGTAAAGTCGTCCCGGCCTATGCCATCAATCAATTTCTGGACAAGATCCCGGTCTTGGGCTGGGTCATCACCGGCGGTGAGGATCAGGGGCTCTTTGCCGTCAGCTATGATGTCGAGGGCTCGCTGAAAGACCCTCGCATCACCGTTAACCCACTCTCAGCCCTGACCCCGCCGGTCATACGCTCGCTGGTCGAGACCATCACCGACGGGAACGGCGGTGACAGTGGGGGAGGCAATCCGCCAAAGGAGCCCTCGGGCCCGATTCGCTGAGTGAAAGGTGACCTCAGAACGAGTGGCGTCTGAGGTCACCTCAAACGTGTGCTTATCGGACCAGGCGGTTCCACCAGCCCTGCCGCTTGGGACGGTCGGGATCGGGAGCAGTGACAACCGCAACATTGGGTGAGACCACGGGACCCTCGTGGACCTCTTCCTCGGTCTCTGGTACCGCATCCTCTAGCTGGGATGCCTCGACTGACTCAGTAGCCAGCGGGGCATCGGCCTCTGGTGCTGCCTCCGGAGCGACGGGCCGCGAGTCTTCAGCTGCGCTCGCAATCAGATCCGGTTGAGCTGTCGCAGTGACCTCAGTGATCACCACCTCCGTGACCTCGTGAGCTGTGGGCCGGTCCGCCTCCACGGCGGGCTCTGCAGCGGCCTCGGCCGGTGCAGCTGCCTCATCCTCGTCTGCATCGACCGGCTGGTCATCGGCCAGGCTCTCAGTGGCAACCTGACCAGCCTCCTCTTCTCCGGTCTCGCCGCCTTCGTCAGCCTCTGCAGCGGAGCGATCCTGACCATTGACCTCCTGCTGATCCTCGTCATCCGAGCGCCGGCTGCGGCGTCGGCCACCGCGTTTGCCGCGACGGCGACGGCGGCGCGAATCACTCTCGCCGCGCTCATCGCCGCTCGCGTGAGCCTCCTGCTCGCTCTCCTGAGCCTCGTCAGCCTCCTCATCGGCCTCGTCGATCGGGTCTTCCTCGATCTGCGAGTCGGCGGTCTTGCTGGTCTCGCTGCGCGGTGGCGGTCGTCTGGATCCACCGATGCGCTCGATGCGGTGCTGCAGGCCGCTCAGGCTGTCGTCGACCTCGATCCGCAAGACCAGCCCAAAGCGTTCTTCCTCCTCGGCCAGCTGGTCGCGCTTGTGGTTCAGCAGGTAGAGAGCGACGGCCGTCGGCACAGTCACCACCATCTCCCCGCCATAGCGGCGCCCACCCTCTTCGGTGATGGCGCGTAGCAGGGTCATGGCTGCGGTCTCGGGCGAATAGAGGCGTCCTGTCCCGCTGCAGTGCGGGCAGGTCATCATCGCCGTCTCGACCAGACTGGGCCGCAGGCGCTGACGAGACAGCTCCAAGAGGCCGAAGGGGCTGATGCGGCCCAACTGAATGCGCGCGCGATCGGACTTCATCGCGTCTTTCAGGCGGCGCTCCACCTCACGATTGTGGCGGTTCTCCTCCATATCGATGAAGTCGATGACGATGAGGCCGGCCAGATCCCTGAGGCGCAACTGCTTGGCCACCTCGTCGGCGGCCTCCAGGTTGGTCTTCAGCGCGGTCTCTTCGATGTGTCGCTCACGCGTTGCCCGGCCGGAGTTGACGTCGATGGCGACCAGGGCCTCGGTCACGTTGATCACCAGATAGCCGCCAGAGCGCAGCTGCACTTCCGGCAGGAACATGCCGGCCAGTTGCGTTTCCACCTTATGGCGCTGCAGCAATGGCAGGCTACGCTCCTTGTAGAGCTGCACCTTGCGCGCGTGGCTGGGCATCAGGTTCTTCATGAAGGCCTTGGCGGCCTTGTAGCCATCCTCGCCCTCGACCAGGATCTCGTTCATGTCGCTGGTGTAGAGGTCGCGGATCGCCCGCTTGATGATGTTGCCTTCCTCGTAGATCAAGGCCGGCGCCTTGGCCTGCAGGGTGCTCTCTCGGATCTGCCCCCAGAGGCGGATCAGATAGTCATAGTCGCGGCGAATCTCAGTGCGGCTGCGCTCGCTGCCGGCAGTGCGTACGATGACGGCCATGCCGTCGGGGATCTCCAGATCGCTCAACACCTGCTTCAGGCGCTTGCGGTCGGTGCTGGAGCCGATCTTGCGGCTGATCCCGCCGCCGCGCGCAGTGTTGGGCATCAAGACGCAGTAGCGGCCGGGCAGGGAGAGATAGGTGGTCAGCGCTGCGCCCTTGTTGCCGCGCTCTTCCTTGGCGACCTGCACCAGCATGATCTGGCCGCGCTTGATAACCTCTTGGATCTTGTAGCGACGCAACAGCTTGGCGCGGCGGCGAGCGGCATCTTCGATATCGTCACCGTCCAAGGTGTCGACCTGGGTCTCCTGCTCCACCTCCTCGATGGCGTCGCGGCCGTTGGCGTCGTCCTCGCCATCGCCGGTCTCCGCCGTCGGCTGCTGGCCGGCATCGGCCTCGGCGCTCTTCTGCTCGCTCTGAGCCTCTGAGCTGCTGCTGCGCCGTGACCGGCTGGAGCGTCGCGACCGGCGAGTGCGGCTGCGCCTGGAGCTGCTGCTGGAGGTCTCTTCGCTCTGTGCCTCTGAATCTGTCTCGGAGCCTGCAGCTTCGTCGCTTTCAGCTGTCGCCTCTTCGCTGGCCTCGGCAGCGCTGGGCTCGACGGCCTCGGCACTTTCCTCCGCACCCTCGGTCGCTTCGTCCGAGACCTGGGAGACAGCCTCAGCTTCCGGTGCCTCCGGAGCGGACTCACTCGCTGTCCCGCCCTCATCACCTTTCGTCGCAGGCGCAAGGTCCTCATCAGGAGACGCCTGGCCAAGAGTCTCTGCTGCAACCGGCTGCGGTGCGTCCGCCTCGCCCGTCTCGGCACCGGAGGCACTCGCCGGGCTTTCCTCGCCGCTGGCTGGCTCTGCCGCCTCTGTTGCCTCTAGGGGCTCCTCAGTGGCTGCGTCGGCTGCTTCTGGTGCGCTTTCATCATCCTGCGGCTTCGTCGGCGCCGCTGCCTCCGCGCCCGCTTGTGCTTCGGCCTCTTCGCTCAGCTGATCGCCGCTCTTTGCCGTCATCGGCATGCTGCGTTCGCTGCCGCTCTCGGGGGGCAGAGGTTCTTCGTCTTCGCTTGCCGGTGTCCCGTCCGTATTGTCTGAGGGGGCTGGGCTCTCCTCGGCAGTCTCCGCGGCACGCTGCTCTGGTTCGGCAGGTTCCTCGGCTGCTTCAGAGGCCGGAGCCTCTACCTGTACCGGTGCAGTCTCGTCGTGCGTCTCGGCAACCGTGTCTTCCGATTCAGGTGCAGGATCCTGCACCTCGGCCTCGACCTCGACGTCCGCTGTGGGCTCAATCACCAAGTTGTCGGCAGGTTCCGTTACAAGTGAGGGCGTGGCCTCTTGGTCGGCGCTGTCCTGCACCGCTTCTGATGTCTCCGCGGGAACCTCTTCAGCGCCAGGCTCGACACCGACGCCGGCCTCTGTTGCCTGGCTCTCCTCAGTGACAGCCTCATCTGTGCTCTCTTCGGAGGTGGTCGAGCGGCGGTCCCGACTGCGGCTGCGCGAAGAGCGCGAACGACGGCGGCTGGACGAGCTGGACTTGGACTGCGCCTCTGCGGAAGACCCCTCCTCCTCGTCGCCGGCATCCTCGCTCTTACTCTTTTTGGCTTTTTGAGCCTCCTTTGCCGCGGCCTCTTCGGCAGCCTCAGCTGCTGCGTCTTCGGCCTCCTGGGCGGCCTTGATCGCGGCCTCCTCGGCCAGGAGTGCCTCACGGTCGGCCACTGGGATTCGATAGTAGTCGGGGTGGATTTCGCTGAACGGCAAAAAGCCGTGGCGATTGCCGCCATAGTCAACGAAGGCGGCCTGCAACGAGGGTTCGACCCGTGTTACCTTTGCCAGATAAATGTTGCCCTTAATCTGGGCGTGACTACCGATTTCTCGGTCGAACTCCTCTACGCGATCATCCCTGGTTACGACGACCCGGGTCTCTGCCGGATCGCTCGCATCGATGAGCATCAACTTCTTCATAAAAGGGGAACTCCAGAGCGCCCTCGCGCAGCGGCAACTCGGCCGCGCGCGGAACGAAGGCTTTTGGGGTGTGGCGAGCGGAGTCCGACCCGATGCGTCTCAGTATTTCGTAACTTTGCATGGACCGGTCCAACCTCTTGTGTTCTCGCCTCGAAAGGCCTCGACAGTGAACCTGCCCACACGCGCCTTTGCCGGTCATATGACTGCCGGAAAGTCCTCCGCGGCGTATGGGCTTGGCTTTGCCGCATGCCTGGGAACGAGCGCTCGCCTGTCGTCGGTCGCCTGCTCGTTCCTTGCGGTTGTCCGCCTGCGCGTCGCCTCTATGGCTCACCCTTGCCTTCCGGTGGCCGATCCAGGCTTGCCGCACCACAGCGGTTTGTAACCTGAGCCGAAATCTATTCCGGCAAGGTGACCCGGATCAAGCCTTTGATGCGGGTAACGTCGCGGGCCTGGCATGCGTTCGCTCGCCGCGTGTCAAAAACGGCCAGTTGTGCCGAGCCATCATCCGACTCCTCAAGACACCAATCGACAGGAAATCATGCAATCTGAGTGCTTTCCACTTGCTTTTTTGTGTGGAGTCGTAGATTGAGTTGGTCAAGAGCAGGCTTCGAGTCGTGCGCCCGTCAGCCGGTCGTCCGAATGCGTTCGCCTGCCACGCTCGGGAGTGACTCTGGCCTGATGCTGCGTGCTTTGTTGCATATCGTCTTGATCGCAGTCTTTGCGAGCGGTTCGGCGCTGGCCAAACCCAAGGTCGAGCCGCCGCGCAGCGGTCAACATGAAGACTTCACCCGCTTCGTCCTCGACCTCAGCGAGCCGCTTCCCTACAGCATCTTCACGCTGCCCAATCCGCCGCGCCTGGTGGTCGATCTGCCCGAGGTGGATTTCAAGCTGCCAAACGCCAAGAACAGCAAGCTGCCGATGGTCAAGGCCTTGCGATCCGGGCTCTTCGCACCGGGCTTGTCACGCCTGGTCTTTGACCTGAACGGACCGGTCAAGATCCTGCGGGCAGCCGTCCTGCCGCCCAACGACAAGGGCTTGCATCGCCTCTATTTCGACGTGGCATCCACCGATCAGGCGAGCTTCAACGCCAAGGAAAGCCGCAAAGCGATCGCGTCTAAGCAGCCGCTGCCCAAGGCGGTCTATGCCGCCACCGGGACCGCGGTGCCAGTGACCGATACGCGGCCCTTGATCGTCATCGATGCCGGTCACGGCGGCGTCGATCCCGGCGCGATCAGCGTCTCAGGTGCGTTGGAGAAGGACATAACCCTGGCCTTCGCCAAGACCCTGGCCGACGTCTTGAAGCGCAGCAAGCGCTATCGGGTCATGCTGACCCGGGATCGCGATATCTTCCTGCCGCTGAACGAGCGCTACGCCAAGGCCGAGCGAATCGAGGCCGACCTCTTCATCTCGCTGCATGCCAACATTCACTCCAAGCGATCGATCAAGGGCGCCAGCGTCTTTACCCTGTCCGAGAGCGGTGCCGATTCGGACGCCGATGCTGCGGCTCTGGCGGCCAAGGAGAACGGCGCCGACGCGGTTGCCGGTGCGGCCAGCGTCGATCAGGTGGCGCACATCCTGGGTGACCTGATGCGCCGCGAGACCATGAACCTCTCGAAGAACTACGCCAATCGGCTGGTTATCGAGTTGGGCAAGCAGACGACCTTGTTGCGCAACACCCACCGCTTTGCCGGATTTCGCGTGCTGAAATCACCGGTCGTGCCCTCGGTTCTGCTGGAGATCGGCTATCTCTCCAATCCGGAAGAGGAACGCCTGCTGCGCAAGAAATCGCATCGCAAGACCATTTCCGATGCGATTCTAGAGTCCTTGGACAGCTTCTTCAGCTGGCAGCAAACAGTGAACCGAAGCCAAGGCTGACCTCAGTAAGCGGTCCGCAGTGACTTCACGGAAGCGTGAGCGTGTCGCTGTGGCCACAGCCTGGGTTTCTGCGCCTTGGCTGCTGGCCTAACCTTTGCCACGAAGCTAGTCTAGGCAGCGCAAAATCTCGCTAGGGGTGTTATGCTTCCCAATAGTCGGTGAGGCCTGGATTGTTTCAGCCTTTCGACCGATATCAGGAGGGAAGGAGGGCGAGATGGCGGCGTTGGGGAACGCCGATAAGAGACGTCTCGTCGTGAGGGCTTGATGAAGGCTTTGACAGTCATCGTTCGTTCGCTGCTGGGTATGGCCCTGCTGGCCGTGCTCTTTGTCGCCGGCGGCGCCATGTATGCCTACTATGTCTATGGCGGCAATGTGCCCGAGACGGACGAGCTCTTGGACTATGCGCCGCCGATGGTGACCCGCGTGCACGCCGGTGACGGGCGCATGATGCAAGAGTTCGCTCTGGAGCGCCGCGTCTTCGTGCCGATCGAAGAGGTGCCAGAAAGGGTGGTCGACGCCTTTCTGGCGGCCGAGGACAAGAATTTCTACAGCCATCCCGGTATCGATGTTTTTGGCATCGCGCGCGCGGCCTATACCAATTTTGACCGTGTGATGCTGAAGGGACTCCGGCCGGAGGGAGCCTCGACCATCACCCAACAGGTGGCGAAAAACTTCTTCCTGACCAACAAGGTGTCCCTGGGCCGCAAGATCGAAGAGGCGATCCTGGCCTTCCGCATCGAATCGACCCTGACCAAGGATCAGATCCTGGAGCTCTATCTGAACCAGATCTATCTGGGCATGGGGAACTATGGCGTGGTCACGGCCGCGCAGAACTATTTCAACAAGACCCTGGATGATTTGAGCCTCAGCGAGGTGGCCTATCTGGCAGCCCTGCCCAAGGCGCCGGAGAACTATCACCCGCTTCGCAAGAAGTCGGCTGCCATTGCACGTCGGAACTGGGTGCTGTCACGCATGGCGGCCAACGGTTGGGCCGACGACCAGGAGGTCCAGGCTGCCAAGATAGAGGATCTGGTGATTACCCCGCGTGAAGCGGCGCAGACCGTGGATGCGGACTACTTCACCGAAGATGTGCGCCGGGCGATCAAGAAGCAGTTCGGCGACAAGGGCCTCTACGAGGGCGGCATGGTGGTGCACACCACCTTGGACCCGCATCTGCAGGCGATCGCCGATGAGACCCTGCGCCGGGGGCTGATCCGCTACGATCGGCGCCATGGCTGGCGCGGTCCGCTGTTCCGCTTTGTCGAGACCGAAAACGCCTTTAATGCCTTGGCCGACAAACGTGCGGCAGCAATCGAGAAGCGCACGGACTTCCGTCGCCGTGGCAGCGCCGAGGCGCAACGCCCCTTGCCGCCGGAACCGGTGCTGGCAGAAGAGGCGGCCTGGCAAGAGGGCCTGGTGCTCTTGGAGGTCGACCCGCTGCCGCAGATAGACCTGACCAAGAACTGGGAACTGGCCGTGGTCCTGGATCCGGCAGCCGAGGGGCGTCAGGCCCTGGTCGGGCTGGTCGACGGCAGCAGCGGCGTCATTCCCAGGCCGGAGGTCGAGTGGGCGCGGCCCTGGCGTCCCAACCAGCGGGTTGGCGGCAAGCCGGCCAAGCCTTCCGACGTGCTGAAACGCGGCGACGTGGTCTATGTCGAGCACACGACCGAGACCCCGGGCGGCAAGCCTTACAAGGACGCCAACAACTACGCGCTGCGCCAAGTGCCCAATGTCGAGGGCGCCCTGGTCGCGATGGACCCGCATACCGGGCGGGTTCTGGCCATGACCGGCGGCTGGTCCTTTAAGGAGAGCGAGTTCAACCGCGCGACCCAAGCGCAGCGGCAGCCCGGTTCCTCCTTCAAGCCCTTCGTCTATATGGCCGCCCTGGACAATGGCTACACGCCGGCCTCGATCATCCATGACGCGCCGATTGAGTTGAGCCAGGGGCCAGGCCTGCCGAAATGGCGACCGAAGAACTACTCCGGCAAGTACTACGGCCCGACGCCGCTGCGCGTCGGTGTCGAGAAATCGCGGAACCTGATGACCGTACGCTTGGCGCAGTCGGTCGGTATGACCAAGGTCGCCGAGTACGCCAATAAGTTCGGTGTGGTCGACAACCTGCAGCAGGTGCTCTCCACCGCGCTCGGGTCGGCCGAGACCACCTTGCTGCGCATGGTCTCCGGTTACTCGATGATCGTGAACGGCGGTAGGAAGATCGAGCCGACCCTGATCGATCGGGTGCAGGACCGCTATGGCATGCTGCTCTATCGCCACGATCCGCGCGCCTGTCAGGACTGCAGCCAGGTCGCCTGGCAGGGCCAAGAGGTGCCGCTGCTTGCCGACAACCGCGAGCTGGTGACCGATCCCATTACCGCCTATCAGATGACCTCGATCCTGGAAGGCGTCATCAAACGCGGCACCGGCGCCGGTCGCGCCACGATCGGCCGGCCGGCCGGCGGCAAGACCGGGACCACCAACGACAACTTCGATGTCTGGTTCATTGGCTTCACCCCGGATCTGGTGGCCGGTGTCTTCGTCGGTTTCGACCAGCCGCGCACCCTTGGCCGTTCCGACACCGGCTCCACCGTCGCAGCCCCGATCTTCGCCGACTTCATGAAGGCGGCGATGGAAGGCCGGCCCGAGAAGGACTTCACCGCGCCGCGCGACACGGTCTTCATGAAGATCTCGCTGGACAGCGGTCAGCGCGCATCGGGCGAAGGTGGACGGGTGATCAACGAGGCCTTCAAGCCGGGCACCGGACCGGATACCCACTGGGTTGGCGAGGTCGACTACACCCCGACCCAGGAATCGGTCACGACCCTGGGCGTGCCGGGACTCTACTGAACGGCAAGTGGTCCGGTCCTCGAATTTGGGGCTTTACGAAAAGGCTTGGTCTCAATACCTCTGGAACGAGAGAGGGCGGCATGCCTGCCGGCCAGCCATCAGCATTGGGTAGTTATCTGCAATGAAAGCGGAAGTTTTGCAGCAGGTGGAGGCCATCGAGCAGGGCCTGGATCTGCTAAGGAGGCATCTTTGACTGGGATCGTGCGCTCAAGGAGCTAGAGGCACTGGAGGTCCAGGCCGCCGATCCCGACATCTGGAACGATCCGCAGCGCGCGCAGGAGGTTATGCGCCAGCGCAATGGCCTGACCCGCCGGATCGAGGCACAGCGCGAGCTGGAGAGTGCGCTCGCCGACGGCCAGACCCTGCTGGAGCTGGGCGAGGCCGAAGAGGACGAGGACACGATCCGCGAGGCCGAACGCGAGATCTCGCGCCTGCAAAAGCGGATCGAGAAGGCACAGCTGGAAAGCCTGCTCTCTGGCGAGGCCGACCCCAACAACTGCTACTTGGAGGTCAATGCCGGCGCCGGCGGCACCGAGGCGCAGGACTGGGCCGAGATCCTGCTGCGCATGTACAGCCGCTGGGCCGAGGCGCATGGCTATAAGGTCGAGATGATGGAGGAGAGCGCGGGCGAAGAGGCCGGTCTCAAGTCCGCCAGCATCCTGATCAAGGGCCACAACGCCTTCGGTTGGCTTAAGGGCGAGGCCGGCGTGCATCGCCTGGTTCGGATCTCACCCTTCGATTCGCAGGCCCGCCGCCACACCTCCTTCGCCTCGATCTGGACCTATCCCGAGGTAGAAGACGACATCGAGATCGAGATCCTGGACAAGGACGTGCGCGTCGACACCTATCGTGCCTCTGGTGCGGGTGGCCAGCATGTGAACAAGACCGATTCGGCGGTGCGCCTGACCCACATGCCGACCAACATCGTGGTGCAATGCCAGTCAGAACGCTCGCAGCACAAGAACCGGGCCAGCGCCTGGAAGATGCTGCGCGCGCGCCTCTACGAGCATGAGCTCAGGAAGCGCGAGGCTGAGGCCGAAGCGGAGGCTGCCGGCAAGACCGACATCGGCTGGGGCCACCAGATCCGCTCTTACGTGCTTCAGCCCTACCAGATGGTGAAGGACCTGCGCACCGGCGTGGAGAAGGGCAATGCCCAGGGTGTGCTGGACGGCGACCTGGACGACTTCCTCGAGGCGGCCTTGGCGGCCAAGTTGGGTGGTTCGTCGTCGGATGGTGCAGAGGCTTAGCGGAAGCAGATCACGGAGGTCTTGGCGGATGGACTGGGAACTGGCGCAGGTCAACATTGGTCGCCTGGTGGCACCAGAGGGTGATCCTCGGGTGCAGGAATTCTTCGACGAACTCGACCGTATCAATGCGCTGGCCGAGGCCAGCCCCGGCTTCATCTGGCGCCTGCAGACCGATGAGGGCAATGCGACCGACATCCAGCCGACCGTCGATCCTCTCTTGATCGTCAACCTGTCGGTCTGGCGTGATGCCGATGCGCTCTTCGCCTTCGTCTATCGCAGCGCCCACACCCCGGTGATGGCCAAGCGCAAGCAGTTCTTCGAGCGTTTCGAGGGCTCTTATCAGGCGCTCTGGTGGGTACCGGCCGGCCATAGGCCGACGGTCGAAGAGGCGCTTGCCAAGCTCTGGCATCTCGATCGTTTCGGCGCGACCCAGCAGGCCTTCACCTTCAAGGCACGCTTTCCCAAGCCCAGCCAGCAGGGCCAGCCGGTCGACATGGAACCCGATCCCTGGTGTGCCGGCTGGGCCTAGCGAGGCGGATACGACTTGCGGTCAGCTAGACTGACCGCATCTGCCCGTTACTCCTTCGCAGCATCGGCCATCATGGCCGTATCCATGAACTCCATGAAGGTGACAGCCTTGCCGTCTCGGAAGGTCCAAACGTCAGCCTTGGGCGTGTCGATGGGCTTGCCGGTGCGGCGGTTGTGCCAGAGCGTGTGACCCAGCGCGACCACCTTATCCCCCTGCGCGAAGTACTCATCGATACGATAGAATTCCATTTGCCAATCTTTGTTGAGTCCAACGAAGAATTCCAAGAAGAGGTCCTTCTTGGATCCGTAGTCCTTGGTGAACTCGATACCTTCTCGGCCGGCGCCCAGCGAGTGGTACTGGAAATCATCAGCCAGCAAGGGGTCCCAGGCCGCATAGGGATCGCCTTTGGTATCGTTCCATTGGCTGTAAGCGCGCTTCAGCGCTTCGACATTGGCTGCTTCTTGCTCAGTCATGCTGCTTCTCCCCGGTTGCTCCCAAGAGCCGCCTTTCCCTGACGGTCTCGCTGAAACCTGATGATGGTCTAAGAATAGCTTCTATGCAACTACCGGGTGGGGCTGCGCTACTCCGGGAGCGCCTTGATGATCTGTGCTGTGTCCATGAACTCCATGAAGGCGACTGCCTTGCCGTCCCGGAAGGTCCAAATGTCCGCCTTTGGCGTATCGAACAGCGCCCCGCTTTCGCGGTTCTTCCAGCGCATGTGGCCGATCGCGACCACCCGGTCCCCATCGGCGATGTAGTCGTCGATTCGGAGGTCCTCCATCACCCAGACTTTCTTCAGTTCATCGAAGAAATCGAGAAAGAGATCCTTCTTACAAGAGAGCGGTTTGGTGAACTCGGCACCGGCCCGACCGGCCGCGAGCGAGCGGTACTGGAAGTCATCGGCGATCAGCGGTTCCCAGGCCGCATCGGCATCGCCCTTGGTCTCAATCCAAACACCATAGGCCCGCTTCAGGGCTTCGACATTGGCTGCCTCTTGTTCGGTCATGACGCACCTCCTTGGCTTACTTCTACGACCTGCGGGACATAGTAACACCATCAAGACGCAATGATGATCTGTGGGGCACTGCATTGCAACCTGAAGGCTAGGGCTGTTCCAAGTACTCTCTCCTCCGCTCCATTGCTCGGCAATCCCTGACGATCCTGTCCGGTCAAAGGGAGTCTTGCTCTGACTTGCGGCGGATAGCTATTCAGTCTGGTATCAATCAATTCAATTCGATCCTCTCCGAGTTTTTCACTGTTTTCGCAAGAGAATAAATGCGCTAGTAACACAGATTTTACTGAAATAATCAGTGTTCTCGAGAGTGCAATTATTGAAATTATACTACATAGTATCGAGCGTTTGCGAGTTTAGAAGACAGAATCTTGTTCCCCCGTGGAGATTGGAAGCTTATTGTGACGGAGAGGAGAGAAGTCGGAGCAGAGAGGGTGCCTGGCTTTCGGTCATACAAGACTGAGGATGGGCACAGGGGGACGAGATGGCAGTTATCTTTGGTACACCGGGGCTCGATCAGCAGCTTACCGGCACAAACCTTGCCGACACGATCTATGGTCTGAGCGGCTTCGATCGTCTCTACGGTCTGTCGGGCAACGACAGCATCTTCGGGGGCAGCGGCAATGACACCCTCTTCGGTGCTGGCGGCAACGATCGCCTCTATGGGGAGACGGCCAACGACCAGATGGTCGGTGGCAGCGGGACTGATGTCCTCTTCGGCGGGCGCAACCGCGATCGCCTGAACGGCGGCTCGGGGGCGGATACGGCCTACGGCGGTGCCAACAACGACACCTTCATCGTCGATACCAAGGATGATGTCCTCTTCGACGGATCGGGCGGTGGCAACAACGTGCTGCGCCTCAATGCACTGGTCTGCACCCTGGGCACGGTCGCCGATGTGATGGTCGTGCGGACGAACATTCGGGAGGCAGCCGGTGAGGCCCGCATGGTTGCCAATGCCAATGACGACATCATCACCGGGAATGGCTTCAACAACACCCTGATTGGGCAGAGCGGAGCCGACTGGATGAACGGTGTCAGCGGCACGGCCACCCTGACCGGAGGCAGCGGTAACGACACCCTGGTGGTGAACACCTCAAGCGACGTGGTTAAGGAGTTCTCGGGACATGGGGTGGATCTGGTGCAGGCGCTTGTGGACTACACCCTGCCGACCAGCACGACCTCTGCCTTCATCGATAATCTGCGCTTTCAGGCCAACACCGGCGACCGCAATGGTATCGGCAACGAGCTCGATAACTCGATCCAGGGCAACAGCGGCGACAACCGCCTCTCCGGCAATCAGGGCAGCGATACCATTGACGCCGGCGATGGCAACGACACGCTCTTCGGTGGCGGCAGTGGCGACACCATGCGGGGTGGCAGCGGTGACGACACGCTCTTCGTCGGTGCAAGCGATGTCTTGATCGGTGGCTCGGGCGAGGACGAGTTCCGCTTCAACGGCGGCAACCTGGGGTCCGGTGGCTCCGGCGGACCGATCATCCGCGACTTCGACGGGGCGCTGGCGAACGGCGGCAACGGCCAGGACAAATTGGTCTATGCCACCGGTCTTGAGGTTGGGACCTTCGCCTACATCGGCTGCTGCCTTCTCCGGCGGTGGCAACTCGGAGGCCCGCTTTGCCGGCGCGCGGCAGATCCAGGTGGATGAAGACGGCGATGGCACAGTCGATCAGGCCTTCCTGGTCGATGGCGTCACCAACGCCAACCTTCTGACCGCAACTGACTTCCTTTGGCTTTGAGCCCGACGATCCAGCGAACCGCAAACCACAGGGCAGGAAGAGCTTGATCAGGGGGAAAATCGCCTAATCGCGACCCCTTTATCGTCAAAGGGACCTGAGGGATAAGCTGGCTGCATAGCGGGGGGGACAGGAATGCGTTTTGTTCCGCCGTTTGTCCCTGTAATAGTAAGCGCGTCCTTGCGACCGGTTGGCCTGTCTGCAGGCGGCACTTTGCTGCTTGCCGGGAGGGATAGGCCAAAGAATACCGCGGGGGCGAAGCGACTGCGACCCCGCTGGTCGCTTGGGGACTCCCGATACGGTCCCTGGGGCTAGGCGCGAGCGTCCCCAAGGAAACGGCGGATCGGCCCCAAACATTTTGGTTCGAGATGTAACCGCGCGTCAGGGGCTGACCGCAAGAGGGAGTGACTGCCGTGAATTTGCAAACGCCGAAGAACGACTATCGTGAGATCATTGAGGCCGACCGGGCCCACGTCTGGCACCACCTGAGCCAGCACAAGAAGTATGAGACCGTCGATCCGCTGGTTATTATCGAGGGCAAGGGCCTGCGCGTCTGGAACGCCGCCGGCCGTGAGCATCTCGACGCCACCTCCGGCGGTGTCTGGACCGTCAACGTGGGCTATGGCCGGACTGAGATGGCCGATGCGGTCCGCGACCAGCTGGTGAAGCTGCCCTACTACGCCGGCGGCGCCGGCACCGTTCCCGGTGCGCGCTTCGCCGAGCGCCTGATCGAGAAGATGCCGGGTATGAGCCGGGTCTATTACTCCAACTCCGGCTCCGAGGCGAACGAGAAGGCCTACAAGATCGTCCGTCAGATCGCGCACAACAAGTACGACGGCAAGAAGCACAAGATCCTCTACCGCGAGCGCGACTATCACGGCACCACCATCACCGCACTCAGCTCCGGCGGTCAGGAAGAGCGTAAGGCGCAGTACGGACCCTTCACCCCGGGCTTCGTCGAGGTGCCGCATTGCCTTGAGTATCGCTCTCAGTGGGGTGAGGTGGAAGACTATGGCATCCGCGCCGCGAACGCGATCGAAGAGGTCATCCTGCGCGAGGGGCCCGACACCGTCGGCGGCCTGATCCTGGAGCCGATCACGGCCGGCGGCGGCGTGATCATCCCGCCCAAGGGCTATTGGGAGCGGGTGCAGGAGATCTGCAAGAAGTACGACGTGCTGTTGATCATCGACGAGGTGGTCTGCGGCGTCGGCCGCACCGGCACCTGGTTCGGTTACCAGCACTACGGCATCCAGCCGGACATGGTGACCATGGCCAAGGGTGTGGCGTCGGGCTATGCCGCCATCTCCTGCACCGTCACCACGGAAGCGGTCTTCAACGAGTTCAAGGCCGATGCCGACGACCATATGAGCTATTTCCGCGACATCTCCACCTTCGGCGGTTGCACGGCCGGTCCGGCTGCGGCCCTGAAGAACCTGGAGATCATCGAAGAGGAAGGCCTGCTGGATAATGTCACCAAGATGGGTGAGTACATGCAGGAGCAGTTCGAGGGCCTGATGGGCAAGTACGACGTCATCGGTGAAGTACGCGGCAAGGGCCTCTTCCAGGGCATCGAGCTGGTCGCCGATCGCGCGACCAAAGAGCCGCTGCCAGAGCCCGTGGTGCAGGCCGTGGTCGCCGACTGCATGAAGCAATCGGCCGTGGTGATCGGCGCCACCAACCGCTCTCTGGTTGGCCTCAACAACACGCTCTGCTTCAGCCCCGGCTTCATCGCCAAGAAGTCCGACATCGACGAGATCGTAACTGCCGTCGATGGCGCGCTGGGGCGCGTACTGGCTTCATAGTTTAGACGGCCATCGTGTTGCAAACGGCTCGGCAGGGGGATCCCTTGCCGGGCCGTTTTCCTTTTTTGCGGAAAGCGAGTAGGGTCGATGCCGACACGGCGTAGCATCTTGGGGGCAATGATGGCGGGTATGACCTTTCCCGGTTTTGTAGCAGGCTCGGAGCAGCGCTTTTTTGCACCGGCAGAGGAGGCTAGGCACACGCGAACCTGGCTCTGCTGGCCCTCGACCCGCGCCATCTATCGCCGCGGCAAAGGCTACTATGAGGATGTGCAGGAGACGATCGCGCGCCTGGCGGCTGCGATTGCCGAGCATGAACCTGTCACCATGCTGGCCGATGCCTCGCTCCACGCCCAGGCAGCCAAGCTCTGCGGACCCAAGGTTCAGTTTCTGGATGCCAAGACGGACGACATGTGGGCCAGGGACACAGGGCCTGTCTTCGTCGTCGATGGGGCCGGCGGCAAGGCCCTGGTCGATTTCAACTTCAACGGCTGGGGCGGCAAGGAGCGGCACAAGCTGGATGACCTGGTGCCGAATGCGATCGCTGCCCATCTGGATCTGCCCCTGATCGACAGCCAACTGGTCGGCGAGGGCGGCGGCATTGAGTTTGACGGCGAAGGCACCCTGCTTTTGACCGACAGCTGCTGGGTCAACGATAACCGCAATCCGGGCAAGAGCCGTGATGAGATCGAAGCGGCCCTCAAGGCTTGCCTGGGTGTCGAGACGGTGATCTGGCTGCCCGGCGTTCGAGGGCAGGAGATCACCGATGGCCATATCGACGGCTCGGTGCGCATCATTCGCCCCGGCGTTCTGATGATGAGCGGCATTCCCGGCGACACCTCTGAGTGGGGCGCGGCCTATGAGGAATCAAAGCAGATCCTGCAGCGGACGAAGGATGCCAAGGGCCGCAGCTTTGAGATTGTCGAGGTGCCCTGGGCCGAGCAGTGGCGATCAAAGGATCCGGACTTCTTTGCCGGCTATGCCAACTTCTATGTCGGCAACGGCGCCGTCTATACGCCTCAATTCGGCGACAAGCGCGGCGATGCCAAGGCTGTCGAGGCCTTTCAGGCCCTCTATCCTGACCGCGAGGTTGTCGCGCTCAACGTCGATCGCATCTACGAGAACGGCGGTGGCATCCACTGTGTGACGCAACAGGAGCCGGCTGCCTAAGTCGAGGAGCCGGAGGGTGCAGGCGCGCTTCTACGCCCCGTCAGAGGAGGCTCCACACAGGCGGACATGGATGTCCTGGCCGACGCTTGCCGGCAACTATGATCGCGCGCCCGGACACTTCGAGGCGGTCCAAGAGACACTCGGGCGGCTAGCGGCGGCCATCGCCGAGCATGAGCAGGTCGTGATGATGGCAGAGGCCAGCCTGCATCCACAGGTGGCCCGGCTCTGTGGTCCCAAGGTGCGCTTGCTTGACGTGCCGACCAACGACATGTGGGCGCGTGATTCCGGCCCCGTCTTTGTCATCGACGGCAAGGGTGGCAAGGCTCTGGTCGATCTGAACCTGAACGGCTGGGGCGAGAAGCAGGAGCATGGCCACGACAGCAGGGTTGTACCTGCTCTGGCCCGAGAGCTGGACCTGCCGCGGATCGATAGTGGTGTGGTTGGCGAAGGGGGTGGCATCGAGTTCGACGGAGAGGGCACGCTATTGCTGACGGACAGCTGTTGGCTGAACGACAACCGCAATCCAGGCCGCAGTCGCGGAGAGATCGAGACCGCTTTGAAGAGCGCACTTGGTGTCGAGACGGTGATATGGCTTCCAGGCGTGCGCGGCCTGGATGTCTCCGACGGACACATCGACGGCGTCGTGCGCTTCATCCGTCCGGGCCTTGTCTTGATGAGTGGCTTTGCCGGCGCCGATTCCGACTGGGGTCGCACTTACGACGAGTCGAAAGCCATTCTGCAATGCGCCAAGGATGCCAAGGGCCGCAACTTCGAGATCGCCGAGGCACCACCGCCGGAGGTTTGGCGCTCCAGAGAGCCCGGTTTCTTCACCAGCTATGCCAACTTCTATGTCGGCAACGGCGCGGTCTATACTCCGGAGTTCGGCGACCGGCGGGCCGATACCCATGCGGCGGAGACCCTCGGCCGGCTCTTCCCCGGCCGTCGGGTCATCCAGTTGAACGTCGATCACATCTACGAGAACGACGGCGGCATCCACTGTGTCACACAACAGGAGCCGGCGGCCTGATACTCAGACGCAGCGCATGAGGGGCTTGCACGCTAAACGCGATGCCAACTATAAAAGCCTGTCACTTCTTGGAGTTGTGGGCGTAAGCGCTTCTCCATCGGCACGCTGTGGATTCAATCTGGAGGTTTGAGGCTAAGAAGGTTTGGATCGCGCTACTTCTCGCGTCCTTGGTTCTCGCTGGTTGCGCGTCGCATCGTGCGAGCAGCTCGGTCGACCGTGTCTCGACCTCCAGTGCGGCGCCGACTGAGACCAAGGCTCTGCATGAAATCATCTATACCGAAGAGGACATCACCGATCAGAACTATGAGGTGATTGCCGACATCGAGGCCTCTGTCAGCAAATCGACCATCTTCAACTCCGACCCGACGCAGGGTCAGGTGAAGCGCGAGCTGCTGGAGCAGGCTCAAGAGCTGGGTGCGGACGCGGTCATTCTGGTGCGCTATGGCTCGGTAGGTGTCTCTGCGTTCAGTTGGGGTTCCTTGGAAGGCAATGGTCGTGCGGTGCGCTTCGTCGACTAGAGGCACGCTCCTGGCTCTAGGGCTGCTGGTCGTTCTGGGTGCCTGCGCCCGGCCGGCCCCGGATCTGCCGCCCGACTATGCCTCGGTCAATGCCCCGAACCAGTTGGAAGCGCGTGACTTTTCCACGGCCGATCTGGCGAAGAGCTGCACGGAAATAGCAGCAGAGCGCGCCGAGCTGGAAAAGCTGAACCGGCTCGCCCAAGCGGAAATCCAAGGGGACCGGACGCAGAACCAGGTCGCCGGCTATTTCGCGGCGCTCTTCATCCTGCCGGTTGTCGCCGTGGACACGAACGAGAAGCAGGTCGCCCTCTTGGATCGCAACCAGGTGCGCATCGACAATCTGAGACGCCTCAGCCACTTCAAAGACTGCGGAAGCGCTGGCCCCTCAGGAGCATCCTAAAGCCCTAGGGTCGCCTCCCGGTTAGGCCGGCGGCAGCACCAAAACGGCGTCCTCCGGCCAGGTGACATAGACCTCTTCGCCGCGTTCTGAGTGAGCAGCCGTCAGGCTGCCTTCTTGCGCAGAGACTGCAAGCGGGCGCTCGCGGTGATCGACGCTGACGTAGAGATGGCTGCGGTCGCCCAGATATGAAGCCGTCTTCATGCGGCCT
This sequence comes from Rhodospirillales bacterium, assembly GCA_963669335.1. Lineage (GTDB taxonomy): Bacteria > Pseudomonadota > Alphaproteobacteria > Kiloniellales > JACOMY01 > JACOMY01. Next base: position 7,296,885 of record OY770023.1, read on the forward strand.
CGGATCGCCGGGCGTCCCGTTGGTGCTGCCGTCTCCAGGCGCAGCTGCTCAGGGCGGATTGCCACCACCACGGGCCTGCCGTTCTGCACGAAGCTCTTGGAAGTCTTGGTCGTGATCTGGCCCAGGCCGGCGGTCTCCAAACGGGCCTCGCCGCCCTTCACCTCCATCACCGTGGCCTCGAGGAAGTTCATCTGGCCGATGAAGTCAGCCACCTCGATGGAGACCGGATTGTTGTAGAGCTCCTTGGGTGAGGCCATTTGCAGGACCTGGCCACGAGCCATCACCGCGACCCGGTCAGAGAGGGTCAAGGCCTCCTCCTGATCGTGGGTCACGAAGATGAAGGTGATGCCGATCGCTTCCTGCAGGGCGCGCAGCTCCAGTTGCATCTCTTCGCGCAGCTTCTTGTCCAGCGCGCCCAAGGGCTCGTCCAGCAGCAGGACCTTCGGGCGTTTGATCAGCGCACGCGCCAGCGCCACGCGCTGACGCTGTCCGCCCGAGAGCTCATTGGACTTGCGCTCGCCATAGCCGGCGAGCTGCACCATCGCCAAGGCCTCGTCGATGCGCCGATCGACTTCGGACTTGTCCACCTTGTCGTAGCGCAGGCCGTAGGCCAGGTTCTTGCGCACGTTCAGATGCGGAAAGATGGCGTAGCTCTGGAACACCATGTTGGTCGGCCGCTTGTGCGGCGGGACCTGGGACATGGGGGCACCGTCGATATAGATCTCGCCGGCGGTCGGAGATTCGAAGCCGGCGAGCAGGCGCAGCAGGGTAGTCTTGCCGCAGCCTGATGCGCCCAAAAGCGAGAAGAACTCACCTGAGGCGATGTCGATCGAGACCTCGTCGACGGCGATGACCGAGCCGAAGTGCTTGGCGACACGGTCGATCTGAAGATAGGGCTGAACCGCATTCATCTCTTGTTAGATCCCCTCTTGGCTCAGGCCAGTTTCTGCTGTTCGACGCCGCGGCGGGTCAGCCACTGCGCGAAGAAGACGACGACGAAAGAGATCGCCATGATCGCTGCCCCCAGCGCCAAGACCGGCGGTAGACGTGCCGGGAAGCGCAGCTGGCTGAAGATGTGGATCGGCAAGGTCTTTTCATTGCCGGCCAGCATGTAGGCGATGATGAACTCGTCGAAAGAGATGGTGAAGCAGAGCAGCAGGCTGGCAACGATGCCCGGCAGCACCATCGGCAGGGTGACCCGCCAGAAGGTGGAGACGGCATTGGCCCCCAGGTCTGCCGAGGCCTCTTCCATCGACTTGTCGAAGCCTTCGAAGCGCGGGATCAAGGTCGCCATGGCAAAGGGCACGCAGATCAGCACATGGCCGATGGTGACCGTGGCCAGCGAAAGCTCGACACCCAGATGCTTCATCATGATCAGCAGTGCTACCGCCAGCAGGATGCCCGGCACCACCAGCGGCAACATGATCACCATCACGATGGGCTTCTTGCCCGGGATGCGATAGCGCGTGATCGCCTTGGCTCCGAAGACACCCAGCAAAGTGGCAAAGACCGCCGCGGTGCCGCCGACCTGAATGGAGTTCATAAGCGAAGTCATCATCGCCTGGTCGACGAACATCTGCTCGTACCACTGTGTGGTAAAGCCCTTCAGCGGGAAAGCAATGTAGACATTGTCGTTGAAGGAGAAGAGCGGCAGGAAGAGCACCGGCACATAGAGAAAGGCCAGATAGCCGATGGCATAGATGTGCAGCGGCCGGTTCGGCCGGTCGATGTAGGAGACTTCGCTCATGACTGCCTCCCCGTCACCCGGGTTGCCACCCACATGTAGACCAGCGCGATGATGGCAATCAGCACCATGCTGGCGATCGAGAGGGCGGCGCCCATCGGCCAGTTGTTGATGCGGCCGAACTGTGCCTGGACGATGTTGGCGATCATCAGCCCGTCCGGGCCGCCGACCAGCGCCGGCGTGACGAAGTCGCCGACCGTCGGCACGAAGATCAGCAAGGTGGCCGCGATCACGCCCGGCAGGGAGAGCGGCAGGGTCACGCCGAAGAAGCGCTTCACCGGTCCGTCGCCCAGGTCGGTCGCTGCCTCCAGGAGGGAGCGGTCGATCTTCTCCAAGGAGACATAGATCGGCAGGATGGCAAAGGCAGCCCAGGCATGGGTCAGGGTGACCACGACGGCCGTTGGACTGTAGAGCAGGAAGGAAAGCGGCTCGGCGATCAGGCCCATGCCTTCCAGTCCGCTGTTGATGACGCCGTTGTAGCCCAGGATGATCTTCCAGCAGAAAACGCGAAGCAGATAGCTGGTCCAGAACGGCAGGGTCATCATGATGATCCAGATCATCTTGTGCCGTCGGACGTGGAAGGCGACGTAGTAGGCCATGGGATAGGCCAAGAGCACCGTGACCACGGTGCAGGCGCCGGAAATCATCAAAGATCGATAGAAGAGGGTCGAATAGATCGGGCGAGACACCACGGTCTCGTAGTTATTCAAGGTGAATGTCGTATCAAACTCAAAGGTATGCTGGGTCCAGAAGCTGAACATCACCATGAGCACGAAGGGCGCGCACATGGAGATCAGCATCACCAGCAAGGTGGGTGAGAGGAGAACGAGCCCGCGCATTGGTTCGCTGCTGACAATGCGAGCGTAGAGGCGCCCCGAGAAGGTGCCCCGGGTGCGGGGAGCGGTCTCCATAGAGATCGTACGGTCGATCACTGGCCTGCTCCTCAAGATGGCGGCTTGGCGCAGCGGACCCAAAAAGGATCCACCGCGCCAAGTCTAACTCTAACGAGACGGTCCGGCTAGAAGCCGGCTTTGATCTCCTCAAAGGTCTCGTTCATCTTAGAGGTAAAGGCCTCAGGCAAGGGAATCTGGAACTTGCCGGCTGCCAGCACATCCTCCGGATTGGTCGAGAGGCCCAGCTCTTCCAGGCGCTCGGGCGTGACCGTTTCGAAGGACTTGATGTTGGAATGGCCGTAGCCATAGTCGTCGATCAGGAAGTGACCGGTCTCGGTGCTGAGCAGCGAATCGATGATGTCCAGCGCCATGTCCATATTCTGCGTATCCTTGTGGATCATCATCCCGCAGACCCAGGTCAGTGCACCTTCCTTGGGGTTGGCGAAGCGGACCGGAACGTCCTGCTTCTTCAACTCGACCGGAGAGCTGTTCCAGGTCATGGCCGCAACCAACTCGCCTGACGCCAGCATCTGCTCCAGAGTGGTCATGTCGTCGGTATAGGTGCGGATCAGCGGGCGCTGTTCACGCAGCAGGCCGGCAACCTTCTCATAGTTTGCGTCGGTGTCCATCTCGCTGAAGGGGACGCCGGCATAGATCGCCGTGCACCACCAGGTGTCGCCGGCCGAGGCAATGACGCCAAGCCGACCGGAATAACGCGGGTCAAAGAGGACGCTCCAGGATTCTTCCTTACCTTCCCAATCGACCAGATCGGTGCGGTAGGTGATGGAGGTCTGACCCCAATCGAAGGGCGCGAAGTAGGTCTGACCGTCCTTTGTGGCGCCGTCGAGGTGCGTCAGCGCCGGGATCATGTCCGGCCAGTTGGAGAGCTTGGCGGTGTCGATCGGCTGGAAGAGTCCAGAGGCCATCCAGCGCGGGATACCGGAGTTGCAGGGGTGCGCCACATCGGCGACATAGCCGCCGAGCATCTTGGTCAGCGCCTCTTCCGTGCCGCCGAAAGCGGAGAAGCCCGGAGGGCCGCCGTGTTTTTCGATGTAGGGGGCAAAGAGCTCAGGAATGTCGTAGCCGCCCCAGGTAAAGTAGGTGGCGTCCGTGCTGGCTGCCGCTGCCAGGCGCGGCCGCATCGGCACAGTCGCAAGGCCTATGCCGGCAGCACCGAGCAGTGTCGTGAACTGCCTGCGGGAAAGACCACCTTCGGCGATCTTATCTTTGACCATATTCGCGCAAATCTTCGATCGTGTCATCGCATCTCGTCCTCACTGTTCGCTGTATGAGGTTGTACCAACGCAACCTCGGTTATGGGCTTGGCCCTGTTTTTTCCCCCTCTAGGCCCAGGCCTTCTGGATATCCGACCAAATTTGACGGTTGTTGCCAAGCGTTATGATTGACTGACCGCTCAAGTCGCCTTTGCCCAAGTCAATTCTGCGTATCCCGTTACCGCAGATGAGCGCTCTGCGCGCCGGTATCGGGGGCAGTTAGGGGGGTGGCCGGGGCGCCCTGCCAGGCAATCGGCATAGAGCCGATCTCGCGGATCAGCTTTTCGGTCATCACCTCGGCAAAGTCCTGATAATCCGCTGCCGTCAAGACGAAGGCATCCGGACCGCCAATCAGATGCTCTCGAAAATAGCTCTCCAGCAGCGGTAGCTCGTTCAGGATCGCCAGGCCATTGATGGTGATGCCGCGATCCAGGACCTGGCGCCTGGCGCCGCGCAGCGGGGGGCCGTCATTGTTTCGTCCGTCGCCGGAGAGGTCGATCACGCGTCGGAGGCCGTCATAGCTGTTGGTCTCCAGCGCTGCGAGCGCAAAGGTCAAGGCCTGGCTGAGCGCGGTGTGTCCCCCGTCGATCAGGCGCGGCATAGAGGCCAACCTGCTGGAGAGCTGCAGCGCGTCGGCGCCATTCTCGATCAGGCTCCAGTCGATGGCGATCTTCTGATGCTCCGCGTCGGCCCACTGGATCACCGCGATGGCCAGGCCGCCTTGCGTGTGGTCGATCGCATCACGGACCTCGGGACTAGCAAAAGCAGTCGCCAGGCCAAGGGCTTGCAGTGCATATTCCGAAGAGTCGACGCTGGCCGAGACGTCGATCAACAGCACCAGTTCCATGCTGACCGCGCGTTGACCTTGAGCCCGGCTTGGGTCAGCGTTGCTGCAAAGCGCGGCCAGGATGCCGACCAAGAGGAGGAAGCCTTTGAGGGAGCAGGCCAGACGCCACAGGGTCATGCGCAAGAGCTGCTACGGTCTTGCCGAGGCATGCCATGCGGTTGCTGGAAAGGTCGGGAGGCTATGAAGCGGACCCCTCTCGCGATCCTTGGTCTTTCCTGCCTCATTGCCCTCTCCCTCACCGTCTATTGGCTAACCCAGGAGCCGCCTCAGACGGTCGAAGCCTGCGATAGCTGCGACAGCCGCCACCAGCGCCTCAAGCTGAAAGCTGCGGACGAGCAATGATGACAGTCCCCCCCCAACTGTCAATTGGCGGGAGGCTGTAGAGACTTGAGGAAGAGAAGGTGCGTGGGGCTATTGCCCCAGACCCAGGCGCTTGTTCACGCCGCTACGCTCCAGCAGGGGGCGCCACCAGTCCTCGTTGGCGAGGTACCAGTCGACAGTCTGTTCCAAGCCCTCTTCAAAGCTGCGTGAGGGGGCCCAGCCGAGCTGGCTGTGGATCTTGCTGGAATCGATGGCGTAGCGGAAGTCGTGACCGGGACGATCCTCTACGTAGTTGATCAGCTTGTCGTGCGGCGCGCCCTCCGGATGGCGCTTGTCCAGCACACTGCAGATGGCATGCACCATCTCGATGTTCTGCTTCTCCGCGCTGGCGCCGAGATTGTAGGTCTCCCCGACGTGGCCCTGCTGCAGCACCATCAGAAGTCCGCGGGCGTGATCCTCGACGTGGATCCAGTCGCGCACATTCTCGCCGCGGCCATAGACCGGGATCGGCCGCTGATAGAGCGCGCTCAGGATCACGACCGGGATCAGCTTCTCCGGAAACTGGAAGGGCCCATAGTTGTTGGAGCAGTTGGTCAGCACCATCGGCAGGCCATAGGTGGAATACCAGGCCCGCACCAGATGGTCCGAGGCTGCCTTGGAAGAAGAATAGGGGCTGCGCGGATCATAGGGCGTCTTCTCGGTGAAGGCGCCTTCCAGGCCCAGTGAGCCGAAGACCTCGTCCGTCGAGACATGATGAAAGCGAAAGGCGGCCTGATGCAGCGTGTCCAGGCTGTTCCAATAGGTGCGTGCGGCCTCTAGCAAGGTGTAGGTGCCGATCACGTTGGTCTCGATGAAGGCTGAGGGCCCATCGATCGAGCGGTCGACGTGGCTCTCAGCCGCCAGGTGCATGATTCCATCGGGCCGATAATCGGCGAAAACCGTGTCCATCGCCTGTCGATCGCGGATATCGGCCTCAACAAAGTGGTATTCGGCCTTGTCGGCGACAGAGGCCAGATTGGCCGGATTGGCGGCATAGGTCAGGCTATCGATATTGACGACCTCATGGCCTTGCTCAATCGCCTGGCGCACCACGGCCGATCCAATGAAGCCGCAGCCTCCGGTCACAATCATCTTCATGAAGTTGGATCCCTTCGTTACGAAACGCCCGCCTTTCGACGTCAGCACGGACGGGCAGCGTTAAAACCCATTCCGGCAGCAAAAGTACAGACGAGAAATGTGATCACCCCGACCCTTCATAGACGAAGGGCGATTGGAAGCCGTCGAATCCCGGCGCCTTGGCATCCTTGTGAGAGAGGACGGCATCCTTCGCTTCGATGCCCCAGTCGATGGCCAGCAGCGGGTCATCGAAGCGGATTGCACCATCGCAGTCCGCTGCATAGTAGCCGTCGACCTTGTAAGAGACCTCGGTATCGGGCTCGCGCGTGATGAAGCCATGCAGAAAGCCGCTCGGCACCAGCAGCTGGGCACCATCTTCGGCCGAAAGCGCGGCGCTGACCCACTGGCCATAGCTGGGCGAGCCGCGCCGGATATCGACGGCGACGTCCAGGATCGAGCCACGGATGACCCGCACCAATTTGGCCTGGGCGTTGGGCGGCGATTGGAAGTGAAGCCCGCGGACCGTCCCGGTCTTGGCCGAGTAGGATTGGTTATCCTGCACGAAGGTCAGGGGGATTCCCGCCTCGTCGAGTCGGCGTTGATTCCAGGTCTCCGAGAAGTAGCCACGGTCATCGCCGAAGCGTCTGGGCACCAGACGAATGACGTCGGGTATCGCCAGTCTTGTCATCTCCATGGGGGCGGGTCCTCAAGGTAGGTTGCCGGCTCCGAATTCCAGCGGCCGCATCCCTAGCGCGCGCAGGATCTTCTGTCTATGGCAGGCAGCGCTTTGGCGCGCTCATGTCGCTGTATCGTCTCTCAGTTCAAGCCTACTTCAGGGCCGAGAGGCAGACCGGCCTTCCGGAGGTGGTGCGCTCCACGGTGATGGGCAAGCCATAGACGGCGCTCAAGGCCTCGCCGGTCAATACGCTTTCGGCCGGACCCTGCCGGTAGATGCTGCCGCCACGCATCATCGCGACCTCGGCCTCCAGCGCGAAGGCCTGGTCCGGATCATGGGTCGAGAGCACCACGCCCGCACCGCCCTCGCGGGCTGCCCGTGCGATCTCGGCGACGATGGCCAAGACCTGAGCGCGATTGCCGAAATCGAGGCTGGCCGTGGGCTCGTCCATGACGATGAGCGGTGCCTCTTGGGCCAGCGCGCGGGCGATCAGCACCAATTGGCGCTGCCCGCCGGAGAGGCGGGCATAGTCGCGCTCGGCTAGATCGCCGATGCCCAGTCGCTCCAGCGCGCTGCGGGCGATCGCCCGGTCGCGCTGGCTGGGCTGACCGAAAAGACCGAGCCTGGCGGTTCGGCCCATCAGCACAATCTCTTGCGCCTCGTAGGGAAAGGAGGGGGCGTGGGCCTGCGGCACATAAGCGATCGCGCGTGCCACCGCGGCGCGGGGCATCGACGAGAGTGTCTCTCCGGAAAGGCGGACCTCGCCCGCCAAAGCCGGCAGCAGGCCTAAGAGGGTGCGAAAGAGGGTGGTCTTGCCACAGCCGTTGGGTCCCAGGAGGCAGAGGATCTCGCCTGGACGAATGGTGAGGCTGATGTCCTGCCCGACCGCATGGCGGCCATAACCGATGGTGAGCCCCCGGGCTTCCAGCATCAGGACCAGCCTCGTCGGCCGCGAGCCAACAGCCAGACAAAGAAGGGAGCACCGATGACGGCGGTCAGGATGCCCAGCGGCACCTCGACTGCCGAGATGCTGCGCGCCAGGGTGTCGACGATCAAGAGGTAACCGGCGCCGATCAGGATGGATGCCGGCAGCAGCTTGCCGAAGCCGGGTCCGACCAGCATGCGGGCTATGTGCGGGATCACCAGACCAACCCAGCCGACGACGCCGGCAAGCGCCGTGACGCTGGCGGTGATCAAGGTGGCGGACACGATCACGAACAGGCGGGTCTGCCCTGCCTCCACGCCCAAGGAGCGGGCCTCCTCGTCGCCCAATGCCAGGACGTTGATGCGCCAGCGCAGCATGACCAAAGGTAACAACCCCAAGACAACAGCCGGCAGAGCTGGAAGCGTGTCGGCGATGGTCACCGAGGCCAGCGAGCCCAAGAGCCAGAAGGTGATGGCGGGCAGTTGGTCATAGGGATCGGCAAGCACCTTCAGAAGCGAGGTTGCAGCGCCAGCGAGCGCCCCGATCACCACGCCGACCAGCACCAGGGTCAAGGTGCGCTCGCCGTTGCGCACCAGGGCTGCCACCAGGGTCACCAGTCCCACTGCTGCCATCCCCCCGGCAAAGGCAGCCGCTTGGATCATGAAGACGGGTAGCGAGAGGAAGATCCCGGCGACCGCGCCCAGTCCGGCGCCGGCCGAGACGCCCAGGATGTCGGGCGAGACCAGTGGGTTGCGAAAAAGCGCTTGATAGCTGGCGCCGGCTGCAGCCAAGGCCGCACCGACCAGCAGGGCGGCGGCAACCCGCGGCAGTCGGATGTTCCAGACCACGATCTGGGCCTGCGCCTCACCCTGACCCAGCAAGGCGGCCAGGGTCTCACCCGGGCTCAGCCCATAGGGCCCGATCATCAGCGCAGCGAAAGAGAGCAGCAGCAGGATCAGGCTGAGCCCGGCGGCAAGCGAGAGGCCGCTGGAAGCAGCGACTAGAGTGGCGGACGTCCCTCGGCCCATTCCAACAGCCTCTCCAGTTCTGCCTCATCCAGGTCCAGGTGGTAGTAGGTCTTATAGAACTGTCGAGTCTCTTCCGCCAAATCGCCCTGCCAGTGCTCTGGGTAGAGCAGACCGGCCATCCAGATCAGCCCCATCATGCGGTTGAGGGACGGAGGACGGTCGATCCAGCCGAAGGGCGCGGTGGGCGAGAGGTAGACCCGGCCCAGACGCACCGCCTCGATCTCTCGCCACAGGGGATCCTTGAAGACCCGGCCGAAGAAGTGCGGGTCCCAGGTGACGATGGTGTCGGGATTGGCGACGATGACCTGCTCCATCGAGACCTGCACCAGACCGCCCGGCCGGCCAGAGTCGGCGACATTGCGCCCGCCCGCCCGCTCGATGATCTCGGTGTTGATCGAGCCCTTCAGCCCAGTCTCCAGCCCCTGCGGTCCGCGCGCCAGATAAACCCGCGGTCGGTCTTCCTCGGGCACTTCGGCCAGTATGGCGTCGATCTTGGCAAAGGTAGCTTCGACATCGGCAGCCAGCGCCTCGCCCCGCTCCGGCACGCCCAGCACCGCGCCCAGCAGCCTAAGTGCCTCCGCCGTGTTCTCGAAGCGGCCGTCAATCAGCACATAGGGGATGCCGCTCTGTGCCTGCACCCGATTGGCCAGGTCGATGTAGGTGTCACGGACCGAGCCGAAGTCGAGGATAAGGTCGGGCTTTAGGGCCAGCACCCGCTCCAGATTGGCCTCGCCGCCGCGCCCCGTGATCCGGCCCGTCTCCGGCAGGTCGCGATAGGGTGCTGCGATGTAGGCACGTTCCTCCGGCCTGAGGGCTCTAGGCCAACCCAGCAGCGCCTCGGGCTTCATGATGTAGAGCAGGATCGCGGCCGGAGGGCCGGCGGCGAAGACGGTCGTGACCTCTTCTGGAAGCGTGATCTCCCGCCCGGCACTGTCGGTAATCGTGCGGGCCTGGGCCGGCAGCGCGAAGAGGAGGAGGACAAGCAGCAGTCTTAGCATGATCTCTCCCTAAGCCAGGTCGGCGGCTTTGGCTGGCGCCTTGGGTGTGTAGGCACAGCGATCGGGCTTGATGTCGATCAGCGGCGTACCGTCCAGGCAATCGAGGCCGCGCACGACAAGGACCGGCGTCTCGACCCGGACCAAGCGCACCAGACTGGTGCCGATCGGATTGGGTCGCACCGGCGAGCGCAGGGCGAAGGTGCCATAGAGCACCCCATCCGAGTGCGGGTTCTGCACCAGCAGGTCGCGCGCCGAGCGGTTCAGCCAATAGAGCAGCTCTATGCTCTCATAGTCTTCCAGGCCTTTCAGTGCCTGATCATAGGGCGGAAATAGCTCGACCCTGCACTCAGGTCCGTCCGGACGTCCCTGGCGCGGGCAGGCATCGCGGTCCGTCCAGGGCGTATGGATGCGCCCGATGAAGACCAGGCCGGCATCCGGCACCGCGGGCAGCGTGCTTGCCTTTTCGCCGGGGCGAAGGGGTGTGGTCATGAAGCTCCTCTCTCCGACGTCCGGGGTCCTCCAGACTGTTTAGGTCCTGACGCGGAGGCCGTCCACCGCGTCTATAGGTGGATACCTTCTGGTTGCTCAATGCGGATACATTTGAGGTTGTCACTGATCTTAGGTAGTGAAAAATCAATCATTCGTTACAGTCAAAAGGCTCTTGAACTGCCGTTAAGTGATATGTAAGAGTGGTTGGCATGTTGCTAATGCACAACTTTAAGCTGCTTTTTGCGGTTGCCGTGAACTGGGTCTTACCTCAGGCGATCAGATCCGCGCCGATTTCGCCGAAGTCGGCGGCTGTTGACGTTGTGCCGAGTCGTAGACTTGGGCTGTTGATCGTGGCGCTTGTCTGTTGCCTGCAGCTCTGTCTGGCGACGGCGGTGATGGCAGACGAGAATGGGGGTGATGAAGCGCCTTCCGAATCTTCGTCCCAAGCGATTGCAGCGTCTCCTTCCCCCTCCGCCCCAATAGAGGGTACATCCAACATCAATTGGGTGGTCCTCGTGCTTGCTCTCTTAGCAGCACTCGGTTCGTCTGCGACTGCTCTATTCGTGTTTCGGTGGCGCCGAACGGTCGGCGAGGGTCATTTCTCAGTGCTGCCCAATGTCGTCGTTCGACAGGTGGAAGACCTAAGGCGGAACCAGCAAGCCCAGAGACGTCTCGTTAACAAAGCTTCGGCCAACATGGCCAAAGGGGCAAAGCAGATTGACTCTCAATTCTTGGCACTCTCTCACTCTGTGGGAGAGTTGAATGAAATAGTAGGCACCCTGCAGCGCGCTCTAGATACAAGAGACGCAGAGATTCGAAGACTGCGCCAAGGCGGCGATCGAGAGGTCTTTCGTCAGTATTTGAGCCGATTGCTCCGATTGGAGCGTGTTGTACGCGCGGAAGCTGAGGACCTTCGGGGGCGCGGGGGCGATCCTGAGCCGATCTATGCAGTGCAAGAGGTGTTGAACGATGTGTTGGATGATTGCGGCATCGAGGCCTTCGCGCCTGCGGTCGGGGCGCAGCTGCGAGATTGCGCAGGTATCGGCGACCGTCCTGAGGCTGTCTACAGCGATGATCCGGCAAAGAACCTAACCATTGCAGAGGTCCTCGAACCGGGATTCCAGCTCAGAACAGGCGATGCGCCTGTCATTCTACAGGAAGCCAAGGTCAGAGTTTTTGTCCAAAGGACCGAGGAGGAGTAACATGGCCTCGCTTGTCGGAATTGATCTGGGCACGACCTTCTCCGCGGTTGCGCGGCTGGATGAGGTGGGGCGGCCGGTCATCGTGCACAACAGCGAGGGGGCGAACATTACACCCTCCGTGGTTGCCTTCACGGGGCCTGAGGAGACCTTGGTCGGCGAAGAGGCACGACGCGGGTTGGACCTAGATCGTAACACCTTCGGGCGCTTCAAACGTGCGATGGGAAGCAGCGAAACCTATCAATCCGATTGGAACCAGCACACGCCGGTTAGCCTTAGCAGCCTGTTGTTGCGGAAGTTAAAGAAAGAGGCCGAAGCCTCAATCGGCCCAATTCTAGAAGCCGTTGTCACCATTCCAGCGAACTTTGCAAACGAAGCGCGCGAGGCCACTCTAACCGCAGCACGCAATGCCGGTTTGAATGTGAAGTTCATCATCAATGAGCCGACCGCGGCGGCGCTGTACTTTGCTCACCATTCCGGCACGACTCTGGCAGGCATCTACGCCATCTATGATCTTGGGGGCGGTACCTTCGATGTGACCCTGGTGAGGGTGGCCGGCGATGATATTGAGGTCCTGGCGACGGAGGGTGTGAGCAAGCTCGGCGGCGATGACTTCGACCAGAAGCTGCAAGATCTGGTAGTGCGCAAGTACCGGGAGAAGGTCGGAGGAGAACTTGAGGCAGGTGACTACTCTCGCAATGACGCAGAAGAGGACAAGAAGTCTCTCAGCCGGCGACAGAAGGTAACCGTGCGCGCCTCCGGAAGCGCCGGGCGGGCGACAATCGAGGTGACACGCGGGGAGTTTGAGGAGGCTATCTCTACCCTGATTGCGCAGACCGAGATGCTCTGTGAGACGGTACTGGATGATGCAGGCGTTTCGCCAAGCGATGTTTCTGCCGTAATCCTGGCCGGTGGCAGCACGCGCCTTCCAATTGTGCGTGAGAGTGTTGAGCGTCTCTTTGCGAAACCGCCAACGTCCTTTGCGAACCCGGACGAAGTCGTCGCGCTCGGCGCAGCGCTCTATGCGGCTGTGAAGACGGATCAGGCCAATCTCAATGCCATCCAACGCCGAGAGACAGAGAAGGTTTCAATTCAGGAAATTACTAGTAAGTACTTTGGTACGATCTCTCTGGGTTACAATCAGAGCAAAGATCAGAATGAAATGCAGAACACCATTTTGATCAAAAAGGTGAGAAGATTCCTTGTTCGATAACTGAGGAGTTTTTTACCGTAGCGGAAGGACAAACGGCGGTCTATTGCCGTGTGACCGAGGCCAACAGTGCTGAGACCGACCCGCACTTCGTCAAGATTATCTGGGAGGGAAACCTCAGTCTTCCGGCCGGGCGTTCAGCAGGCCAGCAAATTGACATCTCCTTCTCCTACGATGCCAATCAGGTCATGCATTGCATGTTCGTCGATGTCGCGACCGGGCAGCGAAGTGAAGTTGACCTCAGTATACAGCAGAGCAAGCACGAGAAAATACTAGATATCGACAAGTTCATCGTGGATTAGATTCATGGAACAGATCTTGGCGGTCGCGGCTGGTGGTCTAGCCCGGATCTCTCACGAGGGATAGATCGCGGTAGGGTTTTGGCTCTGGGTTTAGAGCAGAGCAACTGTGGGGTTGTCGGTCACGAGAGATGGTGGCGCCGGGGGCGCAATGAAGTTCAGTTCTGGTTCATCGTTGTTGAAGGGAGAGCGGCAGCGCTTTGGAGCGCGATCAGCGGCATAATCGTGCGTGCGCGAGTTGGAACTCCTGGGCGTAGGGGCAGGCAGACGCCATGGCGACGCGGATGCGCCGGACAGAGATGCGGACCTGCGCGCCGATCTTGAGGAGCTTGCATCGGATGGTGCCGCAAGTGGCTTTGGCCAAGAGGGTATGGGCGAGGGCCTTACGGCGCAGGGCGGCGAGCAGGACATAGGCCAGTGAGGCGAACCAGAGGCGGAGCTGATTGGCCCTCATGGTGGCCGCTGAGGTTCGGTCGGCGAAGAGGTCGAGCTGGCATTCTTTGATCCGGTTTTCCATGTCGCCGCGCGCGCAGTAGAGGCGTTCGTAGAGCGCGCAGGCCTTGACGGTCTTGGCCGGTAGCGAGGTGACGACGAAGCGTGGATTGGCGCCCCTGTCGCCGCGCCCCGCCGTCCACTCGGCCTTGGCGACGACGCGCCGCCGCCGTCTCCAGCTCTTCTTGGTGGTCCAGCGGAAGTCGACGAAGCGTCGCGTTGACTTGCCCGTGCTGAGCGCTTCGGCCTCAGCCCAAGCCAGATCGGCATGGATGCGCTCGACCAGGCGGGCATTGCGGGCCAGGCCGAAGAGGTAGTCGACCTTGTTGTCCTCGGCCCAAGTCATGAGCTCCTCGCGGGCGAAGCCACTATCGGCGCGCAGCAGGATCTTGACCTTGGGCCAGCGCTGTCGGATCTGAGCGACGATGCGGGCGATCTCCTCCTTGGCACCGGCCGCACCATCGATGTTGGCGCGCCGGAGCTTGGCCGCCAGCAGATGATCGCCGCAGAAGATGTAGAGTGGCAGGTAGCAGTAGCAGTCATAGTAGCCATGGAAGAAGCGGCCTTCCTGGTGGCCATGGATCGGATCGTCGGTGGCGTCGAGATCCAGCGTGATGCGCGCTGGCGGCTTGTCATGGGCATCGAGGAAGAGGTCGACGAAGAGCCTCTCGATGGCCTCCGGGTCGTGGCCGATGCGGCGGTAGCGATCTGCCTCCTCGGGCGCATGCTCCAGCCGGTTCAGCGTGCTCTTGCCGGCCAAAGGCGCGCAACGGCTATGGCGCGTCTCCAGACGGCCCAGCACCGTCCCCAGAACCGGGTCATGGCGCAAGTCGTCATGGTCGTTCACATCCTCGTAGCCCAAGGCGATGGCGAAGATGCGCTGCCCTACCAGAGTGGCGACGTCGTGCACCACCCGCTCAGCGCGCCGGCCGTCCTGGAAGCAGGCGGCGAAGCGATCCACCAGGCCGATGGCCCGGTCGGTCGCGCCAAGCAGCAGCGCGCCGGCATCCGAAGAGATCGCCCCGCCGCCAAAATCAGCCACCACACGACGTCCTTCAAGGCGTGCAAAGACCATCGAATCTGAGCTACAGTCTGTCGGCATCGGGGGGCTCCTCTGAGATGGATTAACTCTTTGTCGCAAAAGAATTTTCCCACACTCAGAGCCCCGATGCACCTAACTCTCGTGAGATATTCGGGCTAGGGTTGATGATCTTCATTTGGGTCATCCGCCTGGCCTTCGGGGCTCTCGTTGCCTTTACCAGAACCGCGGTCGGCAAAGGCAGCCTGCAGGAAAACCTGACCCTGCAGATCCATGGAATGGGCGCTTTCGAGATCAGGGTTCAACGCAAGCCGGCAGGAGGGACAGTCCCCTTCGAGGTGATTGAGGTTGAGGGCAGAGGCCTCATCCCGGTCACCTCTAGTCAGCCTGTCGCCTTCGTAACCTCGGTGGTGGATGTGACCGATCCGGACAATAAACGACCGGTCATTTCTTCGATTGAGGATTTCCAAGAGCCGCGCACGATTGCCTATCAGCACCGCATCAACCCTTCAGTGGTGAACCCGGGCCAAGGATTTGCCGATTGGGTGCGTGTTGGCGTCGTCCTGCCGGGCATACTGGTGCCGCCAGAGAAAGGCCGTCGGCGACTTTTCATCGTCGTTAGGGCAGTCGCAGCGGATAAGGAGGTTCCCATCGAAGAAGGCTTCGGTGGAGGCGACTCCAATGCTTTCATCGGAACATACGTCAAGGAGGTCAGCCAGGATTTCACGGTTCCTGGCTATGAAGAAATCGCGGATGAGCGCGCCCTGGCCAAATCCCTGTCCGTGCGCCTCGCTGTCGCGGTTGCTATGGCCGACGGTGCAATGGATGAGAGCGAGGCTGAGGCCATAGCAGAGTGGATCAACAAGCAACTGTCTTTGGGCTCCAACCATGCACGCGAAGGCATGAAGAAAGAATGCAGTCTCACCTTCAAGCAGTCCTACCGCGATGCTCTGGCCGGCCGCTTGTCATGGCCGGAGGTTGCCGCAGAACTCAGCGAGGTTCACGAGGAGTCTCTAAAGTACCAAGCTGTGGAGCTCTGCTTGGATGTCATGGCGGCAGACGGCGTGGCCGAAGCCTCGGAGCTCAAAGTCATCCGACAGATAGCTGAGCGGCTTGGCTTGGACTATGACGAGTTGCAGCGCATGAAGGATCTGCGCATGGTCGGCCTGGAATCCAGCGCCTTGGACGGTATGGGGCCTGAAGAGGTTCTGGGGATCGATAGAGACTGGCCGAAAGAGCGTATCCGAAAGCACCTCAGAACTGAGTTCGCAAAATGGAATGCGCGGCTGAACAACCTGAGCGACCCAAGCGAAAGGGCTAATGCCCAATCGATGCTTGATCTCATTGCAGAGCTTCGAAAGAAGTATGCCTGACTCCATCGAAAGCGCCTGTCAGCTTGCCAATCAAGTCAGATTCGGCCGCGAAAAGGTTTTTGTACCCCAAGCCTCTCCTGACCGCGTCTCCTTTGGGCGCAAGGTGCTGGAGCAGAGGGGATTCTCAGGATTGAAGATTTCGCGCGAACTGACCCCTGGCATTTACAAGACACTGCGCCGTAGTTGCAGGCGCCTCAACGTGCCGCCGGAACGGGCGGTCGCCTACGTTCATGCCGAAAGCGATCTTCGAGCCGAGTGCTTCTCCATGGATGGTGAGCGTTGCTTCATTCGCCTCTCATCGACCCTGATTGAGCGGCTTGATCAGGATGAAGTCAGCTTTGTCATGGGTCATGAGTTGGGTCACTTCCTGCTGGGACATACTGAGGCGCCCTTGCCGCCTGCTGACAGTCTTGACCATTTTTCCTTGCTTCGTGCGCAAGAACTCTCTTGTGATCGCCTCGGTTTGCTAGCAGCCGGCGAGCCGGAGATTGCTGTCCGAGCAATCATGAAGACTCTCTCCGGCTTGACGGAGCGGCATCTGCGTTTCGACGTGGTGCAGTTTCTGCGGGCGTTGGATGAGGATCGCGCGACCTCTTTCGATCCGATAGAAGCCTATGCGACCCATCCAAGCCTTCCCCTGCGGGCGCGCTGTCTGGTCCGCTTCGATGCCTTCTGGCGCGAGTATGGCGGTGATGTTGCCAGTCCGGCCGCACGGCATGCTTTCTGCAAACTTGATCAACGGATCGGGCAAGACTTTGACAGATACAGCGAGCGCGCGACCAAGACATTGACCGACGGCCTGCTCGGCTCCGCCAGCAGTTGGATTTGGCTTGCGGCAGCGGTCAACGATGGCCGTTTTGATGAACAGGCCCAGCAACGCTTGGAAAGCCGCTTCGGCAAGCATCTCGTTGACCAGGCCTGCCGGAACTTTTCCCAGATGTCTGCCAGTGCTGTGCGGTGTTTTGTGCAGGAGAAGGCTGAAGAGGCAATGCGCAATCTGTGGCGTGCCTCTCCCAAGGAGGCACCGGAACTGCTACAGCAAGAGATCCTCTGCAGTAGGAATCTTCTGTTGAAGGACAAACAAGCCCATCCCTTGATGAGCCTGCTGGAGGGACTAGATGCCGGTATGCTGTAAGGCGCACCGGCCGAAATCCCTATCTTGGGCATTCAGCGTTTACGTTGAATCTCTCCCCCTCTGTCACGGATGAAGGCGGGAGAGAATTCGGCCTGGTTACCGCTTGCCTCGAAGCGGGGCAGTTATAGCCAGAGGAAATCCGTTGCAGTCAGAAGGCCGGCGACTGTGACGCGGTCGATCAGGAAGGCCTGGTCGACCGCGCCATCGCCGTCGTCGTCGACCTGCACTTGTCGCGGACCGGCAAGCCTGGCCTCTGAATTGCCGCTGCCGGAGAAGGCGGCTCCGCCGATGTAGGCGAAGCTGCCGGTCTCCATGCCGGTGGCGAAGACCAGCTTGTCCTCGCCGTTGGCTGCATTGACCAAGGCGCCGTCGAAATCGCGGATGATCGGAACTCCGGTGCCAGCGGTGCCCAGCGATGTCGCACCGAAGCGGAAGGAGTCGCCACCAGACCCGCCAATCGCAACGTCGGCACTGCCCATGCGCAAGGTATCCTGCCCGGATCCACCCTTCAGGCGATCAGCACCCAGACCACCCAGCAGGTCGTCGTTGCCGTCATCACCCAGCAGACTGTCGTCACCCTGATTACCGCTGAGGGAGTTGGCACCGCTATTGCCGTCCAGGGTGTTGTCCAGGTCGTTGCCGACCCCGTTCAGGTCTCCGCTGTTCGCCTGGAAGCGCAGGTTCTCTACGAAGGCCGAGGCGGAGCCGGTCGGCAGGGTGTAGCTGACCAAGGCCTGTACCAGGTCCACGCCCTGGCCCGAAAACTCCGTGACCACATCGGTCGCGGTGTTGACAACCAGGGTATCGTTCCCGCTGCCGCCGGTCAGGGTGGAGGTGCCACTGACGCCGTTCATCCGGTCGGCTCCACTCTCACCCAGAAGGGTGTTGTCGAATCCGTTCCCGGTCAGGATGTCGTCGTTGGCATTGCCCACCATGCGCGCCGCTCCTGCGGCCTCTTGGATATTCACGCGGCCGACCATCACGTCAGAGACGGTGCCCAGGGTGTAGTCCAGCGCATTCAGGCGAATGACATCGTTGCCGCCGCCGGTTCCGTCAAAGATCAGATCGGTCTTGGTGTCAACGATGAAGGTGTCTATGCCACCACCACCATAGAGCGCATCGCCACCAGAACCGCCGTTCAGGCGGTCGCGGTTATCGCCGCCATAGAGGTTGTCGCTGCCGGAGCCGCCGGTCAGTTGATCGCCGGCATCCCCGCCGAACAGGCGATCGTCACCCGCGCCTGCCAGGATCTGGTCAGCGCCGCTGCCTCCGTAGAGGCTGTCCAGATCGCCTTCGCCCCTAAGCGTGTCGCGGCCCGATCCGCCGAAGAGGACATCATCTCCATCCCTGCCACGAATCTGATCATCGCCAGCATCACCGTAGAAGCCCACGTCGGCCGCGCTGCCGCCGTAGAGGAGGTCTGCCCCGAGCCCACCGAAGAAAAACGAGGCCTGACCGCTTCCACCAAAGAGTTGATCGTCACCGCTGTCGCCATAGAAGCGCTCGTCCTGACCACTGCCGCCGAAGAGGCTGTCCTGGCCGCTGCCGCCGTAGAAGGAGCTGTCGTCACCATCTCCGCCAAAGAGAGTGTCGGTTCCATCACCGCCAAAGAGGTGATAGTCGTCACCGTTCCCGCCATAGAGACTGTCGTTTCCGGTGGCACCATAGAGCCGGTCTGCCCCACCGCCGCCGTTCAGGCTATCCGCGCCGCTGCCGCCTAGGAGATAGTCGAGCGGGCCAGTGTCCTGATTGAAGGTCCACTCGACGGAAGAGATCGACACGCCGGCAGGGATGGTGGCGCCGGCAAAGAGGATCAGGGTATCGGTCCCATCTCCGCCGAAGATAGTCTCGCCGCTCTCCAATTCGCCTTGACCACCGATGATGATCACATCGTTATAGTAGCCACCATAAAGAGAATCGGCGCCATCACCACCACGCAGCCGACCGGTGCCAACGGCCCTGATCGTGTCATCGCCATTACCTCCATAGAGAAGATCGAAACCGTAGTTGCCACGCAGACTATCGTTGCCGCTGCCCCCAAACAACGAGGCTTCCGCATCGTTTGCTACGATAAGGCGATCGTTCCCACTGCCGCCATGACCAATGATCGTTTCATCATAGGCGTTCAGTCGGTCGTTACCCTGACCTCCAAAGAAGGTATCGGTTCCACTTGAGTAGGAACCAAGATCAACAAGGCTGTCGCTGCCACTGCCTCCATAGAAGGTGTCGCTGCCCGATAGATTGACGAGAGTGTCAGTTCCCGACCCGCCGAAGATAAGATCATTTCCGCCATCGCCTGCGAGGTGGTCATTGCCATCATCGCCGATAAGTGTGTCCGTGCCACTGCCGCCTTCGAGGCTGTCGGCTCCGCTCAAACCGAAGAGGCGGTCTGTACCGCTGAGGCCCAGCAGAACATCGTCACCACTGCCGCCGACGAGGCTATCGCTGCCGCTGCTGCCGGCTGTGGCGATCGCTTCGACAGACGAGATTTCGATGCCACCCGGCAGGGTGGCTCCGCCACCCAAGACCAAGGTGTCTGTGCCCGTTCCACCGAAGAAGCTATCGCCGTTGGCCAACTCGCCTTGACTGGAGATGAAGAAGGTATCGTTACCCTCACCACCGTAGAGCCGGTCGGCAGCACTGCTTCCCGGTAGAGAGTCGTCGCCACTGGTTCCAAACAAGGCGATTGCTTCAACCGACGAGAGGAAGGCGCCTACCGGTATGGTGACACCGCCCGAGAGGAGCAAGGTATCCGTGCCAGCCCCACCGAAGAGGCTATCGCCGCTCACCAACTCGCCCTGGTTGGCGACCAAGAACCTGTCGTTTCCCTCGCCTCCATAAAGGGTGTCGGCACCGCTACCACCCGTCAGGCTGTCAGTACCGCTGCCTCCGAACAAGGTGTCGCTCTCGCTCTCACCAAACAGGCTATCCGGACCGCTGAGGCCACTCAGAACATTGACACCGCTACTGCCTTGCAGGCTGTCACTGCCGCTGGTCCCGGCCAATACGGTGACCTCTACCGAAATGACCGTCGCACCTGCGGGTAGTGTCGCTCCTTCGCCCAGGATCAGCGTGTCCGTACCGGCGCCGCCATCCATGGTGTCGCCACTGACCAGTTCTGCCTGACTGAGCACCAATATCGTGTCCGACCCTTCGTCGCCGCGAACATTGTCGGCACCCAGTCCACCGGACACGATGTCGGATGCTCCGCCACCGACGAGAACTGAGTCGTCGCCGATGCCGCCGTAGATCCGATCGTCCCCTTGGCCGCCGGAGAGAAAGGTATCGCTGTTAGCACCGCCGTAGATCCGGTCGTTTCCATCCGCGCCCCAGAGGAAACGATCCTGGCCGGCATCACCGAAGACAGTATCATTGCCGGTACGGCCATTCAGTGTGAGATCGTCTCCACCGCCGCCAACCAGGATATCATCGAGCGTGCCGCCAATGAGCGAAGAGTCAGCCCCATCGCCGCCCTCTATGGTATCGTTGCCACCATCACCAAAGAAACTGCCGTCGCCGTCTGCGCCACCCTGCATAAAGTCGTTTCCATCCCCACCGAAGAAGGAACGATCGACCCCCGCCCCACCATAGAGCCTGTCTGCACCCGCATCGCCGTAGAGGAAACTGTCGCTGTTGTTGTCACCGAAGAGGTGATCATCGCCTGAACCACCGAAGAGCAGGCTGTCCTGACCGTCGCCACCGAAGACCCGGTCACCGCCGTCGTCACCGTAGAGGTACTTGTCTGTGCCCGAGTTGCCTTGGACCGTGTCATCTCCAGCCCCGCCGAAGAGCGAGCGATCGTCACCCTCGCCACCCAAGATGCGATCCAGACCGGAACCGCCCGAGATCGAGGTATCGGCGTTCTGATCGCCGTAGAGGCGGTCGCTGCCGCTGCCGCCGAAGATGAAGCGCTCAATCCCGCAGCCGCCAAAGATGCTATCGTCACCGTCGTCGCCGGCAAGGCTGAGATCGTCGCCATCGCCTCCGAACAGCCGATCGTTCCCGGCGTCGCCGAAGAGAAAGTCGAGAGCGTTCCCACCATAGAGGAGGTCGTCATTGAGGCCACCATTCAGCGTGTCGTCGCTGTCCTCACCCCTCAGCGTGTCATTGCCGCCGCCCCCGAAGAGCTGATCGGTGGAATCGGCGCCCCACAGGAAATCGATCCCGTCCTCGCCGCTCAAGATGTCGCTGTTGCCACCGCCGAAAAGGGAGTCGTTGTTCGCACCGCCGTTCAGAATGTCGTCACCGGCTGACCCGGTGATAGTGTCATTTCCATTGCCACCAAAGGCATTGTCGGCACCGCTGCCGCTGGTGATGCTGTCGTTGTCGTTCCCGCCGAAAAGGGTGTCGGCGCCGGCGCGCCCGCGCAAGGAATCGTCCCCGCCGAGCCCAAGAAGGGTATCAACATTGTTGGTGCCGGTGATGATGTTGGCATTGTTGTTGCCAGTCTTGGTCGCCATGTCTCGCCCCCTCTCCTAAGGCATGGGAGTCCCAATGCTCCCAATCTGGGCAGATCGCTTTGGTCGCTAACCTGCACGATCTCAACAGGCGCTGCGGCGGCTTTCCATGTGAGAAACGTGGCGCCGAGCGACGCGCTTCCTGTCATCTCGTCCTGCGCAGCGTTGCCCTATCCCAACCGTCGATCCGCGTGGAACCCGGGTTCTCCACCATGATGAGAGAATATTTTCTTCGCTATTTTCTGTAAACCTAACCAGAAGGCTAGGTTTTTGAATGAAAACTAAACAAAAGGGTAGGTTGTTTGACGCATTGCTAGCAAGATGACTGCGATCAGATTTAATCTTCTTGCACTTGCTGGCGATGGAGATGTCTCTTGTCTAGATCACTGCGCCATCGTCGTCATCTCCGCGTACCGGTCGTGAGCGGGAGGTTCCGACATCTGGCTTTCCTCCGCTCCTAAGACTGCTATTGTCGGTGATCTTCTGTTTGCCAATGTTAACGCAACTTGTTCCGCTTCGTTTGAGGTGCTATAAATGAAAGTATGTCATGAAATTTTGTAAACTGATGCAAATTGTTGAATATTAGTATTGCATGAAATGGATTATATCTCGGTTGTTTCGGCCATTCCTCGTGTTCCGGTAAGAATATGGCTAGAAACGGTAACTCAGAAAAACGCCGCCAACTACCTGGTTGGCGCTGCCGCGCGCGCGAACCAGCGAGGAGTCTGCGGCGTCACCGGTCAAACGGTCATATCCGGCAAAGCCGATGAGTGAGAGGTCGTCCACAAGCGGGACGGCCATAGAGGCATGGATGCCAACGCTTAGAAGGCCGCCGCCGGCATCGAACTGGGAAAGACCTGAGGCGGCAGATTGTTCGGCATTTACGTCAAAGTAGGCGCTGGTGTAGTTCTTGTCGGCAAAGACCAGTTCCGGTCCCACGCTGTAATAGGCTTCCCGACCAAACACGGTGAGAGCGTCGTCGTAGCTGACTTCAACTTCGCCGATCAGGCCTTCGTGCCCGCCGACCCCCTGCCGCAGTTCAAGCCTGGTCGAGAGTTCTTCATAAGAGTACTCCAGGAATCCGCCGAGCTCGACCGTGCCATCGACATCGCCCAGGCCTCGCAGGTCATCCGTGTCCCCACCGGCGATGGCAAGCGGATTGCTGCCGTCCTCATCGCGGCCGAAGTCGTAGCGGGCGATGGGGCCGAGGCGCCAGCCATGACTGTTGATAATGTTGTAACCAACGCCTTCGAGGGACGCGAAGAAGCGGTCGTCGTAGGTGATCGAGAGGTTGGGCACCGCGCTCAATTGATAACTGTCGGCACCCAGATAGCTGGGTGAGACGACGAGGCCTGCGCTCACAGCAAAGGACCAACCGCTGGGGGTCTCATCTGATGGATACTTGACAGGATAGGGCTCATCCGGGCCGACAGGCGTCGGTTCGTTGGCCATGACAGGTGAAAGCGATAGTGTGACAGCGAAGAAGAGAGGCGTGAGGCGATTGCGCATTGTCTGCACCTTCCGGGCTGGGCAGGATTGGCTGCTTCAGGGCATGCGAGAGCAAATCCAGCCTTCGGTCGGAGGGTTTAGATGGCGGTGATTGCCAGCCTTTGTCTTGAGCGTAAAGAAATGTAAAGCCGGTTGAGCCCGGCAGCTTTACATAACTTTACGAGAGCGAGATAGGGCGAACACGAAAGCGCGCTAGGGTGGAGGTCGATGGAGTTCGATATGATCAAAAGCCACAAGCAGCCGAGTGAGAAAGATGCGGAGCGGCCGTCACCAGGTGCGGGCAGTCCTAAGGCAAATGTACTGTTGGTCGACGATGACGCGAAACTCGCGTCGATGATCCGCGACTACCTTGAAGACAATGGCTTCTCGGTCCTGCTTGCGGGGAATGGAGCGGAAGGTCTGCGGCTGCAGCGTCAGGTCGGCCCCGATGCCGTCATCCTCGATCTTATGCTGCCCGACATCGATGGCCTGGAGGTATGCAAGACCCTGCGCCGTCACGACAACACCCCGGTCCTGATGCTGACGGCAAAGGGGGATCCCATGGATCGCGTCGTCGGTCTAGAGTTAGGCGCCGACGACTATCTGCCGAAGCCCTTCGAGCCGCGCGAGCTCTTGGCGCGTCTGCGGGCGATCTTGAGGCGCGGAAAGGGGCAAGGCCCGGTCAATGTAGGCCATTTCGGCCGCCTGGAGGTCGATCGTGATGCCATGGAGGCGCGCCTTGATGGCCGGCGTTGCGATCTCACCGCCTATCAATTCCAACTGCTGGACCTTCTCTCCACCGGTGCCGGTCGTGTGCAAACCCGCGATCAACTGATGAACCGCTTGCAGGGGACTGATATTGAGGCCTTCGACCGTTCGATTGACGTGCACATCTCGCGCATTCGCGCCGAGATCGAAGACGATCCCAAGCATCCGCGTCGCGTCATTACCGTGCGCGGCGTCGGCTATGTCTTCGCCCGGACACAGGATTGAGCCCATGATTGCGCGCCGCCTCTACCTGCAGATCTGTCTGCTTGTCTTCGCGAGCCTGGTCGCCTTCGCGCTGCTGGCCGATCTGCTGTGGGAGGAGGTCGGGCATGAGCGCTACGAGTCTGTGCTCTTTGATAAGACGACGGGTCTGGCAAGCCTCCTGCTACCACCGGCGGAAGCTCCAGCGTCTGCGCAGGCGGCTGTGGTCCAACGGATAACGGAGATTCTCGGCTTTGAGATAACGCTCTGGAGCGCTGATCGCAGCCTGATCGCCTCCAGCGGTCCGGCGCGGGAGCCGGCAGTATCAGAACTCCCACCCGGTGAGTGGCGCGGCAGCGAAGGCGACACCTATTGGACCGCGCACCTGCCAGACGGACGCTGGCTGGTCATCTTTCTAGACAGGATCCCTGTGCCGAGTGAACGCAGTGGGGCGGCCCTCAGGATGATCGCACTCGCCCTTTTCATGTCGCTCATTATGTTCCCCTTGGTCCGCCATCTGACACGGCGGCTAGAGCACTTACAGGACCAGGTCGTGCGGATCGGTAAGGGTGACTTGGCGGCGCGTGTCGATGTCCGTGGACGTGACGAGGTCGCCCTCTTGGCCGCCAGCTTCAATGCCTCGGCCGAGCGGGTCGAACGCTTGGTGGCTGCGCAGCGGATGTTGCTGGCCAATGCCTCGCACGAGCTTCGCACGCCCTTGGCGCGGATCCGGATGGGCATCGAGATGTTGCAGAGCGCTGATACTCCTGCGCGGCGGCAAGCCCTGCAGAAGGAAATCGCGGAACTGGATGCGCTGATCGACGAGCTGATCTTGATGGTGCGGCTGGATAGCGGCCTGCCTCAGGACGGCTTTCAGAGTGTCGACCTGCTGGCGCTTATAGCCGAAGAGGCTGCGCGCTATCGGGACTGTGACGTCAGCGGCAAGGCGCTGGAAGTCTCTGGTGACTATCGGATGCTGCAGCATCTGGTGCGAAACCTGATCGACAATGCACACCTGCATGGTGCTCCGCCGGTCACTCTGCGTCTGACGCAGCAGGACGGGGCGATCGTTCTGCTGGTTACCGACGGCGGATCGGGCATCCCTGATTCAGAGAAAGAAAAGGTTCTTCAACCCTTCTATCGTGCGACCGGCAAGCAGAACCTGCCAGGCTATGGCCTTGGTCTGGCTTTGGTTCGGAAGATCGCCGAACTGCACGGCGGAACTCTCTCCATTCGCAACCGACCGCGATCGGAGATCAAAGTGACCTTCGCGCCGAAGGCGTAAGCAAAGGAACTCAAACAGAACCGTTTCAGGTTGTGGCGTGCGGGGAGGAAGCCTCTCCGGCGAACCTCTGAACGCGGCCAATACCATCCTCTTTGACCCTAGTGGGAGATCACACCATGGATAGAAAAATCAGCTTTACCAACGAGATGGGTGAGTTTCTGGCACCGCACCTCACGCTCATTCGCAGCACCGGGTTCTTTGAGGCCTATGTCTTCATACCCCTCATGACCCTGCTGGCGATTGGTCTCTTCCTCCTCCTGTTGCGGGCTCTTCGAGGAAACCAGACCTTCGAGACCGGCCTCGCGGGCGCTGTTCCGCGCCTCTATCTGGCTTCCTGTTTCTTCGCTTGTTTCTTGGTGACCAACGCGACTGCTGTTGCCTTCAAGACACTCATTCATGAAGAATTAGATTATGATAAACTATACTGGTATACGTGGCTTGTCAGTCCACTGCATTTCTATATTGTGAGCGTAACGGGTGCCTATCTTTGGTTGATCCTGCGTAACAAGACTGCCGTTCTTGACCGAGAACTCTATGTCTATGTGCAGATCGGACTGATTGGCGGCTATGCCATAGCGGTGGATCGCCTGCTGAACGAACCCTTCGAGCTCTTGGATATCACGACGGGTGTAAGCGGGATCTTTCAGGCGCTGTGGTTTGCCTTCCTGAATCTCGACATTCTCATGCGCCTTTTCCGTAGACCGCAAACAGTAAAGCGCCAGGGAGGCATAACGAGAGAGCCCAAAGCACCGCCGCACCCCGCAATGAGCCTGCGCGGCGCATCGTCGTCTCATCAGGGCGAAAGCACGCAATCTCGTGCCTCGGAGTATGTCCGATGAGGCAAACTAACTACAGAAGCGAATTGTCACTCCTCTGGTCAGTCTGTCTATTTGCATTGGTAGCGGGCTGCAGCACAGTGTCCGAGAGCCCTCAATCCGCACAAGACATCGGCGCGCCGCAAGCGGTCGAGACGGGCACGCTTGATGACGACTCTCGGTTCGTGGATGGCTTTCCCATCCAGTCCGCCAAGGTCGATGATCCGTTAGAGGAGGCAAACCGCGCCACCTTTGCAGTAAACGAAACCGCCGATGAATATGTCATTGGTCCCGTTGCGCGGGGCTATGGCTATGTGATGCCGACGCCAGCGAAGGCAGCGCTCAGGCGTGCCTTCTCAAACCTCGGTGCGCCGGCTCGCTTGGTTAACGATCTCTTGCAAGGCGAGATCAGCAACGCAGGCACGACGGCCGCTCGCTTCTTGATCAACTCGACGGCGGGTTTTGCTGGTCTCTTTGACGTTGCCGAAGAGATTGGCCTTGAACATCACGAGACCAGCTTTGATCAGACCTTGGAGCGCTATGGCATCGGCCCCGGCCCCTACCTGGTCTTACCCCTGCTCGGTCCCACCACAGTCAGAGGCACCGTTGGATTCGTCGGTGACATGTTTCTTGATCCACTGGGTCAGGTGGTCCCGGCGCCAGCGGCGCTCGCCCTGGGCGGTGGCGAGGCAGTAACCGCGCGTGAAGCCTATGATGAGCAGATAGAGACCCTTCGTGACACCTCAGTCGACCACTATGCCGCGGTTCGCTCGATCTATGGCCAACTGCAAAGTGATGCTGATGAATAAATCGACGTGGGCTCTCGACTGCTTTGGTTTCGCTCCAAAGTAAGGTTATGAAGTTGTCGAACAGTAAATCAGAAATTCTTAATCAATTGGTTAGGAAAATTAGCTTGCTTGATCGAGCTCTCTTATGATCGAAACACGCTTAGGTCAACTGGAACGACATTGGCCTAAGCACCAAGGAGCTTCGAGGTGTTTGGAAGCTTTGAGGACGTGTGAGATGTCGGTCCAAGACTCTACCTCGTTGCCCAGCCAAAGACAGTGGGATGGAGAATGGGGCGATACTAAGAAAAAGCGAGCTAGATTGCTCAAATCTAGAGCAAAGCCCGAGCTGGTGGAATCACCCGCGACGACGCTTTGCGTCAAGAAATCAAAGAGCTGGAGTGCTGTAGGTGAGCGCATGCGAACCGAAAGTGCTCTAGAAGAATACTCGTGCCGAGAGAGCGAAACTCAAAAGGGGATGGTTAATGAAGCGAAATGTAGCGGTGACTTTAGCAGCGCTTATGTTTAGCGCCGGGGTCGCATCAGCAGAGGTGCTGGACCCAAAAGGCATCAAAGAAACGGGTGCCTACAATGAGCATGGCACGAAGTATCCCGTAACGGGTTTTCGTGGCCTGCCCTGGTTCATGCATTGGGATGATATGAATGAACTGGCCCCCAATTGGATCGGACACCCGGCGTAGTCATGAAGGCTTGGGGATATCCTCAAGGATAGGCTTATGTCGGACGAAGGATTTCAGCGCGTAGAGGTGATCACGGGTGTTGCTCGTCGGCGTCGCTGGTCGCCAGAACAGAAGCTGGCGATTATCGAAGAAAGCATGCTGCCGGGAGAAAGCGTGTCGTCGACCGCGCGGCGCCATGGCGTTGCGCCGAACTTGTTGTATCGTTGGCGTCGCTTAATGAGCGAGGGAGGCGCCACGGCAGTGCAGGCTGACGATGGAGTGACTGGCAATGGTGAGGTTCGCCGTCTGGAAGAACGGGTGCGTGAACTTGAGCGCCATCTTGGCCGCAAGACGCTTGAGGTGGAGATCCTGAAAGAGGCTTTGGCCAAGTCGCAGTCAAAAAAACAGACCTTGCTGTCCTCGTCGCTGCTGAAGGGGCCTTCCCGGTGAAGTCGGTCGCCGACACGTTATCGTTGTCGCGCTCGAACCTGGTGCAGCGGCTTGCGTCCGGCACTGAGCCGCGTCGGCGCTATCACAAAGCGCAAGACGCGGCGGTTTTGGCGGAGATCCGCCCTCTGGTCGATGCACGGCCGAGCTATGGTTACCGTCGCATCACCGCGCTGGTGAACCGCGATCGGGCCGCCCGGGGCGAAACACCGCTCAACCACAAGCGCATCTACCGGATTATGAAGCACCATGGGCTGCTGCTGGAGAAGCACTCCGGGGCTCGACTGGGACGTTGCCACGACGGCAAGGTCGTCGTCATGCGCTCCGACCTGCGCTGGTGTTCGGATGGCCTGGAGTTTACCTGCTGGAATGGCGAAGTGGTTAGAGCCGCCTTCATCATCGATGCCCACGACCGTGAGGTCGTCGCCTGGAAAGCGCTGACTGGGGCTGGGATCTCCGGCTCGGACGTGCGCGACATGCTGCTCGAAGCCGTCGAGAGCCGCTTTGGCGGCCTACAGGCGCCACAGAGGGTTGAGTTCCTGGCCGATAACGGATCGCCCTACACGGCTCTGGAAACACGCCGCTTTGCTACCCAGCTGGGCCTGGTGCCCTGTTTCACCCCCGTCGCCAGCCCCCAGAGCAACGGCATTTGCGAGGCCTTCGTGAAGACCTTCAAGCGCGACTATGTCCGCATCAACCCTTTGCCAAGCGCCGCTCACGCGCTGGAAAAGATCGCCGGATGGTTCGAGGACTACAACGAAAACCATCCACATTCAGGGCTCAAGATGGCGTCCCCAAGGGCGTTCCGAAGAGCTCACAACTTAGCCGAGGTGTCCGCTTAAACGGGGGCAACACCAATGAAAGATAAGGCGACGAAGTACTCTAATCGCTACAAGAAGCTAAGAACCTGGGCGGAAGACAACGGCGTGGAACTGGAGGGCGCATCCGCCGAACCGAATACAGAGTACTCCTACACGACCGTCGTTGGCCCGAACGCCCCACTGGAAGCCAAGAATATGTACGCCGGGACCTTTAGTTTCGAGCCGGGCGGTGTTTATGGCGTTGGCCAGCACGCGGCCTGGGAAATCTATCTGGTGGTGTCGGGCGAGGCAAAATTTTACAACTATGACAAAGAGGTCCATGCCACGGAAGGCACCTGGATCATGACCAGGCCCTTTGATCCTCATGGGATCAAGAATGCCTCTGATACCGAGCCGCTCGAGATTGCGTGGTTCTGGTGGAAAGAAGATCCCAATCGTCCGAACTGGGCGACCGGTGGCCTGCCCTTCCAACCACAGCAACTCTGGGTCGGGAAGGGTCTCAATCCTGATCTGAAGCCAACCCAATTGCCTCCCGAACCGACCGGCGACGACCGCTTCAAATACATGTATGCGGATGAAAACGAAGTGCAGTAACGGATCTGCGTAGGAAGCTTAAGCTCTCCGCGCTACGACGGCAGGCTCCCTCTCTCCGAACTCGATGAAACAGACTGCTCTTGGACGTCGCCCATAGGGTGGTCGGGAGAGAGGGGGCCGGCGATGGCTTACTCGGATCCTGGATTGGTAGGAGTAGAGAGTTTTTGGCTGCCCATGTCCTGGGCTTTCCCTTCTTGCCCGTAAATGAATGCCTTGCGCCTGGAAGCGGAGGCACTGCGATCATGATAGAGATAACTGGCTCTGATCGGCGCCTTGACTTGCCAGATGGCCCAAGTTGCCGCCTCTATAATGAGAAGATCACCGGGTTCGAGATCCATCCGTCCTCTGCTGGCAAAGCTCAGTTCTGCTGCTCCAGCATGAAGAAAGAGCGACAAGGGACGGTCATAGTCTTGTCGGATTTCAGGACTGGAGCAGTCCCATAGATCCCAATCGGCGATCTTGCGCCTGGTGTCCGCACTGGCCTTCCGGCGTTTGACGGGGCCGGCGTCGATCGAACGCTCTGGGTCGGGCATGTTGATGATTCCTGTTGGTGAATGGACCGGAAAGGCCGTAGTCGGGCAGCCCCTATAGATAATCTTCTTCGAAGGGGCAGTTGCTCAGGGGGACCGGACCTGCTTGGGTGATGAGGACCGGCTGCTCCAGCTTCACGCCCTCGTCACCGCCAACCTGACCGACATAGCTTTCGACACAGACGGTCATGCCCTCTTGGAAGTGACCGCTGTACTGCCAGGTCGCGTGATCCTCGGGATAGTAGACTAGCGGATACTCGACGCCGAAGCCGATCCCATGGATCATCTCGGCGTAGCGATTGGGCAGGTAGATGTCCGGCATCGCCCAAGAGCGCTCGCCGAATTCTTGAAAGGTCACACCTGGGCGGAGCAGCGCCATGTTGTGCTGCAGCTGTTCGAAGGCCTGGGCGTAGAGCCGCCGCTGTGTGTCGCTTGGCTTGCCTTCACCGACGACGAAGGCCCGCGTCTGATCGGCGAAGACCCCGTCAGGTCCGATCAGGTCACTGTCGAAAACCAACAACTCCCCTGATTGGATCTGCTTGGCCGAGGCCTCCGTAAACCAGGGATTGGTGTGATGGCCGGAGGAGAGCAGGCGAGTCTCTTGGTACTCTCCCCCATGCTCGATGTTGTGCTGGTTCAACAACGAGAGCAGGTAGGTCTCCGTCACGCCGGGAACCGCGTGCTGTCGCATAAAGGCAATGGCGTCGCTGCAGACCTGGATGGCGTTTCGCATCAGTGTAACTTCATCGTCAGACTTGATGGCGCGCGCTAGTTCCAAAGGTCCCTTGGCATCTCGCATCGTTACGCCCAGAGCCTGCAGCGCCAAGATCGGCAGGAGGTCGCCTCTATCGATCCCCAACACTGCACCTCGACCGCAGGTCTGTTGCAGCAGGTTGTCGATCTCGTCTGCCCAGATCTTGGCATGTTCCTCGGCCCTTCGGCCGGATCCGAAGTAATCCCAAGATCGTGCCGGGCGCGCTTCGGTAATGGTTTCCAGGTGATCGGAGAGATGCAGCGCACCGCCATAGTCAAAGAGGACCACAGGCCCATCAACCGGCACAAAGGCATAGCGCGACAGGTGATGTGATGTCCAAACCTGCATGTTTCGACAGCCCGTCGCATAGCGCAGGTTCAAAGGATCATAGAGCAGCGCCGCATCTAGACCGGAGTCTGCCAGCAGCGCGCGCGTGCGGGCCAGGCGGTAGGCGCGCACGCTGGCTTGGTCGATATCTAAGCGCTGATCCTGCATGGAGTTCCTCTTGCTCAGACAGTTGCAGAGGATGCTGTCATATCGTAGATTAGGCAAACGAAACAATGTTAATTGATAAGTAAGAGATTCTTAACTATGGACCCTGCACTAGATCTCGACTTGGTTCGCACATTCCTGACCGTGTTAGAGGCCAGGGGCTTCAAACCGGCGGCGCAGCGATTGAACAAGACACCGGCAGCAATCAGCATGCAGATCAAGCGGCTGGAGACCATTCTGGGGCAAAGGGTGCTGGAACGGAGCAACCAGGGTATCTCTCTGACCCAGGCCGGCGAGGTCCTGAGAGAGAAGGGGCAGCAGTTGATGTCCCTCAACTACGAACTCTTGGGTGACATGCAAGGAAGTGACCTGAAGGGCAGGCTCAGCTTTGGTTCGCCTGCAGACTACACGCCAACGGTCTTGAAGAAGGTCATTCCGATCTTTCGCAAGGATTTCCCAGGGGCTTCACCCTCCATCGCGCTGGAGCCCAGCCGGATCCTGCGGCCCCGCATTCATTCCGGGGCACTCGACATGGCCATTGTCGCAAGAGAGCCTGATCAGGATGAGGGTTATGCCCTTTGGTCCGAGATGGTGGCTTGGTTCGGCAATTCGGTTAGCAAGGATGGAACGCCGCGTATCGGTCTGCTCTCCACCGACTGTGTCCTGCGCGACCACACCCTGAGCAATCTTGCGGGGTTGCGCGGTGGTCATGTCGTGACCTTGGAGAGCGCCACGGTCGCCGCACTGCGCGATGCCGTCGAGGCGCGCTTCTGTCAGGCGCTCTTGCCGATATCAGTCGCGTCTGGCCTGGAACGCTCGACGGCGATGGCTGGCTGCAAGTCGCTCAGCATCACCTTTGCATTGATCGCCGGAGCAAAGTTCGAAGAGGCTACGATCAAGCGTGTCGTGGCCAAGTTTACCGGTGCTCCTGATCTGTGACAGCAATGCTCGGAGAGGGTGGTCGGTTACTTGACCCTTCCTGATTGATCGATGGGCCGCCTTGCCTCTTCCAGCAGCCAGACCTCCAAGGCCTCAGCCAAAGGCCGCGCCCGTGAATGGTCGCATCCATAACCAAGTTCGGGTCGTTCAAGATCTCTCCGCGGTCGGCGTCGCTCTAGGGGCACCTAACGCGTCCTGCATGGCCGCAGCGGTTTCGAGGCCGGAGACCCCGCCAAGACGCACGGTCATGACCAGCTCCGTCGATCTCGATGATTTCTGTTCAGCGATCCGGCTCTTTCGCAGCGACCTCTTGATCGAGCTGGAGCTGTCACGCTTCAGTCAGGGACTGGCGCGCTAGCGCTGCACCGTTGTGCCCTAAACCCCGAAGTTCCGCTTGTCGTCGATGACCTTGCCGTCATTCGGCAGGCTGCCCAGGGCGACGAAATCGACGTCGCCGCGCAGACGAACCTCGCTGCGGACAGCTTCCTCCAGGCGCTCGGCAAGACCCTCTTGCTCTGCCTCCGTCTCGCAGAGCAGGCGCAACTGGTCAGAGCCCTCCCGCTCGGAGACCTCAAGGCGCGCGCGCAGGATCTCTGGGAAGGGCGCGATGACCTTTGCGACCTGGCCTGGATGGACGAACATGCCTCTGACCTTGGTGGTCTGATCAGCGCGGCCCATCCAGCCTTTCAGACGCATGGGGCCTGCCTTGCCCTCCGCCAACGGCAGAATGGCGGAGAGGTCGCCGGTGGCGAAGCGCAGCAGGGGATAGGCTTCGTCAAGAGTGGTGACTACCACCTCGCCGACCTCGCCCGCGGCGACGGCCTGTCCGGTGCCGGGGCGCACGATCTCCACCAGGCAATCCTCAGCAAGGATCATACCCTGCCTATCGTTCAAGGCTTCATAGGCGATGAGCCCGACTTCAGCCGTGCCATAGCACTGCGCCACTGTGATGCCGCGGGCTTCGTACCACTGGCGCAGGCTGGGAAAGAGCGGCCCGCCGGTGACCAGGGCGCGCTCGACCGAGGTGATGGCCGTGCCGCGCTGCTCGGCCCGCTCCATGATGATCTTCAGGAAGTCCGGGGTGCCGACGTAGCCATCCAATTGAAAGCGATTGAAGGCCTCGACCTGGACATCGGTGGAGCCGGTGCCGCCGGGAAAGACCGCACAGCCAAGGACGCGCAAGGCCTCGTCGAACATGAAGCCGGCCGGGGTCAGATGATAGCTGAAGCCATTGGCGACACGGCCACCTGCAACAAAACCGGCCGCCTTCAGCGCCCGCGACATGCGCCAGTGATCGCCCTGACCCAGGGGCTGAGCTTCGGCGATCGGACCAGGAGAGAGGAAGAGGCGCGCCATGGCGCCGGGCTCAACCGTATTGATGCCGCCCAGGGGCTTGGCCGCTTCCTGCAGCTCGACAAGGTCGGCCTTCTTCAGGATCGGCAAGCGCGAGAGTGCCGCCCGATCCACGATCCCGGCGGGATCGATGGCGGCCAGCTTCTGGCGGTAGTAGGGCGATGCTGCCTGCGCGTGAGCAAGTAAGCGCCCTAGACGGATAAAGAGGTCTTGTTCCTGCACCTGGTCCTCGCTCAGAAGGGGCTGTTCGGTCGCGTTCATCATGAATCCTAGGCGTGACGGTTAGAGCCAGCGCTTCCGCCGCCTGAATGACTTGAGTGACTTGAAGGAGCGTCGCTCTCCGCCGCCAAGGTAGAACTCTTTCACGTCCTCATTCTCGGCCAGCTCTGCGGCCGGGCCGTCGAGCACGACCTTGCCGTTCTCCATGATGTAGCCGTAGTCGGCGGCCTGCAGCGCCATCTTGGCGTTCTGCTCGACCAGGAGGATGGAGATGCCGAGCTCGCGGTTCATCCGGCGGATGATGCCGAAGACCTCTTTCACCAAGAGCGGCGAGAGGCCCATGGAGGGCTCGTCCATCATGATGAGGCGGGGTCTGGCCATCAGCGCGCGGCCAAGCGCCAGCATCTGCTGCTCGCCGCCGGAGAGGTAGCCGGCAAGCCCGGTGCGCTCCTTGAGACGAGGAAAGTAGTGATAGACCTGCTCGATCTCATTGGCGAGGTCGGCCTTGGGCCGGGTGAAGGCGCCCAGCCGCAGGTTCTCTGCCGCCGTCATGTCCTGGACGATGCCGCGGCCCTCCATCACCAGGAAGATCCCATCCCTTACTTTCCGGTCGGCCTGGACCTCGGTGACGTCAGCGCCGTCATAGAGCACATGGCCCCGGGTAATCTCCCCGTCTTCACTGGCGAGCAGCCCGGCAATGGCCTTCAGGGTGGTCGATTTACCGGCACCATTGGCGCCAAGCAGCGAGGTGATCTTGCCGCGCTCGGCCGCCAGCGAGATGCCGCGCAGGACCAGGATCGCGTCGCTGAAGACCACCTCCATGTTGTTTACGGCGAGGATCTTGTCGTCCGGCGCTGCAGCTTGGGCGGTGGCGGGTCTGGCCATGGCGTCTGTGGTGATGGCTGCCGATGTCATGCCAATCTCCTCGATTTTTGGGGACGGGTAGAGGGACGGGCTTTTGACCCGCCCCTCGTTCAAGGTGTGTCCTAACGGCCGAGCCAGTCGTCACGGCGCGGCAAGGTGGTCTCCGCAATCCGCTCAATCACGACGTCACCATCGGCAAAGCTGCCCTGGTTGATGGCAACCGTCATCTGGCCGCGGTGATCCTCGGCCGTCCAGGTCGAGGGCAGGCAGACGCCTTCCATGCCTTCCGGCACCCAATCCTGCTTGGCGTACATGCCCTGCTTGATGTTCTCGCCGGTGATCCCGCCGTTGGCCTTGGCCCACTCCATGGCCTCCTTCATGTAATAGGCGGCGCAGATACCACGGATGTAGTGATGGGTCGGCTTGTCCTCGCCGATGCCCTCGCCCTGGGCCACGATCTCTTGGACCAGCGCCATGCCCGGGACCTCTTGGCCATAGAAGGGCGTGGAGGAGGGGAAGACCACGCCCTCGGCCTCGGCCGCTTCGATCGCGAGATAGTCGCCGGCCCAGGGATTGCCCATGTAGATCGCCTCGACGCCGACTGTGGCGCAGGACTTCAACAGCGAGACGACAGAGCCGCCCAGGTTGCCCATGTAGACATAGTCGGCTCCCGTCTCCTTGATGGTCAGGCACTGGGCCTTGAAGTCGCCCGGCGCCAGGGGCACGACGACCGGATGGGCCACCTTCAGGCCGATCTCTGCCGCGTACTCGGCACAGGCTTCCTTGGGGGCATTGGGATAGGGATGGTTGTCGCCGGTGTGCACGAAGACCGGCTCTTCATTGCCCTTGGCCTTGGCGTCTTCCGCCGCCCATTGCACCAGAGCGCGGCAGGCGTCGGAGTAAGAAGGGCCGTAGAAGTAGTTGTAGGGGGCAGGCTTTTGCGTCGTCGGGGCCTTGCCGGTGGGGTCGGTCAAGTGCGCCGAGTAGGAGGCGGAGAAGACCGGAATCTCGTCCTTGGCGACGAAGGAGATCAGGGCCTCGGTATCGGCCGTGCCCCAGCCGTGCATCATCACCATGCCATCGGACTTCCAGCCCTTATAGAGGCGGATGGCTTCCGGGACCTTGTAGGCATAGTCGACGGTCTCCAGCTCGATCATGGTGCCGTCGATGCCGCCATTGGCATTGATGTACTTGATGGTATCGCTGACACCGGGGCCGTACTGCTTGCCGACGAAAGAGGTCGGACCGGTGTAGTCGACGAGGTGGCCGACGAGGATGGAGTCCTCGGCGATGGCCGGAGCGGCCATCAGGCAGGCTGCACCTGCGCACAGGAAACGATGGAGTTTGGACATGGGTTCCTCCCAGTGGTTGGCGCCGGACGTGGGCTTATGCCCGGCTTGGTTGAGGGATTGCATGAGGGATCTCCCTGAAGCGTCTGCGTCTCGCTTGGATCAGTGGGAGAAGGGGAAGAGCTTCCAACTGGCGCGCATCAGTCGCCAGCGGTGGATCAGGCCGTCGGGCTCGAAGATCAGGAACAGCATGATGGCCGCTCCGATCGACATCTCTTTGATGTAGGCCACACCATGTCCGATGCCGGGGAAGACCTGGGCCAGACCGCCGGCCAGGAACTCCATCGCTTGCGGCAGCAGCAGGATGAAGACCGTGCCCAGGATCGGACCGGTAATCGAGCCCAGCCCGCCGATGATGATGATGGCCAGGAACTGGATCGACAGCAGGATGTTGAAGGCCTCTCCGGTCACGAATCCCAGATAGTGGCCGTAGAGCGCGCCGCCGATGCCGGCGAAGAAGCTGGAGATGCCGAAGGAGAGCACGCGGTATCTGGTGAGGTTGATCCCCATGATCTCGGCCGAGAGGTAGTGGTCCCTGACCGCGATGAAGGCTCTGCCGTCGCGTGTGCGCACCAGGTTGGCGACCGCGAGGTAGGAGACGACTAGCCAGAAGAGGACCAGATAGAAGTAGGTCGAGTCGGTATCGAGCAGGATGCCGAAGAAGGAGGGCGTCTCGGCCAGCGCGCCATAGGGGCCGCCGGTGAACCAGTCTGCGCGTGCAAAGAAGTCTTCCAGGATGAACTGCGAGGCCAGGGTGGCAATCGCCAGGTAGAGACCCTTCAGCCGGGCGGCCGGAATGCCGAAGATCATGCCGACCGCTGTCGTCATCACCCCCGCGAGCGGGATGGTGATCAAGACCGGAAGTGCTGTTACCGAAAAGAGCCAGGCCGAGGCGAAGGCACCGAAGCCGAAGAAGGCGGCATGGCCCAGCGAGATCTGACCGGTGTAGCCGACCAGGACATTGAGGCCGAGCGCTGCGATCGAGAAGATCCCGATCATGATCATCTGGCTCAATATCGCGTCGTCGGCGAACTGCGGCAGGGCCAGCGCGATGACGGCCAGGGCAATGGCCCAGCGGTGGGCGGCGACCGTCTTGAAGACGGTCATATCGCTCTCGTAGGTGACCCGGAAGTCGCCGGCGGGACGGGGATAGGGCAGGTGCGCCATGATTACACCCTCTCGATGTCTTTGGTGCCGAAGAGGCCATAGGGACGGATCATCAGGATCACGATCAGCACGTAGAAGGGGGCCACCTTGAAGAGGTTGCCGACCTGCAGGTACTGGCCGTCCACGAACTCGGCCAGGTTCTCCAGCACGCCGATGATGATGCCGCCGACCACGCCGCCGACGATGGAGTCCAGCCCGCCGACGATCACTGCCGGGAAGACCTTGATGCCGATGAAGGCAAGGCTGTTGGAGACTGCGTTGACCAAGCCCAGCACGATGCCGGCGATGCCGGAGACCAGGGCAGAGATGGCCCAGGCCAGGGCGAAGACCTGACGGACGGAGATGCCGAGGCTCTGCGCGATCTGCTGATTGAAGGCGGTGGCCCGCATCGCCAGGCCCCAGCGCGACTTCTTGAAGAACCAGAAGAAGACGGCCATGACGATGACGGAGAGCACCAGGCTGACCAGATAGGCCGTCTCAACATTCAGGCCGGCGATCGAGACGGTGCCCTCGCCGAAGACGTTGGGAAAGCGTTCGGCATTGTTGCCGAAGACCCAGTTCATCAAGGCCTGCATGAAGATTGAGAGCCCGATGGTGGCCATGATGACAGAGATCACCGGTTCGCCGATCAGTGGCCTTAGGACCACCACCTGCACCAGGATTCCGAAGAGCGTCATGAAGGCGAGCGAGAAGAGGAAGGCCGGGATAAAGGGCAGGCCCATGTACATGACCGAGGCCCAACAGACCCAGGCGCCCAGCACCACGAATTCGCCCTGGGCGAAGTTCACCACCTGTGTCGACTTGTAGATCAAGACGAAACACATGGCGACGACGCCATAGAGCATGCCGACGATCAGCCCGTTGATCAAAAGCTGGAAGAGAAGCTCGAAGTTCATGCCGCGATCTCCTCGCTGCTGCGGCTCGGCTCGACAGCGGCGATCTGTTCGACCTTGAGGGTTGTCACGATGCGCTGGCTGGAGCCGTCCTGGAACGAGATCACCGTGTCGATGTCGACGTGATCGCGGTCCGAGTAGATGGTTTCGATGATGTCGCCGTACTTCTCGGCGATGACCCCGCGGCGCACCTTCTTGGTGCGGGTGAGTTCGCCGTCGTCAGCATCCAGTTCCTTGTAGAGCAGCAGGAACTTCTTGATCTGTTGCTGCGGCGGCAGGCTTTTATTGACCCGTTCCACCTCGTCACGCATCAGGGCATAGACCTCGGCGCGTGAGGAGAGGTCGGAATAGGTCGTGAAGCTGATCCGTCGTTCTTCGGCCCACTTGGAGACGATGGGAAAGCGGATGCAGATGATGGCGGTCAGGTAGGGGCGGTCCTTACCCAGGATCACCGCTTCGGCGACGAAAGTCGAAAACTTCAGCTTGTTCTCGATGAACTGCGGTGAGAAGCGCACGCCCTCTGTCGTGGTGGCCAGGTCCTTGACCCGGTCGATCACGACCAGGTGCTTGTTCTGATTCAAGTAACCGGCATCGCCGGTCAGGAACCAGCCCTCCTCGTCGAAGACCTCTTGGCTGGCGGCCTCGTTCTTGTAGTAGCCGCTCATCATGTTGGGGTGGCGCGCCAGAATCTCGCCCAGGCCTTCGGCGTCGGGGTCTTTGATCCTGATCTCACAGCCCGGCATCGGCAGTCCGACGGTCTCGTTGTCGACGTCGCCCTCGGCGTGGATTACGTAGGCGCCCATACCCTCCGTCTGGCCATAAAGCTGCTTCAACGGAACGCCCATGGCCTGAAAGAACTTGAAGGTGTCCGGGCCCATTGCGGCCCCGCCGGTGGCGGCCGAGCGCAGCTTGGAGAAACCCAAGCGATCGCGGAGCGCCCGGAACAGCAGCCATTCGCTGAGACCGACCGGCTTGCCGGCGTCGATGGCCTCAGCACCCACCCTAACGCCCCAGCGGTAGATCGCCTGCTTCCACTTGCTGGCATCCATGGAGCGCGCACGTACGTCGGCGGCCACGATTTCCCAGACGCGCGGTGAGAGCAGCACGAAGGTCGGCCCGATCTCTCGCAGGTCTGACATGGCCGTGTGCTCTTCCTCGGGGAAGTTCACGGTCATGCGTGCCAGCAGGTTCCAGGCGACGGAGTACATCTGCTCCATAACCCAAGAGAGCGGCAGGACGGCCAGATACTCGTCCTCCGGCCCGCGTGGGTCGGCGCGCAGGTAGCTGCTGGCGTGACCCAGTAGGGCCGCGTGGCGCCACATGGCAAGCTTGGGGTTGGAGGTGGTGCCCGAGGTGGTGCAGAGGATGGCGATGTCGTCGCCCGTGGTCGCCGCCACCATCTGCTCGTAGCAGCCTGGGTCTTTCTCAAGCGCCTCTTGGCCGCGCGCCTCCAGCTCCTCCAGGGAGAGAAGTCTGGGATCGTCGTATTTTCGCATGCCGCGGGGGTCGTGATAGATGATGTGGCGGATCGAGGGGATCTGATCACCTAGCCCCAAGAACTTGTCGACCTGCTCTTCGTCTTCGGCCACCACGATCACCGGCTTGGCATAGTCGACGAGGAAGCGGATCTCTTCTTCCAAGGCGTCGCGGTAGATGCCGAGGCTGATCGCCCGGCAGGCATGGGCGGAGACCTCGGCCCAGACCCACTCCGGGCGGTTGTCGCCGATGATGGCCACGACGTCGCCGGGCTTGACCCCCAGGCCGTTGAATCCGACCGCCATGCGCGAGACGTGGCCGTTGAACTGGGCCCAGGTCACCTCGTCCCAGATCCCCAGGTCCTTTTCGCGCTGGGCGATCTGCTTGGGATGGGTCTTGGCGTTGTGGGCCAGCAGCTTCGGCAGGCTGTCGAGTTCCCGGCAATCGGCAACCTCGCTAGAGAGGCTCGGCCAGTTCTGATCATCGCCCTTGATGATCGCGCCCATCGTCTTGCTGGTCATGCCGAGAGCCTCTCTTCGCTCAGATCCTGCTCTTCCTCCTCGTCGATGCCGAGATAGGCGCGGCGAACGTCGGGATGGGCCATGATCTCGCTCGGCAAGCCGCTGGCGATGCGCTTGCCGAAGTCGAGCACGATCACCCGGTCGGAAAGGTCCATGACCACGCCCATGTCGTGTTCGATCATGATGATGGTCATGCCGAACTCTTGATTGAGGTCGACGACGTAGCGGGCGATGTCTTCCTTCTCTTCCAGGTTCATGCCGGCCATGGGCTCGTCCAGCAGAATGAGCTCTGGCTCGATGGCAATCGCGCGGGCCAGTTCGACCCGCTTGCGCAGACCGTAGGAGAGCGTGCCCGCCGGCTCGTTGCGGACGTGCTGGATCTCCAGGAAGTCGATGATCTCTTCGACCCGGCGGCGGTGCGCCACCTCTTCCTTCTGGGCCCCGCCGAGCCAGTAGACCATGCCGGTCAGAAAGTTGTTTTTCAGCAGGTGATGGCGGCCGACCAGGATGTTGTCGAGCACACTCATGTGGCCGAACAGAGCGAGGTTCTGAAAGGTGCGGCCGATGCCCAGCTTGGCCCGGTCGTTGATGGAGCGGCCCAGCACCGATTGGCCGCGCAGGCGAATGTCGCCTTCGTTGGGAACGTAGCGGCCCGAGATGCAGTTCAGCATCGAGGTCTTGCCGGCGCCGTTCGGTCCAATGATCGAAAAGAGCTCGCCCTCCTCCACATGGAAGCTGACGTTGCTCAAGGCACGCACGCCACCGAAGTGAAGCGAGATGTTCTCGACATCAAGGATATGCTGACGGTCGGACACTGTCCCCCCTTTCAGTCGCTACGGTTCGAGCCGCAGGCATCGTGAATCGTCGAGGAGGGAGGCTAGGAAGGGCGATTTACGAGAGTGTTTCGGAAATGTACAAGAATGTTGCGACGGGGAGGAAAGACCACCAATGGTCGTTGAAGCCCAGGATAGGGACCCGCTGACGATCGGTCGTCATGAACTCACTTTGATCCACAGCGGGCTCGACAACATCGATCAGGGCATCACCATCTTCGATGAGGATTTGACCCTGGTTTTCGCCAATCGCAGGTTCCGAGAGCTGCTGGACCTTCCGGCCAGTGTGGTAAAGCGTGGCGCCTCCTTTGAAGAGATCGTGCGCTACAACGCAGAGCGCGGTGAGTATGGCCCGGGCGACCCCGACAAGCAGGTGGGCGATCGCGTCGAACTGGCGCGCCAGTTCCGCGCTCACACGATTGAGCGCTCGCGCGGTGACGGCATCGTGCTGAGGATCAGCGGTCAGCCCCTCGTGGAGGGTGGCTTTGCCACGATCTATACCGACATCACCCAAGAGCGACGGCGGGAACTGGCTCTGAAGGACCGTTTGGAACAGCGCAGCGCCGCACTGCGCCAGAACCAGGAGCGCTTGAGCCTGGTCGCCAACGAGCTGCCGGCCGGTATCGCCTACCTGGATCAGGATCAGATTTTTCGCTACACCAACGTCCGCTTCGCCCAAGCCTATCAGCTGACATCGGATCAGGTGGTCGGCATGAGCGTCAGCGAGGTGCTCTCACCGAAGACCTTCGAAGCGGTTACCCCCTTCTTTGAACTGGCTCGCGGTGGCGAGGCCGTGGATTTCGATCTCCCGATAGACTTGCCGGACGGGCGTGCATTGGAGGTTCGGACCTTCCTGCGGCCGGACTCCTCCGCCACCGGCTTCTATCTCATGTCGGTCAATGTCGGTAAGCACAAGCAAGCAGCAGCCCTTTTGCTGCAGGCGCAGAAGATGGACGCGCTGGGTCAGCTCTCCAGCGGCATCGCGCATGACTTCAACAATCTGCTGATGGTTGTCCTGGGCAATCTGGTGCCTCTGGAAGAGCGCCTGGAGCCCGCGGATCGCGAGGAACTGCTGCTCCCGGCCTTGCGTGCCGCGCGGCGCGGTGCGGATCTGACCAAGCGCATCCTGGCCGTCGCGCGTCGTCAGCCGCTGGAGCCGACGGCCGTCGACTTGGAAGAGACGGTGCGCAATCTCGCCAAGCTGGTGGAACGCTCTCTGCCGGAGGGGATCGAGCTGGATATCGCCGCCACCGGCGCGCCGATCTGGGCCTTCGCTGACCGCGCCCAGCTTGAGACCGTGCTCTTGAACCTCATCGTCAATGCGCGCGATGCGCTGGAGAACAGTGGCCGGATCAAGATCGATGTGACGCCCAGAAGCTTTGGTCAACGTGATGCCAGTTTTCTCCATATAGCGCCCGGCAATTACGTCGAGATCTCCTGTGCCGACGATGGGTGCGGCATCCCCAGCGAGATCACCAAGCGGGTCTTCGAGCCCTTCTTCTCGACCAAGACGGAGGGTCAGGGCTCGGGCCTCGGCCTGGCGCTTGCCTATGGCTTCGTTCGCGAGTCCAAAGGTCACATCGAGATCGAGAGTGAAGAAGGGCGGGGGACCGAGGTTCGCATTCTGCTGCCGGCCGCGACGCCGGTCATGCGCAAGACATCCGAGGTGGAGGACGAGACCTGGCCGATCGAAGCGCGCCTGGTCCTGCTGGTCGATGATGACGAGAGCATTCGCCGGGTGCTGCGGCGTGACCTGGTGGCCCTGGGTCTGCAGGTGGTCGAGGCCGGGAGTGCCGACGAGGCCCTGGGGCTCTTGGAGGTCTTGGAGGGGGTGGATGTCGTGCTCAGCGACATTGCCATGCCCGGCAGTCTCTCCGGGCTCGATCTCAAGGCGCGCATCGCTGCGCTTTGGCCGAGGCTTCCGGTGCTCTTGATGACGGGCCACGGCGTTGACATTCTCGATGCAACGACAATGCAGGACCGGCAGCCGGTCTTGCAGAAGCCATTCGACAGGGAGGTGCTGGCGCGTGCGCTCAGGGCGCTCGGCCAGCAGAGGCTCGGGTGAGTGACAGCAGCACCGCCGATCTGATCTATGTGCTCGAAGACGAAAAAGACCTGGCGCGGCTCTATCGCCGCACGCTTGAGGGCGGTGGTTTTTCGGTTGAAGTCTTCCACGACATCGAGAGCTTTGCTGCCGCTATAGAGGCGCGCGCGCCGGCGCTCTCTCTGCTCGATCTTGGTCTGCCGGATGGCGATGGTCTGACGGTCCTGCGGACCACCCTGGCGCAAAGCGGGGCCCCGGTGATCATTGCCAGCGGCCGGGGCGGGTTGGGCGACAAGCTGGTCGGCCTGGAATCCGGTGCCGACGACTACATCGTCAAACCCATCGAACCGTTGGAACTCGTGGCACGGGTCAAGAGCGTGCTGCGCCGGTCGCGCCCCAAGACTGATCCTATGGTGACGACCACCAAGGGCGACGTGGCCCGCTTTGGTGACTGGCAGGTGAACTTCTCCACCTTTGAGCTGACGGCGTCGGACGCCGCAGCGGACATGCTGAGCCAGTCGGACATTCAGCTCTTGCGGGCGCTGGTCGAGGCGCCGGGGCGGGTCTTGACCCGCGACTTCCTGATGGAGGCCTGCGGGCCGCAGTTGGACGATACCTTCGACCGCAGCATCGATGTTCGCATCTCGCGCCTGCGCAAGAAGCTGAAGGACGACCCCAAGTCACCGAAGATCATTAAGACCGTCTATGGCGCCGGCTATGTCTTCGCGCCCAAGGTCCAATGGATATCGGCTGGATAGATCCTCGACTTAGCGCAGGCTCTCGCGCATGTGCTTGACGATGGAGGAGGAGACCAGGCGGATCCGCTCGATATCGGCGTAGTCCTCTTGCACGATCAGCCAGAAGCTGCGGGTGAAGCTGACCTCGGCCGGCAACACCCGCTGCAGGTCTGGATGATGCGCGGCCATGAAGTCGTGCAGGATGCAGAGGCCGGCGCCGTTTAGGACCGCCTGCAGCTGCACATGCACGCTGCTGCTGGTCAGGTGCGGGCGAAAGTTCGGATCGACTAGCGGGATGTAGTCCAGCTCCTTGTCGAAGATCAGGTCCTGGACATAGCCGATGCCGCGCATGTGCTTCAGGTCGGCGACCTGGGTCACCGGCGGATGGCGGGCCAGGTAATCGCGCTGGCCGTAGAGGTGTAAGGTGTAGTCGGTGATTTTCTGCACACGCAGCCGCCCGGAGGAGGGCAGGGAGACACCGATGGCAAAGTCGACCTCGCGCTTGGAGAGCGAGAACTGGCGCGGCAGCGCGATCAGCTCGATCTCCAAGGCCGGGTGCTGGTCGCAGAGCGCTTGGGCTGCCTTCACCACGACATAGGCGCCAACCCCATCGGGGACGCCGACCCGAACGGCGCCGGAGATCTTCGCCTGCTCGGCGCCGATTGAGCCTTCGGCCAGAAGTGCGCTGGCCTCCATCTGCTCTGCCAAGGGCAGAAAGTCCTCGCCGGCGGGTGTCAGGCTGTAACCACTGGGCGCGCGGTGAAAGAGGTGCGCGGAGAGCGCCTTCTCCAAGCTGCGCAAGCGCCTGGAGACGGTCGCATGATCAACGCCAAGCTGGCGCCCTGCCGTGCTCAGGCGACCGCTGCGGGCCACGGCCAGGAAGTAGCGAACGTCGTTCCAGTTCATGCTCTGCCCTCTGTGCAAAATTGCACAACTGGGAGGTCATTATTGAGCATTTTCCTCCTGCTGTCGCTGGGCAATATAGAGAGAGCCAAAAAGCGTCAAATCAACGGAGGAAAGACGTCGTGCAGGCAAT
The DNA here is from genome assembly GCA_963669335.1 of Rhodospirillales bacterium. GTDB lineage: Bacteria > Pseudomonadota > Alphaproteobacteria > Kiloniellales > JACOMY01 > JACOMY01. Next base: position 7,341,491 of record OY770023.1, read on the forward strand.
CGGACATTTTATCAATGGTGAGATCCATGGCGGTCAGTCGGGCCGGACGGCCCCCGTCTTTCACCCGGCGACCGGTGAGGCGCAGGCCGAGCTGGCTCTGGCCAATGCTGATGAGCTGAATGCGGCGGTCGCGTCAGCCAAGGAGGCACAGCCGGCTTGGGCGGCCACCAATCCGCAGCGCCGCGCCCGCGTGCTGATGGAGTTCGTGCGCCTGCTGCATCGCGATATGGACAAGCTGGCCGAGGCCCTGTCGCGCGAGCACGGCAAGACCATACCGGACGCCAAGGGCGACGTGATCCGCGGTCTGGAAGTGGCCGAATTCTGCATCGGCGCCCCACACCTGCTGAAGGGCGAGTACACCGATTCTGCCGGGCCCGGCATCGACATGTATTCCATGCGCCAGCCCCTGGGCGTGGTCGCCGGCATCACCCCTTTCAACTTCCCGGCCATGATTCCGATGTGGAAGTTCTGCCCGGCGATCGCCTGCGGCAATGCCTTCATCCTGAAGCCCTCAGAGCGTGATCCCTCCGTGCCCATGATGCTGGCCGCCCTGATGAAAGAGGCCGGCTTGCCGGATGGCATCCTGCAGGTGGTGAACGGCGACAAGGAGGTCGTGGACGCGATCCTCGATCACCCCGATATCGCCGCTGTCGGCTTCGTCGGCTCCACCGCGATCGCGGAGTACGTCTATGCCCGCGGCTGCGCCAACGGAAAGCGGGTGCAGTGCTTCGGCGGTGCTAAGAACCACATGATCGTTATGCCCGATGCCGATCTGGATCAGGCTGCCGACGCTTTGCTGGGCTCCGGTTATGGTGCGGCTGGTGAGCGTTGTATGGCGATCTCCGTCGCTGTCCCGGTCGGCGAGAAGACCGCGGACGCCTTGATCGAGCGCCTGGCGCCCAAGGTGGAGAAGCTGAAGGTCGGCCCCTACACCGCCGGTGACGACATCGACTATGGTCCGCTGGTGACTGCCGCCGCCAAAGAGCGCGTGCTGGGTCTCGTCGAGTCCGGCGTCAAGCAGGGCGCAGAACTGGTCGTTGACGGCCGGGACTTCTCGCTGCAGGGCTATGAGAAAGGCTTCTTCGTCGGTCCGCATCTCTTCGACCGCGTCACCCCCGACATGGAGATCTACAAGCAGGAGATCTTCGGGCCGGTGCTCTCGACGGTGCGGGCGGAAACCTATGAGCAGGCTCTCAGCCTCGCCATGGACCACGAGTATGGCAACGGCGTTGCCATCTTCACCCGTGATGGCGACAGCGCGCGTGACTTCCTGAACCGGATCAACGTCGGCATGGTCGGCGTCAACGTGCCGATCCCCGTGCCGCTTGCCTATCACACCTTCGGCGGTTGGAAAAAGTCCATGTTCGGCGATCTGAACCAGCATGGTCCCGACGCCTTCCGCTTCTACACCCGCACCAAGACCGCGACCGTCCGCTGGCCGTCGGGCATCAAGGAGGGAGCAGCCTTCTCCATTCCAGTGATGTCGTAACCGACGAGCAGCAACCAGAGGGTCGAGACGGCAAAGGAGTGAGGTGATGGATTTCTCTTTATCCAGTGAACAGCAGCTCATCTTCGATACGGCCTATGGCTTCGGCCAGGACACAATCGCGCCTTACGCCTATGACTGGGAGAAGGCCGGCACCATGCCGCGCGAGGTCTTCCAGTCTGCGGGTGAGCTTGGCTTTGCCGCCCTCTATGTACCGGAAGAACTGGGTGGCTCGGGCCTTTCGCGCCTCGACGCCACCCTGGTCTTCGAGGCGCTCTCGGCGGCCTGTCCCTCGATTGCGGCCTTCCTCTCGATCCACAACATGTGCACCAACATGATCGCCAAGCACGGCAGTCAGGCGCTCCGCGAGCGCTGGCTGCCGGCTCTGGCGAGCATGGAGACCATTGCCTCCTACTGCCTGACCGAGCCCGGTTCGGGGTCCGACGCGGCAGCACTCAGGACCAAGGCGGAGCGGTCGAACGAAGGCTATGTCTTGAACGGGACCAAGGCCTTCATCTCCGGCGGCGGCTATTCCGACCTCTATGTCGTGATGTGCCGGACCGGCGAAGCAGGGCCCAAGGGGATCTCCACCCTGCTGGTGGAGGATGGCCTGCCGGGCCTCTCCTTCGGGGCGCCGGAACAGAAGATGGGCTGGCGCGCCCAGCCGACCGCGCAGGTTCAGATGGACGATTGTCGGGTCGCTGCCTCGGCGCTGCTCGGCGAGGACGGGCGTGGTTTCAGCTACGCTATGGAGGGGCTCGACGGCGGCCGTCTCAATATTGCCGCCTGTGCGCTGGGCGGAGCGCAGGCGGCACTCTCCAAGGCGCTGACCTATGTGGGCGAGCGCAAGGCCTTCGGCAAGACCATCGATCAGTTCCAGGGCTTGCAGTTCGCGCTTGCCGACATGGAGTGCGAGTTGCAGGCGGCGCGGGTGTTCCTGCGGCAGGCGGCCTGGAAGCTGGACATGGCGGCTCCCGACGCCACCAAGCACTGTGCCATGGCAAAGCGCTTCGTCACTGACACCAGCTTCAACGTGGCCAACAAGGCGCTGCAGCTCTTGGGTGGCTATGGCTATTTGGAGGACTACGGCATCGAGAAGATCGTCCGCGACCTTCGCGTGCATCAGATCCTCGAGGGCACCAACGAGATCATGCGGGTGATCACCGCCCGGGCGCTCTTTGCAGAGCGTGCGACCCGGGGGTCGCTGGCGGCCTGAACGAGACAGAAGGGAAATGAGCATGTCATCGACCGTTATCCTAGGTGCTGCGCGCACACCCATGGGTGGCTTCCAGGGCAGCCTTTCGGCCCAGTCCGCGACCGAGATAGGCGGGGTCGCCATCAAGGGCGCAATGGAGGGCGCGGGCGTTGCGGCCGAGAGCATCGACGGCGTCTTCATGGGCAATGTCTTGAGTGCCGGCTTGGGCCAGGCGCCGGCCCGGCAAGCCGGCTTCAAGGCAGGACTCGGCGAGGCCACGCCGGCGACCACGGTCAGCAAGGTTTGCGGCTCGGGCATGCAGGCGGTCGCCTTCGCCCACGATCAGATCGCGCTGGGTCGTATGAAGGTCGCAGCGGCCGGCGGCATGGAGAGCATGACCAACGCCCCCTACCTGCTGCCAAAGATGCGCAGCGGTGCCCGCCTGGGGCATGCCGGTGCCATCGACCACATGTTCTTCGACGGCCTGGAGGACGCCTATGACCAGGGGCGCCTTATGGGCACCTTCGCCGAAGACTGCGCCACCGACTATCAATTCACCCGCGAGGCGCAGGACCACTACGCCCTGGCCTCTCTGGAGCGCGCCCTTGCGGCCCAGAAGAGCGGCGCCTTCGAGGCCGAGATCGTCGGCATCACCATCAAGGGCCGTAAGGGCGAGACCAGGGTTGAGGCCGACGAACAGCCGGCCAAAGCCACGCCAGAGAAGATCCCGACCCTGAAGCCCGCCTTCCGCGCCGAGGGTACGGTGACGGCCGCCAACGCCTCCTCGATCTCAGACGGTGCCGCGGCCCTTATCCTGGGCAGCGAAGCCGAGGCCGAGCGTCTGGGCGCCCCGATTCGGGCCCGCATCCTGGGCTATGCCACGCACGCGCAGAAGCCCAGCCACTTTCCGACCGCACCGATCCCGGCAGCCCGTAAGTTGCTGGATCAGCTCGGCTGGTCCGTCGATGACGTGGACCTCTGGGAGGTCAATGAGGCCTTCGCCCTGGTCCCCATGGCCTTCATGCGCGATCTCAACGTCCCGCACGAGCGCATGAACGTGAACGGCGGCGCCTGCTCTCTCGGCCATCCCATCGGCGCTTCCGGCGCCCGCATCCTGGTCACCCTGCTGAATGCCTTGGAACGTCACGACATGAAGCGCGGTGTCGCCGCCATCTGCATAGGCGGCGGCGAGGGCCTCAGCGTTGCGATCGAGCGGGAGTAGTCTCAACAAGGTGCAGCTGCTGAGGCCGTCCGAGACCGTGCTGAACCTAAATTCCAGTGAAACCGGTCTTAACCCTGCCGCTATCGTATAGAGCGGTAGTTCTACCGGGCATCCCAAAGGAAGCTTGTTCAAGGTGCTAGCCGACCTAAGCGACAGTGTTGCTTTGCATAGCTCCTGAGGAGGAGGGCACCTCTCCTGCGCATTCCTTCTTGACTCATCCATTCGTGTTGCTAACATGAATCTGAACTCATCTTCATCTTGTGATCTGTGCGCAAATGCATGGGCTGCTCAGCGGAGGGTTAGGAGGAAGCTAGGAGTGACCAAACGGGCCGAAAAGAAGCGGAGCCTATTGTTGAAGGCTGCGCGGTCGGTGGTGCGGGACGGTGGCTTTCGCGAGCTGCAGATGAACACGGTGGCTGCGGCAGCCGGCGTCGCGGTTGGCACCATCTATCGCTACTTTCCCTCTAAAGCACAGCTGTGTGCGGAACTGGTCGGCAGCGTCTCTGAGAGGGAACTCTCTGTGATGCAAGAGATTGCCAAGGACGAAGGCCCAGCGCCGGTGCGGCTGCAGGCGGCGGTTCGTAGCTTCGCAGCAAGGGCCTTCAAGTCTGGCAGGCTGGCCTATGCCATGATCGCAGAGCCGGTGGATCCGGAGGTCGAAGATGTGCGCCTGCGTTACCGCGCAGAGATCAGCACAGTCTTCAAGCAGCTGCTGAGTGAAGGGCGCGCGGAAGAGAGCCTGCAGGTCCTCGACCTGGACACGGCAAGCACCTGTATCACTGGCGCTTTCATGGAAGGCGTGATTGGGCCCTTGTCGCCGGGCGAAGAGGCCTCAGCCGCTGAGATCGAACGCGCGGTCGAGCAAATCGCCGTCTTCTGCCTGCGCGCGGTCGCGGCGCCACCCCCAATCCAGGCAACACCCCCTGACGCAACAGATCGGAGCGAGATTGCATCATGACCGAGAGCCTTTCGGCAGCGCCCTTGGCGTCGAGCTTCGCGACGCACGAGGTCTTCAATCAGTCCGGGGATCTGGTCGACTATGACCCCTTCGGCGGTGATCGGGCCTTGATGGAGGCGATTGAGGTCTTCGACGCCGGATGGGCCAAGGACAAACTGGCCAAGGCCGCGAGCCTCGTTGGCTCGCGCGCGGTACAGCAGTGGGCGCGCCAGGCAAATCGCGTGCTTCCTGAACTGGTCACTCATGACCGCTTCGGCCATCGCGTCGATCAGATCGAGTTTCACCCGGCCTGGCATCAGTTGATGACGGCCTGCTTCGAGAGTGAGGCGCATTCGCTGAGTTGGACCACCGCACGGCCCGGCGCGCAGGTGGCGCGCGCAGCTCTCTCCTACCTCTGGAATCAGGCGGAGAACGGCATCTGCTGTCCCATGGGGATGACCTTCGCCTCGGTCGCGGCACTTCGGAACACGCCGGACGTCGCGACCTACTGGGAGCCGCTGTTGCTGCGCAATGCCTATGACCCGCGGCCCCTGCCCGCAGAGCAAAAGCGCGGCATCACCATCGGGATGGCGATGACCGAGAAACAGGGCGGCTCAGACCTACGCCGGACGCAAACACTTGCCAAACCGCTGGGCAAGAGCGGCGGCGAAGGCACGACCTATCTCTTGACCGGACACAAGTGGTTCTTCTCGGTGCCGCAGTCCGACCTCTTCCTCACCCTGGCGCAGAGCGAGCGTGGCGTCTCTTGCTTCCTGGCGCGCGGCTGGCTGGAGAGTGGCGAGCGCAATCGGCTGCAGCTGCAACGTCTGAAGGATAAATGCGGCAACAGATCGAATGCCTCGTCGGAGGTCGAGTTCAGAGACCTGGAGGCCGTGCTGATCGGCGAAGAGGGGCACGGTATTCGCGCCATCATCGAGATGGCACATCTGACACGGCTTGATTTCGCAATGGGCTCGGCAGGGCTGATGCGGCAAGCCCTGTCGCAATCCATACATCACACCAGCAACCGCAGTGCCTTTCAGCGCCGCCTTATCGACCAGCCGATCATGCAGGCTGTGATCGCCGACTTGGCGGTGGAGAGCGAGGCCATGCTGTGGATGAGCCTACGCTTGGCCGCGAGCATGGATCGCCAGGAGACTGACGAGGCCGAGCGTCTGTTTGGCCGACTGGCGACGCCGATGGCCAAGTATTGGATCTGCAAGCGCGCTCCCGGCTTTGTGGTGGAGGCGCTGGAGTGCCACGGCGGTAACGGCTTTATCGAGAATCACCTGATGGCGCGCCTCTATCGCGAGGCGCCCCTGAACGGTATTTGGGAAGGCTCGGGCAACGTCATCTGCCTTGATGTGCTGCGCGCCGTCCAGCGCGAGCCATCCTCAGTCGATGCCTTCCTAGCCGAAGTCCGGAAAGCGAGGGGTGAGCCCGCACTGGACCGGCTGATCGACGCGCTGGAGCCGGCACTGCGAGACTTGCCCAGCAATGAGGCCGGCGCACGCTGGGTCGTAGAGCAGATGGCCACGGCCTTGCAGGCCAGTCTCCTGCTTCGCTACGCACCCAGCTTTGTGGCCGATCTTTTCGTGGAGACACGCCTCCGCAGTGCGCGCTATGGCCACTACGGCAGCATGGGATTCTCTGCTCACAGCCAAGCGATGATTGAACGGGCTGCGATTGCTTGAACAGGGCACCTGCCTCTTCGTCACGCGGCCCTGCCTTTGGTCAGCAGCAGGCATCCGTCGCGCAGCGCTCGCTGAAGTCGCTGCCGGCTACCCTGCTGCCGCGCCCGAGGAAGGTCTGGTCTGAGAGGTAGAAGCTCGAAAAGGCTTCTTCGAAGTCTGGGGCGACGGACTTCTCGGCCAGGCCTGTGCTCAAGAGCTGCGTGCGCCAAGCCTTCAACTTGGGGCGATCGCCCAGGAGGTCACAGGAGGATCGCTGCTTGATGATGGCGCTGCGATGCAGCAGGGGCAGCCAGGCGACATCCACCATCCCAAGGCGTTCGCCGCCGAAGAAGGGGCCTCCGCCCAGCTGCGCCTCCATGCGCTCGAGGGCTTTCCCCAGTTTGGCACTCCGCTCTTTCAACACCTCAGCGTCGGGGCTGCGCTGCGCGCTGCACTGAACCAGATAGTTCTTCGACGCGAGATAGCTCCAGGCCCGGTTCGTGGCCTTGTCCTCGAGCGAGAGGTCGGGCTCCAGTGCGGGATAGGCCTCCTCAAGGTACTCGACGATGGCGTCGGATTCGAAGAGCGCGCGTCCCTTGTCGGTGATCAGGACGGGAACCTGCCCGTTCGGCGAGATCTCCAGGAACCACTGGGGCTTGTCGCTGAGGCTGATGAATTCGATCTCATAGGGGATGTTCTTGGCCTCCAAGAGCGCGGTAACGCGCTGAACGAAGGGGCAGATCTTGAAGCTGACGATCTTCATGGGGTGGCGGTCCTTACTCTCCTTGCCGTGGGTCACAGAGTTATGGCTGTGTCATCTCGATATTTCAAGAGATATTGAGATACTAGCATGAAGAGGGACGCCGACCCTTCGCTGTTGGTCAGCCGGGTGACGACGGCAGGGGGTCCTGCGCGCAAGGGAAGGGCCGCACCGGGAAGAGGCGATCGTAGGCGAGGGTAAAGAAGAAGGTATAGGTGACGACAAAGGCCGTGACGATGAGGTCCGTGGCCAGGGCGTCGAGCAGGGTGAGATCCAGCCACCAGGTCAGGATCGGCAGCGAGGTCACCACCAAGGAGACCTCAAATCCCAAGGCATGGCAGATCCGACCCACCACACCGCGCTCCGACGCAGTGCGGCCGCTGTGCGCGGTGAGGCGGTCGAAGGCCCAATTGTAGAAGAAGCTGATCAGCATGGCCTTCAGGGTCAGCACGAGACCGAGCAGACCGATCTCGCCGAGACCCTTGTCGAAGACCAAGGCTCCAGCGGGGATCAGCAAGGCCATCAAAGAGGCCTCGAACGAGAGGGTGTAGCGAAGGCGGTCTTTGCCGGACCGCAGGGCAACAGGCTGTGACATCGGCAACTCCATAAACTGACCGATATCTATCTTGTTTTCCGCCAATTCATAGTTAGTATCTATCTGGATTTTAGATAGGTTTGTGATGATCAATCCTGACACCTTGCAGGCCTTCGTTCTGGCAGTCGAACTGGGCTCCTTCTCGGCCGCAGCCAGGCGCATGGGGAAGGCGCAGTCCGCGATCTCGACAGCGATTGCCAACCTTGAGATCGACTGCGGTGTGGCGCTTTTTGACCGGAGCGGACGCAGCCCGGTCTTGACGTCGGAGGGGGAGGCTCTGCTGCCACATGCCAAAGGGGTTCTCTTAGGCAATCGCGAGTTCATGGCAAAAGCCAACTCGATGGCCGAGGGGATCGAGACCAGGCTTCGCTTGGCCCTTGAAGCGGGCATCACGATCAACCCCTTGGCAGAGGTGCTGCAGGAATTCGCCGATCGCTTCAGTGCCGTCACTCTGGAGGTTCTGATGCCAAGCCCAAGCGAGACGGCGGCCTTGCTGCGGGACGGGAGCGTCGACATTGGCCTTATGACCGAGCAAGAGGGCTATCCCCTTGGTTTCCAGTTCCGCGGCATCGGTTACTCAACGCTCGTGCCGGTTTGTGCATCGAGCCATCCACTGGCGCGCCTGGATCAGGTCGGACATCGCGATCTGCGCCAGTATCGACAGGTGATCCGTTACGAGCGGCCAGGCGAGAAGCCCGATCAGCAGAACGAAATGAAGAGCCCTTCGGTCTGGCACGCCGAGAATCCAGCCCTGATCGCCGATCTCGTCGTGGTGGGTCTCGGTTGGGCGGAACTGCCGTTGTCGGTCGTTGCCGAGCCGCTGTCGAGGGGTGTGCTGAAGCGCCTGCACTACCGCTTTCAGCAGACCGACACCTTCGCTGGATTGGATCTGGTCTGGACAGAGCGGCGGGCATTGGGATTGGCCGGCCAGTGGATGCGAGATGCTATCCTCGCGCTGCCGGAGGCGGTCTGGCTGAAACCCTGAGCGATCGCCGAGTGGGATCAATAGTGCGGCGGCGTCATGCTCCAGACGATGACGGTGCGCTTGTCCGAAGGATTGCGGTAGCCATGCGGCCGATTGCAGTCGAAGTGAAAGCTGTCACCGGTCTTCAACAGATAGACCTCGTCGTCGATGCGAAGCTCCAGCTCTCCTTCGCTGACATAGCCCGCCTCTTCCCCGTCGTGCTGGTAGAGATCACCGGAACTGGCGCCCGGCTCCAGAGTGCAGAGCAGCATCTCGAGCTTTCCCGAAAGGGTCGGGCAGAGCAGCTCATCGCGGATGCCGGATTGAAACCGCAGCGAGGGTCGTCGATCCGCACGGACGATGACCGCGCGCTCGGGGTGCCCGTCGTCATCGGGGTCAGGAAAGAACCAGCTGATGTTGACGCCCAGTGCCTTGGCCAGGGTGCTGAGCGTCCGGATCGAAGGCACCGCGAGATCGCGCTCCAGCTGACTTAGATAGCCGACTGAGAGGTCCGTTTGCCCGGCCACCTGTGCCAAGGTCAGGCCCTTTGCCTTGCGCAGATCGCGCAGGCGCGCACCCACAATCTCCTGCGTCTGCCGTGCGGCAGAGCCGGCCGCTCTATCCTTGGTCTCGACATGCTTCTCAGACATCGCTTGACTCAGTAAAAAATTGCGCTCACTTTTTTGATGACAGTTAACTCTCCCGCATCTGAATTTGGTGTATGTCATGCCGGATGTCACGCAAAGTCTGACGCACGCGACGCACGCCAAGGCAGGTTTCCGAGGCAGTGCCGTCGGATGTCTTTGGGGTGGGCCTGCCGCCATACTCGCCGCTACCTTTCTCATGGCCTTCCAGGATGCCGTCGTGAAGTTGCTCAGCGAGGGGCTGCCGCTCTGGCAGTTCTTTTGTCTGAGATCGCTTCTGATCCTGCCCGTGCTTTTCTTGGTGATCGGGCGCCGGGGATGGCGCGGACTGAAGCTGGCATTGGCTCCTTGGGTGCTGCTCCGCTCCGGGCTGATCGTTGCCATGTATGTCTGCTTCTATGCCGCCCTGCCGCTGCTCGATCTCTCTTTGGTGGCGGCGGTCTACTACACCGCCCCTCTCTTCATCGTGGTCTTCTCGGCGTGGATCCTGCGAGAGCCCATCCGGCCTTCGCAGGCACTGGCCGTGCTCCTTGCCTTCGGTGGGGTCTTGATCGTGCTGCAGCCGACGGGCGATGGCTTCTCGCTGGCTGCGCTGATCCCACTAATCTCAGCACTCTGCTATGCCTTTGCCGCGATCGCCACGCGCGGGCCGATCCGGGGCATCGATGCCTGGACCTTGACCCTCTCGCTGAACATCGTCTTTGCCTTGCTTGGCGGACTTGGCATCGTGGTGCTTCTGGTCCTGAACCCAGATCCCAGCTATCCCTTCTTGCTGCAGGCCTGGTCGCCGCTCGATTGGGAGGGCTTTGGTACCCTCTGCCTCTTGGCGGCCGCCTCTATTGCAGTCCACCTCTGTCTGGCGCGGGCCTATCAACTGGGCCCGACCGCCGTCGTCGCGGGCCTGGACTTCTCTTACCTGGGCTTTGCCATCCTTTGGTCTTTCATCGTCTTCGATACCTTGCCCAGTCTGACGGCGGCGGTCGGCACCCTGTTGATCGGGGCTGCAGGTCTGTGGAGCCTGCTGAAACCTTCGGGCCTGGCGCCCGGCCGATAGCCGGGCGCCAAAGCCTTCATTGACTCCACTCGAGACTAGGCTGAGTAGCTGGTCCGTCTGGCGTCGAGGATCAGCCTGGACGGGGTGGTGGCCGTGTCGTCCGCAAAGAGCGAGGCGCCGCCCAGTGCGGTGAAGCTGGTCACCGTATCCACGATCCGAACCTCACTGCTGCCGGAGGTCTGGCTGAAGCTCTGCATGGCGATCTCGGTATCCAGAGAGCCGACCACCAGGCCGGTCTTCTGCGTGGATCCCTGGTCCAGCTTGAACTTGCCTTGGCCGACCAGACTGGGCGGGCGGACCATGCCCAGGAAGTCCATGCAGGCGCTGAATTTCGTCGCCTGCTCCATGTATCCTTGCAGGAACATGTTGGAATCGCCGGTTCCTTCATAGACTCGGACCAACTGGTTCAATCGCGCCCGCTCCAGATAGGGGTCTGGCTCGGTCCAGATGCGCTGGCTCAAGCCTTCGTAGAGGTCCACGCGGCCGATCCTGACGTCAAAGGCGACATCCTCTGGCAGGGTCCACAGCAGCATGCAGAAGTCGTCGCCGTTGCTGCCCAGGGTGTAGCTGTCGGGCATCTCAGGGATCTGTAGCCAGACCGTATAGCGACGCGGTGTTCTGGAGACGTTGCGATAGCTCACGATCTCGGTCGTCTCGCTCGTGGGACTTCCGCCGGTGCCATAGTTCCGCCGCCACTGCAGATAGAGCGGATAGCGGACAAGGTCTTCGGCATCGGCTGCATTGTCGCTGAGGTTCAGGTCCCAGAAATCGAAGGACAGCATGAGGAGCTTTCCGTTGAAGGCTCTCACCCCATCGAAGTCCTGACCGAAGAGAATCTCGCCATTGGTCGAGGCGCTGCCGGCCGCCAGCTTTGCTGTATGGGGCCAACCGTCTTGAACTTCCCGTGCCTCAGCGTCTGAGAGCGCTGTTTGCTGAACAGTGACCGTGGTGTTGCCGCGATCGACCAGGGCCCATCCGTCCAACGTGTTCGTGTCGTTGCTGGAGACGGAGTAGGCACTGCCCTGGTTGACCGAGTCCTGGTTGAAGCCTGCGTTCAGCAAGAGGTTGGGCGCGAATTTGGCGTCATCGGGCCTGACGTAGGCCCCGGCCTGATATCCCACCGCGCCATAGGAGATGTTCTTCAAGTCGTACTCACGGGTGTAAGTCGCCGAGAAGGACGAGACCTCCGAATAGGCGTCGTTCGCGGTGGTGTAGAAGGGGTCGCCCAGCCAGATGGCATAGGGAGGCGCCAGCGGAACCGACAAGCCTTCGACAATCACCTCGTTCTTGATGGTGTCAGCTACGAAAACCAAGGTGGTCCACTCGGTGAAGTCATCCATTTCCAAGCGCGCGATGACAGAGCGTCCACCGGTCTTGCCTTGACCGCCCCCTTCGCTCACCCGCTCGAGGAGAAGGTAGCTGTTGTTGTGGGGTGCTGAGTGGGTACAGGCCGAGGCCACGATGTAGTCCCGCTGGTTGCCGATGGCAGCAATGGGGAGGGCTGCCGTTGGTGCGGTGTTCAGCTTGACCGGAATGCTGGTCATGGTCCGGCCGCCGCCGATGTCGAGGGCGGCGTGGGTCAGGCCCTTGGTTGTCAGAATGTCTGTCTGACTGTCGTGGCTCCAGGTGTTCTGCGGATCGTGGAAAAGCTCGCGCGCCCTGTTGGAGGGGATGACGTTCAGCTTGTTCGCCGCGGGACCCGTGGTGATCCGCTTGAAGTGGATGTTGCGGTTCGATCCGGAGTCATGAGAGGCCGTGCCGTTGGCGGTGTCCCTGGGAAAGGTCTCCGGTCCTTCGGAGTGAACCACCAGGATGGCGCCCTGCTCTGGGATCACCTTGCTGCTCATGACGGAGGCACGCCGACCCCAGGTGAGGTCCACATCGGTGATTAAAAGGCTGTCATTCGCGCCCGCGGTGAAGCCGAGGCTGCCATTGTCGTGGACGAGGTAAAGCTTCACGTCCTCGACAAGGGTGCTGGACAGGGTGCTCGGCTTGATGATGCCGACGCACTTGATCCAGTCGTCATCGCGTTCAAAGGCATAGGCATACTTGGTGTCGCCAAAGTCCGTACCGCTGCCGGCTGGAAGGTTGACCGTGCCATCCAGAAAGAACTCGGCCCGCACCGTGTCGTTGGCCGCGTTGCTGGCGATGTGCAGTGCGATCCCCTTGATGTTGCCGCCAGCCCCGCTGTCTTTGATCAGGCAGTGGAAACGCAGATAGACGTCTGCCCTCAGATCGCTTTCCAGGGCGTCTTTCATGTCGAACTGCAGACGCTTGGTTCCGCTGAGCCCGTTCGTCGCCGTCCAGAGATAGGCCTGCGTTGCCGTAACCCCATGCTCTGTATTGATGTGGGTGGGCACAGAGGGCGTGGTGGCTGTATCGGTGGCGATGCTGCAGTTGGCATTGGCAACCCAGTCCACCGACGTCAGATCCTGCCAGTTTGTCTGAGAGTTGGTGTCGATGACCTGACGCCACTCGTCGTCCTCCGGCTTGTCTCCTTCCATCGAGATGGTGAAGCCGCTGCTGGTCCAACTGCCGCCGGACCGGCGGATCTGCATCGACTGATTGCGGCGACGGCCCGGATGATCGGGCAGGAACAGCAACTGGTGCTGCTCGCTCCAGCGTTGTCCCTGGGTACGCTCGTCATGGTTCTCCGTGCCGAGATACTGGATCGCCGACCAGTGCTTGCCGTCGCTGGAGAAGGAGACGCCGTGGCGGTCGCCGCGATAGTCGGGTCCCTCGCCGATGTTGCGCGTGTTCCTGATCACGGCCATCCAGCCGCCATCCTCCATCTCAAAGGCAAACCACTCGTTGAGCTGCAGGTCCATGTTCGCGAAGACGCCCATGGGGATGAAGGGTCCGTATTGCCATCGGCCGGCTGGATCGCCCGGTTCGCGCCACATGGACATCAGACGCTCTCGCCCGGACGGCTCAGCGCTCGCGGGATCAGCGGTGATGGTCAGTTCGGTCAGGGTGAGCCAGGCGAAGATGGTGCCGTCCAGGGCAGTGTACCAATCCTGGATCTGGGCCGACCAGGTCGCCCCCTGAAGCTCCCAGAGGTTATCCCGATTTGCATCGGTGATCTGGGTATCGGACGTGCCGCTGATCGTGGTCTCGTAGATGTGCTCCCGCGCCGTTGTGTCTTGGCAGAAGCGAAAGTGCGTGAACTTGCCGCCCAGCTGGGTCTTCTCGGCCACGATCGGTCCGCCATGGAAGCTGCCGAGATTGTGGTTCCAAGAGATCCACTCTTTGTTGTCAGGGTGACGGAAGATCATGGAGTTACCCATGTCTCGGCTCGGCGGTGCCGGGTTCGTGGCGTAGGTCGCGTCGTTGAAGGGTGAGATGGGATAGGTGAAGGTCTCGCCGTAGTCCGTCGAATAGGCCACCCAGATGAAACGGCTCTCGCTGCTGCTCTCATCTTCGCTGGTGGGGCTGGAGTTGAAGGAGACGGTGATGTTGGGGTTGGTGGCCTCGTCCTGAGACGCTGGGAGCCGGTCATCGATGCCGAGATTGACATGCGGTTGATGCGCGTAGTGCCAATCGTTGGAATCGTAGATGCAGGTCTGCTTGTCGAAGGTCGGATGGTAGAGCTCTGCGCCGACGCTGAGGCCTTGCGTCAACTTCAGGTCGTTGGATCCCCCGACGATGGCCTGGGGATGGAGGTCGAGGGCCACCTGGTCGGCGCCGGCGATATCCCGGACGATGCCGTTGAAGATCCAGTGGCCTGGTCCGATCCGCAGGCGTTTCTGGTCGGTGCTGACGGCAGCAGTGATTGCGCTCCGCAAGTGCCCGATGTCGTTGTTCGGTGCACCAAGCGGATTATAGGTGTCGAGGTCTGTCATGCGGTGTGACTCGCTTGCTGTGAGATTGGTTGGGATTCTCCTGCAGCCGAGTCCGGCAATCTCTTGGCTCTTTGGCACCAGGTCTATCGGTTGTCTTCTATGCAACCAAACCGCATGAGAGTGCATAAGATGCGATCAATGGTAGATGGTTTCAAGGGGCAATCTGCGAGAGGAGAATCTCTGGGTCTGGCACCTCCCAAAGAGGGCGTGAACGCGGAGATACGGCCCATCGACCTAAGGGCATCGCGAAGCAGTGCGCTAATTCAATGGGATAGCTCTGCGCAATCTTCACCGAGCCTTCATCCTTGGGCGGAGTCGCGTCAGATTCTGTACCATTTGGCGGTGCTGATTGACGCTTTGTTCCCCGAGACCCAAGTGCCTGTCATGGAGGGCGCGATCCTCCGCTGGATCAGGAAAACGCTGTAGAGTCATTTGATGAATGTTCAATCATCTAATGCTCGATTTCCTGGCATCCTGATCGCGCCGAAGATGGGCAAGACGCTGAACGACGCGTCATTGCCCCGGTTCAGGGACGGAGTCTCTACCGGTCAGGATCCTCGGAAAGCTGGGTCCGACCATCGTCGAAACCATCGTGAGGACGTACCATGCGCAAACTCGTTGCTATCCCCTTGGCTCTGACAGCCGGCCTGATGCTCGCAGTGGGGCCGGCAATGGCCGCTTCACCGAGCTGCTCGTCGTCGTCCGTCGCGACGATCAAGGCCCTGCAGGGTGGCGGAGGAAATCAGACTCGTTTGCCTGATCACATCTGCAACACCACGCCTTCCAAGGCCGCTCAGAGCGACCTGCAGGCCCAGGGCCCGACCCTGAGCGCCAAGCAGCTCTGGCCGGAGAAGGCCACGCACCTTCGCCAGCGCGGCATCAGCTCGGACTATCAGCTGCCGGCACCGGGCGCCTAATCAGCAGTGGGGGAAGCGGGCCAATCTAACGCTTCCCCAAGCTCAGCGGCGCGACACTGATCCCTGATCAGACAGAATGACCGCTGAGCAGATATCGACGGCGAGTGAGACAGATCTCCTCGCCGTCGCGTCGTTGGCCTCTAGGGTTTCGTGAAGCGCAGAATGAGGGCCGGCATATCGAAGACGATCTTGCCCGAGGCCTCACAGAAGGGCGCTAAGGTCTCTTCCGAGTCCTTGAGCAAGGTGTCGAACTGCGCCTCATCCAGCACGCCGCCCAGGGTCCAGACGCAGGCCCTTTCGGTCGCGACCAGATCGGCAATCGAGTCGAAGGTGACCTGACCGTTGCGCTCCATGACCTCGGCCTCGATCCCAGCCGTTTCGGCGATGTCCGAGAGGGCCTTCGGGTCACCCAAGACGAAGGGCTGCCGGAAAGCATCGCCGATGTCTCGACCAAAGAGGCGGTCCAGAGAAGCGGCGAAGGCGGCATAGCCTGGTGAGGCCTCGACCGCGCCGCAAACGGCAACGGCAATCGTGGCGCCGGGCTTGGCAACGCGTTGCATCTCCAAGAGTGCGCCGGCGCGATCCTCAAAGAACATGAAGGCGAACTGGCTGCCGACGGCATCGAAGCTCTGATCTGCGAAGGGGAGGGTCTCGGCGCGGCCGTCGTGCCATGCGACAGCGGTCTGCTTGGCACGGGCGACGACCAGCATCTCGGGGTTGGCGTCTAGGCCTGCCACGCCGCCTTCCGCACCGACCCGCTCGGCTGCCGCCAGGGCGAAGGCGCCGGTGCCGCAACCCACATCCAGCACCTGCATCCCAGGCTTGACCCCTGCCAGATCGCAGATCACCGGGCCCCATTGCCGGAAAAGTGCTGGAAGAAAGCGCTGATCATAGATCTCTGCCGCTGTCGGCTGCTGTTCTGCTGTGCTCATGCCGTCAATCCTCCTTACGCGAGTGTTCTGCTCTGCACTCTCTTTTCGGTGAGATCCCTGACCTCTCACCCGGAAAACAGGATCGGCCCCCAAACCGAAGAAGGGGACCGTAAACGATCCCCTTCAACCACGCTTGATTGTACCAGACTGCGCGCCGCTTGTTCTGGTGAATTCGGCGGCTCTCGGAACCGGTTAGAGAGCGGCGAGCACGGCCTCGGCGCTGGACGCCTCCAGGGCTCCGGGATTGGTCTCTTCGGCCATGAAGCTCACTTTCCCGTTATCGACCACCATGGCAAAGCGCTTGGCACGCACGCCCATGCCGTGGGCCGTCAGGTCCAGCTCCATGCCAAGGGCCTTGGTGTAGGCGGCACTGCCGTCGGCCAGCATCATAATGTTGTTGCCGACACCCTGATCCTTGCCCCAGGCGCCCATGACGAAGGCATCGTTCACCGACAGGCAGGCGATGGTGTCCACACCCTTGGCCTTCAGCTCGCCTGCATGCTGCAGGAAGCCCGGCACATGTTTGGCCGAACAGGTCGGGGTGAAGGCGCCGGGAAGGGCAAAGACGACGACCTTCTTGCCGCTGAAGAGGTCATCGGTCGAAATCTGTTCCGGACCGCTCTCGGTCATGTGGTTCAAGCTACCGCTGGGCACGCTGTCGCCAACCTGGATCGCCATGCTGGTCACTCCTCTTGCATCTCGAGTTCTCGATTAGGACGGCGCGCGGATTGGGCACCGACGCCCTTTAGATAGAGCCTGGTTCCGCTAAGGCCAAGCGGCTTTGGCTACCGCGCGCGGAAAGGCACTGGTGATCCTGCCATGAAGAACCCTATCTTTGGTGTAGGATGGAACGCAAAGCCGTGCCCTCGGGCCGGCCAGATGCAGGAGTGAAATATGGCTGATGACGACGAGGCCGAAGGATATCTGACCGGTCAGATCCTGATCGCCATGCCGGGCATGAGCGATAACCGCTTTCAGCGCAGTGTCGTCTATGTCTGCGCCCATAACGAAGAGGGCGCCATGGGCCTGGTGGTGAACAAGCTGATCGACAGCCTGACTTTCGATGAGCTGTTGCAGCAGCTTGGGATCGAGAATCCACAGCCGGGGCAGAAGATCGACGTGCATTTCGGCGGGCCGGTCGAATCGGGGCGCGGTTTCGTGCTGCACTCCGCTGAGTATCAGCAGGAATCGACCCTACAGGTGGACGAGCATATTGCGATGACGGCCACGCTCGATATTCTGCGCGACATCGCCGCCGGCGAGGGGCCGAAGCAACACCTCTTTGCCTTGGGCTATGCCGGTTGGGGGCCGGGTCAGCTTGATTCGGAGTTGCAGGCCAATGGCTGGCTGACCGCTGACGCCAACGAGACTCTGGTCTTCTCCGCCGCGCTCGACGACAAGTGGGACGCCGCGATCAAGGCGCTTGGCATCGATCCCAGCTTCCTGGTGACGGATGCCGGCCACGCTTAGGCAAATGCAAGCCAAACGGCACCAGCCCGCACCTACACCCGGCCGCCCAAGTCTGGATACTCTCGTTGGGCGGCCGAGACGCGGGTACGGGCCGGTGTCGATACAGCCTGAAAGGCTGACAACCTAGAATGGATCCCTTAAGCGATATCCTGACCCATCTGCGCTTCAGTGGACTGCTCTACTTCGCGACCGAGTTCACGGCGCCTTGGGGTGTCCGCGTCCCCGAGCATCCTGGCGCCATTCGCTTCCATCTGGTGACGCGCGGTGGCTGCTTTATTCGGGTGGCTGGCCAGGCAGAGGCACGCGCCCTCCAGGTCGGGGATTTTGCCCTGGTTCCTCAGGGCCGGGCCCACGATATCGCTCATTCTGCCGACGCGCGCCCTTTGGGATTGGAAACTGTCCTCAAGGACGCTGGCTATAGTGGCAAAGGCAGCCTGGTCTATGGCCTCTCCGACCGTGGTGAGGAAGCCCGGTTGCTCTGCGGGCATTTCACCTTTGATGGCGGCAGAGGCACCAATGAGGTCTTTGGACAGTTGCCGCCTCTGTTGGTCGTCAGCGGTCTGCAGCGCGAGACGCAGGCCTGGATCAGCGCTACCCTCGCCCTGCTGCAAGCCGAAGAGAGCAATTCCTTGCCTGGGCGGGATGCCATTCTGCGCC
This sequence comes from Rhodospirillales bacterium, assembly GCA_963669335.1. Taxonomy (GTDB): domain Bacteria; phylum Pseudomonadota; class Alphaproteobacteria; order Kiloniellales; family JACOMY01; genus JACOMY01. The sequence goes on from OY770023.1 coordinate 7,359,839, forward strand.
GCATCGCCGAGATCCTCTTCGTGCAGGCGCTGAGGTCCTGGTCGCGTGATGAGGCCTTGCCCGTCGGTCTTTTGCGCACCCTCGCCGACCCACAGCTCGCACGGGCCTTGACGGCGATTCACCACGCCCCGCAAGAGCGCTGGACGGTGGAGAGCCTGGCGCGGGAGGCTGGGCTTTCGCGCAGCCTCTTCGCCGAACGCTTCCACGAACGCTGTGGGATGCCGCCGCTCGGCTATCTGACTGCTTGGCGCCTGCAGCGCGCGCGGGCACAGCTCTCAAACGGCGACTGCTCTGTTGACGAGGCGGCGACCGCGGTTGGCTATCGCTCTGTTGCCTCCTTCAGCCGCCTCTATACCCGGCACTTTGGCGAAGGACCGGGTGCGACCCGGCGGGCGGCACTCTCTCCCTCGTGACACTTGGCTCAGGCCTCGCCCCCTTTCCAAGGCCCCGTCCTACTACTTTCATCTAGGCTTCCCGGCGGTAATCCAGCTTGCGGCTGCTGCTGCGGACCTGCCGGACGATCGGACAGGATAGCCGGACGGCTCAACATGGCGGCCGGCCCCTCCCTCCACGACCTCTTGCAGGCGGCGAGCGTTCACCGCCCGCCGATCGCAAGACGCTGACACTATGACTGAGGAGCAAGATGATGCTGACCAAGACCCTGACCGCCGTTGCCCTGGCAACCGCCCTGACCGCCACAGCCGCCCTGCCGTCCTTCGCTGCGGATGAGATGAACCTGGCCCCCGGCCTCTCGGCCGCTGGTGCCCCGGTCGCTCTGCACGGTGCCGACCCGGTGGCGCTCTTGGACCAACGAGACGATGTGCCCGGCAGTGCCAAGTACACCTCGGTGCATGACGGCGCAGCCTACTACTTCGCTTCGGCCGAGAACCAAAGCGCTTTCGATGCCAACCCGGATCGCTATGTCGTGCAGAACGGTGGTTTCTGCACCTTTGGCGTATCGGTCGGTAAGAAGTTCGACGGCGATCCGCGCTTTCACTCCGTGGTTGACGACAAGGTCTATGTCTTCCTGAACAAGGATATCTACGACCTCTATTTGCAGGATCGGGCGGGTACCATCGCCAAGGCCGACCAGCAGTGGGCCGTCATCGAGCACACCGCAGCCGGCGATCTCTAGAGCAGATCGCGATCAGGTGGGATCACCTGATCGCGTGAATCTGCTCAATTTTTCAACGTTTAGAGCATGATTCAGACGACAAATCGTTTCGATTTGACGTCATCATGCTCTAGGACCGCCCCTCCGGTCGTTCCCTTTTACGTCGTAGGAGGGAGCGACCGGAGCCTCGCTCTCAGCGCGGCGGACCTTCCCAGACTTTTCACTATCGTTGATCGGGCGGTGGCCATAGCATTCGACCCAGATGAAGTTCCGAGAAGCGAGATGATGTGATGGCCCCAGAAGCGTTGATGCCGCAGCAGCTCTATCGAGTCTGCGACTGCCAGGATTTCAGTTTCGAAACGACCGACGATCTGGAGCCTTTGACGGAGCTGCCGGGTCAAGATCGGGCCTTGGAGGCGATCCGCTTTGCCGCGGCCATACCGCATCACGACTATCATCTCTATCTCCTGGGCGGGCATGGCACCGGGCGGCACCGCAGCGTCATGGCGCTCTTCCAAGAGGCGGCGGGTGAGCGCAACACCCCCAGAGACTGGGTCTATGTGCACAACTTCAACACACCGCATCAGCCGCGCGCCATCTCGCTCCCGCCGGGACGGGGGCCGGCCTTTGCGGCCGAGATGCGTGCTTTCATCGAGGACCTGACCCAATCAATTCCGGCCGCCTTCGAGCGCGACGAGAACCGGGCCCAGATCCAGGCCATCGACGAGCGCTATCAAAAGCAGCAAGAGGCCGTATTCGCCGAGCTGGACAAGGAGGCCAAGGCGCAGGGCTTTGCCTTGCTGCGCACCCAGCAGGGCTTGGCCTTCGCACCTTTTGTCGATGGCGAGGTCAACACCAAGGCCTATGAGGGTGTCGGCGAAGAGGAAGGCCAGCGCCTGCAGGAGGTGCTCTCCGGCCTGCAGAGCAAGCTGAAAGAGATCCTGCAGGAGTTCCCGCGCATGGAGCGCGCGCGCCGGCAGGAGCAGAGCGAGCTGATGCGCGATGTTGTCGCCGACGCGGTGCGCGAACCTCTTGCTGCCGTGCGGGCCGTCGTGGTCGACGTGCCGGAGGCGGTGAAGCACCTGGACAAGGTACGCAAGGACATCAAGGCGAACTTCCAGGCGCTGTTGGTTGCCAGTCAGCCTGCTGGACAGCAGCAACAGCAGGCCCAGGCCGAACAGCAGCCGCGCAGCGAACCCCTGGGCACCGTCAGGGGCCTCAGGCGCTATGAGGTGAATGTTCTGGTCCAGCACCGCACCGAAAGCGGGGCGCCGGTTGTCTATGAGGATAATCCGACCCTGCCGAACCTCGCGGGGCGGGCCGAGCATGTCGCCCAGATGGGCACCCTGGTCACCGACTTCAGTCTGATCAAGGCGGGTGCGCTGCATCGCGCGAACGGTGGCTTCCTTGTCCTGGACGCACAGAAACTCTTCAGCCAGCCCTTCGCTTGGGAGGCCCTGAAGCGCAGCCTGAAGGCCGAGCAGATCAGCATCGAGAATCCGGCACAGAGTGCCGGTCTGGTCTCCACCGTCTCGCTGGCGCCGCAGCCCATCCCCTTGCAAGTGCGCGTTGCCATCGTCGGCAGCCCGCGGATCTTCTACATGGCCCAGCAGGCCGACCCTGATTTCGCTGCCATGTTCAAGGTCTCGGCCGACTTCAGCGAGACCATGAAACGCGATATCGAGCGGGACGAGCTCTTTGCCCGACTGATCGCCAACATGGTGCGCGAAGCCGACTTGAGGCCCTTCGACGTGGATGGCGTCGCCAGGCTGATCGAGGCGGCCTCGCGGCGGGCTGCCGACTCGCAGAAACTCTCGCTCGACCTGCAGCACATCTATGACCTGGTGCGCGAGGCCGACTTCTTTGCTCGTCAGGCCGAGGCCAAGCTGGTGTCGCGCAGCCATGTGCAGGAGGCCATTTCGGCGCGCATTCGGCGGACCGATCGCATTCGCGAGGCCAGTCACGAGCAGATCACCCGTGACATCATGCTGATCGACAGCGAGGGCAGCACTGTCGGGCAGGTCAACGGCCTCTCGGTCTTGCAGATGGGGCGTTTCGCCTTCGGCAAGCCGACGCGGATCACCTGCAACGTGCGGCCAGGCGCCGGACGCATCATCGACATCGAGCGCGAAGTGAAGCTGGGCGGCCCCCTCCACTCCAAGGGCGTCCTGATCCTGCAAGGTTTCCTAGCCGGACATTTCCTGCCGCGGGCCAAGCTGTCCTTGAGCGCCAGTCTGGTTTTTGAGCAGTCCTATGGCGGTGTCGACGGCGACAGCGCCTCGTCCACGGAACTCTATGCCCTGCTCTCGGCCTTGTCGGAGCTGCCGCTGCGGCAAGACTTGGCGATCACCGGCTCGGTCAATCAGAAGGGCGAGGTGCAGGCCATCGGCGGCGTCAACGAGAAGATCGAGGGCTTCTTCGATATCTGCGCGGCGCGGGGCCTGACCGGCAAGCAGGGAGTGATGATCCCCAAGGCAAACGTGGTGCACCTGATGCTGCGCGATGATGTTGTGGCAGCCGCTGCCAACGCGCAGTTCCACATCTATCCTATTGCCACGATCGCCGATGGCATCGCGCTCTTGACCGGCGTTGCGGCTGGCGCCCGCGACGAAGAGGGAGTCTATCCCGAAGAGAGCGTCTTCGGGCTGGTCGAGGCGCGTCTCAAGGCCTTTGCCAACCTCGGAAAGAAGGATAAAGAGGGGGCCGAGAACGGCGGTGATGCTGAGGAGCCGCCTGAGGGTGAGGGCGGCGCGGAAGAGGAGGAAAGCAGCTAACCAGCGCTCGCGTGTCGATCACAACCGCATCCTTCGCTCTGCTCTAGGGGGAGCTCGACCATCTTCGATCGCTTCTATCGCTGGTCCATGAAGGCTGCCCAGGGCCCGCGCGGTCTCTGGGCCTGTGCGGTGACCTCCTTTGCAGAGAGCGCTTTGCTGCCGCTGCCGGTCGACGCCATTCTGGTGCCGGTCATGCTGGCCGATCGCCGCCAGGTCTGGAAGGCGGCCCTCATCACTGCGCTGGCCTCTGTCATCGGCGGCTGCGTCGGCTATCTGATCGGTCTCTTCCTCTATGAGACCCTGGTGACTTGGCTGATCCACCTCTATGGCTGGGAAGAGACCTTCAAGCGGATTCAGGAACGCTTTCACGAAGAGGGGGTCTGGATCGTCCTCATAGGCGCGATCACGCCACTGCCCTACAAGCTGATTGCAATCGCCAGCGGGGTGCAGTCGCTGCCCTTCCTGCTGTTCCTCGGCGCCTCTATCGTCGGACGTGGCCTGCGATTCTTTGCGGTCGCGGTGGCGCTCTACTATTTCGGCCCCCAGATCCGCAATCTGCTGGACCGCTACGCGACCCTGATCGGCTGGATCGTGGTGATCATCCTGATCCTGGGCTTCGTCATGATCGAGTGGGTGATCTGACCCTCACCGCGCACCTGCGATGATCGGATGGCTCACCCTGTCGGCACGAGGGGTTGCAGGCGGGCCAGCGGGATCTTGGCGAAAGGCGTGCTGAGGAAGGCCTGTCCGTTCTGCAGCACCAGCGGTATGGCAAGCCATCGTCCCGACTTGCCGTTACGCGGTTGCGCCATTCCACCCAGCAGACCGCCGTAGGTTCCGGCCAGCACAGGATCCAGTTTGCCCAGCTGAGCCAGGGCGTTCAGCAGTTTGGGAAAGCCCGAGATCTGCAGATTGAGCCGTCCTTCGGCCCGCATCTTCGAATCGAGGCCGAGTTTGCCCTTGGCTTCGATTGCGACCGGTCCCCAATGGATCAAGAGGGATTTGAGGTCCAACTTGCCTCCGCCGTCGCGCCAGTTCGCCAGCATCTGCGGTGTCGGTCCGGGACGTAGGGGGCCGGTCACCTCGGCCCGCAGGCTGCCATCTTGCACGCGGCCGCCGAGCTCGGTGACCCTGAGGCCCAGGACCTTGGGCAGCAGCAGGTTCTTGAGATCGAGCGATACCGCCATGGCTTCCCCGTCCTGCTTGAGTGGCGGCAAGGGGGCGGCTGCCAGCTCCAAGCTCTCGAGCCTCGCTTGACCCAAACCTTGGTCCAACTGCAGATCGAGGTCTCTGAGAGCGGCCTCGATCGCCTCGGCGCCTTGCTTGCCGACACCGATGACGGCCAGCGCCTCGCGACTGTCTATGGTCATGGAGAGACGGTCGATGGACAGTTCATGCTGGCCGCTGCCATCAAGGCGCACCGCAGTCGGGTTGGTGAAAGAGGTCTCGCCGGTGATGTTGCCGGGCCCCCGCCAGCTACCTTGTCCCCAGTCGACGCGCGGACTGGCGAGTGCGGCGGAGAGATGAAAGGGAAAGCCGGAAAAGTCGAGGCCTTGATGGGTCAGGGTATAGCCTTGGCGGGCGGCATCGTATTGTGCCGCGGCGACCGCGTTTGAGACCTGGTCGCGCGCGATCCACCAGAGCGCCGGCACGGCGACGATGACCAAGAGCACCAAGGCGCCGACCCCGACCACAAGCGGGTTTCGACGCCGGTGTTTGCTGCTGTTCTTTTCCATCAGGGTCCGATCTCTTGGGGCGGAGATTGAAGGCTCGCGTTCTTCTACGTGGCTGAGAGCGTTAAGGGAACAAGGATACCACCATCGCTCATCACGACGACTGCACGGCCTCTTGATGGGGGCTTTGCCCCGGGTCGCGTTAGGATCTAGCCGCTCGATACTGTCGGAAGGTGGCGGCAATGCGTCTCTTGGCTGTAATCCCCCTCTTGCTGGCGTTTACCGCCACGGCCGGAGAGAGCGATGCGCCCGGCTGGATGACGCGGGAGTGGCCGCATACCGACTTCAGCCTGCATGTTGTGCCCTTGGAGGAGATCGAGTCGGGTGGCCCGCCGAAGGACGCGATCCGCTCCATCGACGCGCCTATCTTCACCAGCCTGCAGTTCGGGCAGGCCAGCGGCTGGGCAGCGGGGCTGGAGGACAGCGAGCCGGTCATCGCCCTGGAGATCGATGGCGATGCACGCGCCTATCCCCTGGGCATCATGATCCGCCACGAGATCGTGAACGACGTGGTGGGCGGCGAGCCGGTGGCGGTGACCTACTGCCCGCTCTGCAACGCCTCCCTGGTCTTCTCCCGCCTGGTCGACGGGGAGATCTTCTCCTTCGGTGTCAGCGGCTTTCTGCGCAAGGCCGACCTCATCATGTTCGATCGGCAGGAGGAGAACCTCTGGCAACAGTTCGAGGGGCGCGCCATCGTCGGCGAACGTGCCGGTCAGACCTTGACGCTGCTGCCCTCGCGCCTGGAATCCTTCGGCCGCTTCCGTGAGCGTTTCCCAGAAGGCAAAGTCTTGATTCCGGATGATCCAGAGCGGCGCGACTATTTCAGCAATCCCTACCGCGACTACGACCTACCGGGCGGCGTCTCGCCCTTCTATGACGGCCCGCTGCCCAGCGGCATCGAGCCCATGGCTCGCGTGGTGGCGGTGGTCGAGGACGGCAAGGCCGAGGCCTGGTCTCTCACCCTGCTGCGGCTAGAGGGAGAGATCGTCAAAGGCGACCTGAAACTTACCTGGACCAAGGGCCAGAACACGGCCTTGGGTGCAGAGCGCATTGCCGATGGCCGTGACATCGGCAATGTCGTGGTCCAGCGGAGGACGGCAGAGGGATGGGTCGACATTCCGCATCACCTGGTCTTCGCCTTCGCCTTCCACGCCTTCGAACCCGATGCGCCGATCCATGGGCTAGAGACCTGGTCGCCCTGACTCATCGGGTGCTTGCCGGAGGGGCCTCAAGGTCTGCGTTCAGGACCGACGCCGCCAATGGCTTTGGTAATCTGCTCGGCGGCGGCACTGACCCGGTCCGCAAGTTCGGTGATCCGCTCCTCTGTGACCCTGAGCGTTGGACCGGAGATCGAGACGGCGGCGATGGCCACCTGTTCCTCGTCGAAGATCGGGGCGGCAATGCAACGCATGCCAAGCGTGTGTTCCTCGTCGTCGATCGCCCAGCCGCGCGCGCGGGTCTCCTTCAGCGCTCTCAAAAGAGAGTCCAATTCACTGAGCGTGGCTGCGGTGAAGCTCGTGATCTTACGTTTGGCGTAGAGCCTGCGCACCACCTCATCGCCTGCTTCTGCCAAGAGCGCCTTGCCGATGCCGGAGGCATAGGCGGGCCCGCGGCGCCCCGGTCGAAAGTAGGCGCGGATCGGTGCTGGCGATTCCACCTGACCCAGGAAGACAGCCTCATGCCCCTCCAGGACGCCCAGGTTCACGGTCTCGCCCGTCGCCTCCATCAACTGCCACATGGCCGGGCGGCTCAATGCCTCAAGACGTCGGGTGCGCACGAAGGCTTGGCCCACTGAGTAGGCCCCGACCCCGATGGTCCAATGCCCGGCATCTGGATCCTGACGCATGAACCTGTGCGCTTCCAGGGTCGAGAGGATTCTGTGCACGGTGGAGGCCGGAAGCTCCGCCAACTCCGCAATCTCGGACAAGGTGATGCCGTCGCGGGAGGCAACCAGCGTCAAGAGCCCCAATGCCCGGTCCAGTGACTGTACCGAGACAGTGGGTTCAGAGGTGTTCTTGCGCGGTCTCCCGCGGCTGCGTTTCGGCTCCCGGGTCTTTTGATCCATGACCAGTTCCATCCCAATCCAAGTGGCGGAGACAGGGTCCGTTTGACCCGCCATGACAGCAGGCTAAGGTATTTTTCCATAATATGGAAACTTTTTCCTAAATGTCTTGATTTTTCCGGAGTGCAGAAATAGCTTCCGCCACATGCGCTGAACGAGGAAGGTTTCGATGCCCTAATTCAATGCCAGTGTCTCCATGCGAGGTGGGCAGCAGGGTGTCCTCGATCGCTGCGCAGCCGTCAGGCGCCTTGGCGAAACGGGCATCGGATTGTGGATTAAGGCGGTCACCAAGTGCGACAGTCCCAGGTCCCGCTTCGAGCGGCCTGACCGACGAAACAAAGGGAGAGAGGCATGACCAAGATTGCTTTCATCGGGCTCGGCATTATGGGGACGCCCATGGCCGGTCATCTGCTCGACGCCGGCCACGAGGTGATCACCTCAACGCACCGCAAGGCACCACCGCAACACTTGGTGGAGAAAGGGCTGGGCACGGTCCCGACGCTCAAGGCAGCGGCAGAGGCGGCGGAGGTCGTCATCGCCATCGTCCCCGACACGCCGCAGGTGGCCGAGGTGCTGTTTGAGGGTGACGAGGCCGCGATCCATGGACTGGGTCCGGGTAAGCTCTTCATCGATATGAGTTCGATCTCGCCGATCGAGACCCAGGCCTTCGCCGAGACGGTGATCGCCAGCGGCGCCGACTATGTCGATGCACCGGTCTCGGGTGGAGAGGTCGGGGCCAAAGCCGGTACCCTCTCGATCATGGCCGGCGGATCGGATGCGGGCTTTGCCAAGGCCAAGCCCTTGTTTGAGATCATGGGCAAGAACATCACCCATGTCGGCAAGGCCGGCGACGGCCAGATCGCCAAGGTCGCCAATCAGATCATCGTCGCCTTGAACATCGAGGCGGCGAGCGAGGCCCTGCTCTTCGCCTCCAAGGCCGGGGCTGATCCAGAGCGTGTGCGCCAGGCCCTGATGGGTGGCTTTGCCTCCTCCAAGATCCTGGAGGTGCATGCAGAGCGCATGGTGAAGCGCACCTTCGATCCGGGTTTCCGCATCGCACTGCACCAGAAAGATCTGAACCTGGCGTTGCAGTCGGCCAAGGCCTTGGGGCTCTCGCTGCCGAATACGGCGACCGCCCAGGAACTCTTTAACGCCTGCGCTGCAAATGGCGGTTCATCTTGGGATCACTCTGCTATGGTGCGGGCACTGGAGCTAATGGCCAACCACAAGGTGGCTGAATAACAAATCTCATTGGCCGGAAGGGGAGCGAGCCGGAACCCATGAGCAACGATGATCGGGACTTGCTGCAGTCCCTCTTCCAAGCTGCCGTCGATGCCGCCATGCCGGATCGCGTTCTCGCACAGTATCTGCCGCCGAAGCCCAAGGGGCGCACGATCGTTGTCGGCGCCGGCAAGGCCTCAGCGGCGATGGCGGCTGCCTTTGAAGCCGCCTGGGAGGGCCCGCTGGAGGGCTTGGTGGTCACACGCTACGACCACGCCGTGCCCTGTAAGTCGATCGAGATTGTCGAGGCAGCCCATCCCGTGCCGGACGAGGCCGGCGAAGCTGCGGCCGGCCGGATTCTGGAGCGGGTATCGAATCTGGGCGAGGATGACCTCGTCATCGCGCTCATTTCCGGCGGCGGATCGTCGCTGCTCTCCTTACCGGCGCCGGGACTGACCTTGGCCGACAAGCAGACCGTGAATCGGGCGCTCTTGGCCTGTGGTGCTTCCATCGGCGAGATGAACTGCCTGCGCAAGCACCTCTCTGCGATCAAGGGCGGGCGGTTGGCGGCGGCGGCCTTCCCAGCCAGCCTGGTGACCCTGATCATCTCTGACGTTCCGGGCGACGACCCGGCCGTGATTGCCTCTGGACCGACGGTTGGTGACACCACCAGCTTGGCCGATGCCAAGGAGATCCTGCGCCGCTATGGCCTTGATCCCGGTCCTGCCGTCGTGGCGGCCTTGGATGATCCGGCAAACGAAACGCCGCAGCCGGACGACCCGCGCTTGGCCAAGGCTGAGTGGCACATGATCGCCGCCCCGCAGGCCTCCCTGGAGGCAGCGGCCGAGGTGGCGCGTCAGGCCGGCGTGGTGCCGATGATATTGGGCGATGCCCTGGAGGGCGAGGCGCGGGAGGTCGGTAAGGTCATGGCCGGCATGGCGCAGCAGGTGCAGCGCCATAGCCAACCCTTGGCCGCCCCTTGTGTCCTCATCTCCGGCGGAGAGACGACGGTGACCCTGCGCGGTCAGGGCTGCGGCGGACGCAATGTCGAGTTCCTGCTGGGCCTGGCCGAGGCTCTGAAGGGCGCGCCGGGCATCAGCGCCATTGCCTGCGATACCGACGGCGTCGACGGCGCCGCCGAGGTCGCCGGCGGCATCATTACCGAAGACACGATCTCCCGCGGTTTGGCTTTGGGCTATCCCATCTCCAAGGCGCTCGAAGAGAATGACGGGCACGGCTACTTCGAAGCCTTAGGCGATCAGGTGATCACCGGCCCGACCCTCACCAATGTGAACGACTTCCGCGCCATCCTGATCCGATAGCAAGGGTGGCAGCCGACGAAAGGGCGCGCGACAATGAACCGAGAGAGGCAAGTCAAGATCCTGGCAACACTCGGGCCCGCTTCCTCCGACTATGAAACCATAAAGGCGCTCTTCCTGGCCGGCGCGGATGTCTTCCGGCTGAACATGAGCCATGGCACGCAGGAGGAGCAGCGCGAGCGCTATGACAAGATCCGACACATCGAGCGAGAGCTGAACCGGCCGATCGGTGTCCTGGCTGATCTGCAGGGTCCCAAGATTCGCTGCGGAACCTTCGCCGACGGCCCGACCGATCTGGAGGTTGGTGCTGCCTTTCGCTTCGATTCGGACGACAGTCCGGGCGACGACACGCGGGTCTGCCTGCCGCATCCGGAAGTCCTCGACGCGCTGCATGAGGGTGCCAGCCTGCTGGTCAATGACGGCAAGGTTCGCCTGAAGGTGACTGAAGTCGGTCCCGGCTATGTGGATTGTCAGGTCGAAGTCGGTGGCGAGATTTCGGACCGCAAGGGGGTGAGCTTCCCCGATGTCCTGCTGCCGGTCGCGGCCCTTTCTGACAAGGACAAGAGCGACCTCGAATTCGCCTGTGAGATGGGCGCCGACTGGATCGCGCTTTCCTTTGTGCAGCGGCCTGAGGACGTGCTGGAGGCCAAAGAGCTGGTGGCCAAGCGGGCAGCGGTGCTGTCCAAGATCGAAAAGCCGGCGGCGGTGAAGGACTTTCAGGCAATCCTCGCGGCCTCAGACGGCATCATGGTCGCGCGCGGTGACCTCGGGGTTGAGATGCCGCTATCCGAAGTGCCGTCGATCCAGAAGCAATTGGTGCGGGACTGCCGCGCGGTCGGCAAGCCGGTGATCGTCGCAACCCAGATGCTGGAGAGCATGATCACCGCTCCTGTGCCCACGCGCGCAGAGGTCTCTGACGTGGCCGGTGCCATCTATGACGGTGCCGATGCCGTCATGCTCTCGGCCGAGTCAGCGGCCGGCAACTATCCCGTCGAAGCGGTCGCCACCATGAACCAGGTGGCCGTGACAGTGGAGCGCGACCGCCTCTATCGCGGGATCATGGAGGCCGGCAGCACGCCGACCATGCCCAACCTATCTGCTGCCATCGCCAATGCAGCCAAGGAGATTGCCGAGACCATCGACGTCAAGGCGATCTGCTGCTTCACCTTCAGCGGCACCACGGCCTTGAATGTGGCCAAGCGTCGGCCGCGCGTGCCGATCGTGGCACTGACGCCCTTCGAGCCGGCGGCGAGGCGGCTAACTTTGGTCTGGGGACTGCGTTGCGTCAATGCAGCCCCGGTCGGCCGCTTTAAGATGGCGGTTGTCGAGGCGGTGCGCGGCGCGAAGTCGCTGAACATCGGATCGAAAGGCGACCGCATCGTCGTCGTCGCCGGCGTGCCCTTCAATCGCGCCGGCACAACCAACATTCTGCGCGTGGCGCCCCTGGACGAACAGGCGGTGTTCGAGGGCGAGACGTCAGATTGATTCAAGTAACCCTCCGCGTCGCCCAGCGCGGGTCTATGATAGCCGAAGAACCCAGAGAAAAGGGGGCCTAGATGAGCGATAGCCAGAACGACCTCGATCCGGTCGAAACCCAGGAGTGGCTGGACGCAATCGAAGATGTGGTTGAACGCGACGGCGGTACGCGCGCCCACCAATTGCTGGATTCCGCTGTCTCGCGAGCCCGCTCGCTTGGCGTAAACCTGCCCTTCAGCGCGACCACGGCCTATGTGAACACCATCCCGCCGGAGGAGCAGCCGCACTATCCAGGCGACGTGGCGCTGGAGTGGCGCATTCGCACCATCAATCGCTGGAATGCCATGGCCACCGTCGTGCGCCGCAACAAGGTCTCCAGCGAGTATGGCGGGCACATCGCCTCCTTCGCCTCGTCGGCCGTGCTCTACGACATCGGCCTCAACCATTTTTGGCGGACGCGGAATGCCCAGCATGGCGGCGATCTGGTGTTTTTCCAGGGCCATGCCATTCCCGGCATCTATGCCCGCGCCTTCATGGAAGGCCGCATCGACGCGGAGACGCTCGACAAGTTCCGGGCCGAGACTGGCGGCGATGGCCTCTCCAGCTATCCCCATCCCTGGTTGATGCCGAACTTTTGGCAGTTCCCGACCGTCTCGATGGGCCTGGGCCCGCTTTGCGCCATCTATCAGGCGCGCTTCATGTCCTATCTCGACCACCGTGGCCTGATCGACAAGGCTGACCGCAAGGTCTGGTGCTTCCTGGGCGACGGCGAGATGGACGAGCCCGAGAGCCTGGGCGCGCTCTCCATCGCCGCGCGCGAGAACCTGGACAACCTGATCTTCGTGGTGAACTGCAATCTGCAGCGCCTGGACGGTCCGGTGCGCGGCAACGGCAAGATCATCCAGGAGCTGGAAGGCGAGTTTCGCGGTGCCGGCTGGAACGTGATCAAGGTGATCTGGGGCTCCGGCTGGGATGAGCTCTTGGAGCGCGACGAGACCGGCCGCCTGCTGCAGCTGATGCAGGAGACCGTCGACGGCGACTATCAAGCCTTCAAGTCCAAGGGCGGCGCCTACACCCGCGAGAACTTCTTCGGCAAGTATCCCGAGACCGCAGCCCTGGTCGCCGACATGAGCGACGAGGATATCTGGAAGCTGCAGCGCGGCGGCCATGATCCGCACAAGGTCTATGCCGCCTATCGCTCTGCGGTCGAGACCAAGGGCCAGCCCACCGTGATCCTGGTGAAGACGGTCAAGGGCTATGGCATGGGTGAGGCTGGCGAAGGTCAGAACATCACCCATCAGCAGAAAAAGATGGCCGAAGACCAGTTGGTCGCCTTCCGCGATCGCTTCCAGATCCCGGTGGCAGACGAGGAGGTGAAGAACGCCCCCTATGTTCGCCTGGGTAACGAGCAGAGGGATTACATCCTCGCCCACCGTGAGAAGCTGGGCGGACACTTCCCGCACCGGCAAGCACGGCCGGATCAGGACATCGAGATCCCGCCGCTCTCGGCCTTCGATGCTCTGCTGAAATCAACCGGCCAGCGTGAAATCTCCACCACCATGGCCTTCGTGCGGGTCTTGAATACGCTCTGCCGCGACAAGAGCATCGGCAAGCACGTGGTTCCGATCGTTCCGGACGAGAGCCGGACCTTTGGGATGGAGGGCATGTTCCGCCAGCTCGGCATCTACAACCCCAAAGGCCAGCTCTATAAGCCGGAAGATGCCGACCAGCTGATGTACTACAAGGAATCGAAGAGCGGTCAGGTGCTGCAGGAGGGCATCAACGAGGCCGGCGCCATGGCCGAGTGGATCGCGGCCTCGACCGCTTACTCGGTACACGGCGTGCCGATGATCCCCTTCTTCATCTTCTATTCCATGTTCGGCTTCCAGCGAGTCGGCGATCTGGCCTGGGCCGCCGGCGACAGCCGCGCCCGCGGCTTCCTGATCGGCGGCACCGCCGGGCGCACGACCCTCAACGGCGAGGGCCTGCAGCACGAGGATGGGCACAGCCATATCATCGCCAGCACCGTGCCGAACTGCGTCAGCTATGACCCCACCTTCTCTTACGAGGTGGCGGTGATCGTGCAGCATGGCCTGAAGCGGATGTTCGTCGATCACGAGGACATCTTCTTCTACCTGACGACGATGAACGAGAACTACAGCCATCCGGAGATGCCCAAGGGTGTCGAGGAGGGCATCGTCAAGGGGCTCTATCGCCTGCAGGCGACCTCGCGACCGGGTAAGCGGCACGTGAACCTCATGGGTTCCGGCACCATTCTGATTCAGGTCTTGGCGGCAGCCGAGAAGTTGAAGGCCGATTTCAAGGTCACAGCGGACGTCTGGTCGGCCACGTCGATGAATCAGTTGGCCCGCAACGGACAGGACTGTGAGCGCCTGAATCGCCTCGATCCCCTGGGCAAGCCGCGTGTGCCCTACGTGACCGAGGCCTTGGCCAAAGCCAAAGGGCCGGTGATCGCGGCCACCGACTACATCAAGAACTATTCGGAGCAGATCCGGGCCTTCGTGCCTCTGCCCTTCCATACCCTGGGCACCGATGGCTTCGGGCGGTCCGACAGTCGCGCGGCCTTGCGTCATCACTTCGAGGTCGACGCCGACCACATCGCCGGTGCAGCCATGGCGGCGCTCTATCAAGAGGGCGCCATCTCCAAGGCCGACATGACGAAGGCCATCGCGCTCTACGGCATGAATGCCGAAAAAACCAATCCCCGCACCGCCTAAGGGCCGGAGAGAAGTAAGAGGAACAGCACCATGTCTCTCATTGAAGTAAAAGTTCCCGATATCGGCGATTTCTCAGACGTGCCGGTGATCTCCGTGATGGTGGCGGCCGGGGACAAGGTCTCCGAAGAAGACCCCTTGATCGAGCTGGAAAGCGACAAGGCGACGATGGAGGTCCCCTCGCCGGCGAATGGCACCGTGGCTGAGATCAAGGTCTCTGAAGGCGACTCTGTCTCGGAAGGCTCGCTGATCCTGCTCTTGGAGGCAGGCGATGTCGAAGCCCCGGTGGCCGCTCCCCATCCGGAGGGGCAGCAGGAGCCGGAGGCCAAGCCGCCCGTACAGCAGCCTGTCTCTGCACCGGCCGCAGCGCCGGCACCGGCTGCGGGGGCTCTGACAGCCGTCGACGAGGCCGGCTTCGCCAAGGCCCATGCCTCTCCCTCGGTGCGTGCCTTCGCTCGCCAACTGGGGGTCGATCTGGCAAAGCTCACCGGCAGCGGTCGCAAGGGACGCATCCTGCGCGACGACGTCACTGCGGCCTTGAAACAGGAGACCAGGGCTGCGGCCCCGGCTGCAGCGGCGGCAGGTGGCATGGGCATCCCGCCGATCCCACCGCAGGACTTCTCCAAGTTCGGCCCGGTCGAGGATGTGGCGATGAGCCGGATCAAGAAGATCTCCGGCCCGGCCTTGCATCGCTCCTGGCTCAACATCCCGGCCGTCACCCACAATGAAGAGGCCGACATCACCGAGCTGGACCAGTACCGCAAGGAACTGGATACGGCCGCCAAGGCCGAGGGCTACCGCGTCACGCTGCTCTCCTTCCTGATCAAGGCCTCGGTCTCGGCCCTGAAGCAGCATTGGGAGGTGAACAGCTCACTGCACCCCGACGGCGACAAGCTGATCCGCAAGTCCTTCTACAACATCGGCTTTGCTGCCGACACGCCGCATGGGCTGGTGGTGCCGGTGATCAGAGGCGCCGACGGCAAGGGTATCGTCGAGATCTCCAAAGAGCTGGGGGCGCTCTCTGCCAAGGGCCGCGATGGCAAGCTGGGCCCGAATGACATGACCGGCGCCAGCTTCACCATCTCTTCCCTGGGCGGCATCGGCGGCACCTCCTTCAGCCCCATCGTCAATGCGCCCGAGGTCGCGATCCTGGGCGTCACGCGGTCAAAGATGAGCCCGGTCTGGGATAAGGAGAGCGAGACCTTTGTGCCGCGCAATATGGTGCCGCTCTCCTTGAGCTATGACCATCGCGCCATCGACGGCGCGCTTGCTGCGCGCTTCTGCGCCACCTTGAAGTACCTGCTGGCCGACGTGCGTCGGCTGATGCTGTAGGAGGGCCGGCAGTTATGGCTCAGATAGAAGTCAAGGTTCCCGACATCGGCGACTTCACCGGTGTGCCGGTCATCACGCTCATGGTCGCGGTCGGCGATGAAGTCGCCGAAGAGGATGGCTTGATCGAGCTGGAGAGCGACAAGGCCACCATGGAGGTGCCGGCACCAACCGCCGGCAAGGTCCTTTCCCTCGCGGTCAAGGTTGGCGATACGGTAAGCGAAGGCAGCGTGATCCTCACTTTGGAGAGCGCAGCCGCTGCTGCCAGCGCCCCGGCTTCAGCACCGGCCGAGGCCCCGGCACCTGCCCCGGCGCCGGTTGCTCCTCCGGCCCCATCCGGCCCCATCACCAAGGGCGAGCACCACGCTCAGCTTGTGGTTCTGGGCTCCGGCCCGGGCGGCTACACGGCCGCCTTCCGGGCAGCAGATCTGGGTCTTGAGGTGATCTTGATCGAACGCAACGAGACCCTGGGTGGTGTCTGCCTCAACGTCGGCTGTATTCCTTCCAAGGCTCTGCTGCACGCAGCCAAGGTCATCACCGAGGCCGAAGAGATGGCCGATCACGGCATCCAGTTGGGCAAGCCCAAGGTGGATCTGGATAAGCTGCGCTCTTGGAAAGATGGCGTGGTTGGTAAATTGACCGGCGGCCTCAGCGGTTTGGCCAAGGGGCGCAAGGTCAAGGTGGTGCGCGGTGTCGGCCACTTCACTGGCCCCAACATGATCGAGGTGGCCCAGCCTGAGGGCGGCACGACCAGCGTCTCCTTCGAGCAGTGCATCATCGCTGCCGGCTCCGAGCCGGTGGAACTGCCCTTCATCCCGCACGAGGACGAGCGGGTGATCGATAGCACCGGTGCGCTTGAGCTGCGCGACATCCCCAAGCGCATGCTGGTGATCGGCGGCGGCATCATCGGGCTGGAAATGGCCTGCGTCTATGACGCCCTGGGCAGCAAGATCACCGTGGTCGAGCTGATGGACCAGATCATACCCGGCGCCGACAAGGACCTGGTGAAGCCGCTGCAAAAGCGCATCCAAGGCCGCTATGAGTCGATCCAGCTGAAGGCCAAGGTGACCAAGGTGGAGCCGCAGAAGAAAGGCCTCTCGGTCACCATCGAAGGGCCCGACGGCAGCAACACCGAGCTCTATGATCGTGTTCTGGTCGCCGTCGGTCGCAAGCCGAACGGCAAGCTGATCGGCCTGGAAGCCGCTGGCGTCACCGTCGACGAGCGGGGCTTCGTGCCGGCCGACAAGCAGCAGCGCACGAACCAGCCGCACATCTTCGCCATCGGCGACATCATCGGCCAGCCCATGCTGGCGCATAAGGCCGTTCATGAGGGCAAGGTGGCGGCCGAAGTTGCGGCCGGCCATCGGCGCGCCTTCGATGCCCGCGTCATTCCTTCGGTCGCCTACACCGATCCGGAGGTCGCCTGGGTTGGTTTCACCGAGAACGAGGCCAAGGCTCAAGGTGTCAAGTACGGCAAGGGCGTCTTTCCTTGGGCTGCCTCCGGCCGCTCGCTCTCGAACGGGCGCGATGAGGGCATGACCAAGGTCCTCTTCGACGAGGAGAGCGAGCAGGTGATCGGCTGTGCCATCGTCGGCACCAATGCCGGCGACCTGATCGCCGAAGTGGCTCTGGCGATCGAGATGGGCTGCGATGCGACCGACATCGGGCACACCATCCATCCGCACCCGACCCTGTCGGAGACGGTGAATTTCGCCGCCGAAATGTTCGAGGGCACGATCACCGATCTCATGCCGCCGAAACGCAAGAAGAAGTAAACCCACACGAGGTGTGTTATTAATTGGGGGCATCGCCAGTCGGCGGTGCCCCTTTCGCTTGGCTGCAACGAGGAGCCGTGGCGATGGTCGAATCGGTGAGATTGGAGTTTCAGGCCGACCCTGAGCGGCCGCAGATCTGGTTTCTTGCCATAGAGCCCTATCCGGAGTGGCGACCGCGGCGCCTGCTGGTCGGGCCAAGGCGGCAGGCGATGCAGATCTCCTTGCGCATGCCCTTTATCGAAGCGGACGGCAGTGAGCGCATGATGCTGGACAATGGGCCAGAGACCTGGGCCAGGCTTTGGCCCTTCCTCTACCCGGAGCCGGGTCCGGAGCCGCTGGAAGCCTTGGTCTTGGGGGATTCGCCGGACAAGTGGGTGGCCGGCAGTTTCGATCCAGTCAGGCTGCATGAGCTGTTGCTGATCTCCGAGCTCATGGCGGGGGTGAAGATCAAGACCCACTCAGTCACGCCACCGCTCTATATCGAGGCCTTTTGGGGACCACGCCCACGCGGGCGTCTGGACGCCATGATCGGCCGCCTGGACAGCTTCAACATCATGCCTGAGCCCCTGCTGCAGAGGGCCGGCGATGCGCAAGCCGAGGCGACCTGGGCGGTGATGGCGCCCGCCGACCTGCCGCAGCGCAAAGAGGTGCTGGACGCGCTGGAGCCTCTGATTACACACCGCAAGGGCAAAGTGATCGACCTGGCCGATGGTCATGACGCCCAGACCGTAGACATGGCCTGCGCCGACCTTGCCAACATGCCGAAAGGGGAACGCCCCTACTACCTGCTGCTGTTGGGTGACTTCCCGGTTGTCTCGATGGAGGCGCAGTATCTGCTGCAGTCCTTCACCGGCCTCGGCCGTCTCGCCTTCGACCGTCCGGAAGACTATGGCTCCTATGCCGAGAAGGTGATCGCGGCCGAGCGGCGGCAGGATGCTGGCGGCCTCTACTACATTGCGACCGACAGCGATGACGTGAACCAGTTGAACTATCAGGAACTGGTGACGCCGCTTGTCGAGCATGCTGAGCTGGTAGCGCCCAAGGCCGTGTTGGGGCGCGGCCGGGCAACGCGGGATCGCAGTCTCAAACTGCTCCGGCAGGCCGAGGCGGGCAGCATCGCTTTCCTGACCGCGCATGGGCATGAGTATCTAAGTGCACCTGGGGAGGATCCGGAATCCGTCTTTGCCGAGCAGAAGCTCTGGCAAGGGGCGCCCGTAATGGACGACTTTCTGGACCAGGTCGACGAGGGCCTCTTGGGCGCTGAGGATGCAGCCACTGGCGACTTCCTGAGAGACGGAATTCTGCTGCTCGACTGCTGCTATTCGGCAGGCACCATGCAACAGGACACCCAGCCCGAGTGGCTCTTTCATCCCATGCCGGACCGCTTGCGCCCGCCTGAGGAATTCCATTCCGCGTTCGCGATGGCGGCACTTTCCAACCCACATGGCCCGCTTGCGGTCTTTGGTCATGTCAATCGCTCGCATCAGTATGCCTACTACGACCCGGCAGGGAGCTGGCCCTCCATGACCTTCGGGGTCTATCTGGAGATGCTGAAGTCGCTGTTGGCGGGTGAGAGCATCGCCTTGGGGCGCGAGACCTGTCGGCGGATGACGGTTGCCTACATGGCGCAGTGCCAGGTCATCTCTTACCAGATCGAGCAGAAACTGACCGGACAGAACCGCGGCCACATGGGCTTCTCCAGCTTGAGCAAGCCGATCGAGAACTATGCACGCTCTTTCGTGCAATACAGCTTTGGCACTTGGAACTTCCGCAACTTCGTGGTTTTGGGCGATCCTATGGTCAGGCTTCCAAGACAGAGGGCAGAGGCATGAGCCTGGACATCAATCGCAGCACCCGCCGCCGCGCCGTCGAGCTCTTGAGCGAAGAGGAGCGTGGCGGACCTGAGTTCTCCGGCGACTTTCGCCCGCAAGGGGCCTTTGACATCTTCCGCCGTGCCGAAATCATGCTGCCCAGTGAGATCGACGCCGTTAAGGTCGCTGTGGAAGACAAGCGCCTCTATGGCACCCGCTTCTATGTCGGCATGGTGCCGCCCGGCGATCAGACGATCAGCGAGGCGCGTGTAGACCTCACCTTCGAGAAGCCGATCGCACGCATAAGGGCCTGGAGCCCCAGCGACCTCTACAGCCTGGTCAAGACCAGCGAGCGCAAGGTGGCGCTGACAGCCGAGGCCGACAGCACGAAGCTGCTGCCGCATGTCGGGCAACTGCTGACCCAGGTGGGGGTCGGGCTGCCGACCCTGACCGCGCGTGTCGATCAGGCGAGCGAACGCAAGGTCGAGCATCACGAGAGCCTGGTGCGCAGCATCACCGACGGCCAGAGCCGCCTTACCTTTCAGCTCTTCGAGGACCCGAAGACCAACAAGGACCAACGCCAGCTGGTCGCCGAGGTGCTCTTCGCCCTGGACGACGACGAAGCGCCCGAGATCGCGGAAGCGGCCCTGGAGCTGGAGGTCTCTTGCAAGAGCGGCCTGCTCGGCATGCGCCGCGCCGTGGTACAGGCGGTGGATCTGGTGTTTGGATAGGTGTCAGGAACCCTTTGCTTCCCAAGAATGATAGGGACCTTCAGTAGCTTCCATTGCTCCCACTCTGTTGGGGTCAGTTCAATGAAACTTGGACCCGATCGCCCTTGGGATAGCTGAAGACCTTAGCGGGCCGCTCCGCCCAGGCTTCCTTTTCGACTGCTGTCTCCGGACCTGCTGCCAGAGCCTCTGCCAGCGCGTCGAAGCGGGGCAGCTCAGCTGTATCCAAGGTCATCCGCTCGGAAACCCTGTCGCCGTGGCCCCAATGATCAAAGGGCAGCAGTTCGTCCAGAGCGCAGGCAGCCGCATCGCGCTGGAGGCTCCCCGGCATGAACCAGGCGCCACGCAAATCGAGGAAGGAGACGCCGACTGACCTGTCGTCGATGTCTCCCCGCCGCCAAGCCTGCCAGGCATCGGCAGCGACAAGGAAACGATCGCGTGGCACGGCCTCAGAGGGGAAATCGATTGCAAACTGCTCTCGCTGCAGCGGGCCCAGCTGGGTGTCTGCCAACTGCCAGCCTTGGGCTTCGGTCCAGATCTCGGCGACCCAGTGATCCTCCAAGAACCCGGGCGTGAAGTAGTCGGCAAAGCCCACACGCACCCGGGCCGGCACCTTCCATTCGCGGCAGACCGCGACGGTCAGCAGGGCGAAGTGGGCGCAGAGGCAGAGCAGCCGCTCTTCGGAAGGGCGGGCCTGGTCAAGCGGGGCGGCATTGCGCGCAAAAAGCCGCTCCAGCATTCCAGGGACGCCTCGAAGGCTCGCATCATCGTGCCGCTCTTCTGTTGGTCCGTCGTAGAGAAAGGGGTGGACCACCAGCCCATGGAGGGCTTCGGCCAGTGCCTTTGGATCAGGTGGGAGTGCCCGCAGTTGCGCTGCATAGGGGCCGGGATCGCTCCACCTGGAGTGGGTTCTGTAGCGGGAAACCAGGTCGTCGGTCATGTCGGCTTCTCCTTCCGTGATTCAAGCCGACAGGACTATGACTGCAAATTTTTAGCCTTTGTCAATGACTTCCCACTACCAAGCCGATTGCGGCAGCCAGAGAGAGAGGGCTGGGATCGTCAGGATTGCCAGGAGGACAAGCACATCCAGCAAGAGGAACCAGGCGACGCCGCGGAAGACCTGTTCCAGGCGCACCTCCTTTGGCGCCACCGATTTGATTACGAAGACGTTGAGGCCGATGGGCGGGGTGATCAAACCAATCTCCAAGAGCTTCACCACCACGACGCCGAACCAGATGAGGTCTAGGCCATAGCTCTCGACCAGTGGGACGGTAAAGGGGAGGGTCAGGACCAGGATACCGATGGAATCCAGGAACATCCCGATCACCAGGTAGAAGAGCACGACACCGGCGAGGATCAGCAGCAAGGGCGCGCCGGAGCTGACCACCCAGTCCAG
This sequence comes from Rhodospirillales bacterium, assembly GCA_963669335.1. Classification (GTDB taxonomy): domain Bacteria; phylum Pseudomonadota; class Alphaproteobacteria; order Kiloniellales; family JACOMY01; genus JACOMY01. The sequence goes on from OY770023.1 coordinate 7,381,312, forward strand.
GGCGGCGGGCGTGATCCGCGTCAAGGAGACGAAGGCGACGAAGATCTTGGCGGCAAGTGCGATGGCAAAGATCATGGCGGTCTGGCGGATCGCAGTCTGACCGGCCTCGATCAACCCCTGGAGGCTCAAGCGCCCGGTCCCGAAACCGATCAAGACGGCCAGAAGCAGGGAGACGGCCGCGGCCTCTGTCGGGGTGAAGATCCCCAGGTAGATGCCGCCAACGACCACGATCAGGAGCAGCAAGGTCGGCCAGGTGGCGATCAGGGCTGGCGCCAAGGGCTGTCGCTGTTCTTCGGCATCCGGCAGCGGGGCATCGCCCGGCTGGAAGCGGACCCAGAGCCAGACGGTCAACAGGAAGCCGGCGAGTGAGAGCAGGCCGGGCAGAACACCGGCCAGAAAGAGGGACTTCACCGATTGCTCGGTGAAGATGGCGTAGATCACGAACAAGAGGGAGGGCGGGATCAGGGAGCCCAGAGTGCCACCGGCCGCTACGGCGCCGCAGGCCAGCTCCGGCCGATAGCGGTAGCGCAGCATCTCCGGTACGGCGATGCGTCCCATGGCGGCCGCACAGGCGACGCTGGAGCCGGTGATGGCCGAGAAACCGCCGCAGCCCATGACCGAGGCCATGGCGAGACCGCCTGGCGTGCGTCCAAGCGCGACGCGCAGCGCCCGGTAGAGATCGGTGGTGATCCCGGCCTGGTAGGCGACATGCCCAAGCGCGATGAAGAGCGGGATCATCGAGAGGGGGTAGTTGTGGATAAAGCCGAAGGAGGTGGACCCGATGATGGAGAGCGTGGGGCGCAGGCCTCTTTCGATGTCGAAATCCCCGCCGGGCCGCCAGGAGAAGAAGGTCAGCAATCCCAGACAGGCCATCGAGCCCAGGCAATAGGCGATGGGCACGCGCAGGACAAGCAGCAGGAAGACGCCGGCCAGCGCCAGGCCCGCCAGCAGCAGAGGGTCCATGGCCTAGCGGGCTCGCTCGCCAGTCAGGTCGTGGATCAGCATGGCCAGGAGCCGGAGCGCGAAGGCCGAGAGGCCGGCGAAGAAGAGGCCGTAACCGATCCAATGGGGAATGCGCAGGTCGCCATCGTAGTACTCGCCAGAGGCCCAGGCGCCGGCCAACAAGCGCCAGGCCGCCCAAGCCAGGAAGCCGACGAAGATCAATCCCATGAGGTGACCGAGGCAGGCCAGGTGCCGCTTGGTCCTATCCTGGCTGCGCTCGGTGAAGATGGTGACCTCGATATGCTCGCGGGCTGCCGTCACCAAGCCCAAGGGGGCCAACACAACGACCACCATCAGCTCCTGCACCCAGAGCACGTCGTCGGGAATGATGCCGCGATAGAGCCAGCGGCTGATGACCGTGATGGAGACGACGAGACAGAGCAGCGCTAAACCCAGGTTGGCCAGATCGCCAAAGCGCCGCTCCGGCCAGGTCGGCGGGAGCGGCCCTAGCCCCCGGCCTAGCGGGTCCATGGATAGCCCTTGTCCTCCTTCTCCTTGGCATACTTGGCAACCGCCTCGTCATAGGCTTTCAGAATGGCATCGCCATCCAGGCCTTCGCCATTGGCGTCGTTCTTCCAGGCATCAATCTGCTCGTGGCTCTTCTCGATCAGCGCCTGACGCTCCTCGGGCGAAAGCAGGGTCACGGTGATCGACTTGCCATCGATGCCGGCCTCCATCGCTGCCTTGTCCTTGACCTGGCTCTCGATCATGGCCTGCGCGAAGTGGTCGACGAAGTCGGAGGCCACCTCGTGCAGGATCTTGCGCTGGCTGTCGCTCAGACTCTCATGGCTCTGCTTGTTCATGATGATGCCGAAGGACATGTTCTGCCCCCAGTCCAGCTCCAACACGAAGGAAGCGACCTCATACTGCTTATAGGCCTTCATGGAGTAGTAGTAGTTCTGGTTGCAGTCGACCAAGCCGCTGTCCAGGGCCTGATAGACATCGCCTTGCGGCATGCGCACAACCTCGGCGCCCAGCGCCGCCAGCGTTTTGCCGTAGGGTCCGGAGCCGCGGATTTTCTTCCCGCTCAACTGCTCCAGGGTCTCGACCTTGGCGGTGCAGATCAGCTGGATCGGTCCGGTCGAGTAGTTGGCGATATAGACCACATTGGCCTGATCGAACTCGTCCAGAAAGACCGGGTGGTGGCTCGCCAGATCATAGAGCGCCCGCATACCGACCCAGACGTCGGAGTTGGCGACCGGCAAATCGCCGATGTTGTAGGCGCGCAATTCCTTGGGCGTGAAGAAGCCGATGACCGAGCCCATGTCAGCGACCCCGTCCGCAACGCCTTGCAGGACCGCCTTGGTCCCCAGCAGAGACTTGCCCCAGAAGAACTCAATCTTGAGATCGCCATTGGAGCGCGCATCCAACTGGTCGGCGAACCACTCCAGCGATGCCGCGCGGGTGCCGCGATTCGGTCCGAACTCGGCAAATGTCAGTGTCTTGGCTGCCGCCTCTCCGGCCATGGCCAGGCAGGCGGTCATCAGGGCTGCCGCCCCGAAAGCTCTCATGCGCATTTTTTTCAATCCTCCCTCGTTTCTGCGTCTCTTCTTGTCTTAGTCGCAGCAGTTGCCCGGTAGCACCGGGGCCGAGACACCGCTGTGGTCACAGCAGCCGCCCTTCCAGAAGGCGGCGCCCTCGCCCCGGCAATACTTATCGTCCGCGCCCACCATCTTCATGAAGAGCGGATGGTAGTGGCGGCAGATCTCCAGCTCTTGCTTCACCCAGTGCAGCGGGTCGCGGCCATAGTGCTGCCAGTAGTCGCCTTCCATGTTCAGGCCCGGAACTGCCGGATTCCAGGATTCGTCCAGCCAAAGCTCCGGATCGCCGTAGTCGGCGGCGATCTTGCGGATTTTGGGATCGTCGAGGCCCAAAAGGCGTCCGTTCTCGATCAGCAGCTCGTTGTCGCCCTCGCGCTCCAGGCGGTAGGTCGGGAAATAGAGGTGCAGATGCCAATGGCCGACCAGGTGGCCCAGGCGCGCGGCGCGGCGCTCGTCCATCGAAGAGATGATGGTGCCGAAACCCATGTGGATCACGCCGGAGCGCACGCGCTCGTAGAGGCAGTTGACGAAGCCCGAGGGGAAGTCTTTGCGCGGCCGATGGATGTGCGGGTTGGTGCCGATTGAGGCCTCCCACCAATAGAGCAGCCCCTTGCCCGGAAAGCCCGGGTAGGTGATGTCCTTGGTGCGCTCCATCATGTCGCGCAGTTTGTCGCCGAAGTCGCCGCCGGCATTGATCTCGGTGATCTTGGAGTTCTCGACCTTCAGCTGGGTCCAGTCGCAGGGGGCGATGTGGTTGGTGGTGCCGGCGATGACGCCGTTGCCGTCCTCCTTGCCGGGCAGATAGATCCAGGGCCGGCCGGTGATGTGGCCCGGCAGGTAAGTCGCGCCGAACTCGGAATTGCCCTCCCAGGTGCGACCGACGATATCGGCGTTGTAGCGCTCGCGCCTCGAATCCCAATAGCCGTCGTGATTGGTGAACTCGATGTCGGTGCCTTCAGGATCCAGGATCCGGGCGCGCTTGCAGCTGCGAACCCGTTCCCAGGTCCAGAGATCCAGGGCCGTCAGCAGCTCGGCCGGCATGGCATGCGCCGGCGAGGCCAGAATCTCCGGCGTGATGAAGGGCATGCGCTGAATCTTGACGTAGGTGTCGGTCAGCACCGGACCGCCATAGCCCATGAAGATCTTGTCATAGGCCTGCTGGGCTGCGATCTCCTCCCACTCGTCCATCCACTGCGCCAGTTCCTTGGTGCGGAAGAGGTAATAGTCGACCTCGTCTGCCCCGACCCATTGGCGCACCGGGCCGCGGTCGATGGATTTGATGTCGTAGCGGATGTCGTGCTTCTCGAGGATCTTTTTGCAGGCCTCGATCACCAGATCACTGTGCCAGTTGTCGACACGGAGCAAGACCCGCTCGCCGGGCTTCAGATCCCAGCAGGCATTGAGGCCGTGGTTATAGGGACGGCGCGCCACATGCTCCAGGTAGGGAAGCAGCTGGTCGGAGGAGTTGATCTCGACAAAGGGCGGGCAGCGCGGTGGCCGGGAATCGACCAAGGGCGGCTTGGCAAACTGCGGTCGCTGGAAGCGCTCGATCGGTGGCCCCTGTCCGTCTGCCATGCGTCCTGACCCTTAGATAGCTTGTGTTGGCTCTAAGAGTGCATGCAATATGGTGCAGGTCAAGCAAATCTGAATGAGAAATCCTGCAGATCAATGCTGTTTGCATGCAAAAGAGGGTTCTAGGGGATGAGTAGCCAGCTTGAGGCAGCCACCGCAGCTTTGCGGCAGGCTCTGCTGGATGGCGCCTTTCAGCCGGGCGAGCGCCTGGGCGAGGTCGCCGTGGCCGCGTTCCTGCAGGTCTCCCGTACTTTGGCGCGCCTCGCCATGAGCGCGTTGGAGACCGAGGGCTTGTTGCTGCGCGAGCCAAACCGCGGATCGCGGGTTCGCGCTTTCTCTTTGGATGAAATCGCCGATGCCATCGAAGTGCGTGGCGAGCTGGAAGCCATGGCCGCGCGCCTGCTGGCCGAGCGTGGTCTTCCCGCAGATACCGAAGCTGCCATGCGAGGCTGCCTGGACCGGGCCGAAGCGCTGTTGAACAAGGGGATCACCACGCCCGCGGCGCGACAGGATTGGGTTGCCATGAACAAGGCCTTTCATGCCGCCGTCATAGATGGCTGTGGCAACCAGGCCATTGCGGTTGCGGTGCGCCAGGTCTCGTTGCTGCCGCTGGCCTCGGCAGCCTCGATCATCTTCGACCGTGGAGACATTGCCCGCGGCGATGTCCAGCTCCTGCGCTCCCACCAGGATCACCTGCGCCTCTTGGAGGCCGTGCGTGCGCGCCAAGGCAGCCGGGCCGAGGCAATCCTTAGGGAACATGCCTTCAGAAGCGCGCAGAACCGCCGTCATAACCTGGCACTTGCAGAGAACGCAGCGTCTCTCGAAGGAGTGCCGGGCGCCCAGTTGGTGCGTCTTCCCGGCTGATATCCTGCTTCCGGCCGCGCTCCTGCCTTCACAGGACCGTAATTTCCTCGCTTTCCGGTCTCACCATTCTGGGCGAAACCCTCTATAAGGCCCAGATAGTCAGGACGAGAATGCCGAGTCGGAGGTTCGAAGCATGACGCTTGCGTCACAGGGATCTGGTCAAAGTGGCGGTGCGACGGGGCGCCCGCGCCCAGTGGTCTTGTGCATCCTGGATGGTTGGGGCGCGCGTGACCCTGCACCCGATAATGCCATCGCACTCGCCGATACCCCTTGCCTGGATCGCCTTATGGCCAGCCGCCCGCATGCTCTGATCGACGCTTCAGAGCTGGAGGTCGGCCTGCCTAGCGGCCAGATGGGCAACTCTGAAGTCGGGCATATGAATCTGGGGGCCGGGCGCGTGGTGATGCAGGACCTGCCCCGCATCGATCGGGCTCTGGCGGACGGCAGTCTGGCCAAGTCGGATGTGCTTGCCGACTTTGTGGCGCGCATGAAGGCCTCGGGCGGCCGTGTCCACCTCATGGGGCTGCTTTCGCCGGGCGGCGTGCATTCCCATCAAGACCAGATGGCCGGACTGGCTGAGATCCTGCGAGCGGAGGGCCTCGAGGTTCTGGTGCATGGCTTCCTCGACGGTCGCGACACGCCACCCAAAAGTGCCGGGCCCTTCCTGGAGGATTTTCAGGCTAAGACCAAGGCACCTTTGGCAACGATCTGCGGCCGCTACTTCGCGATGGACCGCGACCAGAACTGGGATCGCGTCGGGCGGGCCTATAGCTGTCTCGTCGATGCGGAAGGCGAGCGCGCAATCGATGCTGCAGCAGCGCTTGAGATGGCCTATGAGCGCGAGGAGAGCGACGAGTTCGTCTCTCCGACGGCGCTCGGCGACTATGGCGGGATGGCTGACGGCGACGGGCTGCTGATGGCCAACTTTCGTGCCGACAGGGCACGCGAGATCCTCACCGCCCTGTTGGACCCCGACTTCGACAACTTCGCCCGGGGGAAGCGGCGCGACTTGGCGGCCGCCCTGGGCCTGGTGGAGTACTCCAGCGACCACAATCGCTTTCTCACAACCCTTTTTCCGGCGGTGGAGCTGGCGGAGACCTTGGGCGCCTGCGTGGCCGAGCAGGGCTGGCAACAGCTCCGCATCGCCGAGACGGAGAAGTACGCCCATGTCACCTTTTTCCTGAATGGCGGCCGTGAAGAGGTCTTTGCCGGCGAAGAGCGCATCCTGGTGCCCTCGCCGAAGGTAGCCACCTATGACCTGAAGCCGGAGATGTCGGCAGTCGAGGTCACCGATAAGCTGGTAGAGGCGATCGAGAGCGGGCGCTTCGATCTGATCGTGGTGAATTACGCCAATGGCGACATGGTCGGCCACACCGGCAATCTGGATGCGGCGATCCGGGCGGCGGGCTGTGTCGATCGCTGTATGGCGCGCCTGGAAGCTGCGATCGCGGCCGCTGGCGGGGCCTTCCTGATCACGGCCGACCATGGCAACGCCGAGCGGATGCTGGATACCGAGACCGGCCAGGCCCATACCGCGCATACCATGAACCGCGTGCCGGTGATCCTGGCGCTGGGACCCGGCCAGTTTGACCGCCTCTCCGATGGCCGCTTGGCCGACGTCGCGCCGACGATCATGCAGCTGCTGGGGCTGCCGCAGCCGGCCGCCATGACCGGGCGTTCTCTGCTGCAGTCCGAAGCCGCGACGGCGGCAGCCTGAAGGGATCGGCAAACCCTTGTTGCATAGATCCGGCATTCTCCTTCTCTCTCTGGCCCTGCTGGCGGCGCCGCAAGCGCTGGCGCAAAACCAGGACCAGACGAGCAAGCTGAAGGAACTGGAATCAGCGGTTGCCGCCACGCAGGAGCGGGCCGACAAGCTGGCGGCCCGGCAGGCGGCACTCGCGCGCGAGAGCAATACCTTGAGCCGGGAACTGGCCGCCGTGATGGAGAAGACCAAGTTCTGGGAAGAGGAACTGATTCAGGTCGAGATCACCTTGGAAACCCTGGTCGAAGAATCGGCACTCAGACGCGAAGAACTCTCCGTGGCACGTCAGCGTCTCGCGACCCTGGCCTCCGCCTTGCTTCGCCTGTCATTGCTTCCGCCTGAGGTCCTGATTGCGCGGCCAGGGGCACCCAGCGAGACGGTGCGTGCCGGCCTGGTCATGCGCCGCCTGGTGCCGCAGTTGGAGTCACAAGCCGCCCGTCTGCGCCACGAGGTGGCTGACCTTAGAGGCCTGGAAGAGCAGATCGAGCGCGAGAACGCAGAGGCTCTGGAGGCCCGTCGCGTGCTCCGCGAAGAGGAAGAACGCCTGGCGCTTCTGCTCGATCGGCGCCGCGATCTCCTGAAAGTGACGGAGAGTGAACGCAGTGAGGCGGAGAGCGAGGCAATCGCGCTGGCAAGCTCCGCTAAGGACTTGAAAGGCCTGATTGATTCGGCTGCACGACGTGTCGGCCTAGGCCCACCCAAGGTTCCGCCGATCCCGCCCAAGGATCGGCAGGTAGCGCTGACCGCCGAAGGTCGGATCGACGAGACACTGCGCCAGCAACTGGCCGCCAGCCGACCGCAGGAGGCAGCCCCCGCCCTGCAGGAGGGCGATACCTTGAGGCCCGACGAGCGTCAGAGCGCGCCACCCCCGTCAGAGCCTGTGTCTCTGCGCGATCTGCCGCCAATGCCGGAGGAGCCGGGCGGGCTTGTCTGGCCGATCACCGGCAAGGTGACCAGCACCTTCCGGCGCGGCCGCGAAGACCGTCAGGGCATTCGCGTGTCCGGCCGTAACAGCGCGACCGTGGCCGCCCCCTATGACGGTGTGGTGGTCTATGCCGGCCCCTTCCGCAGCTATGGGCTCGTCTTGATCCTCGAACACAGCGGGGGATATCATTCAGTCCTAGCGGAATTAGGTCTGATCGATGCGCTCTTGGGTCAGCGCGTCGTGGCTGGAGAGCCGGTCGGCTCTCTGGCAGCGGAGTCAGAGGAAACCCCTGAGTTGTATGTAGAATTACGGCGCAACGGTGGGCCCATCGATCCGGAGCCCTGGTTCGACCGCGCCAAACAATGAGGATGTTGAAAGCAATGACACTGCGTCACGTGGCAGCCGCCACGGCCTTGGCCTTCGTCGTGGTGACGGGCGGCAGCGCCGCCGGCGCCGAAGAGCCAACAAAAGAAACCTATCGTCAGCTCAAGCTCTTCGGTGATGTGCTGGAACGTGTGCGCGCCGACTATGTCGATGAGGTGACCGACGAAGAGCTGATCGAAGCTGCGATCCGCGGCCTCTTGACCGACTTGGATCCGCATTCCAGCTACCTCGACCGCGACCAGCTGGACGATATGCAAGAGCAGACCCGCGGAGAATTCGGCGGGCTCGGCATCCAGGTCACTATGAAAGATGGTCTGGTCGAGGTGATCGCGCCGATCGACGAGACTCCGGCCGCGCGCGCCGGCCTCAAGGCCGGTGATCTGATCGCCGAGATCGAGGGCGAGACTGTGCAGGGCTTGACCTTGAACGAGGCGGTGGAACGCCTGAAGGGCAAGGTCGGGACCGAGGTCACCATCACCATCCTGCGCGGCGACGAAGAGCCCTTCGACGTGACCCTGGTGCGCGACATCATCACCGTCGCCTCGGTCCGTCATCGCACCGAGGGCGACATCGGCTATATACGCATCACCCAGTTCAACGAGCAGACCACCGAAGGACTGGAAGAGGCGATCGAGGAGATCGAAGAGGAACTGGGCGACAAGCTGATCGGCTTCGTTCTCGACCTGCGCAACAATCCGGGCGGCCTTTTGAACGAGGCCATTTCGGTCACCGACACCTTCCTGGACCAGGGCGAGATCGTCTCCACCCGCGGGCGCCATCAGGAAGACATGCAGCGCTACAACGCGCGTGAAGGCGACATGACCGACGGCGTGCCCTTGGTAATCCTGATCAACGACGGCTCCGCTTCGGCGTCCGAGATCGTGGCCGGCGCCCTGAAGGACCATCGCCGCGCCATCCTCATGGGCACCCGGACCTTCGGTAAGGGCTCGGTACAGACCATCATTCCGTTGCCCGGCCATGGCGCCATGCGGCTGACCACGGCGCGTTACTACACGCCCTCCGGTGTCTCCATTCAGGCGACCGGAATCGAGCCCGACATCGAGGTCGAGTTGGCGACCATCGAGGCCATCGAGCTGGGCGATGTGCGCCACGAGGAGGACCTGCGCGGTTCGCTGGAAAACCCGCACGAGGACGATGAGGCGGGCGAGGAGCAGCCGGCAGCGACGGATGAGGGCGAAGGCGAGGGTGCCGTCAGCGACGATTCCAAGCCTGACGAGCCCACGGTCGGCGGCGTTTCCCCGACCAACGACTATCAGCTGAGCCGGGCTCTGGACCTGTTGCGCGGGCTGGCGCTCTTCAACACCAAGACCAGTTCCCTGCAGTAAGGTGGTTTAGAGGCGAGGGGTCACGCCGATCCCTCGCCACCACTGCCGTTCAGAAGCCACTCGGTGTAGTCGGGAGGATAGTGCTCCAGGGCCTGATCGAAGAAGCTCAGGCTCTCCGGGGATAGCAGGTCACGCCACTGTCCAGTGGTTCCCTTGTGGAAGAAGCGGGAATTGTCCTTCCACATCTTGTAATTGGTGTCGGGCGCTAGGGTATCGGCCGCCTTCTTCATCGATTCGAAGCTCGCGGCCGCAACCAGCTCTGGCCACTTGGACTCCGCCACCTCAATCTTCAGCGCGGCTGCGACACGGCGCATCTGTCCCTCCAAGTCGGCCTTCATGTCGCTGTAGTGGAGCAGGATGACATTGGGCTCGTCACGGTGCGCCCAGAAGCTCTCCCCATGATTGAAGACCGACCAATAGGGCGCGCCGTCGCGCTCCCAAGCGAAGCTGCCATTGGACAGCCAATAGCGGAACAAGGCATTGGGCTCTTCCGGGATCTCTGGGCGCGGATCCCCCGATTCGCGCATCTCTCGGACAAAGATGGCGTCTGCGTCCGGATTGGCGTTGGCCATGTGGTTCATCATCGAGACGAAGACGTCGCGCGGATCGCGCGCCACACAGATGTAGGTCGCGTCCGGATACCAGGGCAGGCCGTCCAGCGGCGTGTGGGTCTTGATGAAGCGGCGGTGAGTTTCGGCCGCATAGAGCGCATGGATCTGCTCCACCGGGACTGAGCGCAGGTCCATCCAAGGCGAGATCTCTGCCAAGGGTCGATAGAAGGACGTCTCTTGAAAGATCAGCAGCGCGCAGATCATCTGCGTCCAGGTCGTGCCGGCCTTGTAAGGCGTGCAGACAAGGATATCGTCCTTGCGCGGCTCAAAACCCTGCCAACGCGCGCTGTCCCAAGCGAAGTGGCGATAGTGCCGAAGCGGCGGATTCGCTAGCTGAAAGGGCTCCACTTGCTTGTCCTTTGGGTCTCTTCGGAGGCTAGAGCATGATGACGTCAATTCGAAACGATTTGTCGCCTGTATCAGGCTCTACACGTCTGAAAAATGGAGCAGATTCACGCGAACAGGTGAGTCCACCGATCGCGATCTGCTCTAGACCTCCATGCCGAGTGCGCGCTTGTAGAGGTCTAGCAGGTGCTCCTGCTCCTGCCGATCGTCCTGTTCCAGCTTTCTCAGCTTCAGGACCTGACGCATGATCTTGGTGTCGAAGCCATTGCCCTTGGCTTCGGCGAAGACCTCGCGGATGTCGCCGGCCAGGGCCGCCTTCTCTTCCTCCAGACGCTCGATGCGCTCGATGAAGGATTTCAGGCGTTCGGCGGCAATACCACCGACCGAAGGGTCTGAGGGGCTGCCGCTAGAGCTGGTCTCCGCTTCGAAGCTGCCGCTCTCATCGTCCATGCTGGCCTCCTTGCCAGAAGAATGGGTCCAAGGGCCGAGAGACTAGTGACCAATCGGGCCTCAGAGCAACGCAACTCGCCTGTGGATGACTGTGGATAACGGCCAAAACGCGTGTTCTGGCCTATCCGTGTTGCTTGCTTGCCTCTTCGAACGCGGCCTTTTGCGCGTCGCTGGCTTCGGTCTGGTACTTGTCCTTCCACTCGCTATAGGGCATGCCATAGACGATCTCGCGAGCGGCCTCCTTGTCGACCCCGAGGCCCTTCTCGGCGGCAGCCTCCCCGTACCAGCGCGACAGGCAGTTACGGCAGAAACCGGCCAGGTTCATCATGTCGATGTTCTGCACGTCGGTTCTTTCGCGCAGGTGCGAAACCAGGCGGCGAAAGGCGGCGGCTTCCAGTTCGGTCTTGGTCTTGTCGTCCATGGTGTGTGATCCCCAGGTGAGATGGCGCACGAGGCTGCTTCGTGCGAGGTGAAGATAGTCTAGAGATTGGGCGCCGCCAAAGCACCCGCAAGCGAGGGACCCTTCCGGTCATGACAGTTAGGATATTCGGAGCACCGCGCACGCGGGCCTATCGCTGCTTTTGGCTGGCCGAGGAAATCGGTCTCGATTACGAGGCCATCTCTGTCACGGCAGAAGAAGCGCGCCAGCATGCGGGCCTCTTGGCGGTGAACCCCATGGCCAAGCTGCCCAGCATGGACGATGACGGTTTGCACCTCTTCGAATCCTACGCCATCAATCACTATATCGCGCGCAAGTACGGCGGCGATCTGGGGCCGCGTGACCTGGCGGAAGAGGGGCAGTTGCTCAGCTGGGCTTTCTGGACGGCTACCGCGATCGAGCCGCCGGCACTGATCATGCTGATGAACGGCTTCCTGGGCGAAGAGGAGGAACGCGATCCAGAGAAGATTCCGCCGGCCATGGAGGATCTGCGCCGGCCCTTGGAGGCCTTGGAGGCGCATATCGATCAGCACGGCTATCTGGTGGGTGAGCGCTTTACCGTGGCCGAGGTCAATCTGGTGGCGGTCCTGGGCTGGGTCGCAGTCAGCGGCGGCGACCTGGCACCCTATGGCAGCACGGTTGCTTGGCTCGCCCGTTGCGGCGCGCGGCCGGCTGCGCGCAAGGTACTGGCGCGAATGGGACTTTAGGGGGCTTTAGGAGGAGAAGGGCGATGCACACCCTCATCGAAACGCAGGACCCGGTCCTCTTGAGCTTTGCCCAGGCTGTCCTGCGCGATGCCGGGATCGACGCGCATGTCTTCGACAGCAACATCTCCTTTACCGAAGGCTCGGTCGGGATCTTCCCGCGGCGTCTCTGCGTTATTGAGGCCGAGGCACGCGGTGCCCGCCAGGCCTTGCTGGACGCCGGCCTGGAAAAGGACATGACGCCGGCCTGAAGGCGGATCCGGCAGGGCAGCTCTGCTCTGCTCCGCTTTGTCTTGCGTCCCGGCCTCCGGCCCTCTATATACCGCGCTTTCCGAAGCAGACAGCGGTCGGGCCCCAAGGCATGCCTTGGCTGCGTTTATGTCGTCGCTCTTGCGGTGACTGCTTCCTCCACTGCGGTTCGAAGGAGTTCGAAATGCCGAAGATGAAGACCAAGAGTGGCGCCAAAAAGCGCTTTAAGCTGACGGCGAAGGGCAAGGTCCGCGCCGGTGTGGCCTACAAGCGCCATAACTTCTCCGCCAAGTCGCCGAAGATGAAGCGCCAAGCGCGCGGCACCTTCGTGTTGAATGAGAGCAACGCGCGCACCGTTCGCCGGCACTTCCTGCCGAACGGCTAAGCGCTCATTACCTCTATCGAGATTCTAGGAGACGTTAGACCATGGCACGCGTCAAGCGCGGTACCACCGCCCATGCCCGCCACAAGAAAGTTCTGACCCAGGCCAAGGGTTTCCGCGGCCGTTCCGGGACCAACTTCCGCCCCGCCCTGCAGCGCTTGGAAAAGGCCCTGCAGTATGCCTATCGCGATCGCCGCAACCGCAAGCGCGACTTCCGCGGCCTCTGGATCCAGCGGATCAATGCCGGTGCTCGCCAGCACGGCCTGACCTACTCGCAGTTTATGCACGGGCTCAAGACGGCGGGCATCGGGCTGGACCGTAAGGTCCTGGCCGACCTCGCCGTTCGTGAGCCCGAGGCCTTCAAGAGCCTGGTCGAGCAGGCCAGCTCCGCATTGGGTCGCTAACGGGAACCTCTGTTTGCCTCGGGAACGCGGGGCGGTTCTTAAAAGTTAGCAGTTGAACGAAGCCTGTGCGCGGGGGCTTGCCGATCTGGGGGTTGCTGATAAGCGACACCAGTCCTTGGCATCCCCTGCGATCGGCGCTATGCATCCGCCGCACATCCGAAAAGTGAGGAACGAGATGCAGGATTGGAGCGCCGATGCACTTGGCGCGCTTGAGGACGGCTTGCTGCAGCAGGTCGCCGACAGCGGCGACAGCGCGGCCTTGGAAGCAGCCCGTGTCGCCATTCTGGGCCGCAAGGGCAGCCTGACCGAAAAGCTGAAGGGCCTCTCCGGCCTGGCGCCGGAAGATCGCAAAGATGCCGGTCGCGCGCTCAACCGTCTGAAGCAGGCGGTGGAAGCGGCGATCGAGGCCCGCAAGGGCGCATTGCAGGACATAGAGCTGGAGAAGCGGCTGGAGGCGGAGCGGATTGACGTCTCGCTGCCACCACGGGCCAGCCATGTCGGACGCCTGCACCCCTTGCCGCAGACCATTGAAGAGCTGATCGCCATCTTCGGTGAGATGGGCTTCTCTTGGGCCGAGGGGCCGCACATCGAGGATGACTTCCACAACTTCACGGCCCTGAACATTCCGCCGGATCATCCCGCGCGCCAAGAGCAGGATACCTTCTATCTGCCGCCCGATGCCGAGGGACAGCAGAAGGTGCTGCGCACCCACACCTCGCCGGTACAGATCCGCACCATGATGAGCCAGAAGCCGCCGATCCGGATCATCTGTCCGGGGCGCACCTTTCGCTCTGACCATGACGCGACGCACAGCCCCATGTTCCACCAGGTCGAGGGGCTGGTGATCGACGAGGCAATCCATATGGGCCACCTGAAGGGAACCCTGGTCACCTTCCTGCGCGCCTATTTCGGCGTCGATGATCTGTCGGTCCGCTTCCGGCCGAGCTATTTCCCCTTCACCGAGCCTTCGGCGGAGGTGGACATCGGCTGCGATCGTTCGGGTGGCAAGCTCAAGATCGGCGGCGGCAAGGACTGGTTGGAAATTCTGGGCTCCGGCATGGTGCATCCCAGGGTCTTGGAGAACTGTGGCCTGGATCCGGCCCGCTATCAGGGCTTTGCCTTTGGTATGGGGATCGAGCGCATCGCCATGCTGAAGTACGGCATTCCCGACCTGCGCCCCTTCTTCGAGAGCGATATCAGACGCATGCGCCACTACGGCTTCCTGCCCTTGGAGGTTCCCTCCATGGTGCGCGGTCTCTAGGAGGACTCTGGCAATGAAGTTCACGCTTTCTTGGCTGAAGGACCATCTGGAGACCGAGCACTCCTTCGAGGAGATCGTCGCCAAGCTGTCGCTGGTCGGCCTGGAGGTCGAAGGGGTCGAGGATCCGACGGCCGCCTTGGCCCCCTTCCGCGTCGCCTATGTGCGCGAGGCCAAGCAGCATCCCAATGCCGATCGCCTGCGCGTCTGCACGGTGGAGCATGCCGATGGCGTCTCGCAGGTGGTCTGCGGCGCACCCAATGCCCGGACTGGCATGCTGGGTGTCTTTGCACCGCCCGGAAGCCACATTCCAGGGACGGGTCTCGACCTCAAGCCCGGCAAGATCCGCGGTGTCGAGTCCAACGGCATGCTGGTCTCCGAGCGGGAGATGGGGCTCTCGGACGAGCACGATGGGATCATCGACCTTGAAGGCGAGCCGGCGATCGGCACGCCCTTGGCCGAGATCCTGGGCCTCGATGATCCGGTAGTCGAAATCGCGATCACGCCGAACCATGCCGAAGCGCTGGGCGTGCGTGGCATCGCGCGGGATCTGGCTGCCGCCGGCATAGGACGGCTGAAGCCCTTCGAGGTCGAGCCGGTCGAGGGCAGCTTCGACAGCCCGATCCGCTGGCACATCGAGCCTGGCGAGGCCGAGGTCTATTGTCCAGCGGTCGCCGGTCGTTACTTCCGCGGTGTCACCAACTGCGAAAGTCCGACCTGGCTGAAGCGCCGCTTGGAGGCCATTGGCCTGCGCCCGATCTCAGCGCTGGTCGACATCACCAACTATGTGACCTTCGACCTGAACCGTCCGCTGCACGTCTTCGACGCCGACAAGGTCAAGGGCGATGTGACCATGCGGATGGCCAAAGCCGGTGAAGAGATCCTGGCGTTGGACGGCAAGGACTATGCTTTGGATGCCGACACCCTGGTCATCGCCGACGAGGCGGTTCCGGAGGCCATCGGCGGCATCATGGGCGGCGAAGAGAGCGGCTGCACCCTGGAGACCAAGAACGTCTTCCTGGAGGTCGCCTACTTCGATCCCATCCGCGTGGCGCGCACCGGCCGTCGCCTGGCTGTCACCTCTGATGCTCGCTATCGCTTCGAACGCGGTATCGATCCCGAGGGGCTCCGCTGGGGCATTGATGTGGCAACGGCCCTGATCCTGGAGATCTGCGGCGGTGAGGCCAGTCATCCGGTGCTCGCCGGGACCATTCCCGCGCCGCAGCAGCGCGTCGAGCTGCGCCCGGACCGAGTCGAGGCCCTTGGCGGTGTCGCCGTCGAGCCGGAGCGGCAGGTGGCCATCCTGAGCGATCTGGGCTTCAAGGTCACCGAACTGGAGGGGCGGATCAGCTGCCTGGTACCGAGCTGGCGACCCGACGTCGACGGTGAGGCCGATCTGGTGGAGGAGGTGCTGCGGATTGAGGGTTATGACTCGATCCCGGTTACGCCCCTGCCGCGGGTCGGCGACCTGCCGGCAGCGGTCCTGACGCCGCAGCAGCGGCGCCGGACCCAAGTCCGCCAGACTCTGGCCTGGCGCGGTCTGGATGAGGTCATCACCTTCTCCTTCATGGATGGCAGGCAGGCGGCCCTCTTCGGCGAGGTGAAAGAGAGCTTGCGGCTCGTCAATCCTATCTCCAGCGAGCTCGACGTCATGCGGCCCTCGGTCTTGGGCAACCTGGCCGCAGCTCTGCAGCGCAACGCCGATCGCGGCAGTTCGAACCTGGGCTTCTTCGAGGTCGGGTCGATCTACCTGGACGACACGCCGGAGGGTGAGCCCTGGCTTGCCAGCGGCCTGCGCCATGGCTTGGCGGTCGATCGCGAATGGCAGGGCGGTAGCCGTCCGGTCGATGCCTTCGATGCCAAGGCCGATGTCCTGGCGGTGCTGGAGGTCTTGGGCGCGCCGGTCGACAACCTGCAGACCAGCCTGGATGCGCCCACCTGGTATCATCCGGGACAATCCGGTCAACTGCGGCTGGGGCCGAAGGTCTTAGCCGCTTTCGGCTCTTTGCATCCGAAGATCGCGCGCGCCTATGGATTGAAAGGCAAGACGGCTGCCTTCGAGATCTTCCTCGACGTCGTTCCCTTCCCGAAGGCGAAGGGTAAGGCAAAGCCTCTGCCTGAGATCTCCTCCTTCCAGCCGGTAGAGCGCGATCTGGCCTTTGTCGTGGATCAGGAGGTGACGGCGGAGAACCTGCTGCGGGCGGCACGCGGTGCCGATCGCGGCTTGGTTTCCTCTGTCCGTCTCTTCGATCTCTATCAGGGAAGCGGCTTGCCGGAAGGCAAGAAGTCCTTGGCGATTGCGGTCACCCTGCAGCCCAAGGCGGCGACCTTGACCGATGCCGAAATCGAGGCCGTCACGGCCAAGATCGTGGCGGCCGTCGGCAAGGCGACGGGCGGCGTTCTGCGCGGATAAGAGAGTTGAGGTGGTGCGACCCGCCAACCTGAGAGGGGGGGAAGGGGCGGTGGCAGGCCGCACCACATCGAAGGGGAGCAGCCTAATGTGGTTGGGGGACCGTAGGCTTACTCCTGCAGAGCTATACGTGAGTGGTTCGGCAAGGGTACCCAGCGTCCCCAAAATTTTTTTGTGAGCCCTGTCGGCTCTCCTGACTGCGGAGCTTCTTGCTTTGCAGGCGGCTTTTTGCGAACGAAGGCGACATGAGCGACCTGTCCCATATCCGGAACTTTTCCATCATCGCGCACATCGACCATGGCAAGTCCACCCTGGCCGATCGCATCATCCAGCTTTGCGGGGGCCTGAGCGACCGCGAGATGAAGGACCAGGTCCTGGATTCCATGGATCTGGAGCGCGAGCGCGGCATCACCATCAAGGCACAGGCGGTGCGCCTGACCTATAAGGCGAAGAGCGGTGAGGTCTATCACCTGCATCTGATCGACACCCCCGGTCACGTGGACTTCGCCTATGAGGTCAACCGCTCGCTCGCGGCCTGTGAGGGCTCTTTGCTGCTGGTCGACGCCAGCCAAGGCGTCGAGGCGCAGACCCTGGCCAACGTCTATCAAGCCATCGACAATGATCACGAGATCATCGTGGTCTTGAACAAGATCGATCTGCCGGCAGCCGAGCCGGAGCGCGTCAAAGAACAGATCGAAGAAGTGATCGGCCTCGATACTGCCGACGCGCTGACGATTTCGGCGAAGACAGGCAGCGGCGTGACCGAGGTCCTGGAAGCCATCGTCGAGCGCCTGCCGTCACCGAAGGGCGAGGAGGAGGCTCCCCTACAGGCGCTGCTGATGGACTCCTGGTATGATCCCTATCTGGGCGTCGTCATCCTGACCCGCGTGGTCAATGGGGTCATGCGCAAGGGCGCGAAGCTCAGGCTGATGGGCACCGGTGCCGCGCATGAGGCGCAGGAGGTCGGCCTGCTGACCCCGCGCAAGGTGGCGCAGAAGGCCTTGGGCCCCGGCGAGATCGGCTATCTGGTTGCCGGCATCAAGACCATCCATGAAACCAAGATCGGCGACACAATCACCGAGGACCGCAAGCCCGCATCGGCACCTCTGTCTGGTTTCAAACCCTCGGTGCCGGTGGTCTTTTGCGGTCTCTTCCCGGCCGAGGCGGCCGAGTATGAGGATCTTAGAGACTCGCTCGCCAAACTCGCGCTCAACGACTCCTCTTTCCAGTACGAGGCGGAGACCTCGGCAGCCCTTGGGTTTGGCTTCCGTTGTGGGTTCCTGGGCCTCTTGCATTTGGAGATCGTGCAGGAGCGGCTGGAGCGTGAGTTCGACCTGGATCTGGTGACCACGGCGCCCTCGGTCGTCTATCGCGTCCACCAGAATGACGGGGAGCTCTTGGAGATCCACAATCCGGCGGACCTGCCCGATCCCGTGAAGATCGACTTCATCGAAGAGCCCTGGATCAAGGCGACGATCCTGGTGCCCGACGAGTTCCTGGGTGCCGTCTTGAAGCTCTGCGAGGATCGGCGCGGCGAGCAGATAGAGCTGACCTATGTCGGCAGTCGGGCGATGGTCACCTACCTGCTGCCGCTGAACGAGGTGGTCTTCGATTTCTATGACCGCCTGAAGTCGGCGACGCGCGGCTATGCCTCCTTCGACTATCAGATCGAGACCTATCGTGAGGGCGACCTGGTCAAGGTCTCTATCCTGGTGAACCAAGAACCGGTCGATGCGCTCTCGATGATCGTGCATCGCGCGCAGTCGGAGAGCCGCGGTCGCCAGCTCTGCGAGCGCTTGAAAGAGCTGATCCCCAAGCAGCTCTTCAAGATTGCGATCCAGGCAGCGATCGGCGGGCGCATCATTGCGCGCGAGACCGTGTCGGCCATGCGCAAGGACGTGACGGCCAAGTGCTATGGCGGCGATATCTCGCGCAAACGCAAGCTCTTGGACAAGCAGAAGGCCGGTAAGAAACGCATGCGCCAGTTCGGCAACGTGGAGATTCCGCAATCGGCCTTCATCGCAGCCCTCAAGATGAAGGACAGCTAGTGGTGCAACCCAGACGGATGGTCCCCCTCCGTCAGGATAAGTTGCCCCACCAGGTCAACAGTTTGGTGGGCCGATTCACCAAACGCTTGGGGACCAAGTGTCTGGATCGGACCACTAGCGTGCAGGTTGGGCTGTCTTATGCATCCGACACCCAAGCAAGCCAAATCAGATCTCTTGTGTTGCGTATTGGTTACAGATAAATGACTCTTGTCAGTCAAATCAGGCGGATGACGGGTCCTTGGCTGGGTTCGAGGTTATTGAAAGGTGTATTTCCGAGTGATTGATGCCTTGCCTTTCTCGAAGCGCTGCTATCTCATGGTGCTTGGGGAAGGGTGAATACGTGTATTTCTGCCAGGGTAGTCCAAAGCCATGGGGGGCGAATGCACGTCCAAAACCTTTGCGCCGAAAATCTTGTGAAACTGTTGGCGGTTGCTGGAGACAGTAACTGGTAGCAAACTCAGTTACGGTCTCATGACATCGCTCTTTACTGAACGATGGTTTATTGGGAGGAGGAGATGAGCGCTCGCACGACTTGGACGGCTGTGTTTGTCCTGGTAATGCTTGCGTTCGCTGCTTTGGCTGGTGCCTTTGTCTACTTGCAAAGATTATCAAGTGATCAGGCGCGCTTGACGGACCTCTCTTTCAGCGAACTCTTGATGGATGTCGAGGAGGTAGAGCGCTCAGGGCTGGACTTGCGCCAATCCATTGCCGAGATGCCGCATGATGTCGATGGCATCGCAGCTTTGGATCAGAATGATCTAGCCCGCTTGCTGCGCCAGACCGAGACCTTGATCACAGACCTCACGGCCTTCGAACAGCACGGAGTGAAGCGGGAGGCAATCCAGACTTTCGGCCAGTTCGATTCGCTCTCAGAGTTGGGCGACAGGATTCAAGACTGGCGCCAGGATTTGCAGGGCCATGCACTTGCCCCCGAGGCCTTGGATGAACTGGACGACCTGCTGACGGCGTTGGCCGGCACGCTGAACGGTCTTTCCTTGATCGTAATGGAGAGAAGCAGTCACCTCTCTGAACTGGTGGCCTCCGAGATAGAAGCGCTTACCGTCTTCAGTTTCGTCGCAGCGCTCTCATTGGTCATCAGCCTCTGCCTGATCCTTCGGCTCTATCGCAAGACCGGGCAAGAGATAGCGGACTTGAGCAAGGCCAACACGCAAATCGTCTCGGCGCTCAATACATTGGGCCACGGCTTCGCGCTCTTCGATTCCGAGGACCGCTTGGTGCTCTACAACGACTGGTATCGTCGTTTCGGCAATCTTCCGATGACGTCCGGCATGACTTTCGAAGATACCATTCGGGTCGGCTTGAAGCATGGCCTCTATGCCGATCCCGAGACTAAGGACGAGGCTTGGATTGCAGCTCGCCTGGCTCAACACCGTCGGCCGCAGGGGGCCATCATCGTCAAAATGGGTGACGATCGCTGGGTCGAGATCGACGAGCGGCGTACCGGCGAAGGCGGTAGGGCAGGACTCAGGATCGATGTTACCGAGCATAGGCAGCAAATTCAGGACCTTCAGGATGAGATAGAGCGGCAGCGCCTCTACCTTAGAACCCTGCGCAGCGCGACTGCCCTGCCGCTCTCCGTGATTGAGACCATGCTTTCGCTCTTAAGCGAGAGCCGCCGCTCGCCGGAAGACGATACTACCCTGGATACCGCCAAACAGGCACAGAGCCTGCTTGCCCGCATGATCGACGATCTGCCCCATCTGGTCGATCCGAAGTCAGGCCCGCTCACTCTCTTGTCGACAGAGTTCGAGGTAGAACGCTTGTGGCGTTTACCGATCGCTTTCCTTGGCGGGCGTGCCGAGAGCAATGGGGTCACGCTTATCCCCAATCTAGACAGCAACATTCCAGAGCGCCTGAGGGGGGATCCGAGCAAACTGCTCCAGGTGATCCTCATCTTGCTGGATCATGCGCTTGCTGAGGTTCGAGACGGCACGCTCTCGCTGGACTTCTCATTGACGATACCGCAAGGCTCGGCCTCTTCGGTCTTGTTGCTCAAGTGCGAGATTGCGCTTGCAGCAACCTCACCCTCGCGTGCGCGTTGGTCGGCGCTGTTGAACAGCAAGTCTACGGATGCCATGGCCTTAGGGGCGACGCCCTCGGCCTTGCTCGTTGCGCGACGGCTTGCGGAAGCGATTGGTGCTAGCTTGCGGTTGGATGAGGGCTTTGTCTTTGAGGCACCGATAGATCGTGTCCCGGCGCGCTTGATAAAGCCTGTAGAGATCAGGGATCGCCCGATACTGGATCAGAGCACTGTGCGTTTCCACGGTGATCCTCGTGTCTTGGTGGTCGAGGATGACGATGTCAATCGACGCCTTATCCTGGCCTATCTGCAGCGCATGGGCGTGCGCGCAGAGGCTGTCGACAATGGAGCCGCAGCCGTTGAATTGGCGGATAGGGAGCGCTTTGATCTCGTCTTGATGGATATCATCCTGCCGAAGTTGAACGGCTTCGGTGCAACAGAGGCGATCCGCGGTGGCGGTGGTGCCTGCCGTGACGTGCCGATCCTGGCGTTGACGGCCAATGCCAAGCCTGCTGATGTCGCGCACTGCATGAGTTCGGGCATGAACGGACACATCGCAAAGCCGGTCGACCCGGTGCGCTTACTTCAGGCAATGCAGCGCTGGATGAAAGTCTCGCGTGAGACAGAGCCTGAGCCTCTGAGCCCGGATTTTGACCAGCCTCTCAATCCCAAAGCCTTGGCCGACCTGGTCAAGGGTGCCGGTGGTGCCTTGGCTAGCGAGTTGATTGGCGACTTCTTGGACGATTTGGATCAGAGAATGGCGGCCTTGCAGCAGGCTGCCAAGGAAATGGACAGCGACACCCTGGTCAAGGTCAGCCACTCCATCAAGGGCTCAGCAGGACTCTTTGGTGCCAGCGAGTTGGAGGATTTGGCGAATCAGATCGAAGCAGAGGCGGAACACCTGTCCCGTGGCGAGGCCTTTCGGCTGGTCTCTGAGCTGGCCGCGGCCCGAGACCGTTCCCGGGACGCACTAGGCGACTGGCAAACCCAGCATACGATCGCGCTGGACGGCCAGTATGAAAACCTGGATCACGAGCCTAAAGATGCCGGAGAGGCGCAGCGCTAGCCGCTAGCAACCCCGAGCGCTTGCCTCATCCTTCCTCGCTGATGCGATCCAGGACCGACTGCTTCTCGTTCGCCGTCATGATCATCCAATCGCGAATCTCATCCAGGCTGCGCTTGCAGCCGATGCAGAAGCGATTGTCTGTGTCCATTTGACAAACAGCGATGCAGGGGGAAGGAATGGAGGTGTCGAAGAGACCTTCGCGCACACGACGACGACGCTCGGCGCGCCGCGACTGGCGGTCGCCTGCCAAACTGCCCAGGGACAAGGTTTCCGGACTCGCGTTCTGCATGGCCGCGGAGGTCTTTCTCGCTAAAGAGTGACGGGGAAAAGTCAGCGCCTTACTTGGCGCTTCGGGGGCCCTGCGTCTAGAGTGCCGATCCGCCTTTTTTCGATAGCAGACCGCGCAGTCTGTCGCAGTGCGTGAGAACAGTGTTGTCGGTTGCTAATCGAAGGCGGAGTGCGGGCGGGTTTCTCCTTGATGACCCGCTTGGAATGACTATTGCGGGCGACCAGAAGTAGCGCTGCGTCCGGAGCGAAGCGGGAGGTTTAGCTGGTCGTGTTGCGACGCATGCGTCTCTATTCCGGGCTCTTTCTCCTGTTCTTCGTGATTTGTCACCTGATCAATCACGCGGCGGGTCTCTTCGGCTATCGGGCGCTGGCTGCCGGTCTCGAGATCTTCATGGCTGTCTGGAGCAATCCACCCATGCAGTTCCTGCTGCTGGCCGTGGCGTTGCTGCACATGTCTCTTGGCCTCTATGCCTTCTTCGCGCGCAAGAGCCTCAAGAATCTGCCCTTGCCGGAGATCTCGCAGCTTCTCCTCGGGCTCTTGATTCCGCCGCTCTTGGTGATCCACGTGCTGGGTACCGCCTACGCCAGCGCCGTCTATGATCTCAAAGCCGATTACGTCTACATCCTGCTGCTCTATTTCGTTTTTGAGCCCTGGCAAGGCGTGCAGCAGGTCTTGGTTCTCTTGATCGCTTGGACCCATGGTGCGCTGGGCGTCTGGTATTGGCTGCGCCTGAAGCCGGGCTTCGCGCGGTGGCGCGATCGCTTGCTGACGCTCTTCATCGCTTTTCCCCTCGTCGCTCTGGCTGGGATCGTGGCGGCGGGGCGCGAGATCATCTATCTCTCCAGCCGCTCTTCATGGCTCAACGCTAGAATCACAGAAATGAACCTGCCGCCTGAGGCGGCCGTCGATCAGATCTACGCTCTGGAGACCAACCTACTAATCGCTTATGGCGTTCTGCTGGGCTTGACCTTGGGCGGTCGTGGCCTGCGTGCGCTGCTGCGCGGGCGCAGCAATCAGGTCAAGATTTCCTATCCGGGGGGGCGCAGGGTGACCGTGCCGCTCGGCACCTCGATCCTGGAGGCGAGCCAGCTGAATGGCATTGCTCATGCATCGGTTTGCGGTGGTCGTGGGCGCTGCTCGACCTGTCGGGTCCGGGTCATTGATGGCATTCGTCAGCTCCCCTTCGCGACTGCAGAAGAAAAGCGCGTGCTGCGCGGGGTCAATGCGCCGCCCGATGTGCGGCTTGCCTGTCAGACACGCCCCTTGGCGCATGTCGAGGTTGAACCCCTGCTGGCGCCTGGCGTCGGTCCCAACGAGGCCTCTCGGCGGCCGGCGCCGAGACCGGGAGAGGAGCGCGAGATCGCCGTGCTCTTCGCCGACATTCGCGGCTTCACCTCGATCAGCGAGGCCATGCTGCCCTATGACGTGGTCTTTCT
Organism: Rhodospirillales bacterium; assembly: GCA_963669335.1. Lineage (GTDB taxonomy): Bacteria > Pseudomonadota > Alphaproteobacteria > Kiloniellales > JACOMY01 > JACOMY01. The sequence continues at coordinate 7,404,840 of OY770023.1, forward strand.
GCTCAATCGCTATTTCCGGGCCATCGCCTTGGCGCTGGAGGGAGCCGGCGGGCATGTGGACAAGTTCATCGGTGACGGCGTGATGGCGCTCTTCGGTCTGGACGGTGACGCCGACGAAGCCTGCCGTCAGGCCTTGTCCGCGGCGGCCGCCATGGGCAAGGCGATCGACGATATCAACCGGGCACTCTCGCATGACCTGCAACAGCCTCTGCGCATCGGCATCGGCGTCCACGTCGGCACCGCCGTCGTCGGAGAAATGGGCTACGGCGCAGCGCGCGCGTTGACTGCCATCGGCGACACGGTCAACACGGCCAGCCGCCTGGAGCAGCTGACCAAAGAGCATAGGGCACTGCTGATCTTCTCTGAAGAAACCGCGCGCAAGGCTGGACTGGAGACAAGCGGCCTAAAGCAGGCAACAACCCCTATTCGCGGCCGCAAAGAGCCGCTGAAGATCCTGATCGTGGAGCGCCCGGAAGACCTGGCCAGCCTGGCTGGAAACGCCAAGCGGGCTAGTGTGTCTCCAGACTGAGCCGCTATTGTTTCGCCTCGAAGGCCTTGATCGCGGCGCGCAACTGATCGACCTCGGGACAGCCGACGACACAGGCCGTGTCGATGATCCGCAGCTGCGCTTTGGCCTTATCGAGGTCACCGACCTGCAGATAGAGCTCTCCCAGGTACTCGTTGGCCCCGATGTGGTCGGGATTGATCAGCAGCGCCTTGTTGTAGACGGCAAAGGCGCGCTCGGTGTTGCCGACGCTGCGATAGGAGAAGCCCAGCAGACTCCAGACATCGGCGCTGTTGGGCTCGGCCTCGGCCACATCTTCCAGCAGGTCGATCGCCTCGTGATAGAGCTCGTCATCGATCAGCGCGATGGCCTCTTCGAACTCTTGGCTGGGCGTTGCGTCGTTGGTGATCATCCTCACAGCGCCAGCCGGCGCCGCGAAGCTGACAGCCGAGAGCAGCAACAAGATCAGAGACAGCCGAAAGGGTCGTGGCGTCATGAGGCGATCCTCTCTGGAATGGCGAAACGATAGCATGAGCATAACCATAGACTTGGCGTCTCAACCTGTAACCTGTCTAGTCTTTCTCGCGATCATCATTTGGCGCAATTTCGTGAGTGAGGGCGCCCGGATCGTGAGCGGCATCCACAACCGCCTTGGCCGTATCGTAGCTGAAACCCCGACGCCCCAGCGCGGCCAGGTCGCGCTGCCGATTGTCCGCGCGGGTGTCGTGAGAGCGGTAAGGTCCTATCCGCCGCCGTTTGCAGTAATGCCAGGCGCGGGCCTCCTCGCTCGCAACCTCCAGGTCCAGCGCCGCGATGGCCGCCTGGGCGTCGTCGGCAGAGATGCCGAAGTCCGCCAGTCGGGCCCTGATGCCCCGCTCTGAGAGGCCGCGCCTGGCCAGGCTCCTGGCTTTGGTCAGCGCAAAGGCCTCGTCATCGATCAGACCCAGGCGCGAAAGGTCGTCCAGCAAAGACTGGATCTGCTCCGGCCCGATGGCGGCCCGCCCTTCCTCCTCGGCACGTCGCAAGCGGCGCAGCAGGAAACGCTCGACCCGGTGGCGACTGGCGGCATAGCGCGCCAGGTAGGCCAGGGCCTGATTGCGCGCCGAGGCTTCGGTCATCCGTCGCCTGGTTTTGGGCTTCCCTTGCCGCTTCGCCGGGGCGTCGCCTTCTTCCACATGTTCCATGGCGCGCATGATAGCATTGCCTGCAGGTGTCTTGCAGCGGAGTGGCAATGCCAATAAGTGATCCAGCCATGCCTTTGGACGAACTCAGCACCTCACGCCTGCAGCGTGGCGACGGCAAGGTCGCTGCGGTGCCCCGGCCGCACCTGGGGCCAAGGCGGGTCGGCCTGCTCAATGGGCGCGGCCTCTGGACGCTCTACTGCAAAGAGGTGCAGCGCTTTCTGAACGTCTTCACCCAGACGGTTTTGGCGCCGGTGGTCACCACCCTGCTGTTCCTCGCCATCTTCACCCTGGCGCTGTCGCGCCAGAGCATGGTGAGCGGCTTCAGCTATGACCAGTTCCTGGCGCCGGGCTTGATCGTGATGGCTTTGTTGCAGAACGCCTTTGCCAACACCTCCTCCTCCATGGTGATCGCCAAGGTCCAGGGCAACATCGTCGATGTTCTGATGCCGCCGCTCTCTTCCTGGGAGTTCGTGCTGGGCTTTGCGGCCGCCGGGGTGACACGCGGCCTCTTGGTCGGGGTGGCAGTGACCTTGGCCATGAGCCTCTTCGTGGACCTGCCTTTCGCTGATCCCCTGGCAATCCTCTTCTTCGCGGTGAATGCCAGCACGATGCTGGCCCTGCTGGGCTTCCTGGGCGGTATGTGGTCCGAAAAGTTCGATCACATCGCGGCCGTCACCAACTTCGTGATCATGCCGCTCTCTTTCCTCTCGGGCACCTTCTATTCCTTGAGTCGCCTGCCGGAGGACTGGCAGATCATCGCCCTGGTCAACCCCTTCTTCTACATGATCGACGGCGTGCGCTACGGCTTCTTGGGACGGGCCGACACCTCGCTTCTGGTCGGTGCCATCTATCTGCTTGCCGTCAACCTAGGCCTCTTGCTGTTGGCACAGCGCCTGGTTCACCGCGGCTGGCGCCTCAAAGCATAGCGCAGAGCTATGCTGGCCGTTCGCCGCTTTGGGGTAATCAACCTGCGCGGACTGGCCGCCCTCTATCGCCACGGAGTCGTCCGGTTCTTAAGCCATTGGGTCGAGGGCTTGGCGGGTCCTCTGGCCTCCTCCTTCCTCTTCCTGATTGTCTTTGTCTTGGCACGTAGCAGCCGCGGCGAGGTCTGGCCGGGTGTCGGCTGGGAGAGCTTCATCGCTGCCGGCGTGGTTATCTTTGCTGCCTGCCACGCAGCCTTCGAGAGCCTCGCCATGCCGCTCCTCCAGGACAAGATGGAGGGGATGATGCAGGACGTCCTGACCGCACCGCTGACGGCCTTCGAGATGCTGCTCGCCTGGCTCGCCAGTGCCTTGACCAACGGCCTTCTGGTCGGTCTCCTGGTTGCTTTGGCCATGTCGCCCTTTGTGTCCTGGCCCTTGGCCTGGCCGCTCTCGGCCCTGGCCTTTGCCTTCCTTGCGCTCTTGCTTTTCGCTCTGGTCGGTCTCTTCGTCGGTCTCTGGGCAGAAAAGTGGGACCACTACACCTTTGCCGAAGCCTTCTTCATCCTGCCGCTGGCCTTCCTCTCCGGGACCTTCTACCTGAAGGAGGATTTGCCGGACTTTGGTCGGGTCTTCCTGGAAGCAAATCCGGTCTACTACGCCTTCGACGGCTTTCGCGCCGGCCTCCTGGGCAGAGGCGATAGCGACGCCATGGTCGGCGCTGCCTACCTGATGTTGCTCTCGCTCACCCTCGGCCTCATCGCTTGGCGTCTGATTGTACGCTCTTGGCATCTGAAGAGCTGAGTGTCTCTCTCCGCAAAAAGAGAGGGTTCGTTTGAAAGCAACGCCGGCATCAGAGGGTCGGCTGACTGGATCGCGCCCAGGGGGAAATGATGCAACAGACGGTCCCGAAGAGCGTATCGGGTCCGTCGGTGCCGTAAATGATGATGTCCATGGCCTCCTCCCAACTCAGCCACCAAGCAAAGCCCCGGTCAGCCGTAGACGATGAACTCGATGTTGGTGAGGGTGACGCCGGCCGGCAGGGTGACGCCCCTGCCCAGCACCAGGCTGTCGACGCCGGCGCCGCCGTCGAAGAGGTCGCCGGAGACCAGCTCGGCCTGCTTGGCCGCGTTCAGGGTGTCGTCACCCGCTCCGCCGAAAACCGAGTCGATGCCGCTGCCGCCGAAGAGCAAGGTATCGTCACCCGAGCCGCCGAAGAGCCTGTCGGCGCCTGACCCGCCGAAAAGATAGCTGTCGTCTCCCTCATCGCCCGAGACGCTGTCATCGCCGTCCTGTCCGTAGAGCCTCTGGTCATCGCCGCTATCCCCGGCAAGGGTGTCGGCGCCGCTGGTTCCCGCAAGGCCGCTGTCCTGACCCGATCCACCAAAGAGCGTGTCCGCTCCGCTGCCGCCCTTCATGAAGGCATCGTTCCCCTCTCCACCGTAGAGCAGATCGTCGACAGACACGCCCGCTGAGGAGGTCCCGCCAAAGAGATGTCTGTCATCGCCTTGGCCGCCAAAGATCGTGTCGGCGTCGCCATCTCCGTAGAAGTTCCTGTCCTCGCCTTCACCGCCGAAGATCGTATCGGACGCGGTGCCTCCGAAGGCGAAGCCATCATCGCCGTGGCCGCCGTAGATGAGGTCCGCACCGCTGCCACCCCAAAGGCTGTCCGAACCGCTGCCACCGAAGAGCCCGCGATCGGCGCCCAGGCCCCCAAGGATGCCGTCGGAGCCACTGCCGCCGTAGAGCAGGGAATCGTCGCCATCGCGGCCGAACACCCGGTCGTCGCCCAGATCGCCGATCAGAAAGATATCGGCGCCGCTGTCGCCGGAGATCCGATCGTCGCCGCTGTTCCCCAGAAGGCTGGTGTCCTTGCCGCCCCCTCCGTAGAGACTGTCCACCCCGCTGCCGCCGAAGTGCCGGCGGTCGGCACCGCTGCCGCCATAAAGGAGGTCATTGCCCTCGAGACCGCGCAGGGTGTCGCTGCCGCTGTCCCCGAAGAGGCTGTCCGCGCCCTGGTCGCCGAAGAGCCAGTCCGACTGCAGACCGCCGAAGAGCCAGTCCTTGTTGGCACCGCCGCGCAGCCAGTCCGTCCCCTGGTCGCCGAAGAGGCTGTCCCCGGCCGAGCCGCCGTAGAGGAGGTCGGCAGCGCTGCCCCCCTGCAGCCGGTCGGCCCCCGCCGCCCCGAAGAGGCGGTCGTTGTCGCCGGCGCCGGAGAGGCTGTCGCCGGCGCTGTCGCCATAGAGGGTGTCGGCCGCGACGCTGCCGACCAGGCGGTCGCGCCCGCTGCCGCCATAGGCCAGGTCGCCCTCGTCGCCGCCGTTGATGGTGTCGGCGCCATTGCGCCCGAAGAGGAGATCGCTGCCGCTGCGCCCCAGGAGGGTGTCGTCGCCGCTGCCCCCGTCCAGGGTGTCGGCGCCGGAGCCACCCGCCAGCCGGTCGTCTCCCTCATCGCCGCTCAGCCGGTCGTTGCCGCTCTGCCCGAAGAGGGTGTCGTCACCGCGCAGACCGCGCAGGCTGTCGGCACCATCGCCGCCGGCGAGGCGATCCTCGCCGCTGCCCCCGAAGAGGCGGTCATCGCCCAGACCCCCCCGCAGACTGTCATCGCCGGCACCACCGCCGATCAGGTCGTCGCCGCTGCCGCCCGCGGCGGTATCGACCCCAGCACCGCCATAGAGCGAGTCCGCCGCCAGGCCGCCGAAGAGCGCGTCATCGCCGTCACGCCCCGAGAGCGTGTCGTCGTCGCCCAACCCCAAGATGCTGGCATCATAGCCCGACCCGAAGAGCGTATCGGGTCCGTCGGTCCCGTAAATGATGGTGTCCATCCTTTGCTTCCTTCCATTCGCTGCTCTGCCGCCCGTTCTCCGTTCAGCCGTAGAAAAGGGTGTGCTCTATGCTGGTCAAGGTGACGCCGTTCGGTATCGTGCTGAACCCGTTGAGGATAAGGGTATCGTTGCCGGTGCCACCGTCGAAAAAACCACCCGACTGCAGCTCGGCCAGGTTGGCCACGTTTAGGGTGTCGTCTCCCGAGCCACCGAAAATCGAGTCGACCCCAAGGCCGCCGTATAGGAAGACATCATTGCCATCGCCGCCCTCGATCCTGTCAGCGCCAGTCTGGCCCAAAAGTTGTGTGTCATTTCCTTCGCCTCCTTTGATGAGGTCATCTCCGTTGCCGCCATAGAGACCAAGCTCTTCGCCCGCACCGCCGTAGATGAAGTCATCGCCGTCTCGGCCATAAAGGGCGAGATCGTCACCTGACAGGCCCTTGATGGTGTTGGTTCGCGAGTCACCTTTCAGGAAGCTATCGCTGCCGGAGGTGCCGTAGAGGTTCAAGAACTCGATCGAAGTCGCTTCAATGTTGGTGGTGATCTTCGCGGCCAGCTCCAGCACCAGGGTGTCGGTCCCGGCGCCACCGTCGAAGAGGTTGACCGCGGCGATCTCACCCTGACTGCGCACGATGAAGAGATCGTTCTGATTGCCGCCATAGAGGCTATCTGCGCCGCTGCCGCCCGTCAGTATGTCCTGGCCACTGCCCCCGTACAGCGTGTCGCTGCCGGCACTACCGTCCAGGATGTCGTTCCCGGCGCTGCCGAGGAGGCGGTCGGCACCGGTCGCTCCGAAGATCCTGTCGCTGTTGGCAGCACCGTCGATGCTGTCGTCGCCGCTCCCTCCGCTCAGCGTGTCGACACCCAGGCCGCCATCGATGCTGTCGTTGCCGAGGCCCCCAAAGAGGGAGTCGTTATCCTCACCGCCATCGATGCTGTCGTTGCCCAGGCCCCCATAGAGGGAGTCCTCGCCCTCGCCGCCGAAGAGGCTGTCGTTGCCGGTCAAACCATAGGCCCGGTCCGCGCCGGAGCCGGCGGTCAGGGTCGCCGCAGCGGTCGCGCCGCTCAAGATGTCGTTGCCGCTGAGACCGAAGAGGCGCTGCAGGAAGCTGCGCCCCACCAGGCTGTCGTTACCGCTGGTGCCGGAGAGGGTGCCGACTTCGATCCCGCTGACCTCGAGTCCGACCGTCAGCGAGGTGATCGACAGCAGCAAGAGGGTATCGGTCCCGGCACCGCCGAAGAAGGTCTTGGCGTCGGTCAGCTCGCCGCCGCTGCGGACCACCAGGGTGTCGGCCGCGGCGTCGCCGGAGAGCGTGTCCCGGCCCTCTCCGGCATAGAGGGTGTCATCGCCAACGCCGCCTACGAGGCGGTCGTCACCCGCAGCACCGTAGAGCTTGTCGTTGCCGGTCCCACCGGTGACCCGATCGTTTCCCGTTCCGCCAAAGCCCCGATCGACCTGGTCGCCTCCATAGAGGGAATCCGCCCCACCGCCACCAGAGAGGCTGTCATCGCCTGCGGACCCGCGCAGCACATCTGCATCGGCACCACCATAGAGCCTGTCGGCTCCATTGGCACCGTAGAGACGGTCTGCATTGGCACCACCATAGAGGCTGTCATCGCCTGCGGACCCGCGCAGCACATCTGCATTGGCTCCACCATAGAGCCTGTCGTCGCCGTTGCCTCCTCGAAGCGCATCATTGCCCGTGTCCCCGAAGAGGCTGTCGACGCTGTTCAGGCCGTAGAGGTTGTCGTCGCCGGCGAGACCATAGATCGTGTCCGGCTGGTCGGACCCCGAGAGGAGGTCGTTGCCGGAGGTGCCGATCCGGATGGTGTGCTCTACGCCGAAGACGCTGACCCCGCTTGCCAACTCGGCCGCGGTGATCAATACGATGGTGTCGACACCGATGCCGCCGTCGAAGCTGTTGCCGCTGGCTGCCTCGTCCAGCCCGACCAGGAAGACATCGTTACCGGTATCGCCGGCAAGGGTATCGATCCCGCGGCCGCCGATCAGCGTGTCGTTGCCGCCGGCCCCGGAGATGCTGTCGTTCCCACTGTCACCATGAAGGGTGTCGGTCTCGACACTGCCGACCAGGCGATCGGCATCGCTGCCGCCATAGGCCAGGTCGCCCTCGTCGCCGCCGTTGATGGTGTCGGCGCCGTTGCGCCCGAAGAGCAGGTCGCTGCCGCTGCGCCCGAAGAGGGTGTCGTCGCCGCTGCCCCCGTCCAGGGTGTCGGCGCCGCTGTCGCCTTCCAGCCAGTCGGCCGCCGCCCCCCCGAAGAGGCGGTCGTTGTCATCCGCCCCGGAGATGCTGTCGTTCCCACTGTCACCATGAAGGGTGTCGGTCTCGACACTGCCGACCAAGCGATCGGCATCGCTGCCGCCATAGGCCAGGTCGCCCTCGTCGCCGCCGTTGATGGTGTCGGCGCCATCGCGCCCGAAGAGGAGATCGCTGCCGCTGCGCCCGAAGAGGGTGTCGTCGCCGCTGCTCCCGTCCAGGGTATCGGCGCCGGAGCCACCGTCCAGCAGGTCGGCCCCGCTGTCGCCGTCAAGGGTGTCGGCACCGCTGTCGCCTTCAAGGATGTCTTCACCGCGGCCACCGATCAGCCTATCATCGCCACCGGCACCGGAGATGCTGTCGTTCGCGCTGTCGCCATGCAGGGTGTCGGCCTTGACGCTGCCGACGAGGCGATCGGCACCGCTGCCGCCGTAGGCCAGGTCGCCCTCGTCGCCGCCGTTGATGGTGTCGGCGCCGTCGCGCCCGAGGAGGAGATCGCTGCCGCTGCGCCCGAAGAGCGTGTCGTCGCCGCTGCCCCCGTCCAGGGTGTCGGCGCCGGCCCCACCGTCCAGCAGGTCGGCCCCGCTGTCGCCTTGCTGGGTATCCGCGCCGTCCGCTCCAAAGAGAGAGTCATCACCCATGAGGCCGCGCAGAGAGTCCGCGCCGCTGCCGCCGAAGAGACCATCCTCGTCGATGCCGCCGAAGACGCGGTCGTTTCCGGCCTCGCCAAAGAGACTGTCTTTGCCACCGCCACCGCCGATCACGTCGTTGCCACTGCCGCCCCTGGCCGTATCGGCGCCAGTCCCGCCGTAGAGCGAGTCCGCCCCCGAACCGCCGAAGAGGTCATCGTCGCCGGTCAGACCGCGCAGGGTGTCGTTGCCGTCCAGCCCATAGATCGTGGCATTGTAGCCGGCTCCGAAGAGCGTGTCGGGTCCGTCGGTGCCATAAATGATGGTGTCCATCCCTAGCTTCCTCCTCCACGCTTCGGTCGTCGATCATTCGCTTCGGGGTGCTGTCGATCGGTGGGCCCAAGAGACACCTGCGACACGCATCAACCCTGCAGCGCAAAAACTTTAAACATAGGTTCATTTGGAGGATACAACCTCGCTCGTTTGGTGTAAACAGACAGGTGAGATGTAATTAATGGTGATTGTTGTGAATCCTTCGCAAAGACTGTGAGGGAGAGGTTGTGCGCGTCTTGGTAGAAGCCGCAAAGGCCCCGGCCGGGGCGCCCAAGGCCGCACGCGCGTCTCCGGCCTTGGGCGCCGAGCGACGCCCGCTCGCTTGCCAACCGATCACGCGGGCCCGACATCTGAAGCGCCGGGCTGCCCGCTCCGCAAAAAGAGATGGTTCGCTTGCAAAGAACGCCGGTGTCTGCGGGGTGGCTGGCGTTGACAGGCAGCCCAGCGGTCGCTTTAGTCGGATCGCTAGGCCTCAGAAGAGCCAGTCTCAGATAGGAGTTGGTTCTCGAGGCCTATTTCATTCCACGTCTTGTCAGGAAGGACAAAGCAATGACCGGCGGTCTTATGCCGACGTACAACAGGATCGACATCGCCTTCGAGCGGGGAGAGGGCTGCTGGCTCTTCGCCGAGGGCGGGCGACGATACCTGGACTTTGCGTCGGGGATCGCGGTCAATTCGCTTGGCCATTGCCATCCCCAGGTGGTGGCGGCCTTGGAGGAGCAGGGCCGGAAGCTCTGGCACATCTCCAACCTCTATCGCATCCCACAGTCGGAGCGATTGGCCGAGCGGCTTTGCGCGCACTCCTTTGCCGAGCAGATCTTCTTCACCAACTCCGGCGTGGAGGCGGTGGAGTGCGGCATCAAGGTGGTGCGCAAGTATCATGACGAGACCGGCCAGCCACAGCGCTGGCGCATCATCGGCTGTCAGGGCGCCTTCCACGGCCGCACGCTCACCACCTTGGCGGCTGCCGGAAATGAGAAATACCTGGCCGGTTTCGAGCCGCAGGTGCCGGGCTTTGACCATGTGGCCTTCGGTAACATGAACGAGGTGCGCGCCGCTGTGACCGACGAAACGGCCGCCATTCTGGTTGAGCCGATTCAAGGCGAGGGCGGCATCCGTGCTGCCGACCTGGACTTCATGCGGGGCTTGCGCGAGGTCTGTGACGAGTTCGGCCTGCTGCTGTTCCTGGACGAGGTGCAGTGTGGCATGGGCCGCAGCGGCAAACTCTTCGCCCATGAGTGGGCCGAGATTCAGCCTGATGTCCTGGCCACCGCCAAGGGGATCGGCAGCGGCTTCCCGCTGGGTGCCTGCCTGGCCACGGCCAAAGCTGCCCAGGGCATGGTCGCCGGCACCCATGGCTCCACCTATGGCGGCAATCCCTTGGCGACGGCGGTCGGCAATGCCGTCCTGGATGTGCTGCTGTCCGATGGTTTCCTCGAGGAGGTCACCGCGCGAGGGCACTATCTGGGTGGTAAGTTGGAGGGTTTGGTGGCCAAGCACCCCTCGATCTATGCCGAGGCACGGGGGGCCGGACTGCTGCGCGGCCTCAAGTGTCACCCGCCGGCCGGCGAGATGCTGACGGCCCTGCGTGAGGCCGGGCTCTTGTGTGTACCGGCGGCTGAGAACGTGCTGCGGATCATCCCGCCGCTCATCGTGACCGAGGCTGAGATCGACCAGGCGGTCGAGATCCTGGATCAGGTGGCTGCGGAAGCAGCCGCCGGGACGGCGGCGGCATGAGCGAAAGCATGAACAGACCCAAGCACTTTCTGGACATAGACGCCCTCTCTCCGGACGACCTGAGGGACATCCTGGATCGCGGTCTGGCCTATAAGCGTGGCCAGCCGCCCGGCGGCAACGCACAGCCTCTGGCCGGGAAATCGATCGCGCTGGTGTTCGAAAAGCCCTCGACCCGCACCCGCGTCTCCTTTGAGGTCGGCATCCATCAATTGGGTGGACAGCCGATCGTGCTGGAACCCTCGGGCACGCAGCTGGGTCGCGGTGAGACCATAGCTGACACGGCCCGCGTGCTGTCGCGCTATGTCGACGCCATCATGATCCGCACGACCCTGGTCGAGAAGCTCTTGGAGCTGGCGGACTATGCCACCGTTCCGGTGATCAACGGCCTGACCGATCGCACCCATCCCTGCCAACTGATGGCCGACCTCATGACCTTTGAGGAGCGTCGCGGGCCGATTACCGGCAAGCGCGTGACCTGGGTCGGTGACGGCAACAACATGGCAGCGACCTGGATCCATGCGGCCGTGCGCTTCGGGTTCGAGCTCTGGTTGGCCTGCCCGCAGGGGCTGGAACCTGGCTCTAACTTGCTGGATTGGGCCAAGGCGGAAGGTGGTTCGGTCAATGTCACCACCGAGGTCGATCAGGCCGTGTCGGGCGCACACTGCGTGGTGACCGATACCTGGGTCTCGATGGGCGACGATGTGGGCGACAGCGAGCGGCGACGACGGCTCTTGACGCCCTATCAGGTCAATGGAGAGGTGATGGCCAAGGCAGCACCGGATGCCATCTTCCTGCATTGCCTGCCGGCCTATCGCGGCAAAGAGGTGACGGCCGAGGTGATGGACGGTCCGCAGTCGGCCGTCTGGGACGAGGCCGAAAACCGCCTGCATGCGCAAAAGGGAATCTTGACCTGGTGCCTGGGGGCCTAGAGCATGATGACGTCAAATCTAAACGATTTGTCGTCTGAATCATGCTCTACACGCATGAGAAACAGAGCAGATTCACGCGAACAGGTGGTTCCACCTGATTGCGATCTGCTCTAAGCCGCCCGATCTGGCGGTCGCATGCTATCTGCCGACGCGTGCGACCGCTTCCGAAACAAACTCTGAGAGGATGGTCATGACGGTTACTGTGGGAGAGGACTTTGTCCTTCCTTTCGTGATCGGCTCGGCCGGTGTTCGCGGCCGGGTGATCCGCCTGGGCCCCGCCCTGAGCGAGATTCTGGGTCGCCATGCCTACCCGGAGCCGGTGGCACGCCTGCTGTCGGAGTTCCTGTTGCTGGCCGGCGGTCTCTCGTCGATGATGAAGTACGAGGGCGTCTTCACCCTGCAGCTTCGCGGTGAGGGCCCCTTGAAGCTGTTGGTCGCCGATGTGGATTCTAGGGGCGCAATTCGCGGCTATGCCGATGTGGATGCGTCGGCCCTGGAGGCCCTTTTGGAGCAGGAGCCGAGCCCCTCTCTGCCGCGGCTCTGCGGGCCGGGCTATCTGGCGTTTACGGTCGATCGCAACGAAGAAGGGCAGCGCTATCAGGGGATCGTCGAACTCTCTGGCGCCAGCCTGACCGACTGTGTGTTGCACTATTTTCAGCAGAGCGAGCAGCTTCCCAGTGCCATCCACCTGGCCACCGATGCCAATGGCGGCATCGGCGCCGCCGGCTTGATCCTGCAACGCCTACCGGCCAGCCAGTACGGCAGCGAGCATCCCGACCTCTTGGAAGCACGCGAAGAGGGGTGGCGCCGCGCGACCATCCTGATGGCGACCCTGACCGATCAAGAACTGCTGACAGCGGATCTCTCCGCATCGGACCTGGTGCACCGCCTGTTCCACGAGGAAGAGATCACTCTGCACCCGACAATGCCGCTGGTGGACCTCTGCCGCTGTTCGCGGGAGCGACTGGTTTCGGTCTTGGCGAGCCTGAGCGCTGAAGAGATCCACGAGATGACCTTGCCCGATGGTCGTGTCCAAGCCGTCTGCCAGTTTTGCAGCAGGCACTATGACTTCGCGCCCGAGGCCGTAAGATCCTTTGCAGAGGATCGCGCTGCTCCCGAATAGTAACACCCCTGGAGAACAAAGCCGATGGAAAGCAATCTCGTCGAGGTCGATGGTTTCCTAACCTACACGATCGGGATCGTCGTCTTTTTTGTTGGCATGAACGTCAATCAGCGCGTTGCTTTCCTCAGGAACTTCAACATTCCTGAGCCCGTCACCGGCGGCATTCTGGCGGCGGTCGTGGTTTTGTTGCTCTACTTGCTGCTTGGTGTCAGCCTGGAGTTTGATCTGACCTCGCGCGATCTCTTGCTGGTCTATTTCTTCACCACAATCGGGATCAATGCCAGCATTCGCGACCTCATCGCCGGCGGCAAACCGCTGCTGATCTTCTTGATCCTGACGCTCTTCTACATCGTGTTCCAAGACCTGGTCGGCGTCTTGGCGGCCGGCACGATCGGGCAGCCGGCGGCGATGGGTGTCCTCGTCGGATCCTCCTCTCTGATCGGCGGGCATGGCACTGTCATCGCCTGGGCGCCTGACATCGCCGCCGACTATGGCATCGCCAATGCCCTGGAGGTGGGGATCGCATCGGCCACCTTCGGTCTGGTGATCGCCGGCCTCTTGGGCGGGCCGATTGCCATGTTCCTGCTGCGCCGCAACACCGTGACGGAGAGCGAGGGGGAGCGCTTGCTGGTCGGCATTCCGCATGAGTTGGAAAAGACTGAGCAGATCAATCACGTCAGCATCATGAGCGTGATCCTGGTGATGCACATCGCCATCATCATCGGCTACTTCCTGGACCAGGCCTTTGCTGACATCGGCCTCAAGCTGCCGCTCTTCGTCTCTTGCCTCTTGATCGCGATCCTGCTGTCGAACACGGTTCCCCACATCCTGCCGAACCTGCGCTGGCCGGCGCGGACCAGAGCGCTGGCCATCGTCTCCGACTTTTCGCTCGGCCTCTTCATCGCCATGTCCTTGATGGGCATGCAGCTTTGGGAGATGGCCGATCTGGCCGGTCCGCTGCTCATCATCCTCTTGGCCCAGGTGGTGGGCGTGGTGGCCTACATCATGTTCCTGGTTTTTCCCCTGATGGGCCGCGACTATCTGGCGACGGTCTTGAGTTCGGGCTTTGCCGGCTTCGGCTTGGGGGCGACACCGACCGCAATCGCCAACATGACCGCCGTGACCAAGACCCACGGTCCGGCACCCCAGGCCTTCATCATCCTACCCCTGGTCGGAGCCTTCTTTGTCGACATTGCCAACGCCTTCATCATGCGTTTCTTCCTGGGCTTGAACCTCTTCTAGCTGCCGCGCCACTTTGCGGACTTGATCTGTCGGACGATAGACCGGCCTAGAAGGGAGCAGCTCGAACTGGGGTTCTCCTGAACCCCTGCCGATGACCGAAAGAGGAGTGTCACGGTGGCTGGACGAATCATACCGGTCGATCCCTTCGATCTTGTCGTCTTCGGTGCAACCGGAGACTTGGCCCATCGCAAGCTGTTGCCCAGCCTCTATCTGCGGCTGAGCGCCGGACAGGTGCCTTTGGGCTCGCGCGTGATCGGGGCGGCGCGCAGCGAACTCAGCAATGAGGATTTCCGGGCGCAGGCGCGCGCCGCACTGGAGGAGCATGTCGAACCAGCGCAGCTGAAGCCAAAGGTGCTGGAGCACTTCCTGGAGATGCTGAGCTATGTCCATGTGGATGCGAACAGTGATGAGGGCTGGGCCGAGCTGGCGGAGATCCTGGGGCCGCCGGGGGAGCGCGTGCGGGCTTTCTACCTCTCTGTCGCGCCGCGCTTCTTTGCGCCGATCTGTCAGCGCATGTCGGACGGCGGACTTGCCACGCCCCAATGCCGGATCGTCATCGAAAAGCCTCTCGGGCGGGATCTGGCAACGGCGCGCAAGCTTAACCAGCGCCTGGCAGAGCACTTCGACGAAGGGCAGCTCTATCGCATCGATCACTATCTGGGGAAGGAAACGGTCCAGAACCTGATGGCAATCCGCTTCGCCAATGCTCTTTTCGAGCCGCTGTGGAATGCGCAGCACGTGGACCACGTCCAGATCACAGTGGCCGAGACCCTGGGCGTCGGCGGGCGCGGTGAGTACTACGACAAGAACGGCGCCATGCGGGACATGATGCAGAACCATCTGATGCAGCTGCTCTGCTTGACCGCGATGGAGCCGCCGGCGCACTTCGATCCCGATGCTGTGCGCGACGAGAAGCTGAAGGTCATTCGTGCCCTGCAGCCGATTGGGCCACAGGAGATTGAAGAGGACACCGTGCGCGGCCAGTACCGCGCCGGGCCAACCGGCCCCAGCTATCGCGACGAGGTCGGCGATCCCAACAGCATTACCGAGAGCTATGTCGCCATCCGCGCCCAGGTGCAGAACTGGCGCTGGGCCGGCACGCCCTTCTATCTTAGGACCGGCAAGCGCTTGCGTGCACGGCTGTCGGAAATCGTGGTGGTCTTCAAGGACCCGCCGCATTCGATTTTTCCGACCCACAGCAGTCACCTGCGCGGCAATGTGCTGATCATCCGCTTGCAACCTGATGAAGGGATCACCTTGCGGATGACAGTGAAAGAACCGGGGCCGGGCGGCATGCGTCTGATCGAGACGCCGCTGGACATGTCTTTCGCCAAGGCTCTGGAACCGGCGGGAATCCGCATGCCTGACGCCTATGAGCGGCTGCTGATGGACGTAATCAGAGGCGATCAGACCCTCTTCATGCGCGGCGACGAGGTGGAGGCCGCTTGGGCTTGGGCCGATTCCATCATCGCTGCCTGGGCCGCCGCCGCTCGGCAACCCAGCCCCTACGACAGCGGCGGCTCCGGACCTGAGGATGCCTTGATGCTCTTGCACCGTGACGAGCGCCGCTGGCGCGAGATCGACAGCAATGGCTGAGCGCCTGGACTTTCCGTCGCGCGAGGACCAAGCGTCGGCTCTGGCTGCAGCCGTAGCCGGCGATCTGCGCACCGCCATCACAGCGCGCGGGCGCGCCAGCCTCGCGGTTCCAGGTGGCACCACGCCGGCAGCTTTTCTTGAGGCCTTGTCGAAGCAAGCCCTGTCCTGGTCTGCGGTCACCGTCACGCTCACCGACGAGCGCTGCCTGCCGTCAGACTCGCCTCGGTCCAATCAGGGATTGCTCAGGGCCAGCCTGCTTCGGAACCAGGCAATCAAAGCCAGCTTTCAGCCGCTCTATGAGGAGGGGGAGAGCCTGGCAGCGATTGGTCGGCGCCTTGCGTCAGAACTCCTGCCGCTCGATGTCTGTGTCGTTGGCATGGGCGAGGATGGGCACACGGCCTCGCTCTTTCCGGAGGCAGATCACTTGGAAGAAGCCTTGGCGGAGGCCGCGCCGGCGCTGGTCGCTCTTTCCGCGCCTGGCGCGCCGGAGCCGCGCGTCACCCTGAGCGCCCGGGTGTTGAGGGAGGCCGGCAAGGCCTATCTTCTGATTGCCGGTGCGTCCAAACTGACTGCCCTCGAGCATGCAGAGCAGGAGGGATCGATCTCTGCAGCGCCGATCCGTGTGATCTTGCGCCGAAAGGGTGAGACCGCAATCTACTACGCTGAGTAGTGCCAGCCCCGTACCTGATGGGAGACCGTAGCGATGCCACTCAACGCCACCCTAGAGGCCGTCACTGACCGCGTGGTCTCGCGCAGCAAGACGAGCCGGGGCATCTATCTGGAGCGCTGTCAGCGCGCGATTGAAGCCGGACCCGGACGGGCACACCTGAGCTGCGGGAACCTGGCCCATGCCGCGGCCGCTGCCGGAACCGATCAGCAGGCCATCGCGACGGGACAGAGCGGCAATCTGGGCATCGTCACGGCCTACAACGACATGCTCTCGGCGCATCAGCCTTTTGAGCGCTTTCCCGACGTTATTCGCGAGGCCGCGCGTGCGGTTGGCGGAACGGCCCAAGTTGCCGGCGGGGTGCCTGCCATGTGTGACGGCGTCACCCAAGGCCAGCCCGGTATGGAGCTCTCGCTCTTCTCGCGCGACGTGATCGCGCTCGCGGCCGGTGTCGCCCTAACGCACAACTGCTTCGATGCGGTTGTCTTTCTGGGTGTTTGCGACAAGATCGTGCCGGGCCTGGTGATGGCCGCTGCCACCTTCGGTCATCTGCCGGCCGTGTTCCTGCCGGCCGGCCCCATGATCTCCGGGCTCTCGAACAAGGAGAAGGCGCTGGTGCGTCAGCGCTTTGCCGCCGGCGAGGTCGATCGGGCAACCCTGCTGCAGTCGGAACTGGCCTCCTACCACGGCCCAGGCACCTGCACCTTCTATGGCACCGCCAACAGCAATCAGATGCTGATGGAGTTCATGGGGCTGCATCTGCCTGGTGCCAGCTTCGTCAATCCCAACACGCCGCTGCGCGACGCACTGACCCGCGAAGGGGCACAGCGCGCCTTGGCGCTCTCGGCGAGAGGCAATGCCTTCACCCCGGTCTCGGCGATTCTGGACGAGAAGGCCTTCGTCAACGGCATCGTCGGGCTGCACGCGACCGGGGGCTCGACCAATCTGGTGATCCATATGATCGCCATGGCCCGTGCGGCCGGGGTTGAGGTCACCTGGGAGGATTTTGCCGACCTCTCTGAAGTGACACCCTTGTTGGCCAGGGTTTATCCCAATGGTTTGGCGGATGTGAACCACTTCCACGCGGCCGGCGGCCTGGGCTTCGTCATCGGCGAGTTGTTGGAGAGCGGTCTGCTGCACCCCGACACCCGCACGGTGGCCGGCGACGGCCTGGCGCACTACACCAGCGAGCCCAAGGTGACCCCCGAAGGCGCTGTGGTCTGGCAGGCCGGTGCTGGCGAAAGCCTGAACGAAGAGATTCTGCGCCCGGCCGGCCGCCCCTTCCAAGAAACCGGCGGGCTGAAGCTGCTGCGCGGCAGCCTGGGGGTCGGCTGTATGAAGGTTTCAGCCGTCAAGCCCGAGCACCGCATCGTCGAGGCGCCGGCCCGGGTTTTCAGCGATCAGGAAGCGGTGAAGGCCGCCTTCAAGGCAGGCGAGCTAAATCAAGACTTGGTCTGCGTGGTGCGCTTTCAGGGCCCCAAGGCCAACGGCATGCCCGAGCTGCACAGCCTGACCCCGCTTTTGAGCGTATTGCAGGACAAGGGCTTCAAGGTGGCGCTGGTGACTGACGGACGCATGTCCGGGGCTTCCGGGAAAGTACCGGCAGCGATCCATGTCAGCCCCGAGGCGCTGGATGGGGGGCCGATTGCCCGGTTGTGTGATGGTGACCTGGTTCGTGTGGATGCGGAGGCCGGCGTGCTGGAAGCTTTGGTCGAGACTGAGGTCTGGTCGAAACGTGACCTGGCCCAGGCGGATCTCACCGAGAGTCAGTATGGTCTTGGACGCGAGCTCTTCGCGGCCTTTCGCGCCTCGGTCGGTACCGCTGACAGCGGCGCTGCGGTAAGCGTTTAGCCGAGAACGGTTTGA
Organism: Rhodospirillales bacterium; assembly: GCA_963669335.1. GTDB lineage: Bacteria > Pseudomonadota > Alphaproteobacteria > Kiloniellales > JACOMY01 > JACOMY01. The sequence goes on from OY770023.1 coordinate 7,422,672, forward strand.
ATGAAGGAATAGGCATGAATGACGCGCTGCAAGCGGCCTGGGGCCGGGTGGAGCGGGCAGGCGAGGCCCTGCTAGGCCGTAGTCTGCGGCAGCTGTTTCGGGAGGATCCGGAGCGCGCTAAGCGCTTTTCAATCTCTCTGGACGACCTCTTCGTGGATTTCTCCAAGGAGCGGGTGGATTCAGAGGCTATGGCAGCCTTGCTAGCTTTGGCGGAGGCCTCAGGACTGGAGGAGCGCCGCCGTCAGCTCTTTGCTGGTGAGCCGATCAATCTGACCGAAGGGCGCTCTGTTCTTCACATGGCTTTGCGGGGCGGCGTTGCAGCGGATGTCACGGTCGATGGACAGCTGGTCCTACCCCTGATCGAAGAGACGCGCCGTCGCTTCCTGGCCTTCGCCGAGGATCTGCGGACTGGCCGCTACAAGACCATCGCCGGTGAGACCTTCACCGATGTGGTGAACATCGGCATCGGCGGGTCCGATCTTGGACCGGTCATGGCGGTCAGGGCCTTGGCCTCGGATCTGGATGGCCCGCGCCTGCATTTCGTCTCCAACGTCGATGGTGCGCATCTGACCGATGTGGTACGCGGGCTGAACCCAGCCCGGACCCTGGTGATCGTCGCCTCCAAGACCTTCACCACGCAGGAGACCATGCGCAACGCCCACTCGGCTCGTGCCTGGCTGGAGGCCGCCTTGGGCAATGGGGCAGGCCATCACCTGGCCGCGGTCTCGACCAATCTTGAGGCCACCGAGGCTTTCGGCATCAAGGACTCCCGGGTCTTCGGCTTTTGGGATTGGGTCGGCGGTCGCTATTCGCTTTGGTCGGCAATTGGCCTGCCGATCGCGATCGCAATCGGTGCCGAACGCTTTGAGGCATTCCTCGCCGGTGGGCGGGACATGGACCGACACTTCCAAGACGCTGCGCTGGACCGCAATCTACCGCTCCTGCTGGCTCTGGTCGGGATCTGGCGGCGCAACGTCCTGGGCTATCCCACCGTCGCTCTCATTCCCTATGATCAACGCCTGGAGCGCTTCCCAGCCTACGTGCAGCAGCTCGACATGGAGTCCAATGGCAAGCGCATCACCTTGGATGGGGGTGTCGTGCAGCGTGCCAGCGGCCCGGTGATCTGGGGCGAGCCGGGCACAAACGCACAGCACTCCTTCCTGCAGCTTCTGCATCAAGGCAGCGACATCGTCCCGGCCGATTTCATCGCCAATGCCGAAGCGCGTGAGCCGCTCGCCGATCATCACGCCATGCTGCTGGCGAACTGCTTTGCCCAAGCCCAGGCCTTGGCTTTCGGCAAGAGCGAGGCCGAGGTACGCGCCGACATGGTTGCCGAAGGCCGCAGTGCCGAGGATATCGAGCGCTTGGCGCCGCATCGCACCTTCCCGGGCGACCGCCCTTCGACCGTGATTCTTCAGCGCCGCCTCGATCCTTACAGCCTGGGGCGTCTCATTGCCCTCTTCGAGCACAAGGTCTTCTGCCAGGGCGTCATCTGGCAGGTGAACTCCTTCGACCAATGGGGCGTGGAGTTGGGCAAGGTGCTGGCCAAGGCGCTGATCCCCGTGATTAAGGGCGAGGCGTCGAGCGACGATTTGGATGGTTCCACTGCCGGCCTGATTGAGGCGGCGAGAGTACTGCAGCAGAAATGACTGGCTAGATTAGGGAGGGCACATGGGAAAGCCGACAGCCAAGCACCTTGTGCTGATTGTCTTCGACTACATGGGCTACGCCGATATCGAACCCTTTGGCACTTCAGAGATAAAGACGCCCAACATCAAACGCTTGGCGGCACAAGGCTGCTGTTTCACCGATTGCTATGCACCGGCGCCGATTTGTGGTCCTAGCCGAGCGGCGATGCTGACCGGACGCTACCCGCGACACCTGGGCATCGAGCGCAATGTCGAACCGGGGGAGCCAGGCCTGGCAACCCACGAAAAGACCGTTGCGCGTTACCTCGCCGATGCTGGGTTCCGCACCGCGCTCTATGGCAAGTGGCATCTGGGCCATGGTGCAGAGGAGAGTCCCAATCGGCACGGCTTCCAGGATTTCCTCGGCTTCAACGACTGGAACATCGACTACTATTCGCACAAGAGCCGCGGCGGTCCTCCGGCGCTCTACCACAACGGTGAACTGGTGCAGCGAGAAGGCTACACCACTGATCTCTTCACCGATTGCAGCCTGGCCTTCATCAAAGAGACGGCGCCCCAGCCCTTCTTTCTCTATGTTGCTTACAACGCCATGTTGCCGCCCTATAGCCCGCCCGGCCGCGAGGCGGACAGGTCAAGCCACGATCGCTGGGTCAATGGCCCGCGTGCCGACTATGTCGCTGCGGTGGAGCATCTGGACCTTAGCGTTGGACGCATTCTCGATGCCTTGCACGAAAAGGGTATCGCCGAGGAAACCCTAGTCCTGCTCACCTATGACCACGGCGGTGGTGAAATGGCGACCAAGGGCCCCTACTTCCACGGCTTCGGTACACTCTGGGAAGGCGGGATCCGGGTCCCGATGATCCTGCGTTGGCCCGGCGCGATAGAAGCCGGCAGCGTCTCTAGTGAACCTGCGATACTCATGGATGTGGCGGAAACGCTGTTGGCTGCGGCCGGATTGGCTGCCGATCGGCAGACTGACGGATGCAATCTGCTTGTGCCTCCGGATGAACCCCGAACGCTCTACTGGCGGATTGATTTGTTGGGAGAAGGGGTTGGCTGGCCAGCCCGCAGGCAGCGGGCCCTTCGTCGTGGCAAGTGGAAGTACCTTTGGGATAACTTCGAGTTTCTTTACGACCTGGAACAGGATCCCGGGGAACGCAATGATTTGGGATACCGGAACCCAGAGCTCTTGGCCGAACTCCGCGCGCTCTCCAAGGGCGAGTGGCGAAGCTAAAGATACCAGGCGTGTTCGCGCGGCAGGATCTCGCTCATGAAGGATTGGAACTCGCTCTCTTTGGCGTGGGCGTAGGCTTCGACATAGCGAGCGCTCAAATAGTCCGGAAGCACGTCTGCCTTTCGGAACTGCTCGAGGGCCGACCAAATCGATAGCGGCAGGGCCGGATCGACCTCTTCGCCGACGTTGCCGCTGCCCTTGGCACTGGCCTCAAGCTCCTGCGTCAAGCCGTAGTGCGCGGCGGCGAGCACGCCGGCCATGACCAGATAGGGATTGGCCTCGGCGCCCGCGGCCCGGTGCTCGATGCGGCGATTCTCCGGCTCGGAGGCCGGGATGCGGAAGGCGACCGAGCGATTGTTGTCGCCCCAATCCAAGGTGACCGGGGTGAACTGGTTCGGCTCGAAACGGCGATAAGCGTGAAAGCTGGGCGCGAAAAGGGCCATGGACTGGGCCAGCAGGTGCTGCATCCCGGCGACGGCCGATCCCAGTTTCTTGTCGCCATCGGCCTGGCACGGGTCGAAAATGTTGTGGCCGGCCTGGTCGAGCAGGCTGAGGTTGATCTGCAGGCCGCTGCCGGACTGATCGCCATAGGGCTTTGACATGAAGGTCGCATCGAAGCCTTGAGCCCTGCTCGTCCCGATCACCGCGCGCCGCATCAAGGCGGCCTGGTCGCAAGCCAGCAATGGATCTGCAACATGCGCAAGGTTGATCTCGAACTGACCCGGGCCGAACTCCTTGGAGAGGGTCGTCACAGGCAGGTTCTGCGACTTGCAGGCCTGCTCGATGGCGGAGAGAACCGCACCAAACTCCTCCATCGTGGCAATGCTAAAGACATTGCCGGAGGTCTGACGCTTCCCGGTGACGGGCGAGCAGGGTGGTTGCGGCCCGCCGCGCTCATCCCGCTCGAGATCGATCAGATAGAACTCCAGCTCGATCGCCGTGACCGGGCGAAGGTTGAGGTCGCTGAAGCGGTGAAGCACATCTTCCAGGATGTGGCGTGGCTCGAACCAGACCAGGCCGCCGTCCCGCTCATGGTCGAAGCGCAGCAAGCACTGCGCGCGCTCTTCGCCGGCCCAGGGGACGGGAACCAGACTGCCCGGGATAGGGCGGCAGGGTCCGTCGGGATCGCCGTCGGAGAAACCGAGGCCAAAGGTGTCCCAACAGTCGCCACGCACGTCGGTCAGCTGCATGGCGGCACACATGGAGGTGCCGTCTTTGAAGACCTTCTCGATCTGGTCGACCGGATAGCGCTTGCCGAAAGCCTTGCCGTTCAAGTCAATGTGCAGGGCGTCCAGATGCTTGGTCTTCGGGTGGCGCTCTAGATAAGCTTGCGCCTCTTGTTGCGGGGCGATGGCGTCCATGAGTCAGATCTTGTTTTTGACTAATCTTCTTCTTGATACTCGTCGTGCTTCTTTTGCAATGCCGCCAAAAAACTGCTGATACCCTGTCGCCCCAAGATCGAGGTGTACTCGGACCGCTTGGTCGAGAGCTCGCTGACGCGTGACTCGAAGAAGATGTCGATGGCACGCCAGGAATCGCCGTCAAACTTGCGCATCAGGTATGAGATAACGCGGGGCTGTTTTCCGGGGAGCGTCAGGGTGGTCTCCACCAGCTTGGTATTCCTGGGGCCGTCACGTTCGCCAGTGACCGCCAGCCGTGCGTTGGGCTGTGCCTTGAAGCGGCTGGCCGCTGTCGCCACCGAAAGGTCGGTGAAGAGTCTGATGTAGCGTTCCTGTTCGGCTGGCGAGAATTCCTTCCAATAGCGCCCTGAGGCAATGCGCGCCATGAAGGGATAATCGAAGGCGGACACCATCAAGGGATGCAGCATCGCGACCCGGGTGTCGAAGTTGCTGGCCGCCGGCGCGCGCAGCGCCTGAAGGATGGCGTCGTTCAGGCGCTCCACCGCCGCTTCGGGCGTATCGGGATCGGCTGCGGAGGCCGGCAGGGTGGGCAAAAACAACACGCTTGCCAGCAAAATGGTCGAAAGCAGCTTAAACACGGAGTTGTCACCTCATTGGCCTTTGACAGCTCTGAAGCCAGCGTGGCACCAACAGAGCTTATTGTGCAATGCACTAGAGACATGGGCGTCGGGGAGATTTGCAACAAGCGCGATCTTGCATTGCGTCTTGCCATCCTCAAATGGGCCCTGTCCACATGTAGTTAAAGGAGTAGCGGCTGCCGTGGCTGTCCCCTTGATCCAGCAGGCCCGTGTTGGCGCCTACATCATGAAGCAGCGCATGAAGCGCAACAAGCGCTATCCCCTGGTGCTGATGCTAGAGCCGCTGTTCCGCTGCAATCTGGCTTGCCCTGGCTGCGGTAAGATCGACTATCCCAAGGCGATCCTGGATCGCCGGCTTTCGGTCGAGGAGTGCATCGAGGCGGTCGAGGAGTGTGGCGCGCCCATCGTCTCGATCCCCGGTGGCGAACCTTTGATCCACCGTGAGATGCCCACGATCGTGGCAGAGTTGGTGAAGCGCAAACGTTTCGTCTACCTCTGCACCAACGCGCTGCTCTTGGAGAAGCGCTTGGATGAGTTCAAGCCCACACCTTACCTCACCTTCTCCGTCCACCTGGACGGCCTGGAGGAGGAGCATGACGAGGCCGTGGCGCAGAAGGGCGTCTTCAAGAGGGCCGTCAAGGCGATCAAGGCGGCGCGCGATCGGGGCTTCCGGGTCAACTTGAACTGCACCCTCTTCAACAATGCCCAGGCCGACAAGGTGGCGGAGTTCATGGACTTCGCCCGCGATCTGGGGGTTGAGGGCGTCACCATCTCGCCCGGCTATGCCTATGAGCGTGCGCCGGGACAGCAGCACTTCCTCAATCGCGAGCACACCAAGAATCTCTTCCGCGATCTCTTCCGCTTGGGCAAAGAGCGGGCCAAGGAAAAGAACCCCTGGCGCTTTTCGCAGTCGAGTCTCTTCCTGGACTTCCTGGCCGGAAACCAGGAGTACAAGTGCACGCCCTGGTCCAATCCGACCCGCAACGTCTTCGGCTGGCAGCGTCCCTGCTATCTCTTGAACGAGGGTTACGCCAAGACCTACACCGAACTGATGGACAACACCGACTGGGGCTCCTACGGCACTGGCAACTACGAAAAGTGTGCCGACTGCATGGTGCACTGCGGCTACGAAGGAACAGCTGTAGAGGACACCGTGAAGCGGCCTTGGAAGGCGCTGAAGGTGGCACTTGGCGGTATCCGGACCGAGGGCGCCATGGCAAAGGAGATTGCCCTGGACAAGCAGCGCCCGGCCGAATTTGTCTTCGACCGCCTGGTCGATGGCGCAGTGAAGGAGATCGACGAGAAGGGCGGTCCTTCGCGTCCGGGCGACAAGCGGCGCAATCAGGCCGCAGCCGAGTAAGCTCTCAAAGACCCTTCAGATTTAGACGGCAGCGGCCCGCTGCCGTCCCGGTTGGGTAGTTAACCCAGACAGCCTGCGTCGATCGCTCGGCGCAGGCTTTCGTGTGCGCGCTTGCTGCCCTTGCCTAGAGCGAGGAGGCCAGGAAGCTGTCCGGGATTGCGCGCCAATGACCCTAGGACAGGTGCGATCTTGATGCTGCCGTCGGCCTGTGTGGCTTTGAGCGCCGCCGGCGGCAGATCCTGGCCGGCTTCGTCAGAGCAGGCGCGCAGGATCACGAAGGGCAGGCCGTAGCGCTCAGCGACCTCGGCAACCGCGTGGCTCTCCATATCGACCGCCAAGGCCCCGGATTGCCGTGCCAGGGTCCGCTTGCCGTTGGCGGTGGTGATGATCCTGTCGGTCCCCAGTATCGGGCCGCTGTGGCAGCCGTCGTACAAATCTTGAGGAAGGGCCGCCTTGACGCGCTTCAGCCAGATTGGGTTTGCCCGCCAGAGCCGGCGCCGGTCGGTCTCAGGAATCACTCCGTTCGCGAGGAGGAGATCTCCTACTTTCAGCCTGTCCGAGAGAGCCCCGCAGAGGCCGAATGACAGGAGGCAGCGGACACCACTTCCGGCAAGTTCTTCAGCCAGCTCTCGTGAGCGTGCAGTGTTAGCACCGGAAATCCTGACGTGGACCGAGAGCTTGTTGAGAAGCTCTGCCTCGCTCTTCAGTCCGCAAACGACGCCAAAGGTAGCCCCAAGGGTAGCCAACGACGTCTAGAGGCCCCAGACGGGCTGTTTGCTGTTGCCCTGCTTCAGGCTGCGATAGCGGCCAAGCGCCCAGAGCGGGAAGTACGCGCTGTAGCCGTCGTAGCGCAGGTAGAAGACGCGCGGGAAGCCGACGCCGGTGTAGAGGTCTTCTTCCCACTTGGCGCCATCGCGCGGGGCATTCACCAGATAGTCGATGCCGCGGGAGACTTCCGGAGAGTCGACCTCGCCGGCGGCCATCAGACCCATCAAAGCCCAGGCGGTCTGAGAGGGTGTCGAGCCCTTGACCTCACCGCGACGCTCTTGCCAGTAAGTCGCACCGTCCTCGCCCCAGCCGCCGTCGGCCTGCTGAAAGCCCTTCAGCCAGGTGACTGCACGCTGGATGTAGGGCTGCTGCATGTCCTCGCCAGCGGCATTAAGCGCGGCCAGCGCCGACCAGGTACCGTAGACATAGTTGGTGCCCCAGCGCCCGAACCAGGAACCCTCGGCCTCCTGCTCGCTTTTCAGATAGTCGATGGCCTTGGCCACCACTGGATGATGGCGCTCATAGCCAAGCTGCGCCAGCATCGAAAGGCAGCGCGCCGAGACATCGACCGTCGGCGGGTCCAAGAGTGCGCCATGATCGGCAAAGGGAATGTGGTTCAGATAAAGATGCGTGTTGTCCGCATCGAATGAGCCCCAACCGCCATTCTCTGACTGCATGCCGCAGACCCAGGTCGCCGCGCGCTCGATGGCGGGGCGATAGCGCAGGTCGTTGGCGCGATGCATGGCGGTGACCACGACGGCGGTATCGTCGACGTCGGGGTAGTAGTCGTTCCAGTACTGGAAGGCCCAGCCAGAGGGCGCCAGATCCGGACGCCGCCAGGCCCAATCACCCTTGAGGTCGGTGATCTCGCGCTCCAAGAGCCAATTGAAGGCCCCTGTCAGGCTCTCGTCCACGGGGTCTTCGCCGACCTCCAGCAAGGCATGGCAGGCAAGGCAGGTGTCCCAGACCGGCGAGAGGCAAGGCTGGCAATAGGCGTAGTCGCCGTGATCCTTCAGCAGCTTCTCTACCGCCCTGTAGGCAATGTCGAAGTCCGGGTGATCGCGGTGGTAACCCAGGGCATCGAAGGCCATCACGGACCCAGCAATTGCCGGGAAGATGCCGCCCAGGCCGTCGTCGCCATTGAGGCGCGGTGTCATGAACTCGACCGCGCGCTTCATAGACCGCTCTTTCCAGCGCCTCGGCAGCAGCGGGAAGACCCGGCGCACAACGGCGTCCATACCGGCGAAGAAGGCGCCCAAGGGCGTTCCCGTCGCATTCATGCGATAGCGCAGTCGGTCGGGATGATCGGGGAAGAGCTCGTCGATGCGCACGCCACGCGGATTGCGCGCCTTGGGCTGCAGATGCATCAAGATCAGAAGCGGCACGATCACCGTGCGCGACCAGTAGCTCACCTTCTCCAGATGGAAGGGGAACCAGTAGGGGAAGATCATAATCTCGATGGGCATGAAGGGCACGGCCCGCCAGGGAATGACGCCGAAGAGCGCCATGGCGATGCGGGTGAAGACGTTCGCCGTCTGCGCCCCGCCGTGCTTCAGAATGGCCTCACGGGCTCGCTGCATATGCGGCGCGTCGGGATCGTCGCCGGCCAGTTTCAGCGCCCAATAGGCCTTAACGCTGGCAGAGATATTGAAATCGCCGTCCTTGAACAGCGGCCAGCCGCCGTGGTTGCCCTGGATCTTGCGAAGGTAGATCGCGAGCTTGCCTTCCAACTCGTCATAACCAGGCTCGTCGATGTTGCCTAAAAAGTGACGAAGGAAAATGTATTCAGCCGGAATCGTCGCATCGGCCTCAAACTCGAAGACCCAATGTCCGTCTTCTTGTTGCAGATCCTTTAATGCGCGGCCGGCATCTTCGATCGCACGCTCGACTGCTTGCCGGCGTCGGAGTTCAAGTGATAGGTCCATACTGTCTTCACGTGCCCAAGTACGATGATCGAGCGGTGCCAAACCTAATCAAGCCCCTCAAGTTCTACAAGCGCTCTTCGCACCTGCAGCATTGACCCCAGAGCGTATCGCCCCTTCGATTGTTGCAGGTAGCTTCGTGTCGGTCCAATCCCCAGCTAGTCGCAGATTTGTGAGCGGCGTTTCGCTGCCGGGCCGTCGCCGCTCGGCATCAGGAGTGGCGGCAAAGGTGGCGCGCTTTTCCCGAATGATTCGGATTTGCGGTTGTCGGCGTTCCTGAAGACCCAGTGCAGCGGCCGTATCCTGCCACAGTCGTAGCGCTAATTCCTCTTGTGAAACAAGGCTTAACGCCTCAGCAGCGCTCACCGTCAGGCTTATGACAGAACCCCGGCCAAAGATCCACTCCGCGGTTCCGCCAAGCAGGCCCAACAGCGGTTTCTCAGCCGGCAAAGGGGCCAGGCCATCGAGGCTGAAGTGGGCATTGACGATAGGTCGCGGCTCCAATCCCGGGTCGAAATCCGGCAGCAGGTCGGCCAGATTCCAGGGTGGAAGCGCCAAAACGACACGGTCTTCCGCCTTGAGTTCTAACGAGTCTTTGTCGAAATGGAGTGTCTCTGCGGCAGTTTTGCCACAGTCGATTCGCCGGAGTCGTGCCCCTAGGTGGATTCGGCCACCGAAGTCCGCAATCTTCGCAAGAGCCGGATCGACGAAAGTGGCGGCGAGAGAGTGCTTGGCGATCCGTGGACGGCAGGCCTCACCGCCTTTCAGGAAGCTCTCGTCCAGGATCTGCCACAGCAGCTGCGCGCTGGCTTCATGCGGCTGGGTGTTGAGGGTCGCCACCGTCAGGGGTTCGAAAAAGCCGCGCCAGACGGCATCGCGTTCCGGCAGGCAGTCGGCGACGGTTCGATCAGCGCCAGCGCGCTTCAGGCGTAGCGCCTTCAGGTAATCCACTGCTTTGGTGCCGGGAATGCGGGTCGAGGCGCGCAGCAGCCACCAAGGGATGCGGCCATCGGAAATCCTGATCTCGAAGCGGGCCTTGCTGTCCAGGTCGTAGAAGGGGTATCCGGCATAGCTCGGCCCGATCAGCTCATCCTCGGCGCCGATCAGCTTGAGGTAGTCGTTGATGGCACCATTGCCCGAGAGCACCAGGTGATTGCCATTATCGATGGTGACGCCGAGCCCGCGATCAAAGTAGCTGCGGCAGCGACCGCCAGCCTGGGGAGCAGCCTCATAGAGATGGACCTCTAGCCCCTGTTCGGCCAAGCGGAGAGCGGCCGAGAGGCCAGCCAGTCCGGCCCCGACGACATGAGCGCGCACTGCCATGTTGTTAGAAGAGGCCGTGCCGCAGGAGCACGGCCACCTTACTCAGTTTCGAGAGCCTCACTCGTGGCTCCAGAACGTCCCAGCCCCGCGCCTCCAAGCGATCCAGAATGCGCTCATAGACGGCATGCATCAAGAGCGCCGGACGGACGACCTTGCGCGGCAAGCTCTCCATCAGTTGCTCGGCTTCCTCCAAGCGCTGCCGCGCCCGCTTACCCAGCCAGGCGGCCGCTTGGCCGATTTGCGGACTGCTGAGTACGGCATCGGGATCACGATCAGTGATGCCTGCGGCTTCCAGGGCTTCCAGCGGCAAATAGAGGCGGCCGTCCTCTGCGTCCTCGGTCAGGTCGCGAAGGATGTTGGTCAACTGCAGGCCTTCGCCCAGGACAACCGCCAGCTCTTCAGCCGTGGGGCCGGTCGCGCCGAAACAGCGGATCGAAAGCATACCGACGGCGCCGGCTACGCGACGGCAATAGAGCAATAGGGTCTCGAAGTCCGGGGCGACGACGGGGCCGCGCGCATCCATCTCCATGCCGTCGATGACGGCCAGGAACTCTTCTTTGGGTAGATTGAAGCTGGCAATCGGCCCTTCCAGGGCCTTGCTTGTGAGCGAGGCGGGCTCTCCATCGAAGAGATGATCGATTTCCTGCCGCCAAGCCTCCAATCCCACCAGCTTTTCATCCAGTGGGCCTGGTTCGTCAGCGATGTCGTCGACCTCGCGACAGAAGGCATAGACCGCGAACATGGCCTCGCGGCGCTCCTTGGGCAGCGCGCGCATGCCGGCCAAGAAAGAGGTGCTGGAGTTGGAGACGACCTGGGCGGCGTGGGCCTTGGCAGCCGTCTCGGTCAGGGCTTCGCCTGGGGCCTCTTCCAGTCGGGCGCTCATGCCTCACGCCTTCCCTCAGCGATGCCGAGCAGAACCGCAAGGGAGCCACCGATCGCGGCACGCAGCATGGCGCCCTTACCGAAGGCCACACGCTCAGCCAAGGGGTCGCGCGCCCTGAGCGCTGCGGTCAGGCGGAGAGCCAGTCGATAGATGGTGGCCGACTCCATAGCCAGACGACGGCTTGGCAGGCGGGCGGCCAAGGGCCGGGCCTCAGCCAACAGCGCCTCGGTGGCCTCCAGACAGCGGTCCAGCACGCGACGCATGGCCGGGCTGAGCGCGCTCCCGCGCAGTTCCTCCGTCGTTGCGCCCTCGATTGCCATCCAGTCTTGCGGGATGTAGCAGCGATCCAGCTCTCGCAGGTCGTCGCCACAGTCCTGCAGGTGGTTGATTACCTGAAGCGCCGTGCAAAGCGCGTCGGAGGCCTTGTAGGCAGCCGGGTCTTCGGTCTCGTGCAGCACCAGCAGGAAGCGACCGACCGGGTTGGCCGAATTCTCGCAATAGCCCAAGAGGTCCTGCCAGTCCTTGTAGCGAGACTGCTGTGCATCCTGGATGAAGGCGATGGTCAGATCGCTGGCGTGCCGCAAAGGTACGTCGCGGAGAAGCAGCGCTTCGCGGCAGGCATGCGCCTTGGCCAGCGCCGGATCGTCACCATGGGCGCCGTGGATCGCTTCGGCAAAGCGGGTCAGACGCTCGACCTTGTTCTCGGCTGCCAGGTCGGGATTGTCGGCGATATCGTCGATGGCACGGGCGAAGGCGTAGTAGGCCGCCACCTGCGGTCTGAGCTTGCGGGAGACCAGGAAAGAGCCGACCGGGAAGTTCTCGTCGCCGGACCCCTTGCCGGACGGCGTCTCCAATCGTGCAGTATTTTGGCTCTCGACAGTCACGGCAGGCGCCATCCTCGTCGCGTCCCCGATCCCGGCCATCAGGCAGCCGGGCTTTTTCCAGCGCCGACCCGTCCTTTCCAGGCCGCACCCTTGCCTAACCAGTGCAGACGGGCCGAGTCAAAGGTCATGGCAGTGTAGAATAGTCCGGCCAGAGGCAGCAGCAGGCCACGCCAAGCCGATAAGGCATAGAGGCGCAAAGTGGGGAGCCAAGCGACCGCCATCAAGCCCCAGGTGACGGCTCCCAAGAGGGCGGCCATCACGTTCCCGTGCCAAGGCCAGGTCAGGACCAGCAATGGCGGCAGCAGATAGAGCAGCAGCATGCCGAAGAGGGTGCCCAGCAACAGCAGCGGATTGTAATGCAGCTGGGTATAGGCGGAGCGTGCCACCATGGCCCAGATCTCCATCAGGCCGCTGTAGGGTCGGATCGAGTGCGACTGCAGGGTCAGACCGAGGAAGAGGCCCCGACCTGCTTTGCGCGCGGCAGGTCTCAAATTGGCGGCCAGGCTGCAGTCGTCGATGATCGCACCCTTGATTGCGGCAATCCCGCCGGCCTCACGCAGGGTCTCGGCGCGGACCAGGACACAGCCGCCTGCTGCCGCAGAGATGCCGCGCCTGTCTGCCGTCACCCAGGGAAAGGGGTAGAGCTTCTGAAAGAAGAAGACGAAGGCCGGGATCAGCAGCTTTTCCCAAAGGCTGCTGCAGGAGAGGCGCACCATGAGGGAGACCTGGGCAAAGCGCTCTTCCTCCGCCTTGGTCACCAGGCGCCTCAAGGTATCGGGCTCATGCGCGATATCGGCGTCAGTCAGCCACCAATAGACCGGCTCTTCGGTGGTCTGGACAGTCCCGCTGTGCAGGGCCCAGAGCTTGCCAACCCAGCCGGGCGGGCGTTCCGGCGCGTCCAGCACGCTCAGACGACCGTCGGACCCCGACGCAACCTGGCGCGCGAGGGTTCCGGTCTGGTCTTCGCTGTGATCGTCGACCAAGCGAATTTCGAAGCCGCCGGGGTAGTCCTGTCGGACGAGGTTTTTCAGGGCCTGCTCGATCACATCGGCTTCGTTGCGCGCCGGCACCACCGCGATGACCTTGGGCCAGGACTGCAGGGGCTTTGCGGGCGCGTCGTCCAGCCTTGGCTGCGCCAGCCAAAAGCGCCCGTGCAGGCTCAAGAGGTAGAGCCAGGCCAAAAGCGGCAGAAGCGCCAGCCAGGTCATGAGCCCGCAGCCAGCAAGGCGGCGTGCCGAGCCACGAACGCGGTCTTGGCTGCATCGGGGGGAATGGGCGTCAGATCCGGTGCCTCGATCCCGCGCGGCTTACCAAAGAAAGTCCGGGCCTCCTTGTCTCCGAAGCCGGCCAACTGGGTCGCCTCGAAGAAGGCCGAGGCCTTGTCGGCGCGCTTGATGGTGTCGCTGACATGCTGCGGCAAGCTCGCTGGAAGACCAAAGCGTATGTGCACCGCCTCGCTTAGGCGTATCTCCAGCTTCTTATAGTCGGCGCCCACGGCAGCCTTGAAGGGCGTGATGAGATCTCCCAGCACATATTCGGCCGCATCGTGCAGCAGGGCGGCCAAGAGCCACTGCGGGCGATAGCCGGGCTTCATCTGCCGCACCAGCCCTTCGACCAGCAGGGAATGCTGGGCGACGCTATAGGCCCAATCCCCCTTGGTCTGACCGTTCCAGCGCGCCACCCGCGAGAGGCCTTGCGCGATATCCTCGACCTCGATGTCGAGCGGTGAGGGGTGGAGCAGGTCCAAGCGACGCCCGGAAAGCATGCGCTGCCAAGCGCGCGGCGGTGGGGCTTTGGCTGCTGTGGAGGGTCGATTTGTGGTCATGGATTACCGACTGCACGTGGCCCTTATGCCACAGTCATCTGAAGAACAGCCTGCAAAGGCCCGAAAAGTGTGATCATTTCGCACTGCCGATCAGAAAGCGCAGGGTGAATCTACGCTTGCGGCAGGCTTTCGGCTAGTGTGGCCATTGCATAGCCGGTGGGCAAAGGGGAAGTGGCATCGCCGGGTGAGAAGGAGGGGAGGTCTCCCGTGACAACTGCTTCGGATTGGGCCCGAGGCTGGCGTCGGTCCAAGACCTGTGGGGCGTTCGGCGGCGCCGCGACGCTGGCTGTGATGGTCTTTGCATCGGCCTCGGTGGCGGTGGCACAGAGCCCCTCATCGGCGCGCTATGAGGTGGAGGTCTATCTGGAGAGGGCCGAGGCGATCGGTGCGCCGGCCCTGGAAGAGGTCTTCAGTTTCGTCGAATCGTCGGGATCGATCGATACTGCGACCTTCGATGCCGCGCTCTCGGATATCCTACCGGGAGTATCGAACGCGCTTGCCGCACAGAACGGCATTCGGATGAACCGACGCTTCAGCGACCTCATGAGCTGTCCGCAGTTCGTCGGCCAGACGGCGGTCATGGAGCAGTCGAGCTGCGCCTGGTTTCAGACCAGTGGCGGCGGTCTCACTATGACAGAAAAGGACGGCGTTACCGGCTACAGCGACGGTAACTTTACCTTCGCCTTCGGCGGCCAGTATGAGTTTGCTGACGACTGGTACTTCGGACTGGCCGCCAGCTATGCCCGGGATTGGCTGCGCAGCGACGACAGCCGTGTCATCAGCAATGCCGATACGGTCTTCGTCGGCGCCACCGTCAAGTGGGAGGTGATTGAGCGCGCCGTAATTGGCGTCGCACTGGGTGGCACCTACAGCTGGCTGGACAACGAGCGCCGCATCCTTGGAACCGGGCGCACCGCCGACAGCAATCCGGACTTCTGGAGCGGCGCGGCACGAATTCATATGGAGTACGAATTCGCGCTCGACGGACCCTTCTATCTGCTGCCCTATCAGGACTTCGACTTCGTCTATACCGTCACGCCGGCCTATAGCGAAAACGGTGCCGGCGCCTTCAACCTGGATGTCGACAAGGGCAGCCAGGTGAGCTTCAGTTCTAACAAGGCACTGGAGATCGGTGGACGCATGCGGATCGCCCAGGGGCTCCTCTTGAAGAGCTACGCCTCTGCTGGTGTGACCATTGGCAACCATCAGGATTGGACGACGACGGCTAGCCTGGCGTCGGGACCCGCTGGCGCGGGTGACTTCTCCTCGACCATTCCGATCGACAAGTACTATGGCCGCGTCGGCGCTGGCTTTCATCTACAGGGCACGGACGGCCTCGACATACGCTTGGAGTACGACGGCGCGGTCTCCGGTCACTCCGACTATCACATCGGCTCCTTGCGCCTGGGCTATCGTTTCTGATAGGCGCTAGCGCTCTTTACCGATTACTAGTGAGGCATCCATGTCGGCTTCCCTGCTGCGCGGCGTTGTGGCGCCCGTGCTCACGCCTTTCAACGACGATCTCTCGATTGCGAAGGATCTCTTCCTGGCGCACGGCAAGCGCCTCTTGGCGGAGGGCTGTGCCGGATTGGCGCCCTTCGGCACCACCGGCGAGGCGCTCTCGATCGGCATCGATGAGCGGATCGAGGCGCTGGATCACCTGATCGACGGCGGCATCGATCCGGCCCGCCTGGTTCCGGGAACCGGCTTGACGGCCTTGGCGGACACCGCGCGGCTAACCTCGGCCTGTCTGGAGCGTGGTTGCGGCGGCGTGCTGCTGCTGCCGCCCTTCTATTACAAGGGCGTCTCGGAAGAGGGACTCTACAACTACTTCGCCCAGCTGATCGCGACGGTTCGGCCCAAGAGCCCCTCGATCTATCTCTATCACATCCCGCCGGTTGCGGTGGTCGGCCTGCCGCCAAGCCTGGTGCGCCGCCTCTTCACCGACTTCCCGGAGGCCATTGCCGGGATCAAGGACAGCTCCGGCGACTGGTCGAATACCCAGGCGCTGTTGGATATCGAGGGCCTTGTGGTCTATCCCGGCTCGGAACTCTTCCTGCTGGATGGCCTGAAGGCCGGCAGCCAGGGCTGCATCACGGCGACGGCCAATATCAATGCCACCCCCATCGCCAAGGTGGTGGAGCGCTTCGATGCCGGTGACTTGGCCGGTGCGGAGGCGCAGCAGGATGTCATCACGGTCTTCCGCAAGCTGATCCAGGGCCCGGGCGCCATTCCCGGCCAAAAGTGCCTGCTGGCCATGGAGTCCGGCGATCAGCGCTGGGCCAACCTGCGGCCGCCGCTATTGCCCCTGGATGCCAGCGCGGGAGCGGCGCTAGCCGAGAAGCTGGGACGCGCCGCTTAAAGACTGTCTATGTTTGCACGGCGCCGGCCCGCTCCCCGGCCCGGCGCCGCATTGACAATGGGTTATAAGGCCCATTGTCAAACGAACTGTTCGTTTTCTCAGCGCAGATCGTCGTCGCAGGTGCGGGGCAGCTGCTCGGGATTTGCGCTAACCTGCGGCCCGGTGCTCGTCGAAGATCTCCAGCTTCAGCGGCATGATCTCGCCCATCCAGAGGGCATAGTCCCGGTGATCGGCCAGATGGTCGCCGGTCTCTGGATGGGTGAAGATCGTCAGGCCCTCGCGGTTCAGTGCCAACCAGGGAATGATGGCGCCGAACAAGGGTGCCGGAAAGGCCAGCTGACAGCTCCCGACCGGATGCGGGCCAATCGGCTTGTCATGCATCCGGCCCATGGCGATGCCAAAGCGGTCGCGGGCGGCCTCACAGAGGAAGCGCGCCTGCTCTTTGCTGTCGGCATCGAAATAGACGTGGGCGTGAAACCCCTTGGCATCACTCTCGTCGCGCATGCCTAGCCTCACTCCGGCGTGGACATGAGGACATAGAGCGCCTGCACCAGCTCCGGTGCCTCCTCCCCGAAGGCAGAGAACCAGCGCGTATAGATTGGTGTGATGTCGCCGGTGCGGTTCAGCTCTGCGATCACCGAGTTGGCGATCAGACGAAAGTCCGAATCGTTTCGCGGCACCGCCAGGGCAAAGGGCTCGTAAGAGAAGAGCTGATTGGCGATGGCGAAGCGCTGGTCCGACTTCTGGGTGATTGCAAGACCGATCAAGACGACCTGATCGGCAGAGAAGGCGGCCGCTTCTCCCTTGATCACCGCCTCGATGCCTGCTTGAGCCGTCTCGACGGGCACAATGGTGGCATCGGTCTCGGACTGGGTCAGCCGTTCCTGCAGGATCTCGATCGTCGTGGTGCCCTTGACCGCGGTCACTTTCTGACCGGCCAAGGCCCGAATGCCCTGAACCGGGTTGTCCGCCAGGCTCATCAAGGTTGCACCGGTGGCGAAGGTCAGATCGGTGAAGTCGACTTTGGCCTGCCGGCTAATGGTCTTGGTCGTGGCACCGCAGAGGATGTCGATCTCTCCCGCCGTGATCGCATCAAAGCGGTTCTCCGCGGTTACCGGCACGAAGGTGGTCGAAAGATCGAGACGTCCAAGGGTGCCCTTGATCGCCTCCGCAATCGCCAGACAGAGCTCGATCGAATAGCCGACGATCTGTCCCTGATCGTTGACGAAGGACATCGGCGGGCGATCTTCGCGGTAGCCCAGGTTGATGCTGCCGCGCTCCATAATCCGTTCCAAGGTTGGGCTGGACTGTGCTGAGGCCGTCGCCGGCAGCGTGGCTGCAAGCAAGACCGCGCCGAGAATTCCAACCGTTGCCCGCTGCCAAGAGCCGAGTCTTCCCTGTGCCCGCATGGCATCTCTTCCTTTTGCTGTGACTGAAGTGGTCATTTTGGGAAAAGTGGCACAGCCGCCGCGCCGAGGCCACGGTCTTTCGCAAGCGACGGTGACTTGGGATGTGACAAGCGTCATGGCATAGTCCCAGAGTGTAGGTGACGGGGGTGACGTCTCGAAAGGGTATGTTGACAGTCGAGTACAACCCGCTGCTGGTTTTGGCCTCGGTCCTGGTCGCGATAATGGCGGCCTTCACCGCTCTCAGGCTGACCAACGGCCTGAGCGCGCTGCCTTCGGGGCGGCGTAAACCGGTGATTGCCAAGGCTGCGATCGCCCTGGGCGTCGGCATCTGGTCGATGCACTTCGTTGGCATGCTGGCCGTCCAGCTGCCGATCGGTATCTCCTATGATCCCCTGCCGACCCTGGTCTCTGCCTTGTTGGCGATCCTGGTCACGGGCATGGGCTTGATCCTGCTGCACTTCGGTCGGCGCAGCCATGTGCGGATCATCGGCGCCGGGGTCCTGACAGGCCTCGGGATTGTCGGCATGCACTACCTCGGCATGTCGGCCATCCAAGGGAACTGCGTGCTGGTCTACGAGCCGCTGGGCGTGGTGCTCGCGACCCTGATTGCCATTGCCGCATCGATCCTGGGGCTTGAACTGGCCTATCGACAACGTGGCATGACTCAGACCCTCATCGGTGGGATCGTACTGGGCCTCGCGGTCTCTGCGATGCACTACACAGCCATGGCCTTCACGGTCTTCCAGTTGGCAGAGAAGACCGATTTCGTGCCGGCCGCCATCCTCTCCAGCGACACCCTGGCGCTCTTCGTGGCTTTGGCCTCCTTCCTGATCTGCGGCCTCTTCCTCTTGATCGCAATCCCGGCGGAACCCAGTGCTGCCGATGAAACGCCTCCGCCACCGGAATCGGAGGGTGTGGAGGCCACGCCTTCCCTAGATCCGCCGCCAACGACTGCCGCCGCAGCACCTCCGCAGTCCTCTCCGGCCGTTTACAGCCAGGCCCTGTCACAGCCGCGCAGTGCTTCCACAGCCGAAGCCGGACGGATTCCCTATGAACGTGATAGCGCCATCCGCTTTCTGCCGGCGGAGCAGATCGCAGCCGTCCGGGCGGATGGTCACTACACCTGGCTTTTGAACGGCGAGGGGGAGCATTTCTGTCCCTGGTCGATCTCCCGCGTTGAGAGGGCGGTGGAGGAGAAGAACTTCCTGCGCACGCACCGCAGCCATCTGGTCAACCTCTCCAAGGTGGCCGGCTTTCGGCGCGATGGTGACAAGGGTATCTGTCTCTTGAACGATCCCAAGGAAAGCGAGGTGCCAGTCAGCCGCTCGAAACTGCCGGAGGTGCAGAAGGCGCTGGGCCTCAGCTGATCGCCTCGCATCTCGTGCAGCCAATCCGCATTTCGTGAAGATCGGCAGCGCTTCTGCGTGGCACTGCTGGAGCATGACCGGCGGCGCGTCATCCTCTCCCTCAATGAAGCCAAAAGCCCAGGGAGGAATGACAAGACGATGATTCCCGCGTCCTTTGACTATCACCGGCCGGAGAGCGTGGCAGACGCCATCGCACTCTTGAGCCAACACGGCGACGAGGCCCGCGTGGTGGCCGGCGGCCACAGCCTGATACCGATGATGAAGCTACGTATGGCGGTGCCGGAGCATCTGATCGACCTGCGTGCAATTGCCGAACTCAAAGGCATTTGCCGGACCGAGGACAGCATCGCCATTGGCGCCATGACCACGCAATCCGAGGTCATCGGTTCTGAGGAATTGGCTTCGCTCTGTCCGATCTTGCGTGAGACGGCGCTGCAGATTGCCGACCCGCAGATCCGCAATCTCGGAACCATCGGCGGCAACGTCGCCAATGGTGACCCCGGCAACGACATGCCGGCACTGATGCAGGCCCTGGATGCGCAGTTCCAGATCCGCGGCCCCGGTGGTGAGCGTCAGGTTGCGGCCCGAGATTTCTATGAGGCGGCCTTCTTCACGGCTTTGGCTGAAGACGAGATTCTGGTCGCGATCCATATCCCGACTCCGCCGAACGGTCACGGCTACGCCTACGAAAAGCAGAAGCGGAAGATTGGCGACTATGCCACTGCGGCGGTCGCCGTGATGCTGACCATGGAGGCTGGGCGCTGCACCTGGGCAAGCGTGTCGCTCACCAATCTGGCCGACACCCCGCTCTATGCAGAGGAGGCTGCCGCCGCCCTTGTCAGCAGCAGCCTGGACGAGGCCGCCGTCGCGGCTGCTGCAGCCGCAGCGGAAGCCGTTACCGAGCCGGTGTCCGACGGGCGCGGTCCCAGCCACTTCCGCAGCAAGCTGGCCGGCGTCTTGCTTCGCCGTGCCGTCAGCGATGCCCAAGCCCGCGCAGCCTAACCGTCATCGGAGACGCCAAAAGCCATGAGTAAGACAGTCATCACCATGACGGTGAACGGCCAGAAGGTAGAAGCCCTGGCCGAGCCGCGCATGCTTCTGATCCACTTCCTGCGGGAGACCCTGGACCTGACCGGCCCGCACATCGGCTGCGATACTGGCCACTGCGGCGCCTGCACCGTCGACATCGACGGCATGTCGGCCAAGTCCTGCATGCTCTTTGCGGTGCAGGCCGAGGGCGCGGAGGTCACCACGATCGAGGGCATCGCTCAGCCGGACGGCAGCCTGCATGCGATCCAAGAGGCCTTTCGCGAGCATCACGGCCTGCAGTGTGGCTACTGCACGCCCGGCATGATCACGCGGGCCTATCGCCTGCTGCAGGAGAATGCCAACCCGAGTGAGGAAGAGATCCGCTACGGCATCTCCGGCAACCTCTGTCGCTGCACCGGCTACCAGAACATCGTCAAGGCCATTCAGGCCGCAGCGGCCAGTATGAACAGCGTCTCGGAGGCAGCGGAATGAACGAGCAGACCCCCATCGCCAGCGAGCGTGCCGCAAAGCTTGAGGGCCTCGGTTGTGCCCGTAAGCGCGTCGAGGACGCGCGCTTCACCCAGGGCAAGGGCAACTATGTCGACGACATCAAGCTGAAGGGCATGCTGTTCGGTGACTTCGTGCGCTCGCCCTATGGCCATGCCCGCATCAAGGGGATCAACAAGGAGGCCGCCCTGGCCGTGCCGGGCGTCCTGGCGGTCATCACCGCCGAGGATCTGATTCCCTTGAACCTGCACTACATGCCGACCTTGGCCGGCGATGTGCAGGCGGTCCTGGCCCACGAGAAGGTGCTGTTCCAAAACCAGGAGGTCGCATTCGTCGTTGCCGAAGACCGCTACGCCGCTGCCGACGGCGTCGAGCTGGTCGAGGTCGACTATGAAGAGCTGCCGGTGGTGGTCGATGCCGCCAAGGCCATGGATGCCGACGCGCCGCTGCTGCGCGAGGACATCAAGGACAAGACCGAAGGCGCGCATGGGCCGCGCAAGCACCACAATCACATCTTCTATTGGGATGCCGGCGACGCCGAGGGCACCGAGAAGGCCTTGGGTGAGGCCGAGGTGGTGGCCGAGGAGTTCATCACCTATCAGCGCGTCCACCCCTGTCCGCTGGAGACCTGCGGCTGTGTGGCCTCGATGGACAAGGTGAACGGCAAGCTGACGGTCTGGGGCACATTCCAGGCGCCGCATGCCGTGCGCACCGTGGCCTCGCTGATCTCCAACATCCCGGAACACAACATCCGCATCATCTCACCGGACATCGGCGGGGGCTTCGGCAACAAGGTGGGCGTCTATCCGGGCTACATCTGCGCCATCGTCGCCTCCATCGTCACCGGGCAGCCGGTGAAGTGGATCGAGGACCGGATCGAAAACCTCTCCTCGACCGCCTTTGCCCGCGATTACCACATGACCGGCAAGATTGCCGCCACTAAGGACGGCAAGATCACCGGGCTCTGGTGCCATGTCCTGGCCGACCACGGCGCCTTTGATGCCTGTGCCGATCCGACCAAGTTCCCGGCCGGCTTCTTCCACATCTGCACCGGCTCCTACGACATCCCGGTCGCCTATGTCGGGGTCGACGGGGTCTACACCAACAAGGCCCCGGGCGGTGTCGCCTATCGCTGTTCCTTCCGGGTGACCGAGGGCTCTTACTTCATCGAGCGCATGATCGATGTCTTGGCCCGCAAGCTGGACATGGATCCGGCCGAGCTGCGGCTGAAGAACTTCATTGCCAAAGAGCAGTTCCCCTACACCTCGGCACTAGGCTGGGAGTACGACTCGGGCGACTATCACACCGCCATGGCCAAGGCGATGGAGACGGTGGACTACGCCGCCCTCAGGTCCGAGCAGGCGGAGCAGCGTGCCGCCTTCGATCGGGGCGAGACCCGCAGCCTGATGGGCATCGGGCTGGCCTTCTTCACCGAGATCGTCGGGGCCGGGCCGGTCAAGAACTGCGATATCCTGGGGCTCGGCATGTTCGATTCCTGCGAGATCCGCGTTCACCCTACGGGATCGGCCATCGCGCGGCTCGGCACCATCTCGCAGGGCCAGGGCCATGCCACCACCTTCGCCCAGATCCTGGCGACGGAAATCGGCCTGCCCGCGGACAAGATCACGGTGGAAGAGGGCGACACGGACACAGCGCCTTACGGCCTTGGCACCTATGGCTCACGCTCGACCCCGGTCGCCGGTGCTGCTACTGCGATGGCCGGCCGCAAGATCCGCGCCAAGGCGCAGATGATCGCCGCCTACCTCTTGGAGGTGCATGACGACGACCTTGAGTGGGAGGTCGATCGCTTCCAGGTCAAGGGCAATCCGGAGCGCTTCAAGACCATGGCCGAGCTTGCCTTTGCCGCCTACAACCAGGCGATTCCGGGCATCGAGCCGGGGCTGGAGGCGGTCAGCTATTACGATCCGCCGAACATGACCTATCCCTTCGGCGCCTATGTCTGCGTGCTCGACATCGACGTGGATACCGGCGTCAGCACGGTGCGGCGTTTCTATGCGCTGGACGACTGCGGGACCCGGATCAATCCCATGGTGATCGAGGGCCAGGTGCATGGCGGTCTGACCGAGGCGCTGGCCATCGCCATGGGGCAGGAGATTCGCTACGACGAGATCGGCAACGTTCTGGGCGCCAGCCTGATGGACTTCTTCCTGCCGACCGCGGTCGAAACCCCGAATTGGGAGACCGATCACACGGTGACGCCCTCGCCGCATCATCCGATCGGCGCCAAGGGCGTGGGCGAGAGCCCCAATGTTGGCGGCGTCTCTGCCTTCTCCAACGCCGTGGTCGATGCCTTTGCTCACCTGGGCCTGACGCACAGTCAGATGCCGCATGATCACTGGCGGGTCTGGACCGAGGCCGAGAAGCTAGGCCTGCATGGCTAGCAGCGAAGGTGGACAGGGTCTGGAACCGCTTCAGACCCTGATCGAGCGTCTGGCGGCGGTCGGCTACATGGCCGATCCGCCGCTGGCGGCCGCCTTGCAGCTCTCGCTGAAACTGGGGCGGCCACTGCTGTTGGAAGGGGAAGCGGGTGTCGGCAAGACCGAGGTGGCCAAGGCCTTGGCGGCCCTTGAAGGCCGACGCCTGATCCGCCTGCAGTGCTATGAGGGTCTGGACGCCAGTGCGGCGCTCTATGAATGGAACTATCAACGCCAGCTCTTGGCGATCAAAGCCCATGAGCACGATCAGCTAGAGGCGGATGCGATCGAAGAGCAAATCTTCTCGGAACGCTATCTCCTGCGCCGACCTCTCTTGGAAGCGATCAGCTCTGAGGAGCCGGTCGTGCTTCTAATCGACGAAATCGATCGCGCCGACGAGGCCTTTGAGGCCTATCTGCTGGAAGTGCTCTCCGACTATCAGATCACCGTGCCGGAGCTGGGCACTATCGCTGCCACCTCGCGTCCCGCCGCGGTCCTGACCTCGAATGCGACGCGGGAACTCTCCGATGCGCTGAGGCGACGCTGCCTCTACGCCTATGTCGATTTCCCCGACGAGGAGCGAGAGCTGGCGATCCTGCTAGCGCGGGTACCCGATCTGGACCAACGCCTGGCGCGCCAAGTCGTGCGCTTCGTTCAGGCTTTGCGGCGAGAGGAACTGGAGAAGCTGCCTGGCATCGCCGAGTCGCTGGACTGGGCGACCGCCTTGCTTGGGCTAGGCGTTAAGGACCTCGCTGACGGCGATGGGGATACCTTGCAGGCCAGCTTGGTTTGCTTGCTCAAGACTGAAGGCGATCAGAAAGCCCTGGCACCGGAGGTGATTGCCCGTCTGGTGGGAAAGGCGGCGTAGGCCATGACTGAGGTCAGCGATGCCGCCGCGGCCAAGATGATCGGCTTCGTCAATCATCTGCGCCTTAATGGTTTCGTCGTCGGCTTACCGGAAGCCGAGGCCTCTGTCGCCCTCTTGGGTGACCTCGATCTCGCGGACCTTCCTGGCAGTCGCCTGCGCCTGCGCGCGCTTCTGGCCAAGCGCAAGCAGGAGTGGGAGGGCTTCGACGATCTCTTCGAGGCCTATTGGTTCCAACATGGCCGCAGGCGCGATGCCCTCCAGCGCAAGACAGAAGCCCGGCGTCCGAAGCGTCCCGGTGTTTGGAATGAGCACTTTGCGAGGCAAGGTCAGAGCAGCGAAGAGGCTGGGAATCCGCACGAAGGCGGCGGCAACGAGGAGGCGCAGTCCGGCGAGGGGCGACTGGTCGCCTCGCGGCAGCACTATCTGCATACCCGCGACCTGCGGCATCTGGCCGATCGCGGAGAGTTGGCAGAGGCCGAACGGGCGGCAGAGTGCTTGGCACGGGCCCTGCGTTATCGGCTCGCCCGTCGCTATCGCCTGGCCGCAACGGCCGAGCGGCTCGATCTGCGGCGCACCCTGCGGCGCAGCCTCGCCAAGGGCGGAGAGCCGATTGACCTGGCCTGGCGGGCAAGGCCGGAAGAGCCGGTCCGGATCGTCGTCCTGCTTGATGTCTCCGGTTCGATGGATCTCTACAGCCGCTTCTTTCTGCAGTTCGTGAAAGGCCTGGTCGGTGGCTGGGCTGAGAGTGATGCCTACCTCTTCCACACCCACCTTATGCGCATCACTGACGGCCTGACGGAGCGCGATCCGATCAAGGCCATGACCCGGCTCTCCTTGATGACGGCCGGCTTTGGCGGCGGCACCAAGATCGGCGCCTGCCTGAAGGTCTTCAACGAGCGCTACGCCAAGCGCGCCCTGAATTCCCGTAGCGTCGTCATCATCATGAGCGACGGCTACGACACCGGCACGCCTGACCTCTTGGTCAAGGAACTGGCGCGCCTGAAGCGTCGGGCGCGTCGCGTGATCTGGCTGAACCCGCTTCTGGGCTGGCGCGACTATCAGCCGATCAACCGTGCCATGGTGGCCGCACGGCCCTGGCTGGACCACTTCGCGACCGCACACAGTTTGGAGAGCTTGGCCGCATTGGAGCCCGAGCTGTCTCGGCTCTAGGGAGGGACACACACATGACCAGCTCTGATAGCCTTTTCGAGACCATCGAGCGCCTGCGCCAGCGCGGTGAAGACTGCTGTGTGGTGACCGTGGTGCGCACCGCCAACGCCACGTCGGCCAAGGCCGGCGCCAAGGCCGTGATCACGGCAGGGGGCGATCTTATCGGCTTTGTCGGCGGCGGCTGCGTCACCGGCGCTGTCCGTCGTGTCGCGCTGGAGGTTCTGGCCGCCGGCAGTCCCAGGCTGATCCGCGTGCGCCCCCGCGAGGAGGTGGTAGAGGCCGTGGACGTCGACGGGGTGGAACTGTACCGCTCCGGCTGTCCGAGCGGTGGTACTGTCGAACTCTTCCTGGAACCTCTGCGCCAGGCGCCGCGCTTGGTGGTCTGTGGGGCTTCTCCGGTGGCTGTCGTCTTAACCAATCTTGGCTTGGCGATGGGTTATCGCGTGGTCTTGGCCGCTATGGCCGAGGATCAGGACGGCCAGGAGACCGCAGCACCTCGCCATGAGGGTTTCGATCTCGCCTCTCTGGCCCTGCGGCCCGCCGATGCCGTGGTGGTGGCAACGCAGGGCAAGCGCGACCGTGAGGCTCTGCGGGCAGCGCTGACATCGAAGGCAGGCTACCTCGGCATGGTCGGCAGCCGTCGCAAGGTTCAGGCCTTGAAGAGCCAACTGGCCGACGAGATCTCCGCCGAGCGCTTGGCAGCCCTGCACGGACCCGCTGGCTTGGCCATCGATGCCATTGAGCCGGAGGAGATTGCGCTCTCGATTTTGGCCGAGATTGTGCAGTGGCGCCGGGCCGATCAGCGTGCCGTGGGTGAGGCGAGCCCCTTACTCCAGGCCAGCGGGAGCGAGGCCTAAACGCAACTCACTGGTCTCGCATCTCTGACCGGGCTGTGCCTATAGTCAACCCATGTCTGAGACCGAAAGGAAAAGCCCGGCGCGCTACCGACCGGCCGGTGATTGTGGCCTGATCGTCGAGTTCGGCGATACGCTGGACGAGCGAATCAACAATGCCGTGCTCGCCTTCGACGCGCGCTTGCGGCGGGCGGCGATCCCTGGGATCAGCGAGACGGCGCCGACCATCGCCTCTGTCCTCATCCGCTTTGACCCGCTGGCGCTCTCCTTGGAGCGCTTGGAGGCTGAATTGAACAGCCTTGTCGGGGAGACCGATTGGCTCTCCGCTCCGCCGCCTGAGGGCCGCAAGCGCTGGCGGATTCCGGCGCTCTATGGCGGCGACGCAGGGCCGGACCTGCCGGAGACGGCCGACCTGCTCGGCGTCAGCGAAGAGACCTTGATCCAAGAGCATGCGGAAAGTCTGCAGAGGGTCCTGATGCTGGGTTTCGCGCCTGGTTTTTCCTATCTGGGGCGCTTGCCGGAGCGCTGGGACCTTCCGCGACTGACAAAGCCAAAGCCGCAGGTGCCGGCCGGTTCTATCTCGGTGGCCGTGCGCCAGAGCACCTTTACCGCCACGACAATTCCCACCGGGTGGCGCACCATTGCCTGCTCGCCCTTCCTCGCCTTCGATCTGGGGCGGGATCCGGCCTTCCTGCTGGAGCCCGGCGACGAGGTCAGCTTTGAGCCTATCGACGGCGACCGCTTCACCCTGCTGCAGCAACGCGCCGCGGAGGGAGAGACCGTCGCCAGTGTCGAGGTGCTGTCATGAGCGGGCGGCTGGAGGTTCTCTCGGCAGGTCCTTGCGTCACCGTGCAGGATCACGGACGGCCGGGCCTGCAGCGCTATGGCGTTGCCGAGGGCGGCGCGCTTGATCCCTTCGCACTGACCGAGGGGCAGGCGCTCTTGGGCAATGCAGCGGATGCGGCGGCCTTGGAGCTCTTCGGCATGGGCGGCAGCTTTCGCGCGCTCGATCGGCCTCTGCGCTTCGCGCTCACCGGTGCGGTGATGCCGGCCGTCAGGCAGAGCACTGTAGGTGAGCGCGAGAGTCTCGCCTGGCGCAGCAGCGGTGTCCTTCAGCCCGGCGAGGTCTTGGAGATCGGTGCGGCGGCGGAAGGACTGGTCGGTTACCTGCATCTGGGTGGTGGCATCGCGACGGAGCCGGTGCTGGGCTCGCGCGCCGTGCACCTGCGCGCCGGCATCGGCGGGGGCCGACTGCAAGCCGGTGCGGTGGTACCGCAAGGTGAGGATGCTGGGCGCGCAGATCGCTTGACCCTGCCACAGCACAGCTATTTGGCGCTGCGCGAGATCCGGGTTCTCTGGGGCCCGCAGGCCGAGTCCTTCGACGCGCACGAACGCCAACGCTTTCTCGATACCTCCTTCACTGTATCCAATCGTCGTGATCGCATGGCGGCGCGTTTGGAAGGCGCGGTGCTGGACGCGAGTGGGCACCTGACCGGGCTCTCGGACGCCGTTTCCTTAGGCGATGTGCAGGTTCCGGGCGACGGTGCGCCTCTGGTGCTCTTGGCCGATCGACAGCCAACCGGCGGCTATCCCCGCATCGCCACTGTGATCGCAGCCGACCTCGCCGCCTTTGCCCAGATGCCGAGCGCCACACCCTTCCGCTTTAAGCTGGTCGAGCGCGACCAGGCGCTCGCGGCCTTGAAGGCTTGGCGCGCCGAGCTCTCCTCCTTGCCTGGCGAGGTGCGGCCCCTGGTGCGCGACCCCCATTCCATTCCCGATCTTCTATCCTACAACCTGATCGACGGTATGATCTCCGTCGAGGAGGAGCTGCCATGAGCAAGACCGTAGACCTCAACGCCGACCTGGGTGAGTCCTTCGGCGCCTGGACCATGGGCAATGACGCCGCCCTGCTGGACATCGTGACCAGCGCCAACATCGCTTGTGGATTTCACGCCGGCGACCCCAAGGTCATGACCGACACGGTGCGCCTCTGCCAGCAGAAGGGTGTGGGCATTGGCGCGCATCCCGGTTTCGACGACATCCGTGGCTTCGGCCGGCGCCGCATCCTGGGGATGAGCGGCGAGGAGACCAAGGCCATGCTGCTCTATCAGATCGGCGCCCTGCAGGCGATTGCCCGCGGTGAGGGCACCAAGGTGCGACACGTCAAGCTGCACGGCGCGCTCTCCAACATGGCAAGCGAAGATGCTGCCATCTCCGATGCCTATGTCGCTGCCGCCAAGGCTGCCGATCAGGAGTTGATCGTGGTGGCCATGGCGACGACCGAGCTGGAGCAGGCAGTCCTGCGCGCCAACATGGCGATCGCGCGCGAGCTCTATGCCGATCGGGCCTACAATCCTGACGGCACCTTGGTCTCTCGCGGACAGCCGGGTGCCATGATCCACGATGCCGAGGTCGCGTCTGAACGGGTACTGCGCATGGTGGAAGAGCAGGCAATCACCGCCGTCGACGGCAGCAAGATCCCGACAGCCGGCGACACTGTCTGCGTTCATGGTGATGGGCCAGAGGCACTGCGCATCGCCGAACAGATCCGCACGCGGCTAGACAAGGCCGGAGTGTCGGTCAAATCCTTCGGCGCGGGGTAGGACCGTACCGTCGGTCTGATGCTGGCAATCAGGCTGGGAGCGGCGGGCGCTGCTTGCGAAATGTGCGTTTGGCGGAGATCTTGCCATCTCTCATGGCTAAGAGATCGCAGCCTTGCACCTCAATGTGCCTGCCGTCGCTGCCTGTGCCCCGGAAGATCCACTCTGAAACGCCGAAACTGCCGACAACCGTGTGCCTGATGATCTGCCAATGGGCATCGGGAAAGGTCTTCCAAAGGTTGGCAAAGGCATTGCGGACGGCATCCCGTCCGACGATGCGCGTGCCGTAGACCTCATTGCCGTCCCACGTCTCGATCACCACGTCCTCGGTCATGAAGGAGACGGCCCCGTCGGCGTCATGCCGATTAAAGGTTTCAAAGAAGAACTGCAAATCAACTTTACAGCCGTCCATCCTTGCTTCTCCGGTCTCGCAAATGGCTTGTGCATGCCCAGCGCCAATGGCTGGGTGCAGTTGCTACGCTTGAAAACTAGATGAAGCGCAGGATTGGTCTTAGAACCAGACTCGGTAAATCTATGGCTCCAGTTGGGCTCTGTCCCCATTCGAGGCGAGCCTGGCCAAAATCTTCAAACCTGGCTCGATCCTGCTGGAGGGGATAGCGCTGTAGCCGAGGCGGAAATGCCGCTCCGGCGTGCCGCTTCTCTGAAAGAAGACATCGCCTGGTTCAATGAGCACGCCGGCATCGCGCGCCTGGTTCGCCAACGCCCGGCTGTCAAGATCGCGGGGCCCTTTGACCCAAACACTGGAACCGCCAACGCCGTAGTTGACCTCGAAGGTTGGCAGATGTTGCCCGAGCTTCGTCCGCATCACTGTGGATCGATCTTCGATCACAGACACGGTCTTGCTTAGCAGTCGATCAAAATGGCCAAGCGCCAGGAAGAGGGCAAGCGCGCGCTGATTGTTGGTGGGTGCGTGACGGAGCATCAGCCGGCGAAGGGCCCGTGCTTCACGTATGACCACCTCAGAGGCGACGATGTACCCGACCCGCAGGCCGGGCGCGATGATTTTCGAAAGGCTGCCGACGTAAAGCACGCGGCTACTTCCCTCCATCCCACGCATTGCGATCGAGGCATTTGAGGTCAGACCGAAGTTGCTCTCAAAGTCGTCTTCGATAATGAGCAGGTTGCGGGTCTCGGCGATCTTGAGCAAGCGCTCGCGCCGCTCCTTCGACAGGCGAACGCCGGTCGGGCACTGGCGGCTGGGGGTGAGGAAAAGCAGTCGGCAATCGTCCGGTACGTCGTCGGGATCAATCCCGTGTCGACCGATCGGCAGCATCCTAAGCGCTGCCGACTTGAGAGCGAAAATATTGCGCGCGTCCGGATAGCCGGGCTCTTCCATACCCACGACCATACCAGGCCGGATCAGCAGCTCGGCCAGCAGATAGAGTGCCTGCTGTGCGCCCAGGGTGATCATGATTTCGGCGGGCTTGGCCCAGATTCCTCGGCGCGGCAAGACACGAGTGCGGATCTGCTCAACCAGTTCGGGATCGTCATTGTCCACAAGATCGGCTGCCCAGCCACGGATCTCCAGGGCACTCAGTGCCTGACGCGCACACTCCCGCCAGTCGTTGATCGGGAACAAGGTCGGATCGGACTGGCCATAACAAAAGGGATAGGGAAAGTTCAGCCAGTCTGTCCTTTTGACGATGTTGCGCTGTTGGGTTGGTCTTAGGTCCAGATGCTTTGACCAATCGACCGCTTTGCCCCCGCCATCTTCGATCTTGCGTTCTGTAAACTGGGTGCCTGGGTCGGATGACTTGACGAAATAGCCGCTGCGCTCCCGCGCTTCCAGCACCTCTTCCTCGACCAGGTGACGATAAGCAAGCAGCACGGTGTTGCGGGCGATGCCAAGACTGCGGGCAAGCTGCCGACTGGAGGGTAAGGGCATGTCGACGCTAATCCAGCCTTCGCTGATCGCGCTCACGACCATCTCACGCAGCCTCGCCTGCAGCGGCCGGCCTTTTTCCGCGGTTCGCCTAAACAGCTGGTCCCATGACGCCTGGTCGATACGGCGAACCACCTTGCCCTCGAATTCGTTTCGATAGCGGATTTGTTTGATCGTCCGCGATCCATAGCATCGCTGTCAATCACGCTGTGCCAAGCGTCGGCCGCGGACTGGTTCCATCAAACCTCTCTTCTGGATCTACGTGCTCCACATCGAAATAGATAACACTGCCAATGGTGGGAAAAGGGAGGTGTTGCTGGCCAACAGGCGTGAGCTGCTAGGGCCTATCGCAACGAACAGAGCCTCCAGAATACGACCTTGAACCCGATGATCTGCACGATTCGGGCTGTAATCAACTATGGGAGGTGTGGCATGCGCATCCATCAAAGGTTCATCGGCGGGGCCACTGTCGCCTTGACCGTACTTCTAGGTGCAACCCTGAGCGTGTCGGCTCAGACCAGTTTCCGCGTCGCAGTCGGCGATGCTGCCGGCAGCGCCCAGCATGAACTCGGCAAGAAGTTCGTTGAAGAGCTTGAGGCCCGCACCGACGGCGCCTACACCGCAGAGCTGTTTCTGAACGGCCAGCTTGGCAGCGAGCAGAATACGGTCAATGACGCCTCTATGGGCTTGCTCGACATGTCCATTCTGGCAATCAACAACGTCACGCCCTTCTCGCCGTCGGTCGGCATCTTCACGCTTCCCTACGTGATTCAAAGTGTCGACGACGCCGAAAAGCTGATCAACAGCGAGGTCGGACAGGAGCTGATCGACAACACCATCCGCGACGCCGGCGTGCGCATCATCGGATGGACCTATACCGGCTGTCGGGTGCTGACCAACTCGAAGAAGCCAGTCTCCACTCTCGAGGATCTGCAGGGCCTGGTGATCCGGGTGCCGAAGAACGAGATCATGATCGACAGCTACAACTCCTGGGGCATCAATCCGACGCCGATGGCCTGGTCCGAGACCTTCACGGCGTTGCAGCAAGGCGTGGTCGATGGTCAGGATAATCCTTATCTGACCGTCCACTCGATGAAGTTCTACGAGGTCCAGAAATACATCACCGACATCTGCTACGTGTTCTCGATCGAGCCGTTGCTGGTCAGCGAAGGGGTGTTCCAAAGCCTCGATCCTGCAACGCAAGAAGCCGTCTTGGCGGCGGGGCAGGCGGCCACAGTGCACAGTGCCCAGTTCCTTCGCGACTCCGAAGCCGCGATCAAGGAAGACCTGATCGCCAAGGGTATGGAGATCATCGAGCCTGACGAGGCGGAGTGGATCGCCAAGGCGACCGGGGCGGTCTGGCCGAAGTTCTATGACAGCATCGGCGGCAAGGAAAAGCTTGACGCAGCAATGGCCATCCTCGGCCGCAGCTAAGCGAGCAGTGGGGCAGGGGTGTCCGGCCGAGCGGGCCGGGCATCCGCCTTTCCTGAAGTGTTAGCCCAAGCGGCTCTGCAACAGAACAGAAGCAGGGAGGTGCATTATGTCGATCCTCAAGTACATCTTTGAGAACATCGAGAGCTATGTCTGCCGTACCCTGCTCGCGACATTCGTTATTCTTCTATTTGTTCAAATCGTCTCGCGAGAAGCGTTCGGTTACTCGTTTTCCTGGATTGAAGAGCTCTCGACCTACATGTTCGTCTGGTTCGTGTTCTTCGGGGCAAGCTATGCGGCCAGGCTCGCCGCCCACAACCGGGTCACCGTGCAGTTCAAGCCCTTTCCCAAGATGGTGGCGAAAATCTCTGAAACGGTTGCCGACGCCCTCTGGGTTTTATTCAATCTCTATTTCGTCTGGCTGAGCATAGACTTTGTCTTCTTCAAGATGAATCTGTTTTGGAAGTCTCAAACGCTCGGCGTGCCGATGAAGTACTTTTACATGATCCTGCCGATCGCATTTGCGTTGATGACGATCCGGGTCATTCAGGTGAACTACCTCCGCTGGGTCAAAGGCATCGACGTGCGTGATCCCGATCAAGAGGAACTTGATTCGGTCATTGAGGAAGCACGCTAGCCGACGGCGGCCTGCGGCAAGGTAACAACGGGCATGTCAGAGCTCGGGGGACAAGATCATGGATAGTACCGTCATCTACATCCTGTTCGGCGCGTTTCTCGGGCTGCTCTTGATCGGCGCGCCGATCACGGTGGCGCTCGGGATAGCCGCGCTCGGCTCCTTCCTCTATCTCGGCGAGAATCCGATCAAGTTCGTGCAGATCGCCTTCACCTCGGTCGGTTCCTTCCCCTTGATGGCGCTTCCTGCCTTCATCCTGGCGGGTGCCTTGATGGAAGCCGCGGGTATCTCTAAACGCCTGGTCTCCTTGGCGGAGAGTTTCGCTGGTCCCTTCACTGGCGGCATCGGCGCCGCCACGGTCTTCGCCTGTCTGTTTTTCGGTGCGATTTCCGGCTCTGGCCCTGCGACCACGGCAGCGGTCGGTCTCTTGATGATCCCGGCAATGGTGAACAACGGTTACGACCGTAGCTACGCCTCTGCCGTGACCGCGTCGGCCGGCAGTCTGGGCATCATCATCCCGCCGTCGATCCCGATGGTGATCTTCGGCATCGCCGCACTCGGCCTGCAGGCGCCGCCGGAAGCCGTCGAGAAGTTTGGTGTCTTCCAGTCCGTCTCGATCCCAAAGCTCTTCGTCGCCGGCGTCATCCCAGGCCTGCTGATGGCCGGCAGCCTGCTGATCATGAACTACATCATCTGCAAACGGCGCGGCTATCACGGGACGAAGGACGGTTGGTCCGGTGCGGCCATGAGAACCGCGGTGCTGCGGGGTTTCTGGTCGCTGCTTGCCCCCTTGGTGATCCTCGGCGGTATCTACACCGGCTACTTCACCCCGACCGAAGCCGCAATCGTCGCCATTTTCTACACCCTCTTTGTCGGCTTCTTCATCCACCGGGAGCTGAAGTGGAAGGCGATCAGCCATTGCTTGACCACCACCACCTGGCTGACCGGCCGTGTGCTGCTCATCCTGTTCACCGCCACGGTGTTCGGCCGGCTGCTCGTCGAGAACCGCATTCCGGCGATCGTCGCCGAAGGCATGCTGAGCGCGACCGACAATCTCTACATCCTCTGGGCGATCATCATCCTTTTCCTGCTGTTTGTCGGCATGTTCATGGAGACCTTGGCGACCATTCTGATCCTGACGCCGGTGCTGCTGCCGATCGGCTACAATCTCGGCATCGACCCGACCCACTTTGGTATCGTCGTGGTCTGCGCGCTGGCCGTCGGCTTCCAGACGCCGCCGCTGGGTGAGAACATCTTCATCGCATCAGGCGTCTCCAACGCCACGATCGAGGAGATCTTCACCCGCATCGTGCCGTTCACAGTGATCAACGTGATCGCCATTTTCCTGATCGCCTTCTTCCCGCATCTAACCCTCTGGCTGCCAAGTTTGCTTGGTTACTAGCCAGATTGGTTACTAGCCATAAGGGCGCTGGACCCTGACCTTGAAGGAGCGAGGGCATGCAAACCAATATCAAGACGATCCTCTACTCGACCGACCTGTCGCCCAATGCGCCCATCGCTTTTGGCTATGCTGCCTATCTGGCAAAGCACACCGGCGCCGATGTCCATATTCTGCACGTGCTGGAGCGCCTCTCGGACGACGCCTCCTTTGCCATCCAGGTCTACATCCAAGACAGCAGCAAGCGTCACAACATGCTGGACCTTCGCATTGAGCGCGCAGAAAAGCTGCTGGCCGAAAAGCAAGAGACCTTCTGGGCCGCTCAGGGGGACGAGGATCAGAAGTTTCGATCTCAAATCAAGTCGGTCACGGTTTGCGAGGCCCATCCGGCGGAGCAGATTCTGAAGGCAGCCAAGAAGCACAATTGCGACCTGATCGTCATGGGCTCGCATGAGCATGGCTTTCGGCACTCCTTTTTGGGCTCGGTTGCCAGAAGCGTGCTCCACCGCTCCCACATTCCAACCCTGATCGTTCCCCTGGCGGAGACCGATTGAGCGCACGCGCACCACATCAGCGGAGGATACTGCGATGAAGAGATTGACCGGCGCTGTCTTGCTTTCACTCGCTATTCTTCTGGCGACGCCTACGCTTGCGGCCGATCCAGACAAGATCACCGTCGCCTATTTCAAGGAATGGCCAACGGCCAATCAGGTGGCGCAGGCGGAGAAGTGGTATGATGAAGCGCTTGGTGTGCCGGTCGAATGGCGCGCCTACGATACCGGTGTCGCCATGGCCGAGGCGATGGTCGAAGGAGAGGTCGACATCGCCTATTCCATGGGGATCGTCCCCTTCGCGCTTGCCGTAACCGACGGTGCACCAATCAAGGCGGTCGCTGTCGCCGTCTCCTATTCCGAGAACGACAACTGCGTGATCTACAAGAAGGAGGCGATCGACCGCGCCAATGCCCACGAACTGGAGGGGCGACGCGTTGGCGTGCCGTTGAACACGGTCACGCACTACAAGATGCTGCGAAGCCTTACCTTTCTCGGCGTCGATGTCAGCAAGGTCGAGGTCGTTGACATGTCGCCGCAGGCAATCAGCGAAGAGTTCATCAAGGGCGAGCTCGCTATGGGCTGTTCCTGGGGCGGCCCGCTTCGCCGCATGAAAGGCCATGGCTGGGAGCTCTTGAGCGCCGATGAACAAGAGCGTCTGGGAATTCGTGCCTTCGACATCATCGCGGTCACAGACAGCCTTGCCAGCGAACACCCCGACTTGGTCACCAAGTTCCTGGAGGTGACGGACCGTGCAGTCGAATACATGGACAGCAATCCGGAAGAGGCCCAGTCGGTGATTGCCAAGGCCGCCGGGTTGGAGCTGAAGCAGTCCAACATCGTGCTGTCCCTCTTCAAATTCTATACGCGCGAAGACCAGCTCACCGACCGCTGGCTGCTCGGCGGCGCTCAAACCTTCGTCAAGGAAGTTGCTGATTTCTTCCAAGAGCAGGGCGTGATCGACGCTGCCCTCGATGACTACAGCAGCTCAATCGACAGCAGCTTCTATCAAAAGGCTGAGTGAACGCGCGCGCAATTTGTTGGGACAGGTCGGCAAGCGGGGACGGCATCTCTCGTCTCTTCGCCAACGCCCCCTCGAATGCCGAGTCTGATCCCGACGCTGTCTGGGCTTGGTCTCTTGCCAATAGGGTTCTGTGCGATCCGAGCTTTTATCACATCGCTGCCACCAGGTGATCGATGAAGGCGCGTGCCTTGCCGGAGAGCAGACGTGCGTGCGGATAGACGACGGAGACGGGACGGTCATAGGCCTCAAAGCCTTCGAGCAGACGAACCAGGCGGCCGGCCCGGATGTCCTCTTCGACGCCCGGGAAGAGACAGAGGCCGGCACCCTGGCCAGCTCGCACCAGAGCCCGGACTGCCCGATCCGTGTTGACCCGCACCTTGGGCTGCAGTCCGACACGCTCTAGCTGGCCTTCGATCAGGAAATCCCACTGCGTGCTGGGTGCCAGATTGGTGTTGATGATGGCGGCATGCGTGGCGAGGTCTCGGGGGTGGGTGATCGCGCCATGGCACTCCAGATAGTCAGGGCTTGCGCAGATGACATAGCGATAGTCACAGAGCTTGCGGGCGATCATGGCGCTGTCATTCAGATGGCCGATACGGATCGCCAGATCGAAGCCCTCCTGCACGATGTCGACGCGGCGTTCGTCCAAGAGGAGCTCGACGGTGATCTCCGGATAGCGATCCAGGAAGCGCGCGACCTCCGGCACCAGCAGGTCTTGACCAAGGACTCGCGGACCGGCAATGCGCAGCAGGCCTCGTGGACGGCCTTGCTGCAACTGCACCGTCTCTTCCAGATCGTCGACCTCTTCCAGGATGGCCTTACAGCGCAGCAGATAGCTCTGGCCGACCTCGGTCAGAGAGACCTTGCGGGTGGTGCGGTTCAGCAGGCGACTGCCCAGCCGTTCCTCCAATTGGGAGACATACTTGCTGGCCAAGGCCTTGGAGATACCGAGCCGCCGCGCCGCCTCGGAAAAGCTGCCGGCAGCGGCGACCTCAGCAAAGGTGCGCATCCCATCCAAGCGATCCATGATCGTTTACCCCGCATTGACAATGCAGGACCAATCAAGCCGTTTGCGTCAACAGATGCAAGTAATCAGGCCCGGAACTGCGCCTTGTCCGTGCCTTCGTAGAGGGCCGCAACCAGGCGACCGACCGAATCGCCATGGGCTGCCAAGGCGGCCGCGTCCAGGTCGGCTTGCGGCGCTGGTTCGGGGTCGAAGTGCCCAAAGCGGTCTTCGCCACGGACGAGACTGGCACAGTCCCTGATCTTGGTCTGCTTCACCGAGGGTTGGATATAGCGAATGGCAAAGCCGATGCGCCGGTCGTTACTGAGATTAGGTTTAGAGCTGTGCGCCAGCTTGACATGGTGCAAGGACATCTGCCCGGCAGTCATCGGCATAACCACGGCCTGGCTCTCGTCCACCTCGACGGCGATCTCCTGCCCGCGGGAGAGCAGGTTGTTCTTGTGGTAGGTGTCGCTGTGCTCAAGCTGCGGCCAGCGGTGGCTGCCGGGGATGACCTGCATCGGGCCGCTCTCCAGCGGCACGTCGGAGAGGGCGACCCAGGCGGTGATGACATCGTCCGGCTCCAGGCCCCAATAGGTCGAGTCCTGATGCCAGGAGATGAAGCTGGGATTCTCCGCTTCCTTGATGAAGAAGGCGGAACTCCAGCAGAGGATATCCGGTCCCAGGACGGTCTCCACGGCGTCCAGGATCGCCGGGTTGCGCACCAGGTCGCGAGCCCAGGTGAAAAGCAGATGCACCTGATGGCGGTAGTTCGAGGCGATCGGGCCGCCGCTTGCCGCCTCATAGTCCTCCAGCGCCGCGCGATAGGCCAAGGCCTGCTCGCGCGAGATCGCCTGCAAGGGGAAGAGATAGCCGTCTTGCCAAAAGCGATCACGCTCGGCTGGCGAGAGGGACCCGGTCATGGCTGCACCTCGTTCATCTACATCCTGTTCCTGAGAGAGACTGTCGCAAGAGACGCAAATCGGCAAGTCAGAGCAATCGCGGCATTGCAGAGCGCTTCTGTCGCTTGCCACACTGCCGGCCGCCGACCACTGGAGGAACAAGAAGAAGATGCTAGCAAAACGTTTGAAGGACCTGGCGGGGATCGGGCTCGACAAGGTCGCTGCCGCCGCCGGTAGCGATCCTGAGGTACTGCGCCTTGAGAACCTGGATACCGACATTCCTATTCCGGCCGCAGCACTGGAGGAGAGCCTGCGCGCGCCCTCTGACCCCAGCTGCAACTCTTGGCTCCCCTTGACGGGACGGACCGAGCTGCGCACTGCGGTGGCCCAGCGCCTGAAGCGGCAGAGCGGTGTCGACTATGACCCCGGCACTCAGGTGGTGATCACCTGCGGCGGCATGGAGGGGCTCTTGAACGTGCTGCTCGCGGTGACCGATCCGGGCGACGAGGTCATCGTGACTGATCCGACCTATGCCGGCATGATCAACCGCATCCGCCTGGTCGGCGCCGTGCCGCGTTTCGTCCCGCTCAGGCCCGATAGCGGCTCTTGGCGCCTGGACTGCGAGAGCCTGGCCTCGGCAGTGACGCCCAGGACCAAGGCGCTCTTCATCATGAACCCCTCCATGCCCTCGGGTGCGGTGTTGAACGAGCAGGAGTGGGAGGCCTTGGCGGAGGTGGCGCGCAAGCATGACCTTTGGCTGCTCTACAACGCCGCGATGGAGCATCTGCTCTATGACGGCCTGCCCTATCGGCATCCGGCCAGCCTGGACGGCATGGCCGAGCGCACGGTGACGGTCGGCTCGGCCTCCAAAGAGTTTCGTATGATCGGTTGGAAGGTCGGCTGGGTGGCGGGGCCGCGCAGCATCATGGATGCCCTGGCGACGATCCATATCTACAACACCGCCGATGCTGTGGGTCTGACCCAAACGGCCGTCGCCAAGGCGATGACGGCACCAGACGCAGCCGATGACCTGGCTGCGACGGTTGCCGAGCTGCAGCAGCGGCGCGATCTCATTGCCGAGGAACTGGCTGACTTCACCATGGTTCCGGCCGCCGGCGGCTGGTCGATGCTCTTGGATGTCGGCGCCTTGGGCTTCGGATCGCTAGAGGCTTCCGATCGCTTGCTGACCAAGGGCAAGATCGCCGCCACCTTCATGCGCGACTGGGGCGAAGCAAACGGCGACCAGTTCGTGCGCCTGGTCTTCAGTCGCGAGCCTGTCTCGCGCCTGCGAGGGATCGGCGAACGGGTGCGCCGCGCGCTCTGTTAGAGCCTGCCTGACGCTGCGGAGGCACCTGCCAGGCGGCCGAAGACCGTGCCGCTCATCAAGCCGGTACCGCCGGGGTAGTTGAAATAGAAGATGCCGCCGACCAGTTCGCCGGCGGCATAGAGGCCGGGAATCGGGGCCAGGTCCTCGTCCAAGACCGCCCCGCTTTCCGGATTGATGCGCAAACCACCAAAGGTGAAGGTGATGCCACAGCCGATCTGGTAGGCCTCAAAGGGTGGCGCATCCAGGGTGTTGGCCCAGTTGGACTTGGGGATCGCCAGTCCTCGCGTTCCGCGACCATCCTTGACGTTGGGATCGAAGGATGTCCCGCTATCGACGGCCCCGTTGTAGCGGCGGACCTCGTCCAGGAAGCCCTTGGGGTCCACGCCCTCCAGCTTATCGGCGAGTGCCTCCAGGCTGTCGGCGGAGACCTTGGAGACCCGCTTGATGCGGTATTCGTCCCGCAGCAGAGGGGTGACCTTACTGTCAAAGATCTGCCAGGCGAATTGATCGGGTTGGTTCAGGATCACCCGGCCATACTTGGCATAGGTGTAGTTGCGGAAGTCCGCACCCTCGTCCAGAAAGCGCCGCCCCTCAGCGTTCACCATGATGCCGAAGGGATAGCTGTGCTTTTGGAAGTTATCTCCGACGGAGAGGTCACCGAATTCGGGCGCGTTGTAATCCCAGCCGACGGCGTGGCAGCCGGACCAGTTGCCATAGCTGGAGGCACCGATGTCGAGCGCCATGCGGATGCCGTCGCCGCTGTTGAAGCGCGACCCCCGCACCCGCGCCATCTCCCAGCCGGGCCCTAGATAGCGGGTGCGCCACTCTGTGTTGGCCTGAAAGCCGCCAGTGGCCAGCACGATGCTCTTGGCTCGGACCTCCTCGATCTCGCCTGCTTGCTTGACGCGGAGGCCGGTGACGGCATGGCCGTCCGTTAGGATCTGTACAGCACGGGCACCGTAACGGATGGTGATGCCGCTCGCTTCCGCAGTCTTGCGATGGGCATCGACCAGGCCGGGTCCGCCGCCCCAGGCCTCTAGGGTGAGGCCTCCCCAAAAACGGAAACGGCCCTCGACCTTGAAGGCTTGGCGGCCATAGATCGGAAGAAAGCGGATGCCCTTTTGCTGCAGCCAGGACATGGCGTCGCGCGATTCCGTCACCAGCCGCTCTGAGAGCGCTGGATCCGTGCGATAGCGGGTGACGCGGAACATGTCGTCGAAGAAGGCAGACGTCGGATAGCTGCCGAAGTCGGTAATCGCCAGTTGCTCTTCCGAGAGCTCCGGGCAGAGGGCACGGATATCCTCTGCGCCGTCATAGGCAAAGCGCATTGCACCTGCAGTGAAGCGGCTGTTTCCGCCGTTCTCCGCTTCCGGTGCGCGCTCTAGCATCAAGACCTTGGCCCCACGCTCGCAGGCGGCATGGGCGGCTGAGTAGGCGGCGTTACCGGCGCCGACGACGACCAGGTCCCAATCAGTCATGGCTCTCGTCCTCGGCGCTCTTGAAGAGATCCTTGCGTAGGGTGCTGAGCGACGCCGGGTCGATCCGCACATGGATGACAGCCGGCTGTCTGGCTGTAAGCGCTGCGGAAAGGTCCGCTGTCACCTCGCCGGGCTTGCTGACCGCATAGCCATGCGCGCCACAGAGCCTGGCTACCTGGTCATAGGCCGGACTGTCGATGTCAGCGCCGATCAGCCGGCCACTGAAGAACTCCTGCTGATAGGCCTTCTCTGCCCCCCAGGCGCCGTTGTCGAGCACCAGGGCGACGACCGGAAGTTGGTGGCGTACCGCCGTCGTGATCTCGGCCATGGTGAAGCCGAAGCCGCCATCGCCCATGATCGAAATAACGGGTCGGTCGGGGGCTGCTGCCTGAGCGCCCAGGGCCGCAGCATAGCCGAAACCGACAAGCCCGAAGTCCAGCGGGGTAATCAGCCCGGGCGTGTGATAATGCGCCAGGCGGTCGGCAGCCTGCAG
Organism: Rhodospirillales bacterium; assembly: GCA_963669335.1. Taxonomy (GTDB): domain Bacteria; phylum Pseudomonadota; class Alphaproteobacteria; order Kiloniellales; family JACOMY01; genus JACOMY01. Next base: position 7,463,265 of record OY770023.1, read on the forward strand.
ACAGGCATTGCCGGTATCCAAGGTGACGACGGCATCTCTCGGGAGGCTGTCCCGGATCTCGCCCAGCACCCTGCGCGGGTTCAGCGGGATGGCGGGATCCTCGGCTTCACCTTGGCGCTCTGCGGTAAGGGCTCTGCGATCCTCGTGGAAAGCCTGCACCCAGTCCTGCCAGGGATTGGTTTCGAGGTCGGATGCAGTGTCGGCAATGGCGGCAGCGGTCTCGGCGGCATCGGCCTGCACGCCCACCTCCACTGGGAAGTAGCGACCAACGGCCGAGCCCTCCAGGTCCACCTGAACGATCTTTGCCCGACGCCCGATGTAATCATGGCTGAAGAAAGTGGAGTTGAAGGCCAGGCGCGCACCGAGTGCCAGCATCAGGTCGGCTTCTCGGGTGAGGCGGCTGGCGACACGATTGCCACGCGGTCCGCCCTGTCCGGCGAAGAGTGGATGGTCCTGCGGCATGACATCGGCATGACCGGTCGAGGCGACCACCGGAACCTGCAGGGTCTCGGCCAGATGCCTCAAGGATTCCGCGCCGCCCGACCACTTGAAGCCGCCGCCAGCGAAGATGACTGGCCGCTGCGCCTTTTGCAGTAGGGCCTTGATGGCCTCTAGGTCTTTCCTCGACGGCGGCCCTGGTCTGGCGATGGGGATCGGGGAACAGTCGGGTTCGTCGACCTCTGCGGCGAAGAGATCGCGTGGCACATGCAGGACGACCGGCCCGCGTCTGCCGCTCATGGCCAGTCGGATCGCATCGCGCAGCATCTCGCCCAGACGGTCGGGCTCGGTCACCAAGAGCGAGCGCTTGGAGATCGGTTGGAAGAGGGCGACCTGATCGATCTCCTGGAAGGTATCCTTCCCCAGGTCGCGACGACTGATGGCGCCGGCGACTACCACCAAGGGGGAGTAGGCGAGGTGAGCTTCGGCCACGGCGGTGACCAGATTTGCAACACCGGGTCCGGCCTGGGCGCCCAGCACAACCCCGGGGCCGCCCGTGACGCGGGCATAGGCGTCGGCCATGTGGCCGGCGGCACGCTCGTCGCGGGCGCCGATGTAGCGTAGCTTGCCGTCGGCCCGGATTGCATCATAGAGCTCCAGCATCGAGCCGCCGAGCAGACCGAAGAGGCAGGTGACACCGGCCCCCTTCAAGACCCGATAGACAGCTTCGCCGCCGTTGATTCTCGTCATGGCCTGTCAGACCTCTCGTCCTGCCAGAAAGCCTTCATAGATCGCCTCCTCGGCGGTGCGTGGTGCGAGACAGTCGCCAATGAAAAGATGTGGAAACTGCGCATCTTCTAAAGTCTTTCCCAGATTGCCTCGTGTTTCGTGCCCCAAGGCGAGGACTAGGCTGTCGACCTCTTCAATCAGGATCGCCTGTTGGGTCAGGGTATCTTGAAAGAAGGCCGTCTCTGCGTCGAAGCCGAAGAGCCGCGCGTGCGTGCGAATGTCGATCCCCAAGGCGTGCAAGCGGGCCAGATAGTGGTTTCGGGTATAGACCTGCAGCGTCTCGCCGGCCTGAGCCGCGTTGCAGCAGAGTGTCACTTGGGAACCGGCCGTCGCCAGCATCTCTGCCAGGCCAAGGCCGATCCAGTCTGCACGCCAATCGGCGATGACGACCCGGGCGCCGATCGTAGCCTCATCGGCCAAAACCTCCCAGGCGGTCACCACGCCGGGCAGGTCTGCGCCGTCGAAGCCCGGCCGGTAGGGCTTGGCCCCAACGGCCAGGATGAACTGCTCGGCGTCGAGGCCCTGCAGCAGCGATTGATCCACTGGAGTCTTGGTCCGAACCTCGACCGAGCTTCGCGCCAGCTCGGCTTCCAGATTGGTGATCATCCCGCCGAACTCCTCCCGACCGGGCAGGCGCTGTGCCAGACGAACCTGACCGCCGAGCTGTGCCTCGGCCTCGAAGAGGGTTACGGCGTGCCCTGCTTCGTCGGCAGTGATCGCAGCCTTCATGCCGGCCGGTCCCCCACCGACAACGGCGACACGCTTCGGCCGTCCGACAAGCGGCGGAGCGGCAAACTGGGTTTCGCGTCCCGAGACCGGATTCTGAATGCAGGAGATGCCAAGACCCTTGTGTGCCCGGCCGATGCAAGACTGGTTGCAGGCGATGCAAGCCCGGATCTCTTCCAATCGCCCGGTCTTGACCTTGGCCAGCATCTCGGTATCGGCGATCAGCGCGCGGGTCATGCCGCAGAGATCAGCTTGACCCGCAGCCAGGATGGCTTCGGCCGTCTGGGGCTGGTTAATGCGCCCGGTCGCGACTACAGGTTTGCCTGTGGTGGCGCGAATGGCGGCCGCGTAGGGCGCGGTGTAGCCGCTCTCGATGCCCATCGGCGGCACGATGTGGACCGAACCGCCAAGACTGGCCGAGGTGCCGCAGACGACCGAGAAGTAATCGAAGTCCTCTGCCAAATCGCGGCAAGCCGCAAGGATGTCATCGCTTCCCAGCCCCTGATCGTCTTTCTCGTCGCCGGAGATCCTGAGGCCTAGGACAAGAGCCGGGGCGACACGGCGGACGGCCGCTGCGACAGCCCGAAGGAAGGCCAGTCTGCGGGACGCATCGCCCCCCCAGGCATCGCTGCGCAGGTTGGTCTTGGGATTGAGGAACTGGGCCGGCAGATAGCCATGGCTGGCGACGATCTCCACCCCGTCATAGCCGGCCTCGGCAAGATAGCCGGCAGCCCTGCCATAGCCCTCGATCACCTCCTCGATCAGGGCAGCGGACAGGGCGCGCGGCATGATGTGGAAGCGTTCGTTTGGGACCGCCGAGGGGGCATAGGCAACCGCGAGCAGGCCATTCGTCGAGGTAAGGAGCTCGCGCCCCGGGTGGAAGAGCTGGGCGAAGATCTTGCTGCCTTCAGCTTGGACGCGGCGCGCCAATTCGGCAAAGGCGGGCACGCAGCCGGGATCCGTTGCCATCAGGAGGTCATTGGAGAAGAGGGCGGTCGGATGCACACCCGTCACCTCGGTCACGATCAGGCCGACTCCTTGCCGGGCGCGGGATTCGTGGTAGGCGACCAGGGCTTCGTTCGGTACGAGATGCGCCAGGTGGGTGTGATGACCGGTCGAGACCACGCGATTGGCAAGCTCGATCCCGCCCAGCCGCAGCGGGGACAGCAGGTGCGGGAAGCGCGCTTCGGCGTCATGGTCGTACGTCATGGCCGCTGCCCGAGTGGCAGGAGGATGGGGAAGTCTGCCCGGAGTTCCCGGTCCAAGGCAGGGTCCAGATAGATGGGATGATGCGCCTCCAGAATGCCCTTCGCGGCCTTGCGGGCGCGCGCAAGCATGTCAAGCCCGCCGTCCTCCGCCCAGGTCTCCGGGTCTTGGCGGTCGGCGATCACGGGATAGACATAGTCGCGCTCCATCCGCTCCAGGGTCTGCGGATGACCCAGGTAGTGGCCGGGGCCCAGGACCACCTCTCGAATGACCTCTGTGGCCAGGCTGTCGTCGCCGACCTCCAGCCCGTGGATGCTGCGCAGCACGCCGCCCAGCATGTCGTTATCGATGATGAAGCTCTCCAGCGAACAGCCGAGCAGGCTGGCCAAGGTGCCGCAGGCGTGGCTGATCATGGTGCAGCCGGCCTGGGCGGCGAGAGTGACCGAAAGACACTTCTCGTAACCGGCTTGGGCGTCGTGCACTTTGGCATCCGAATAGCCGGCGATGGAACTGACCGGCAGGCCATAGTGGCAGCCCATCTGGGCCGCCGCCGCCATCACCAGGGCTTGCTCGCCACCGCCGCCGCACATGGCGCCGGTTCGGAGGTCCGAAACCAGGGGTTTGGGCGCGAAGATCGCCTTGGCCTCGGGATCGACCAGCCAGGCGAAGACGGCGCCGGCCAGCGATTCGGCCACGGCCTGCACCACAGAGCCGGCCAGGGTGACCGGACTGGTCGCCCCCATCTGACCGGCGGAGATCAACTGCACCGGAAAGCCATGCAGCACCGCCTGCTCGACCACCTCGCAGGATTCGGTGGCAAAGCGCAGAGGCGGCACGACGTGGGTGGCCATCACGGTCACGAAGGGGCGGGCGCGAAAGGCTGTTTCACCACCGGCCACGCGGTAGCAGATGTCGGCAATGGCAGCGACCGTCTCAGGCTCGGTGATGCTCATGCAGATGTGCTTGGAGCTCCCGGCTAGACAGGCATAGAGCGTATTGACGTCGAGGCTGAAGGCGTCTGGCGCATCGGTGCAGACGACCGGCCGGCTCAAAAAATGGATGTGCTCCTGCAGGTCGACCACGCGGGCGATGTCATAGAGGTCGCGGATCCTGGTCTCGCGATAGGACTGGGTCTCCAAGTCCAGAATGCGGGGGGCGGCCCCGCCGGTTCCGGTATGGACGCGGCTTTCCGTGAGCGCCAGGTGGTAGCCGGAGCGGCGGCTATACAGCGTCAGCGGGCGTGCCAGATCAGCGACGGCTGCTTCGACCAGGGCGCTTGGAAAGAGCAGCCGGCCGGCTTCGGTCAAGCTGCCGCCACGCGCGGTGACGCGCTGGACCATGCCCTCCGGTGCTTGGCTGAGGCCGAGGCTCTCCAGCAACCCTAGAGCAGCCTTATGGATGCGCTCGATCTCGGTCTCGCCCAGTGGGCGATAGCGCCCACCCTGCGGGCCCAGCCAGGTACTCTCTTCCTGGGCCTCCAGACGCGTGCGACGTCCGGCCCGGCGTTGGGCCCGTCCGCGTCTCGGTCGTTCCAGGCTGTTGCTCATCCTGCCCATGGTCCGACTTTCCTCACCTAGAATGAGGATAAGACTGCGAGATGCACCGTGACAAAGGATCGATTTCTGCTCTATAGATGAAGAAAAATCATCTAGAGTCCATCATGTCCGTGTCCTTACCAGCGCTCAGGACTTTCGAAGTCGCGGCGCGCCATCAGAGCTTCAAGGCCGCGGCGGCGGCGCTCAACCTATCGCCGACCGCCGTCAGCCATCACATTCGAAATCTGGAGGCTGCGCTTGGCACGGCTCTTTTTCTTCGCTCCGTCAGGCGTGTGGTCCTGACACCGGAGGGCGAGGAACTGGCCCGAAGCCTGCGCCCAGCCTTTGCCACCATCGACGAGGCCTTGGCACGCTTCACCAGGCGCGACGATCGCGAGACCGTCACGCTTGGCGCCGGTCCCCTCTTTGCGGCACGCTGGCTGGCTGGCCGCTTGGGTGACTTCTGGTCCAAGCATCCCGGGATTGACCTGCGAATCCACCACTCGCCCCTGCCGGTGGTCGAACAGATGGATCGCTTTGACCTTGCGGTGGCCTGGGGCGAGGGGCCATGGGCCGGGCTAGGCGCAGAAATCCTGATGCAGGTCAGTCTCTCGCCCGTGCATGCCCCGGGCGTGTCCTGCGCTCTCGCTGACCTCGGTGACGCAACCTTGCTGCATCAACGCAGCCGCGAGGCTTGGCGATCCTGGCTAAGAGCAGCGCACCTCGATCCTGCCCTTGCCGAACGCGGTCCACTCTTCGATGACACCAATGTCATGCTGCAAGCCGCCCTCGACGGCCAGGGCATGGCACTGGGGATCTTTCCCCTGATCGATGAGGAGGTGGCCAGTGGGCGCCTGCTTCGCCCCTGGCAGACGGCGGTTACTCCGCGCGAGGCCTACACTCTGGTCCACAGAGAGGAGGTCTTGATCCGCCCCGCCGTGGCGGCACTCAGGACCTGGTTGCTGGCGCAGGCAAAGTCTGCTGGAGAGCCGGCGCATGACCATAGAGCAGAGTCACGCGAACAGGTGAGTCCACCTGATCGCGACCTGTTCTAAGCTCTTGGCCCTGGGTGTGTGGGAACAAACGCCTTCCGGGGCCTCCGGCTCACGCTTGGCCAGGAAATCAGACCGGGTGATCAGTTGCCTCCAACCGATCACCCGATCCTCGCCAAGGGAACCCGTCCGCTGCTCTCGACCCGCGAGGGTCGCCCTGTCTTAGAGGAAGAAGACGAAGTCGTCGCTGGCGAGCAGGCTGGTGTCCGAGACGCCCTCGACGACCACCTTGTGATCGACGTCGGTGCCGGGGTCACCCGGGCCGTTGCTGAGATCGATGATGACGTTGCCGCCACTGACTGAGAGTCGCCCGGCAAGATCGATGAACTCAGAGATGGTGGTGCCGTTGATGTTGACCTCGATGGCAATGTTCTCGCCGACCTCGGCCGGGTCGAAATCGGTGATCCTTGCTTCGCCGCTGTTGCTAGAGATGCGGAAGGAATCCATCCCCGTGGCACCGGTCAGGGTGTCGTTACCGCTACCGGCAAAGAGGAAGTCGTTGCCGTCACCACCGGTCAGGGTGTCGTCGCCTTCACCCCCGCGGAGGATGTCGTTGTTGTCCCCTCCCATCAGCACGTCGTTGCCAGTCCCGCCAATGAATTCCACGCTGCTTGCACTGACAATCTGCATCTGATCGTCGGCGTCGGAGCCATCGATGGTCTGGGCGGCTCCGGCGTTGCCGGCGTAGACCGAGACCTGCGGAACTGCGCCGCTGTAGCTATTGGAGTCGCCGACCAAGGCCCCCACATCGAAGTTGGCGTCGGTGACGAAGAGCCCCAGATCCTCGAAGAGGTTTCCGGTAAAGACATTGCCGTCAACCGTCGCCGGCAGGCTGGGGAAGTCGGCAGACATACCGACGTTGTTGGCCTCGAAGGTGTTGCCGGTGACGGTAAAGTCGCTGTCGGTGTCGCTGTAGATGCCGGTTGCCCAGCCGGTGAACTTGGAGGCCGTTATCGTCAGGCCGCTCTCGTCGCTGCCGGTTGGGGTCAGCACACCGCGGAAGCCATCGAAGCCGCCGCTGCGCTCGAACAGCATGTTGGTCAAGGTGGCATCGTCGCCAGTCACATAGACACCGGTCTTGGAGCCGGAGATGGTGGAGCCGTCCTGGATCATCAGGCCATCCAGGGTGACGCCATTGGCCTGGATCCAGAAACCGCCATCAACGACCGCCTCGTCGCTGCCGCGCGCCGCATTGGCACCGTCGACGCCGCCCTTGGCGCCCAGGATGGTCAGCTGCTTGTCGACCGTCACCACCTCGTTATAGGTGCCTTCCAGCACCAGGATGGTGTCGCCTGCGGTTGCGGCATCGACGGCTGCTTGGATGGTGGCAAAGCCGTCGGCACCCACCACCACGACCGACTGATCGGCGAACTCGAGGGTCTCGACGTTGGTCAGGCTGTCGGTGCCGCCGCCGGCGGTCGTGACCAGGATCTCGCCGCTGGTAGAGGTCCCCAGTGTGGCGGCTGCCAGGTTGCCGGAGAAGACCGCCGTGTCAGATCCGCCGCCGCCGTCATGACTGTCATCGCCAGCGCCGCCGATCATGCGGTCATCGCCGATCCCACCTTTGTGGGTGTCGTTGCCGTCACCACCGTCCAGAGTGTCGTTGCCTTCACCACCGTCCAGCATATCCATGCCGGTGCCACCCGCGAGGCTGTCGTCTCCCAGCTGGCCCAGCAGGCTGTCGTCGCCCTCACCACCGATCAGGCTGTCGGCGTGCACGCTGCCGGAGTCGTAGGAGGTGATCTTCAGATTGTCGAAGTCGAAGCCCTGATTGTCTCCGCCCGGCCCATCCTGTGGCGTACCAGTGCCGGAGGGGCGGAAGAAGAGGCGCGAGGTGATGTTGGCCTCGGCATTGGCGGCATGATCGGGGCTCGACCAGTCGCGGAAGTTCTCGAAGGTCGTGGTGGTCCCGATGTGCTCTCCATCCAGCAAGATGTCGATCACGTCGTTATCAGCACCATCGACGAAGCGCAGGACCATCTCCAGGTTGTGCCACTGCGCACCGCCGGCATCCACGCCGTCGATCAGGGTTCGGTTGCCGGTAAAGGCGCTGAAGTCATTGGTAGACCAGACACCGTCGGTGGTGGTTGGCTCATTCACCGCGATACGCAGCCCGACGCCGGCCTCCCACTCCAAGACCATGAAGTTGTTGCGGTCGGTGGCGGCATCGATGCCGAAATCGACCTCCAGGCGGGAGGAGTCGGGCGTGTTGCTGACCGCCTTGAAGTCATAGGAGATGCGGATGGTGTCCACGTCGGCCGTGGTGGTGGTTTCGCCCGCGGTGCGCGGGGCAGCCGGCGAGTAGGGGCCGGCAAAGTCGCCGCTGGTCGGGTCACTGGACATGCGGAAGACCTGTCCGTAGGTGCCGCCCAGATCGACGATACCCTGATCGCGGGAGAGCGATTTGACGATCCAGTCCTCTTCGCCATCGGCGATGGCGCCCAGGTCGAACTCGCTGAAGTCCGTGGTGAAGCTGGGTAGGAGCGCGACCAGGTCTTCACCCTCACCCAGCAGGACGTCGTTGCCGGATCCACCGGTGATGGTGTCTTGATCAAGGCCACCCTCGGCAGTGTCGTTGCCGTCACCCCCGTCGAGGATGTCGTTGTTCTCCTGCCCGAAGAGCTTGTCGTCGCCGACCCCGCCGTCCAGATCGTCGGCGCCGCTGGCACCGGTTAGCTGGTCGGAAGCGGAGAGACCGTTGAAGGTGTGGCTGGAATCGCCGAAAGCGTCCATCCGATCGCGATTGTCATCGTCCAGGAAGTCGCCGTTCACCGTCTCGCCGGCGTTGTAACGGCCGCGCGTTCCGAAGTCGGAGATGTCGTCCAGGGTGTTCGAATCCCAGGTGATGGCGCCCAGCTTGTTGCTGAAGAGCGCAACCGTCGCATCCTCGACATCGGAGTTCTGGATGGTGATGTTGCTGACGCTGGCCGCGCCGAAGGCCTCGAAGCGGAAGGCAGCATTGGTCGCCGGCGTGGTCGGGTTGGTCAAGTCGATGTTGTCGAAGGTGATGTTCGAGAAGCTGGTGGCATAGTTCGACCAAAAGTCGAAGACGATGCCGTTGGCATTGCCCGAGGCGTTGTCCGTCGCCGTGATGTTGGTGAAGTTCCCGGTCTCTAGGGTTTCGGCATAGAGCGCCGCATGCAGGTTGTTTAGGAACTCGCTATCCGTCACCGTGACGTTCTGGATCTGGCTGCCGTTGTTGTCGTTGGCGAAGTAGATGCCGTAGTCGTTGCCGTCCAGGGTGCTGTCGGTGATGGTGATCCCGTCGAACTGCACGAAGCTGGCCGTGCGCAGGCCGATATCGGTGTTGATGATGGTCGAGTCAGTCAGGTTGAAGTTGGAGAAGCCGTTACCCAACTCGACGCCGCGGTCGCCATCCTGAATGCGCATGCCCGAGAGCGTGACGTCGTCGGCATTGACCGAGAAGATCCGCCCGCTGCCGTTGCCGGGGCCGGTCTTGCCGCCGCCGACCACGATGGTGGAGGTGGCAGGATCGCTGCCGTCGCCCTGACCCAGGATGGTCAGGCTCTTGTCGATCGTCACCAGCTCGTTGTAGGTGCCGGGCAGCACGACGATGGTGTCGCCGGCGCTGGCAGCATCGACGGCTGCCTGGATGGTGGCAAAGCCGCCGCCGCCGACCAGCAGAGCCCCACCGTCGTCGAACAGCAGATTTTCCACTGAGATCAGGGTGTCGGTGCCGCCTGCCGAGGTGGTGACCAGCGCATCGCCGCTGCCCGAGACGGCAAAGCTGGCCGCATCGAGACTGCCGGAGAAGACGGCGGTGTCGCTGCCCTCCTCACCCAGCAGGAGGTCGTCGCCGGTACCGCCTTCAAGTGTGTCCTTGCCGGAGCCGCTGCCTAGATTGTCGCCCACCAGCGTGTCGTTGCCGTCACCGCCGAAGAGGGCGTCGTCGCCGCCGCGTCCGCGCAGGAACTCGCCCTCGGTGGCGCCGGTAATGGAATTGCTGGTGGCGTCGCCCTGGAGGGAGATGATGTCGACGCCCGAGGCGTCGATGTTCTGGAACTGGGCGCCATTCGAGAAGTCGATGTTGCCGCCGATGCCGTCGAAGTTGATCGAGGTGTTGAAGGAGGTGGAGTCGGCCGTAACGGTCACGCCGTTCATCACCAGGTTGTCGACATTGTCGTAGTTGAAAATGCCGATCGCCTGCTTCTCGTAGATGCCGGAGATGGTGACGTTCTCGATCGTCACGTTGCCCATGGCGCCGGTGTCGCTGCGGAACTGGATGCCGGTCTCGGCTTCACCAAGACCGCGATCCTGGCCTTCGATCGTCAGGTTACGCAGGGTGCCATCGCCATTATACTGGAACAGCAGGATGTCGCCGTCGCCGCTGGAACCCGAGGGCTGTCCGTTGCCGACGAAGGAGGAGTCCTCGACCACGATGTTGCCGAGGCCCGCGCCGTTCGAAACCTCGATGCCATTGCGATCGTTGGCCTCAAAGTGAGCGTTCAGCACCTCCAAGGTGCCCAAGGTATCGCCAGTGCTAAAGGCGATGCCGGAGGTGTCGGCGCCGACGAAGTCGATGTTGTCGAAGGTCAGCGTGTTGCCGGCCCCCAGATCGCCGTCGACCACGAAGGCAGACCCGCTGGGCGGCGTGACCGTCACATCGCCGATGCCGACGATGTCGAGGGCCACGTCGAGGGTAACGCTCTCGCTATAGGTGCCTTCGGCGATCTCTAGGGTCTGCCCGCTCGCGGCGGCGTCTACGCCGGCCTGGATGCTGGCGAAGGTGCCCAGCAGGGTGCCGCTGTCCAGCAGGCGTACCGGCTCGCCCAGGTCAATGGTGCCGTCCGCGAACTGTAGGATCTCGACATCGATAACCAGGTCCTGTCCGTCGGTGCCGCTGCCGTCCGTCACGGTCAGGCTGCCGGTGCCGGCGGTGATCACATAGTCCGAGCGACTGCCGGAGAAGACCGCGGTATCGTCGCCGTCGCCGCCATGCAGGGTATCGTCACCGACGCCGCCTTCCATGACATCGATGCCGCTGTTGGCGGTGATGGTGTCGTTCACCTGGCTGCCGACCAGAGAGTCGTTACCATCCGAACCGTTGAAGCTGACGCTCTCGACATCGATCAGGACGACGCCGGCCGGCAGGGGATTGCCACCGGAGATGTGTAAGGTATCGCTGCCGTCGCCGCCATCGACGGTCTGGCCGGCGGTCAGGCCGACGCTGCCGACAGAAATCAAGTCGTCGCCGCTACCGCCGAAGCCATTGTCGTCCAGACGCAGATTCAGCCTATCGTCGCCATCGCCTCCATACAGCAGGTCGACCTCGTCGTCGACCGCGCCGCCCAGAGTATCATTGCCGGTGCCACCGTACATGACGTCCGCGCCATGGCGGCCATAGACCTCGTCGTCGCCGTCACCGCCGAAGAGAGTATCGTCGCCCAGTGCACCAGAGAGGAAGTCATTGCCGGAGCGACCATAGTCGAGATCGCGGCCGCTGTTGCCGTTGATCCGCTCGTCGCTGTCGGAGCCGAAGAGTGAGCGGTCCTGGTCGTCGCGCGCGATGATGATGGTCTCGATACTGTCGGCCATCTGATAGCCATCGACCGAGATCTCGGCGCGGTCGTTGCCGCCGCCGGCGTTCTCGACCATGCTGTCGCCCAGGTCGTCCACGTAGAAGCGATCATTGCCACTGCCACCGATCATCGTATCGGCGCCGCCGCGCCCGTCCAGGCGGTCATTTCCTTCCCCGCCGTCCAGGGTGTTGGCGAAGGTGTTGCCGCGGATCGAGTTGTCAGAGTCGTTGCCGGCCCCTATGGCGTTCCCGGCACTCTCGACGATGAAGAGCTCCTCGATGTTTGTTCCAAGTGTGTAGTCGGCTGCCTCAGAGCGGACGAAGTCATCGCCTTCGCCGGCCTGCTCAATGGCGACATCGGTGGCGGTATCCACCCAGAAGGAATCGTCGCCTGAGCCGCCGACCAGGGTGTCGCTGCCGGTACGGCCGCTTAGCACGTCGTCACCGTCGGAGCCGGCCAGGCTGTTGTCGGCGCTGTTGCCGATCAGGGTGTTGTCCTGTGCATTGCCGGTCGCCCCGGCCGCGCCGGCAGCCTCCGTCAGCATGAGGCGTTCGATGTCGTCTTCGCCGACGTTGCTGTTCAAGGTGTAGTCCGTGGCGTTGGAGCGCACGGCATCTTGGCCGCCGCCCGCTGCCTCTCGAATGATATCAGCCGCGGTGTCAACAATGTAGGTATCGTTCGAAAGTCCGCCTTCGGCCACGTCGGCGCCGCTGCCGCCGTTCAGGCGATCGCGACCAGCACCACCAAAGAGGGTATCCGAACCCGTGCCGCCAGCCATTTGATCGTTGCCGACCTGCCCGGATAAGGTGTCGTCACCTTCGCCACCGAAAAGCGTGTCGCGTGCCGCCGAATTGTTGAGCTCCGGGGGCTCCGGAAAGGCATTGCCGGCCAGCACGTCATCGCCGCTCAGTCCGCGCAGCACATCGCGGCCTGACAAACCGGCAATCAGATCGTCGCCGCTGGTTCCTAGGATTGAATCGCTCGCACTGGTCCCGATCGAAATGGCCACGGCAGCCTCCTCCAAAGATGCATAGCAGACCTTCAGTGTGCTGTTTTTTGAAGAAAGGCACAATCATAAAATGTGGAGAATCCTATTTCACATCCTGATGAGAGAAAATTAAATGAATGACTTCAATATCTTGTGAACGATCGTCAATTGTTCTGGATCCCAGATTCGGGTCAGAATCAAGCGGGCGATGTATGGTCCCAAGGCATGTAAGCGCTGACAAATTGTATCATTTGAATGTTGTTGAAGGCCGAGTGGCAGGCCCTATCCGAACTGTAGTGAGACCTTGAAGCCTTGCTGCGGTGTTTATCGAGTGATCACTCAAAAATGGTGCGTGCATCGTGCCCCCTTGATCACGGATCGACACGAATGCTGAGCTCCGCCTTCACCCGGTCCATGACAACCGAACTCTTGAACTTCACGATCTGCGGCATGGTGAAGAAGTACTCCTGCGTGAAGGCTTCATACTCACTCATGTCCTTGACCACGACGACCAGCACGAAATCGACCTCCCCCGTCGTATAGTAGCACTGCTGAACCTCTGGCGCGGCGCGCATGCGGCGCTTGAAATGATCCAAGACGTCGAGTGTCTCACGGCTCAACGTCACCTCGACAACGACAGTGACCAACTGGCCCAGACTTTCGGGATCAAGCACGGCGATCTCTTTTTGGATCACCTTGCCATCTCTAAGTTTTTTCACGCGCTTTTGGACAGCCGCCGGTGACAGCCCGACCAAGGCGCCGAGCTTGTCGGCGGTGAGGCGAGCGTTGGTCTGCAAGTGGGACAGGATGCGGCGGTCGAAGGAGTCCATCTTCTGGTTTTCATCCCAGTTTGTGGAGAACAAGAGCAAATTCAGAACATGCTAATGCAGATCAGCGGAAAAATCACGAAGCTCTGCGGCTAGCCTCTCCCGGTCGAAAGGGAGACACCTATGCCATCCAGGGCAAGCATGATCGATCCAGCGCTGCACGATTTGATGGTTGAGTTCCGTCATGACTTTCATCGTCACCCTGAGCTCGGCTTCCAAGAGACGCGCACCGCAGGGCGGATAGCAGAAGCGCTGAGCGATTGGGGGTTGGCGGTGCATCGCGGCAAGGGTGTCGTCGGGGTCCTGAAGGCTGGGCAATCGCACCGCACGATCGCGTTGCGTGCGGAAATGGATGCGCTGCCGATCCAAGAGACTTCCGGCTTGGACCACGCTTCTCGCGTCGAGGGAGTGATGCATGCCTGCGGGCATGACGGCCACATGGCAATGCTCTTGGGGGCGGCCAAACATCTGGCGGATTCTCCTGATTTCGACGGAACCCTGGTCTTCGTCTTTCAGCCAAACGAAGAGAACGGCCTAGGTGCTCGGGCCATGCTGGATGAGGACTGTCTTCGCCGCCATGGGATCGAGGAGATCTACGCGCTTCATAACCTTCCCGGCGCCCCGCTAGGCGAGATCTCCACCCGCTCCGGCTTGATCTGCAGCAGCGAGAGCCTCTTCGAGATCGAGATTCAAGGACAGGGCGGCCATGCCTCGATGCCGCATACCGGCAGCGATACCATTCTGGTCGGGGCCGAGATGGTTCAGGCTTTGCAGTCCATCGTTGCGCGACGGCTTGCACCTGCAGCGGGTGCTGTGGTCTCGGTCACCGACTTTACTACCAACGGCGCGCGCAACGTCTTGCCCAGCCGCGTGCGTCTGACCGGCGATGCGCGGGCCCGCTCGCCCAAGGACCGCGACGAGATCGAGCGCTTGATGCGCCGCATCGCCGCCGGCGTAGAGCTGGGTCAGGACGTAACCATCAGGGTCGGCTTCAATACGGAATTTGTCGAGACCATCAACAATACCGCCTGTGCCGCTGCCGCGGTAGAGGTCGCCCAAAGGGTAACCGATCGGGTTTGCGGCGATCGTCAACCCATGTCCTTCTCGGAGGACTTTTCCCATTTCTTGTCGGTCGTCCCCGGGTGTTTCCTTTTGATCGGGAACGGCACGGAGGGCGCGCACGGCAAGCCGCTTCATGCCTCTGACTATGACTTCAACGACGGACTCTTGATCCTTGGCGCCAGCTACTGGGCGGCCTTGGTTCACGATCGCTTGGCTGTGGGGAGGGCTTAAGATGTTCGATATCTTCGATCGCGCGGAGGTCGCGCACTGTGCCTATCGGCCCCACCAGGGCGATGCGGCCCATCGGGTCCTCTCACCCGACGGCTTCCGCGAAGCCGCTCAGGAAATCACCGCCTGGCCCGGCTATGCGCCGACCCGGCTTTGTCACCTGGATGGCCTTGCCGAAGAGCTCGGCGTTGCCGGCCTGATCTACAAGGATGAAGGCAAGCGCTTCGGCCTCGGCAGTTTCAAGGCGCTCGGCGGTGCCTATGCCGCCCTTCGGGTCTTGCGCGACGAGATCGTGAAGCAAAGATCTGTCGCCGGCCTCTCCACGAGGATCGAGCTCTCGGCCGTTCGCGAAGGCCGCTATGCCGAAGAGGCTGCCCGCATCACCTTGGTTTCGGCGACCGACGGAAACCATGGGCGCTCTCTGGCCTGGGGATGCCAGCGCTTCGGGGCTGCCTGCCGTATCTACATCCACGCCGAGGTCAGCGAGGCGCGCGCTCAGGCGATGCGCGACCTGGGTGCCGTCGTCATTCGCATCGAAGGCGACTACGACGATTCGGTCCGGATCGCCCGCGAGGCTGCAGAGGCCAACGGATGGCATGTCGTGTCAGACACCTCTTGGGAAGGATTCACGGAACCGGCGCGGGACGTCATGGCCGGTTACGGTGTCATGATCGACGAGGTGACCAGGGCGCTGACGGTTCCGCCGACACATGTCTTTCTGCAGGGTGGGGTCGGCGGCATGGCAGCTGCGATCTGCGCCGGCTTTCGCCAGCATTGGGGCAAGGTCACGCCGCGCGCAATCCTGGTGGAGCCCGATCGGGCAGCCTGCCTCTTTGCCAGCGCCAAGGCGGATACCATGACCCGGGTGCCGATCGAGGAGGAGAGCGTCATGGCTGGCCTCTCTTGCGGTGAGCCCTCTCAGTTGGCCTGGAGCATTCTGCGCGAAGAGGTGCAGGACTTCCTGACCATTCCAGATGCGCTGGTCGCACCCACGGTCCGACTGCTGGCCAGGCCCCGGGCAGCCGACGCCGCGATTGCAGCGGGTGAGTCGGCCGTTGCCGGACTAGCCGCAGCGATCGTCGCAACCCGACGGCCGGCGCTGCGCGAAGCACTGGGCCTCGACAAGACCTCTGTTCTGATGATGTTCGGCTCCGAAGGTGTCACGGATCCCGGCGTCTACGCAAAGATAATCGAGGAGGGCGAGAATGCTTAAGCCCGAACCCCAGCGTGGCTTTCCGCAAAGCGCGTTCGAGAGGCGCCTTGCAGCAGTTCAGAAACTGATGGCTGCGGAAGCCTTGCACGCCATACTGCTGACGACGGAACCGGAGGTTCGCTATTTCAGTGGCTTCCAAACGCTCTTTTGGCAAAGCCCGACGCGTCCCTGGTTCCTGCTGTTACCGCGGACGGGCGAGCCCGTTGCCGTCATCCCCGAGATTGGCGAAGCCCTCATGCGCCAGACCTGGGTCAAGGACATTCGCACCTGGAGCGCCCCGGCACCCGCCGATGACGGTATCTCGCTCTTAACGGAACTGCTGGCGCCCTATGCTGAGTCCGGCCGCGCCATTGGCTTGCTGAAAGGGCACGAGACCAGGTTGCGTATGCCGCTTGGCGACTACGAACGCCTCTTGGCGGGCCTCCCGGGACTAGAAGTTCGGGACGCAACCTATCTCGTCCGTAGTCTGCGGATGGTCAAATCGGAGGCCGAGATTGAGAAGGTTGCGCATATCTGTGCCATTGCCTCTCAGAGTTTCGAACGGATGGGGCAGCTGGTGCATTGCGGTCAGCCGCTGGTGGCGGCCTTCAAGGCCTTCAAGATTGACTGCCTGAACAATGGCGCCGACGATGTCCCCTATCTAGTTGGCGGTGCCGATCAGGGCGGCTATATCGACGTAATTTCGCCGCCCTCGACCCGGCCGCTAGCAGCTGGCGACATTGTGATGATGGACACCGGCGCGCTGTTCGACGGCTATTTCTGCGATTTCGATCGCAACTACGCGATTGCTGCTGCGGACGACGCTAGCAAGCGTGCCTATGAGGTCGCCTATCGCGCGACCGAGGCCGGGCTCGCAGCGGCCAGGCCGGGTGTCACCTGCGCCGAGCTCTTCCGTTCCATGCACGCCGTGATCGCCGAGGCCGGCGGCGGCTCCGGCGATGTCGGCCGTATGGGCCATGGCCTCGGCATGCAGTTGACCGAGTGGCCATCGCATGCGGCCTTCGACGGCACCCCGCTCCGCGAGAACATGGTGATCACTCTAGAGCCCTCGCTCGGTTACGGCGACGGCCGGATCATGGTGCACGAAGAGAACATTGTGGTGCAGGAGGGGCCGCCGCGTCTGCTGACCAACCGCGCGCCGTCTGAACTGCCGGTGATCGGATAGCCTGGCATGCCACTCCCCTTCGAAACCGACGGCGGGATCGGTACCCGCGGCAACCTGGGCTTGATTGTGCTCAGCGGCGATCAGACCTTGGAGCATGAAATGGCGCGGATTTTGCCTGCAGCCGATGTCGCGGTCTATCACAGCCGCATTGCAATGCAGGACAAGGTCACGCCGGAAACCCTGGCCTGCATGGAGGCCGATCTACCGCGATCTGCGGCTCTTCTTCCAGAGGGGGTCTCGCTGGATGCCATCGGCTATGGTTGCACTTCGGCTGCGACCATTATCGGAAGCCAGAGGGTTGCTGCTGCAGTCAATACCGTTCGCCCAGAAGCCAAGGTAACGGATCCGATCAGCGCCACGATCGCCGCCTGTCGCGCCCTGGCGGTCGCAAAGTTGGGGTTTCTGACACCTTATCTGCCTGAGGTCTCGCTCAGCATGCGTAGCTTGCTGGAGACGCAGGGTTTGGAGATCGAGGCCTTCGGTTCCTTCAATGAGGGGCGGGATACCCAGGTCGCCCGCATCTCACCTGCCTCCATATTGGCCGGCATTGAGGCGGTTGCGGCAATGGCCCCTTGCGACGCTCTCTTTGTCGCCTGCACCAATCTGCGTGGTGCTGCTGTCGTGCAAGAGGCGGAAGCACGTATCGGTATCCCTGTCATCACCAGCAACCTCGCCTTGGCGTGGCACATGCTGGGACTCGCCGGCATCGAGCGGACGCGTCCTGGCTTTGGGCACCTCTTCGCCGAAAGTGCGGCGACGGCCGTGACCGCTCACGGTCTTGCCGCCCTGTGACAGACATCCCCGCGCCGCCAATCAAGAAAGAGAACTAAGGCCATGACGAATACTAAGACCCGTGACTTTGTCGTCTTCGATGGTGTCCAGAAAAGCTATGACGGCGAAACGCTGGTGGTCAAAGATCTCAACTTGCGTATTTCGAAGGGTGAGTTTCTGACCATGCTTGGGCCATCGGGCTCGGGCAAAACAACCTGCTTGATGATGCTGGCCGGATTTGAGACGGCAACACATGGCGACATCCTGCTGGATGGCCGGCCGATCAACAACATTGCACCCAACAAACGCAATATCGGCATGGTTTTTCAGAACTATGCCCTCTTTCCGCACAAGACCGTAGCAGAGAACCTGGCCTTTCCACTGGCGGTTCGGCGGGTCGGGCGGGCAGAACGAGACACCAAGGTGCAGCAGGCCTTGGACATGGTGCAGATGGGTGCGCTGGCCAATCGTCGTCCCGCACAGCTCTCCGGCGGCCAGCAACAGCGCGTTGCGCTTGCCCGTGCCCTGGTGTTCGAGCCGACCTTGGTGCTGATGGACGAGCCGCTGGGCGCACTCGACAAGCAACTGCGCGAGCATATGCAACTCGAGATCAAGCATCTGCATGAACGCCTTGGCATTACAGTCGTCTACGTGACCCACGATCAGTCCGAAGCCTTGACCATGTCGGACCGCGTGGCGGTCTTCAACAATGGCCGAATTCAGCAGCTGGCGCCTCCGGCAGCGCTCTACGAGCGTCCCGAGAATGCCTTCGTCGCGCAATTCATTGGCGAGAACAACGAGCTGAGCGGCATCGTGCAGGGCCGTTCCGGCGAAGAGGTCGAGGTCTTGCTCGACGGTGGCCTAAGCGTCAAGGCGCTCGCGGTGAACTGCGGCGAGCAGGGCAGTCGTACGACGCTTTCAATCAGGCCAGAGCGTGTCGCCTTGAGCGACTCTGGACCAAACACGACCAAGGGCAGGGTCAAGGAGTTGATCTATCTGGGCGATCACATCCGCTGCCTCATGGAGATCGCCGAACGCCAGACTTTTGTCGTGAAACTACCCAACGCCATCGGGCACCGCAGCCTGCAAGAAGGCGAGTGGGCCGATCTCAGCTGGCGAACGGAAGACTGCCGCGCGCTGGAAGCCTGACGCTGCAGCCTCGTTTTGGTGCCGGTGGGCACCGTCAATCACTGTCAGTTCCGACGGCGAAAGAAGCATAGAGCCGCGTAGCGGCCGTTGCGTGCACAATAAACCTTTAAGGGAGACGAAGATGAGAAAGTATAGTACAGTCGTGGGTCTTGTTGCCTTACTGTCGATGGCGGGGACAGCTGTCGCACAAGATATGACGATCGTGTCGTGGGGCGGTGCCTATCAGAAGTCGCAACAGCGCGCCTATCATGACCCCTATATGGCACTCAATCCTGGAGTCAAAATCATCAATTCGGATTCCTCAGCCGAGGCCGTGGCCAAGCTGCGTGCGATGAATGAGGCCGGAAACGTCACCTGGGATGTGGTCGATGCCGTTGCCTCAGACGCCATGCGGCTCTGCGACGAGGGCTTGGCCATGGTGCTGGATCCAGACGAGGTGCTGAACCCCGCACCGGACGGTACGCCGGCCTCTGTCGACTTCGGCGACCTGATCGTCTCCGAGTGCCATGTACCGAACATCGTCTACTCCACGACGGTTGGCTACCGCACCGATCTGGTCGGCGATACGCCGCCCACGGAGATCTGCGCGCTCTTCGATCTGGAGACCTATCCCGGTAAGCGTGCCCTTGAAAAGCGGCCGATCAACAACTTGGAATGGGCCCTCATGTGCGATGGTGTGGCGAAAGAGGACGTCTATGACGTGCTGGAGACCGAAGAGGGACAAGATCGCGCCTTCGCCAAGTTGGACACCATTAAGGATCACACGATCTGGTACACTGCCTTCGCCGATACCCCGCAGCTCTTGGCGGACGGTGAAATCGTCATGGGCTCCACCTTCAACGGCCGGCTCTTCGCCTTGATCGAAGAGCAGAAGCAGCCGGTCGCCATGCTGTGGGATGCTCAGGTGTTCGACCTGGATGGCTGGATCATTCCTGCCGGCCTGTCCCCCGAGCGCCAGGCCCGAGCGCTCGATTACTTGAAGTTTGCGACCGATACACAGCGTCTGGCTGATCAGGCCAAGTACATTCCCTATGGGCCGGCCCGTGCTTCCTCGGCACCGCTGGTCAGCACGCACGCGGATCTGGGAATCGAGATGGCGCCGCACATGCCGACCGCGCCGGAAAACGCCAAGAACACCTTCCTGTTCAACTACACCTGGTGGGCGGACTATCGCGACGATTTGGACGCCAAGTTCCAAGCCTGGTTGGCTCAATAGACCGCGACGCCGGCGGGGCAGGGATCAATCGCGCTCTCTGCCCCACCGGGCCCTCTCCTGATCAAGGTCATGCGAACGATGAACAGAGCTGCAAGCGCCACCTTTCACGACGCGGAGCGGGCGATTCCCGACGGCCGCACTCTGAAGTCCAGCCTAAGGCGCGCACAGCGTCGGGAGAAGATGAAGGCCTTTGCCCTCATCGTTCCGCTTCTGGCCTTTGTCCTTCTCACCTTTGTCGCGCCGGTGGCCAACATGCTGCTGCGCTCTGTCGACAACTCCGTGGTGCCGGATACTCTGCCACTTACTGTGCAGGCATTGGAGAGCTGGGACGGTGAAAGCGACCAGCCGCCGGGCGAGGCGGTCTATGCGGCCTTGGCTGCCGATCTCAAGGCTGCGGTTGCCGTCAGACGACACATGCAACTGGCCGGGCGCTTGAACTATGAGCGCACGGGCACCTCCTCGCTCTTTCGCAAGACTGGTCGCCGGGTCGGCAAGTGGGATCTGGCGAGCGATGCCCCCTTCGCCGAGAAATTCGAGAAGATCGACGAGGACTGGACCGATCCTGCCCTCTGGCGCTTGATCAAGACCTTCTCTGGGGCCCACACCGGGGGCTATTTCCTGAATGCTGTCGACATGCAGTTGGGTGAAGAGGGGATCGAGCTGCGCGATGAGGACGAGCGGATTTATCTGCTCTTGCTGGAACGCACCCTCTTCATGTCGCTGATGATCACGCTGCTCTGTCTGCTGCTTGCCTATCCCGTTGCCTGGCTGCTGGCCACCTCGTCCTTACGGGCATCAAACATCCTTCTAATCCTGGTGTTGCTGCCCTTCTGGACCTCTTTGCTGGTTCGAACTTCGGCGTGGAAAGTCTTGTTGCAGCAACAAGGCGTGATCAACGATGTCTTGGTTTGGGCTGGACTGGTGGCGGATGAAAACAGGTTGGCGTTGATCAACAATCAGACCGGCACCATCATCGCGATGACACACATTCTCTTGCCGTTCATGATCTTGCCCTTGTTCTCGGTGATGAAGACGATCTCACCGAACTATGTGCGGGCTGCCAAGTCCCTAGGAGCCAGCGACACGACCGCCTTTCTGCAAATCTATCTACCGCAGACGGTGCCGGGAATCGGTGCCGGATCGATCTTGGTCTTTATTCTGTCGATCGGCTACTACATCACACCGGAACTGGTCGGGGGAACAAGCGGTGTCTTCATCTCCAACCGCATTGCCTACCACATCTCGACATCCTTGAACTGGGGATTGGCCGCAGCGCTTGGGGTCATGCTGCTGCTGCTCGTTCTGGTTCTCTATTGGGCCTACGACCGCATCGTCGGCATCGACAACGTCAAGTTGGGATAGCATCATGGCACAGCTT
This sequence comes from Rhodospirillales bacterium, assembly GCA_963669335.1. Lineage (GTDB taxonomy): Bacteria > Pseudomonadota > Alphaproteobacteria > Kiloniellales > JACOMY01 > JACOMY01. The sequence goes on from OY770023.1 coordinate 7,484,548, forward strand.
CCAAGCCACACCACAGGCCCGCAGCGGCTCCGCTTTTATGGCATTCGGGTTTACTGCGCTCTGGTGTTCTTCTTTCTGATCGCCCCGACCTTGGTGATTATTCCGCTCAGCTTCAATGCGCAGAACTTCTTCACCTTTACGCCGGACATGCTGGCGCTGAACGCCGAAGGTTATTCCCTGAAGCACTACGCTGATTTCTTTTCGAACGATGATTGGCAGCTGGCCTTGCAGAATTCGGTCAAGATCGCCCCCGTGGCGACTCTGCTCGCCGTCCTGCTGGGCACCTTGGCGGCTATCGGGCTCAGCCAGCCGCATGTGCCCTTCCGCCGGGCGATCATGGCGATCCTGATCTCGCCGATGATTGTGCCGCTGATCATCTCTGCGGCGGGCATGTACTTTTTCTATAGCCGCATCGGCTTGCAGGGCACTTACTGGGGGGTGGTCCTGGCGCATGCAGCGCTGGGCGTTCCCTTCGTCATCATCTCGGTGACGGCAACTCTCGTCGGCTTCGATCGCAGTCTGACCCGGGCCGCATCGAACCTGGGCGCCGGACCGATCCGCACCTTCTTCTCTGTGCAGATGCCACTGATCTTGCCGGGGGTCATCTCCGGCGCGCTCTTTGCCTTCATCACCTCCTTCGACGAGGTGGTCGTGGTGCTCTTCGTCGGATCGAATGCCCAGAAGACCCTGCCTTGGCAGATGTTCACCGGCCTGCGCGAACAGATCAGTCCGACGATCCTGGCCGTCGCGACAATCCTGGTGGTCTTGTCGATCTTGCTCTTGACCACGGTCGAACTCCTGCGGCGACGCTCGGAGCGCTTGCGCGGCCTGGCTGCCCGCTAGCGCGCGAAGCTGGCGTAGTGGGCTTCGAAGTGCCGGCGCAGGGCCGCCAGCCCCTCGGTGAAGACGCGGTCGCGGCCAAAGCCGATGCGGAAGTGGTCGCTTGGCACGGGGCCAAGCTCCGAGCGGTAGATCGAGGAGGGCAGCAGCAAGACGCCGCTCTCCTCCAGCAGGTCCCGGCAGAAGGCTTCGCCGTCGCCGGGCCCGCAGTAGCGCGGAAAGGCGACACAGCCGCCGCGCGGGCGATCCCACTCCACGAGGCCCGGGAAGTCATCGAACAGCGCTTCCAGGTCGACGAGGTTCCGCCTGAGCAGGCTGCGATTGCGCTCCAGGATCTCCTCGCGTGCCTTCAGTGCGATCATGGCCAGGATTTCGGCCGGACCGGAGTTACAGATCGAAAGGAAGTGCTTGTAGCGCTCGACCCGCTGCAGGAGGTCTTTATCCTGGCTTGCGATCCAACCGATCCTGAGGCCCGGCAGGCCATAGGCCTTGGACATGACATTGAGAGAAATGCCGCGTTCGTAGCGGTCGGCGACCTGGGGCAAACGGTCGGCGGTGTTCAGCTCCACCCCGCGATAGACCTCGTCGGAGAGCAGATAGATCCCGCGCTCGCGACAGAAGACGATCAGGGCCTCAAGCTCGTCCGGCGGCATCAAAAAGCCGGTTGGATTATTGGGGGCGCTGAGCGAGATCAGCTTGCTGTTCGGCCGCGCCGCCGCCCGCAGGTCATCGAGATCCAACCGCCAGGCTCTCTGTCCTTGCGGAGGATTGGCGACACGGTGCATTGGAACGCCGGTGACCTCGCAGACTGACAGGGGAACGGTCTCGGCGCTTTGGTAGTTTGGGGTCGGGACGATCACGTGATCCTCGGGTCCCAAGAGGGTCTTGGCCACGCTGTAGAGCCCTTCGCCGGCACCGGCCAGACAGAGGATGGTGTCGGGGCGCTGGCTCTCGTAGGTGCTGGCGATAACCTCGCGCAGCTGAGGCAGACCCCAGGTCTCTGTGTAACCCAACCAGAGCGTCTCGAAGGCCTCCCGATCCTCGGGGGATGCCAGGGCCAAGAGGTCGCTCACGTGCAGGCTCTCGATGTCCGAGGCGGTCATGTGGTGCTTGGCCGTAAACTCCCACTTGGAGAAGAAGACCTCGAGACCGAAGTCTCGCATCGGCTTGGGCTGGGTCATGCGACGCTCTTTCCTTGGAGTGCTGGTCGGCGGGCCTCGCCCAAGAGGCCGTAGAGGCTGGCGCGCGAGATTCCCAGAGCCTCGGCCACATAGTCGGCCGAGCCACGGGCCGAGAAGATGTCGGCGCCCTCCAGCTTGGCGACGATCGCCAGGCGGTCGGGCCGCTTGGCTTGCACCAGGCCCAGGTTCCGCTCGCGCAGCGTCTCGGCGATGATCCTGTTGGCCAGCTCGCGCCAATCGTTCTTCAGCATGGTGCTGTCGTCGCTGGCCTTTGAGGCGACCAAGGCCGAGAGCGCCGCGGCAGCCGCCTCCAGGTGATCAGTCCGCATGTTGATGCAGAGCAGGCCAATCGCTCGCCCCTGCTGATCGGGGATCAGGGCTGAGACGGATTTGATGGCAGAGCCGTCGGGGTTCGCTTTGCGGTAGGGGCCGATGGTGCCGTCGGACCTCAGCTCGGTCTGGTAGTTCTCGGTCTCTACCAGAGAATCGTCACCGACGCGGCGCGGCGAGAAGGCGTTTTCGATATGCGCAATCTGACCGCGGGTCAGATCGTGCAGCACGACCTCGACCGTGCCCGGCAGCAGGCGCTGCAAGGCACGACAGATAGGTTTGATCGCCTCAAGCTGCGAAGAGGGCTCTGACATGATTGCGCTCTGGTCAGGCCGCCGCATAGTGCGCGCCCGTCGGTGTGCCGAGGAAGTCCGCCAGCGGGATCTCTTCTTGCTTGAGGAAGCCCCTGGCCGGGAGAGTGCCCTCGCGCACCATCTCGATCACGGCCACAACCGAGGAGGCTGTGGTCCAGGCAATCGCTGTGCGGGTCTTGCCGGCAAGCGCCTTCGGCCGATAGGCGCGCACGAACTCCTTGCGCTGTAGGCGGCCGCCCAAGAGGCCCTCGGCGGCGCAGTGGATGTAGACCACATCCTCTTGCACCGGCGGCTTGGCGTGGACCAGGATCTCGCCGGCCTCCTTGCGGCGCTCCCGCATCAAGAGCTCATGGAAGAAGAAGTTCATGATCTTCGCGTGGCCCGGATAGCGCATGGTCTTGTAGTCGATGTTGGCGACCCGGCCGAGGTAGGTCTCGCACATGGTGCCGAGCCCGCCGGAGGTGGTGAAGGCCTCCAGGCGGACGCCGTCGATGTAGATGTCCTCCAGCCACTCCATGGCCGAGACCAGCTTGCGCTCGCCGTCTTCGATCACCTCACAGTCGTTCAGGTACTCGTTCACCACCCCTTCAGGCGACCAGTTGAAGGAATAGCCCATCAGGCCCGTGGGATGCTGCGGCAAGGCACCGACGCGCATGCGGCAACTGCGGCACTCCTCCAGCTCTTGGATCAGGCTGGCGCCGACGATGCCGATGAAGCCAGGCGCCAGCCCGCACTGCGGTGCCATCAGGCTCTCGGCAGTGGCGCTGAGCTCAATGATCCGCTTGGTGGTCGGCACGTCTTCGGTTAGGTCGAAATAGTGAATGCCGGCCGCATGCGCGATCTCTGCGACACTGCGATTCAGGCTGTACGGCAGGCAAGAGAGCACGGCATCCTGCTGTGCCAAGCGCGCCTTAAGTGCCTCGCTGTCCTTAAGATCGATGACTTGCGTCGCAAAGGGCAGAGCCTCTTTGTGCGCCCGGATGTCGAGCCCCAAGACTTGGAAGCCCGAGCCGTGCAGCAGCTCTGCGGCCAAGGTCCCGACCTTGCCGAGCCCGAGGACGGCGATCTTGTGCATGGGGGCTCCTCACGACGCTTCTTGTTGGATTTGGACATATAGTCCAAGAATTGACTTTTAGTCAAGAGCGTGGTGGTTCGATCCGATGGACTGTCCTCGTTCAGGTCTCGCGTCGTGCCCAGGCCATGGTGGTGTGATAGGGGACGGCCACCTCAACCTTGCCGGCAAGGTCGGGCGTTCTGGCAATCAGGTCCGTGATTGCGGTCTCCAGGTTCTGACGCTCAGCCGTCTCCAGCGCGGCTATGAAACTGATGGAGAGGATGCGGTCCAGGACGACCTGCGCCGGTGGCCCGACATGGGCGTGATTGCAGTGATTCTCCTGCAAGCGACCGAAGCCAGACCCGGGAAAGAGACTGCGCCATGTGCCGTCCCGATAGCGGGGCGTGTCTCCAACATAGGGATCGAGCAATCGGGTGAGTTCCGCGACCCAGGACTTAGACTCGTCGCGGACGTTCCAGACCAGTCCCAAGGCGCCATCGGGCACCAGGACGCGTCGTATCTCTGCGAGCGCCCTTTCGGTCGCAAACCAGTGGAAGGACTGGCCGCAGAGAACGGCATCGACGCTGCCGTCTTCCAGTGGGATGTCGGTTGCCGTTCCAGCGAGGCAGGGCAGGTCCGGAAAGCGGCGGGCGAAGGCCGCGCGCATGGCCTCGCTCGGTTCGACGGCGGTGATCGCAGCCCCGGTCACGGCAATCATCCGCGTGAACTTTCCGCTGCCTGCGCCAAGGTCTAGAACAGATGAGCCCGGCCCAAGTCCCAAGCCTTCGCGTAGCCAGGTCGCAACCGCATCCGGATAGTCCGGTCGGCCGGCGTTGTAGCGGTCGGTACTGCGAGAAAAGCCGTCACGCGACGCCTTGTGAACTGCGTCGCGCTCTAGGTGGGCTGTTGTCGACCTCTGCGTCAGCCTCTCGAACCTAGAAGAAATCCAGCAAGCGCTCGATGTAGTCGCGCTCTTGGGCGGGGCGGAACTGGTCGTCGCGGCGTTCGCGCAGCTCTTCCAGGATCTCGCGGGCGCGGGTCAACTCGCCGGCGTCGGGGATGCCGATGTTCTCGCGCGTGTCGATGCGGCCCTGGCCGGCCTCACGGCCCAAGGGGTCCTGCTGGTTCTCGCGGCGATTGCCCATCGGCGCCATGCCCTGGCCGTCCTGCGGCGGGCCCATCTGCGGGGTCATGCGCTGGGCCAGGTCCGAGAGGCCTTGGCGCATCTGCTCCAGCGCCTCGCCCTGAGATTCGGCCGCACCCTGGGCGTCCTCACCCTCCAGTGCTTCGGTGGCGCGGCGCATGGCCTGCTCGGCGCGGCCCAGATGCTGCGGAACCTCGCCCAGCTGCTGCGCTAGATCGCGCATCATTTGTCCCAGTTCCCGCCGGAGCTGATCCTGTGCCGGGGCATTGCCGCTGAGCGGCCGATTGCCCTCGCCCTGGCCTTGCTGATCACCCTGCTGTTCGCCGGGTTGCTGGCCCTGCTGCTGGGCGCGATAGCTCTCGTCCAGCAGCTCCTGCTGGCGGCGCAGCATGCCTTCCAGCGCGCGCATCTGCTCCAGGGTCTCGGCCGCATTGGGATCCGGCTGGGCGAAGGGTGCCGCCTGCAGATTCTCCAACAAACGCTGCAGCTGTTCCAGGCGCTGGCGGGCCAGATCGCGGGCGCCGGCGCGGTTCAGATCGCGCAGCTCCTGCATCATCTGTTCCAGGCTTTCGCTGGGCACCAGCTCGCTGTTCTCCGGCATTTGGGGCATCTCGCCGCGCTGCATGCGACGTTGCATTTCCTCCGCCATGGCCTGCAGATAGCGCTGCATGGCCTCTTCCAGCTCATCCAGCAGGGCCTCGATTTCTTCCTCTGAGGCGCCGCGGTCCAGGGCCTCTTGCAGGCGCTTTTGGATGTCGCGCAGTTCCTGTACCAGCAGCGAGACGTCGCCCTCTTCGATGCGCAGCGCCGCCTCCCACAGCAGCACCTGTGCGGCCGGTGCTGCGATGGCGCCGCGGTCCTGCTCCAGCCGGCTGGCGGCACCGATCATGGCCAGTGCTGCCACCAGGTCATGGCCAAAGGCCTCAGGCGCGTCCAGGAGCTTGTTGAGGGCAAGGATGATCGGCTTGCGGGCGTCGGGTGCCACGGTCAGATGACGGCGCAGCTGGATCAGCTGCTGGGCTACCGGATGGGTGAAGACCCGCTCCGGCACCACGATCTGGATCTCTTTGCTGTTGCCCTGCTGGCCGCGGCCGTCGGTGGCGACCAGCATCAGGGTCGCGGGCAGGCCGGCCCAAGGATGCGCGGTCAGGTCCTCATAGGACTCGCCCTCCACCAGGGCGCTGCTGCCCTCGGGTGCCGCCAGGATGTAGGAGAGCGCCTCGCCCTTGCCGCCTTCGATCAGGCGCAGGTTGGCGGTCACGGTCTCCAGGCCATAGTCGTCTTCGGCGCGGAAGGGCACCATCAGCGCCTTGCGGTCGCTCTCGGCCACATCGCCGGTGAACTCCACGGTCGGCGCCTTGTCCGGCACCACAGAGATCGGCCAGGCCGCTAGCTCGCGCTCCCCCTCGACGATGGCGAGCCGCGTGCCGCCCTCGATGCTGCTCTCCAGGCGATGCAGGCCGGGGGCCAGGGTCTCGAAGGGCGTGTCCTTTTGATCGAGCCGCAGCAGCGGTATCGGCTGAATGCCCTCGACCTGCGCTATCAGACGGCTGCCGGCCGGGACCTCGACAGCACCACCTTCTTGTTGGGCTGAGAGGTAGATCGGCGCCAGGTCGGTGTAGTCCGGCGGATCGACCCAGGCCTCCAGGCTCATGGGCTGCACCGGCGCGGCCTTCAGGCCCGGTGTCACGGCGGCGGCCAATCGGTTCCAGGCATCGCCGCCGGCTGCGACCAGGGTCACCAGGAAGAGCAGTGCTGCCACCGGAAGCACGGCATAGCGGTCACGCGCCGCCAGCACCGGGCGCGGCCAGGCCGGCCGAAGCTTGGAGAGCAGCGCATGCATGCGCGTGCGGTGGCGGCGATAGAGCGCGACGGTCACCGGATCGTCGGCAGTGGCAACGGTCTTGTCGAGGAAACTGCTCAGGGGCCGGTTCGGCAGGTCGCTGGCCTCTTCGGTCCGATGTCGAACCTCAGCAAGCTTGGGCCAGGTTACGCGTTTGAAGCCACGCCAGAGCAGGGCCAGGAACATAATCGCAAAGAGGGCCAGTAAGGCCAGATGTACCCAGCCCTCGAGGCGCTCCAAGAGGCCGCTCAGGGCGACAGCCAGGGTGATAAGCACCAGGGTGATGGTCGGCCAGAAGGCAGCCAGCAGGGTCTCGCTGATCAGCGAGCGCCTGGTCCACTTGAGCGCGCGTTGCACCTGCGGCGGGATCTTGCCCAGCCGCCGTTCCTGCTCGTGTGGCGAAAGGATCCTTTTCAAACCTACCTTCCCACGTTGCCGCCGCCGGCTCTGGCCCCCTTACCGAGGGCCCGATCCCGGCGGAGAACTTGGCTCAGCGGGATCGTCGGTCAGCCTTGCAGCCAGATCGGTACCGAGTCCTGTGCGATCAGTGTGGCATAATCTAGGCGTGGGCGCACCAGAGAGAAGTCCCGATCCTTCACAAGTGCTTCAGGCGTCAGGGGTCGGCTGTTGTAGGTCGAGGACATGACCGCGCCATAGGCACCGGCGTGGCTCAGCGCCACCAGCTCTCCCGCCACCAGCGGCGGCAGGGGGCGGGACTTGGCGAAGTAGTCGCCGCTCTCGCAAATCGGGCCGACCACATCGGCCGGCTCCAAGCCGGCGCCCTCGGCCGGCTCTTTGATCGGCAGAATGTCGTGCCAGGCCTCATAGAGCGTGGGGCGGATCAGGTCGTTCATCGCCGCGTCCAGGATCACGAAGCGGCGTGCGCTGCCTTGTTTCACATAGATCACGCGGGCCAGCAGCAGGCCGGCGGCCCCCACCAGATGACGGCCGGGCTCGCAGATCAGGTCGGTCTCCAGCCCGGCAACGGCCTCGGCCACGGCAGCGGCATAGGCCTCCGGCGTCGGCGGGGTCTCGTCGCGGTAGGCAATGCCAAGCCCGCCGCCCAGGTCCAGGCTCTCCAGCGGCCAGCCCTCCGCCTTGAGATCGCGGTAGAGGTCCGCCAGGCGGGCGAAGGCCGCCTTGTAGGGCTCGATCTCGACCAATTGCGAGCCGATGTGGACGGCCAGCCCGCGCAGCTCCAGGCTCGAGCGCTGCCGGACAAAATCCAGGGCTTGCGGCAGGATCTTCAGGTCGATGCCGAACTTGTTCTCGGCCCGCCCGGTGGTGATCTTCTCGTGCGTGCGGGCATCGACGTCAGGATTGACACGCAGGGCCAGCGGGACCCGAACGCCCTCTTCCTCGGCGACCGCGGCCAGGGCCTCGAGTTCGGGCAGGGATTCGGCATTGAAGCGATAGATCTTGGCCTTGAGGCCGGCGCGAATCTCCTCCCGGGTCTTGCCCACACCGGCGAAGACGATGCTCTCTGCCGGCACGCCAGCGGCCAGCGCGCGGGCCAGTTCGCCCTCGGAGACGACATCGGCGCCGGCGCCGCGGCGCGCGAAGGTCGCGATCACGGCCTGGTTGGAGTTGGCCTTCAGCGCATAGCAGATGAGGGGCGAGAGGCCCTCGGCGGCGAAGGCCGCCTTGAAGCGGTCATAGGCCTCTTCCAGGGCGCTCGCCGAATAGACATAGAGCGGCGTGCCATAGGCCTCCGCCAGGTCGTCGAGGGCGACTGCATCGGCATGCAGCCGGCCGTCGCGATAGGTGAAGCTGCTCATTCGTTCTCAATACTCAGGGCGTCGTCGGGATCTTCGAAACCGGGCCGGACGGGCTGTTGTAAGGTGGCGGGGCCTGGGGCAGATTCGGCCGGACCCTCATAGCCAGGCACCACGGTCTCGGGCGCCGGGTAGGTCAGGGGATAGGTGTAGGTCTCGTCCGGTTTCTTGATCGGACCTTTGCGGCCACAGGCGGTCAAGAGCCAGGCGGCTCCACCCAGAAGGGCCAGGCGTCGGGCGATCATGAGCCCTGCTCCAGGCGGGTGCGGGCCGCCTTGGCTGCGGCGCGCACGGCCGCAGGCGCGGTGCCGCCGAAGCTGCTGCGACTGGCCACCGAGTTCTCGATCGAAAGCACCTCGTAAATGCCGGCATGGATCGCCGGCTCGACGGCCTGCATCTCCTCCAGCGAGAGGTCGGCGAGGTCCGCGCCCTTGGCCTCGGCGCGGGCCACCAGGCTGCCGGTGATGTGGTGGGCTTGTCGGAAGGGCAATCCCAGGACCCGCACCAGCCAGTCGGCCAGATCGGTGGCAGTCAGGAAGCCTTTCGCGCAGGCAGCCCGCATGGCCGCGCGCTCGACCGTCATGTCGCGGACCATGCCGGCACTGGCGGCCAGCATGAGCGCCAGGTTGTCGACCGCGTCGAAGAGCGGCTCCTTATCCTCCTGCATGTCCTTGCCGTAGGTCATGGGCAGGCCCTTCACCGTCACCGCGAGCGCGGTAAAGGCGCCCAGGATGCGGCCCGCCTTGCCGCGCACCAGCTCAGCCGCGTCCGGGTTGCGCTTCTGCGGCATGATGGAGGAGCCCGTGGTGAAGGCATCCGACAGGCGGATGAAGCGGAAGCCCTCGCTCATCCAGATCACGATCTCTTCGGCCAGGCGCGACAGATGGGTGGCGAGGATGCCGCCGGCGGACAGGAACTCCAGCACGCAGTCGCGCGCGGCGACGGCATCCATTGAGTTGCGCATGGGCCGATCGAAGCCCAGTTCTGCAGCCGTCATCTCGCGATCGATCGGGAAGGAGGTGCCGGCCAATGCTGCAGCCCCCAGGGGCGATTCGTTCATGCGACGGCGACAGTCGGCCAGGCGTCCACGGTCGCGCTCCAGCATCTCGGCATAGGCCAGCAGGTGGTGGCCGAAGGTCACCGGCTGGGCCGCCTGCAAATGGGTATAGCCGGGCATCAAGGTCTCAGCCTCTTCCTCAGCACGCTGGATCAGCGCGTCGAGAAGATCGGCCAGGGCCACATCCAACTGATCGAGCGCGCGGCGCAGGAAGAGGCGCAGATCGGTCGCCACCTGATCGTTGCGCGAGCGTGCGGTGTGCAGCCGGCCGGCCGGCTCGCCGATCCGCTCTTTCAGCGCCGCCTCCACATGCATGTGGATGTCTTCCAGCTCCGGCTTCAGCGCGATCTCGCCCCGCCGGAACGCGGCCAGGACCTGATCCAGGCCGTCCAGAATGGCAGCGCCGTCCTCGGCCGAGACGATGCCCTGTTTGACCAGCATGCGGCAGTGCGCTTTGGAGCCCTCGATATCCTCGGCCACCAGGCGCTTGTCGAAGCCGATGGAGGCATTGATTTCGGCCATGATCGAGGAAGGGCCGGCGGCAAAGCGGCCGCCCCAGAGATCGTTTGCTGTGCTGTCGTTTCTGCTGCTCATGACCGGCAGTGCATCAAGGCTTTTCGCCTTTACGTCAAGGGGCGCTTTGTCGGTTCGGCCCTGCGTGGTTAGTCTAGGAACCCAGGAGGCAGCACCAATGACGAATAGAGGGGACCTCTGTCCATGAACCAGCTCTTCAGGTGCCGTAGTGTCTTGGCGGGTTTCTGCATCCTGTTCTTCGCCTGGCCGGCCTTTGCCGATCCGTTACCCTCTTGGAACGACGATGAAGCCAAGACCCGGATCATCACCTTCGTCGAGGGTGTGACGGACCCGAACGGCAGTGGCTTCGTGCCGGTCGCCGAGCGCATCGCAGTCTTCGATAACGACGGCACCTTATGGGCCGAGCAGCCGCTCTACTTCCAGGTCATCTATTCGCTGGATGCGGTGCGCGCCGCGGCGGCCGCTGACCCAAACTATGCCAACACGCCGGCCTTGAAGGCTGCGGTCGACGGCGACATGGCGGCCTTGATGGCCGACCATGCCAAGGGCCTCTTCGAAGTTCTGGACGTGACCAACGCCGGGATCACGGTGGAGGCTTACATGGCCGATGTCCGTGCCTGGCTCGACAGCGCCCGCCATCCCAAGACCGGCAAGCCCTATGACTCCATGGTCTATCAGCCCATGCTGGAGCTTCTGCGCTACCTGAGAGACGAGGGCTTTCAGACCTACATCGTCTCCGGCGGCGGGGTGCACTTCATCCGCGCCTTTGGCGAACAGCGCTATGGCATCCCACCGCAGCAGACCATCGGCTCGATGGCCAAGCAGCGCTATGAGGTGGTCGACGGCGTGCCGCAGCAGATCAAGGAGGGCGGGATCTTCTTCGTCGACGACAAGGCCGGCAAGCCGGTCGCCATCGACCGCCACATCGGCCGCCGCCCGATCTTCGCCGGCGGCAACTCCGACGGCGACCTGGAGATGCTGCAGTGGACCACGGCCGGCGAGGGCCCGCGCTTCGCGCTCATCGTGCACCACGACGATGCCGCGCGCGAATGGGCCTATGACCGCAACAGCGACATTGGACGCCTGGACAAGGCCATGGACATGGCTCCTGAAGAGGGCTGGCTTCTGGTCTCCATGAAGAAGGACTGGGCCAAGGTCTTTCCCTGGCAGTGAGGAGGGGGCGATGCTCTTCACCTCACCGGTTGAGCTGATCCAGCGATGACCCAAAGGGATAAAGCCAGCCAAAAGGAACGGACAATCGAGGTCGAGCTGGAAGAGAACCGCTCGGCCAAAGACCGTTTCCTCGATCTGGTCAACAATCGTGGGAAGTTCGAGAAGAGCGGCGTCTCGCAGATCCGCGAGTCCGGTTTCATCTGCCTGGTGAGGGTCGCAGGAGATGAAGCGCCCTCATTGAAGGGCTTGCAGGATCTGGTCCACGGCAGTGAACAGCATTGGAACCGCTGTTACTCCCTGCGTTATCGCATCGAGGCTCCGAACGGGTTCGGGACGCTGGTCTATGCCTTGATGCGTGATCTGAGTGCGTTGCAGGAACCTGTGTTCGACCAGAATCAGATCCTTGGGCTTCCCGGAGCTATCCCGGCTGGCACCCCCTCGCCGACCGAGTACGGTTTTGAAGACTTTGCTCAGAGATTGCGGACTATGGCTATGAGGGTCGCATCCCCAACCGAAGGTAGTGTCGGCGAGTTTTCCTTGGACGAAGCTCTCCTGGCGAACCTCTTTGGCCTCTTCGCCCTGGAAGACGTTCTTGGGACAGGCGAACGCTTCCTGGTCTTCTGTGAATTTGAGGAGACGGCGGAGCCCGAAACCTGGGGTCGCTTGTTCGCCTTTCTGAAGGAAAAGGCTCCTGAGCGGTTTGGATTCATCTTTTCAGGGTATCCCGGCGAACAGAGCGACAAGACAGATGGTGTCGGCACGGTCGAGATCGCCTTTGCTGCCGACGACCCTCTTGTCGCGCCGCAATCGCAGGAACCCAGCGCCCAACTCTTCCAGATCTCAGGCCTCAGCAGCGATCGCCCATCCGGGCGGGATGATCTTGGCGTCCATCGCTATGCCGAATCTCTCGCGCGCTTCATCCTGCACCCGGATACGCAGCCGCTCACCATCGGGATCCATGGGCCCTGGGGCAAGGGCAAGTCCTCCTTCATGGGCTTCATCGAGCAGGAGCTGGTGCGCGAGGCCTGTCCCAGGACGGAGTCCGATCCGCTCACAAGACTGCAAAAACGGGACCAGGACCTCATTGAAAACCAAGAGGCCCTTGCGCTGGCGCAGGGCCGTTTGCGCGATGCCGATGACGAGGCCAGAAAGGAAGCGGCCGAAGCGGTGGTGCGCTCCCTGCAGGCGGAGCGAGAAAAGCAGTTGGATGCAAGACAGGCAGCCTGGAAAGAGGTGGTCAAGCGCTCTGAGAGCCGTGTTGTCTGTGCAAACTTCAACGCCTGGCGCTTTGAGGATTCCAAACAGATCTGGGCCGGGCTTGCCAGCATCATCATCGACCGCTTTGAGGAGAACCTGACGCGGTTTGAGAAGCTGCGGCTGCGCCTCACCTACATCTGGCGCGCGCGCCGCGTGGAGGCACGCCAAGCCGCCATCGAGATTGGCCTGGCAGGCATCATCGCGCTGGCTCTGCTGCTCTTTATGGGCAGCGGCGAGGCGGCCGCTTTGGCTGGCAAGGACGCCTTTTCCAAGATCCTGCTGACGATTGCCGGCCCGCTGGCCATCTTTCTGCTGGTCGCCTGGCGGCTGCACGGCTTGATCCGGCCCTTGGGGCAGCGGGTCTTGGAGTATGCGCAGTTGCCCGACTACAAGGAACAGCGCGGCTTTCAGCACAAGGTTCTGGACGACATCCGCGCCGTCGCCGATACGCTAAGGCGCTTCAAGCGGGCGGATCCGAAGATCGTGATTTTCATCGATGATCTGGATCGCTGCTCGGACGCCAAGATCATGGAGATCCTGCAGGCCATCAACCTGGTTCTGGCCGAGAGTCGCTTCTATGTCGTGATGGGCGTCGATACCGAGATGCTCTTCCGCGCCATCCAATCGCACTACAAGAAGGCGCATGGCAGCGAGCCTGACCCGGATAACTTCGCCAGGCGCTATCTCAGGAAGATTATCCAGCTCTCCTTCCACCTGCCTGACGCCGGAGAGGCCCAGCGCTTCAGCTTCATCGACAGCCTCTTTTCCGCGACCGCGCGCGGAGTGGCGCCGGTGCAAGCGCAACCAGGTCAGGACGGCAAGCAAGAGGCGGGCCAAGAGGCGGCCTTGCCGCCCTTGCCGATCGATCTCAGCACCCTGCGAGAGGTCGACCCTGTGCCGCTGGAACAGGTGACCGATACGCCGGCCGAACTCGAGGCCTTCAAGGCCTTTGCCGACTTTATCGAGGACAACGCGCGGGAGACCAAGCGCCTGGTCAATGTGCACCGCCTGGTCAAGATCCTGCTGCAGGAGGCCAACCAGGGCTGGAGCGAGACCCGCCAGCGCCGCCTGGTCCGCTGGCTGGTCTTCTGCAGCGCCTGGCCCGGCATGATCGACGAGGCTCTGGGCTATGCGAGCCGGACCCCAGATGCAGAGGACATCTTCACACTGTCACTCGCGAGCGAACCCTATCCGCTCGCGCCATGGATCAACGGGCAGGATGAGGCACTGGAGGATTTCGCCAGAAACCCGAGAGGCGCGCCAATCCCGGCCGAGGCCTTGACGCAAGACCGCGCGCTCTTCCTGGCCGCTAAGATCGCGGAGCTGGTTCAGGACAGGGGCGCCATGACCTCGGATGAGGAGGATGCCGAGGCCACAGAGCCGCTGCCGCTTACGCCTCCGCGCCTACGACGCCTCGCGCGATCTGGTCGCGCTCAATCGACTCGAACAGCGCCTTGAAGTTGCCCTCGCCGAAGCCCTCGTCCTTCTTGCGCTGAATGATCTCGAAGAAGACCGGGCCCAGGACCGTCTGGGTGAAGATCTGCAAGAGGATGCGCGGGTCGCCCTCGGTGGTGGATCCATCGATCAGGAGACCGCGGCCGCGCAGCTCCTCTAGAGGTTCGCCGTGCCCGGGCAAGCGCTGCTCCAGCATCTCATAGTAGGTGGCGGGCGGTGCGGTCATGAAGGCGACGCCCAACGCGCGCAGTTGATCCACCGTCCGGTAGATGTCGTCGGTCGAGAGCGCGATGTGCTGAATGCCCTCGCCGTTGTAGGCCATGAGGAACTCTTCGATCTGGCCGGTGGCGTTTGAGGCCTCTTCGTTGAGCGGAATGCGGATTTTGCCGTCGGGTGCGCTCATGGCGCGGGAGTTCAGGCCCGTGTACTCGCCCTTAATGTCGAAGAAGCGGATCTCACGGAAATTGAAGAGGCTCTCGTAGAAGCGACCCCAGTGCGCCATGCGCCCGCGATAGACATTGTGGGTCAGGTGGTCGATTTCCTTGAGGCCACAGCCTACCGGGTTGCGATCGACACCTTCGATCCAGGTGAAGTCGATGTCGTAGATGCTGGTGCCGGCCTCGTAGCGGTCGATCAGATAGATCGGCGCGCCGCCGATGCCCTTGATCGCAGGCAGGCGCAGCTCCATGGGGCCGGTCGGGATCTGGATCGGTTGGGCGCCACGGCTCAACAGCTCGGCATAGGCTCGGTGCGCGTCGCGCACCCGAAAGGCCATGCCACAGGCCGAGGGGCCATGCTCTTCAGCGAAGTAGTGGGCCAGGCTCTTGGGCTCACGGTTCAGGATGAAGTTGATGCCGCCCTGGCGATAGAGGGTCACCTCCTTGGAACGATGCTGGGCCACGGCGGTGAAGCCGAGGCTGGCGAAGACCGCTTCCAGGACCGTGGCGTCCGGGGCGGCGAACTCGACGAACTCAAAGCCGTTTAGGCCGATGGGGTTCTCGAAGAGGTCGGTCATGGCTGGCGTTTCCTCATGAATGTCTTGTGGGAGAATGTGAGCCCGAGGCGTCGCTAGCGCTAGACAAGGCTTCCGCCTGGTGGAAGACTTTTCGCCATGAGCGAGAGTGTCAGGAGTTTAGAGCGCGGCCTGGCCCTTCTGGCGCAGCTACAGCGCCGCGGAGAGGCCGGCCTTTCCGAGTTGGCGCGGGCGACGGATCTGCCTCTGGCGACGGCGTCGCGTCTGCTGGCCTCTCTGGTCGCCAGCGGTTGGGCCGAGCGACGGCTGAACGACGGGCGCTATCTGCCGGACCTGCCGGGCCACGACGGACCATCGGCGGCGCGGATCAGGGCTTTGGGCGCCAGGATCGGCGCGCAGCATCTGCCGCGTCTGACCCACAGAGTGGGACTGCCAGTGGATCTGACATTACTGGTTTCGCTCGGCCAGATGGAGGTGATCGATTCCACCCGACGAAAGCGGACTGGTGGTGTCGATCACAAGGTTGCGGGCTTTCGCCCCTCGCTGGTCTTCTCTTCGCCTGGCCGGGCCTTTCTGGCGGCCTGCAGCGAGGTCGAGCGCGGACGCCACCTGGCCCACGTCTTGCAAGGCGATTCGCCGGCCGAACGCTTCTCGGTCACCAGCAAGGCCTTCGATCATGAAGTGATGCTGACCCGTCGGCGCGGCTATGCCGAGCGCGCCGCCGGCTATTGGCCCGACAGCTCCGACTATGGTGCCGAGCCGATGGATATTGCCGTTGCGCTCAAGACGGCCAAGGGTCCCCTCGGTTCACTGTCTCTGGTCTGGCCGGCGCGCGAGCAGGCCCCGCAAGCGGTTGCGCGCGCCCATTTGGAAGCATTGAGCGAGGCGGCGGTCGCGCTCGCCAAGGCTCTGCAAAGGGAGATCCCATGGAGCGAATTGCAGTCTTGATCCACGGCGCCTTTGCCGGTCCTTGGACGATGGAGCCGGTCGCAGAGGCACTGCGGCCGCTGGGCTGGGATTGCCGGATGCCGGCGCTGCGTCACCACGAAGGACAGCCGGGCGATGCCGATGCCTTGGTCGGCGTCTCGATCGCCGACTATTGCCAAGATGTGGCCGCCTATCTGGAGACCTTGCCACGCAAGGCGGTTCTGATCGGCCACTCCATGGGCGGGGTCATCGCCCAAAAACTGGCCGGGCAGGACCTCGCTGCCGCGGTCGTCTTGCTGAACTCCTCGGTGGTCGTCGGGGTCCTGCCAAGCAGCGATGCCGAGCGCGAACTGGGTCGGAACCTGATGTCTGCGGGCGCCTTTTGGCAGGAGGCCATGCATCTGGACTTCGACACCATGGCGCGCTTTGCGCTCAGCACGATCGCGCCTGACCAGCAGCGCGCCATCTTTGAAAGGCTTGGGCCGGAATCGGGACGGGCGATCTTTGAGCTCTTCTTCTGGATGTTCGACCAGCAGCAGACCACGGCGATCGACACTGCGCGGGTGCGCTGTCCCCTTCTGGTCGTGGCCGGCGCCGAAGATCGCGGCGTGTCGCCTGAAAGCGCAAGGAAGATTGCCGGCCTCTACGGCGAGCATGCCGATCTGCTGATTGCCGAAGGCTGCTGCCATTACATCATGCAGGATCGCCGCTTCCCTGAGGTCGCAGAGCAGATCGCCGCCTGGATGGACGCGACCTCCAACACTCAAGTTAGATGAAAGTCTTTCACTGAAAACGGCGTTTTATTGAATTGCGATCAGCCATCGCTGCTTCTTAGTCTATTCCAGAACGGCGGCTGGCGGAGCTGAGATGGTGCGTCGGGGGCGAGAGGCGGAAGCACGCAGTGCAGAGCGGGGTGGGCAGGCGACAAGCGCGCCGCCTCAAGGCGGTCGCTTGCGCCCGCTGAGCGACGGCGAGGCGCAAGAGATCCTGCGGGCGGCACGCAGCATCCTGCAAAAGGTCGGCATGGCCGATGCGCCGGAGGCCCTGATCGAGGCCGCCTGCGCGCAGGGCGGTCGGTTGCGCGCGGATGGTCGCCTCTGTTTCTCATCGACAATGATTGATGCGGCACTGGCGCGAGCGCCGCAAGAGGTGACACTGCCGGGCTTCAATCCAGCGCAGGATCTCACCATCGGCGGTGGCCGCGTTCACCTTGGGACCGGAGGCGCTGCAGTTCAGGTTCTGGACGAGACGGGCACGCAGTTTCGCGACTCCAACCTGGCCGACCTCTATCACCTGATGCGGATCGTTCAGGCCTCACCCAACATTCACTATGGGCTGCGTCCGGTGGTGGCCCGCGACCTCTCTTCGGCCTTTGACCTCGACATCAACACGGCCTTCGCCTGCCTCAAGGCTTGCGACAAGCCCATCGGGATCAGCTTCTCAGCACCAGATCACGTCGCGCCCATCGTCGCGCTCTTCGATACGGCACTTGGCGCGCAGGGCGCCTTTCGAGAGCGCCCCTTCTGCCTGGCGGTCGTGGTGCATGTCGTACCGCCCCTGCGCTTCGCCGAAGAGGGTTGCCAGGTCCTGAAGGCCTCAATCGAGGCCGGGATGATCCCTCAGATCTGTTCGGCTGGACAGGCCGGCGCTACGAGCCCGGTGACCCTGGCCGGCGCCTTGGCGCAGGGGCTCGCCGAGACATTGGCAGGCCTGCTGCTGGTCGATGCGATGGCTCCCGGCCATCCTTGCATCTATGCCCTCATGCCCTTTGTCTCCGATCTCAGGACCGGGGCGATGAGCGGCGGCGGTGGTGAGACGGCGATCGCCAGTGCTGCCGCCGCCCAGCTCTTGGCTCTGCTGGGCCTGCCCTCCACCGTTTCGGCCGGCATGACCGACGCCAAGATCGCTGATATGCAGGCTGGCTATGAGAAGGGCTACACCGTTGCCCTCTCGGCCCAAGCGGGCGCCGATATGATCAATCTCTCCGTGGGCATGCTGGGCTCGATCATGGTGGCCTCGCCTGAGGTGCTGGCGCTCGACAACGATCTCTGCGGTGCCATCCTGCGCTCTGTGCGCGGGATCGAGGTCAGCCCGGAGGCCTTGGACATCGACATGATTGAGGCCGTGGTGACCGGCGAGGGGCACTATCTGGGGCAGCCGCAGACCCTGGCCCGCATGAAGAGCGACTATGTCTATCCGCGTCTCGCTGATCGGCAAAGCGTCGACGATTGGGTCGAGGCAGGCTCACCAAGCGCGTGGGAACGCGCCCAGGCCCGTGTGCGCGATATCCTCGCCGCGCCTCCGCCAGATCACCTGACCGCAGCTGCCGAAGCGCGCATCCGTCAGCACTATCCAATCCACTTGCCCCCCGATCCTTAGGAGACGAGCCATGCAGGTCTTCCGCAGTCTGGTTATCGATGCCCCGCTGGAGCGGGTTTGGGCTGCCGTGCGTGCCTTCGACGGGGTTGCTGCCTGGAACCCCGCCGTCACGGCAGCGCGCATGGAAAGCGGTCGGCCGACAGAGGTGGGCGCGATCCGGCATCTCGACATCGCCGACGGCAGCGTCTTTCGCGAGACCCTGCTCGCGCACTCCGACCGGGAGCACTTCTATACCTACGACATCCTGGAGAGCCCCTTGCCGGTCCGGGACTACGTCAGCACCCATCGTTTCATCGCCATCACCCATAGCCAGCAGACCTTGGGCATCTGGGAGAGCAGCTTCCTTTGTGAGGAGGTCGTGGCGGCCGAGATGGAGCGTGTGGTTGGCGACGACATTTACATCGGCGGCATGCTGGGGCTCGCCGCCCACCTGACTTAAGAAGAGAGGAGCTATCGGCCATGGCAGATACCTTGGCGCCGCGCGCCGTCATCGGGGTGATGACCCCAGCCATGAACACCGTCGTTCAGCCTGAGCTGGAGCTCTTGCGGCCGACCGGCGTCACCAATCAGATGCAGCGCTTCCGGCTCGGCGGCGACCAGGTCTCGGACGATCTGATCGCAGAGGCCGAGACGCTGATGGATTGCAAGCCTGCGGCCATTGCGATCGGGCTCACCACCGATGCCGGGCCCGGCGGGGTCACCAAGCTGGCGGCGCGCACGGCCGATGTCGCAGCCGCGGTGGGCGTCCCGGTCTTCAATGCGTCCGAAGCCGATCATGCCGCGCTCAAGGCCTTCGGGGCAAAGCGGATCGCGATCGTCACCCCCTTCAATGCCCAGGTCGATCAGGTGGTCAAAGCCAATGCCGAGGCCGCCGGTTTTGAGGTTGTCGCCATCAAGGGGACCGAAGCCCCCTCCCTGCCGGCAATCTGCGAGACCTCTTTGGACGACATCCGGCGGGTCTTCGCCGATGTCGCGGCCAGCGACTGCGATGCCATCCTGCAGGTCGGAACCGCCTTGCCTGTCGTCGCGCTGATTGACGAGCTGGAGTGCACGCACGCTAAGCCGATCGTGGCTTGCAATGCTGCGGTCTATTGGCAAACCCTGCGCGGCATCGGCATCACCGAGTCCCTCTCCGGCTATGGCCGTTTGCTCGCGGATCACTAAGGTGCGGGCCCATGCCGAGGTCGTGGTCATCGGCGGCGGTGCCGTCGGTGCTTCCATCCTCTATCACCTGGCCGAGGCTGGAGTCACCGAGACCCTGCTGATCGAGAAGGACGAGCTCACCTCCGGTTCCACCTGGCATGCCGCCGGGAACATCCCGACCTATGCCAATTCCTGGCTCGGCATGCGTGCGGGCAACTATGCCTGGCGCCTCTACAAGGACTTGGGTGAGCGGCTGGACATGCCGATCACCTATCGGCACACCGGCGCCTTCTGGCCGGCGCATACCCAAGAGCGCATGGATCTCTTTCAGCACCTCTGCGGGGTCTCCTGCTCGGCCGGTTTCGACCTTAGGATGCTGACACCGGCGGAGATGGAGGATCTGCACCCCTTCTACCGCGCGCTGGCGGATCGGCCGGGCGGGGTCATCGGCGGCATCCTCGATCCCTACGAAGGCGATATCGATCCAAGCCAGCTGACCCAGACGCTGGCGGCCGGTGCCAGAGCGGCCGGTGCGGAGGTCGCGCGCTTCACCCGCGTGCTGGCGCTTGACCCACAGTCCGATGGCTCGTGGCTGGTCGAGACCGACAAAGGCCAGGTCAGGGCCGGGACCGTGATCAATGCGGCCGGCTTCTATGGGGCCAAGGTCGGTGCTCTGGCGGATGCGCCGGTTCCGATCGCCACATTGGAGCACCAGTATGTGGTGACGGAGCCCTTGCCGGCGCTTGACCAGAACCAGGATCTCTTCCCCTTGGTGCGAGACCCTGATGTTCGCTTCTATCTGCGCCGCGAACGCGACCGCTTGCTGCTGGGCTCCTACGCGCATGAGGGCCGGGCTGCCTGGCCGGAGGGACCGCCGGCCGACTTCGCCCATCAGCTCTTTCCCGACAGCATCGACGACATGATGGAGGTGCTGGAGGCCACGATCGACCATCTGCCGTTGTTGGCCGAAGCCGGCATCCAGCGCTTCGTCAACGGCCCCATCGCTTACTCGCCCGACGCGCAGCCTCTGGTGGGTCCGGCCTTCGGGCTGAAGAACTTCTTTCACGCGACCGGCGTGCAGATCGGGATCACGCACTCGGCCTCCATCGGCAAAGCCATGGCGGAGTGGATTACCGAAGGCGAGACCGAGTGGGATCTGGCGGCCTGGGATTCGCGCCGCTTCGGCGACTGGGCGACGCCGGCCTACGCCCGTGCTCGTGCCGAAGAGCTTTATGGCCTGCAATACGCCATCCCCTATCCACACCGCATTCTGAAGAGTGCAAGGCCGCTGCAGCGCACGCCGCTTTACGATCGACTGACAGCCAAGGGCGCAGTCTTCGGCCAGATCGGCGGCTGGGAACGGGCCTTCTGGTTTGCCCGTGACCCGTCACAGCAACCGGGTGAGGGCTATGGCCGGCTCAGCCTTCGTGACGATGAGCCCTGGCGTGGTGCTGTCGCTGCTGAGTGTCGTGGCGTTGCCGAGGCTGTCGGCGTCATGGATCATGGCGGTTTCACCAAGTACGAGGTCAGCGGCTCGGGTGCCGTTGCCTTCCTGGACCGGGTCTTCTGTTCCCGGCTGCCCAAGGTCGGGCGCGTGCGCCTTTCCTACATGCTGACGCCCAAGGGCAGGATCTGGTCGGAAGCCACGATCGCGCGGCTTGATGAAGCGCGATTCCTGCTCTGTGGCCCGACCTTGGCGGATTTCAGGGATTTCGACTGGCTCTCATCCCATTTGCCAAGAGACGGGTCTGTGGTCCTCAAGCAAGGCAGCAATCGAGATGGCGCGCTGCTGGTCATGGGACCGAAGTCCCGAGACCTGCTGCAAGGCTTGACGGATGCCGATCTCTCTGCCGCCGCGCAGCCCTGGATGTCGGTACGGGAGATCGAACTGGCCGGGGTGCCGGTCACTGCCATGCGGGTCTCCTACATCGGCGAACTGGGCTGGGAGCTGCATCTCGCTTCCGAGCATCTACCTGAACTCTACCAGGCTATCGAAGGTGCCGGCGCTCCTCTTGGTTTGTTGGATTTCGGTTCCTATGCCTTGAACTGCATGCGGATTGAGAAGGGCTACCACGGCTGGGGTGTGGATTTTGGTGTGGAGTACACCCCCTTCGACTGTGGGCTGGAGCGCTTCGTGGCTTTCGACAAGGGCGATTTCACCGGCCGAGATGCCTTGCTGCTTCAACGCGATAAGCCTGCCGACTGGCAGTTCTGGGGCTTTGAGGTCGAGAGCCCGGATGCGGATCCGCTGCCCAGCGATCCCATCCTCTTGGGGGACCAATTGGTCGGTTACGTGACCTCGGCGGCCGAGGGGTTCCGCGTCGGTAAGCGTCTGGCTTTGGGATTTCTTGAACGCGGGATTGGAGAAGAGGGACGTCGTCTCGACATTCAGATACTGGGCCGCCGCTCAGCGGTGCTCTGCAAGACCCCACACTTCTATGATCCGCAAAACCTGTGTCTCAAGAGCTAGCCACCCTCCGGCGGCGCAAGGCCGCCCCTGTCGCGACACCAGGACGAGAGCGCCTCGGCCGTCTCTGCGACCGGGCCTCGCTCGCGGTCCTCGGCCCGCAGCATGACGCGCCAGGGGACCTGCAGACCCTCGGGACCCAGCTTGGCCCCCAGGATCCGGCCCTGGTCGATCGCAGCCCGCACTGCCCAGGCGGCCAGAATGCTGCTGCCGCGACCGGCGGCCACCAGCTCGACGATGGCTTCCGGCATCTCCACCGTGGCGGTCCAGCGCGGGTAGCTCTCGTTCGGGCGGAAGAAGAGCGCGAACTCCTGGTCGGCGCGCGGCACCTTCGTCGTGGTGATGAAGCGCTCTCCCACGATGTCGTCGGCTTCGATGAAGCCTTTCGCAGAGTGACGATGTGCGGGCGGCATGATGAACAGCAGCTCGTCCTCGAAAAGCGGCCGAAAGGCGAAACCGCTCGGCTCTTCGCGGCCCGAGCGGATCACCAGATCCACATCTCGGTTGGTCAGGGCCGTCGCCGTGTCGCGGCCGGCCAAGGCGACCACCTGAAGCTCGATCCCGGGCGCCGCCTCTTGCAGGTAGCTGAGAAACTCCGGCAGCCAGTGGTAGGCGCTGTAGGCCTCGATCGCCAAGCGGACGACATGGGCGACACCGCGGTTCATTCGCTCGACGTCGGCTTCCACACGCAGCAGCTCAGCCAAGACCCGCTCGGCCGCCTCCGCCAGGTATTCCGCCGCCGGGGTCATGCGCAGCCGCTTGTGTTGCCGGGTGAAGAGCGAGACGCCCAGGCGCCGCTCCGCTTCTCGGATGCGATGCGAGAGGGCAGAGGGCGTCAGGCCCAGATCCTCGGCAGCATCGGTCAGGCGCCCGCGCCGCGCAATGGCGCGGATCATCTGCAGGTGGCGAAGTTCAAGTCGCGGCGCGACGGGCATTGCAGCTCTGCATGAAAGGCGTTTAACGGTAAGGGCGCAAAAGCGCTCACTTCTTGAGGCATCATTGCAGGGACTGCGGCCTGCGAGCAAAGGGAAAGGAAGACCAAGATGACAGAGGCGCTGGTGTCCGGCCGCGAGATGGCGGCAGGTGAGCATGCCTGGCTGGAGCGGGCTCGTCAGGTCTTGCCGGCCGGTGGTTTCGGTAACTTCGATCCCAACATCGTGCTGGCGCGGGGCCAGGGCGCAAGGGTCTGGGACGAGAGCGGGCGCGAGTATATCGACTTCCTGATCGGCTCCGGCCCGATGCTGATCGGCCATGCTCATCCTGAGGTGAACGAGGCGGTGGTCAGCCAGCTCGGCAAGGGCAGCACTTTCTTCACCAGCAATGCCGCCGGCATCGAACTGGCCGAGGTGATCTGCGAGGCCATGGCCTGTGCCGAGCAGTTGCGCTTTGTCAGCACTGGCAGCGAGGCCGACATGTACGCCATGCGCCTGGCCCGCGCGCATACCGGCCGCGACAAGGTCCTGAAGTTCGAAGGTGGCTATCACGGCATGTCGGACGAGGGGCTGATGAGCCTGGCGCCCGATCGGCTGGTGAACTTTCCCCAGCCCCAGCCCGACACCGCGGGCTTGCTGGACTGCGTGCGCGATGCCGTCTTGGTGGCACCCTTCAACGATATCGACTTTGCCCGCCAGATCATTGCGGAGAACAAGGACCGGATCGCCGCCATTATCGTCGAGCCCTTGCAGCGGCTGATCCCGCCGGCGCCTGGTTTCCTCGAAGCGCTGCGTGAAGAGGCGACCCGTCACGGCATCGTCCTCATCTTCGACGAGGTGGTGACCGGCTTCCGCCTGGCCTATGGCGGGGGGCAAGAGCATTACGGCGTGACACCGGACCTCTGTACCCTGGGTAAGGTGATCGGCGGCGGTTTCCCGCTCGCGGCCATCGCCGGCAAGCGCGAGATCATGGCGCATTTCGACAAGGAGAAGGTCGGCCGCGACGGCTTCACCTTCCAGATCGGCACTTTAAGCGGCAATCCGGTTGCCGCCGTCGCCGGCATGAAGACCTTGGAGATCCTGCGCCGGCCCGGCAGCTATGAGCGTATGCGCCAGAGTGGCCGTCAGATCATGCAGCACCTGGAGGAGAGCTTTGCCAAGGCTGGCATTCCGGCGATTCTGGTCGGCGACCCTATGCTCTTCGATGTCGTCTTCGCCGAGGGTGAGGTGCGGGACTATCGCGACACCTTGCGGAGCGACCCGGCTCGCTCAGCCACCTTCAACAAGGGCTTGCGTGCACGCGGTATCTTGAAGCCGCCCAGCAAGTTTTATGTCTCCCTGGCCCTGGACGAAGCCGATCTCGACTGGACCTGCGAGGCGATCACGGGGGCGACGGAGGATCTGGGGCAGGAGGGGTGATTCCGGTGCTCTTATCAGAAAGGGGCTCCTGAACGCGCAGAAGCCGCTTGCCTCATGCCTCCTTCTGTCGTTCTTCGGCTTGACCGGAGAACCATTTTCCGCATGTACATCAAGTGGTTAGTGATTCTCCGGTCAAGCCGGAGAATGACAGAATTGGAGGTGGCGGGCTCTATCTGAGCAGCGCTTTGACGCGCGCGAGCAAATCTGATCCCACCTAGCTATGCAAACGCGCGCCCTTGGTGATCTTGTCGACGAGCTTCCGTTCCTCACGGAAGCCGAGGCCCACCAGGGGTAAGGCTTCGGTGGCGTAGGCTTTGACGGTCTCGCGATTGGCTGCGTCGTGCCCGGTCTTGAACATGTCCTCGATATAGACCGCCGGAATCACGCCGCGACCGAGCGCCCGTCCGTGGATCTTCCTGAGTCCCTCGGCATCGCTCGAGAGCACGACCACCGGCTGGATGAGAAGGGGTTTGTAGGTCTGTTCGCTGGCGTCTTCGTAGGCCTCGCCGATGAGCGTCTCGTCTCCCCCGACCAGGCCGCAGGTCAGGAAGGCGGTCACATTCAGCTTCTGCCAGGTGGCGAGATCCTCCCTCAGGACGATCGCAAATTTGGTATCGAACATCAGGCAGCCGCCTCCTCTCCCACAATGGCAATCGAGAAACCGTCGTAACCTTTGGCGTCCAGTGTCTGGAGAGCCGAGACGGTCAGTCTTGCATCGCGGCCCTGGTGCTCAAGGAAACTGCGAACGCCTTGGACACGCGCATCGTCTGACGTGCTATCTGCCAGGGCGCCGCCGCGCACGACATTGTCGCCGATGATCACACTGCCGGGCCGCGCCAGCTTCAGGCAGCGCTCCAGGTAGCCGGGGTTGTTCGGCTTGTCGGCGTCGATGAAGAAGAGATCAAAAGGCGGAGGCTCTGCTTTGATCAGAGAGTCGAGGCTCTCCAACGCCGGTCCCAGCACCAGTTCGACCTGGTCGCTAAGGCCGGCGTCCTTGATGTTGCGGGCGGCAACGGCGATGCAGACCGGCGACTGCTCCAGGCTGACCAGAAGCCCGTCTCTCGGCAGCGCGCGGGCCAGCCAGATGGTCGAATAGCCACCCAGAGTCCCGATCTCCAGGATGCGTCGCGCGCCCATCGCGCGAGCCAGGATCTGCAAGAAGGCACCTTGGGTCGACGAGACAGCGTGTGGTGGCAGCTCTGCCTTGGCCGAGCGCTCCAGGACCCGCTCCAACAGCGGATCGGCTGGAATCAGTGTTTCCCGCAGGAAGGCATCGACCGCCGCAATCGTCTCGTCATCGACCATTCATCGTCCGATGGCATAGCCCTGCATCAGCCTGGGATTGGCAGCAGCGCGCAGCAGCTCTCCATCCTTTCTGGCGGCCGAGACGCGGCCTTGAGACCAGGGATCGACCTCGGTCACCCGGTGACCGCGGCGCTTCAATTCCTCCACCGTCGCCTTGGGGAAGCGCGCCTCGAGATTGAGGCTGCCAAGGTCTGCAGCGCGCGGGAAGAAGGAGGAGGGCATGTGGTCACTGCTAAAGGCCGGTGCGTCGATGGCGGCCTGCAGGTTCATGCCGTGGTGGATGTGGCGCAGGAAGAAGGGCGGGGTCCACTGGTCCTGATAGTCACCGCCTGGTGTGCCGAAGACCATCAAGGGGGCTCCGTCCTTCAAGACCAGATTGACCGAGAGGGTCGTCCGCGGCCGCTTGCCCGGTGCCAGAGAAGAAGGCACGCCTTCCTCCAGCCAGAACATCTGCGCCCGGCTGTTGAGGCAGAAGCCCAGCGCCGGGATGTTGGGCGAAGACTGCAGCCAGCTACCCGAAGGCGTCGCCGAGACCATGTTGCCCCAGCGGTCGATCACGTCGATGTGGCAGGTATCGCCGCGCTGTGTGCCGTCGCTCGACAGCGCGCCCTGCGCCGTTGGCTCGCCGCCGCCCAGGGAATCGTACTCTGCCTCCTCCGAGCGCTCGGCCAGGGTGAACTCGATAGAGGGATTGTAGCCCGGGATCTGGCCTGGCTTCAGCTCATGGCTCGCCATCTCACCGATCTCGGCGCGTCTTGCGTCGGCGTAGGCTGCTGAAAGCAGGGTCTCCATCGGCACATCGACGTGGTTGGGATCGCCGTAGTAGGCCTCGCGGTCGGCTAGGGCCAGCTTTGCGGACTCGATCACCAGATGCACGAAGTCGGGGCCCAGCGGGTCGAGGCTTGCCAAGTCAAAGCCCTTAAGCAGGGTCAGTTGCTGCAGGAAGACGGGGCCTTGGCTCCAGAAGCCGTTCTTGCAGACGGTGAGGCCGTGATAGTCCAGGCTTTCCGGCTCTTCGTAGGTCGCCTGCCAGTTCGCCATGTCTTGCGCCGTCAGGACACCGCGATGCGGTTGACCGGAGGCATCCATAACCTCGTTCTCGCGGCAGAAGCGCTCGATCTCCTCGGCGACAAATCCGCGGTACCAGGCATTGCGCATGGCCTCGATCTGGGCCTCGCGGTCGCCGCCGGCCGCCTCGCCCTCGGCCAGCAGGCGCTTGTAGGTTTGGGCCAGTTGTGGATTGCGGAAGATGCTGCTGGGTTGCGGGATGCCGTTGGCCAGATAGAGCTCGGCAGAGGTCGGCCAGTGCTCTTTGAACAGGCTCTCGACGCGTCCGATCGTATCGGTGATCGCCTTGACGACCGGGAAGCCGCCCTCGGCATAGGCGATGGCATGCTCCATAACGGCGCGCGGCGGCAGGCTGCCGTGGTCGCGCAGCAACAGCATCCAGGCATCGAAGGAGCCGGGAACCACGGTCGCTAAGAGCCCGGAACCCGGGACCAGGGTCAGGCCTTCGCTCTTGTAATGCGCGATGGTAGCACCGGCAGGCGCCACGCCCTGACCGCAGAGCACTTTTGTCTCACCCTTGGCTGCGTTGTGCAGCAGGATCGGCACTTCGCCGCCGGGTCCGTTCAGATGCGGCTCCACCACCTGCAGCGCGAAACCGCCCGCAACCGCGGCGTCAAAGGCATTGCCGCCACGCTCCATCACGGCCATGGCAGCTTGGCTCGCCAGCCAATGGGTGGAGCCGACAACACCGAAGGTGCCTTGGATCTCGGGGCGGGTGGTGAACATGGAGCGACCTCACTGGCTATGCATCAACGGCGGCGGACTTTAGGCCGACAGCCGGCCAAGGAACAAGCGCCACTCAGGCAAAAGTCCTGTCTTTGCTGCGTTTAAGGGAATGGCTAGAGTGCGGGCCGTCTATCAACCCCCTGGTCAGAGGTCATCGCTCGATGGAGCTGCAGCGTCCCTATCTTCTCTTCCTCGGCGATGTCGCCGACCAACTGGCGGCCAAGACCGCACAAGGCATCAATGACTGGCGCCCGGAACTCTGTCTGGGTCAATACCGTCTGCCGGACTGCAAAGCCGACCTCGGTATCCCTGACCTCAGCCTGGAAGAGGCCTATGAGCGTGGTGCACGCACCCTGGTGCTGGGCGTGGCCAATCGGGGCGGCGTCTTCTCCCCGCAGTGGATCGAGGTCATCGTAGAGGCGCTCGGCATCGGCATGGACGTGGCCACCGGCCTGCACAGCAAGTTGAGCGACGTGCCCTCGATTGCCGAGGCCGCCGGCAAACACGGCCGTCACCTCTTCGACCTTAGGCATCCGACCCAGACCTTCGATGTCGCCAATGGTGCCAAGCGGCCGGGTAAGCGCATGCTGGCGGTCGGTACCGACTGCTCTATCGGCAAGATGTACACGGCCCTGGCGGTCGAGCGCGAGATGAAGGCGCGCACCATGAACGCCAGCTTCCGTGCTACCGGACAGACCGGTATCTTCATCGCGGGCAGTGGGGTCTCCATTGATGCCGTGGTCGCAGACTTTATCTCCGGTGCGGTGGAATGGCTCTGTCCGGCCAATGCGCCGGACCACTGGGATCTGGTCGAGGGGCAGGGCTCGCTCTTTCACCCCTCCTTTGCCGGCGTCACCATGGGTCTGATCCACGGTGCACAGCCCGACGCCCTGGTGCTCTGTCATGAGCCGACCCGCAAGCACATGCGTGGCCTGCCACACTACAGCCTGCCGGACATCCAGCTGACCATGGACACCTGCCTGGCCCATGCGAAGCTGGTCAATCCGGCCGCCAAGTTCATTGGCATGGCGATCAACACCAAGGCGCTGAGCGAGAGTGAAGCCATGGACTATCTGGGCGAGGTCGAGGCCAAGCATGGTCTGCCGGCCATCGATCCGGTCCGCACTGGGGTAGGGCCCCTGGTTGACGCCATGGCGGAGATCTAGCCCGGCATGCAGATCAAGGTCGCGCATGAGAGCTGGCCGCTCCGCGGCAGCTTCACCATCAGCCGCGGCAGCCGCACAGAGGCCAAGGTGCTGGTCGCCACTGTCGAATCCGGCGGCTACATAGGCCGCGGCGAGTCCGTGCCCTATACCCGCTATGGCGAGACCATGGAGGAGAGCCAGACGGTCCTGGAGTCCTTGGGTCTCGACATTCCGGAGGACTTTGATCGTACGGCCTTGGCCCAGCGTCTGCCGCCCGGTGCGGCGCGCAACGCGCTAGACTGCGCGCTTTGGGATCTGGAGGCCAAGCGCAGCCGCAAGCCGGCCTGGACCCTGGCCGGCATCCCTCAGCCGATGCCCGTGACCACGGCCTTCACGCTCTCACTGGACACGCCGGAGAAGATGGCTGCCGCTGCTGCCGAGAACGCCTGGCGCCCCCTTCTGAAGCTAAAGCTGGCCGGGCCGGAGGATCTGGAACGTGTCGCCGGGGTGCGGTCCGCCGCCCCCAAGAGCCGCTTGGTGGTCGATGCCAACGAGGGTTGGGATGTCGAAGCCTATCGCAGCCTGGCACCGAAGCTCGCCGAGCTTGATGTGTCGCTGATCGAACAGCCCTTGCATGCAGAGGCCGACGAGGCCTTGCGTGGCGAGGCCCGCCCGGTGCCGCTCTGTGCCGACGAATCCTGCCACGATCGCAGCACCCTGGAACGCCTGGTGGGGCTCTATGACTGCGTCAACATCAAGCTGGATAAGGCCGGGGGCCTGACCGAGGCACTGGCGATGAAGGCGGAGTCGGAAGCAGCAGGGTTCAGCATCTTCGTCGGCTGCATGATGGCGACCTCCTTGGCCATGGCGCCGGCCATTTTGTTGGCCCAGGGTGTCGACTTCGTGGATCTGGATGGCCCGCTCTGGCTGGACCGTGATCGCAAGCCGGGGCTCAAGATCGAGGGCTCAAAGCTGCATCCGCCGGCTCCGGCACTCTGGGGATAGGGTAGGGCGGCGTGGCTCAGCGCTCTGATCTGGCAGGCTCCGACCCCAGTCCCCGGACCCGCCGCAGAGCGCGCCACATCCTCGATAACTATTTCATCGGCCCGGCCCGCGATCCGGCCGTGCTGGAGCTCTGGGCTTATAGCGATCGGATCAGCTACGCCCCTGGCGAGGAGATTGCGCTTCACGTCAGCACGACGGCTGAGACCTACGACATCGAGATCGGGCGCGACGCTGCTGACTACGAGCCTCTGTTGCAGCTTAAGGGTCTTCCTGGGCGCACTCACGAAACGCCAGCGGACTGTTCGGTCAAGGGCTGCGGCTGGCCGGTGGCACAGCGCATCGAGATTCCGGCCGACTGGCGATCGGGCGCCTACCTCATCACCTTGCGCGGGCATCGCGGCGGTGAGAGCGTGGAAGAGCACCACCTGATCATCCTGCGCGCGGCCCGACCGCAGGCGCCCTTGCTGCTGCTTTCCGCCACGCCGACCTGGGTTGCCTATAACTGCTGGGGTGGCTCCAACGCCTATGAGGGCCTTTGCGGTCCGGACGGGCGTTCCTTCTCACCACGGCTCTCGCTCGAAAGACCCTGGACTCGCGGTTTCTGCAAGCTGCCTGAGGGTGCGCCGAGGACCCTGCCGGATCGGCCGCTGCCGCCGGGCAGCATGGTGCGCTATCCCTACATGGAATGGGCCTACGCTTATGGCTATTCCAAAAAGTACGCCTCTGCCGGCTGGGCCAGCTATGAACGGCACTTTGCAGCCTGGGCCGAGGCCGCAGGCTATCGTCTTGACTATGCGACACTGCACGACCTGGAGAGGAACCCGGATCTGCTGCAAGGCTATGCCTGCGCCATTTCTGTCGGTCACGACGAGTATTGGAGCCGGCCGATGCGCGAAGCCGTCGATCGATGGATTGAGGGCGGCGGCCGGGTTGCCCGCTTTGCCGGCAACTTCCTCTGGCAGATCCGCATGGAAGACGCGGGCCGTCGGCAGGTCTGTCACAAGTATGGTGCGCTGGAGACCGATCCGCTGGCCGGAACGGCAGAGCAGGCCTCACTCTCCTCCGCCTGGGAAACAGCCGAAGTCGGCTGGCCCGGCGCCCAGACCTTCGGTGCCAATGCCTTGCGCGGTGTTTACGCCGGGCTCGGCAACTGCGTCGGTCGCGGCAGCGGCGGCTACACCATCTATCGGCCCAAGCACTGGGCCCTGGCGGGCACCCACCTCGGCTATGGCGACGTGCTAGGTGCCAACAGTCGGATCTACGGCTATGAGGTCGACGGTCTGGAGAGCGTTATCCGCAATGGCCTGCCCTATCCGACCGGTGAGGACGGGGCCAGCCAAGACATCGAGATCATCGGCCAGGGCTTGGGCAGCAACGCGGAAGCCGATCACGGTGTTTGGGGCGAGACGCTCTACATCGGCGACAGCGAATGTGCCTGGAAGGCCCAGGCACTTTACGGTGAGGTTTCGCCCGAGACCCTGGATCGAGCAGCGCGCGGCAATGGCGTGATGATCCATTGGCAGCGCGGGCAGGGCGAGGTCTTCAATGCCGCGACCTGCGAATGGGTCATGGGCCTGACCCGCCGCGACCCCCAGGTCGAACAGATCACGCGCAATGTGCTTGATCGCTTCCAATGCGGATGAGGCAGGGCGGTGAAGCCGCTGCTCTCATCGATCGCAGTGCATCTTAAGATCGAAGGTCCAATCCGAAAGAGACTTGCTGTCAGAACCAGGAGGTTCGGTCAAAAGCGTGCCCTTGGCATGGGAGAACTCGCCGGTTCCGCCGAGAATGGCCCAGTGGACTGCTGCACTGGAACTCTGCTCTTCGTCTGCCGCATTCGGCAGCCAAGCCGTCGTCGAGGCGTGGATCTCGCCGTTCGCCAAATCCGCCGATCCGACCGCCGTGATCAAGTGCCCGTCAGCCTCCTCTTTCAGCACTGTCGTAACCACATGAAACTGCCCGAGATCGGGTCCCTCCGGCCTGTGAATGCGCCAATTCAGAATGCGCCGGTCTCCGACTTTGGCTCCTGCTTCCGCGTCACCGATAAATGCAATCCGCGCGTTGGTCATGAGGAGGTTATAGTTTGCACAGTGTAGCTCCTCTGCCGCCGCTACATTCGTGGCTGCAATAAAAAGAGCCACTGCCGAGAGGAGGGTTCGCTTCAGCATATCTTCATACTCCGTGAGGGAAATTCAATGAGCACTTGGTACCCGAATTCTCGTCCGACACGCTTTGGGGTGACTTCGCCAAGTGGACCAAGTTCGTGGCGAAAACCCTGGTCTCGTTTTGCTCCCCGCGCAACCGGAGAATCCGTGCTGCCCTGGCCGCGACGACCGTCTTGCAGCGGTCAGCCGTCAATTCCGGTAGGCTGGGGATGTCGTCGAGGTCCCGCTGATAGCTGACTTCGTCCTAACCGCCGGCTTGACCTGACCAGTATGGAGTTCACGATCTATTGTTAGACCAAAGCAACCCTAGACCATGATCCAATCGGTCCTTCTCGATCTCGACGGCACGCTGGTCGATTCCTGTCCCGGCATCCAGGCGAGCTGCCTCGCCGCATTGCGCACTCTTGGACACGAGCCGGACGAGACCTTCGACATTAGAGCCAGCATCGGGCCGCCGCTCGAAGAAATCATGCAGGACCTACTCCAGCGCTATGGCGACACGCGACTGGAAGAGGCAGTCACCGCCTATCGTCAGCACTATGGTGAGGGCGGCTATCTCGGAAGTCGGCCTTATCCGGGCATAGAGTCTGCGCTTCAAGTGATGAAGGGACGCGGGCTGCGGATCTACCTCGCGACCTCGAAGAGGCAGGTCTTCGCAAAGCGCATTCTGGACCATCTGCAGTGGAGCAGCACCTTCGACGGGATCTATGGCTCGCAGCCCGGCGGAGACCTGGATCACAAGCCCGAGTTGCTGGCCCACATCCTCTCTGAACAAGGGCTTTCAGCCTCAGATAGCCTGATGGTCGGCGACCGCCGTCATGATATCGCCGGCGCCCAGGCGGTCGGGATGCGCAGTCTTGCTGTGCTCTGGGGCTATGGCAGCCGTAATGAACTCGAGAAGGCGGGCCCCGACCATCTGGTCGAGGCCTCTTCTGACCTTGCCATGACCGTTCTGCAGTTCTAAGCGGCGCCCCGACCTAGAAGAAGGCCATGGTCCGCAGTTCGATGCTCTGTCGCTTCGGTGCATCGGGCGGTGTGTTCGGGTCTTCGAAGGCCGTGTGGCCGACGAAGCGAGCCCGACCGTCGGTCTCGCTGTCGTAGGTCTTCAGCAAGACGGCCTGATCGGGGCGCATCTTGGGGAAGTAGTACCAGCGGTGCTGTGGCCGATGGCGCATCACGAAGATCTCGCCGGTGCGCTCGCGATAGCGCAGGTTCATTTTGATCATGTCGGCCTCTTCGGCGCTGGTCGCATCGCAGAGCGCGAGCGGCAGTTCCTCGACGGTCTCGTAGAGCGGCTTCCAGACGTTGAAAAAGGCCACCCGACCCTTCAGCAGATCCTCCGCCTCGGCGCCCATCACGTCGCGCACGCGTTGAGGCCCCGACTTCGGCGTGTAGTCGGAATGCACGAGCAGAACGGCCGGCCGCTGAATGACGGTCTGATCCTTCAGCTCCGTCGACATGCGCTTGCGGATGGTGTGATCGAAGACAGCCACCTGCTTGGCGCCGCTGTGTTCGATGACGAAATCCACGACCTCCTGATAAAAGTCGGCTTCGATAGCCGCGTCACTGTCCCAGCTGTCGAAGGCGGAGCTGAAGGGCTTGAGCTCAAAGCCTTCGCGATCGACGGAGAGGCGCTCGGCCAGCGGCCAGGCGTCATGGATCTCCATTCTCCGCGGATCGGTCCCGGAGGGGTTCTGTGGCTCCTGAGGATCAGGCTCGTAGAAGTAGTACTCGACCGGTCGGCCGTTATCCAAGGTGTAGCAAAGCTCGGTACTGACGGCCTTCTTGGATTGCGGGTCGAGGGCAAGGGCCTCGCTCATCGGTCTTGGCTCCTTAGTCCAGGGTGAATCCTTCGCCGACGTGGGTGGCTTTCCAGGCCGGCATGGCCTCGATGCCTTCTCCCATCCAGCGGCGAATGTTGGGATAGGGGTCCAGAGGCAGCTTGGCCCAGGCGTGCAGGTGCATGGGGGCGGCCACAGCGATGTCGGCGATGGTCGGATGATCGCCGCAGATCCAGGCCTGATCCGAGAGGCGTTGATCGAGAATGCCGGCCAGCAGGTTGAAGCGCTCTGCTTCGCCCTCCAGGACCGCTGGATCGGTCTGATCGCCCAGCAAGGGCTTCACGCAGTTCTCAACCACGTAGATATAGCAGGAGGGAAACCAGCTCGAGGACTCCCACAGAAGCCAGCGATTGACGTCGGCACGAGCCTTAAGGTCGCTCGGATAGGCCGAGCCATTGCCTACCTTGTCGGCAGCGTACTGCAGGATCGCGTTGGATTCCCAAAGCACGAGATCGCTGTCGCGCATCGCGGGCAGGCTGGCATTGGGGTTGATCGCCAGATAGTCGGCGCCCTTGTGCGCCCCGGTGAAGTAGTCGACTTTCTTCAGGTCATAGTCGACGCCCATCATCTGCAGTCCTGCCAAGACCTTGCGACAGTTGATGGTGATCGGATCGGCAAAGATCTCCATTGCTACCTCCCTGATTGCCACGTCATTCTTGTGCTGTTGCCTGATCTCGCGGCTCTCACGCAAACCGCAAGCGACGTGCTTGTCTTTGCAGACTGCGCCGCGCTATACCCACAAGTCCAACAGATATCATTTGTGATTGAAACCGTGCTGAACGATATCACGCGTCTGGATGCCCGACTGCTGATGGCCTTTGAGGCCTTGATCGAAGAGCGTAGTGTCACCCGCGCGGCCCTGCGCCTGGGGCTCAGCCAGCAGGGCTTGAGCGGCATCCTGCAGCGGCTGAGAGATCTTTTTGACGATCCGCTCTTCGTGAGGGAGTCGCGCGGGATTTCGCCGACCCCGCGGGCCGAGGCCCTGGCACCAAAGGTCAAGGCAGCACTGCTGGGACTGCAGCAGCTCTTGGAGGCAGAGGATTTCGATCCGGCCGAAGCGGAGGGAACGATCACGGTTGCTGCCTCCGACTACGCGCTGAACGTCGTGCTGACCCCGCTGTTCCGGCCGTTTCGTGCACAGGCACCACGGGTGCGCCTGGCGGCTCTGCCCCTGGTCACCACGACCTTGGGTCAGCAGATGCGCAGCGGGCAGATCGACCTGGCGCTCACCATCCAGGCCTTCACGCCGCCCAATCTGCATTGGGCGACCCTGCTCAGCG
This sequence comes from Rhodospirillales bacterium, assembly GCA_963669335.1. Taxonomy (GTDB): domain Bacteria; phylum Pseudomonadota; class Alphaproteobacteria; order Kiloniellales; family JACOMY01; genus JACOMY01. Next base: position 7,519,280 of record OY770023.1, read on the forward strand.
AACGCTACCTCTGCGCCATGCGCCGCGATCATCCGGCTGCACGCGAGACCTTGGATCTCGATGCTTTCTGCACGCTGGAACATTTGCTGATCTCGCCCAATCGGGGCGACTTCACCGGCACCACAGACGAGGCCTTGGCGGCGATCGGGCGGCAGCGGCGCGTGGGCTTGGTCATTCCGAGCTTCACGGTCGCCGGAGACATCCTAGAGCAGACTGATCTCATCGCGGTTCTGCCGGAACGCCTGATCCAGGGCATGAACCGTGACCTCGCGGTCTATGAACCGCCGGTCCCGGTCCCGGGCTTTGATCTGATTGCGGTCTGGCCGCCGCGCCTCAACGAGGCGCCTTTGCACCGCTGGTTCAGAGACCACTGCCGTCAGGCCGCCGCCCGCTCACGCGCTGGGCCAGTCGGCCTCGGCCAGCTCAAGCAGAAGCGCACGTAGGCCCTCGACGATCTGCTCGGTCATCAGGCGGCCGATCAAGGGATCGGCTTTCTCCGGATTGCCGACATGGGTCTCGTCAGTCAGGTCACTGGTCCGCCAACCCCAAGCAATGGGGCCTTCCGGGAAGAGGCTGGGACCAGGCGTCTTGGCCGGACTAGGCTCCATGCGGTCCTCGCGCACGACGTCAGGCTCCAGATGCAGCAGCAGCGAGGTCTCCATCCAGCCGCCGTGCACGTCGGCCTGAGGGGGTGTCGGCGGCTGCAGGGACTCCGGCATGCCGAAGTCGAGCCAATGGGCGGCGGCCACCAGCATGTCGTGTCGCCGACGCAGATTAAGCGCGGCCACCTGGGCGGCTGCAATGTTGCCGCCATGAGCGTTGAAGAGCAGCAGACGCTTGATGCCGGCTTTCGCGAGTTGCCCGCCGATGGCTTGGATGGCGGCGATGGTCTCTTCCGCCTCCAGCGCCAAAGTACCCAGACCTTGGTCGTGCTCGCCTGAGGCACCGATCCAGAGGGCAGGTAGGCGCAGCAGGGCCAGAGGCGCCTCCTCCCACTCAGCCAAAGTCCGGTCCAGGAGACGTTCGGCGATCAGGGTGTCCGTGCCCAACGGCAGGTGAGGGCCGTGGGTTTCGACGGCGCCCAGCGGCAGGACCGCGACGGCCCCCTCTAACGCATCGAGCTGGCCGGAGTAGAGCTGCAGATAGTTGGAGACCATATGCAGGCTCAGGCGCCCAGGTGACGGGCGAAGAAGGCGCGGGCGCGTTCCCAGCTGGCCTCGGCGGCCTCGGCGTGATAGCTGCCGCGTTCGTCACAACAGAAGCCATGGCCGGCCGGATACTCGAAGACCTCAGCATCGGGGGCCGCGGCATAGGCGGCCTCGCGCGCGCTTTCCGGGATGGCTGCATCTTCGAGCCCGAAGTGCATCTGCAAGGGACTGCGCGGCGGATTGTCGGTCGCCAATCTGCCAATGCCGCCGCCGTAGAAGGCGACGCTGGCCGCCACACCCGGCAGGCGGGCCGAGAGGAAGGCCAGATCGCCGCCCCAGCAGAAGCCGACGACACCGACCTTGAGGTTCTGGCCCTCAAGCCAGCGCACGCAGGCCGCCAGGTCTTCGGTTGCCTGGTCATAGGGCACCTGCGCCTTCAACGCGCGCCCGCGCTCCACGCCGTCCGGCTGATAGGTAAGTTCCAGGCCCGGCTCAATCCGGTCGAAGAGCGCCGGGGCCAGCACCAGAAGGCCGCTCTCGGCGAAGCGATCGCAGGCGGCGCGGATGTGCCGATTGATCCCGAAGATCTCTTGCAGCAGCACCAGTCCCGCCCGCGGCTTGCCGACCATCTGGCGGCTGCGATAGCAGGTGAAGGCATGATTGTCGGCAGCGGCCAGGCGCAGGCTGTCGGCCAGGGTCTTCTGCATAGGGCTTCCTCTCGGCTTGAATCCCAGTCGGGTGAGAGCTTAACGCAAGGCGCAGGCCCCAGACAAAGAGCTTTGACCTAAACAGTCAGCACCAGCTTGCCGACCGCGCGTCGCTCGATGAAGGCGCGCAGCGCCTCGGCCGCGCCCTCCAGCGGGTAGGTCTGGCTGATCAGCGGCTTAATCTGGCCTTCGGCATGCATGCGGAAGAGCCGGCGGAAGTTCTCGGCATTGACCGCGGGCTCCTTCCTGGCGAAGGCGCCCCAGAAGACACCCACCACGGAGGAGCCCTTGAGCAGCGCCAGGTTGGCCGGCAGTTCGGGAATGCGGCCGCTGGCGAAGCCGACTACCAGCAGGCGCCCCTTCCAGTTGATCGCCCGCGTGGCCTGATCGAAGAGGTCGCCACCGACCGGATCGTAGATCACATCCGCGCCCTTGCCGTCGGTCAGCGCCTTGGTCGCCTCCTTCAGCGAGTCCTTGCTGTAGTCGATGAAGTCATCGGCGCCATGCGCCTTGGCGACGGCCAACTTCTCCGGGCTGCTGGCGGCGGCGATGACGCGGGCGCCCAGCGCCTTGCCGAGCTCGACGGCGGCCAGACCAACCCCGCCGGCCGCACCCAGCACCAGCAGGGTCTCGCCGGCCGCCAGTTCGGCGCGTTGCACCAGGGCGTGATAGGAGGTGCCGTAGGTCAGCGAGAAGCCGGCGGCGGTGACCGCATCCATGGTCTCGGGCTTGGCCAGCAGGCGATCGGGTGTGGTGATCACCTCTTCGGCGAAGCCGCCCCAGCCGGTCATGGCGATGACCTCGTCGCCGACCTGCCAGCCCTCGACCTCCGGCCCAAGTTCGGCAATGCGGCCGGAGACTTCGCCGCCCGGAGAGAAGGGCAGGTCCGGCTTGTACTGGTACTTGCCGGCGATGATCAGGGTGTCGGGGAAGTTCACGCCGCAGGCGGATGTGGCCAGGCGCACCTCGCCGGCTTTCAGCGGCTTGGAGGGCACCTCTTCCAGCACCAGGTCTTCCGGCTGACCCAGGGTCTTGCACAGCACGGCACGCATCGGCCTTATCCTCTCATTAGATTCCGTCCGCACTTTTGAATCGCTCCGCGGGCGGCTATGGTCGTTTGCGAAATCGAGTTTCGCGAAATAGAGATCTCGCGCGCCCCATCCTGTCAAGTGAAGGAAGTCTCATGCCCGAACTGGTGCCGCATGTCCTGGCCGACCGCGCCGATGGGGTCCTGACCCTGACCATCGACCGCCCGGAGAAGAAGAACGCGCTGACCCGTGTCATGTACGAGGCTTTGGCGGACGCGCTCAATCAGGCCAGCGGCGATTCGGAGGTTGCCGTGGTGGTGCTGCGCGGTGCGGGCGGCGTCTTCACCGCCGGCAATGACCTGAGTGACTTCCAAGCCCGCGCCGCCGACCCGAACGACAGCCGTCCCTCCGGCGGCATGCTGCTGCTACAAGCACTCTCCTCCTGCGAGGCGGTCTTGATGGCCAGCGTCGGCGGTCTGGCGATCGGCATCGGTACCACCGGCCTGCTGCACTGCGACTTCGTCTACTGCGGCCGCAGCGCCCGCTTCCGCACTCCCTTCGTCGACCTTGGCCTCTCGGTCGAGGGCGCCAGCTCCCTGCTGCTGCCGCAGATCATCGGCCATCGCGCCGCCGCCGAAATGCTGTTGGAAAGCCGCGAGCTCGACGCAGCCCATGCCCATGAGCTGGGCCTGGTCAACGAGGTCTTCCCCGACGTCGATCTCGACGCAGCGGTCGCCGAAAAGGCCCGCTGCCTCGCCGCCAAACCCCGCCTCGCGCTGCGCACCGCCAAGCGCATGCTCCTGGAAGCCAAGCGCCCGGCCGTCAGCGCCACCATCGAGCGCGAATACGTCGCGTTTGCCGACTGCCTGCGCTCACCAGAGGCACAGGCCATCTTTGCGAAGTTTTTTCAGAAGGGGTGATGGGGCTGGTTTGGTGACGGAGTTCCCGTCCGGCACTGTTGTCCGGGATGCGGACAGAGCGACAAACCTGGGTTCTTAGCGAAGAAGCGGCTTCATTCCGGGTAACCGTCAAACGCATTGGTTGCGTCAAGTGGGGGGCACCACCTTGGCCGGTACTGATTTTGCACCGTGCTTGTAAGTTTGAAGGCCGAGGGATCGTCGAAGCATCCGAGAGACACCATTCGCATCTCGGGGTAGGCTTTCGGGTTCACCCAGTGCACGTTCGAATAGCACTTGGGGCAAAGATATCGTCTCAGCCCCGGCCACTTGGCCATCTGAGGATCGAGTTCGAGAGCATCCGACACTGCCAGAACGTCCGTTTCCCGAAAGATCGCAACAGCGTTCCCCACGGAACCCGTCATGCGCTGGCAGTAGTCGCAGTGGCAAACGAAACACCGAAGCGGCTCACTGGCCAGTTCTATAGACACGGTCTTGCATGCGCATTGTGCTCTGTATGGCAACTTTCAGCTCCGACGTCGATGACGGTCAAGGCAGCACGTCAAACTAGATAGTACCACCAGGATCGCTTTGTCTATCAGCGCAGTTTCTGGCAGGGGTCCGCGCAGAACCAGTCCAATGAACGATCAGGAGGGGCTTTAAGCAGCCAATGAGTTCCGTGAGTGGTTCGCTTGCCTTGGAGGGACGTCAGGGAAGTCCGCAACGCTTTTGAGTTCTGAACATCACACACGCAAAAGTAGCTGTTGCAGGATGAGGTAGAACGTAGCCACGAATCGGCCGATTCTCTGCTGTCGCAACGGGGTCATTGCTCCCCTCCTTGATCATTCAAAGGTGATCAGGACAGGAGACGACGTCTCCGGCCGGGGGGAGACGGAACCGATAAGGGGCCAAGACCCGACGGGCCGATTGCTGGCTAAAACCACCGCGACACCTCGGTCAGACGGGACTAGCTCAAAGCTGCCTAAATCATTCAAAGATACAACAAATTCACCATTCACAGACCATCTCAATAATCTCAAATCCCGGGCTGTTTGGCAGAGGTCGACGTCGACTCGTTTCGCGGAATCCGGCTTTCCGGTACAAGGCAACGGCCGCATGGTTCTGGGCTGGAGCCCACAATCCCAAACGTTTCAGCTTGCGCTCGCTTGCCCAAATGAACACAGCCCCCAATAGAGCACGACCGTATCCTTGTCGCCGCCGTGGACGCGCAACCCACATCCCTCCCACCCGGCCCGCATCTTTCCGGTCCCGATCGAGGAGCCCATAAGTCGACCCGTGCACGTCTCCACCCTCACAGGCCAAGAACATCACATGAGGTCCTGGCGTGGTGACGGACTTTGTCAGCTCCTCCCAATAGGCCGGGGGCCGGTTTTCCGCCTCCGAGACTGCTTCGCCAAATGATTGCGGCGAATCCCTCAGTGCACATAGGCGCAACTCCTTGTGGAGCCACACTTCGTTCGGTTCCAAGGGTCGAACTTTCATTGCGAGTCACTACTCAATCCATGAATCACTATCCTGCCCAGAAAATGGAGTGCCAGTGCAGGACGGCTCCGGGCTACGACTGCTGCGGAGCGGCTTAGTCCAATAGTGTAGACTGTGTCTCCAAGACCCAGCAGTTTCCCCTTCTGGTAGAAGGCCCCGCTTTCCTGCTCCTCTCCATCGATCACTCCCTGCCAAAAGGCAATGTCTGATTGCTGCGCTGAATCAGGACTGGACGGACCAATTGCCGAAGTCAGCTATGCGGACAAAGCGCTAATGTTCAGCATTGCGGACGACAGCCTCTCCGATGTTTCCATCAATGATGTGCTGAAAGGCGGTAGAGACAATGATCGCCTCTACGGTGGCACGGGCAGCGATCTTCTTAACGGAGGCTGGACGTCCGGGTTTCTCATCTCTCGCTTGAAGCTCAGGGCATCTTGTGCTGGCCGCAAGAGCATCTTGGCCTGATCGCCACTGAGATCGAGCGCGCCAGCACAGAGCCGGGCAACAGCGCGAAGGCGGCAGCCGCGGCCGCGGCGGGCCCAGCCGAGAGCGCTAACCCTCAGAATGGCAGTAACCTGATATCTTTGATAGAATCTAACCATGGACCGCGAATCGACAGCAAAACCGGAATGGGCCTGGCTCAAGCTATCGCGAAATCGCCAGCGGCCACCGAGCAGCGTGTCACTTGTTGAATTGAGGCATGGAGCAATCGCGCATTTCGGCGTCTTTCCAGAGCAAGCCCTCGCCGTTACGTCATCGCCTCCAATTGTGCTCGCGCATTCTTCAGGTCCCGGGTGTCATGTCCTTCGGTGAACCATTGGAGTATCGGGGCGAGGAGATCGACGGCTTTGCCCCGTTCGCCTTCTTCGGCCCATAGACACGCCAGGCTGGTGGCTGCCCTCAGTTCCCAGGATTTAGCGTCCTGCCGCCGCGCGGTCTCGATGGCCCTTTGAAAACACGCCTCGGCCAAAGGAGTATCTCGCCCATCCTGGGTGAGATGAAGCAAACCGCGCAACCGGTGAAGCTCGGCTGCCCACAGGCGCTCTTGGGTCTCCGATACAAGCGCCTCGGCGCCGTCGAGGGCCGCACGGCTTGCCACATGATCCCCTGTTTTCATGGCAGCTTCTGCAAGCAAGCATCGCCAGATTGTGACAAGCGCTTTGGTTCCGGTACCGATGGAAATCCTGATGCCCTCGCGGATCTTGTCAACTGAGTCGGGCTCATTGCCGGTACCGAGCAAAGACCAACCGTAGAGCGCCATGGCCCAACCGACATAAGTCGGAAATGACAGCTCCTGCGCGAGTTGCAGAACCTGAACCGCACCCCTTTCGGCTGCATCGCGCTCACCGCGCAGCAAATGAATCTGAGCAAGCGAGAGGCGCCCCCAACATTCACTGAGTGGATGATTGAGCTTGGAGAACATCTCCGTATTGCGTTCGACAAATTGTAGGGACTGATCCGGCTGGCCGAGATACCAGTGACAATTCGCACTCAGGGTATTCAGTGCGACACCCGGATCAGCACCGCCGAAGCGAGAAGCAAGAGCGCCATGAGCTTCATGGTCATAGAGGGCCAATCCCTGTCGACAGTGTTCAAGCCCCGTCTTGAAATCGGCGTGAAGCCAACAGCTGTAACCCAACGCGCGATGTGCTGCGATCTGGAGCTCGATCTCGTCGGCCTTCTTGGAGATGGCCTGTAGTTCATCACCCATCTTCCGTGATCGCGCGATGGACCGCGCCACAAGATTGAACCACCACAGCCCATGGAGCGCTACGAAGCGCTGTGACAGATTGCCGACATCATTGCTTAGCTCCAGGGCACGATCGAAATTCTCTTCGGCCTCGGGAGCACCGTATCCGCGCGCGGAGATCATCGCGGTGGCAAGGGCGGAGCGGAGCTCGATCTCACGACGCGCCCGCTGGGTCGAGTTCGGCGTCTTGGATAGGACCTGAAGGCCTTTCTCGAGATGGGCGATCGCTTCGGCGAAAGCCGATCTGCTGTTCGCCGATCTTCCAGCCTGCAGCCAATTGGCGGCGGCGGTCTCCCACAATCCGGCTTCCGTTGCATGGTGCGCCAGCAACTCCGGCACCGCTGAATCCTGGCACTGAAGCGCTTCAAACAGCGCGGCGTGGAGTGCCTGTCGCTTCGACTTGAGCAGGCTCTCATAGGCCGCGTCTCGAACCAAAGCGTGTTTAAACAGATAGTCCGCATCAGGCGGTATGCCGCGCCGGAAAACCAGCTCTGCCGCGACCAAGCCATCCAGCGCCGAAGCCAGTTCGTCGTCCCGCTGCGGTGCAATCGCCGCCAGTGTTCGGTAGTCGAACGCGCGTCCGATTACCGCCGCCAACTGTGCCACCTCCTTGACGGGGCGCAACCGATCCAAGCGCGCCATCAGACTGTCGTGCAGTGTCGCCGGGATCGTGAGTGCGCTTAGGGGACCGGTCAAGGCATAGGCGTCTTCCTCCTCACGTAAGACATCGGACTCCAGGACGGCCTTGGCGATCTCCTCAACAAAGAGGGGCACACCATCGGTTTTTGCTGCGATTTCGTCCAGCAGAGCGTCAGGCAGTGATTTGCCGCCGCTCACCCGCGTTGCGATCGCTGCAATCTGGGACCGGCCCAGCCGGTTCAGCATCAATCGCGTGACCACCGGGTGACCGCCAAAGCCGTGCTCGAATGTTGGCCGAGCCGTAACCAGCAGCAAGACCCGCGAGCCCGCCACGGTATCAAGCGCCAGTTCGATCAGCTCCAACGTTGTCGGATCGATCCAGTGCGCATCCTCGATCACGGACAGCACCGGGCCGGCCAGCGCCAGTCCCTTCAATTGATCGACCAGCACCATCAGCATGCGTGCCCTCAGCTGCTGCGGGCTGAGCCCGAGCGCGCCGTAGCGAGCCTCGCCATCAAGCTCCAGAAGCGGCGCGATCAAAGGCGCCTGCTCCGCCACATCCGATGTGCCTTGGCCTAACAGTACTTCCAGTTTGTCTAGCCGTGTTGCCGTGTCATCGCCCCGTTCAAACCCCGCCGCCAGGCTCAGTTGCTGGATCGCCGGATAGAGGGCGCTGTCCGTATGATAGGGTGAGCACTGATAGCGGATTGGCGTGTGGTTCACGTCACGCAGCTCTTCGATCAAGGCCTCGGTGATGCGCGACTTGCCGATCCCCGCCTCGCCCGTCAGCAAGACCATCTGCCCCTCACCCTTGGACGCCTGCCTCCAGCGTTCCAAAAGCAAGGCCAGCTCTTGATCGCGCCCCACAATCTCGCTTAGACCCGTCGAACCGCGTGCCGCGAATCGGCTCTCCAACGTCCGTTCGCCTACGACCCTGTAGACCGCCACCTGCTCTGCCAGGCCTTTCACCTCGTGGCGGCCGAGATCGTTGAGTTCGAACAGGCCACCGAGCAATCGCTTGGTGGCCTCGGCCACCAAGACCCGGCCAGGCTCGGCGAGCGCCTGAAGGCGTGCCGCCAGGTTCGGCGTGTCGCCCACGACCGTCTCCTCCCGCGCCGAGCCCTCGCCAATCAGATCGCCGACCACCACGAGACCGGTGGCGATGCCGATCCGGGCCACAAGCGGTGTGCCATCCGGCGCCTGCAGGCGTTCGATCGCACTCATGACCGCGAGACCGGCGCGAACCGCACGCTCTGCCTCGTTCTCATGCGCCCGTGGCCAGCCGAAATAGACCAGCACGCCATCGCCCATGAACTTCGCGACGTGACCGTCTAGGCGCGCGATCTCACCGGCGACCGCATCCTGGAAACCCCGGATGACAGCACGCATTTCCTCCGGATCGAGGCCAGCCGACAACGATGTGGAGCCAACCAGGTCGACAAACATCACCGTCAGCTGGCGCCGCTCAGCATCGGCGCCGGGGACATGTTCGCCGGTCTTCCCCTCGGCTTTCGCTGTTTCCTTTGAGTCGCCGAGCTCGGCGATCGCAGCGAGCAGCTTGCGCCGCGGCCCGAGCGCGACACCAATGTCCTTCAGGTCCGCTTCGGTGATATGGGACAGTGAGTCCAGATCGATCTCATTGGTGACGAACCTGTCGGCGTATCGACCGAGACCGAGCCTATCGAGCCACTCCGCGATATCTCGAGCCATGTTGCACGTTTCTGTAGCCTGAAATCTGAAAACTAGATCGAGCCCTACTTTGCAGCATGCTCCAGCGGGGGTGTCAATCGCGGAGTAGGAATGTGCCACGTTGCGGAGCAAGAGTGGGCCTGCCTCAGTCGTAGGTTCAGCTCCGCTTGTTCCTTTAGCGACCTGATTGCATTGCTCCACCAGATCAACAGTTTGGCGGGCCGATTCACCAGACGCTTGAGGATCAAGCGTCTGGATCGGATCACTAGCCTGAATTTCCTTGAGATCCGCGACACTGTTACAGAATGCGAACATCTTATAGTAATGGATTCTCGCATGGGGAATCCTGGTTCATCAATGCAGTATTCTCTAAAAAATCAGCTAACCATCATGCGATTCGTTATTTACAATAGAAATACCTAATCAAAAGGACAGGTTTAAGTATCTTTTGGTCAGGTCGACAGGGTAGTGCCAATTGAATTAACGTCCATTATTAACTCCCATTGGGAGAGTCCACAGATGGATTGTGATTAAGGAGACGAGAGATGGCTACGATTTTTGGCACCAACGGAAATGACCAGATAACGGGATCGAGTGGAGACCTGGTGATTCTGGGTCTCTCCGGCGATGACACGCTCAACAGCACGACCGCCGCAATTGCCTTCACAACGGGCATCGAGACTTTCTATGGTGGTGACGGTGCAGACAGCATAACAGGCTGGTCCAACGACATCGTCTATGGAGGCAGCGGCGCCGACTCCCTTTACCTCGGCAACGGCGGCGGACGCTTGTTCGGTTCCAGCGGCAACGACATCCTCGCCAGTGGCTTCGGCTTTCACCGCTCTCACTTCGGCGGCGACGGCGATGATACGATCACCAGCAGCGACGGTCGCGCCTACTTCCTCTACGGCAGCACGGGCAATGACGTCATCAGCGGCGGCACAGACATTGATCGCCACTTCTATGGTGGTTCCGGCTCCGACCGCCTCTATGGCGGACCCGGGGATGACTTCGCTCTGAAAGGCGGCGACGGCGACGACCTTGTCTTCGGTCTCGCCGGCAAGGACATCGTTTTGGAAGGGGGTGCCGGGAACGACACGGTCGATTCCGGCGGCAGCGATGACCACCAGGTCTTCGGGGGGCTTGGCGATGACTTCGTCTATGGCGGTGCGCATAACGATACCGGGGTTGTGGGTAACTCTGGCCAGGATATGGTCTTCGGTGGCAGCGACGCCGACTCCTTCGTGCGTGGCGGCAGTGGTGCTGACATGGTCTTCGGCGGCGAGGGTCTTGACTTCGCCGTCCTCGGAGATGCCGGAGACGATAAGGTCTATGGCGGCTCCGGCGGCGACTTTGCGCTCAGCGGTGAGACCGGCAACGATGCCGTCTTTGGTGACAGCGGCAACGACAGCCTGCTCGTGGGCTATGCCGGAACCGACCTGATCTATGGTGGCGACGGCGATGACGCGACCTTGAAAGGCGGCGACAACAACGACAGCATCTTTGGCGGCGATGGTAACGATCAAAGCCTTCTTGGCGAGCTTGGTGACGACCTGGTCGACGGTGGCAACGGCGATAACAGCAGCCTCTTCGGCGGCTCCGGCGCCGACGCGGTCCGGACCGGCGAGAACTGGGACAGCTTCCTCTTCGGTGGTAGCGGGGCGGACATCATCGATGGAGGCCTGCGCCGCGACACCTATCTCTACGGCGACGAGGGCGATGACCTGGTCTTCGCCGGCAACGGACGTGACACCTCTATCTTCGGCGGGGATGGCGATGACATTGTCTATGGCGGGCGTGGGCGCGATCGCGACATAGGCGGCAGCACAGGCGCCGATCTCGTGTTTGGAGGACGCGGTGCCGATACCTTCGCGGGCGACTCTGGTTCCGACAGCCTTTTCGGCGGATCCAACAACGATCTCTTCATCGTCAACGATCAAGGGGAGCTCGGCAGCAACGAGGTCTTTGATGGAGGCGCAGGCAACGACACCCTGCAGTTAGCGGCAGGTGTCAGCATCCCAGGTGACGCGACACTGACCAGCATCGAATCAGTCATTTTTGTCTAGGGTAGCGGATGAGCCGGCCCCCTCTTCATCGTCGGAGGAGGGGGCCACTTCCCACAAACAGGGCCTTCGCCTCCTTCTCGATTGCGTCGCGCACCTACTAATGGCCAGACGTCTGTGTGTCGTCTCTATGAACCAGCTACACCGGGTGGCTGCTGTCCGGCCCATCACTGCTTCACAGGGTGTTCGGTTTTCAGTCCTTGTCGTTCTATGTTCATGTCATGAGCATCAACTTGATCATTCGGCAACCTTTGGAGAGCGAATTCGATCAGATCGCTGATGTGTGGTTCAGCAGTTGGCGATCAACGGGACTGGGACACACTTCAGATACGACACGAGGCGAATTGCGCGAAAGGCTTGATGACGAAACGGCTTGGGAACTGCTTGCGGCGGTGAACCGGGGGCAAGTCCAGGGAATGCTTGCTTTAGGGCCCGACATCTCAAAGCTTGAACAGCTCTTCGTTCATCCTGCATGCTGGTGTTGCCCCCGTTTAAGCGGACACCTCGGCTAAGTTGTGAGCTCTTCGGAACGCCCTTGGGGACGCCATCTTGAGCCCTGAATGTGGATGGTTTTCGTTGTAGTCCTCGAACCATCCGGCGATCTTTTCCAGCGCGTGAGCGGCGCTTGGCAAAGGGTTGATGCGGACATAGTCGCGCTTGAAGGTCTTCACGAAGGCCTCGCAAATGCCGTTGCTCTGGGGGCTGGCGACGGGGGTGAAACAGGGCACCAGGCCCAGCTGGGTAGCAAAGCGGCGTGTTTCCAGAGCCGTGTAGGGCGATCCGTTATCGGCCAGGAACTCAACCCTCTGTGGCGCCTGTAGGCCGCCAAAGCGGCTCTCGACGGCTTCGAGCAGCATGTCGCGCACGTCCGAGCCGGAGATCCCAGCCCCAGTCAGCGCTTTCCAGGCGACGACCTCACGGTCGTGGGCATCGATGATGAAGGCGGCTCTAACCACTTCGCCATTCCAGCAGGTAAACTCCAGGCCATCCGAACACCAGCGCAGGTCGGAGCGCATGACGACGACCTTGCCGTCGTGGCAACGTCCCAGTCGAGCCCCGGAGTGCTTCTCCAGCAGCAGCCCATGGTGCTTCATAATCCGGTAGATGCGCTTGTGGTTGAGCGGTGTTTCGCCCCGGGCGGCCCGATCGCGGTTCACCAGCGCGGTGATGCGACGGTAACCATAGCTCGGCCGTGCATCGACCAGAGGGCGGATCTCCGCCAAAACCGCCGCGTCTTGCGCTTTGTGATAGCGCCGACGCGGCTCAGTGCCGGACGCAAGCCGCTGCACCAGGTTCGAGCGCGACACCGATAACGTGTCGGCGACCGACTTCACCGGGAAGGCCCCTTCAGCAGCGACGAGGACAGCAAGGTCTGTTTTTTTGACTGCGACTTGGCCAAAGCCTCTTTCAGGATCTCCACCTCAAGCGTCTTGCGGCCAAGATGGCGCTCAAGTTCACGCACCCGTTCTTCCAGACGGCGAACCTCACCATTGCCAGTCACTCCATCGTCAGCCTGCACTGCCGTGGCGCCTCCCTCGCTCATTAAGCGACGCCAACGATACAACAAGTTCGGCGCAACGCCATGGCGCCGCGCGGTCGACGACACGCTTTCTCCCGGCAGCATGCTTTCTTCGATAATCGCCAGCTTCTGTTCTGGCGACCAGCGACGCCGACGAGCAACACCCGTGATCACCTCTACGCGCTGAAATCCTTCGTCCGACATAAGCCTATCCTTGAGGATATCCCCAAGCCTTCATGACTACGCCGGGTGTCCGATCCAATTGGGGGCCAGTTCACATGCCAAAGGCAGGGCATCGGACGGCATCTAATGAAGGCAGCCAAAGAACGTCTACCTAGCGGGATTTGGTTGAAGACGCACAGGCTCAATCACCGTGCCCTTTGCTTTTATCGGTCCGAAGGATTCGTGCTGGATTTGGAGCGCTCCAGCAGCGTCGATGCTCCCGATGATGTCTTTCTAAAGTGGTTGCCAACCATCTAGGTTTTTAAGTCCAGCCCATCCAGATTCCGAACACAACCCTATTATCCATGCTTGTTCGCCTGAAATAGCCGGTTTCGGTACTTATACCAAGGGCAGGAATTAGAGACCTGTTTCACGGCGCTGTGTTGTCTTCTGGGCAGGCGCGGTCTGCGCGGTGGTTGTCCGCACCATAAGCAGGCCGGAACGCACCCAGAAGACAACACAGCGCCGCCTGCGGTGGGCCACAATGGCCGTCCGGGTGCGTTGCGATGCTTGCCCGATGCCCCGCATCGCGCAGCACATCTCGGGGCACATCGCGCCTGCCCGGACGGTCATTGTGGCCCATGAAACAGGTCTCTAATTCCTGCCCTTGGTATTAATCGACTCAAGCATCCAATCAAAGATGAAGGTTAAATCGCAAACGCTTTTTGATAGCATAATCAGTTCTGATTATCAGTTCTTACTGCAATATGCTGCGACGTAGACCTCTAGTCCATCTGAAGTCTCTTGAACTGAACCTCAGAGAATTGACCGGCGTAAGCATGGATGGCCGGTGACCCGCCAAGATGCATGAGGAGAACCTTCTCGCCCGGCGCGAAGCGACCTGATGCGCTCAGATCCAGCAATCCACGAATTGCCCGGCCTTCATAGACTGGGTCCGCTATCAAACCTTCCTTGGTCGCCATGAGGTAGATGCCTTCTTTGATCGCATCGTCGGCAAAGCCATAGTCTGCAGCGTTAGAGGCAATGACCTCGACATCGTCTACCTCGACGAGAGCGGGCAAATCCAAGACCTCCAGTGCCTCGTTGGCGAGCGCGCGAACCCTTTCTCTCTTGATCTCTGTCTCACCATCGTCGGCCACTCCGATAATCCTTGTGGCAATCCCCAGGGCCTTGAAGCCTGCCAAGAGACCAGCCTGCGTGCTGCTGGAGCCGGTTGTGTGAACCAGATAGTCGAACTCGATGCCCTCTGTCGTCATTTGTTTGGAGAGTTCGATACTACAGTTGATGTATCCCATGCTCCCAAGCCGATGCTCGGAGGCGCCGCCGGGAATGAGATAAGGATTATGTCCTTGTGACCTGAGTTGCGACACGAAGGCGTCCAAAGGACCTTGATCCTCGATTGGGCGTTCAGTCTCGTCGAGATAGAGCTCCGCGCCCATCAGATTGCTCAATAGAATGTTGCCAACCTGACGGTAGTTTGGTCCGGCATCTTTGGTCCAGGCATTATGGAGGAGTGCGCATTTCAGGTTCGCTTTGGCTGCAGCGGCTGCTGTTTGGCGCGTGTGGTTCGATTGGATCGCCCCCACGGTTGCGAGCATGTCGCATCCTTGCTTAAGCGCATCGCCGACAAGGAACTCCAGTTTGCGAGTCTTGTTGCCACCACCTTCCAGACCTGTGAGGTCGTCACGCTTTATCCAGAGGTCAGGTCCTGCTAGCAGGGCGCCGAAATTCTTGAGCGGATGGATGGGCGTTGGCAGCAGGGCCAGTGAGAACCGTGGCAATCTCTGAAGTCTTGTTGCCAGCTCGTCAGCCGTAATGGTGGTACGCACTGATTTCCTCCGCCTCGTTAAGTCTTGCCAGATGATGCGCCGCAGTGTGGTTCGAACGCACGCGCAATGTGGATTATGAGTGGTTCGACATCATACATTACCTTGCCAACGTCGCGTTCCGAAACCTCCTGTTACCTGGGCGCGTCTGCTGTCGGGCGCTGTCTCGATTCAGCAGATTCGCCGGCTTGGCCGCCGTAGCGATCTCTTCCGACGCTACTCGCTGTGAGACTGGAGGCAGTCTCGGCTCCCCCGATCCGCCACCTACCGATCCGCCACCTACCGATCCGCCACCTACCGATCCGACGTCTGCCACCTGGGGCTGACCCAAGGCCGCCGGTTGGTGCGCGGCAGCAGGTCCTTGCCCAGGATGTGGTCCGAGGCCTTCTCGCCGACCATGATGCTAGGGGCGTTCAGGTTGCCGTTGGTGATGCGAGGGAAGAGGGAGCTGTCGGCGACGCGCAGGCGCTCGACGCCGATGACGCGGGTCTCGGGATCGACCACGGCCATGGGATCGTCGGCCGCGCCGATCTTGCAGGTGCCGCAGGGATGATAGGCGCTCTCGACGTGCTCGCGGATGAAGCCGTCCAACTCATCGTCGCTTTGGACTGCAGCGCCGGGCTGGATCTCCTTGCCGCGATAAGGATCGAAGGCTTTCTGGGCGAAGATCTCGCGGGTCAGGCGGATGCAGTGGCGGAAGTCGGCCCAGTCTTCGGCCTTGCTCATATAGTTGAAGAGGATCTTCGGCGGGTCGTCGGGATCGGCCGAGCGCAGGGTGACCGAGCCGCGCGAGGGGGAGCGCATGGGGCCGACATGGGCCTGGAAGCCATGCCCTTCGGCCGCGGCCTGACCGTCATAGCGCACCGCGATCGGCAGGAAGTGGTACTGGATGTCGGGGTAGTCGACGCCGGGCTTGGAGCGCAGGAAGGCCGCGCTCTCGAACTGGTTGGAGGCGCCGGGACCGCTGCGCTTCAACAGCCACTGCAAGCCGACCATGGCCTTGCCGAAGAGGTTCCAGTACTTGAAGAGGGTGATGGGCTGGGTGCAGGCCTGCTGGATATAGAGCTCTAGGTGGTCCTGCAGGTTTTGGCCGACGCCGGGGCGGTCGGCGACCAGCGGGATGCCGTGCTCGGCCAGATGAGCGGCCGGTCCGATGCCGGAGAGCAGCAGCAGTTTGGGCGAGTTGATCGAGCTGGCGGCCAGGATGACCTCGCGCCGGGCGCGCACCACCTCGATTTTGCCGCCTTTGGAGACCTCGACGCCGACGGCGCGGCCCTCTTCGATCACCACGCGCCGCGCGAGACAGCGATAGAGGTCCAGGTTCGGGCGCTTCAGGCTGGGCTTCAGATAGGCATTGGCGGCTGACCAGCGCTGGCCCTTCCAGACCGTCTGCTCCATCGGCCCGAAGCCCTCTTGCTTTTCGCCGTTATAGTCCTCGGTCAACTCGAAGCCGGCCTGGCGTCCGGCCTCGACGAAGGCAGCGTGCAGCGGGATATCGCGCTTGCCGCGGGTGACGTGCAGCGGGCCGGATTTGCCGCGCCATTCGGGATCGCCGCCCTGGCCGCTCTCGTGCCAGCTCTCCATGCGGTCGTAATAGGGGGCCACGTCGGCATAGCCCCAGCCCTTGGCGCCGCTTTCTTCCCAATGGTCGAAGTCGCCGGCATTGCCGCGCACATAGACCATGCCGTTGATCGAGGAGGAGCCGCCGATCACCTTGCCGCGTGGGCAGGCGAGGGTACGTCCGCCCAGGTGCGGCTCGGGCTCGGAACGAAAGCCCCAGTCATAGCGCGGCATGTTCATCGGGAAAGAGAGCGCGCCCGGCATCTGGATCAGCGGCCCGGCATCGGTGCCGCCGTATTCCAGCACCAGAACCGAATGCTTGCCGTCTTCGCTCAAGCGCGCAGCCATGGCTGCGCCGGCCGAGCCGGAGCCGACAATGACGAAATCCGCTTCCATGGACATGGGCCTCACCTCTCCTGCCGGGGACTCTCGTCCCTTCTCTCTTCAAGCCGCTAGCATCTGAACGTCTGGGCAGCACTTGTCGAGTCGGCAACGCCGGGCAGAATGTCGCTCGAGAGGGGCTTTCCCTTCCGTCTTGCATGGTGCAGGGGGCCCAGCCACTATCGGTCTCTAGGCGGAGGTGACCTCTGCAGACGTCGCGCGGTCGGTCACCCTTTAATCCCGAAGCCCCGGGTGCCCGTCGCTAGATGGGGCAGCAACAAGAGGGCAAGACATGGTCGGGACCTTTAGCGAACTCCAAGGAAAGACCTTTCTGATCTGCGTCGGCGGGATGCGCTGCGCCACCTCTTGGCTCTTCCACTATCTGCATTCCCTCCCAGAGGTCTCCGTATCTCCAATCAAGGAGCTGCACTTCTTCAATGCCAAGTTCCCCAACAACTCGCTGAGCGATATGAACGTGCTGGCGTTGAAGCGGTTGGAGGTCCATGCCAGCCGGGTCGGCAATCCCGTCGACAACCTGCTCTACGAGCCCTCCTTTCAGGCCAGCATCGACCGCGTGCAGATGATCTACGACGACGATGCCTACCTCGGGCACTTCGCCCGGATCATGACGCCCGAAACCAAGGTTCTCTGCGACGTGACCCCGGCCTATGCGGTGATTGGGCAAGAGGGCTTCGCCTTCATGAAGCGCTTGCTGGCCAAAGAGGGCGTCGACCTGAAAATCCTCTACATCATGCGCGATCCGATCGACCGCCTCTGGTCCCAACTGCGCCACATGCAGCAGACCAACCCCGCAGCCGATGTGGCAACCCGCTGGCTGGAGGCCTTGCAATCGGAGCCGATCATGGCCCGCGCGGACTATCAGGCGACGGTCAACGACCTGGACGCCAGCTTCGCAGCCGATGAGCTGCTCTATCTCTTCTATGAAGAGCTCTTCACCGAGCCCGCGCTCGGCAAGCTATGCAGTTTCATCAAGGCCGACTATCGCCCCGGCAATAGCGAGGAGCGTCGGAACCAGACTGAGCTGGACTGGGAGATGACAGAGGAGGCGCGCAGCGCCATTTTGAACAAACTTTCGCCGCAGTATGCCTTTTGTCGAGGGCGCTTTGGCGACCTGATTCCGGCTCAATGGGCTGCCTGAGCTCTTTTCCGGCCTTGGTTATAAAGTTTCACCGCTTGATCACAAAATTTCATATGTTGACGAACAAGTCGCCGTAAGAGGCCTATTTGAGCAATATTCTTCTCCATTGAACATTCATTGAGGCGCACCATCTGCGTTGTCGTGCAAAACACAGGAGAAGAAAAATGCCTGAAGATGCAATTGGTATTAAGGGTTTCGCCTTCTTCACTCCCGAGGATGACTCCTTCGTCAATACGGCGGCTGTTCGCGCAGTGACCGAACAGCTGTTCAACCCGACAACGTTCGAGGCGGCAACTGACAGCTTCGAGCGGGTCAAAGAGGCCGCACAGGATACCGCCAAGGCGGGCCGCGGGACCCAACTCCCAGACCCGGCCGAGGAGTTTAGCGAGGGATACGACTTCTCCTTCTAGATCATAGCCCTTAGGGCGCTGAAACGGAACGCGATCAGGTCTAGCCGCCTGGTCGCGTTCTGATTCAGGTCTCTCTAAGCTAGGCCCCGCCGCTTCTAAGGCAGTGCAGGATCTCTTGATAATCCGGATCGCTGGGGCCGAAAAAGCCGTGGCGGATCAGGAAGTCGATGATCACCAGGGCGACGTTGAACTTGAAGTCCTCGGTCTCGGTG
This sequence comes from Rhodospirillales bacterium, assembly GCA_963669335.1. GTDB lineage: Bacteria > Pseudomonadota > Alphaproteobacteria > Kiloniellales > JACOMY01 > JACOMY01. The sequence goes on from OY770023.1 coordinate 7,537,953, forward strand.
ATGCGTTGCCGCACCTCCTCGATGGGCCAGAGCATAAAGTCCTCGACCTCGTCGTCGCCAGGCTTGGGCGTGAAGTCCTCCGGCACCTCCAGGTCATAGCACCACTGGATGTCGTCGCGCTGCCCGTCGGTGAAGCGACAGAGATAGCTGATCAGGCTGACCGGTTTGGCCTTGCGCGCCAAGGCCTCAGGGATCGAGGCCTCTTCGGCGCACTCTTTCACCAAATTGTCGATCGGGGTCAGGCCTAAAGGCTGGCCGCCGGCCACCAGGTGGTCAAGCTTGCCGGGCGCGGTCGGCTTGTTCATGGCGCGGCGACCCAGCCACATGTAGATCCCGTCCTTGCGCCGGATGAAGCCGTTCATGTGGATCCCGTAGGATCGCAGGCCGAAGACCGGCACCAGGGCGCGATCGACGGCCATGACCGGAATCTCTTGCCAATCTCGCAGCACCGGAAAGAGCTCTTTGCGCGGTGGGCGGCTGTGGCCGCTTTCCGCCAGCGCCAAGTTTAACTCTGCCATCACTGCACCGCGCGCCTGATAGCCGCCGATCGTCGGATTGAGCAGTAAGCGCCCGCGGTCCTGCAGGATCTCCTTGGGAAAGTCGCCCAATCTCGCGGCCAGATCGTGTGTTACCCAGCCGTAGCGCCGGTCGCCGATGAAGAAAGGCCGATAGTCCTCCGGGTTCCAGCGCAGCGCAAAGTGGGCACGATCCAGCAAGCTCATGCAGAGACCTTCTCAGAGGTGAGCACGGTCCAGACCAGCGGGATCTGGCGCAGCGAGGCGGCGACGACCTCCCGCTCGGAGGCGGTGAAGCCGCGAACCTGCAGATCGATCACCAGGCCTTGCCGGTTATGACCGCTGGGTTGCGAGAAAAAGCGTTCCGGCACCAGGCCGCGCTTGGCGAAGAGCTCCAGCACGCGCGGCAAGAGGCCGGGGTCGGCCTCGCCCTCGACACAATAGCAGGCGACGGCAGAGTGCGGTCGTTCGCGTGGGCGTTCGAAAGTCAGACTCATCATGGGAAAACAGCTCCCGACAGGATTTGGCAGTGTAGAAAATTGCGACAAGCAGAGGTCCCGGTCGCTCAGACGAGCGCCGGGTGGCTAATTCGCAAAACTGCCAAAGACTGTTTTCTCATGAGAGAAAGATGCGCGCCCTGACCCCGAGGGTCAAGCGCCAATAGGTTGGGGGCGGGTTCTTCATCAAGGAGCGTCGCAGAGTCGTCACTTGCAGGATCGGTTTCGCTCGCCGATCATGGGTCTCCGCAACTGCCCTATCAAAGAGTTTGCCGCGCTCGGTCCTCATGAAGCCCCGCCCCATCCATCTCAGCTTCGGCGACTACGGCAGCGAGACGCCGGGAAGCGAGCCCTTCTTTCACGATTTTTCGGGCATTGCCGCCAAGGGCCGCAGCCTCTGGCTGGTAAGCGACGAGGGCAATGCGCTCGATCACCTGACCTTGCAGCCGGACGGCAGCTATGGTGCGCATCTGCGCCTTAGCCTGCCCGACTATCTGGACCTGCCCGATCCGGAGGCTGAGCTGGATCTGGAAAGCTTGGCTCTGGGCGAAGACAAGCTCTGGCTCTTGGGCTCGCACGCGGCGGTCAGGCGTAAGGTCAAACGTGAGGCGCATGATCCGGAAGCCGCCATTCAGACCCTCTCGGAGGTCGACCAGTCGCGCGCCCGCCAAGTGCTGGGCTGCGTTCCCCTGGTCGACAAGGGTGAGGGGAACTGGCAACCCCGGCCCAAGGTCGAGTGTCAAGAGGGGGGTGCGCTGGTGAAGATCGGCCGCAAGCGCAGCCGCCTGGTCAAGCAGCTGCGCTATGATCCGCACCTTGGCCTCTTCATGGCGATCCCGTCGAAAGAGAATGGCTTCGATGCCGAGGGGCTGGCGGTCGCCGGCGAACGGCTCTTCATCGGCCTGCGCGGCCCGGTCTTGCGCGGCTGGGCCGTGGTCTTGGAGTTGAGCAGCGAACCGCCGGCGGAGGGCCGTTTGGCGCTGCGCCATCTGGGCTCTGAGGGCGAATACTACCTAAAGCACTTCCTCAATCTGGACGGCATGGGCATCCGCGACCTGACCTTGCGTGGCGAGGATCTGATCATCTTGGCCGGCCCGACGATGGATCTGGACGGCCCCTTCCGGCTCTATCGCTGGCCCGAGGCTCTGGTCAGTGCCCGCCCGACCCTGGTTGAGCGCAGCCGCCTGGAACGCATCCTGGACCTGCCGACGGTGGAAGGGGCGGACCGTGCAGAGGGCATCACCCTGATGGACTATGAGGGCGAGAGCGGCTTTGCCATCGTGCACGACACGCCGGCCGCAGCCAGGCGTGACCCCGTTGCCGGGCATCTGGACCTGGACTTCTACGCGCTGCCTTAGAGCTACTCGACCATCTCGCCGTCGAGGATGCCCCAAAGCGCCAGCCTTGGTAGCCATCCGCGGTAGCGTGCGCCCTGTGGTCCCTCGGCGGTCACCTGGCACCAGACGGGTTCCTGACAGGCCTCCAGGCGCGCGAGAAAACCCTGTTCCAGAAAAGCGAGCGTTCCGGCCGATGCCAGGGGATCATCTTTCAGCGCTTGGGTTTCACCCATCACCACGATGGTGCGCCGGCCGCTCAGCATCGATTGATGCACCCAGCCCACGGTGCCGTCGCGGTCACGCACCCGGCGCCAGGCCTCGAACTCGTCGATCACCTGCATCGGCAGGCCTTCGCGCTGGTAGACCCAGTCGATGGGATAGCGCACGCCGGGACCGGTGCGCAGGTTGACCTCGCTGCTGCGCAGAGAGACGAAGCGAGGAAGGGGCAGGCCGCTGGGACCGCGCCGCGGTGCTTCGGCGGCACTGGCCTCCTCGCCCGTTCCGGTCTCCTGCGCCTCAAGCGGCGCTGCGATGAGGAGGGCCAGGAGGAGGAGTGGCAGGAGACGCAGCATGCTTAGGCGATGACGCAATCCGGCCCGCTCCGTCAAGCCCTGGGGGCCTTGCACCGGGCAGGGTGCGACGGGTCGTCGAGGGCTGCGTCTTTTTGGTCGCAATCGTGAGCCGGATCGGGCTCCTGCGGCGCTCTGCTCGTCTGGACAGAGGAGGCAAGGGACTGCTATGGCAAACGCCTATCCCCGTCTATCAGCGAAGCTCAAGCAGGAATCCATCGATGCCCAATAAGAACAAGCCGCGCGTCGTCGTCACCCGTCGTCTGCCGGATGTGATCGAGACACGGATGATGGAGCTCTTCGACTGCAAGCTGAATCTCGACGACGAGCCGATGACGCAACAGCAGTTGGCACAGGCGGCCAGAGAGGCCGAGGTACTGGTGCCGACGGTGACCGACCGTATCGATGCCGGCGTGCTGTCGCAGGCGGGTCCGCAGCTGCGCCTGGTGGCCTCTTTCGGCACCGGTGTCGACCACATCGACCTCAAGACCGCGCGGCAGCGCGGCATCACGGTGACCAACACGCCTGGTGTCCTCACCGAAGACACGGCCGACATGACCATGGCCTTGCTGCTGTCGGTGCCGCGCCGTCTGGCTGAGGGCGAGCGCGTGATGCGTTCTGGCCGCTGGGGCGGCTGGTCGCCGACCTCCATGCTGGGCCATCGCATCTGGGGCAAGCGCCTTGGCATCATCGGCATGGGCCGCATCGGCCAGGCCGTTGCACGCCGGGCCCGCGGTTTTGGCCTCTCAGTGCACTATCACAATCGCCGCCGCGTGCATGAGGAAGTCGAGAACGAGTTGGAGGCAACCTATTGGGAGAGCCTCGACCAGATGCTGAGCCGGATGGACTTCGTCTCGGTCAACTGTCCGCATACGCCGGCCACCTATCACCTGCTCTCAGCCCGCCGGCTGAAGCTGTTGCAGCCGCATGCCGTAGTGGTGAATACCAGCCGCGGCGAGGTGATCGACGAGAATGCGCTGACCCGCATGCTGACCGCCGGAGAGCTGGCCGGTGCCGGCCTTGATGTCTTCGAGCACGAGCCCGCGGTCAATCCGAAGCTGCTGCGTCTCGACAATGTGGTGCTCTTGCCGCACATGGGCTCGGCCACCCTGGAGGGGCGTCTCGACATGGGCGAGAAGGTCATCATCAACATCAAGACCTTCGCCGATGGCCACACCCCGCCGGACCGTGTCGTCGAAGCGCTGCTCTAGCGCTGGCTAACCTCAGTCTCTCATGCTTGAACGGGCCGCCTCGATCGATGATCTGAGGCGGCTCGCGCGTCGCCGTGTGCCGCGCTTTGCCTTCGACTTCCTGGATGGCGGGGCAGAGTCGGAACGCAATCATCGGGCCAACTGCGCGGCCTTTGAGGCGGTGACCCTGCAGCCGCGGGCCCTGGTCGATGTCTCCAGCATCTCCACCGAGGTGGAGGTCTTCGGGCAGCGCTATGACGTGCCCTTCGGCATGGCCCCGGTCGGCTTCCTGAACGCCGTCTGGCCGGGCACCGACCTGGCAATCGCCAGACTGGCGGCCGAGAAACGCATGGTGCATGCGGTCAGCACCGCTGCGACTACCGCGCTGGAGGCGATCGCCGAGGCCGCTCAAGGCTATGCCTGGTTTCAGATCTATGCAGCCCGTGACCCAGCTTTCTCCGATGACCTGCTGGATCGGGCCTGGGCGGCCGGCTATCGGGTCTTGCTGGTGACGGTCGATTGCGCACAGCCGGGCAAGCGCGACCGCGACATTCGTAACGGCTTGGAACTCACGCTCAGACCGACGCCGCGCCTGGCCTGGGATCTCGTCAGCCGCCCGCGCTGGTCCCTGGCGACCCTGCGTGCAGGGCGACCGGGTTTTGCCCACGCACCACCGGCGGAGGGCAGTAGCGCCGAGCAGAACAGCCTGGTCGCGCTACAGCAGCGGATGATCTCCAGCGCCTATACCTGGGAGGATCTGAAACGCTATCGCGATCGCTGGAAGGGTAGCCTGGTGGTGAAGGGCGTCTTGCATGTCGACGATGCCGAACAGGCCGTCGATCTGGGTGCAGATGGGATCCTGGTCTCCAACCATGGCGGTCGCCAGATCGACTATGGACCAGCCGCGCTGGAGGTCTTGCCGCCAATCGTTGCTGCGGTCGGCGCGCGTTGCGCGGTGCTTCTTGACAGCGGTGTCAGGCGTGGTGCCGATGCGATCCGGGCCAAGGCCCTGGGTGCCTCCTTCGTCTTGGCAGGTCGTGCCTTTGCCTATGGTGCAGGCGCCGGCGGCGAAGCCGGCGTCCGGCGCGCCTATGACATCCTGGAAACGGAACTGCGGCGGGCGCTTGGCCAACTGGGCCAGACCGGATTTACCGGAATCGGGCGCGATAGCCTTTTCGACTGACCCAAGCTTTTTCTGTCCGGACCAGGCATGCACCGAACTTGGAGGTGCGACGGAAACTTCTGTCAAGACCGCCATTGTTAAGTTCGATCCGGCTTCGAAGACAAGTCCCGACCAAAACTGTACGGTTTCACAAGGCACTGATTCGGGAGGGTCGGAGATGGGTGTTTTGGTTGTGACTGGCGGTAGCAAGGGGATCGGGGCCGAGATCTGTCGTAGGGCTGCCAAGCTGGGTTGGGCTTGCTGCGTGAACTACGCTGCGGACGCTGAGGGGGCAGAGGCGGTTTTGTCTGAGATAACGGACATGGGCGGAAAAGGAATAGCAGTGCAGGCTGACGTCGCTAGTCCTGACCAAGTGCGTGCAATGTTCGAAAGGGTTGATACGGAGTTGGGTGCTACGACGGGTTTGGTGAACAACGCAGGCGTGATGGGGAGCAACGGCCGCGTTGAGGACTTGGATTACGACAAGACCCGTCGGTTGTTCGAAGTCAACACTCTAGGCCCCTTTCTTTGCAGCAAAGAGGCGGTAAGACGAATGTCGAAGAGGCTCGGTGGCAATGGCGGAGCCATTGTCAATATCTCATCGGCTGCTGCGAAGCATGGTGGAGCCGGGTCCTACATCGACTATGCAGCGTCCAAAGCCGCGATGGACACATTTACTGTTGGACTGGCAAGGGAACAGGCTCCTGAAGGCATTCGGGTAAACTGTGTGCGACCTGGTGCAATACTCACCGAGATCAGCCGGAACTGGATGAAGGCGCACCCCGAATGGCTGGAGTCTGTCGTGGCGCGCACGCCGATTGGCCACCCTGGAGAGGAAGCAGACATCGCCAATGCAACGCTTTGGCTTCTATCAGACGAGGCCAAATACGCCACTGGGGCAATTCTCGATGTCTCTGGCGGCTGGGTCAGTCCATAGCGATCGGATTCGGACCCTTCCGGACGACTAGCGCTCGTCGAAGGCTCCCAGAGCCGTGCGGCGCAGCTTGTCGGTCAGGAAGGAGAGGATGGTGCGCTTGCCGGTCACCAGGTCGACTGTCGCGGTCATACCCGGAGAGACCGGATACTGATCCGGGACCTGGCCCATATAGTTGTTGTTGGTCCTGACCCAGACGTTGAACAGCATCTTGCCGGTCTTCTCGTCTTCGACCGCGTCGGGCGAGATCCGCGCTACCGTACCATCCAAGGTGCCGTAGCGGATGTAGTTGTAGGTCGCGACCTTGACCCTGGCCTCCTGGCCGATCGAGACGAAGCTGATGTCGTCGTTGCTGAGCTTGGCCTCGATGATCAAGGTATCGCTGGTCGGCACCAGGCGCATCAGCTCCTGGTTCGGAGAGACAGACTGGCCGATGTTGTTGACCACCAGTTCCTGCACGATGCCGTCCGACGGCGCCGTTATGATCAGATTGCCAAGCGCCAGGTTGCTTTGATCCAGCTCTGACTCCAGTTGATCATAGCGGATCAGGGCCTGAGACAGCTCCTGTTTGACCTGTGCTTCGTTGTCGTCGTCGATCGCGTTCAGGGTTTCCTTGGCCTCGCCCAATGCAGAGCGGGCTTCGGCGAGCTGGCTCTGGGTTTCCAACCATTCGCCTTCCGCATCGTTCAACTGGCGTTGCGCGCCGATGAACTGCAGCTCAGGGAAGTGGCCCTTGTCACGCAGGGTCGAGAGCTTGGTGACCTGCTGGTTCATCAGATCGTAGCTTCGTTCGGCCTTCTTCAGCCGGCTTTCCAAAGTCGTGACCGTATGGGTGCGCTGGTTGATCACCTGTTTGGCTGAGGCGCGGCGGCTCTCAATGGCCTGCGTGCGGGCTTGATAAAGGCTGGTTTGCGCTGCGGCCAAATCGGGCCGCTCTGCCATCAGCTCAGGGTTGAAGTTAGGCAGGCGCCCCTCGGCCTCGGCGCGCAGCCGCTCCACGTCCATCGAGGCCGCAATGAATTGGTCGCGCCGCTTCTCGACCTCTTCATTCATGATGTTGGGGTCGAGCGCCAAAAGCACATCGCCCTGTTTCACCGTATCGCCGTCGCGCACCATGATCGCGGTAACCCGCCCACCTTCCGGATGGTTCACAACCTTGACCCGCCCATCCGGGCGCACCACGCCAGAGGCCGTTGCCACCTGATCGACCTCGGCCAAGGAGATATAGGTGATGAGGCTCGCGACCAGGCCGATCAGCACGAACATGATGGTCCGCGCAAAGGGCGAATGCGGCCGTTCCACGATGGCCTGAGTCTCCGGCAGGAAGTCGGAAAAGCGCTTGCGCGACTTCTTCGACATCTGGTCCGGCAGGCGCTTTTCCGGGACTGCCGGAGTCTTGGCCTGGAAGGGGACGGGCATCTTCATCGTACTGTCTCCGCTCAGCGCGCGAGGTCTCGCCTCACCTCAAAAGATAGGCGATCAGCTCGGGCGTGCAACTTCCGCCATGCGCGTCTTGGCGTAGCTAATGACCTCTTTGGGCGGTCCCAGCTTTTCAATCTGGCCGTCAATCACCAGCGCCACCTGATCCACGATCGAGAGCGGCGCCAGCCTGTGGGTGACCATCACGACTGTGCGACCACGCGCGGCTCGGCGCAGATTGCGCAGGAAAAAGTCCTCCGCGACAGGGTCCAGATCACTGGTGGCCTCGTCGAGGATCAGAATACGCGGATTGCGGATCAGCGCCCGCGCAATACAGATCAATTGCCGTTGACCGTTTGAGAGGCCGACACCGCGCTCGCTCAAGACGGTCTCGTAACCCTTGGGCAGGCGTTGGATGAATTCATGCGCACCGACGAACTTGGCAACCGCCGAGACCCGCTCGGGGAAGCGCTGGAAGCCGCCCATGGAGATGTTCTCGCGCACCGTGCCGGCAAAGAGCTGGCTATCCTGAGGCACCACGCCGATCTGCTGGCGCAAGGCCGCCAAGGACATGTGCTGCACGTCGGTGCCGTCGATCACGACACGCCCACTGGTGGGCGGATAGAGCCCTTGGATACATTTGGCCAGGGTCGACTTGCCGGAGCCCGAGGGCCCGATGACCGCCAGCATGGTGCCTGGCGGCACGGCCAGCGAGACGCCCTTCAAGACCGGCGGGCGATCAGGCTCGTGCCCATAGCTGACATTGTCGACCTTGATCTTGCCGCGCAGGTCGGGCAGCAGGCTGTTGCTGCCGGGGTCCGGCTCTGCCGGCTCGTCCATGATCTCGTTGATGCGGCGGAAGGCGTCGCGCACCTGGGTCACCTGGTGCCAGGCGGAGGCCACCTGGCGCAGCGGCATCAGCACGCGGCTGGCCAGCATGTTGCCGGCGATCAGGGCACCCAGCGACATCTCGCCATCGATCACCAAGAGGGCGCCCACGGCCAGCAGGGTCATGGTGGTCAAGAGCTGCAGAATGTGTCCGGCCGCCTGCGAGATGCTGGCGAGGTTGCCGGAGCGGTAGGAGGTCCAGGCAGCACTGGCGACCCTGGCCTCCCAGCGGCGCTCAATCTCGGATTCCAGCGACAGAGACTTCACCGTCAGCGAGTTGTTCACCGTCTCGTTCAACAGTGAGGCCTTGGCCGCCTGCGCCTGGAAGGTCTCGCTGACCAGCGCCATCTGCTTCTTGTGCATCAGGGCGGCCACGCCGACCAGCAAGGGCGCGGCACCCATCACGATGTAGGCGATGACCGGCTGGATGAAGAAGAGCACCAGCAGGAAGAGCACGATGAAGGCCAGGTCCACGATGTGGATCGGCATCTGCCCGGTGAAGAAGGCGCGCACGGTGTCCAATTGGCGGATGCGTTCCACCATGGTGCCTGCCGACTGCTTTTCGAACTGGTTGTAGGGGATGCGCAGGAAGTGATGCATCACCTCACCGCCCAGCAAAGCGTCCATGCGCGCGCCGGTATGGGAGGAGACATAGCCGCGCAAGGCGCGCAAGACGCCCTCGAAGGCGAAAACCATGACCATGCCGACAACCAGGATCGCCAGGGTGTCGACCGCCTCTTGCCCGACCACCTTGTTGAAGACGGTCATGGCGAAGAAGGGCATGGCTAGTGCCAGGATGTTGATCGCCGAAGAGCAGAGAATGATCTCCCAGATGACGCTGCGCACGCGCTTGTTCGCCAACTTCCACCAGCTCGGCTTCTCCGTATGGCTGGGGGGCTTGGCCTTCAGGAGCACGGCTTCCAGGGAGGAGGCGGCGAGCGCACCGGCGGGCAGCACCACAGTCTCATCCAAGGCGCCGTCGTAGACCAGCAAGCCCTCTTCTTCGTGCCCTAGGACCAGACGTGCCGAGTTCGGACGTCGCCCGAAAAGTAGGATCGGCGCCGGCATCTCTGCCAGTATCGCCGCATCGACCTTGCCTTCGCGACGCGCGTAATAGCCCATACGCTCGGCTACACGGCAGGTCTGGTCGATGGTCATGCCGCCGGGTGCCAGCGGTGCCAGACCGCGCACCTCGGTCTCATCCACGGGGCGCCCGAACTCAATGCTGACGCGGGCCAGACAGCGCACCACGGAATCCGGCATCTGCGGGGCCAGGGCTTTGCTCTTGGCGGGTGCGGGTGCCGGTGCTGCTTCTTCGGCGTCGCTTGGTTGCAGGTTTGTCAGGGCACTTCTTCCTCTAAACGAACGGCATCGGGCGACAGAGCGCAGGCATCACCAAGATATTGCGGCAAGACCGCGACGGTCTGATGAAATTTACGCCCGAGCCTCAGGTCCTTTGCAGTGACCTCATCTGTGTTCCGCTTTAAACACCAAGAGATTGGCCTGGTTCCATGGGGCGAAAGCGCATCTGCCATGCACGACAAGAATGCCAAATGTACTTTTGCAGGTCGAGCCAGGGCCAATCAACACCCAAGTGGTTCATAGCACGCGCTCGGCCGGCTGACTATTGAAAGTCGTGCCAGGCGCTTGCGGCACGACACGAGGGGAAAGAACGTGCAGGCCACTCTCGAAGCAGGCCGCCGCATCTACGCCATCGGCGATGTGCACGGCCGGTTGGATCTGCTGGAGGAGCTCTTGGGTCTGATCAAGGGCGACCTCTCAGGATGGCAAGGGGAGACCCTGCTGCTATTCCTAGGTGACTATGTGGATCGGGGCTATGACCCGGCCGCTGTGGTGGAGCGCCTTAGCTTGGGCATCGGCCGGCGGGACCTGGCAGCGGACTGTCGCCTGGTCTGCCTCAAAGGCAATCACGAAGACCTCTTTCTGCGCGCGTTTGAGGACAGCCGGTCACTCTCGGTCTGGCTGGCTAACGGGGGCGGGGCGACCTGCCGCTCTTACGGGATCGACGTCGAGCAGATGATGAGCCGCGGCAAGCTCTATTCCTGTCTGCCACGAGCCTTGCGAGAGCTGGTGCCGAAGACGCATCGTGCCTTTCTCTCCACTCTGCCGCTCTTCTACACGGCCGGCGACTATTACTTCTGCCATGCCGGGGTGCGCCCAGGGGTGGGACTCGCCAGCCAGGCGGAGGAGGATCTGCTCTGGATCCGCGATAGCTTCCTTTCGTCGGACTGCGATCATGGCAAGATCGTCGTGCATGGCCACACACCGGTCTGGCATCCCGAACTGCTGCCCAATCGCATCGGCATCGACACGGGCGCCGTCTACGGCGGCAACCTGACCGCACTGGTTCTGCAAGAGGATCAACAGCGCTTTATACAGGTTGCAAACTGATAGGGTACTTGCAGGGCATTGCCGTCGATGCGATTTATCGCTGGCGCCTGCGGCGGATCAGAGTTAGCGAGGCTTCACCCATGACGACATTCGACAGCGACCGGCTTTTTGCAGCCGGCTTCGGCGAGCATCTTGAGGTCGCAGCGCGCACCCGTGCTGCCCTTTCGGCCGACTTTGCCAAGCTGAGTGCGGCAGCCCTGGACTGCGTCAGGGGCGGCGGCAAGCTCCTCTTCTTCGGCAATGGCGGCTCGGCCAGCGATGCGCAGCACCTGGCGACCGAGCTGACGGTTCGCTTCATCACCGATCGGCCGTCGATCCCGGCGATTGCGCTGACCACCGACACCTCGGCCCTGACTGCCATCGGCAACGACATGGGCTTTGATCAGCTCTTCGCCCGCCAGGTCGAGGCCTTGGGGCAAGAGAGCGATATGGCGATCGGCATCTCGACCTCCGGCAACTCCAAGAACGTGCTTCTGGCCTTGCAGACCGCCAAAGAGCAGGGGCTGACGACGGTCGGTTTCGCCGGGCGCAACGGTGGTCAGATGGTCGAGCTTTGCGACATCCTCTTGATCGTCCCCAGCGAAATCACGGCACACATTCAAGAGATGCACATCACCTTGGGGCACCTGCTCTGCGCGGCCTTGGAACAGGGCCTGGGCCTGGTCGAGGTCAGCTGAGCGATCCAAAGAGAGCAAAAAGACAGACAATAGGAAGATGGCGATGGACGAGGCCAAGGATCTAAGCGAAGCCCTGGCGCAGGTGCGTGGCACCCGCGTCCTGGTCATCGGCGACATCATGCTGGATCGCTTCGTGCATGGGCGCGTGGAGCGGATCTCTCCCGAGGCGCCGATCCCGGTCATGCATGTCGAGCGCGAAGACGTGATGCTGGGCGGCGCCGGCAATGTCGTGCGCAACCTGGCAGGGCTGGGCGCGCGGCCGGGCTTTATCTCGGTGATCGGTGACGATTCAGCAGGGCAACAGCTACAGCAACTGGTGACCGAAGCGACTGGTGATCTGGGACATCTGCTGCTGGATCGCAGCCGCGCCAACACCATCAAGGAACGCCATGTCGCCCTGCACCAGCAGCTCTTGAGAGTCGATCGCGGCACCTCGCGCACGCTCTCGACGGCTCTGGCCTACGCACTGGTCAGCGCTGCCGAGCAGCAGTTGGAAGAGGCCAAGGTCATGGTGCTCTCCGACTATGGCAAGGGGGTCTTGGGACCGGCGACCATCCAGGCTCTGATCGCGGCGGCCAAGGAGCGCGACTGTGCGGTCATTGTCGATCCCAAAGGCCGTGACTTCGGTCGCTACCGCGGCGCCGATGTGGTCACACCCAATCGCCGCGAGTTGTCCGAGGCCAGCGGACTTCCGGTGACCGACGACGACGAGGTGGTGGCGGCCGCCCGACTGGTTTCCAAGGCCTGCGGTATTGCCTCGGTGCTGGCGACCCGCAGCGAGCAGGGCATGACGCTCTATGAAGAGGGCGGTCCGCGCCATCTGGAGGCACGCGCGCAAGAGGTCTTCGATGTCTCCGGTGCGGGCGATACCGTCGTGGCGGCCCTGGCTGCCGGCATGGCCGGTGGGCTCTCGACCTTCGATGCAGCACGACTGGCGAATGTTGCGGCCGGCATCGTGGTCGGCAAGGTCGGCACCGCGGTCACGACGCCGGATGAGATCATGCAGACTCTGCACGCGCAGGAGTTCATGACCGCCGGCAGCAAGCTGATGGGCTTGAACGAGGCGCGGGCCAAGATCCATCGCTGGCGCCAGGCCGGCCTGCGCATCGGCTTCACCAACGGCTGTTTCGATCTGCTGCATCCGGGCCATGTCTCCTTGCTGGCCCAGGCCAGCGCCCGCTGCCATCGCCTGATCGTCGGATTGAACAGCGACGATTCGGTGCGCCGACTGAAGGGCTCCAAGCGTCCGGTGCAGAGCGAAGTGGCCCGCGCCACGGTGCTTTCATCACTGGCCAGCGTCGATGGCGTCGTGATCTTCGAGGAAGACACGCCCGAGCGTTTGATCCGGGCACTGAAGCCCGAGCTGCTGGTGAAGGGGGCCGACTACAGCATCGACCAAGTGGTCGGCGGTGACATTGTGCAGAGCTATGGCGGCGAGATCCTGCTGGCCGAGCTCTCTCCAGGCCATTCGACCAGCAACACCATCGCCAAGCTCTCATCCGAGGGCTGAGGCGAGACGCGGTCAGCTCTGATCGGGCTCTTCAACCTCGCGATCGGCGCCGGAGGGCAAGGGGCGATCCTGGCCTTTGACCCAGAAGGCGATGTCGTCGATCACGGTCCCGGCCTGCATATCCTTGAAGAGCAGATGCCAGCCCTCGGGATAGGTTGCGCGGCGCTGGCCGCCGGCATCGGCCGGTAGGCGCGACCAGAAGAGCTCTACCGCCTTGGCCGGCACCAGCTCGTCCTTCTCGCCATAGAGCAGCAGCAAGGGCTCATCCAGCAGGATTGCGCGCTCCTGCGCTAGATCCATCAGACCCACCAGTCCGTGCACGCTGTCCATGCGGGTGCGCTTGATGACCAAGGGGTCCCGGCCCAGCGCACGCAGGGCCTCGATGTTGTCGGAGGCCTGCACCGCGACGCCGCTGGGCTTCAGCGCCAGCCAGGGCAGGCTGTGGCTGATGAGGGCCAAGCTTGTGCGATAGCTCCAGGGCAGGGTGTCTCGGCTGCGCACGGCAGGGGCGGAGAGGATCAATCCCTGGACCTCCGGCGCACCGCGCATGGTTAACGCCGAGACGGCGATGGCACCGCCCATGGATTCGCCGAGGAGGAAAAGCGGGCTTCCCGGATGGCGCTCTTGCAGCAGTGTTAGCAGGGCTTGCGCGTCTTTGGCATAGGCCTCCGTGCCGGCCCAGAGGCCGCGGTTCGGCCCCTCGCCAAAGCCGCGCTGGTCATAGGCATAAGTGGCAATGCCTTGGGTCTGCCAGATCTCTGCGGCCGGCTGAATGAAGGTCGAGTGATCGTTGAAGCCGTGCAGGGCCAGGATCACCGCGTCCGGCTCGCCCTCCGGCAGCCACTCCCGCAAGGTAGTGCGGTAGCCGTCCTCGGTCAGGAAGATAGCTATCTCCCCCGCCTTACCGGCCTCGATAGCCGGCTGGCCCATCTCGGGACCGGGCGGGGCCAGTTTCGGGGTACAGGCCGCCAAGGCGCCACCGGCAAACAGGGCAAGCGCGCGCACCAGAATTCTCATCGCTAGTCTCGGGTCAGCTGCAGGAAGAGATCCTCCAGATCCGGTTCCTCGGTGGAAACGTCCACAACGCCCAAACCGAGGGCAGACAGGGTTGCCAGTATCCCGGCTAGCGGACTGCGGCTGGTTTGATAGTGGAAGGTCAGCCGGCGCTTGCCGATCAGCTGGACCCGATAGTCGCCCAGCGCCTTTGGAATGTCATCGAGGTTGCGATCGACGGTGATCGAGACCTCTTTGGTGTCCAGTTGATCCAGCAGCTTGATGGTGCTGTCGCAGGCGATGACCTCGCCATGGTTGATAATGGCGATGCGATCGCAGAGCTCTTCGGCTTCTTCCAGATAGTGCGTGGTCAAGAGCACGGTGACGCCGGCCTCGTTCAGCTTGCGCACCTCGCCCCAGAGCTGTTGGCGCAGCTCGACATCGACACCGGCCGTGGGCTCGTCCAGGACCAGCACCGGAGGGCTGTGCACCATGGCCTTGGCCACCATCAGGCGCCGACGCATGCCGCCTGACAGGGTGCGGGCATAGGCCTCTGCCTTGTCGGCCAGCCCTAGCGAGGCAAGCAGCGCCATGGTGCGTCGCTCGGATGGGGGCACGCCATAGAGGCCGGCCTGCAGTTCCAGGAGGGCGCGCGGCGTGAAGAAGGGATCGATGTTCAGCTCTTGCGGCACCACGCCGATGGCCGCGCGCGACTGCCGGGCCTCGCGGTCGATGTCGAAACCCCAGATCTCGGCGCTGCCGCTGCTCTTGATCACCAGGCCGGCCAGGATGTTGATCAGGGTCGACTTGCCGGCGCCGTTGGGGCCCAGCAAGCCGAAGAGGCTGCCGCGCGGGATCGTGAGATCGATGCCCTTCAGGGCCAGCTTGCCACCACCGCGCTTGCCGCCGGCATAGGTCTTGGTCAGGCCGCGAACGGCCACGGCATTCTCAGGCAGGTCGTCCAAGCGCTCCATCGGCTGCACAGTGGTCTCGCTCATAAGGGGCCTTCTTGTTGATTGTTACAGCTGTGCAGTGAGTATGCCTCACCGCTTCGCATCGGCCCTCTCACCCTCCCGGCCACCCCTTTAGGTAACTTACCTGGGTGACCGGGAGAGGGAGAGGGCCGGTGTCGCCAAGCCGCGTCGGACCTTGTCAATGACCGACGGTGTCACGTCGCCGCTCAGCGCGGGCCTAAGGTGGCGAGTGCGCGCCCCGAGAGCAAGCCATCAGAGCGATTGCGTCGCTTCATGTCAGGAAAAGCAGTGCTGCGTCCAAAGCCTGCGTTGAATGCTGGCCCCCGCGCGCTATGATCCGGCCGAGACGAATTTTGCGAACGAGGCTGGAAGCATGGCGCAGAACGATGCACCACTTGATGCGGTGGCTCCCGAGGTGATCGAGGTGGACAAGGAGATCGTGGCCTGTGACGGCGGCGGCGGTGCGCTTGGCCATCCCAAGGTTTGGCTGAACATGCAGGGCCGCGGCTGGGTCGAGTGCGGCTACTGCGATCGGCGTTTCGTGCTGCGTGCCAAGGCCTAGATGGCCGCGACCATGAGCGACGCGGAACAGGGCGACAGCAAGCATCTCTATCTGGTCGACGGCTCGGGCTACATCTTCCGGGCCTACTACGCGATTCCGCCGCGTTCGACCTCGACCGGGATTCCGACCAACGCGGCTTTCGGCTTCACCAACATGCTGATCAAGCTGTTGCGTGACAGCGAGTGCGACGGTCTGGCGGTGATCTTCGACGCCTCCTCCAAGTCCTTCCGCAACGAGATCTACGATCAGTACAAGGCCCAGCGGCCCGATCCGCCGGAGGATCTGGTGCCGCAGTTCCAGATGATCCGCGAGGCGACCCGCGCCTTCGCGCTGCCCTGTCTGGAGATGGAGGGCTATGAGGCCGACGACATCATCGCAACCTTGAGCCGCCAGGCGCGTGAGGCCGGCTGGGAGGTGACCATCGTCAGCTCCGACAAGGACATGATGCAGCTGGTCGGCCGTGGGGTCGGCATGATGGACCCCTTGAAGCAGCGTCAGATCGGACCGAACGAGGTGGCGGAGAAGTTCGGGGTGGCGCCTGAGAAGGTGGTGGACGTCCAGGCACTGGCCGGAGACTCGGTGGACAATGTGCCCGGCGTGCCAGGCATCGGAGTGAAGACCGCTGCACAGCTGATCGACACCTACGGCAATCTGGAAAGCCTTTTGGAGAAGGCTGAGGAGATCAAGCAGCCCAAGCGCCGGCAAAACCTGATCGAGTTCGCCGAGCAGGCGCGGATCTCCAAGCAGCTGGTCACCTTGAAGGACGACGTGCCGATGACGCACGACCTGGACGACTTTGCGCTGAGGGATCCGGATAGCAATGAGTTGCGCGCCTTCCTGGAGCGCTACGAGTTCCGCTCGGTCCTGGCCCGCCTGGCCGAGCAGCTGAATGGTGGCGCAGCGCCTGAAGAGTCTGCCGACGAGGCGCCGGTCGGCGAGGCCAGCTATACCCTGGTGCAGACTCTGGAAGACCTAAAGCCTTGGCTTGATGGGGCCGAAGAGGCCGGCGTGCTTGCCGTCGACACAGAGACCACGGGCCTCGATGCGCTGCAGGTGGATCTGGTCGGCGTGTCCTTGGCGCTGCCCGGCGGCAAGGCCTGCTATATCCCGCTCCAGCACGGCAAGCTCGCGCCGGATGGGGAGACCCTTGATCTCACCGTCGAGGTGCCGCGGCAGATCGCCTTGGGTGAGGCTGTTGCAGCGCTGAAGCCGGTCCTGGAAGACCCCGGCATTCTGAAGATCGGGCAGAACATCAAATACGACATGCTGGTGCTGGCGCGCCAAGGCATCGCAGTGACCCCGATCGACGATACCATGCTGCTCTCCTACGTGCTGGATGGCGGCGCGCATGGCCACGGCATGGACGAGTTGTCTGAGCGTCACCTGGGGCACAAGCCCATCCCCTTCAGCGAGGTCGCCGGCAGCGGCCGCAAGCAGGTGACCTTCGACCAGGTGCCGCTGGATAAGGCGCTGACCTATGCCGCCGAAGATGCCGATGTGACCCTGCGGCTGCACGAGGTCTTGAAGCCTCGTCTTTCGCCGGCGCGGGTGACTCGGGTCTACGAGACCCTTGAGCGCCCCCTGGTTCCGATTCTGGCCGCCATGGAGACCCGCGGCATCAAGGTCGATCGCGGCAAGCTGAAGGAACTCTCCGACACCTTTGCCGCAGGCCTGGCCGAGCTGGAGACCGAAATCCATGGCCTGGCTGGGCGGCCCTTCTCGATTGGCAGCCCAAAGCAGCTAGGCGAAGTCCTCTTCGACGAGATGGGCATCGATTCGACAGGCGTGAAGAAGACCAAGACCGGTGCCTATGCAACCGGCGCCGATGTGATGGAGAGCCTGGCAGCCCAGGGGCACGACATGCCGGCTCGTGTTCTGGATTGGCGTCAGCTGGCCAAGCTGAAGTCGACCTACACCGATGCCTTGCAGCAGCAGATCAATCCAGAGACCGGCCGTGTCCACACCTCTTACAGTCAGGCCGTGGCCTCGACGGGGCGGCTCTCCTCTTCCGATCCCAATCTGCAGAACATTCCGATCCGCACCGAGACCGGGCGGCGCATCCGCGAGGCCTTTGTTGCTGAGCCAGGTCACAAGCTCCTAAGCGTCGACTACAGCCAGATCGAGCTGCGTCTTACCGCCGTGATGGCTGGTGTGCCGGCACTGAAGGAAGCCTTTGCCGGGGGTCAGGACATTCACGCCAAGACCGCTTCTCAGGTCTTTGACGTGCCCCTGGAAGAGATGGATTCCGAGACCAGGCGCAAGGCCAAGGCGATCAACTTCGGCATCATCTACGGCATCTCGCCCTACGGCTTAGCCAACAACCTGCGCATCCCTCAGGGTGAAGCCAAGGCCTACATCCAAGCCTATTTCGAGCGCTATCCGGAGATCCGCGACTACATGGAGCGGACCAAGACGCAAGCGCGCGAGCAGGGCTATGTCGAAACCCTCTTCGGCCGCAAGGTGCACACGCCCTCGATCAAGGACAAGAACCCGGCCCGGCGCTCCTTTGCCGAGCGGGCGGCCATCAATGCGCCGATCCAGGGCACCGCGGCCGATATCATCAAGCGCGCGATGATCCGCCTGCCGGGCGCCCTGCAGAAGGCGGGGCTTGGCGCCCAGCTGCTGCTACAGGTGCATGACGAGTTGATCTTCGAGGTCGCCGAGGCCGAGCTGGAAGAAACCTCTGCCCTGGTGCGCCGCGTGATGGAAGAAGCCCCGGCCCCAACCCTGGAACTCTCGGTTGCGCTGGTCGCCGATGCAGGCGTTGGCGACTCCTGGGCGGAGGCGCATTAGGCACTGGCCGACATCCCTGCGGCAAACCAGAGGTCTACCGCAGGGCCTTGTCGAGCTAGTTAGGCAAAGAAGTCGCTGTCGTTGCCCAAGGCGGTCAGCTGGTCATAGACGCCGCCTGGAGCCGTCAGGACAGAGTTCCAGTCGGGCGCGCTGACTTTGGCTTGGCTCAGGTCTTCGGCCTGGATGCCCTCGACCAGGTAGCGGTGTCCGCCGTTGTTCTCGACGCCGATGACAAGGTCACCGCCTTGCTCGCTGATCGAGACGAGCTCGGCGCTGAGCGCACCGAAGTCGAAGCTGTCCTCGCTGGGGTCGAAGTTGGCGATGCTGGTAACAGCACCCCAATCCCAGGTGAGTTCGAAGACGTCGGGCCCGTCGCCGCCGCTGTCTGCGTCTCCACCTCCGGAACCGGAGCCGTCATCATCGCCTGGATCACCCCCACCAGGATCACCCCCACCAGGATCACCGACGTCGGGGTCATCCCCGCCCGTTCCGCCGTCGTCGTTGTCGCCGTCCGGCGATGTCATAACGCCATCGCGGGTCTGGAAGCCGTCGGTGGTCTGACCCGGAGGGGCTTCCGGCGTCAGCAGCACGCTGCGGTCGACCAGAGTGACATCCTCTTGGGCAAAGCCAAAGGATACCTCCAGGTTATCCTCCATCACCTGGTCGAAGTGAAACTCGACCTGGCCTGGCGCCAGATCGGACAGCTGGACATCGGTGAAGGTGAAGCTCTGCCCGGTGGGGAGGCTGCTGATCACCAGACCCTCGTTGGTATCCTCGACCGAGAGGCGCTCTCGGGTGCCGAAGTAGAGGAAGCTGATCTTCATCGTCGCCGGGTCGAAGTTATCGATAACCTGGCTCTGCCCGTATTCGTGCGAGCGGATGTAGACCGTGTCGGCCTCGCGGGGGCCGACGCCCAGTTCCCAAGAGACCACGCCGCCCAGGTCTTGGCGCAGGTGCTCGTTGCCGACCACCCCGAAGCTCTCGATGGAGAGTTCCTGATAGCTGACGCCTTGGACGATCTGCAGCTCGCTGGACCAGGGGCTGTCGATTGCCACCTCGCCGGCCGGCGTTTTGGTCAGGATCATGCCGTGCACCGAGGTATCGCCGAAGTCGAGCTGATCGATCCCCGGGCGGAAGCCTAGGATGTCATCGGCATTAATGTCGGCGCGATAGCTGACCCCACCTTCCGCTGTGTTGCCGGTTGTCGTCGGCGGATTGGAGCCGTCGTTGTCGTAAGTGATGTCATAGCCCTGATTAGGACCGGGGTCTTGGATGACGATGCCCAAGGCCGCAGTGATCTCGTTCAAGGTCGACTGCTCGGCCGCGTGAAAGTTCGCCAGGCTCAAGTCCGCCAGGCCGACACCTTGCAGGATTGTGGTGCTGAGCAGGGTGCCGTCGGTCTCGGTGACGACGATCCGAACGGTCAGGCCCAACGCATCGCCGCTCTCTTCGAAGATCTCGAAGCGGTTCCCGGTGACGCCAGGCTCCAGGTGGATCATGTCCTGACTGGGGTCGAAGTCATCGATCGTCCGTGAGGGGCTGGTCAGCGAGATCATGGTCATGACCGGCTGATCGTTGCCCGGAGGATCATCGTCTGGCTGTTCATCGTCAGGGGGATCGTCAGGGGGATCGTCATTGGGCGGATCGCCGCCATCGTTCCCGCCACTGTCGCCAGAGATCAGCGAGAGCACCTCTTGCTCGGCCGTCGCATCCAGGATCGTGAAGTTGGAGGCGGAGAGGTCTGCCAAGCTGACGCCCTCCAAGGTCGTCGTCTGATTGTTGGAGGGAACGGCAAAGACAACACTGCCGTTGACCTCGCTCACCTCCAGATAGTCGGCCGAGATCCAGTCGATGAAGATGCTGTCCTTGGCCGGATCAAAGTCCTGGACCACCGTCTCGCTGCCCCAGGCCCAGGTGACGACGACCGTCGCCGTCGTGGCGTCGACACCTGCAGAGCCGCTGCCGCTGCCGCTGCCGCCGCCGCCGGTGTCGCTGTCACCCTCGTCGCCGCCCCCACCAGAGCCGCCATCAGGTCTTCCCAGGCCCTCATCACCGGTGACGCGATCCTCGAAGTAGGCGATCGCCTCGGCAACGCTAGGGGCCTCGTAGTCGCCGAACTGTTCGATGTACTGCAGGATCGAGGTGCCGTACTCGTCGGTGGAGACGGCACCACCCTGCAGCAGCGCCAAGGTGCCATAGGCACCGCGCAGGTGGGCTGCCGCCATGATGCCGGTCAGGGTCAGGGTGACGCTGACCTCTTGGCCGTTCTGGATATAGGTCCCGGTGCTGCCGATGAAGTCCTCCAGGCTCTGGCCGGAGTTGGCCAAACCCTCTTCGATGATCTTGAGGTTAAAGCCGAAGGCCTCACGGATCGCGACCTCTTGGGCGGCTTCGGTCATGAACTCTTCCAGAGAGTCCACGCCGTTCTTACCGGTCCAGCTGCCGTCCCAGGTGTTCGAGGCCGCGCCGTTCCCGTAGAAGACGTCGTCGTCGTAGTATCCGAGGTCAATCAGCAAGGCCTCGCCGAACTGGTAGCCGACGAAACCCAAAGAGTTCATCGAGCGGTAGGACATGACATCCCACTCGTCTTGGCTCAGCTCTGACCAGCTTTGATGTTGCGGATAGAAAGCGGTGACGGGCCCCCCAGCCCAGGCATCCAGCTGCCAATCTTGTATGATCCCGGCCTCATAGCGCTCTCGATCCCACCCCGATTCGAAAGCACGAAGGTCATCCAGGAAGTCTTGGAAGGTCCCATTCATAGGAGGCTCCTCATTCGCTCCTTAAGGCGGAATGGCCGTCAGAACGACGACCATCAAACTATGAACTAACAGTTCACAGTCTCTGACTGTCAGCGGATCGGGGCGCAAGAATGACGGAACTGTGAGGCTTTCGCCGCCTTTCAAGGTGGATTGTGGTCTTGCTGTGGCTGTCGACAGGAAAATCAGCGCATACCGCAGTATTATTGGAACTCTATTCTTGAGCTGATTGTGCATGCATGCATGTGACGCGCCGGACTTGTAGAGCAGACTGTGGTAATTGATTAAGGTCAGGGACAGGGGGGAACCTTGCGATCTTGCAGGATCTGGAGTGCTGTTAGGGGGCTGTCCCGGCGCAAGGGCTGGGGCTAGAGTAGAGGCATGAGCTTGATCCATTCGCTTCCCGGACGCAGCTATGTCGATCCCTCGATCTACGAGGCTGAACGGCAGTCGATCTTCCGCCGCACCTGGCAGCTGATCGGCCCGGCCGACGAGCTGGCGGAGCCCGGTCTTTATCGGGCCGCCGATATCGCCGGCTGGAAAGTCTTTGTGTTGCGCGGCCGCGATGGCCTGTTGCGCGGCTTCCACAACCTCTGCCGTCATCGCGGTGCCAAGCTGTTGAAGGAGGGCCAGGGGCGCTGCGATCTGCTGCGCTGTCCCTACCATCTCTGGCTCTATGATCACGAGGGCAGGCTGCGCAAGGCGCCCTGGTTCGGTGAGGATCCAAAGTTTCGAGTGGAGGACTATCCCTTGATACGCGTCTCTGTCGCCGAATGGCGCGGCCTTTTGTTTGTCGCCATCGATCCGGAGACCAGTCTGGAAGATCAGTTGGGCGCCCTGCCGGCGGCGGTCGCAGACCAGCCCTTGGAAGACTTCAGGTTGGCGGGCGAGGAGCGTTTTGAGATCGGCTGCAACTGGAAGACCTATACCGACAATTTCGTCGAGGGCTACCACATCCCGGGCATCCACCCCGGCTTTCGCAAGAAGATCGACTTCGAGGCCTTCGAGACCTGGGCCAGGGATGGCCTGGTGCACATGTCGGCCCCGCTGAAGGGCAACTACTTCTATGGCGGCGCTTGGCTCTGGGCCTGGCCGAACTGGACCCTTTCGGTCTATCCCGACGGCATGAACACCAGTCGGATCAATCCCTTGGGCCCAGACCGCACGGAGCTCATCTATCGCTTCTATTTCGCCGATCTCTCAGAGGCCGGCGCTTCCCAGCGGGCCGAAACGATCGCCAGCAACTGCCAGATCGTGCTCGAGGATTTCTCGATCTGTGAGGGGACACAGGCCAACTATGCCTCTGGCGCCTTCGCCCGCGGCCCGCTCTCTCCACGTCACGAGGCCGGCGTCGCCTACTTCCAAGAGCGGGTGAGACAGACACTGGCGCAGTATGGAGAGCCAGCGGTCAGTTAGCGCAACGTCTCAGCTCTGCTGAGAGATCCCCAGGCCCGGTGACCTCGACTTGTTGCAAGTTGAGCCAGCCGGCCAGGCGTCTGAGGGCCGGCAGCAGGGCCTCGGCGATTGCGGGCTCCGAATGGCCTGGCTCGGCCCAGGCGCCCAGCACCAAGAGGCGGCGGCCCTCTCGATCCGCCTTGACATCGACACGGCCGACCAGAGCCTCGCCCATGAGAAAGGGCATGACATAGTAGCCGTAGGTGCGTTTCTCCGCCGGGGTGTAGAACTCCAGGCGATAGCGGAAGTCGAAGAGGCGTTCGCAGCGATCACGATCCCAGACCAGAGAGTCGAAGGGCGAGAGCAGGGTGGCGATGGGGAAGCGCCGGGGGCGCCGACTGTCAGGGTAAAGGTAGCCAGGTTGCTTCCAGCCGGCGACCGTCACCTGCTCCAGCCGTCCTGCCTCGACCAGAGCCGCCAGGTTGCTGCGCGTGTCGGCCACCGGTAGGCGGAAATAGGCGCGCAGGTCGCTCTCGCTGGCGACACCCATGGCCTCGGCCGCCATGAGGATGAGTTGCTGCAAGGCTTCGTCACGCGTGGGTGTGGGCAAGGCCAGAGTCTCGGCCGGAAAGACCCGTTCGGGCAAGTCATAGAGGCGTTCGAAAGACTTGCGCCTTGAGGCAGCGGTGATCCGACCCTGCCAGAACAGGAGCTCCAAGGACTCCTTGACGGCACTCCAGCCCCACCAGCCGCCGCTGCCACGGCCGCCCTCCATCTGGCTGGCGGCCAGAGGGCCCTCTCGCTCGACGCGGCGATAGACCTCCTCCACCAGGTCGCGATGCTCGACGGCGAAGCGATTGAGGCTGGAGTAGAGGCCGCGGCCCTGGCGCGCGTCCTCCATGCGCCAGCGGAAGAGGGGATGGAGGCTCAAGGGGATGAAGGAGGCCTCGTGGCCCCAGTACTCAAAGAACTCCCGCTTGCGCCCTTGACACATGCCGTCCAGGCTGCCGCGCGCATAGGGCCCCAGGCGCGAGAAGAGCGGCAGGTAGTGGGCTCGCTGCAGCACGTTCACCGAATCGATCTGCAGCAGCTTCACGCGCTCCAACACGCGGCGCAGATGCCTGCGGTCCACCGCGCCACCGGCGGCTTGGTCGCAGAAGCCCTGTGCACCGAGCGCGATGCGTCGGGCCTGCTTTTGGGAAAGGCTCTGTGTGGTCGGCATGGGGACGGGGAAGGATCTGTTTGGAGGCGAGGTGAGCCGATCCTAGTACCTGCATCGCAGTTTGTCGAACAAAATAAGAACATCCCCGCTCGGGCTCCTGCCAAAACGGGGATGATAAGGTGGATTGCATGGAGTGGGTTCGGCGACCGCAGGATACTGCCTGCGGCCGCCCCCCAGGTTAGCGGTTGAGGTACTCCAGCTCCCGCTTGTCGGCTACGTCCGGCAAGGGGAAGTCTTCCCGCAAGGTCTTCGCCACGCCATAGCCCATCAAGAGCAGCATGATCGCGATTGGCAAGCCAGCCACGATGGAGGCTGTCTGCAGCGCATTCAAGCCGCCGGCCAGCAGCAGCACGCCTGCCACCACACCAGAGGTGATACCCCAGAAGAGCCTGAGCTTGATCGGGGGGTGCTCATCGCCCATCGACAGCATGGTGCACATGACCAGGATGCCGGAGTCAGACGAGGTGACGAACCATGAGATCAAGAGCACCGTCACCAGAATGGTGATGGGTACCACCAGGAAGTCGACGCCAAAACCGGCAATGGTCGCAAAGACACCGCTGGAATAGTCGTTGTTGACGGCATCGACGACGCCGGCGTTGTTGTAGAGGTCGACACCGGTGGCGGCACCGCCGAAGACACCCATCCAGATGATCACGACCGTGGTCGGGATCAGCAGCACGCAATAGCAGAACTGCCGAATGGTGCGGCCCTTGGAGATGCGGGCGATGAAGAGCCCGACGAAGGGGCACCAGGCGATCCACCAACCCCAGTAGAAGATGGTCCACCACGACTGCCACTGGCGATCCGGCTCGTTGTCGATCCAGAAGCCCATCGGGATGACGTTCCAGAAGTAGTCGCCGGCACCCGAGATCACCATGCCCATGATAAAGGCGGTCGGGCCGAGGAAGAGGAACAGCAGAAGCAAGAAGAGGCTGGCCCAGACGTTCACTTCACTCAAGATACGCACGCCCTTGCCGACACCGGAGACGGCAGAAGCGGTGCCCGCCACGGTGATCGCCGCGATCAGGATCAGAAGGTTGGTGGTGTTGTTGTCCATCCAACCTAGTTTCTCCAGACCGGCAGCGATCGGGCCGACGCCGAGGCCAAGCGAGGTGGCCAGACCGAAGATGGTCCCGAAGACGCCGATCAGGTCGACGGCGTGACCCCAGGGGCCATAGATCCGGTGCTTCAGCACAGGATAGAGCGCCGAGCGCAGAGAGAGCGGTAGGCCTTTGCGGTAAGAGAAGTAGGCCAGGCTGAGGCCCACCAGGACGTAGAGCGCCCAGCCGTGCAGGCCCCAGTGGAAATTGGTGATGCGGATTGCAATCGCGGCCGCATCCAAGCTACCGGCCTCTGCCCCCGCAGCCGTGGCGAAGGGGTTGCCCTGGATATGATACATGGGTTCGGCGACGCCCCAATAGATGAGGCCGGAGCCCAGGCCTGCGCTGAACAGCATGCAGATCCACGAGAAGGTGGAAAAGTCGGGCGTGTCATCGTCCTTGCCCAGCTTGACGTCGCCGTAGCGGCCGATCAGGAGCCAGATGACGAAGAGCAGAGCCGCGGTCACCACAAAGACATAGAACCAATCCAGCGACCCTATGATGTAGTCCTTTGCTTGAGAGAAAACCTCTCCCGAGTACTCTACGTCTGAGATGGTAAAGGCGACGAAGCCGATGATCATGATCATCGAGGCAACGGCCATAACTGCATTGGAACCGGCAAAGAAGCCGGACTTGGCCACGAGATTCTCTGGTGGCGTATGAGTGTCGTCACTCATGTTCGAAACCTCCTAAAATTGTTCTTCTTTTAGCGGACAGTGCCGGAGGCACCCTCGCGCGTTGAACCCTGCACCCAAGTGTCGAAGGCCTCTTCCAGCCGGGCTTGGTTCTTGGCCCACCAAGCGGCATCGGACTGGATCGAGACCTTGTCGTCATAGGCTGGCCCGTTGGGGAGCTGCTTCAGAACATCTTCCGGCAGCAGGGAGAGCGAGGATTTCCGCGTCGGACCGTTGGGGAGGTGTTCGACCATCTTGGCCAGGGATTCAGAGCTGCTGGCGAAACGAATGAAGTCTATGGCCTGATCCTTGTAGCGACTTCCTTTCGGAATGCCGAACAGGTCCAACTCGATCACGCGACCATCCCAAACCATGGTGAAGTCAGCGCCCGCTTCGCGCGATGCCGTGGCACCGGTGGTGGCCCAGATGGAGCTCATCACCACCTCGCCGCTGTTCAACAGACGAACCGGCTCGCGGCCGTTCTCCCAAAGGGTCAGGCCCGCTTTGATATCGTCCATCTTCTCCAGCGCGCGCTCGACGCCTTCGTCGGTTTCCAGCTGGCTATAGACCTCACCTGCAGGAACGCCGTCAGCGATCAGCGCCCACTCCATGATGACCGTGGGATCGTTGCGGATCGCGCGCGGACCCGGGAACTTGTCGGTGTCGAAAAAGTCGGCAATGGTCGAGGGTTTGTCGTCGCCGAAGGCCGAATTGCTGTAGGCATAGGCGGTCGCCCAGATGATGACGCCCACACCGCAGTCGTTCAGTGCGCCCTCGACGAAGTCCTCCCGAAATCCGGCTCCATCCACGCCGTCCGGCAGCTCGATGCCCGAAAGATCCTCCAGCAAGCCCTCTTCACAAGCGCGCAAGGAATCCGCCTGGGTCAGGTCAACGACGTCCCAAACCACATTGGCCGATTCCACCTGATCGCGGATCTCGTCAATGCCGCCGGCATAGTGCTCGACATTGACCCGCGCGCTGCGCGCAGCCTCATAGGGCCGGACAAAGCCCAGCATCTGGCTGCGCATATAGGGCCCGGTCCAAGAGGTGAAGGTGATCTCCTGCCCCAGGTTCTGAGGCACCAGATCGCGGGATTCGACCTTCAGGGGAGAGCTACTCGCCCCGCTCGTCGACTCTTGGGCCCAGGCCTCGGGTGAGGCGAAGGTCAACCCCAGAGCCGCCAGGGCAACAAACGCCCCCGCATAGGGCCATGTTCGGATTGGCTTCATCGGCATCAGCTCCCTCTTTGTTTCTTCTTTCGTTTGAATCCCGGCACTTTGGCTGGGTCTTCCCATAACGCTTTGGCGGAGGAGAGCTCATCCTTCAAATGACGGCACCGAATTGTCATTTACCGACAGCATGGTCATTCGCAGGGGCGGCTCCAGATGCTCATTCAAGACTCTGCCTGTCGCTTCTGCGTTGATTGAGGGCGCGAAGATCATAGTTTGACCTCCCTTAATACGGGAGTTTTGTTTGAGCTCCCGAGTGGAGAAGGAGATCTAGGTCAGACAAAGAAGCGGTGCGAAATTTCGTGATGGTGAAGCTTTCCACAACTTTTTCATCAAGGCGCCGGATGCGCACAATTGACGGAGTGTTGGCGCGTTAACCTTTTGAAGTTATTCGATAGTATCCACCCATCTCGGCGTGGGAGCGAAAAGGGGCTGAACCTCGGGTCGCTGCGGACTAATAGGTGACTGCAGGCTTCGTGCGATGACAGTGGTCTTGTTGCTGATACCGGTTTCCCAAATGGAGGCTTCAGGCGCCGAATCAGGGACGAAGGTGGTTGCTCTCATAGCATCATCAGTCGCTCGGTACGCCTTAACCGAAACTGCAGTTGCGACAATGCGCGCTTCCGATTGAGAATGTCGGGACCTGGCGGCCTTTGCCCATTCGGCAAGGTCTTCAGAAGAGGGTGACATCGGATCAGAGATCGCGCGCCCTCAATCTGGTCTCCCTCGGCTGACAGAACGAGGCCCTGCAGCATCCTTGGAACCAGCAATCAGCGCAGCTGTGAACGAAGATGCCCTTGGCATCAAGGCCGTTTTGGCCGAGATAAGGGGACGGCGCCAGGTCCGGCGTTCCTGCACAACAGCCCGAAGGACGAGGGAATGGAATATCTGCACACCATGGTGCGCGTCACCGATCTCGACGCCAGCCTTGATTTCTATTGCAACAAGCTGGGCCTGGTTCAGATCAGCCGCAACGACTATGAGAAGGGCCGCTTCAGCCTGGTCTTCCTGGCGGCGCCCGGCGATGCGGAGCGGGCACGCTCCGACGCACGCGCACCCATGGTGGAGTTGACCTACAACTGGGACCCGGAGGACTACACCGGCGGCCGCAACTTCGGTCATCTGGCCTATCGGGTCGACAACATCTACGAAACCTGCCAGCAGCTGCAGGACAGCGGCGTTACCATCAACCGGCCGCCGCGTGATGGCCGCATGGCCTTCGTGCTCTCTCCCGACGGCATCTCGGTCGAGCTGTTGCAGCGCGGTGAGTCCTTGGAGCCGCAGGAGCCCTGGGCCTCCATGGAAAACACCGGGAGCTGGTAGCGCAGGCAGGCTACCCGGCATCGAGGGGCGCGTGCCCCTCGAAGCGCCGGCGCTCGGCAAGAAGCGCGCTGGTTGCCATGTCAAGGAAGGCGCGGACCTTGGCGCTCTGCCTGAGATCGGGGTGGGCGAGAAGCCAGAGGTCCTGTCCTCCGACCGGGGCAGCATTGGGATAGAGGCGAGCGAGGCCGGGATCCACGTCCGCCCAGTAGCAGGGAAAGACGGAAGCACCCAGGCCCGCCCGCACCAGGGCCCGTTGGCTCAGAAAGCCATCGGCGCGATGCCGGATGCGCGCCTGCGGATAGCTCTCGGTGATGGTTCTCGCCTCCTGTGCCGGATCCTCCCAACCAATCCAGTCGAGACTATCTGGCGACCGGCGCGCCCCCAGTTCCATCAGCAAGCTCGGCGCTGCATAGGCAGCCAGACCAAAGCCGCACAGGCGCCGCCCGATCAGCGATTCGGGTGGCGCCTTGCTGACCCGGATGGCCACATCGGCCTCGCGCCGCGCCAGGTCTGCCGCGGACAAGGCCGAAACGAGGATGACCCTGATCGCCGGATAGCGCGTGGCGAAGGCCTTCAATAGCGGCGCCAAGAGCTGATCGACCATCATGTCCACGCAGGCAAGCCGCAGATCGCCGGAGAGCCGTGACTCCGACCCAGCTATCCGGCGGCTAATGCTGTCTGCGGCCGTCTCCATAGTCTCGATCTCGCGCAGCAGGGCCGCCCCTCTGGCCGTGAGTCTGTGCCCGAGCGCACCGCGCTCGATCAGGCGGCAGTCGAGATCCCGCTCCAAGGACGCCATCCGTCTGGAGACAGTGGACTGATTGATGGCCAAGCGGGTCGCCGCGGCGGAGAGCGACGCTGCGCGCGCGACGGCAAGAAAGATCCGCAAGTCGTCCCAGTTCATGCCATGCAGTGTTGCATAGAGTTAGCGCAAAATTGCCCCTCCCATGCAAAAAAGCGAGGGGCTATTCTTCACAGAAGCAGCCGGAGAGGAGACAGCCATGAGTGCTTACATGATCGCCCAGATACGCATTGACGATCCGGAGATCTACAAGCGCTATCTCGCTGGCTTCATGGAGATTTTTCAGCGCTACGGGGGTGAGCTCTTGGTGACCTCATCTGCGGAAACCGAAGTTCTGGAGGGCAGCTGGGCCTTGCCGAGAACGGTAATCATGCGCTTTCCGGATCGAGACAGCGCCCTGGCTTGGCACAGTGATCCAGACTACCGGGCGCTGGCCGAACATCGCCATCGCTCCGCTGCAGCCAATCTGGTTCTGGTGGAGGGGCTGGAGGCCGCCGATCAATCGTCGTCGTCGAAGGGATAGGTCACCACATCGACCGTACCGGAGACCACGCTGCTGGTCACATCGGCCGCACCGCCGACCACCGAGGCGCCGGCGTCAACCACGCTGCAGCCGCCGAGGCCGAACGCCAACAAAAGCAAGACTGCATAGGCACGCATGATTGCGATCCTCTTTGGACGGAGACAGGAGACGCTACCAGATGGTACTCGCGTTGCCTCGATAAAATCCCCAGCGCACCAGAAAGTGAGGCTTACACCACTGTGCGGTGGGTGTGACTCACCGCCTCGTAACGGCCCGTTCCCCCTCCCGGCCACCCATGAGAGTATCCTACTGGGTGGCCGGGAGGGTGAGCGGGCCGCTGCCGCCAAGGATCATCGGTCATTATCAATGACCGAAGGTTTTAGCTCAACGCCGTGCGCTCTCTCCGGAAGGGTGTTGCATCCGGGTCTAGCGTCTCCCCCAAGCTGCGGGCATAGCGATGGCCGTCGTAGACGGCGGCTGCCACCGTGCTGGGGGCCAGGCAGTCGCCAAGACCAGTCACGCTCTTGATGCCGGCCTCGGTCAGACGCTCTGACGCAGCTTTGGCCTCCAGCAGGAGCCCGTCATTGGGCGCCCGTGAGGTGACCAGCAACAAAGAGGCCGCTTCGACCCGGATTTCCCGCTCCGTATAGACGCAGGAAAGCTGCGCCTGACCAGCCTTGAAGTCTTCGAGCTCCTGGCCGTTCAGGATGCGAGCGCCCTGTTCCAACAGTCGCTTTGTGATGCGGCCCTGCTCCATGGTGTAGGCGGTGAAGGGGGCGACGCTGTCGCTGGGCGTCACATAGATCACTGCTTTGCCTTGGCTCGCCAAGAGGTCGGCCAGAACGTTGGCCATGTAGTAGTAGTCATCGTCGAAAATCAGCACCGGGCCCGGTAGATCGGCGCCGGCCATGACATCATCCGGGGTGAAGACTGATGCCATCTCGGTGAACTGCAGACCCAAGGATGACTGCGCCCGCTGGCGTTGCGGTGCCAGGTGGCGCCGGTGGCGATGGCCAGGTGGTCGGGTGCGACCTCCAGGATTTCCTCCAAGCCCATGCGGCTCTCGCGAAAGATCTCGACACCCAAGAGCTTGTCGATCTGGCCTTGGCGCCAGTCGCGCACGCGGCCATAGGTCGACATACCGGGCAAGCGGCACTCGCGCGTGACGCGGCCGCCAAGATCGCGCTCTGCCTCGGCCAGCATCACGCGATAGCCGCGCTGGCCCAGCGCGCGCGCTGCCTCCAGACCGGCGGGGCCGGCGCCGACGATCAGCACGCTCTCTTCGCTCTTGGCCTTGGCGATGCGCTCTGGATGCCACTGCCGGCGCCACTCCTCACCCATGGTCGGGTTCTGGGTGCAGCGCACCGGCACCATGGTGTAGTCGCCGCTGACGCAGATGTTGCAGCCGATGCACTCGCGGATGTCTTCCAGACGCCCTTCCTCGATCTTCTTCGGCAGGAAGGGATCGGCGATCGAGGGGCGGGCGGCACCGATCATGTCCAGGACACCGCGCTTGATCTGGCTGACCATGGCATCCGGTGAGGTGAAGCGCCCGACACCCACCACCGGCTTGCTGGTCAGCGACTTCACGAAAGAAATATAGCGCTCTTGATAGCCTTCGTCGGCAAAGCGCGCCGTCACGGAATCGTTGACCCAGTCGCTGACGTTGACGTCCCAGAGGTCCGGCAACTCGGCCAGCATCTCGACCACCTCGCGGCCCTCGTTCTCGGCGGTGATGCCGTCCGGGCCCAGCAACTCGTCGACGGCAAAGCGCACGGCGACGCCGCAACGATCGCCAACAGCCTCTTTGGTCTCCTCGATGATCTCGCGAAAGAGGCGGACGCGGTTCTCCAGACTGCCGCCATACTCGTCGGTCCGCTGATTGTAGCGCTTGGCGATCAAGTGCTGGGTCAGGCAGAGATTGTGCCCGGCATAGACATAGACGATGTCATAGCCCGCCTTCTTGGCGTTGATCGCGGCATTGCGGTGCCAGCGTCTAAGCGCCTTGAAGTCTTCCTTGTCCATGGCCCTGGTCTGCACCGGGTCAATGTTGTCCACCGGCATAGAGTGCGCCGCCATGGGTGCGGTCCGGCTGTAGCGGTTGGCGGAGGCGTGGGCATGATAGACCAGTTCGATGGCGGCAAGGCTGCCGTGTTCTTGGACCTTCTCGACCATGCGCGCGTGGTAGGGAATGTCGCCCTCGTCCCACAAGCGGCCTTCGATGCTGGGCGACACGTCTGTGCTGTGGTGGAGATCCACCTCTTCGGTCGAGACCACGGCCCAGCCGCCCTCTGCCTTAATCCCACGCATCTCGGCCATGGCGGCGGGATAGACATGGCCCATACCGTTGCAGTGCGGGACCTGATAGAAGCGATTGCGGGCCGTCACGGGCCCGATCGGGACCGGCTCGAAGAGGATGTCGTAGCGTGGATCGCGGCGGCTATCGAGCGGCATGGGGAGTCTCTCCGGATATGACAGATGAGCCGAACGGCCCGAACCCAAGCAAAGCGGAGAAGTTGGCTCCCTGTCCAGCCCTCGACTTTTTCTGCTTCGGCCCGCCGAAGTCCGGCACCACCATGCTGCAGCGCATGCTGGACTTGCATCCCGACGTATCCTGTCCCTCGGAGCATCACTTTCGGGCTTACAAGGATGCGCTGCTACAGGTTGGCGCCGCCTACAACAAGCATCGAAACGTCCGCGATTCCTGGATCGGTGGCTATGGCGCCACGCCCATCGCTGAGGCAACGACACTTGCCATATGGCGTACTGCGGTAAGCCGTATTCTGCGCGATGAGAGCGGTGGCAAGCGTCTCTCAGGCGCCAACGACAACGAACTGATGGAGCAGCCGGAACTGATCCGCGACTACTTCCCTGAGGCCAAGCTGATCGCGATTTTCCGGCACCCGGTGGATCAAGCCATTGCCGCCTGGAAAGCCAACGAACGTTTGGCCGAGCAAGAGAAGGACCCGCGGCATCTGGACCTACACCTCAAGTTCGGAGACATGGAGGGGTGGGTCGAGCACAACGCCAAGCGCTTCGTGGTACTGGCAAAGCGCCTGTCCAAGATTTGTCGGGGACAGCCCATCCTGTACCTGCGCTATGAGGCCGTCGCTCAGGAGCGCGAAACGGCGCTGAGGCGGATCTTCAAGTTTCTTGAGGTCGACAGCAGCCCGGCCCTGCTTGCCGAGATCGCCAAAACCACCAGCTTCGAGCGCATGCGGAAAGATGCGAGGGATCCCTCCTTCATGAACCGGGGCGCTGCCGGCTATGAGGCTTCGTCAGAGTTGCGTGCCTTGGCGGAGGGCATTGCCGGCGACGTGATGCGCCGCCTGGGCTATCGTCTTCAGGCAGAGAGCTCGGGCTAGGCTTTTTCCATCAACTCGCGAACAAAGGGGACGAGGCCGGTGCGTCGCTCTCGGCGCAGGCGCTCGGCCGCGACGATGGCTTTCAGTTGCTCGAGGCTCGTCTCGATCGTCTCGTTCACGATGACATAGTCGTATTCGGCCCAATGGCTGATCTCGCCGGCGGCCTTGGCCATGCGGCCAAGCACCACCTCGGCCGAATCCTGGGCCCGGCTGTGCAGGCGTCGTTCCAACTCTTCGACTGAGGGCGGCAGGATGAAGACGGAGACCAGATCCTTGCCGGCATTGGCACGAACTTGTTGGGTGCCTTGCCAATCGATGTCGAAGAGTACGTCGCGCCCCTCCGCCAGCGCTGACTCCACCGGTGCGCGCGGCGTGCCGTAGCTGTTCTCGAAGACCTTGGCATGCTCGAGGAAGGCCTCGTCGCGCACCATCCGATCAAACGCGTCAGCCGAGACGAAGTGATAGTCCTTGCCCTCGACCTCGCCCGGCCGCGGCGGGCGCGTGGTCGCCGAGATCGACATGGAGAAGGCTTCATCTTGTTCCAGCAGTGCCCGTGACAGGGTCGTCTTGCCAGCGCCGGAGGGCGAAGAGAGGACCAGCATGAAGCCGCGTCGATGGAGGGTTAGGCGCATCAGCTTTACTCGACGTTCTGGACCTGCTCGCGCAGCTGATCGATGCAGCTCTTCATGGCTAGACCGATCTCGGTCAGGCGGATGTCTTGTGCCTTGCTGCAGAGCGTATTGGCTTCGCGGTTGAGCTCTTGGCAGAGGAAATCCAGCTTGCGCCCGATGCCCTGCCCTTGGCCGATCAAATCGCGCGCAGTGGCGATATGGGCCTCAAGGCGCTCAATCTCCTCGCGCACGTCGGCCTTGACGGCCAGCAGGGCGGCCTCCTGAGCCAGGCGCTCCGCCGGCAGAGCCGGCGCGGCCTCCAGCAGTTCGGCCACCTGCCGCTCCAGGCGCGCGCGCAGTCCGGCCGGCTGCGCCTCGGCACAGCCCTGAGCTTCTGCGACCAATTTGGTTAGATCTTCCAGACGTTCGGTCAGCAGCGAGGCCAGTCGCTTGCCCTCGGCCTGGCGCGCCTCTAGCAGAGCAGAGAGGGCTGCCTCGAAGCTCACCAGGAGGGCAGCATCGCGCGCCTCGGGGTCCAGCTCTTCATCGGCATCACTGACCTCCAAGACGCCGCGAAGGGCCAGCAGACCGTCGGCTGTCGGTGCTGCCGCACCCGCGGCGATCAGGTCCTGCGCCGCGGCCAGGTAACGATCTAAGACCGGTCGATTGACCCGGAAGGACTGCTCGGCGGCGCTGCGGTCGAGGTTCAGGGAGACCTGGAGGGAACCGCGCTGCAGGCGCTTCTGCGCTGCTTGGCGCAGGCGCTGTTCTAGAGCCTCGAAGCCGCCCGGCAAGCGACAGCGCAGGTCCAAGCCCTTGCCGTTGACGCTCTTGATCTCCCAGATCCAGGACAGACCGGAGAGAGCGCCCTCGCTGCGGGCGAATCCGGTCATGGAGAAGAGTTGACTGTCTGTCATGGTGCGCTGGGGTCTCTGCCGTCTATGCTGTTTGAAAGGGGCTTATAGCAGCCTGCACCCAAAGGGCCAGGGCCATGACGCGCGCAACATCACAAGCGACCTCGATCCTGATCACTGGAGGCTCCAGCGGCATCGGTGAAGCCTTGGCCGATCACTACGCGGGGCCGGGCCGCAGCCTGGTCCTGACCGGCCGCGATGCCGCGAGGCTGGATGGCGTGGCACAGCGCCTGCGCAGCCGCGGTGCCGCGGTCGAGACGGCCTGCCTCTCGGTCACCGATCGCGCGGCCATGGAGGGCCTGATCGCCGAGGCCGACCGCCGGGCGCCCTTGGACCTGGTTGTCGCCAATGCGGGTATCTCTGCCGGCACCGGGACCGGCGAAGAGCCGCCGGACCAGGTGCGCGCCATCACCGAGACCAACGTCCAGGGCGTGCTGAATACGGTGGAACCGGCTCTGCCGGGCATGTTGGAGCGCGGGCGAGGACAGATTTGTCTGATCGCCTCGCTGGCCGGCTTTCGTGGCTTTCCGGGGGCTCCGGCCTATTGCGCCTCCAAGGCCTGGGTCAAGGTCTGGGGAGAAGGCTTGCGTGGCCATCTGGCACCACGTGGGGTCGGAGTGACCGTGGTCTGTCCCGGCTTCGTCAAGAGCCGCATGACCGCGGTCAACAGGTTTCCCATGCCCTTCATTTGGGAGAGCGAGAAGGCTGCTCGGCGCATCGCGCGCGGGCTAGCGCGCAATGAATCCCGCATCGCTTTCCCATGGCCTTTGGTCATGACCATCCAATTTATGGCGGCTCTGCCGCCTGGTCTGGTCGAAGGCCTGCAGCGACGCCTGCCGGCGAAGACGTGAGAACAGAGGAGAGGCTGGTGAAAGACAAGACGGAGGGGAGTGCGCAACGATGTGCTGGCTTGGCGCTTGTCGTCGGACTTACGCTAGGGGTCTGTGGCTCCCTCGCGGCGGAAGAGGCCGTGCAAGTCAAAGCCTCCAGCCCCGACGCCAAAGTCAAACTGCTGACCGCGGCCCACACCGGAAAGACGATCTGCGAATTGGACGATGGCACGGCGCTGACTTTCATTCAGCGGGCAGACCATGGCCCACACAAATTCGCTAAGGTCGAGGTTCTTGAGGGCGCGTGCAGCGGGACGACGGGCTACATCTCTTGGTTTGCGCTCGACCCGAAGCCGGGAGGCTGAGGT
Organism: Rhodospirillales bacterium; assembly: GCA_963669335.1. GTDB lineage: Bacteria > Pseudomonadota > Alphaproteobacteria > Kiloniellales > JACOMY01 > JACOMY01. Next base: position 7,573,500 of record OY770023.1, read on the forward strand.
CAGCCGCCTATCGCGGTCGCGCAGGCCAATTGATCAGCAGCACGCCGAGCACGGCTGCGGCCAGACCAAAGGCGATGGGCGGCGAGAAGCTCTCGCCCAAAATCAGAACGCCGAGCAGCACGGAGATGCCGGAACGCAGGTAGCTCTGGCTGGTGACCCCGATCGAGCCCAGGGTGCGGACCAGGCGAAAGTAGATCAGCAGAGCCCCTGCAGTGCAGAAAATGCCGAGAGCCGCTGCGGCCGCCAGCCCCTCGTTGGAGGGGTCCAGGCGCCAGGGTGCCTCTAACAGGAGACTGGCTGGGATCAGCACGGCGGCCGACCAGATCATGGCACTGGCCGCCGTGACACTCGGCGGCAGATGGCCAAAGCGTTTGCCGTAGATCGCGGCCAGCGCATAGAGGAAGGCGGCAAAGAGCACGGCTGCTTGTGCCAGGACCTCTTGGCCCAGACCGTCCAGTGCATCGACTCCCATGATCAAGGCGACACCCAGCAGCCCCAGGATGGCGCCAGTCAATCGTCTGGCCGATAGCGTCTCGTGCCGCGTGATCGTCAAGGTCAGAAAGAAGACGAAGATCGGTGAGGTGGAGTTCAGAACGCCGGCCAGCCCGCTCTCTACATACTGCTGTCCCCAGGCCAGCAGGGTCCAGGCCCCGAAGCTGTTGAGGAAGGCCTGCACGCCCAGGGCCATCCAGGTGCGCTTGTCCTGCGGCAGTCGATACCCCTGCAGACGAACCAGGGCGCAGAGCAGGAGGGCGGCCAGAGAGACGCGCAGCGCGATCAGGGTGACCGGCGGAATGGTCTCGACCGCAATGCGGATGAAGAGATAGGAGGATCCCCAGAAGAGCGCCAAGAGACCCAGGAGGCAGAGTTCGAGGGCCAGGCCCGATGGCTTCGCCTGCTGTGCTGGCACGTTGTTCGCTTTCTTCTCTGTCGATTACCGTCTCAAGGTGAGCCGCTGACCCTGGGCGATGCTTCGACCGCAGCCGAAGTGTCGGCGACTGGATCTCTCTACTCGTCGTGGGAGCTACCCGGGTGCTTGGGCAGGCTGTCGCCGAGCTCGACCCAAGGCACCTTCTCGGCCGTGAAGACGTGAAATTCCGGCTTGAAGTCGCTGCTGTCTTCCAGAGCCGCGGCAAAAAAATGAATCTCGTCCGGGAAGGCATCGCTCTCATACGCGATCGGCGTTCCGCAGGCGTCGCAGAAGGAGCGACGTACGCCGGGTGAGGAGTGATAGACCTTGGGCTGCTTGCCGGTATAGCGAAAGGCGCTGCGCGGCACCCCGAAGAAGGTGGTGAAGGGCGAGGCCGTGTTGCGCCGGCACGATTCGCAGTGGCAATGACCGCGCCACTTCTCCGGCCCCTCATAAGTGAAGGAGACCTGACCGCAGAGGCAATGACCGCGTTTCATGCTGTTCCTCCCGTAGATGGCTAAGAGAGATTAACCCCTTCCTTTAGCGCACTCGACTGGGCTAGACGCAACCCAGCCGACCGCCGGTGGAGGCTGGCCAGGAACTGACGCTTGCAGGCATGCTGCGTTTAGAACGTCATTAGTAAGGGAGCCGCCTGATGATCCTCATCGGTCAATACGATTCCCCCTTCGTCCGTCGGGTCGCCATCGCCCTCAAGCTCTATGGACTGCCCTACGAGCACCGCCCTTGGTCGACCTTCGGCGATGCCGACAAGATCGCGCCGATCAATCCGCTGATGCGCGTCCCGACCTTGGTCCTGAGCGACGGCAAGGCCCTGGTCGACAGCGCCGCAATCCTCGACTACCTGGATGATCTGGTCGGCGAGGATCAAGCCATGATGGCCGCGCGTGGCCCGCAGCGGCGGGATGCCTTGCGGGTCGCAGCCCTGGCGAGCGGCGTCGGCGACAAGGCGGTCAGCCTCTTCTACGAAGGTATTCTGCGCAAGGACGCCTCAGAGATCTGGGTCACACGCTGCCGCCGCCAGATCCTGGCCGTGCTCGAGGTCCTGGAAAAAGAGCGGGGCAGCGGCCCCTATTGGTTCGGAGAGACGCTTGGCCATGTCGATATCGTCGTGGCCTGCATCCTGCGTTTCGTCTCTGAAGCCCATCCTGATTTGCTGGACGAGGCCGCCTGTCCGAAGCTCAAGGCCGATGCCCGTCGCTGCGAAGCCATGCCGGTCTTCCAAGAGATCACCAAGCCGCTCTCAGGACCCTCTGGCGAGTAGAAGTCTGTTTTGTAATGTCTTTTCTTGGCCATTACCGAGGCGGCACTGGCCAACATCCCCGGACCGCCCGGGACAGTATGATGAGATGGTCGGTCGCGAGGGGTGTGGGCCGGTGCCGTGCAATCTCAATTGGTCTGTGACCCTCGAAACCGTAATACTTGATGTTTAGGTTTCTACCTCTTGGCGACTTAAGCGAATCTGCCTAGTGTGAGGCCGCGCGAACAACTATTGGGGATTGGGGTCATGATCGGATGGGCCGGTGAACGTGCAAAGCCTTTGGCTTTTGCAACTCTATTCTTGTCGGTGGGGCTTGTACTTCAGGCCTGCGGCGGTCCGAAGGAACGGCTCAATCCGCCGCCTCAAGCCCTGACCGAAGAGGCCACCGTGCTCGGGATTCCGAATGTCCGCTTCTTTGCGGACACGCAAGGCGATCTTTTGGTGGCAGAGGGCCGTGAATCCATCAAACGAGAGGTTCAGACCCAGGGCTTGGATCCGCAAGCCTTGCCGCCTGTGAGTTTCCTCGCCGTATCGGGTGGCGGCGATGATGGCGCCTTCGGGGCGGGCCTGATCATCGGTTGGACTGCGTCGGGCACCAGGCCGGAGTTCAAGCTGGTCACCGGTGTCAGCACCGGGTCGTTGATCGCACCCTTTGCCTTCCTTGGTCCCAGCTACGACGAGGAACTGAAGGAGGTCTATACCACCATTTCGGCTGCCGACGTCTTCGAAGAGCGCAGCATCTTGGCTGCCTTTTCCGATGATGCGCTGAGCGACACCACGCCTCTCTTCGCGACCATGTCCAAGTACATGGACGAGGCGATGCTGGCCGATATCGCCAAGGAGTATGACAAGGGGCGCCTGCTGATCATCGGGACCACCAATCTGGACGCGCAGCGGCCGGTCTTGTGGAACATCGGGGCGATCGCCAAGAGCGGCCATCCCGATGCCTTAGACTTGGTGCGCAAGATCCTGCTGGCCTCAGCCGCTATCCCGGCAGCCTTTCCGCCGGTCATGATCGACGTCGAAGCCAACAACGGAAGCTATCAAGAGCTGCACGTCGATGGCGGGGCCATTGCCCAATTATTCCTCTATCCCCCCGCAGTCGGCGATGCGATCCGCGAGGCGCGCAGCCGCGATCACATCAGCCGCGAGCGGACCGCCTATGTCATCTTCAACGGACGGCTAGAGCCGCAGTGGACCGCCGTTGAGCGTTCGACCCTGCCGATCGCCGGTCGTGCCATCTCTACCATGATCCACTCCAGCGCGCTCAACGATCTGACCAATGTCTACGTGACGACGCAGAAGGACGGGGTTGATTTCAATCTGGCCTCGATCGGACCGGACTTCACCACGCCGCGGCCTGATGCGGACTTCGATCCAGCCTACATGCAGACCCTCTTCGACTATGGCTATGCCCTGGGCAAGAGCGGCTATCCTTGGCAAAAGGTACCCCCAGCCTTCCGCGAGATCGAGGATCGTCAGACGGTGGCTTCCAACTAAGGCAATGGTCGGCGTCCCGTGGTTAGAGCTTGAGCGCCAAGCTCTCGGTGCCGACGCGTGGGACAGCGCAGCACGCTAAGGCTTCGCCTGGTTTGATTCGCGCGCTCGGGGCCTCGGGATAGCTGACTTCTCCTGCCTCGACCTTGATGGCGCAGGTTCCGCAGACACCGTTGCGGCAGGCAAAGGCAGGCGAGAGGCCTTGGGCTTCGGCCAGGTCCAAGAGGCTGCCCGTCTCGGGTGACCAGTCCGCCTCGACATCGCTCTCGGTGAAGCACACCTTGGCACTGCCTTCGGCCGGGGCGACGTGGGGCAGGGGCTCTGCTGCACCCTGGTCAGGACGGCGCTCGACCGAGGCTGGACCGAAGGCCTCCAGATGGATGCGTGCGTCCGAAACATTGAGGTCGCGTAGGCCGTCATAGAGGTCCTGGCTCATGCCCGCCGGCCCGCAGATGAAGAAGTCATAGTCGTCGAAGGGCAGGATCGCCTTCAAGTCTTCTGCAGAGAGACGCGCACCGCCCTGGGTTTCAAAGCTGTGGAGGGAGACCCCGCCGTCACCCTCGCGGAGTGCCTTGAGCTCGGCCGCGAAGGGGCGATCCTCGGCAGTCCTGGCACTATGGAGGAACCAGGCTCGCCGCGTGCCTCTGGTCCGAGCATTCTCTGCCACCAGGCCTCTCAGCATAGCCAGCATCGGCGTGATCCCGATGCCGCCGGAGAGAAAGACGGCCGGGCGCTCTACCTCCGGATCCAGCACGAATTCGCCGCGAGGCCCCATGACCTCGATGCGGTCGCCGACCCCTATCGCCTCGTGCAGATAGCGGCTTGCCTGGCCATCGCGTTTCACGCTGATGCGATAGTGCGGATCGCCAGCAAGACTGGTGAGCGTATAGGTCCGGACCAAGGCCTCTGCGCCAGGCGGTGTGATGCGTATCGGCAGGAACTGGCCGGGCTTATAGGCCGCAAGCCCTTGGCCGTCGGCTGCCTTCAGGTAGAAGGAGCGCACGCTTGCGGACTCTTCGACGATCCGCGCGACCTGAAAGGGTCGCCAGCTATTGGCCAGGCGCTCCGCCTCCAAGGCTGCTGACGCCTCCTCCCAAGAGCCGGTGGCCAGGGTCGTCGGCGCGCTCTCGCCGGATTGAAAGCGTAGGGGCAGGGCTTCCTTCAGCCGGATGCTGCGCTCGACTTTGAAAGTCCAGAGCCGTTCGGCTCCACGGAAGGCGCCAATCTCAGGTGAGTCCAGGACGACGTTGCCGCGTCCGGCCAGGTACAAGAGGTCGCCCTTCTCGAAGTCGAGGAAGAGCAGCCCGGCGCGGGGATTGACCAGCAGGTTTCCAAGCGTGTTGAAGGCCAGGTTGCCAGCAAAGTCGGGGATGGTCAGCAGGTCGCCTTCGACACGGACAAAGCCGGGTTTGCCGCCGCGGTGAGAGACGTCGACGCCGAAGGCCGGGCCGTCGCCCTCGACCGCTGTTGCAACGAAGAGGGTGTCGGCAGCGCTGATAGCGGTGCGCGCAGCCTGATCGAGACCCCGATGCTCTTGCCGTTCTGTCGTGCCTGCAGACCGCTGCGGTCGGCGGCTTAGTTCGACGTCGCGGGTTTGGATGTACTGCGGGCAATTGCCGAAAGACTGCTGGATCTCGGCCAGCAGGGCCGTGCCGCCAGCACCCAGCCGCGCGGTGAATCTGTTCCGCCTGCGGGTTTCGAACTGCAGGCCCAGCCCGCCGATCTGCTGGCCGGGCTGCAGACCTGTTGCCGCCGGATCGCCTGGAAGCGGCTCGGCATCGATCACCAAACGCCGCGGATCCGGGCTGGAGACGAAGCCGGGCTTGCCGCAGAGGATCGTGGCCCAAGGCTGTCCTTCTTGGTCAAGCGCGCCGACGACCAGAAAGGGCAGCATCTCGAAAAACGCGCGATGCTGGTCCGGCATGTAGTCGCGGATCACCCTGCGCCCGACGCTTTCCATGCGTTCCAGGACGCCCGTCTTGCGTTGCAGGGCCTGCTCGCCCGGATGCCAAGGCGAGGCCTCTTGCTGTGATTTGCTTGTCGCCAACATGACGCCTCTCCTTATTGGCAGGATTAGGAAGGAATGCCTGGCTTAGTTAGGCAACCAGGCCGGCCTTGGTTGCCGGCATGGCGACGAAGCCTGGCAGGGATTCAATGCGGGCCAGCCAGCCGCGGATCGCCGGGTAGGGCTCTAGGCTGACGCCGCCCTCAGGCGCATGGGCGATGTAGGAGTAGCCGGCCACGTCGGCGATGGTTGCCGTATCACCGGTCAGGTAAGCCTGCGAGGCCAGCAGCGGCTCCATGACATCGAAGAGCTTGGCGGCAATGGCCTTGGTACGCTCGTGATCCAGATCGGCACCGAAGACAGTGACCAGGCGGGCTGCCGCCGGACCGGAGGCGATCTGACCCGCCGCGACCGAGAGCCAGCGCTGGATCTCGGCGCGGGCGAGGGGATCCTTGGGATACCAAGTCTCCGGACCATAGCGCTCTGCCAGATAGACCAAGATCGCGTTGGAATCGGGAATGACGTGTCCCTCGTCTTCTAGCACCGGCACCTGACCGAAGGGGCTGATCTTCAGATAGGCCGGCTGCTTGTGGGCACCGCCCGCCATGTCGACATCGATCAACTCCGCCGGATGGCCGATGAGCGAGAGAAAGAGTTCTGCGCGGTGGGCATGTCCCGAAAGGGCGAAACGGTATAGCTTGGTCATCTTGTCCTCCTGGTGACGGGTGGGCCGAGCCTTGTGCCAGCCTTGAGACGACAAGATGGTGGAAGGGCCTCTTGTTGATAATTCCCAAACAGACCGAAAGATCGTCAACGATTCGTAGACAATACGCATCGCTTAGGGCTGGGCGCTCACCGCCCTTGCAGAGGGCGAGCGGACATGGTTTCTATCCTCGCAGTCGTCAGGGGGCCCGTAGTTCAGTGGTCAGAACGCGCCGCTCATAACGGTGTTGTCGCAGGTTCGAATCCTGCCGGGCCCACCACGCGATCTCGAATCAGTGGCGGATATACAGCTAACGCTTTTTCAGTCGTAAGCGGCAGCGGCTGGCTTGAGCCTGCAGGAGTCTTTGTCGAAGTCTCCGAGGCTATGGATCATGAAGGCATTGCACCGAAGAGTGCTCGAGATGCGAAGTTCTGCTGGTTGAATCACGAACCTCTTCATTGTTCCGGGCTGGCGCTGGCAAGGAGTCCGGCCAGGTAGGTCCGTGCCAAGTGGCGGGCGAGTGTCGTTGGGGTTTCAGAGGCGACGGTCTTCAAGGTCCCGGAGCGGGCCAAAGAGGTGATGCCGTGCAGGCCGGCCCAGAAGGTCTGGATGGCGATGCGGGATTGGCGCGTCGGCTGGGGGCCGTAGATGGGCACGAAGACGCGCTCGGCCATGGCGAAGAGCTGGCCGATCTTCGCCAGGTACCAGTCGGGCCAGTCCTCTCCCTCTCTCAAGTCATAGTCGAAGAGCGCTGACCAGAGCTTGGGGTTCTGCTCTTCGAAGGCCAGGTAGCAGTCCAAGAGAGCGGCTAGGTCGGGTTCCGGCGTGCCAGTCATCGGGATTGCAGAAAAGGCCTCGACCAAGCGATCCAGCGTTCTGGAATTCACCGCAACGATCAAGCCATCCAGATTGCGGAAGACGTTGTAGATCGAACCGGGTGAATAGCCGACAGCCGCAGCCAGGCGCCGCGCCGTCAGGCCCTCGATGCCTTCCTCTGTGATGATCTCCTGCGCCGCAGCCACCATCAGTTCGAAAAGCTGATCGCGCGAATGATCTGATCGTCGTGCCATAGCCGCTGCGGCTCCCTTCCACTGCATCAGGCCTAATGGCAGGGGCCCGCTCCTGCAACAGCCCCGATCTTTCGACAGCCCCGATCTTTCGACAGCCTTGGATCCGGGCACCGCCCAACCGCCTATCAGCGTCAGCGATTCTCGATTCAGAATATTTATTGAACGATGTTCATTTCATTCTATATATTCTGAACGACGTTCAATTTAGCATAGCGACTGACCTAAGGAGAGGGTTGATGGTGGCAGAGAAGGACATCGAAGAAGGGATCCGAGCCTGTGATAGAGTCGGTGGGATCAGCGATCCCGCCGCGGTCAGACGAGCGCTCAGTCTGTTGGCTGCTCTCTTCTCCTTGCGGATCGTGCTGCAGGCTCTGCACAGCTTAGCTGACGTCGCGGTCATACCGGGCCCGGCCTATTGGGACAGCGGCACACTTCCCTATGACTGGCTGCTGGTCTGCCAGCTGGCCATCCTGCTGGGTCTGATCCTCCTGATCCGAGCTGTCGACGGGCGCCCGAGACCTGGCTGGGGACTGGCCCTCTCTTTGCTCGGCGGGCTCTATCTGGCGGCCATGCTGGCGCGCGCGGTTGTCGGCGTCGTCGGTCTGCTTGAGGCCCCTTGGTTTGCCTTCCCGCTGCCGACTGCGTTTCATCTGGTACTGGCGGCTTTCTGCCTGGTCCTCGGCCTGCACTGGCGCGCTGCGGGGCGGACGGAGGTCGGGCTGGGGCGCTTGGCCAGGCTCGCCCGCCCGGCCCTCTATCCGATGATCCTGGGGGGCGCGCTGACCTTGTTTGCCTGGTCCAGCGATCTCGGCATCGCGGCCCCATTCGCTGCTTATCTGGCGGCCCTCCTGGGGGCTGCAGCAGTGATGATCGCAGAGCAGCTTCTGCCCTATCGTCACGATTGGCAGGCAAAGGGCCGAGATCTGCGGACCGATGCCCTCTATCTGCTCTTCGTGCAGTTGGCACTGACGGGCTTGATGACCGCCGCTGTGGTCTGGATTGCCGAGACTGGAAGCCTCAGCGCGGTGGATCTCTGGCCGCACAACTGGCCGATTGCACTTCAGGTGCTGGTGATGTTGGTGGCCGCTGACTTCCTACGTTACTGGCTGCATCGCGCCTGCCACCGCTACCCCCTTCTCTGGCGTCTGCACGCCGTGCATCACGCGCCCCTGGGCCTCCATGCCTCGAGCGTCGTGCGCTTCCATCCGTTCGAGAAGGTCATGCAGCTCGCATTCGACAGCCTGCCCTTCCTTCTCTTGGGCGTCGGCGGAGAGGTCATGGCCGCCTACCTGGTCTTCTATGCCGTCAACGGCTTCTTCCAGCACGCCAACCTGGACGTCCGGCTGGGCTGGCTCAACTGGGTCATCAGCGGCCCGGAGCTGCATCGCTGGCACCATGCCAAGGCACCGCGCATTTCGGACCACAACTTCGGCAACAACCTGATCGTCTGGGATCTCATCTTCGGCACGCGCCTGCTTCCCAAGGACCGCGAGGTCGGCGTCTTGGGCCTGCGCAACCCTAACTACCCACAAGGCTTCTTCGGCCAGGCTCTGGCTCCCTTCGCGGTCAATCCGAACAAAGGAGACCCACGATGATACGCAAGGCAACACAAGCGCTGGCCAGGCTGGCCCTGCCACTGGCCATGCAGAAAGTCGAGACGCGGTATCGCCAGCCTCTGATTGCCCTGGCGCAAGACCCAGAGCGCGTACAGGCTCAGACCCTGGAGCGAATCTTGCAGCAGAATGCAAACACTGCCTTCGGCCGGCAGCACGGCTTCAACGCCATCAGCGATTGGCGCAGCTATGGCGAGGCCGTGCCGGTTCAGACCTACGAGAGCTTGAGAGGCTTCATCGATCAGCAGGCCAGCAGCGGTCGGCGCCTGCTGACCCAGGCTCAACCCCTCGGCTATGCCCGCACCAGCGGTACGACGGGTCGGCCAAAGGACGTCCCGGTGACCGCCGAGGTGCAGCGCCACAACTGTGAGGCACAGCGTCTGATGGCGCTCACCCTGCAGCGGCAAACCTCCTTCTTCCGGGGCGAGATCCTGTCTCTGACCGGAGCTGCAGTTGAAGGTCAACGTGCCGGCGGCTGCTATGGCTCGGCCACCGGGCAGGCACAACGCAGCCTCTCATGCCTGGTCAAGGCGCTCTTCCTGCTTCCTGAGGCGGTGTCCTCAGTACCGGACTACGAGACGCGCTATTACTTGGCTACCCTGCTGGGTTTGGCCTCGCCGCGGCTGACCGGACTGGTCGCAGCCAATCCCTCCACCTGCTTCAAGCTGGTAGAGACGGCAGAAAGCAATCGTGATCGTCTTATGGCTGATCTGGTCAGCGGCAGTTCAGACATCTTGGACCAATTGGATCCGCGCCTGGCTTACCTGGTGCGCCAGCGCTTGCGCCAAGGGGCGGGTCCAAGCCCGCGGCTGCGGCGTCTGCTTGCCGGCGCTCAGCCGCTGCAGCTCGGCTCGCTCTGGCCGGACCTAGGCGCGCTTGCGACCTGGACCGGCGGCAGTTGCGGTGTCGCGCTGGAAGCTCTGTGCCCAGAGCTTCCGGAGGGTTGTCGCGTCGTCGAGATCGGTTATCGCGCCAGCGAGGTAATCGCCACGGTCAATCTGGATTGCCTGACCAACAGCTGCCTTCCGACCTTGCACCAGAGCGTCTTTGAGTTCGTGGAGCGGGAGGATTGGGAGGCTGGGCGTCCTGCCTTCCTCAGTCTGGCCGAGCTAGAGGCCAATCGCGACTACTATATCTTCGTCACCACCGCGGCCGGCCTCTACCGTTATGACATGAACGATCTGGTTCGCGTGTCCGGCTGGATCGGCCGCACGCCGACCCTGACCTTCCTGCGCAAGGGACGCGGGATGACTAACATCACCGGTGAGAAGCTGGCTGAGGAGGATCTGATCGCCGCCGTGACCGGCCGCTTGGCCGCCTGCGAGCGTCGCGCACCCTTCTTCCTGGCCCTCGCAGACCAGGACGAGCGGCGCTACGAGCTGCTGCTGGAGCTGGAGGGGGCGATATCTGCGGCGGCAGAAGAGCGGATTTGTCACGAGATCGACCAGGCGCTGCGGGCACTCAACCTCGAGTACGAGGCCAAGCGGGCAAGCGGGCGGTTGCTGCCTCTGCGGCTGGTCCTGCTGCGGCCCGGTGCCGGCGAACACTGCAAGCGTCAGGCGGTCATCCAAGGTCAACGCGAGGCTCAGTTCAAACCGGTTTGTCTGGCTCATAAATCTGACTGGCAGGTCGATCTGACAGCCTTCGGCAAAGTGGAGACGGTGCAATGAAGGACCAGGCGATCAATCTCTGGCACTTTCCTGTCGCCTTTCGCTGGTCCTTTAGCCACGCCTCTGCGACCCGAAGCCGGGCGGAGAACGTCATTCTGTCTTTGGATCAGGGTGACGAGGCGCACTTCGGTGAGGCCTGTCCGCGTGGCTATGTGACGGGTGAAACCCTGGCCAGTGTGGCGGGCTTCCTGCGGCGCTATGCCTACGTGCTCTCTCGCAATCTCCAGTCCTTGGAGGAGCTTGCCGCTTGGCTAACAGCCGAACGCGATCTGATCGACGCCAATCCCGCCGCCGTCTGTGCCTTGGAGATGGCCCTGCTGGACCGTTTGGGTCGTCGAGAGGGCGTGCCGCTGGAGGCATTGCTGGGTGGCGCGCAGCGCAAAGATCCCTTGCGCTACTCCGCGGTTCTCGGTGCCGGCGGTGGTGCTGGTTTTCTGGCCCAGGCACTTGCCTACCGCGCAGTCGGGCTCTTCGACGTGAAAATGAAGCTCGGCCTAGACCCCTGGCGCAATCTGCGCCGTGCCAAGCTGTTGCGCCATCTCTTCGGCAAGCGTCTGCGGATGCGTGCCGATGCCAACAACCTCTGGCGCGATCCGGCCAACTGCATCGCTCACTTAACCCAGCTTCGGCCCTACCTCTGGGCTGTCGAAGAACCGCTCTCTGCCGGAGACCTGGAAGGCGCGGCGCAGGTGGCCGAGGCGCTGGACCTAAAGATCATCCTGGACGAGAGCCTCTGTCGGTTAGAGCAATTGGATGATCTGATCAGTCAGCCTTCCCTCTGGGTCCTGAACCTCCGCGTGTCCAAGATGGGTGGCATCCTGCGCAGCTTGGAGCTGGCCAAGTCGGCGGCAGCACGGGGTCTTCCGGTCATCCTTGGGGCCCACGTCGGCGAGACCAGCTTACTCACGCGTGCCCAACTCGCGCTGGCTGCTTGCCTGCCGCAAGCCCCTCTGGCCATCGAGGGCGCCTTCGGCACGCGCCTCCTCGAGCGCGACCTGACCGATCAATCGATCATGTTCAAGCGCGGCGGATCTCTAGACCCGGAGACCGAGGTTTGGAGAAGCCGATCAGGCCTTGGCTTGCAGGTGAAGACACCGTTTCTGCATCCTCTGTGCAGCGCGTAACCCAACAAAATGGGATGATTTGCGAGCATTCTTGGTGGGTTCTGCAACGTCGATCCCTCCAGCCGGAGATCGAACCATTTCATTCGCGCTAGCCTCGCAGGGATTGAAGCAACTGCTCGATACTGGAGTTGCTGCGTTCAGGCAGAAGATGGCCGACAATCTGTCTTGCCTGCTGTGAGGAGACTGCGCGGCTGGCGCAGTCGAGGAACTTCTTCTCGACGGTTTCCGCATCGGCCAGGCGGGGTGGCGCGCCATAGGGTATGTCGACGGCCGCACTGACGGAACGGCCATCGCGTGTCCTCAGGGTCACGACGTCGAACTCACCCTCACCGAAGAGCCGTGTTTCGTACCTGCTGTTGCGGCTTGTGATCCTTGCTCGACCCGCTAGCGCCAGAATCTTCGGGCAGGTCAGTGCCTCCTCAGAGAATTCATCTATGCCGACCCGGCCGCGCACCAGACCTGCCGCTGTGCAGTAAGGAAAGCTGAAGAGCGCTTCGGGGCGGCTCTTGGGCACGCCATAGGGCAGGAGCGAGGTCATGAAATCGGGCACGTTGATCTCGATGGACTCGATCTCCTCGCTCGCAAGGCTGTGCAGGTCGTGCAGTCTGATCGCTGCCTCAATGACCCGGTGGGTTCCACCGCAAGAGGGATAGAACTTGATGTGCAGGCCATGCTCCACGATGGCCCAGGGATCGCCGAGTTTGCTGAACGGCGCTTCGAAGCTCTCGGCAGGGGCGCTGCTCATGGTCGAGCGCAGGCTGACCGGGCCGTCGACCACCGAGGGCTCGGCCGTGAACCCGGCCTTTGCCATCGCAGCGGCGAGAACGCCGGCCTTGGCGGCAAAGCCAGCGTGGGCTGGTTTGGTCATGGTGCCGAACTGGCTCACCAGACCGCCGGCAAGGCTCGACGCGATCGAAAGGGCAAGAGTCGCGCGCTCTTGATCGAATTGCAGGAAGCGGGCCACGGCTGCTGCTGCACCGATCGCCCCGATCGTCGAGGTTGCATGCCAGCCGGACCAGTAGTGACTAGGATTGAGCGCTTCCCCCAGCCTCAGCAGGACCTCGACCCCGACGATGTGGGCATCGAGAAGTTCAGGAATCCCGGCTGGGCGATCGTCAGCGACTGCAAGGATCGCCGGCAAGAGGATCGCCGTCGTGTGGGTGAGGGAGGGATCGTCCCAATCATCAAAATCCAAGGAGTGCGCCGCCGTGGCGTTGACGAACGCGGCCCAGGGTGCGGGCAGGGTCTCGCTGCGGCCGATCACCTGAGCATTGCCCTGTCCCCAGGGACGAACGGCCGCTAAGGCGGCCTCGGCCTCCGGGCTGTCGCGTCCCAGAAGGGCGCAGCCTAGGGTATCCAGGATGGCTAGCCGCGATCGCTCGCAGGCGGGCTCGTCCGCTATCCGGCTTGTCTGAGCAATGAAGCCCCCGATGCGCTCGGTGGCCCAGGCCTTGGTCGCCCTGTTCGGCTGGATCTTCGGTTTCATTGCCTGCTCCTGCATCTCGTCCCGCAAACTCTGGGTCAGAGGGGCCGTGCTATGCGGTGCCCGTCGAAGATCGCCGCGTGGACGTCGCGGCTCGAGACTGCATCGCCGATCCGATAGAGAAGGAAGCCTGCTCCGGCTTCCGGCTGGTTCGGTTGGGGCAGACCCTCGGCAAAGGCATCGAAATCGATGGCACCGGCATTGGCCGAAGCCTCTTTCAGATCGTGGTAGAGATCGAGGCAGGGCGCGGTCCCGCGATCCACCACAATCTGCGCCGCTGCCCGTCGCTCGGTCTGGCGGGAGAAGACGTTCTGCAGCAGGGCGACCAAACCATTGCCCTCGCGCTCGATCCCAAGCAGGCGCCGGTCGGTAATCATCTCCACGCCGGCCGAATAGAGCTGTTCCAGATACTGTGGCAGGGTCAGTCCGCCCAGCTCGCGACCGACCATGCGATCAGGCGTGACGAAGTCAATGGACCCCGCTTGTCGGCTCAGCCAATCGACCGTCGAGATTGCACCATGGCCGGCAACCTCGTCGTAAACCAGGATCTGCCCGCTTGAGGGTGACACCTGGCCGGACAGCAGGTCCCAGGTGCTGACCGCCAGATCTCCGCCACCTAGGTCGAGGTCCAGGTCTGGAACACCGCCCGTCGCTATCAGAACCACGTCGGGAGATTCGCTCTCAATCTCCGCAGTTTCCGCATAGACGTTCAGCCTGAGGTCCACGCCCAGCAAAGCGAGTTCCGACTGATACCAATCGACAATGCCGATCAGGTCCCGACGCCAGCCCGCGTTAGCCGCCAGCACGATCTGTCCGCCCAGCCGGCTGCCGGCTTCGAAGAGGACGACATGATGACCGCGCGCGGCCGCGACCCGCGCAGCCTCCAGTCCGGCTGGTCCGCCGCCGACCACCACGACCTTGCGTGGGCTCTCGCTGCGGCCGAGTGCGTGCGGGAAGCGCGTCTCCCGTCCGGTCGAAACGTTATGGATGCAGATCATGCTGCCGACGGTGTAGGCGCGATCCAAACAATGGCCGGCACCGACGCAAGGCCGAACGCGTGCATCCTCCGCCGCAAGGGTTTTGCGCACCAGATGCGGATCGGCGATGTTCGGGCGAACCATGCCGACCAGATCGAGCGCGCCGTCTTCGACCGCGAAGCTGGCGGTGGCGAGATCCGTGATGCGGGCAGCCTGCATGGTCGTAAGGCCACTGGCTTCGCGCACGCGCTTGGCCAGTGCCAGATAGGGCGCGCTGGGATTTCCCATGCCGGGAAAGGCCTCAGACATGCCCTTTGTCGTGCCGCCGTAGGCGCCGTTCACGTTGATGTAGTCGACAACATCGCTCATGCCGCCAATCAGCCTGGCAATCCGGATCCCTTCTTCTGCGTCGATGCCGCCCTCGTTGCTTTCATCGGCGTTGTAGCGCAGGCCGACGATGAAGGCCTCGCCGACACGGCTGCGCACTTCTGCCAAGACCTCCCGCAGGAAGCGCGTGCGGCCCATGAGATCGCCGCCGTATTCGTCCTCACGCAGGTTGCTCAAGGGGGAGAGGAACTGGCCCAGCAGATGAACGCTGACCAGGATCTCGCAGCCATCGAGCCCGCCTTCCTCGCAGCGCATCGCCGCATCGCCGAAGGCCTTGGTGACGCGATGGATGTCTTCGATCTCCGCCTCGCGCGGCAGCGCGTGATGTGCCGGATCGCGGACCCGCGAGGGCGCAATGGTGCTGAGCCACTCGCCGCCCTGCCAGCTGGTCCTGCGGCCCATGTGGGTGATCTGGCAGAAGACGGCGCAGTCGTGGGCATGGATCCGCTTGGAGAGCTTGCGGAAGTGCGGGATGACCGCGTCGTCGCCGACATAGATCTGCCCGTAGATCGATCCGGAATCCCGCGAGATGTTGGAAGAGCCGCCGATGATGGTCAGCGCGACGCCGCCCTTCGCCTTCTCCTCGTGATAGGCCTGGTAGCGCTCTGCCGGCATGCCGTTGTCGGTAAAGCCAGAGGCATGGGCCGCACTGACGATCCGATTCTTCAGCGCCAGCGATCGCAATCGGTAGGGTGAAAAGAGGGCCTTTGGAACACTCATCTCGAATCCGCTTGTTGGCGTTACTGCACGACGGAGGTGGGGCGGGCTGGTTTCACGAAATCTCCTCCGACCCGATCTCCTGCTTTCTCTTTGTAACGAAGTCGCCGAGCGCCTCCAGTCTGCCGGGGTCGCTCTCGGGCGGGCTATAGCGCTCCAGCAGTTCGCGCCACTTCTGGCCGGCCCTTTCCTCGGTCTCGATGGCGCCCCTGTCGGCCCAGAATTCATAGGGCTGCCAGTCGGCCAGGAAGGGACGGTAGAAGGCGGATTGGTAGCGCGACATGGTGTGCGGCGCGCCGAGATAGTGTCCCCCTGGCCCCACATCCTTGATGGCCTCCAGCGCTTCCTCAGCGTCGGAAAAGTCAACCCGCGGCGGGATCGCCTGCATCATGCCGATGATTTCCGAATCCAGAATCGCCTTTTCGTAGGAGGAGATCAGGGCTGCATCGAGAAAACCGTGGGCGTGAAAGACGCAGTGAACACCCGCCAGGACGTTGGCCCAGAGGCAGTTCAAGGTTTCGTAGGCCGCTTGCGCGTCAACCGCCTTGGACGAGGCCGAGAGAAAGCCGCGCATGGGGATCTTGTAGCGGCGAGCAAGCTGTCCGGTGGCGACCAGTCCGGTGACATGCTCAGGTGTTCCAAAGGTTGGCGCGCCGGACTTCATGTCGATGTTGGAGAAGACGGAGCCGTAGAGCAGGGGCGTACCAGGGCGCACCATTTGCAAGAAGGCAATGGTCGCCAGACACTCGGCGTTGAACTGGATCAAAGAGCCGGAGAGGGTGATGGGCGACATCGCCCCGGCAAAGGCGACTGGCGTGACCACCACGATCTGTCCGTTGCGCACCATCTCCATCGCACCCTGCAGCAGGGGGGCGTCCACCTTCAGCGGGGAGTTTACGTTGAGGTTGGTCATCAGCCGGGGCTGGCGGGCCAAGGTGGTTCCATCGATACCATGAGCCAGTTCGACCATGGCCAGGGCGTCGTGAACGCGGGTCTTGCCGATCGCGTAGATGCGGAAGGGCTTGTCGGTCAGGGTCAGGAGGTCGCGATAGCAATCGAGATGGCGGGTGTTGACGGGAAGGTCGATGGGCTCGACCGGATAGCCGGACATGAAGCTGCAGGTCTCTAAGCCATGGCTGATCTTCACCAGGTCACGAAAGCTCGCCTGATCGCCGGGGCGCCTGCCGCGCTCTCGGTCGAGCACGTTGGGTGCGCTGGCGACCGAGCCGTAAGCGATCTGGTCGCCGCCGAAGGTGACGTCCCGCTGGCCGTCCTTCGATCGCAAGGTGATGGTTGAGGGCGCCTGGGCCACCCAGTGTTCGACAACCGCTCTGGGAAAGCGCGCCATGCCGCTCTCACGATCGACGGTGACGCCATTGGCCTCCAGGATGTCCCAGGCCTCCGGCAGCATGAACTCCAGCCCCACGGTCTCCAGGACGCGTAGCGCATAGTTATGGACCAGCTCGATCTCGTCGGGCGACAGAACCTCCAGCGGTGCCACGGGACGTCGTGTCGGGAGCGGTGGCGCGGCTGCTTCCTGCTGCCCACCCGTCTGCGCGCGCCTGCCGCCCGCGCGACGACCGCGTCGCTGTTTCGTTTCAAGTGTGGCAGGCACGAGCAGTCTCCCGGGACAGTCTTGATCAACCCACCGAGCCTAGACCGGTCTCTGAGGGGTCAGAAGACCTATGATACGAGCATCAGGTATTATGTTTTTGTTGTTTCTTGGTCATAGTTCCCAGCGCTGAACTAAGATTCCAAATGGTCGAGAGAAGCTGATTTTGGAGAGATCTTAGCACATAGACGAAGGACTGGACGGTTAGACAGCGTCAGTGCTATATATAACAATAGTGTTGTGTCATGTTTGAGCTGGCCGCCGTGAACATTCGCCATCTGCAGATCTTCCTGACCGTCTCCGCCATGGGGTCCTTCTCTCGTGCGGCCAACAAGATCGGCATGTCACAGCCAGCGGTCAGTCGCATCATGCGCGATCTCGAGGCCAGTCTTGACGTCCGCCTCTTCGAGCGGACCGGTCGCGGCGTGCGCCTCTCCGCAGCCGGTGTCGAGATCCGCGAGCATGCAGCCCGGATCGCCGAGGAATACGCCAAGCTGCAAGCGGTGGCTGAGAGCGCCAAGGGCGACTATGTCGGCGAGATCAAGGTGGCGATCCCGCTACGGATTGGAAACCTGATCCTGGCCCCTCTGCTGAATGCCTTCTACAGCCGCTTTTCCAAGGCGGCGATCCACATCTTCGAACACTTGAATGCCGAGATACAGGAAGAGCTGCTGGCGCAGACAACGGATATCGGCCTGTTCTATCTGCCGCCGCGGCCGAGTGGTCTGGTCTATGAAGAGATCGGTCGCGAGGCACTCTATGCCATCGGGCGTCCGGACATGTTTCGCGCTGAGGCCGAGACCATTCCCATGGCGGCGTGCGCCTCCTTTCCACTCATCGTCCAATCCAGGCCCGCGCATTATCGCTTGATGATCGAGAGAGCCTTCCAAGAAGCCGGACACACGATCCGGGTGGCGCGCGAACTGGAGACGCTAGATGCACATGTGTCCTTCGCGGCTGCCGGTGAAGGGATCACGATCCTGCCCTTCAGCTCCGTCTGGAAAGAGGTGGAGAGCGGGACGCTCGTCGCAAGGCGAATTGTCGACCCCAGCATCTGGCGATCGCTTGGCTTGGCCACCAGCAGCCGGGCGCCCAGCCCCTTGGTGCGCGAGACCTTGGTCCTTCTACGCAGCATTCTGGACGCCAACCGCGAGCGCGCGAGATGGCTGCAGCCTGAGTGAGTGAGGCAAAGGCCACCGATCCAGCTTCGCGCGGACAGGCTGCTTAGAGTTTCAGGATCAGCTTGCCGCTGTTGTTGCCCTCCACCGCGTCCTTCAATGCGCTAGAGAAACCCTCCAGTCCGCCCTCGCGGATATCTTCCGGTACGAAGATCCGGAGATCCCCGCTGTCATGCCACGCGGCGAGTTTGGCGACGGCTTCGCCGTAGGCGGCAGCATGGTCGAAGAGGATGAAACCCTGCACGGTCAAGCGATCGATGATCAGCGATCGGACTGCGTTGATGACAGGCGGCTCACCGGTTGCTCGGGCGGCCGTGGATCCGCAGAGCACAATGCGGCCATGCGGGTTCATCCAATCGAGTGCGTGGTCCAGGATCGCACCGCCGGTGTTGTCGAAGAAGAGATCGACACGCTCGGGGCACGCGGCGTGCAGGTCATCGGCCAGGTCCGGGGCGCGGTAGTCGAGGCAGGCATCGAAGCCCAAGTCCTGGACCGCCTCTCGGCACCGCTCAGCGCCGCCGGCAAAGCCGACGACCCGGCAGCCCAGCAAGCGGGCAACCTGGCCCACGATCGAGCCGACTGCGCCGGAAGCGCCTGAGACCAGGACGGTCTGTCCGGGCTTGGGTTGCCCCACCTTGGTCAGCCCCAGATAGGCCGTCATGCCGGTGGTCAATCCCAGGCTCCCGGCCCAACGGGCAGGATCAATGGTTTCCGTGGGAACGCGCACGACGCCGGACCCGTCGCTCACGACAAGCTCTTGAGCGCCGAAGTCTCCCAGCACGACGTCGCCGTTTTGGAAGCCGCTATGCTTGGATTCAATCACCTCGGCGAGACCGCAGGCGCGCGGCACAGCACCGATCGGTATCGTTGCGACGTAGGAGTGGCTATCCATCATCCAGCTGCGCATGGCGACATCAATGGAGAGGTAGCGGAGGCGCGCGAGAAAGCAGCCCTGTTCCAGAAGCCGCCAGGCAGCGTCTTCGATCCGGATCTCGCCCAGGTCGTCGGCAGACTGGGGCCGTCGCACCAGGACGGCCCGTCGGTAGGTCTTCATCGCGTTCAGGTTACACCAACCGCTTTAGGCAAACCACCAACGTTCTATGGCCCGCCGGCCGTCCAGCTCCCAGTTGGCGCTCATGGCCTGGTTGTGCGCGACCTTGTCGGAAAGCGCGAAGACATTGCTGGCGTAGGCCGGGATGATCGTCGAGCCCTCATCTCGCATCAGAATCTGGATGTCGCGGTACATCTCTGCCCGCTTATCGTTGTCCAGTTCCGCGCGGGCCGCAGCGATCAGTTGATCCAGTTTCTCGTTCTCGAGCGAGGTCTCATTCCAGGGTGCGCCGCCCACATAGGCGGTCGAGAGGATCAGGTCGGCCGTCGGTCGCGCGCCCCAGTAGCCGGCGAACATGGTCCGCTTCTTCCAGACGTTGGACCAGTAGCCGTCGGAGGGCTCGCGCACCACGGTGATGTCGATTCCGGCCGGCGCGGCAGCCTCCCTATAGAGCACGGCGGCATCGACGGCGCCGTTGTAGAGGGATTCGGCGGTGCTGAGGTTGATGGCAAAGCCGTCCATGCCAGCCTTCTTTAGATGGTGCTTGGCCCGGTCTGGATCATAGACCCTTTGCTCGACCTCAGGCGCGAAGAACTGCATGGTCGGCGCGACGGGGTGGTCGTTACCGACGGCGCCATAGCCCTTGAGGATCCGCCTCAGGAAGTCTTCGCGGTCGATGGCGTACTTCATCGCCAGGCGCAGATCGTTGTTCGAGAACTCTTTGGATTGCGAGTCCATGGCAAAGGTGTAGTGCAGCGCGCCGGTGGTCGAGACCACGTTGACGCCTGGCTGTTTGGCGAAGAAGCCGACGGTTTTCAGGTCCACGCTGTCCATTGCGTCGATGGCGCCGGTCATGAGGGCATTCTGCCGTGCCGCCGCATCGGTCATGGTAATCAGTTCGGCGGAATCGAAATGGGCGTGGGTGTCGCCGCGCCAGTAGTCGGGGTTGCGCTCGACCTGCGCCCTGACACCCGGCTCGAACTCGATCACGCGATAGCCGCCGCTGCCGGCACCCTCCTGCCAGACAATCTGCCCGTCCTTCGAGGGGAACATGATCAGGCGGTAGTCGGTGAAGATGTAAGGGAAGTCTGCATTCCCGGCATCCAGGGTAAAGACCAGGGTGTGCTTGTCTTCGGCCCTGATGTCGGTGATGGGTTTCAGCGGGGTCTTCATCCCCGACTTGGTGTCTTCCGTGCGGTGGTGGGCGATGGTCGCGATCACATCCTCTGCCTCGAAAGGCTTACCGTTGTGGAAGGTCACGTCCTTGCGCAGCTTGAAGACCCATTCGGCTGCCCCGGGCCGTGCCTCCCAGCTTTCCGCCAGTTCGGGCCCGATACTGTTGTCAGGCTTGATTTCCACCAGCGCGTTGCCGATTGCGTAGGCCAGGGTGCCCATGAAGACGTCGGGATAGAAGCTTGGGTCGAAGGTATCGGTGGTCGATCCCCCGCGCAGACCCAAGCGCAGATGACCGCCGCGCTTGGGTTCCGCCCGCGCGGCGCCGAAGGGCAAGGTCGAGCCCAGAAGAAGGCCTGCGGTGGCCGCGGTTCCGGCTTTCAGAACGCTGCGGCGGTCCAGTCCTAGCCGTCGTGACGGCTGGTCGAGCAGAAGGTCCTTGCGGCTCATGATGTCGTCCCTGTTGTGTCTCTCTTCGCGCCCGTCGGGCCTGGGTCTTGGACCACGGATTGGTGATCGGATGGGAAGTATGAGACGCCGGTCAGGGTGACATAAGTCACATTTTGCAAGTGACAGAGATAACAGGGATGTTATGGAGAAAGGTTCCCCATTCGGCGGCTGTTATCCGCTGAGCGAGATGCTGTCGCCAATCTTCAAGTCGCCGTCGGAGATGACTTCGGCATAAACGCCCATGTCGGAGTGTCCATAGCAATCCTGCAGCAGCTTCGGGACCGGAATGTCACGTTCGGCTGTTGCAGGATTGACCTCAGTTGCCGGGCAACGCTTGGTGCGCAGCAGGATTCGGAAGCTGGTCGCGCCGACCGTGATGGTCTCTCCGACCAGATCCAGCTCGGCAAAGGCAGGCCATCCGTCGAAGAGAATGTTGCCGCGAAAGCGCATCGGATCGACGGGCTTGGCGATACGCGCAGCGAAGGCACGGACCGAAGCCAGGTTGATCAGCGAGACGGCATTCATCATCGTCGGTGAGACGACCGAGACGTCGGTAAAGCGGTGCGGTGCGGCACTGGCGAAGAAGGGCGTCTCGGCCTCTTCCAAGCCTAGATAATCGGCGAAGAAGGCTGCGGCCGCGCGCTCGCCATCGGCGGAGAGATCGGCCGTAAAGACCTGACCATTGGCCTCTGTCGCGGTGAAGATGTAGGTGGCGGGGTCGAAGCTGGTGCTGAGCCCGGCGATCTTGGCGTGCTGCATCAGCACCAGGAAGCGGTGCTTGGGCAGAGGCTTGGGGTTGTTCGGGTCAAAGCCGCTATTGCCCTTGGCGAAGCCGAACAGGCGGTCACCGGGAAATCCCTCGCCCGCCTGCAGCTCGATGTGTTGATGGGCGACCGGGCTCAGTCCTTTGATCGGAAAGGTAAAGAGCTCCTCGATCCGTCCAACTATGCTCAGGTCCATCAACCTCTCTAACCTTTCTGTCGTGATTTCAGACCCGCCGGCCTCGCGGACGAAAGTCTTGTGCCCGTCGACCGTCTCATAGCCCTAGGTGGTGGGTGCTGTCCGGGACTGCAGCGGTGCCAACCGAGCGAGGCCGAACAACACGGCGGCAAGGTGCTTCATCATCGTTGGTTTTCCCCTCGGGTCAGCGGCTTAGCGTGGGTGTCGGCGCTTCCATCAACCGGCACGTAACCACCTGTCATCGTTTTGCAAGTCAGACATGGAATAGATTGTCTAACCGGTCAAGGAGCATTATTCTGGTTATATGCCCAATGAATTTCAGTTTGTGGCCAACGACCTCGCGCTCGACTTCGTCAACACGCAGATGCTGGGTCGCCATGGCGTGGTCGAGCTGATCGAGAGCCCGGAGCAGATGCTCCGTTGGCTGGAGGCAGCCGGTCTGACCTCGAAGAGAGAGCTCTGGAATGACGGTGATGTCGCGTCGGCCTTGGCGCTGCGCGAGGCCATAAGGTCGCTCATGCTGGCCTTGATCGAGACGCGTGACCCCGAGCAGGAGAGCCTCGCCCAGCTCAATCGGCATCTCCTGGATTTCGATCCGAACCTAAGGCTGGTCTATCAGGCAAGCCTCTACCGACTGGAGCAGCGCAGCCTTGAGCTGACCCCGCCTATGGCGCTGGGGATGATCGCCGAGAGGGCGGCAGCCTTGTTGGCTTCGGAAGAACGCGCGCGCCTGCGTGCCTGTTCGAGCACAAGCTGTATTCTGCTCTTCAAGGACACCTCCAAGAGCGGAAAGCGTCGCTGGTGCAGCATGCGGACCTGTGGCAACCGCGCGAAGGCATCAGCCTTCCGTGCGAATGCGGAGGGTTGAGGCGAGGGGAGATGAGGTCAGAGCCCCGCCTACTTGTCAATTAAGGGCGGTGAGGGTTCGCACAGCTAGCTCGATCCTGTGCGGTGGGCCCGACTCACCGCACATCGCTGTTGGCGCTTCATAGCGGACAGGGTCGGATCGAAAGGCTTGCCTCTATAGAGAGGTAATGTCCGGACTGATGCCGCTACACAGAATGGTGGCCCTAAAGGGATAGCACTCCCTTGGCCTGTCGAGCGCTTTATCGCTCAACGCATCGGCATTGTAGAATGGGAAGCAGACGCTGAAGAACTGGTCCCTGGTTGGCTCGTCCAAGGGCTCATCACTCAGGGCTAAGGATGCTCCGCTGTCCTGTGGGGCTTTCATCATCTCGGCGTCCTCAA